>CAVVTE010000022.1:0-138795 GCA_963751075.1 uncultured Chloroflexia bacterium | reverse complement strand
CTTCGATGACCAGATCCGGCTGATCCTGGTGGATGTTGTGCCCGCTCTCGGTGGCAATGGCAAAGTGGGCATTGGGGACGAGGGTGGCCAAATCCCCCTGCAAGTCGTGCATGATGGCTTCCATCTTGGCAGCCGGCCAGCCCGGAAACGGGTCGCCAAAGGGGATGCCATGCATCAACACGACCAGCGGCATCGGGTGCAGCGGGGCCTCCTTGCGCGCCTGGCGTACTTGGGCGGAGGTGGCCTCGTCGGCAAACGGGGCGGTGTGCCACCGCTCCGCCTCCGGATAGGCATCGAGGAGGTCCTGGTTGGTGACGGTGATCGCTTCGAACACCTCCCATTGTTCCGGGGTTAGTGCCTCCTGGAAACGGAGCCAGACATCCTCGTGGGTGGAGTCCAGCAGCACCATGCCCACCACCTCGTTCGGGTACTCGCTGGCGTACAGTCGCGCTACCAGACCGCCCGCCGAGTGGGCAACCAGGACATAGGGTCCGGGGATCGCCGCCGCGTCCACGAGCGCGTGCAGGTCGTCAGCCATGTCTTGCGCTGTGCGCGGCTGGGGCACCGGGTCACTGCGACTGGGGTAGAAAGCGGACCGTACGGGTCGAGGGAGGGGTTGACGTCCCCCATCGTCCCTGGCCGGTCATAGGCGCAGACGCGGGTGAACTCCGCCACGGCCGGCAGCACCATGGTCCGCTCGCCTTCGGGCTGCTGCAGATCCCGGCTCCAGACGTCGGCCCGGCCGCCGGCACCCGATTCCAGGATCACCGTCGGACTGCCCTCGCCGCGGCACTCCAGATACAGGTTCCGCCCGCCGATGTCGACGAGGCCGGAGAAGTCGCCGCTCGCCGCAGAGGGCGACGCCGACGGGGTAGCGGACTGGGCGAAGCCCGAGATCGGCACGGCAAGCATCAGGATGATCAGGGCGATGACGGGAATCCGGTGCATAGCGATTCTCCTCTTGTGCAGCCAACGTAGGCAGCCGACCGGTATCTCCTCAGACGGTTGGGCGCTCCACGTCCTCCAGAAACCAGATGTCCGGCCGGTCCGTCACCCCCGCCCGCGCCATCGCCTCGCGCAAATCGTCGGAGTCGGCGAACAGGCGTGCCCGCTCGAGGTCGTCCCACTCGAGAAGGAGCAGGATCTCATTCGGGTCGGCGGCGTTGCGAAAGAGCCTCCCCCTGCGAGCCGTTGGCCCGGCGCGTCTCGTGCTCGTCAAAAACCGCTATCCAGGTCGGGTAGTCCTGGACCGTGTGGCGGATGAGCAGACAGGGCATGAATGACTCCGGTCACCATGAGGGTCACCGCGATGCGCAGCGACCTCGCTCTCATGCAGACAGTACGTGCTGAGGCATCGCCGGCCTATCCGTACAAGTACCCCATCCAAGTACCCCATTCGCTTTGTCGGGAGTACCCAATAGCCGAGGCGAAGGGCCGACCGCACCAAGGCCGGACCGGCCGCGGCGTGGGGCGCGACAGTGACAGGAGAGAGGAGGTTAGGCCGGCGGCGGAGGCGTGGGGTCGACGAGCCCGGTGGCGATGGCGGCCGTGGTAGCGGCGGTGCGGTTGTGGACGCCGAGTTTGGCGAAGATGCGGGCGACATGATGCTCAACCGTGCGCACACTGATGAAGAGGGCAGCGGCGATGGCCGGGTCGGTCTGCCCCGCGACGAGCAGACGCAGGATGTCATCTTCACGCGGGGTCAACGAGATGCCGTGGGTGCTGGTCGGAGGCACGAGCGGATCGAGCGCCTCCGCGATTGCCTGCGCCGGGGTGAGAGCCCGGCCGGCGGCCCAGGCAGTTGCGAACGCCGGTTCACCGAGGGCGGCGCGGGTGGCGGCCACGGCTTGCTCCAGCGCCACCTGGTCTTCCCTCACTCGATAGCGCAACCCGAGCCGATCGCGCTGCGCCCTGGAGGCGCTCAACAACCTGGCGGCGCGTTCCGCCTGCCCGGCGGCGGCCACGATCCCCACCGCCTCGATCACCTCGGTGACCAAGCGCGTCCCGGGATGATTTCCGCCCAATTCCAGGGCTTCTCGATACAACGCCAGCGCTCGCGCATAGTCGCCCTGGTCGCGCGCCAGATTACCGAGATCCCCGAGCGCCAGGATGATTCCCTCGCTGTATCCCACCTCCTGTAATAGGCGAAGTGCGGCCTCGAGGTGATCCTCGGCCAGTGCGTATTGACCTTGTGCCCGAGGAGCTACGGCGAGATTGATCGAGACGCGACCCGCCAGAATCTGCGCCAGCCGGCGGTCCGCCATGGTCCTGGGTGGCGGTGTGGGCCTCCTCCAGGAGCGCAGCACCGCGGCCAAAGTCGCGCTGCATGATGGCCAGTCCGCTGAGCCCGATCAGCGCAAGGACCGCGTGGAGTGCGTCGCCCAGCACCCTGCAGCCAGCCAAGCCCTCAATCAGACTTTGCTCGGCTTCCCGGTTTGCCCCCTGGTAGATTTGAATTACGCCGAGTGCGACGAGCGCTTTCGCCCGATCGGCCGCCGCGGCGCCATCGTGCGCCAGGGCACGCTCCAACCAGTCTCGGCTCTCATGGGAGTAGCCACGGCCGGTCCAGAAGCGGCCCAGGGCGGCCGCGAGCCGGAGCAACACCCCGCTCTCGTCGCTATCCTCGAGCCATACCAGGGTGGCTCGGAGGTTCGCGTGCTCCGCTTCCAGCAGGGCCAGGACCTGATCGCCTTCCGGCAGCAACTCCGCCAGTTCGTACCGCTCGGCGAAGGCCACAAAGTAGGCGGCATGCCGCTGCCGGACGACCTCCGCTTCGCCGCTGGCCACCAACCGCTCCTCCGCAAACTCGCGGATCGTCTCCAGCATCCGATAGCGCACCGTCCCGTCCAGGCCGGTCTCCGACCGCAGCAGACTCGCCTCGACGAGCG
This sequence comes from uncultured Chloroflexia bacterium, assembly GCA_963751075.1. Lineage (GTDB taxonomy): Bacteria > Chloroflexota > Chloroflexia > Thermomicrobiales > UBA6265 > JACCXM01. The sequence goes on along the minus strand of CAVVTE010000022.1, from coordinate 135,907 downwards.
CACCGACCAGGTCGAGCACGGAGGGAGGAAGACCTAAAGCGTCCCCGCGTTCTCCCCCTATCGCCTCAGCCGCGTCCAGGGTGCAGCCGTCGACAAACACCGCCAATCGCCGGAAGAGGATGTGCTCCGCAGGAAGGAGGAGGTCGTGGCTCCAGGCGATCGCGTTCCGCATCGTCTGCAGCCTGAGCGGCCGGTCTCGGCCCCCGCCCGTCAGTAGCGGCAACCGCCGTTCCAACCGCTCCCGCAACACTGGCAGCGACAGGTGGGTCAAACGCGCCGCCGCGAGCTCGATCGCCAGCGGTACGCCGTCCAGCCGCTGGCAGATGTCCACCACGAGGGGGGCGTTGTCATCCGTCACCGCGAAGGACGGATTCACCGCCTGGCCGCGCTGCGCGAACAGCTGCACCGCCGCGGAGCGCAGCAGATCATCGCGCGAGGCGGGCGCGTCAGGGTCGGGCAAGACCAGCGGTGGCACCGGGAGGGCGTACTCACCGGTCACCCGCAGCAACACCCGGCTCGTCACCAGGACCGTGAGCCGCGGGCAGAGGGCCAGCAGCTCGCTCACCAGTGGAGCGGCCGTCAGCACGTGCTCGAAGTTGTCCAGCACCAGCAGCGTTTCGGTCTGACGCAGGGCAGCCGCCAGGGAATCGGGTATAGGGGTGTCGCCAGCGTCAACGAGACCGGCGGCGCGCGCCACGGTTGTCGCAATCAGATCAGGGTTGGTGATCGCGGCCAGCGAAACGAAGCAGACTCCGTCGGCAAAGTCCGCGCCGATCTCAGCGGCGAGGGCGAGGCCGAGAGTGGTCTTGCCGATGCCACCGGGACCGGTCAGGGTAAGAAGGCGAACATCGGGACGGCGCACGAGCGCCAGGGCCAGGGCCAGCTCACGCTCGCGGCCAATCAGCGGCGTGAGCAGCAGCGGCGCCGAGGCAATCTGAAGATGGTCTGGTGGCGATCTGGTCAGCATGATGCCCGCCAGTATGCGCCGGAGAGGCAAGCCCCACGATCCATCTGGCGCTGAGTTCACCGTCTCAATTCTTGGTCATGGAGACTAACATGATGCTGACGGTGAACTCAGGCGCACTTGCATAGAGGTAACATCCCTTGTCCGTAGAGTGGCACACCCGAGAGCGGCAGGGTGGTGTCGCTTCCCGCTTCCGTGCAAACCGCATGATCTGTTCAGATAGGTGTCCGGGCCGGTAATGGGCCAGTTCGTTGAAAAAGTCCTTGGGAGCCTGCAACGAGGCCTGAGCAGCGCCCTTCAGCACTACTCAAACGGGTCAAACTTGGGCAAAACCGGGTGGTTGGACCAGTGTGGATATCCGTCTCGGCCACCAGTCCGCTTCTTTCAACAGTTGCTCATGGCCTTGTGGGCCACGACCGGAGTCTAAAAATGGTGGTTCTGGTGCCGACCGATTCAGGGACTGTGGCTAATTTCAGACCAATGCTGCATGCCCCGGTGGGGCACCACCGCGTCAAAAAAACGGACCGCGTTGGCGGTAGACTGCCACCGGGAGCCGCCGTCAAAGGCCGGCTCGCGCCTGGTGCCGTGCGCCCGAAGAACAGCGTGGCCCCTGGGGCACCCGACGGGCACCACCGACTGTCGCTCCCAGCGGGGAAGCACGCACAGTAGATTCTTCTTCTGCCGGTGCCCCAGGCGGCCGTTCCGCTCTATTGTTACAAGCAGGCTGAGGCATTACAGGAACCCAGGGGTAGCCAAACGGGGCGTGAGCAGGCTGATCGACCGGCGGACCCGTGGCTGTGCTTACTCGCCCGCCAGGATCTCCGACAGCACCGCCAGTTCGGCCTCCTCATCCGCCACCACCACGTGGGAGACCATCAACTCGTCGATGCCGCGCGCCCGGATCGCCTCGAGGCGGGCACGAATCTCCTCCGGGTCACCCGAGACGGCCAAGGTCTCGACCAAGTCGTCCGTCATCTCGCCGGTGGCCGTGACGGGATAGCCAGCCTCGGCGAACATCGCCGCGTAGAACGGCAGCTTGGGGTAGATCGGAAACTGCGCTCGGAACGCCGCCCGCGCCGCGGCACGATCGGTCGAGACGATGACTGGCACGTGCGCGATCAGGGGCGGCCGCTCGCGTCCCGCCGCCTCCGCACCGGCCTGCAGCTTGGGCAACGCAGTCTGCGTCAGGTAGTCGATCGGCGTCACCCAGGAGATGGCTCCGTCGGCAATCTCTCCGGCGAGACGAAAGGCGTTCGGGCGCAGTGCCGAGATGGGGACGGGAATCTTCGGAGCCAGCACGCCCGTCGGCAAGGCCATCTTGACCGTGAAGTAGTCGCCGGAGAAGTCAGCCGCACCCTCCCATAAGAGCATGCGGAGGATTGTCACGTACTCGCGAAGGTGAGCCAGTGGCTTGCCCATCGGCAGGCCATAGGCTCCTTCAATCATGGGCTTGTGACTTGGACCAACGCCGAGACGCAGACGGCCAGGAGCCAGATCGTTGATGGCGATCGCTTGCGCGGCCAGCGTGATGGGATGGCGCGGATAGGTGGGCGTCACTGCCGTCCCGAGTCCGATCCGGTCGGTGGCGGCCCCGGCGGCAGCGTAGGCCGTCACGGGATCGGCGGTCGGTCCGCCCACCGTCGTCCAGGCTGTCGCGATGCCGCGCCGCTCTGCCTGCTCGACGCGCGCGACAAGGTCAGACGCGCTGCCACGAGGCATGACTAATCCTGCATTGAGCGGCATTACGGGGTACCTCTCTCTTACGTCTCACCAACTGACGATGCGCTATCGCATTGCATGCTAATCCACCAGCGGATCTCCGCGTGGGCATTCGCTCAACCGCTCGCCGTCTCAACAGCGGTATGGAGGGCTTTGGGCCGCGGCGGCCCGCGCCGTCCGCGTTTGGGGAAGGTGAGAGACTTCCGCAGGACGCGGCACGTGGCACTCAGTATGGGAGCAATCACGATGGAGACGGGGGAGGCAATCGAGTTCTTGCGAACGCTGCGCACCGTCCGGCGGTTTACCGACCAACCGGTGCCGCAAGCGGTGGTGGATGACTTGCTCACTGTTGCGCGTTGGAGTGGGAGCGCCAACAACCGCCAGCCATGGGCCTTCGTCGTCGTCCGCGACCGGGACACGCTGCAGCGATTGTCGGAGCTGGAGGGGTACGTCCGCCACCTGGCCGGGGCCGCCCTGGCGATCGTCCTGATCATGGACGGCAATCCGGACCAGGTCGAGCAGGAGACCTTCGACGAGGGGGTGCTCAGCCAGCGGCTCCAGTTGGCCGCCCAAGCGCACGGGCTAGGGTCCGCGATCGGCTGGTTCCACGGCGAGGGCCGGCAGGCGGCCAAGGATATCCTGGGCATCCCGCGCGAGCGGCTGGTGCGGACGGCTCTCTCATTCGGCTACGAGGACATCGGTGCCGAAGGCGCTCGCTCCCACCCGCCTCAGGCCCGGAAACCGCTCGCCGAGATCGTCCACGACGAGCGATTCGGCGCGACGTGAGCCGCAGGAGTGAGGCCGAGCGCCGAGAGGGCAACCAACTGACAGAAAACTCACAATTTTCACCATTTGCAGAATCGGTTGATGGCCAGTGTCGATTAGGGTCTGCCGGAAACGACTACATGGTGACACCACCGGGGCGGTGGTCGGCTCGACAGGAGGCAGGCATGAACCGGAATCGCGTGTTGTGGATCATTCAGGGAGTGCTGGCGCTGGTTTTTCTCTTCGCGGGTGGGATGAAACTGATCACCCCGATCGAGGTGCTCTCGGTGATGTCGCCCTTCCCCGGGGAGTTCATTCGCTTCATCGGTGTCTGTGAAGTGCTGGGGGCCGTGGGCCTCATCCTGCCGTATGCCCTGCGCATCCTCCCGGGGCTCACCGCGCTGGCCGCGGCTGGCCTGGTCGTGATCATGGTCGGGGCGACGGTGAGCACACTGGCCATCGGCGGGGGCATGCTGGCACTGCCGACACTGGTGCTGGGACTGCTGTCTGGCTTCGTGGCCCTCGGCCGCCGGCCGTCTGCCTCGCGCGGCGGGACGACGCTCCCCGCGGTGCTCCAGCCGGCGCACTAACCTCCCCTTTCCTCATTGAAGCCAGGCCGCTGAGAACGACGCTCGGTGGCGTGGTCCTGTGGGAGCCGGATAATGCGCCCGGCGCGACCGAGACGAGAGCGAACCGCTTGGCTCGTTCGACCCGGACGCCGAAGAATGATTGCTCTACGATGTGCACCGGTTTCGATAGTGACCCAAATTGATCTGAAAATAGCCCTAGCTCATCAGCGAGTCGACGCCGCCCGAACGCTGGGGCGACCATTTTCATGCCCTCGGTTGTGGCACAACGAGGCACGAGCATGTTATCGGAACTGGAGAGCATGACGGAACTCCAGCCGGCCACGAGCTGGGACTCGTTTCCGTGGGCGGCCACCTCCCCGGTTATCATGGCGGGATGAGCCTGGCCCATTTTATTCTTCGCTACCTCCCACCGCCGCCCGCCCACGTCCTGGAGATTGGATGCGGACCCGTTGGTGATCTCACCTATGCGATCGCGGCGGCCGGGTATGACATCGTCGCCGTGGACCCAGCGGCTCCCGAGGGACCGCTTTTCCGCCGCATCCCCTTCGAGGACTTCACTGAGCCGGGACCGTTCGATGCCGTCGTCGCCTCGCTATCGATGCACCACATCGCGGACTTGACGCGAACCGCCGCGGCCATCGTCGGGCTCCTCGTCCCTGGTGGGCGGTTCATTCTGGAAGAGTGGGACCGCGAGCGACTGCTCGACGAGACGACGGCGCGCTGGTATTTCCACCAACGGCAAGCTGCCGCGGCCACGGGTCTGCTTGCCGAGCATGCGCCATTGCCTCCTCACTATGAGGAGTGGCGCCGCTCCTGGCTCGCTGACCATGGCGATCTGCATGGCTACACGGCGATGCGGGCCCAGCTCATGGCGCCGTTCCGGGAACGGTTCTTTACCTGGAAACCGTATCTCTACCGCTACGGTCTCCACGAGAGCCTCGAACCGCTGGAGCGAGCGCTGATCGAGGAGGGCGCCGTCCAGGCCACCGGCTTCCGCTGGGTCGGGGAGCTCGACCCGCCGTCGTGAGCGAGCGCCATACGCAGCCCGGTTATCTGGAACCCCCGGTTTTGGAGAAGACGAGTTGGGCGGAGGCGAGCCGGATACAGGCGAGGTCGTCCTCTACCTTCTTCCCCCACTGGACGAGAACCTGCCGCACAAAGGGGATTGGACGCCCCGGTCTCCCAGCAGCCAGTCTTCGATTCTTCGATGGGATTTGCCCCATGACGAAGAAACCCGGCCGGAGACGACGGAACGAATCTAATTCCTGAGCCTCTGACGCGTTCGAGGGCCTGATACCTTCAGCTCGTCGACTTCAAGCGTCGCAGGCTCAGCTCGGACACTCAGTGATGGCAGGTCAACCGAACTACCCAACAGAAAACCAACCGGGGACGTGGGGGCACCGCGGGCTGGAGCGAAGCGGAGGAGTCCGCAGGCCTTGACACCGACCAGGGGCAGTGCCCCTATTGAGATGACGGAGAGAGCAACCACCGATTCGAAAGGATTCAGCCTTTTCAGCATCACCCGCGGTATTGCTCGTCTCTGAACTTGGCCGTGTTGCCTTCTCACCGAAACGCTGGTTAGATGTTTCCTGCCATACGATGTGCTCCGTAGAAAGACGTGCAAAACGATGTTCAAGCTCGCCGAATATCTACCGCCGTTTCCGAATACGACGTGGACCCTGGCGCGGCAGTCAGGGGTGACCCATGCCGTGTCGCAGGTTCCGCCGGATGCTGTGGATGGACCGGGGTGGGAGTTCCTGCCGCTGCTAAGGATGAAGACCCGCTTCGCCGATGCCGGTCTGACGCTGGAGGTGATCGAGACCGGATTCCCCTGGCTGCACGCGGCGAAGTTGGGCTTGCCCGGCGCCGACGAGGAGATCGAGCGCTGCTGCACGCTGATCCGTAATCTCGGCGCGGTCGGCATTCCGGTCGTCTGCTGGAACTGGATGGCGGTCTTCAACTGGACCCGGACCTCGACCACCACCCCCAGCCGTGGCGGCGCGCTCGTCACCTCCTACGACCATGGGCTGATGGAGAATGCTCCCCACACCCCGGCGGGTGAAGTGAGCGACGACACGCTCTGGGAGAGCATTGCCCGCTTCATGGAGCACGTCGTCCCCGTGGCGGCCGAGGCCGGGGTGAAGTTGGCACTCCATCCGGACGACCCGCCGATCTCGCCGATCCGCGGTATGGCGCGCATCCTGCGCACGCCGGAGGCGATGCGCCGGGCAATCGATCTGGTCCCCAGCCCGCACAACGGGATCACCATGTGCCAGGGCACCTTCGCCACGATGGGCGCCGATGTCCCGGCCGAAATTCGCGCGTTCGACGACCGCGGCGCCCTGCACTTCGTCCACTTCCGGGACGTCCGCGGCACCCCGGAGCGCTTCGTGGAGACCTTCCACGACGAAGGGCAGACCGACATGTTCGCGGCGATGCAGACGTACCAGGAGATCGGCTTCGAGGGGCCGCTCCGCCCCGATCATGTGCCGACGATGGAGGGGGAGGAGAACCTGGCGCCCGGCTATGACGTGCTGGGGCGTCTCTTCGCTATCGGGTACATCAAGGGGCTGGCCGAGGGCGCCGCCAAGACGGCCAGAGGGTAACGGTGCGATCGCCACTGCCGCGTTGTGGCATTTTGTGAGGAATATGCGCGAGGGGGCTCGGCCCGTGCCCTGAGAAACGAGATTCTTCTCAAGAGAACGTCACTCTCGAGAGCATGAACCAGGAGAGGGAGCCGGCATGGCCCGGCTCCCTCTCGTCTGATCTTCGGTCTCGCGTGTGGATCACGACCGCGCGGGTAGGGGCCGCGGCTGCAACCGTTCCCCCGCCCTGCCTCTCGTAGCCTTCGGAGTCTTCGCGATCTTCGCGGCCTTCCATAGCACGCATCCGGTAGTGGGGGGCCCGGCACCCGTCACCCAGTGATGGGATCATCCGGATGCCGTCTCAGATCAGGATTACTGGCCCGAGCCACCTTTATTCATGCGCTGACCGAGCATCGTCTTGGCACGGTCAGCCAGCTGGCGGCTGGACTGGTGAGCCTCGTGGAAAAACGACTGGGCTTCCTGGTCTCCCTCTTGCTGCGCGTCCTGCTCGTACATCTGGTACGTCTCGGCCCCTTGCAGCGCGTGGTAGATCACGCTGATCAGGTCGTAGGTGACATCGCGCGTACCCGTTGTTTCCGTGGTGGCCATAGGCGATTCTCTCCCTTCGTCTTGGGTACATAAGGATCCCGACGGTCATTCGTGTGGTCGGATGATCCGTTGCCAGTCGTCTCGCGGGCGCGTGCCCATGGCGAACCCTGCCGCAAGTTCCTTGCCACATGCCGCAACTCACCCCTGCTGGCGAAAACGAGGGTCAGCTTCAGGTCGTAGGGACGTGCTCGTCGCAATAGCTAGCGCGGCAGCGAGTACAATATGTGCATGAAGGCACACATATCCGCCGCCCGAATGCCCGAGACCGAAACCAGACGACTGCGAGATCGCGGTCATCCACCCCCCGGCGGTTTTCGCGGCGCGGGCGGCGCTGGGCGCTATGCCTCCGGTGCCCGAGGTGGCCGGGCTCTTTGCGCTGCTCGCCGATCCGACACGGTTGCGCCTGCTGGCCGCGCTGGCGGCCGGCGAACTGTGCGTCTGCGATCTCGCCGCCGCCACCGGGATCAACCGCACCACCGTCTCGCACCAGCTCCGTACGCTGCGCGAGGGTCGGCTGGTGCGGTCACGCCGGGAAGGGCGCGTCATCTTCTACGCGCTCGATGACGACCACGTGCGCGATCTGCTGGCGATGGGTATCGCGCACGCGGGAGAGATCGCTGCCGGGTCCAGCGCCCGATGACCGCCACCGCACCTCATCGGGCAAGCGACGTGGCGCTCACTCTGCCAGTCGCCGGGCTGGACTGCGCAATGTGTGCCGAGTCGCTGGCAGCTGGGCTACGGGCGACTCCCGGAGTCCATGATGCGTCGGTCAACTTCGGGAGCGGTAACGCGCGCGTCGATATCGATCCCGCACTGCTCGATCGCGCGGGGGTTGTCTCCCGCATCCAGACGCTCGGCTACACCGTTCCCGCGCCGGCTCCCGCCATGTCGCGTTTCCGTATCGCCGGGATGGACTGCGCCGACTGCGCGTTGAGTGTCGAGCGGGTGGTAGCGGCGCTGCCGGGAGTCGATTCCGCGCGGGTGAATTTCGGGGCTGCGACGCTGACGGTGGTGCCCGTCACCGGAGCTGCCGTACCAGAGGATGAGATCGCACGGACAGTTGCCCGTGCTGGATATCAGGCAACGGCGGCGACCGGCGCTCGAGAAGGTGCTACCCCAGACGCGCTCCCCTGGTGGCGAGACCGCCGTCTGCAATGGGTCCTGCTGGCCGCGGCGCTCTGGATCCTGGGCAGCGCGCTGTCCTTCGCCGGTGCACAGGGACCTGTCGCGACCGCCTTCTTCGCCGGGGCGATAGTCAGCGGTGGTTGGCCGTTCGCCCGCGCCTCGGTGCAGTCGGCGCGGTTGCGGCGACTCGACATGAACGTTCTGATGACTGTCTCCGCTATTGGCGCCGCATTCCTCGGCGAATGGGGCGAGGGCGCGGCGGTGGTCGTCCTCTTCGCGCTCGGCGGCGCGCTGCAATCACGGACCCTGGAGCGGACCCGCGGGGCGATTCGCGGACTGATGGCGCTCTCGCCCGCGACCGCGTCGCGGGTCGATGCGGCCGGCGGCGAGACCGAGGTGCCAGTCGAGGCGCTGGCGATCGGCGATTTGGTGCGGGTGCGGCCCGGAGAGCGGATTCCAGCCGATGGGGTCGTCGTCGAGGGGATCTCTGCCGTCGACCAGAGCCCGATCACCGGTGAATCGATGCCCGCCGACAAAGCGCCGGGGGACGACAGTTTCGCCGGGACGGTCAATGGCCCCGGCGCGCTCCTGCTGCGGGTTTCGCGGGAGGCCGCCGATTCGACTCTTGCCCGCGTCATCCATCTGGTCGAGGAGGCTCAGGGGAGCAAGGCCCCAGCGCAGCAGCTGGTCGATCGCTTCGCCGCGGTCTACACCCCGGCGGTCATCGTGGGGGCAGCGTTGCTCGCTTTCGGAGGATCGCTGGTGACGGACGATCCCCGGACCTGGATCTATCGTGCCCTGGCGCTGCTGGTGATTGCCTGCCCTTGTGCGCTGGTGATCTCGACTCCCGTCTCGATCGTCTCGGCCATCGGCGCCGCCTCGCGACGGGGCATTCTGGTCAAGGGAGGCGCGGCGCTGGAGGCGGCTGGGACGGCCAGGGTGGTGGCTATCGACAAGACCGGAACACTCACCATCGGACGTCCCGAGGTTGTGGCGGTCGTACCGCTGCCGGGTGGCGCCGAGGATGAACGTTCCTTGCTCGAGATTGCGGCCGCGGTCGAGGCGCTGTCCGAGCACCCGCTGGCGCGGGCTGTCTTGGTCAAAGCCCGCGAAGAGGGCATCGTCATTCCCGTGGCGGACGGCTTCCTGGCGACCCCGGGTAAAGGCGCCTCGGCACGGCTCGATAGTCGCGAGGTCATTGTCGGCAGTCTCCGCCTCGCGCGGGAACTGGGACTGGTCGGCACGGATGAGCGACCGGGTGCGCTGGCGTGGGAGATGGCGCGGCAGGCGGAGGCGGGCTCGACGCCGCTCTTCGTTGCGATGGGGGACGATGGGGATGGGCTGATGCGGCCGCTCGGCGTGATTGCCGTCGCCGATCGCCTGCGCCCGCACGCTGCCGACGCCGTGCGCCGGATGCGTGAGGCGGGCATAGCCCATGTGGCTGTCCTGACAGGCGACACTCGCGCTACAGGTGAGGCGGTCGCGCGCGCCGTCGGCGCCGACAGCGTCCTCGCCGAACTGCTGCCGGAGGAGAAGGCTGCCGCGGTGCGTGATCTCCGTGTGCGCTACGGCACGGTGGTGATGGTCGGTGATGGGGTCAATGACGCGCCGGCGCTGGCGACCGCCGACGTCGGCATCGCCATGGGCGCGGCGGGAACCGACGTCGCGCTGGAGACGGCGGACATCGCCTTGATGGGCGACGACCTCAATGGCGTCGCCGAGGCGTTGGAACTGTCACGACGGACTAGTGGTGTCATCCGTCAGAACATCGGGCTCTCGCTGGCGACCAAGCTGCTGGCGTTGGTGCTGGCGGCGTTTGGCTTCGTCAACCTCTGGATCGCGGTCGCCGTGGATATGGGAACGTCGCTAACCGTGACGCTGAACGGGATGCGGTTGGCGTTGGACATCGGAAGCACAGATTGTCGGGATAGATCAGATCCGGCTTGTCGATGGAAGCGGCAGAGGTTTCAGATTGCGATAGGCGGGACTTGGTCACGAATCCCGCTTGTCAGAGGAAGATGAGGATCTCCTCCTCATCGGCTATCTGATAATCGCGTCCTAGATCACGAATAATGGCGCACGTTGGTTTGAGAATTGACTGCGCCATGGACTGCCCTGCCTCCGTGCCGCGATCGTGACGTATTGGCAATTGGTTTGATGGTGTGCCCCAGGTACCGACCCGAGCCACTTCCGAGATGGACGTCAGCCCCACGAACCGTCTACACGGAGCGCTGATCCTCGTTGGCTGTTGGCGCCTGATTCCGGATGACTCAGGGCATCGGTACCTGATCGCTGCTCGCAGGCGTGGCGATTGGAGTGGCGCCCGGGCTGGTCGCCGTTACTTCAGGCGTCGATACGACGGCGGGCGGAGTGATGTCAAGCGGGGCGTCGAAGTCGCTGTACTCGTAGACCATGTAGTGGCGAGTGGAGACCATTGCCTCGCGCCGTACCTCGCCACTGGCGAGTCCAATCCACCAGGCAAACCAGGCCGGCGCACGGGAAGGACTGGTCCGGGGGGGCTGCCAGAAGGTGACGACCTGCGAGAGTTCGCCGTTGACCTCCTCACGCGGCCCGAACTGAAATCCGGTCGCGTCCGCGTAGGCCTCGCCCCAGGCGGCGGGGGTGAGGAACGAAATTGGTTCAGCCTCGACCCAGTCTTGGCCAACCTGGACCCAGCGGCGGTCGCCGACGATCGTCTGTTGCGCGATCACGTTTCCGGCAGGGTTGATGATCGTGTCGGCGTAGGTCGCGGGCCGCTCGCCCTCGGCCGCACTGACCGCCGTCTGGGAGCGGTAGAGCGAGCCGCCGCCGTCACCGAGGCGTTGCGTGTAGCGGACGGAGCGGAGGGCGGTGAGCGATTCCAGCCCTCGCTGATAGAGCGCTCGCGCCTCCGGATCATTGGCGGGATCGATCCCCTGGCCGGTGACGTTGGGATCGGGCAGCATCAGCCAGAAGCGCGCCCGCGAGGCGATGCCGCCCGGCGGGGTGACGACCACGTCGGCCTGCCACCAGCCCGGGGTTGGCACCGTCACCGCTCCGGTGAAGAGCGCGCCGGCTGGGGCGGGTTGCAGGACGCTGGTCTCAACCGCGGGATCATCATCTCCGGTTTTGGCTGACAACGGGGTCCAGGTCACCGCCACGTCTGGGGCCGGGTCGAGCGCGATCGCTTCGCCGCTTCCATCCGTGAGGCGGACGACGAGCGTCTGGACGCCGGGTGAAGCGGGTTGGGTCAGCAAATGGACCGAGGCGCTCTGCGCGGCAAAGGCGGAGCGGTCGACCGGAACGACGTCCGCCAGCTCGACGCCGGCCAGGGAGGCACGCGTGACCGCTCCCGGACGGGCCATCAGCGCCAGCACCGCGGCAAGGAGCACAACGCCGACGGCGAGCACTCCTTGAGCGCCGAGTGACCGGCTGGCGCGAACGGCCGTCGAGCGTCGGGGAATTACCATTGCCAGGAGTCCCAGCGCCAGAAGCACCAGGATGATGATGCCCTTTGCGGCAAGTACCTGCCCATAGCGACTGCCGAGAAGGTCGCCGAGCGAGGGAAAGCGGGGCCACGCCCTGGCCAGACCAGTAAGGATGGAGATCGCGAGAAGCACACCGCCGATCCAGCGCACGTTGCGGAAGCGGGCAACATCCGAGCCGAGCCGTCGCCAGCCGGCCGCGAGATACAGCAATCCTGACAGCCAGAGCGCGGTCGACCATTGGTGGACGACCTCGACGGCAAGGACATCGAGATCTAGCGGGACTGTTGCATGGAACAAGGCAGGGCTGGTGACGCTGAGCCCAACCAGGGCAACGAGCCCAAGGCTCAATCCAGCCCAATCCAGGGAAGCCGGCAGCTGCGCGGCGGTCCGCCCGCTCACAAGCGTCCCCAGACAGAGCAGTGCCAGGGCGAAGACCGCGACGAGCTGAACCCACCAGCCGAGTGACATCGCGCGTAGTGACGGCGCCAGGGGCGCAAGCACACTGGACTCCGGAGTCAGGACACGATTGAGGAAGAACGGCAGCGCCGTGCCGAGGAGGGCGACCAGCGCGCCGATGGCCATTGCCTCAGGACGAATCCCGAGCGTGAGGGCGCTCGGTCCCGACGCGAGGAGGCGAGCCCAGGCGAACCCGCCGGCGGCGAGGGAGGCGCCCAGAAAGACCAGCCCGCGTAGAATGACCGCCCAGAACCGCGGCCATTCTCCGTCCATCCGGGCGGCACCGGGAGGCGCCCCGGAGTCGATGCGAAAGGGGTAGGCGCCTGTGTGGAGATCGCCGCCATCGGCTGACTGGGTAGACCACACAACCGTGTAGTCACTCGCGCTGAGCGCGCCCACTGGCCGAGCAGAAACGTGTTTTGGAGTTGCGCCAACCACCTCGATGGGGTGGAGAGGTACGTCGACACCCCCCGCCCGGAGCAAGCGGAGAGTCGTCCGCTCTGGGTCGATCGGATCGGCAAAGGTGAGGGAGAGGTGGTCCGGAGCAGCGGCCAGCAGCGCGTTCGGCTCCGGGTCGGCGGCGATCGAGCGGGCTTCCCGGCGGACTCTGGGTCGCGGCGTCCCAACTCCAGACGAAAAAGGCAACGAGGGCGAAGAGCACGGCCGTCAACATGGGCCACTGACGGAGCCCGAGAACCAGATTCGCCCATGAGGCGGGGAATGCATCGCGACCCGTCAAGGGAGTGTCCCTCATGCGAAAACGGCCGGGACTGATGCATCAGGTTAACAATTCGTCCAGTTCCGCGCGCGAGGCGCGGCCTGGGGTGTCTTGCAGCCCTTTTCCGAGAGTGTGAACTTCCAGGAGATCACGAAAATCGTGTCAGGCCGAGAAAGTATGCCGCGGGGCAGGCCACGACAGCCTGAAACCCGGACCCGTCTATGTTCGCGGATTCCAGCGCGTTTTTCACAGCGGCGTATCAGAAGGCATCTCGTCGCAAGCGGGCGCGAACCCATGAGATCCCTCGTGCAACGTGCATTTGCGGTTCTTCGGGACGACACCACCTTGCGTTGCCGCTCTCATGCCCGTATTGCGGAGCGCAAGTGCCCGGGATCTCACGGGACCGGGGTTCCCGCCGCGGGCAGGAGATCGCCGCGCCAGGCGGTGGCGACGTCGAGATCGGCGGGGATCAACCCGCGCTCGGCCATCCACGCCGCGTAGGCATCCCAGCGGGCGGCGGTTTGCGTGCCGAAAGGCACGTCACCGGCGATCCAGGCGGGGGCAAGGAGGGAGATCCCCGCTTCCTCGACCGGCACGTTGAGGTCAGGGCTCGCGGCTTGCAACGCCGCGATGGCGGCCGCTGGATCAGCGATGGCGTCCTCATATCCTCGCCGCGTGGCGCGCAGGAAGCGTTCGACCACGTCGGGCCGCTCGTCGACTGTCGCCTCGCTCGCCGCAATGACCAGCTCGTAGTACGGTGGCACTCCCCAGTCGTCGACTTTGAGGATCTCAGTGGGATAGCCCTCCTGTTCGGCCAGGATCGGCTCGTGCGTCCAGAACGCGCCGAGGGCGGCATCGACACGTCCCGAGGCCAGCCCCGGCACGAGGTCGAATCCGATATTGACGAGCTCGACGTCGTCGATCGTGGCGCCGTCATCCTCGAGCATTGTGGCCAGGAACGCTTCCTGGCTGGGAATGCCTGGATAGCCGACGATCTTGCCAACCAGATCTCCTGGCCGGGTGATGCCACTGTTCGTGAGGACCATGATGCCTTGCAGCGGCGTCTGCACCAGGGCCAATACGGAGACGACTGGCACTCCCGCCGCCCGCGCCAGGAGCACGTCTGTCTGATAGGAGATGCCGAAGGTGTCGCGACCGGCCCCGACCGTCTGCAGGACAGTCGTCGGATCGGACGGGGTGTAAAAATCGGGCGCGAGACCCTCCTCGGCGTAATAGCCGCGCTCCTGGGCCAGGTAGAGTCCGGCGTGGTTGGCGTTCGGGTACCAGTCGAGCGCGACGCTGATCGTTTCTTGCTGCGGTTCTTGCGCCAGCGCCCGAGCCCAGTTTCGCAGGAAGGGTACGCCGTGCGACGCGGGAACGGCGGCAAACGCGGCCGATGCCGACACCAGCGCCAGGACACGACGGCGCGAGAGAAACGGGGAATAGCGCACGCAAGACCTCCAAAGCGCGAGAGCGGCGGCGGATAGGAATCGTCGGGGAGAGTGTCGTGCCGCCGACCCTGTTGCCGCAAATTCGCCTCATAGTGGTTCGTGACGGTTGACCGTCGCTCTGGCCCTTGTGATCCACAGGGGCCGGAGCGATGGACAGGAGGCTTCTTGATTACAGGGACGACGCTCGACTAGGTCAGGTTCTCGTGCGCGAGTCAGCCACAACGTCATCGATCGACCAGGCGCCGGGTCCGGCCAGCGCGAGGCAGAGCGCCGCGGCCGCGAAGACAGCTTCCTTTTCCCAACTGATCCAGCCATTCTCATTGATGAAGGGTTGTCCCTGCAGCAAGAAGGCAAACAGGATGACGCCAAGCATGTCGAGAAGGATCAGAATTCCGGCGATCTGCGTCAGGAACCCCACGACAAGCAGGATGCCACCGACGAGCTCGACAATCGTCACCACCCAGGCCATGAGCTCGGGGGCGGGAATGCCGAGCGACCCAAAGAAGCCGGCAACTCCACCAACTCCGCCGCTCAGCTTGCTCCAGCCGTGGAGGGCCATTGCGATGCCCAGGACGATGCGCAGGATGGCCAGCCCGTAGCGCGCAGTCAGTCTGACGTCAAGGCCGGGAATGTACATAATGTTTGATCCCTCCGTCTTTGTAGCGTGGACCTCCCAGACCCGGGGTCCAGATTAGAGCGTATCGCTCCAGGAGCGGGGAGGTGGTGATGGAAATAGTGCGGGGTTGACGGCCTCGAGCCGGTTTGCCACATCGGCCAGACTCCGTTGCGCCAGCGCCTCCTGGAACCGTGCCTCGGCGTCGGCCACGATTTCGGCGAGCGCCGGGCCCATCGCTACGCTGATCGGACAGCGTGGATTCGCCGCCGCGGGGTTCGGTCGCAACAGAGGTTCGCTCGCGACCGCCTCGTAGATCTCCGCCAGGCTGATTTCAGCGGCGGGGCGTGCCAGGCGGTACCCGCCGTCCCGGCCCTGGCAGGCGTGCACTAATCCCGCGCGCGCGAGGGGCGCCATCACCTTGCGCAAACCGGTCGCATGGACGTTCACGCTCCCAGCAAGAAAGGCGCTTGTGGCGGATGCTGGCGATCTCGCCAGAAGCACGAGCGCATGGACGGCAAACGCAAACCCAACCTGCGCCATCTGGCAACCTCCGGCGCTTCCCCCGGTTCTAACTCTACGAGCGGGGACGGGAGTTGGCAATCCCTGGCAAGGGGGTGCCACTTCGTTCAGGGGGTGTTAGCCGCTACGCGGCTTCAGGGGGGGTGAAGGAGGAGAGAAGAGGGAATGATTCATCTATCGTTCTCCTTCACCTCCTTCGCCCCTAAACGTAGCGAAACCCCTGAGCGCAGTGACTCCCCTCATCGAAGCGCGCCCTCGCAGCGCCCAAAGGCCCCGGCACGCTGCCAGGGCCTTCAGGGGGAAAAGGGGGTTGGGGAAGGAGGCGTCGGTTCCCTCCGATAGGAGGTTGGGGAGGAGAAGCGTTAGTGGGTTGTCGCGGCCGGGAGGAACCGCGTTACGGAACCTCGTGCTGAGAGCGCCGGCAAGTGGTCACTGTTGCGGATGGCAAGTGCCGTAGCCCCGACGATGAGCCCCAACGCGGCGAGGAGCGCGGCGGCACCCGGCACCTGCACCGGGAACACGGGCTGAGACGAGGGAACGGCGTGCAGTCGGAGAACACTACCGGAGCGTCCATCGATGGTCATGCGGACGGTGTCGCCAGCGCGAAGCGCTTCCAGAGGAACGCCTTCTTCACCGCGCACGAGCCGGGAATCCTGGCTGACCGTGAAGGCAACCGGCGACTCAGCGTCGTGCTCGACCACGGCAATCAATCCGGCGCTAGCGCCGACAAGCGTTCCTTCGACCGTCACCGGTATGGCGGCCACGGCAGAATCGATCTCCGGCGTGAACACTGTAACGCCGGTTGCTGACGCGTCACTCCAACGCACGGTGAGTGCGGAGGCCAGAAGCGCGGTGACGATGATGGCGGCCAGCGTGCGCGCTGAGCCAAAGAGTCGAGATGACCAGGATGGCTCCGGACGATGCAAGTACATTACGAACCCTTTCCACAAAGAGGCGGAATGCCCTCGGCTGCCAGATGCAACGTGCGGCGCAAACGCCAGGAACTCAACTGCTGCCCCGTGTCCGGGGAGACGCGCCGGCGACCGGCCTGTCGATGCGGGAGATCGGGATGAATTCCCGGTCGCTCGGCGCGTGCTCTCGGTGCGGGAGAGGTGGCCGCGGGGGCCATCTCAGCGGGGCGATGTGTGCGGGGTTCGTATCCTCCGGGGAGAGGATTAGCAGCGGCGAATCCGGTCCGAGTAGCGGTGGCTGGGTCGCCTTTCGGGTCCGGCGGGGTTCGCCTTGCCTAGAACGAATGTACTACGACAGTGCCTCCTCGTCAAGTCTTTTCAGAACGAATTTTCTAGTCTCGCGGATCGGCGTTGCGGGCGCCGCTGAGGCGAGCCGTAGCCATTCACCGGGAGACATTGCAAAGATCGTGCCAACCAGCGCGGAAACTCCGGTTGCCTCAAGAAGAACGGGGTTCGGTGATCCGCGTGAGATGGTCTATCAGGAAATACGCGTTGAAGCGCCGGTTGGATTGGCGAACGTGCCGGAGAGGCACCGATCGAATCGGTTCCAGAGCCCGATATCGCCGCAATCCAAACCGCGCGCCATTCGAATTCTGCTTGCGACACAGCCTCGGACAACCGACCTGGCGCCTGTCATCTCGGTATTCTTGTGGTGTTATGGAAGCCATCAAGGAGGTTGTCGTGTCGCAGCGCTACAGGACCCAAGTGGGGGGCGCTTGCTTGTCTCTTCTGTTGTCCATGTTCGCAATCCACGCCACCACGGCGCAGACGGCTACGCCCGCCGCCTATCCGGTTGCGCCCGACCCATCAGAATGCGTTGTGGCGCCCGCTCCCATCGAGGCAATCGAGGCGATCCTGGGGACACCGGTGGCTGAGCCGGCAGGCACCCCTGCGCGATTCATGCCCCCCACTGGTGAGCCGGCCGACGCGGAAACATCGGCTGAGGTCGTCGCCACCCTGCGTCAGGTATTCGCCTGCGCCAACGCCGGTGACCTGTTGCGCGTCACCGGCCTCTACACCGACGACTTCGTGCGCGATTTTTTTGGTGGCGTGCCACGTGAGGAACTCCTCGAGTTTCTCTCCGTCCCGCCACAACCGCTGCCGGACGATCAGAGGCGAATCATCATCCGCTTTGGAGAGGTCCAGCTCCTTCCAGACGGTCGGGCAGGGGTCGTGATCGTGCTCGACGAGCCACAGGATCCCCGTACGGAAGAGCCGGATTACGCCATCCTGGAGCAAGTCGAGGGCCGCTGGCTGGTCGACGAGATCCACGAGGACGGCGGCGTTGCCGCTACTCCGGAGACCGGCACGCCCGCGGCATAGCAGGACAATACCGGGACTCGATAGCGGGCGCCTCTCCTCGATAACCACCTCATCTCCCTACACCTCTGGCCGGCCGTTACCGAGGGCCGACGGCGTCAATGGCCCGGAGGTTGCATGGTCGTTGAAATCGGTGGGAGTACGGTGCGGCGGTGCCGGAGCTACAAACGAATTTTGATCAGGTGGGTGCGAAGGAGAGACATGGATGTCGGACGATCATAGCCCTGGGGACCGGCGACAGCCCTATTCCGATCGAGGAGGTCCCGAGGCACGCCATGCCGAAACGCATGACGTGCGGCGGGAAGAGCTAACAAATCCCGTAGGCCCGCAAGCGGAGGATCCCAGCTTCGCCGCGCAATTAGCTCCGGTTGAGGCGGGACCAGGGGGAGGCCACGCGACGGAGAGCGCCCCGGCGGCCGATGACAAGGCGCTCCACAACCGGCTCCCCGATCTCACCGGCGACGAGTTGGCGCGGTTACAGGTTCTGGAGCCGGGCACGCGGTTGGAGCAAGGTGGAACCTACGTGGACCTCAACCGTCTCGGCGATGGCCCATTCAAGGCGTTGGGTGGCCACGAAGCGACGGCCGGCGACCGCTTTGTCGCGAAGCGGGACACCGATTACGAGCTCTGGAACCGGCTGGTCGGCGACGATCGTGATCCCGAGATCGAGCGACCGGACGAGGGTGGTGGGTGATGGGTGGCGGGGTGTAGGGTGAGTGGGTGATAGGGTGACACGAACGTGTTCCCTCGTCGCCTATCCCGCGGCCTAACTATCGACGAACGTCGCCCGGTCGTCGTCAACCCCAATCCCCTATAACCCCATCACCCTGTCACCCACCCCTCGGCCCAATTCGCCGGCTGCGACGGTCAGAACGACCATGAGCATGATCGTCGCGGCCATCGTCATCACCAACGTTTCTCCGCCGAAGTCTCGGCTTGCCACCAGCAAGGCCGCTGAGAAGTTGCGCATCCCGGTGCCTAGAGCCGCTACACGCCGCATCGCTGGAATTGCCGGTGCTGCCAATCCCCAGCCGATCGCGATCGCGCCCAGCCCAAGAAGTGCGGCGCCCACGAAGATCCAGCTTCCGATCGTGGTCACCAGGTCATGCCAACCCACGAGAAGCCCGGCAGCGAGCCCGATGGCCATGCCGGCCCCCTGAGATTCGATAGAGCTCGGGTGACCAGACCGCGATTGTCGGATAGCGTGCTCGTCCCAGAAGTCCGATCCCGAGGGGGAGGAGCATGATGGCGAGGAGCGACCGGGCGATATCGCCTGGTGCAACCGTCACGTGGGGGAGCAACAGTGGCAGGACCAGGGGCGCATAGCCGACGGTTGCCACCATCAGCAACACCATCAAGTCGATTGAAATCGGAACATGACCTCTCGAGAGCTCGGCGAGTTTGGGCAGAAAAGGCGCACCTGCCACCGACCCGAGCAGGATCACCGCCGTTCGGGCTTCGGCCACCGAGCGGCAGTAGCCGTGCCAGGAGGAGCGCCAGGCCCGCCACGAAGTTCGCGACGAGGGCGAGGAGCAGCGTGCGAGAATCGCGGAGTGACTCCCGGATCTGGTCGAACCCGACGCTGGCGTCCACTGCCAGCATGCTGGAGACGACTCCGGCGAGGATGCCGACTTGAGCGATGGTCTGCAACGTGGCGTCCATCGAGTCAGACCCCTCCGCAAACGCAGTGTCGTACCGTTCGACGGGACGATTCCACATAGATAGGTCTTCGTGCGCTTCGCAGTCGATCAAAGCGGATGCCCCGGGGGAATCACGCGGGCCACTTGCGCGCTTGGCCAGGTGCTGGTGAGATTCCGGAACAGGGTGCAACGCGCCCCGCAGCGGCAGGACAGGAGTGGCAATCAATGGCTCGGCGGCTGATCGACGCCTCGCACGTGATCGCGTTTCAGGAGGGTGGGCATCGTTATCTTCGGGATGGGGTCGTGGTCACCGATGGCAGCGACATCGTTCATGTCGGTCCCCGGGGGAGTTGGAACCAGCCGGTCGATGAAACGATCGACGCCACTGACATGGTCGTCACCCCTGGCTTCATCAACACCCACACTCACCTCTACGAATCGCCGCTCGACAAGAGCTTCGTCGAAGACATGGGACGGCGGCAGTTCTACCTCTCGGGGTTGTTCGAGTATCTCCCGGTGCGCTCGATGGCGATGGATGAGGAGGCCGCACACGCCTGTCTCGCCTATTCCATGGCCGAACTGCTGCGGACCGGCACGACCACGGTGATGGAGATTGGCTCCTATGGCGAGGAGGCGGTGCGCCAGGCGGCCCGTGTCGGGATGCGCCTCTACATGGGGCTCGGCTACCGCTCCGGGCGCTGGTACACCGACGACGGGAAAGAGGTGAAGTACGCCTGGGATGAGGAGGCCGGGTTGCGCGGCATGGAGCGCGCCGTCCGCTTCATCGAGGAGCACGACGGCGAGCAGAACGGCCGCATCAAGGGATTTCTCTCCCCATCCCAGGTCGATACCTGCACCGAGGATCTTCTCCGCCGGTCGCGTGAGGCCGCGAGCAGTATGGGGGTGCCTCTGGCGCTGCACACGTCGCAGTCAGTCAACGAGTTCCTGGAGATGACTCGCCGCCATGGGGTGACACCGATCGAGTGGCTCCGTGACATCGGCTTTCTGGGGCCGGACGTCATTCTCGGCCACGCGATTATCGTTGCGCCGGGCAGTTGGTCGAACTGGGCTGGTGATGACGTCGGTATTCTGGCGGATACGGCCACGAATGTCGCACACGCGGTGTGGGTCTTCGCTCGCCGCGGGATCGCCATGGAGAGCTTCGCCCGCTATCTGGCGCGAGGGGTGAACATGACCCTCGGCACCGATACCTGCCCCCAGAGCATGATCGAAGGATTGCGCTACACGGCCGTCGTCGGCAAGATCGTCGACCGGCAGACCGAGGTCGCCACCGCCGCCGACGTCTTCAATGCCGCGACCCTGGCTGGGGCGAAGGCGCTGGGTCGCGCCGATCTCGGGCGCATCGCGCCCGGCGCGAAAGCCGACCTCCTCCTCTGGCGAGGCGACTCCCTGTTCATGACCCCGCTCCGCGACCCGGTCCGCAACATCGTCTACTCCGCGACGGCCGAGGACCTCGACACGGTGCTCATCGACGGCGAAGTGCGAATGCGTAGCCGGGAGATCCCCGGTGTCGACGTGGCCGCGCTCACACGCGACCTGCAAGCCGCGGGGGAGCGGATGTGGGCGAACGTCAATCGTGGCGACTGGGCGGGACGGAGCATCGACGAGCTGGCGCCGCAGTCGTTCCCCGCGTTCAGGGGGTAACGCCATGGCAGGGGGGGCCGCTTCGTTCAGGGGGTGTCAGCCGCTCTGCGGCCTCAGGGGGTGCCGGTCGCTACGCTCCCTCAGGGGGTGAAGGAGAACGAGGATTATCTCCGTCGTCCTTCCCCCTTCACCCCCTGAGCGCAGCGACTCCCCCTGAGGCGAAGCCGGCACCCCCTGAACGATGTGGCTCCCCCTCCTCTATCTATCCACAGCGTCGTCACGTCGTCTCCACAATTCGCCGATATCGTCTATGGCAGTTAGCGACGTCGCGCCGATTGCAACTGAACATTCGTGCCGGTGGTGCCGGGAAGTGATCCAAATGTGTAGATTTAGCGTACTTCTTTATGACGGCGGGAAAAGTGACCGATTGTCTCAGCGATGCAGCGTGTTGAGACAGGAGGGTGCGAAGGCTTGCAGAGCGTGCTGGAAGTACCTGGCATTGCCAGGGCCCGTGTTAAACTGGAACTGTGCTCTTTTCTGCACAGTTTTTGGACTTACCTCAGGAGGGATGCGTGGACGCAAATCGCTTCGACAATCTGACCCGGAACGTCGGGGAGCAGAAGACTCGCCGAAACATGCTCAAAGCCGCCGCGGGGAGCACGCTAGCCGTACTCGGCATGGGCGCGGTGGGACGGGTGGCTCTCGGCCAAGACGTGAGTTCCGCAGCTACCGGCTTCAAAGGCGATTCTTGCGACGACAGCGGTGACTGCCGGCGCGGACTTATCTGCGACGCGAGCACTACCAACCCGCGGTGCCAGTACAAGCGCAGCTGCGGAGGCAAGAAGGGCGATGCCTGCAAGAATGACGGGCACTGCTGCAACAACAGAAACCTGGTCTGCGACAACCGAAAGTGCAAGCGGGACAGGGGGAACAACTAGGACGAGCCTGGACCGCTTAGGCTTAGGGGCGTGAACCAGCGTCCACTTGCAGTACCAAGAGATTCAACTTCTGGGGGCATCCGATTCGGATGCCCCCAGTCGCTATCTGGTGTGGACCATCTCCAGAGGAGCTCCAACTCACGCCTGGTCTCCCGGCACACCGTAGCTCGGCGCCGCCTCGGGATCGAGGGCGCGAAGGCGGTAAGCATCGGCTTGCGGCCGCCACAGACGCCAAAGCGCTGCCAGCTCGGCGACCGGGTCTTCTGACCAGTCGACGCGGAGGTCGGTCACCGGCCAGGGAACGTCGTTCACGATGACGAGCCCCGCTGAATGCACCGGGCCGGCCTCGCCACCCGCCCGCAATCCTTCCGCCAACGCCGCCAACAGCCGCTCGCCGAGATCGTCGTTTGGGAGAGCGGCAAAGGCGCCGACCATCTCCAGGGGGACGTGGCTGTTCGCGAGAAGGTTGCCGGCCGCGACACAGTCGGGTCCCTCCGCGGTGGCGAATGTGCCGAGGGTCTGCTCACCGGACCAGGTTGCGGTGATGCCGTTGTGGTCGAGTGCCGTGAGTTGCCGCCAGGCGATGAGCGGCTCAGCGCTGGTCACCGCGGCCATTGCCTCAGGCGCGGACTCGCCCGCCGCCATACGGTCGAGCAGCACCGTTCCCAGCCGCGGGTCGGTGATGTTTTGAGTACAGGCGGCGCCAACCCCCGCTCGCGCCCAGGCGCAGCGTGCCGCCACCGCCGGCGACGACGACGAGATCGCAATTCCGAACTGTCCAGTGCGGGCGCAACGGCCGGCGATCGAGAGGGTCATGGTGGTCCTCCGGTAGGCGGTATCGGCTATCGGCTTTTGAGTCGTATCGACTGCGTACCTTGCCGACTCGGCCGACTTGCCGACTGGCCGTCTTCGACTGATCACCAATAGCCGTTAGCCGACCTACGCCTCTCGTGACTCCGGGATGACAGCTGTGGCGTCGATCTCGACCACCCATTCCGGTCGCGCCAACGCCGTGACCACCACCCCGGTCGAGACGGGAAAGACGCCCTTCAGCCAGCGTCCCATGACCCGGTAGACCGGATCGCGGTAGCGGACGTCGGTGAGGTAGACGACGATCTTGACGATGTCTTCGAGCGCCGATCCCGACTCCTCGAGGAGCAGGGCGATGTTCGCCATTGCGCGCTCGGTCTGTGTCGTGACGTCGCCGATGCCGACCGACTCTCGCGTCTCGAGGTCCTGTCCGATCTGGCCGCGTAAATAGACCGTGTTCCCGGCTACCACCGCCTGGCAGAGATCGTTGTCGAGATTCTGCTCGGGGTAGGTCTCGCGTGTGTTGAACGGGCGGATGCGGCGGTGGGTGGTCACGAAAGGGGGACGCTTCGCTTAGGAGGGGAAGGGGGGATCGCTTCGCTCGAGGGGGGAGAGGAGGAACGAGGCGGGAGAGAAGAGCGAATTCCATCCTCACCTCTGCCGTTCTTCTCCTCTTTCCCCCCTAAGCGCAGCGTCTCCCCCTTCCCCCCCTCGTCTACTCGTTCGGACAGCCCCGCAGACTCTTGCACGATGCGCATCGGCTCCGCGAAATCAAAGTTGCGGTACACCGCGAGCAGGTGAGCGAAGGGTGGAGATTGGGCAAAAAGCTGGAAAGTGAGACGGTGCCCCGCATAGTCGGAGTTGAGCAGATCCCGGGCATAGGCGAGCAGCTTACGCCGATCTTCGGCCTGCCATTGCTCATTGATGGTGTAGAACTTGTGCAGCCAGGGTGCGGTCTCCGGGTTGGTGAAGCTGGCGAAATCGGGTGTCACGCAGATCTGCCCGCCGCAGAGATCGCGGCTGAGGTGCATCATCTCCGCCAACCCCGAGCAGGCGTGGACACGGCCGGCGTAGAGCAGACTCTGGTTCGGCATCAGCAGACCGCCGGGACTCTCCTCCGCATCGGCGATCGCCGCGGTGAGGAACGCGTTGATCCCCTCCCGATAGACCGCCAGGGTTGCCAGCTTCTCCTGGACCGCCTGCTGCTTCTCCAACCCCGTCTGCCGCGCGTTATACATCGCCGTGCCGAGCATCATGTCGGCGTAGCGCAGGATGCGTTGCACGAAGGCGAACGCGCTGTAGCGGTGCAGGGTGGCGCGGATGTACGAAGCAGCGCGGGTATGGCGATAGAACAGCACGTCCTCCCAGGGGATGTGGACGTTGTCGAAGACGATCAGCGTATCGACTTCGTCGAAGCGGTTGGAGAGGGGATAGTCCTCACGCGGCGCGCGACCGGCGAACCCGGTGCGGCAGATATGCTTCATGCCTGGCGCACCCATGTGAGCGATGAACCCGACCGCGTAGTCTGACAGCTCACTGTCGCCCCAGTTGGCGATCGTCGGTTTCACGAAGGCCTGGTTGGCGTAGGCCGCCGCCGTCTCGAACTTCGCGCCTTTCACCACGATCCCGGAATCGGTCTCCCGCACGACGTGGAGGAGCATGTCGGGATCCTGCTCCTTCGGTTTCTTGGAGCGGTCCCCTTTGGGATCAGTGTTGGCCGAGACGTGAAAGGGGTCATGCTGCGCCGCGGCATCGACGTGACGACGGATATTTTCGGAGAAGGTGGGGTCGATCTCGTTGAGCACGTCCTGCCCATCGAAGAGCGACCACATCTCGCCGATCGTTTCGTCGCCGACGCGGGTGACTACGCCGCCGATGTCGTCCATGACCGCATCGACGGCGCGGCGCTTGGCTGTCCAATCCTCTCGTGTGCGCGGGAGTTGTAGCCCGACCGGGAACCGCTCTCCGGTCTCCCGGTCGAGGATCGTCATCACATCCCGAGTTTCAGGTTCGTGCGCCATGTCGTAGATACGAGCCCGGATATCGACCAAAGGTTTGAACATGGAGTGGGTAGTCACGTCGGCGACCCGTTCCCCATTCACCCAGACATCGCGCCCATCGCGGATCGACTCGCGGAATTCGGCACCGGTCCTGATCATGCGCCTACCTCATGACCTCGCCGCCGACCGGCGAGGACGCCGGCGTGGCAACAGAGGGGAAGCTCGATTGTGCCGTTCCTTCCGGTGCGACACCCGCACGAAACCGGACGGTGTGGAGGGGGGTAGTTTGGCATATGCCGGTGTGCGAGTGCATCTGTGGCGAGCAGTATCGTCGGGTGGAGTTGCCACTCCTCGTACTGAAGCAACGACTGTGTGCTCACATGAACTCGCAGACGGTGCCGTCAATGGTTGATGGGCCAGGAGGCGTCCCTTGCTCCCGCCCGTCGTGGGATCGCCCTCACGCCTGCTCGTTTCTAGGCTTCGGCAGCGGGTGGTCCGGGGCGAGATAGTTGCCGATGGCGGCGAAGATGTCCTGATGGCTGGAGTACTTATAGTTGCCCTGCTCGTCGAAAGCGCCCTCGCCAAAGGTGGTGGCCACCGCGACTGCGATCTTCCCGTCGGGCAGGTAGCCGGCCACCGCTCCGTAGCCAGCGAAGAGCGGGTTCTGCACGATCCAGGAGTTGCTGAGGACCACGCCGAGTCCGTAGTTGTAGGTCTCGTCGAGGGTGTGGCAGGCCGGGCAGCCCGTCAGGGGCTTGCCGAAGCCGAGCAGGTCGGGAGCAATCTGCGCCTGGTGCGACGCCGGCGACAGCAACGTTCCCTCGCCCACCGCCACGGCTGTCGCCGTCATATCGACGATGTCGGTCGTCTGGATCGCGCCCCTGAGCGAAGGACCAGGACGGGTTCCAGTAGGTCGACTCCTCGAGGAATGGCGTGCCGGCGGGGATGCCGAGGGCCGGCCGCCGCTCCGCGCTGAAGGCGTGCAGGACTGGCTCGGAGATCTCCGGGGTCGCCCACGCGACGGTATTCCGTAAGCCCATGGGACCGAGGACCTGCTCTTGCAGGGCAACGTCCAGCGGCTGATCGGTGATCTTCTCCAGCGCTTGTCCCAAAATGACATAGTCGGTGTGCGAGTAGTCCCAATTGGTCCCGGGAGCGAAGACCCGCGGCGTGGAGAGAGCCGAGGGCGATCTGCTCTTGTGGCGTCCACTGCCGGAAGGGATCGGCGTACAGCTCCTGGCTCAGCTTCGGATTCTGCACGAAGTCCGGATACCCGGCGGTCAAGTTGGCCAGCATGCGCAGCGTGACCTGGTCCGCGTCGGGCAGGTCGGGCAGCCAGGTATCGATCGTGTCGTCGAGGGTGACCACCTGTTGGTCGACCAACCGCAGCAGGAGGGTGGAGACGTAGAAGAAGGCGACGGCACCGTTGCGGAAGTGCATTTCCGTCGTGGCTGGGACGCCGGTCATCGACTCGCCCAGGGCCTCCGTCACGAGCTCCTGCCCGTCGATGGTCACGCGCAGGATCACCGCCTTGACGTGTTGCTGCTCCATGATGTCCCGCGCCAGGGCAATGATCGCTTCGGGGTCATCACCCGTGGTGCCCGCCACCGGCGTCGCTTGCCGCAACGTTGCGGCGAAGGCGGGTCGGGCCGAGGCGGCAGCCAGCGCGCCGCTCGCAAGCATGAGGCCTGTTGCCACTGCGGCCCGACGAGTGAATGGTGTGGACCTGCCTCGATCGGCGCGCTGAACGCTCATGGGAACCTCCTGCTGTTCGACAATCGATGTGGCCAGGGCATGCTGTTGCCCCGGATAGCCCCACGATGACTTCGCACCTGGTTCTCGTGCCCATCCTACCGCACCCCGAGGAGCCTGCCCCGTCAGTTCCTGCCGTCCACGGTGCCGTAAAACTCCCGCCGAATGGCTTCGAGTGTCCAGGAGCCGAGGGAGCCGTGGGGTCGTCTTTCCTCTCCCACCTGGCCGGCGCGATAGTCGTTCCTACGCAACGCTGTTGTGGAGAGAGGTGCCCACCACTCGTTGGAGATCTTCGCGCACGACCACGAGGTGCCGACCGTCGTCGGTCGCGAGTATCAGCGACAGGGCCCGGATTGCCTCCGCTCCTTGGCCGGCGTGTCGGGGCTGCACCCCTTCAAGCGCATCGTCATCGCCGAGTTCACGAGCGATGACATTCCCGAATTTCAGATCGATGAGTGCAACGGTACTGGCCATATCATCATGCTCCACATCGTGCAACAGCGGCGATGGTCACTCCACGCACTAATGCCAGACCGCTTTTTGACGCCCTCGAAGATCGTCGGGTGATGCCTTCCAAAGATCTTGCCATTTCTCACGCGGCCATCGTCAGGTACGACAAGGGTGGCCGAGGCTGGTGTGCCGAATCATTGACAGGGCGATGGAGCCCTCGTAGATTCACCCCGGTTGTGATTGCCAGATTTTTCGGTGAGTCGGAATTCTCAGCGGGGGAGCAAATCGCGAACATGAAGGTCGCTTACGTTTTCAGCACCTCAGGTCATACCGCCTCATATAAGCTCGGCAAGATGATCTTGCCGCAGCTGGAACAGGGATCACATGGGGTCGAGGTGGTCGGACTCTTCTTTTTCGATGACAACAACTACATCCTGCGCAAGGGCGATCCCATCGGTGAGCGGCTGGCGAAGGTGGCCGCGGAGCAGGGCATCCTGCTCATGATGTGCGATCAATGCGCGGTGGAGCGAGGGCTGGCCGAGGGCGAGCCGGGAACGTTTCCCAGCCCGGTGAAAGCCGTTGGCACCGTCGATGGCGTGCAGGTCGGCTGCTTCCCGGACCTCTACACGGCGCTGTCCGGCAACATGCCGGATCAGGTGATCACCCTCTAGGATTCGGCGCCGATCCACTCGCTGGATGAGGTCCATTCCCGGTCGAGGATGGCAAAGATGAGAGAGTCCGCCCAGGCGCCTTTGATCCAGGCGTTCTCGCGCAGGTGACCTTCTCTCCGCATACCCAACTTCGCCAACACTCGACTCGATGCGACATTCGCGGGGTCGCAATCAGCCCAGATTCGGTGCAGCCGTAACTCGTGAAACCCAAAGTCGACGAGACCACGTGCCGCCTCGGTGGCGTAGCCTCGTCCCCAGTAAGATGGGTGCATAGTGAACCAGAGCATACCCTCGCCGAGGTCCGGGTCGGTGAGACCCAGCCCGCAGCGGCCGATCAGGCAATCTTCGGATACGAGCATGACGGCAAGGTCGTACGTTTCTCTCGTTTCTCGCTTTGCCTCTTCGCATGCTGCAAGGACGTAGGCGCGGCTCTCCTCCATCGTGCGCGGCTCGAACGACTGGTACCGCGCAACTTCGGCGCGCGACTCGACGTCATGCAACGCCGGCCAG
The DNA here is from genome assembly GCA_963751075.1 of uncultured Chloroflexia bacterium. Classification (GTDB taxonomy): domain Bacteria; phylum Chloroflexota; class Chloroflexia; order Thermomicrobiales; family UBA6265; genus JACCXM01. The sequence goes on along the minus strand of CAVVTE010000022.1, from coordinate 107,656 downwards.
TCACCGGGCTCGAAATCGCGCAGGAGCAGTCGCTCCGTTCTCAATCGCACCATGGATCTCCGTCTCCCCACGACTCGCGCTCATTCTCCGATAAGATGTCATGAATAGCCGGTCGATTTCGGGCGCTGTCCGCGAGTGGTCATCGAGACGTGGAGAGGAGAGGCATGACAGTTGATTTCACCACCTCGGACCGTGGCGGGTCTGACCCGGCGGGACGCTATGAGACGGATTGGCGGGACCGTTGAAGCAGCGGCTGGACTCGCCGTCTCCGGCCGAGAAGTAACCGCGACGCAGGCTGAGCCAGCCGGCACGCCGGTGGTCCCGCCTGACTTCAAAGTGGTATTGCATGCCGCGGAAGAGCAGAACTGGCCGTACGTCCTCTCCAATCTCCGGAATCTCACCCAGGAGTGGCTGCGGGCGTATCTGCGAGTCGTCGTTGACGGAACCGCGGTCTACACCCTGCAAGGGAAGAACGACCTGACGCCGGAGCTGGCAACAATGGACGCGGCCGGCGTCGAGGTGCAAGTCAGTCAGAACGCGTTGCGGGAGCATCAGAGCGATCCGGCGACGATCCCATCATACGCGCAGACCTCCCTGGGCGGCGTCGTAGCCTTGGTGCTGGCGCAGCACCAGGGCTACGCCTACGTCAAGCCGTAGCCGAAAGACCACATGCGGAGCTTCGTCGGTGTGGTGGCCTGGTTCCTTGAGAAAAGGACTCGAGGAGCGGAAGGTAGCGTCGGCATCGGCTTCAGGGGCGAGGTGATGCCCAGGGGCTGAAGCTACAGAAATGGAGACGGCCGAGCCCTCGCCAAATTAGCGAGGGCCCGACAATCGCTACTCACACGTGTCAAGTAGGCGGCAACTTGGAGACCTGGGACAGACGCTAGTCCTCGGGCCCTACGCAGGCAGTAGCGTTGTTATTCCGAAACTGGCATTCGGAGTTGCAGACGACGCAGGCCGCGCCACTGCCGTAACCGAGAGCCTCGCAGTCCTGGTCTGTAATGCAATTCTCGCAGTTCAGGCGAGGAGGACGCGGGCCTTCGATTTGGCCACAGAAGCTGGCGTTGCCAGTGGTCCTAAAACATCCCCCGCGTCCGCGGCTACCGCAGGCAACGGCAATACCTGTGTCGCATGTATCCTGCTCGGATGTGCACCCAGCCTGATCGTGAGCGACGCACTGGCTCTGGTCTCTCTTCCGTCCTCCGTTCTTCCTCTTCTTTCCCGTCTTCCCCTTGCAGCGACCTGAGCAGCACTGTGAGTCATTGCCTTTGCAGGACCCGCCGACCGCGGTGCAGTCGAAGCGCCTCTCCGCGGTGACCTCGTCCGCTTCGGCCGGCTCAGCGCCCAGGCCAATCCTTATCGCCGTGGCTCCAAGCGCTGCCGAAGCTAGTGCCCGAAAAGCGCCACGCCGTGATCGGCGGAGACCAATTGCCATTGCCAGGGAATCGAACCGTTTACTGTCCATGAAGAACCGTCCTCCTCGTCACGTCGCTCACCATTGGAGCCGAGGCATCCGCGCCTCTGTCCGCCACGCCTTGACGCCAGGCACCGTGCACACGACGGAGGGCGGAGACGCTCTCTCACTAGGGAACGCTCGGCGATCGCGAACGGTTTTGCCCGCAAACGCGAAAACAGGACGATTAGGCCTTGCCACAAGTGCACGTCATCCACGCCGCATCGCAATTACCTGGCCACGAGCACGCCGTTCATTCCGACCTGCTTGTGGCCCGGCACACTGCAGATGAACTTGTACGTTCCCGGCGGAAGATTGACGACCGTTTCTCCTGTTTCTCCGGGCGCGACGTCGATACTGATGTCTCTTTCCTTGATGTCGAAGTTATGGGGAGCCGCGCCGCGATTCTCGAAGATGAGGCGGACGTCAGTGTTGGCTGGAATGCGGATGCGCTCGGGTTCGAAATACATGTCGTACATGCCGATCACGATCTCGTCGGCACCGTCCACGGTCACCGTCTCTTCTGATCCGTCACCAGCCTCGGCGCCGGCATTGGCCGGGACTGGCGTGGCGGCAGGCGCCGCTTCGTCAGCAGGCGCCGAATCTTCGGGAGTCACTGTCTCATCGACCGGCGCGGTCTCCGTGACGGGTTCCGCCGTTTCGCCGGCGTCGTTGGTCTCACCCGCAGCCTCGTCGATCGGGGCGCCGAACTCGTCAACTTCCGCCTCGCCTTCGCCTGGCTCACCGAGGGGAACGGTCGTCGCCCCTTCGGGAATCTGGTCCGCGGAGACGAGCCTCCAGACTGACCCGTTGTCGGTCTCCCGCTGACCGGTGACGCCCGCCACATAGAGCATACCGGTTTCGTCCTGCCCCGAGCCCGTGATCTGTAGCGCGGTGTCGAGCAGATTCTGGAACTGCCAGGCGCCGTCCGCGTCACGCTGCAAACCGCGAATCTCGCCGGTGCAGAACTCGCCGTTGAAATAGATGCCGTCCAGCGTTGGGTATGCGTCACCCCGGTAGACGCCGAGGCCGATCACGGCGCAGCCATCGTCACCGTGGGCATACTCGGCTGCCGGCAAGACGCCAACTTGTTGACGCGGGCACTCATCGATCCCCGCAGGGTAACAGTGTGACCCCTCGAGCCAGTCCCAGCCGTAGTTCTGGCCGGCAGTCGTGCCCGCTTCCTGGAAGTTGATCTCTTCCCAGGAATCCCCGCCCACATCGCCGACGTAGAAATCCCCGGTCTCGGGGTCGAAGGAGAACTGCCAGGGATTGCGGAAGCCGTAGGCCCAGATCTCGGGCCGCACCAGAGACCGGTTCTTGCGGTTCTCCGGAGATACGGAGTTGGGAACATCCTTGTTGCGCGCCCGGCGCCGCTCGCCGCTGTCCTGGCCCGCTGGCGGCTCGCCGGGGTAAGGATTGTCGTAGCGGCCCTCTCCCGCGAACGGATTGTCGGCGGGAATTCCATAGGGTTGACCGGCGGCGCCGGTATCGACGTCGATGCGCAGGATCTTGCCGAGCAAGGAGAAGCGACTTTGCGCGTTGTCGTAGGGGTCTCCCTGCCAGCCGCCGTCGCCGGTCGAGATATAGAGGAAGCCATCCGGCCCGAAGCGGAGCGTCCCACCGTTGTGCTGGGGATAGGGCTTGTCGATGGTCAGCAGGGGCCGTTCGGTCTTGCTGTCCGCGACATTGGGGTTGTCCTCACTGACCACAAACTCCGATACGGTAATTTCCCCATTGGCGTAGAGGTTGTTGTAGTCGACGAAGAAGCGGCCATTCTCGGCATAGTTCGGGTGGAATGCGAGTCCCAACAACCCCTGCTGACCCGGACGCAACGCCACGGTGGAAGAGAGATCGAGAAACGGCTCCGGGACCAGACTGCCATCCGGGTTGACAACGCGGATCGTGCCCCCGACTTCGACCACGAACATGCGGCCGCTGTCATCCGGCGGGAAGGCGACATTCACCGGCATCTGGAGTCCCGTCGCCACCTGGACAAGCTGAATTTGGGGATCGCCTGGAAGGTCTCCACCCAGAAGGGCCGGCGTGGTGGATGTCTCGCCGGTCGCTGTTTCTTCGTCCTGGGCCAGCGTGTGACTCCCGAGCGATGCCAATGGCGCCAGGAGAGTGACGGCAAGCAGAAGAATGACGAGAACCCGAACTCGTGACATTGAGATCTCCCAAAGGCAAGGCTGCCGTCGTAATTGGAGGGGCAGACTGCACTATGTGATAGCTGGTTGCCTGGGCACGGGGAACCAGTTGGCGGAGCGCCGCGCCGATGCTACCACTTGCAGACGGCGAGACGGCCAGTAGCGGCGACGCTTGCAATGGTCTCCTCGCCTCGCCACGCGAGTTGGTGGCCCGTAGGCATGTTTTCAGACCGTTCGCGCCTAGTAGAGGGCGCGGACGATGCCTACGTCGCCACTGCCGCTCGACCGAAAGCTGGACCATCCCATCACGTCGTGGAGACAGAAGCGAGGGGTATCGTGCCGGGTAGGGGCGCATCCTCTACCTCGCGGCACGCAGCGGCGGCACACACCGTCAGTTCCGCGAGCCGCGCCGAAAGCGCCCGCAAGAGCTGAGGATCGGCCGTGTCCGCGAGATTGTCGAGTTGGTACGGATCGACGTTTAGGTCGTACAGCTCGCGCAGGCCATCGGGGTACTCGACGTAGACGGAGGCGTCCGCCCGTAGTGCATAGAATCCGGGCGGACCGTCGACCTTGTCAGGGTGGTCGCGATAGTGCTGGACGAGCAGCGACTGCCGCCAAGCTATGGAATCCCCGACCAGTACCGGCGTGAGCGATCTACCATCGACGAATGCGGGTATGTCTGCGTCCGCCCAGGTGGCTATGGTAGGAGCCAAGTCGATGACTGACGCCAGCGCGGAGGTGCGCCGAGGCGGGACGTTTGGACCGCGTATGACCAGCGGCACCCGAATGACTTCCTCGTACGCCGTTCCCTTGGCCGCAACGACACGATGTTCACCAAGGTGGTAACCGTTGTCGGAGGTCAAGACGATGTAGGTATTGTCGAGTTCCCCCACCTGTTCCAGGGTGGAGACGAGATCCGCAACCAGCTCATCCAGCCCGAGTAATGTCTCTTTGCGCGCCCGATAGGTGGCATCGACCTTGGCCATCGCCTTGGCATCGAGCGCCGGTTCTTCCTGCACCCACGACGGTTTGCCCACCCCCGTGGCATCGAAAGATGGCGGCCGGGGCACCGGCGCCGTCGCAAAATCCCCCTCATGCCGTGTCGCCGGAGTTATTGGCGCATGTGGCGCGCGAGGCGCGATGTAGAGGAAAAACGGGTTATGAGATTGCGCGTTCCGCGAGACGAATTCAGTCGCCATTCTCGCCAGGACGTCGGTCTGATACGGCTGATCGCGCTCGTGATAGGGGACCAGCGTGCCGCCTTCGTTGATCTCGAAATCATCGTAGCCACCGTTGGTGACGCCAGCCCACTCGTCCCATCCCGGTGGGACGTAATTGGGCATCGCTCCGCTCGGATAGTTGTTCAAATACTTCCCAATCAGCGCGGTCCGGTACCCGGCCTCATGAAGCCAGGTGGCGATGTTGGATGTCTCATTACCTAATTTGCGGAACAGGGCGAACCCCCAATGCTTCTCGCTGCCACGGAGCACCCCATGATTGTGCGGGTACTGGCCGCGCAGGATGGACGCCCGGGAGGGAGCGCAACTAGGAGCGGACGCGAAAAATTGCTCGAAATTGGTTCCCTGTTCGACGAGAAGCGCTTGCGTGACCGGCATGGTGGTCAGATCGTCGGCACGCATGTCATCGGCCACGATGAGGATGATGTTTGGGCGCGAGTTGGCTCGAAGCCGAGACACCGTGGAGCGAGCGTTCGTCGCTAGTGACGATTCGCTAGTCCAGCCTGCGAGGGTGGCCAAGAGACCAAGCGACCCGCCCCCGAGTGTCCGCATCGTTGACCGCCGAGTTATAAGGTGATCTTGCATGCGTCGCCCGTGGCCGTCCTCGTTCTGGCACGCCCCCATGGTCCGTCTCCGCTTTGACTCAAACTTCGCGCGCGATCGTGACTGCACGTCACAAGATACAGGAACGCAAATCCGGCCAGATCACGTCCACTCCATTGTCTCAAGTTCGGGCACGGTTCCCATGACCTGCTAACTGGGGCCCTCGCAGGCGACGCCGTCGAGATTGCCATCGAAGTGATGCGGATCGGGTGGGAGCACGCGGAAGCTCGAGTAGGGGACGTCGCCGCATGCGAGATCAGGTGGGGGCGCTGGAATGCAGATATCCGGGTAGGCAGGATGGCAGTCCGCATCTGGCAGGTCAAGTGGCGGACTTCCTATCCTGCCGTCCTGGGCAACGCTTTCATCACATGCGCCCCAAAGCCCGAAGTGGTGGCGTCGCGCGAACTCTTCGGCCGCGATGAGCTCGTCAACATAGCGGCGGTTTGGCGTGTCACGGAACCGCTCGGCGAAGCCGGCACGAATCATGGCTTCGTTGACGAGATAGACTTCGCCATCGCCCCGATCGAGCCAGACCCAGCGCAGCAAGCGGCCGAAACGGTCGCGCTCCTCCAGGTCCTTCTCGATGAAAACCTGTCCGCCCCGACCCAGTAGCCATGCCAAGTACTGTGCGCCTTCCGGACCAAAGCACTCGATCTCCTGATAGGGACCACCGGATTCGCGGGCATCGACGCCAACCAGACGCACCTGCTCCATCCCACCGCCCACGGAGACGCCGATCGTATCGCCGTCGGTGACGCTCGCCAGATCCACGGGAATCGCGTTCGTGGGAACCTCGTGCGTCCAGAGGACGGGGGCAGCGCCGGATGCGAGCTCTTCGCAGGCGAGGAGGTCGTTGTCGGGATCGAGCGACGCGTGCTGGGCCGGGTCGACGTCGAAGACCGTCTGCGCCCAGATCTGGCTATCGAAGGCAGTGCAGGTCACGGCGTACTGCGCGAAGGCGCCGGTGGCCGCCATGGAGGCAGACGGCCATGGGGCGGCTGGCGCGGACGACGAAAGAACCGCGGCCAGCAGCATGACGACGAGCGTTCTTGCGAAGGATTGGAGTGAGTGGTGAACTCGCGCGTCGTTCGCATTCACTTCCCCGCTACCGAGGATCAACAGGGAGGCATTCATTACCGTGCGTTATCATCCGGGCTCCCTTGTTGGCCGTGCTCCTCGTCGTGGCACGCCCAGAGCGTTGTCAGCCACTCCGGGACGGTCGCGTCCGGGCGCAGGTCATCCCGTGGGGCATACCCTTTGATATCGAGAATCGGTGTGCCGGGCCAGGCGTCTATCCCACTCACCCAAAGGGTGTTCCCCACCCGGCGGAGCAGCCGCGGCGCATTCACGCCGAGCGGGTTCGGTCGGCGTGGGGTGCGGGTCGCGAATAGTCCCACCTCCGGCAGTCCTTCGCGCCCCTCCGGCACGTGCGAGCGAGGCTTCCGCGCGCGACGGGCGCGATCCAGCCAGACGATGACGAAGAGATGGCTGTATTCCTCGATCCCGGCAAGGGCGTCGCCCCAGCGCGGCAGGATGTCCAACGCTGTCTCGGCCCAGGGATCGTAGAACGCGTCGGGATCGGGCTGCGGCGTATCAGGTCGCAACACGTACCCGATCGGCTGCACGCGGAACCAGCGGGATGGTCGTTCACCTCCGGTCATTCCAGTCTCCCTACCCTCTTCGCACCCGACACTGAGCTCGAGGAAGGCAATGGTGAATGCATGACCGGCGACGGTCAATGGAGACAGCAATCGAGTTTCGGTGTGCTGAGCTGTAAAGCTGCCGGTCAATCTCGGCGATCCGCGGATCTACTCCATAGACATATCGATCGAGACGCCATCTTCTTGCCGCCCCCGCGATGTTCTGAGAGGTGATGGCTGGCTGGTGATCTGTCCCCTGGTCCCCACCTGGGATCCCTCCGCGCCCGAACGCCGACGATCCGCAAAGTCGCGCTGGCCGACGTTTGCCCATGAACAGCACTGGCTCGAGTTCTTGCTGGCGCCGGGTATTCAGAGCGTGCTCTGAAAATAGCATTGCGTTCGGTCGGAGTGGAGGGCGTTTTTACCCGTCGGCGGTGTCCCCCGGGTCATGGGCACGTGTTGCAAAACCGGTTTCGAGCAACCTGGATCACCTCGACGTCCTTGACACCGGTGAACGCGGGTGCAAGTCTGCCAATATCCGCCCCAGCGGCCGCGGTTAGTGTCGACGTTGAGAGCAAAAGGAGCCAAGCGATGCGCCGAATACTGCTGGCAGTCGTGCTACTCGGTCTCGCTGTTCTTGTCGGCCTGGTTACCGGGGAGAGTGTCCCCGCTGCGCAGGACGCGACCCCCACCGGGGAAGCGGCCCCCATTATCTTGGAGTCGTTGGGCAGCGCCCCGTCACCAGACGCACCCGGAATGCAGTTGGCCCTGCTCCGGGCAACGATCGCCCCGGGCGCTGTCGCCCCCCCCACGTTCACCCTGGTCAACTCATCGTTGCGGTTGAGTCGGGGACGGTGGCCTACACCATCCTCGATGAGGCAGGCGAATCGGGGCGGGGTCGGTTCGGGACCCCGACCGCGGTCGAGGTGATTCCGTCCGGGACGGAGGTGCTGCTGGGGCCCGGGGAGTGGATCATTGAGGAGCCCGGCTTCGTGCATACCTTCCGCAATCCCGGTGACGAGCCGCTCGTCCTCCTGGTCTCCGCCCTCATTGCGGAGGGTGAGCCGTTCCTCCAACCAGTAGACATGGGTGTGGCCACCCCGGCTGCCTAGCCGAAGCAATCTGGGGAAACAGAACCAACTGCTCATGATCGGGGCCATGGGGCGGATTCCCGGAAACACTCGTCGGCCGTCCTGACGGCGTTGTCGATGACCGATGTGCGCCTGGAAGGTTTGGGAACCAACAAGGTTTTGCAACGCGCTCTCTTTGTCCAGGTGGCTTCATCCCGGTCGTTGCCGCCACCGCTGGCAGAAAAGGACTTTGGATCTGCGGGGATCGCCCCCAGTGTTGAAGCAAAGACACAGGAAATCGGCTGCCGCGCAGGCAATGAGCAATGAGCCGTTGCTGATCGGCAATCGACCTAACAGGTCGCTGACAAGCCTGGGTCCACCTCTCAAGCCAGATCGCGCACCGGCCGGCCGGTCGCGTTGGACGTCCTGGCGATTGTCGCCGCCGAGTAGCGCTCGACCGGAGTCCGTTTCGCTTGGAGACCCGCGAGGGGTTGTCGACATGACGCGCGATGCGATTGCCAGGAGCCGGATGCCCGCCCTGATGGTCCTGGCCAGCATCATCGATATGGCACAACACAAGCGCTGTCCTGCTCGACGACGACGTGGTTACGCACGGGGAAGCCATTTTCAAGATCGGGTGCGCCTCCACTTGGTCTCCAGCCAACCCGGGCAACCTCCCTGGGTCCACTAGACCACCCCTCATCGCCTCCATGCTTGATCCGGGCTAGGGCAACGTTCAGCGACCCAACTCAGCAGCGAGCGTCCCGGCCGGGGCCGGCGGGGCGGAGGCGAGAGCGAGGCTGATCTCCCCCGAGACTACCGGCGGGAACGGTGTCAGTCCCGCCGCATCAACTTTCCTCCGCACTCGCGCCATGACCGTCACCTCGCCTGCGCGGGCGAACCGCAGGGTGAGTGGGAAGCTCTTACTTTATCTGAGAGCGGTTTGCAGCCCGAGGAGCATCAGGTGACTGGCGCCAGATTTGAGAAGGAGCGTCCCATTAGCCGGTATGGAGAGCCCGTCCGCGACCGGTTGCATCTCGCGCCGCCCTTGAACGAGGCGGGTGCGCTGAACCTCGACTCGTCGCGCGACCGGAGTGCTCCCGCCGAGCAGACGATCCAGTTCGTCGCCGTCGTTGCGAATGACGAGCGGAGACCGGAATTGTCTCCGCCAGTGGATCGCTGAGAGTGCCCCTCATCCGAGACCCTTCACCCCATGCCTGGGGCGAAGGGAGAACGTCCGAAGGCCGCGCGCTTTGCCGGGGAAGAGAAAACGTCCCCCGTGGTCATGAGTCCCGTTGGTCCAACAGTGGCGAGTGCGGTCAGAGCAAGCAGACTCCGGGGACGGATCACGACGCGGACGCAAGCTCCTTGGCACGGAGTTGCCCGCAGGCGGCGTCGATCTCGAGCCCGCGCGAATAGCGCACCGTCGTCGGGATACCCGCGGCGCGCAGGATGCTCGTGAAGCGCTCGATACCTGCCGGATCGGGGCGCTCATATGGGAGGACGTCGACCGGATTGAGAGGGATGATGTTGACGTGGCAGAGGCGGCCCCGCAGCAGGCCCGCCAGGTCGCTCGCGGTCTCGTCGCTGTCGTTGATGCCACGCATGAGGGCGTACTCGAAGGAGACCCGGCGTCCCGTCTTCGCGATGTAGCGGTCGATCGCCTCCATCAGGACCGCGACCGGGTAGCGGCGGTTGATCGGGACGAGCGTGCTTCGCAGCTCATCCCCTGGAGCGTGCAGGGAGACCGCCAGATTGAGCTGCAAAGGCTCGTCGGCCAGAGCATCGATTCTCGGCACGATACCGGAGGTGGAAACGGTGATGCGTCTGGCTCCGATGTCGAGACCGTTAGGGTCGTGGACGATGCCGATAAACTTCATCGTCTCCGTGTAGTTTTGCAGCGGCTCGCCCATCCCCATCATGACGATGTTCGTGAGCTCCCGGTCACGTTGTCGCGCCTCGCGAGCGGCTCCCACCACCTGAGCAACCATCTCCCCGGCGCTGAGATTCCGCGCCAGCCCCATCAAACCGGTTGCACAAAAGGCGCAGCCCACGGCGCAGCCGACCTGGCAGGAGACGCAGACTGTGGCCCGATCGGGATAGAGCATGAGGACCGTTTCCAACAGATGTCCATCACCGGTGCGATAGAGGGTCTTGATCGTCTCCCCATCGTCGGCGCTCAGCGTTCGTACGGGTTCCAGGAGAGCGAGAGGAGCTTCCAACGCCAGCGCTTCGCGGAGTGCGGCCGGAATGTTTCGCATTCCCGCGATGTCGGAGACGTGCTGCCGGTAGACCCAACTCCACACCTGCCGGGCGCGGTAGGGAGGAAACCCGAGTTTGACAATTCGTGCCTCGAGATCCGGCAGGGTCAGGTCATAGAGGCCGCGCGGGCGTTCGCCGCGGGGGATGGCAGGTCGCACGGTGGTGAGAGGGAGAACGCGCATATCCATAATATGTAAAGGATACCATCGCTCCCGCGTGCCAGGCGACGCGGTAGGCGCGTCAACCTGCCGTAAAATGGTGAACGATCAGGATGCGCGCGCCGCGGCTGCATGCTCCACGGCAAGAAAGGATCACGACCATGGCCCAGACCCCGCAACCCGGAGGCGCCGGGGAGACGACCCCTCCCGCGACAGATCGTCCTCAAGGCTTCTTCGGCAGTTCCACGACGATTCTGCTGCTCATCTTTGCCGTGGCGTTTTTCTGGTGGAGCAGGCGTCGCCGTAGGGCGATGGAGGAACGGCTCCAGGCGCAACGCCGGGAAGCGGAGGCAACTGCCGAGCGGTCGGCGCGAGACGTCGCGCATGTCATGCGCCAGGCGGCATCACCAGCTGCTGCAGCGGCCGCTGCCACCGAGGGACTTGCCTCGGCGGCGCGCATGCCTGAAGTGCCGACCGCTACTCGGGATGCCGCGATGGTCGGTGACAGCGTACGACCCGACACCGAGGAGATGGGGAACGGCGCGGAGATCGCGGACATCAGCGTGCAAGACGAAGGTCGCGCCCTGGAGCTGGAGCGGGTCGAAGCTGCCGCGGCAGCCGATCGAGCCGCGCAGGAACAGGCCGAGCGGGCAGCGCGCGATGCGCAACTTGGCGGGGAATCCGCTACGCGGCGGATGGCGGCCGCCGAGGCTTCCGCTGAAGAAGCGCGGGCAGACACCGCCGACGCCGTGGGTGGCGCGCGTGCTGGCGGTGAGGGGGTTTCCGCCAACCAGGAGCGTGACGCGGCCGAGGTGCTGCGGGAGGCAATGCGCGAGCTCGACGACGAGCGTGAAGTCCCACTCGGGGCCATCGCGGGTGATGGCACCGCGATCTGCCCACCAGGGTTCCCGGTTAAAGGCAACGCTCAGTCACGCATCTACCACGAGCCGGGACAGGTCTCATACGCGCCGACGGTGGCTGAGTTCTGCTTCGCCTCCGCGGAGGCCGCGGAAGCGGCGGGGTTCCGCCAATCTCGCGCGAGGGGCTTGCGACCTCAGGAATAGGGCCCGCGTCTCGATCAGGTTCGATTAGCGACGGCTACGCGTGACCGCCGCTATGGTCGAGGCTGTAGTGGACGCAAGGAGCGGATTCGATGCGAGAGTTGCTCATTCTCCTCGTAGTTATCGCGGTGCTCGTCGTCATCTGGTACATGCGGAAGGGGAGCGCCGGGGGCAGCGCGCAACGGACGGTTGATCCGTCTCGCCGGATCGAGGGGCCTGAAGCCGGTCGTGTCTCGACGACCGCGACTGCCCCACCCGCGACCTCAACTCGTACCGCTGCCCCCGGTCTCCCGGAGCGAGGCACCGGGTTGTTCCAGGAAGCGGCCGACTCGGCCGCGGGGCTGCGGTACGAACGAGCCGCCAATCAGATGGAGGGGCTGACGGCCGATCTCGTGAAGGCTCGGCAAGACGCCGACCAGGCGGCGGGGCGATTGGCCGGCCGCGCCAGTGATGCTCTCGCCTCAATTGAGGCTGCCGCGTCTGCGCATGGCGGCGCGGTTCCGGGGGACGGTACGCACGATTGCCCAACGAGTTATCCGATCAAAGGCAATATGCCCTCGATGCGCTATCACAGCCCCGGTCAGCCCTCGTATAACCGGACGATCCCGGAAGTCTGTTTCCAGAGTGCCGAGGCCGCGGAGGCGGCCGGGTTCCTCGAGTCCGGGGATGAACCCGGGATGCGTGGGGACTCGGTCGCGGTTGAGGAGGTGGCGACCGAAACGGTCTCGGTTGACGAGGGGGAGGAGAGCATTGAGGTGCTCGTTGCCGAGGCGATCGAGATTCGTGACCGAGAGGACCGGGAGCGAGGCGACGTCGTGGCGGAGGCGATCGCCGCGGCCGACGCGGGTGGTGTGCCGCCAGGAGCCGTTCGCGGAGACGGCTCTCGTGATTGCCCGCCGAGCTACCCTATCAAGGGCAACCAGGAGGGGATGATCTACCACGAGCCGGGTACTCCGGCGTACCTCGCGACGATCCCGGATCTCTGTTTCTCTAGCGCTGGTGCGGCTCATGCCGCGGGCTTTTCACCGACGCGGCCCTAAGCGGCGTCAGGGCAGGCCCGGCCATCCATGATCACAGGGACGCAAGCGCGACGCCGATGGACGGACGTTTCTTGCACGACGGCAGGACACGGATCGCGGCGCGGTCTCGCTCTGCCCCGCAGACACCGAGCAATTCCGTTGTCGTGTTAAACTGGCTATTGCCCTTGACCAGCGGCAACCCTTGTTGGCGCCATAGCCAAGCGGTAAGGCACGGGTCTGCAAAACCCTGATCGGCGGTTCGAATCCGCCTGGCGCCTCCAGACGGCACCCCACCGGGGTGCCGTCGCTGTCGGCGGAGAATCGTTGCCGATGTCTGACTCCGACGCTATGAACCCGCCTCTTGGTGAGACCCTCGCAACTCGTCGTGGATTCGATGGTGCATGGGTCCATGTCCGCGTCGATGACGTGCGCCTGCCCACCGGGCGCATCACGACGCGGGAGGTTGTCGAGCACCCGGGATCGGTGGCGATCGTTGGGGTTACGACCTGACGGCAATGTCTTGCTTCTGCGCCAGAGCCACCATGCTATCGGCCGCACGTTGCTGGGGATTCCAGCGGGAACGCTGGAGCCAGGCGAGACACCTGAAGCGTGCGCGCGGCGAGAGTTGGAAGAGGAGACCGGCTATCGCGCTGGTCGTCTCACTCAACTGGCGTCCTATTACACGTCGCCGGGATACACGAACGAGCGGATGACGATTTTCCACGCCGACAACTGCGAGGCTGCCGGTGGCGAAATCGATCCGGACGAGCTGATCCGGGTGACGTTGGTGCCGTTGACGGACGTTTCGCGGCTGCTCGAGCCGGGACCGGACCAGGTGCAGGACGCCAAGACGCTTATCGGGCTTCTTCTCCTTCGCCAGTCCGACTGATACAACACAACAACTCCTCATAATATACGGTATTGTGACTATTTGGCACCGTGCAGGAAGGTGTCCGTGCACTTGTTGTGCCATTCTGTCCGTTGCTAATTGTGTCTGAGCCTCATAGCATGAACAGCAGGATCGCCGATGTTTGTCACGGGACGTGCGGCCCGGTACAGACAGCTCCGCGAGCGACGATCCGTTGGGGGCGGGTAGGAGGCCGGAAGGCCGGGTCCAGCGGTGAGGTGTGGATGGCGCCTCCCGTGTACATGGACCCGGCCGGAGGCCGCAACGCGGGGAGGGACAGTCCGTGCTAGCACGGCGAGTGCTGTTGGTTGACGATCATCCGGTGTTCCGTACCGGATTGCGGCGGGTTCTGGAAGCGACCGGCCGCTATGAGATCGTGGCGGAAGCGGGCAACGCTCACGAGGCGATCCGGGCGGCGGAGGAGACTCGGCCGGGTCTGATCTTGCTCGACGTCCAGCTGCCAGGCATCACCGGACTGCGCATCACCCGTATCTTGCGACGCAAGCAGACGCGAGCGCGCATTGTCGTGCTCTCGGTGCACGTCGATGACGACCGCATCATCGAGGCAGTGCGGGCCGGAGCAGTAGCCTTTCTGCAGAAGGACATTGGAGCCGAGGCCCTTATGACGGCGCTGTCGCGCATCTGCGCCGGGGAGAACCTGCTGCGGGCCGATATGCTGGCGCGGCCGGAACTAGCGCGACGCCTGCGCGCCGAATTACGACTCCCCAGCGAGACAGGTGGCGCCGATGGGCCCATGCCGCTCTCGACACGAGAGCTGGCGGTGCTCGACTGCGTAGCCCAGGGGCTCTCCAACAAGGAGATCGCGGACGAGCTCTTCGTTTCCGAACAGACCGTGAAAAACCACATGACCTCTGTGCTGCGCAAGCTGAACGCTACTGATCGGGTCGGCGCCATTCTGCATGCGGTCCGCCAGGGCTGGATGGAGGTCGCGCCACCTGTTCCAGGGGAGCTACCCGCAAGCGCTACAGGTTCCGGACACGACAAGACGCAAACTGTCGCCTAGCCAGGGTGACGGGGGCATCGGGTGATGGGGTGATAGGGAGGTTTTCGCCGATTCTGAATGCCGCGTTCAGCGTACAGTCAGAACGGAGGAAGGTGGACCCGCAGTCCGCAACCCGTATTCCCCTGTCACTCCATCACCCGATGCCCCTGTGACCTGACACCCACCGCTATACTCGGCGGGCGGCATCCGCGTCACATGACGCCTCACTCGAGATCGCTGTGAACGGGAATGGGGAACGGACTGTGAGTGCCGGCATTTTCCCCATCACCCTATGACCCTAACACCCTCCGTTAGCAAGGAGCACGCTCGATGAATCTTGTTCCCGCCGATACGCGGGTCTTTCTCTTCCACAGCCCCAATGCCGCTCATGACACCAGCGGTGCCATGGACGACGTCAATCAGTGGCTGAGCAAGGACCGCTCGCAGACCCCCTATGCCAACTTGCGGGTGAGCGACATCACCGTCACGCCTGACGGCTCGGGCGGGGTCTACACGGTCGTCATCTGTACTCTTGGTCGCGTTGTCGACGTCCCGGCGGACACGGTTGGTGACGGAGTGACCGGGAGTTAGGGGGCGACGGACGGAGAGCCGCGGGGTGATGTTCACCCAGGCAGCTAACGCCAATTACGGTTCCCGACTCAGAATCATCGAGCACCCATCGACCCAACATCTCGTGACAGCTGATCCCAGACACCCATGATCCCACCACTCCACCATCAAGGCCCTCGTCGTCCACGAGTGGTCCTCCTGGCGAGTCCGGCAACGTATCGCTCCGGAGCGTTTCTCCAGGCTGCCGCTCGGCTCGACCTCGACGTTGTCCAGGCGACGGACACGCCGCGGGCGCTCGCCGACCGCTGGGGTCTGCCGCTCGCGCTCGATTTCACCAGAGCGGATGAAGCGATTGCCGCACTGGCATCCTTTTCGGTGGAGCATCCTATCGACGCGATCCTGGCTCTGGACGACAGTGCCACAGTGCTCGCGGCACGAGCGGCCGCGGTGCTCGGGCTCCCGCACAATGACCCGGAGGCCGCGCTCGCCGCACGTGACAAGTGGGTGATGCGCGAAGCTCTGCGCCGGGGCGGCGTTCCCGTGCCGGAACACCGCCGCTATCCCTTGGCAACCGAACCGGCGAGATCGCCGGGGAGATCGACTTCCCGGTCGTCGTAAAGCCGGTTCGGCTCTCCGGGAGTCGGGGGATCATTCGGGCCGACGACTCAGCCGAGTTCATCCAGGCCTGGGAGCGCGCGCGGAGGATCGTGCTGCGTGAAGGGGAATCGCTCGATCGCGGTGAGCTGCTTGTCGAGCGGTATGTGCCGGGTGTCGAGGTGGCGCTCGAAGGGTTGTTGACGGGAGGTGCGCTCCAGACCCTGGCGCTGTTCGATAAGCCGGATCCCCTGGAGGGTCCGTTTTTCGAGGAGACAATCTACGTTACCCCGTCCCGGTTGCCGCAAGCGACGCAAGAGGCTATCTCGGTGCGGACAGCAGAGGCGGCGGCGGCCCTTGGGCTGCGCGAGGGGCCGGTCCATGCCGAGCTGCGGGTGAACGCTGACGGAGTCTGGTTGATCGAAATGGCCGGCCGCTCGATCGGTGGGCTCTGCTCGACTGTTCTCGAGTTCGGCTCCGGGATCAGCCTCGAGGAGATCATCCTGCGCCACGCGGTGCGGATGCCCCTGCCATCGACCGAGCGCTCCGCCGGTGCCGCCGGGGTGATGATGATCCCCATTCCCAAGGGGGGCATGCTCCGTGAGGTGGCGGGCGTGGACGAGGCGGTGGCGGTGCCGGGAGTCGAGGGCATCGAGATTACCGCGCCGCTCAATCAGCCGTTGATTCCGCTGCCCGAGGGAGCTAGCTATCTCGGGTTCATCTTCGCGCGAGCCAGGACGCCGGATGCGGCCGAGTGCGCCTTGCGAGAAGCCCATACTCGGCTCGCGTTTCGCATCGAGCCCGCGATCACCCTCATGGCCGTGGGGTGAATCTTCAGGCTGACGTGCGCATCACCATTCGTCCTCAACCATTTCAACGAGATGTGCCATGGCGCCGGCAGGCCGGTCGCTCAAGATATCGAGAACGCTAAGGCGCCTCCCGGGATGGACGGGAGGCGCCTTCCAGGGGTCCGGGCTGGGGACCTCGACAGCGGTCGTGAGGGAAGGGGAAAACGACCGCCAGTGAACGTACATTGCAGGATTGCGTGCCACTTGGTCACCTCCTTGCCGGATCCCTTTGCTGTACTCTCGGCCGACAAAGGTCGCAGTGCTGTAGGCCAGCTTTTCGCTCGTCGCAACGATCGATTGCTTGAAAGTGCCGTGGCATGCATCATGCGGCACGCCGCAAGAGATTCGATTCGGCGATATCTCCTTCTTCGGTCGCTTGCAGCAACAATCCTCTGGCACTTGGAACGCACCATTCGAATCGAGACAAAGGAGCACGGGCACCATGCGCAATTCACCAGAACGCCCACGTCGGTGGCAGACAGGGATTGTGGCCGCCGTCCTGGCTCCCGCCCTGCCTTTGGCGCGCCGATCGCGACCAGCGCCCAGGAAGAGGATCGTTGGTCCTTGAGCGCGCGGGCCTACCCGGTCGCGATTCACGAAGGGACGTGCAACGAGCTCCTTGCCGAGCCCTCGTATGATCTCGGGCCGGCCCAACCCCGTCCCATGATTGCCACCGATGACGACATTGATGATGATGACGTCATGACCACCGGGATTTCTACGCCGACGACGATGACCGACCCATCGACGAGAATACCGTGTTGCTCACCGGGGAGGACTTCGACAGTGACGGTATCGCTGATTTCGGCTTCGATCTCAATGAGAACGATGAACTTGATGAGGACGAAGTCTTCGACCGGCCGATCGTCTGGAGCGTCCAGGCTGACCTCGCTGACCTGACCCCGGTTGAGGATGACGACGATGATGACATCGAGTTGGAGGATTTACGGGAGGTTCCCTACGCCATCGTCGTGCATGAGTCGGCTACCAGTGGTCAGACCTACCTGTCGTGTGGTGAGATCGAGGGCGTCTCCATCAGCGACGAGGTCGTGGTGCCGCTCCTGCCCGTCACGGAGAATGGGCTGACCGGGGTAGCCATCATGGAAACCGGGGAGAATGGCTTTCTCGGTGTCGGGGGTGACGCCGGGCTGACCACCATTCACCTCTGGCCGTTGCTGGCCCCGATTACGTTGCAGGCCGTCACGCCACCGACGTCGACCTCGGTTCCAGCTAGCCCGACCCCGGAATTGACGGCAACGCCAGACGCAACCGCGACACCAGACGCAACCGCGACACCAGATGCAACGGCAACGCCAGATGCAACGGCAACGCCAGATGTGACGGCAACGCCAGATGTGACGGCAACCTCAGAACCAAGGTCACAGTGGAACCAACCGCGACCTCATTGCCGCCGACGGTGACCCCGGAGTTGACGGTCACGCCGGTGCCGTTGACACCGACGCCGGAGCTCACGGCAACGACGGAGGTGATCGATGAGCCAACGGAAGTCATCGAGTTGCCGACGGAGGTCACGATTGAGTTCCGGGAAGCCGACATCGACCCGCCGGAGTTCACGATCTGGGCCGATACCGATACGGAATTCCTCTTGGCCAACCTGACGTTGGAGACCAGGACCTTCTTCATCGAAGGGGCTGCTGTTACCCAGGAGGTCCCGGCCGGTGAGACGGTGACCATCGTCGTCAACGCCCCGGTCGGCCAATACGTGTACGGGCTTCTCGAGGAGGAGGCACTCACCGGCACCCTCCACGTGATCGAGCGCGCCGAGTAAGCCGTCTCCTCTGTCCGGGAAGGTGGTAACCTCCTGAGACTGAGCGCCTCCGAACACCCACGGACCAGCGCCCGGCGACCTGTCGCCGGGCGCTTGCATCAGTCTCCACGAAGACCTTCGCGGGATCTGCTGTCTCTATATCTCGCGGATGCTCGTGGATGCCCATGGGGCAAGGCAGGGCTGTCTTAAAGCTGGGTAGGGGAGCTCCTCACGGAGCAACGGTTAATCGAGGGATCAGCCCTGTCTAAGCGCCCAGATTTGAGCAGAATCTTTTGCCTGACATTCGGGTGTCCAGGTCTCGACAACTCCCGAACGCGGTACCCGATGAGTTTTGCAACGGGATGGTCCATAACCGGACCTACAGGACCAACAAAGCGCCCCGGCCCTCATGATGAGAGCCGGGGCGCCAAGTAGAGCGTGTTGGGGGAAGAGGGTTCCGCGATGCCCTACAGCGGGCGTGAGGAGCCTTCCCCAGAGCGGTCAATCCGGCTCGTATCGACGACAGCATCCTCGTCGACGAAGACCTCTTCACGCCGCACCGTGTCGGTGACGCGCTCGGTGCGCTGCACCGCGTCCTTGCTGACGACGACCTCTTCGGCCACCCGGGCCTGCTTCTGCACGTCCACCGTCTCCGTCCGCAACGGTACGTCGATGACGGTTTCCTCGAAGGCACCGATATCCGCGGCGGTCGCGGCCCGATCGACGGCACGCCGTTCGACGCGGACCCGCTCCTCGGTGACCGGCACCTCCAGCGTCCGCTCCTCGCTGATGACGTCCTTCTCGATGCGGACCGCCCCGGCTTCTTGCTGGCGAACGGTCGCGGTCAGTTCCTCCTCCATCACCGGGATGCGGATCTCGTCGTCCTCGCTCACCCGGGCTGTCGTCATACGGTCAACGTCGACGGTCTGATCGATGGTGCTGCGATCGACGTCGGTGTAGAGGGTCTCCGTCTCGGTCGCACCCATCGGCACCACATCGGGCACCGTATCCCAGCCGCTGTGCAGCGCCGCGTCCTTGGCCACGTTCAGCACGACCTGACCACCGGCTACGCTGCTAATGGCACTCATCGGGATGTAATAGTCCGTCGGGAAGAAGAAGCCCTTCTCGACGACGATGTAATTCGGCTGCACCTCGGCAACCGTGCCGACTTTGTCGCCATCACTTCCGATAACCTCATCGCCGGTCATGATCTGGGATGATTCCGTTGTCCAGCTCATTGTGAACCTCCTGGTGTCGCTCCCACGGGAGATCTCCTGCTGCATTGCAGGGACCCTACCTCCTGCAAACGTTGCAGGAGAATCGATGTTCGCGGGAAGCATCCAACAGATACCTTATGCACAAACGATGCCATCCGAAGGCAGGGCTAGGTTGCTTATGCACGATCTGAATCTATGGCACAGTTCGTGCTCCGACCTTCGGGAGCCCCCACCCTGAGCCGGATGACCCGGCTTCCCCTCTAACCTCGCACCGCAGGAGAATGCCCGTGTGCGGCCGTGTGCGAAGAGGACAGGTGGTACGCATGATTGCCGCTGTCCCGACCACCCCTCGTTGTCGATGCAACCATGCGGAAGGCTCCGATCGTAATCATCGTCGGTAATGGCGATGTGAATCGGGGAAGCCCTCTACACCGAGTGGCGGAATGTCGATGTTGACTGCAATCGCGAGCTTTGTCGCGTCGGGATCCCTGGTGGGACCCGTCGCCACCATCAAGGAGAGCCTGTCATGACGAGCGCATCAAACCTGGCCAAGAAGGATCTCTCGCACGTCAATCTGTCCAAGGACAACCTCGCCGGGGCCGATCTCCACGAGGCCACCCTGCGAAACGCCACCCTGACGGAGACCAACTTCCAGGGGGCCGACCTCACCAACGCCGATCTCACCCACGCCAATCTGGGTGGGGCGTCTTTGCGCAATGCGACGGCGCCGCATGCCAACTTTGAAGGTGCCGATCTACGCGATACCGATCTGACCGGGACGAATCTGCGTGGAGCCCGGATGACCGGCTGCAAGCTGGGCGACGCAGAACGAGTACTCGCCGAGCTGGCTGGGGCAGTGGTCGGAAACGCGGAGTCTGAAGGCGCTAGTGGCAGCGACAGCTAAATCGCCCGGACCGCCAAGGCTTCACGGCGTAGCTATCCGGCGGGTACTCAGCCGCGCTCACGGCGACCAGTACATGCGATAGAGGATCGCCGCCAGGTTGCCGAGGAGCGTCAGCCCGGCAGTGATGCTGATGCCACTCACGGCCGACGGCTGGAAGGGCCAGGTGTGGTAGCCCTCGCCGGTGAGCTGGTACTTCGCTTCCAGCTCCCGGTACGGGGAAGCACCCCAGTCCGCCGCATCGCCGTTTTCTGAGCTGGCCATGAGGCAGGTTCGGATCCGGGCCGCGACCCGAGCCAGGGCCCGTTCCCGCGCCTCGCGCATCACCCGGTGGGCATACCAGACCGGCCCCAGGAGCAGGTACGGCGTGAGCAGGACCTGCACGACGACGAGGAACAGGATGTGGGGCGCGACGTAGAGTCCGTGCCCGGTCAGGGGGCCTGACAACAGCAAGACCAGCGCCCAACTGCCGACGATGAGGGCGACGCGGACAATGTTGGTGGCATAGCTGCCGATGGGAGCGAAGCCACTACAGCGATCCGGGTGGAAGGGAACCGGTTCGACGGCGAAGACGCGTAGCAGCCGCTGGATGTTGGCGATCATGATCGTCTGGCGCAGGACGATCCAGACCAGCATGTAGACGTTGACAAAGACCAGCGGCAACCAGAGTCCCCAAAAGTAGCCCGGGACCACCCGCCACCAGAAGACGTCTGACTCCGGCAGCAGCCGGTTGAACGGCGGCAGTGCCGTCGGCGGCCAGATGACGAGGGTCGCTACCGAGGCGGCGAACGCCAGCAGCGCCAGGACGCTTCCTCGGCTCACCTGCAGTGGCCCGATCCGCCGCACGCGTGGCAGGCTCCCTCCCAATCGCTCCAGGACCGCGTCGGCGGTGACACCCTCATACCGCGCTGGACCGACAACGCCACCCTGAGCCAGTCCATCAAAGACCTCGACGATCAGGCGCGGCTGCCAGAGATAGAGGGTCCAGATCACCGGCGCCAGCACGAGGTAGAGGAACAGCGCCCCCGGCAACTCTCGCCAGTCGGTGAACCGGATGAACCCTCCATCCGAGACCGGATTGGCAAACTCAGAGATGAGCAGACCGGGGACGACGGCGAGCAGCGCGTACAGCGCGACGACCAGCAGTGAAGCGCGGTGCCGGCGCAGGAAACCGGGCGACGTCGCGCGCGCCGGCAGGGGCAGGCGGCAATCGCGGGCCTCGTCCCCCCCGAACCGCGCCAGCAGCCCGTGCAGCCCATCGCCGGCGCTCAGCCGCTCGCAAGCCCCCTGCAGCGCGTCCGCCGAGAATGTCGTGGACGGTTCCACCTCCGGTGGAGGGGTCGCACGAGTCGTCCTGCGACCCCGAAACCACCGTCCGTTCGCCACGGGATTGCCGGCGGCCACCTGACCGCCGGCGGCGACGCCTGCCCTGAGGGTCGAGGACCGCAAGGTCGGGCAGGTCACCGCGCGGCGTCATGATTCATGCATCCTCGGGCGACCCGCACTAGCCGGCCGGTGTGGGAGAAACCTCCACGTCCTCGATGGCCTCAGGCACGACGGTCTCAGCGATAGAGGCATCCGGGGAGGCGGCTTCTGGCGTGGCAATGGCCCCGGTCTGGATCGGCACCTCGGCCATGAGGGTGAGCAGCGTCAGGGTCTGGTCCTCGGGACGGCCCACGGCGATCAGATCGTAGGTGACCCCCTCTTCAAAGGTCGCGTCCGACTGCAGGGCAACCGTCATGTCCTCCCCACCGGGACGCACTTCGAGGGCGTAGTCGCCGGCATCGAGCACGAGGTAGTCCGTGGCGGTGCGGAAGTCGATGTCCTCGAACAGGTTCTCCTCACTCCCCTCGACGCCGATGTCGATCGGGCCGGCGTCCGGCGAGGCGTGGATGACGCGCAGCTCGCGCTTGCCCCTCGGCCAGGGGCCGCAGGTCGGTCCCGGTGATGGTCAGTTCCAGGTCATCCCCGCCACCCGTGACCAGGATCTCGTAGGCCTGCCCTGGTTCGAAATCGAGACCCGCATCGATGGCGGCCTCCTCGACCGGAGCACCGGTTGCGGTGACGCGGACACCCTGGTCACCGCCGCTGGGCACGACCACGTACTCGGTGGCCGTGCCAAATTCGAGATTCTGAGAAAGCTGAGTGTCATTGAGATAGACATCGATGGGGGGCGCATCCGGGGCGGTGTGCACGAGCCGGATGCAGGCGTCACTGCTCGCCCCTTCGAGTTCCAGCACTTCCGCGCACGATGGTGAAACGGTCGTGATCAGCGATTGCACCTCGAGCGAATCGTCCGCGATCTGACCCAGGACGACGACGTCGTAGACCCGGGTCTCCTCGAAGGTCAGATCGGCGATCGTCTCCAGGACCCGATCGTCCTCACCGCGCACATCGGCGCTATACGTGCCGGGGGGAATGTCGCGGTAGTCGGAGGCGTCGCCCAGACCGACGTTGCCGAACCATTCGTCGCCACCCGTTTCGAGCAGATCGACGTCACCGGCATCGGGGGAGAAGTTGATCAGGCGGACGCGGGCATTGCCCGGCTCGATCTCGCTGAGGTCGACGTCGTAGACGCTGCCCCCGATCTCATTGAGCAGCCCGTAGACGGCCAGGAGATAGGCGCCGCCGGGCCCGGCATCGATCGTCTCGTCGACGACGGCAGCGTCAGCGGTCTGCCCCGTGGGGACGATCTGGAGTTGGTGCTCCTCTGCCGTGATCGCCAGGTACTCCGAGGCCGTACCGTAGGCGACGCGTTCCAACAGCGGTTGGCCGTCGACCAGGACGTCGACCTCTGGCGCACCGGGGGAGGCGTGGATGACGCGGATGGTCGCATCGGCCTCGGCCGCCTCGTCCTGGGCCGCGACCGACGTCGCGTGCAGGGGCAGGAGGGCGGCGATGAACGCCAGGCACAGAAGAGCGATGCCGATGCCCTGCGCGATACGGTGTGAGAAAGCTCGTGTCATGGCCGTTCTCCTTCCTCTTAAGCAAGTCCAAGTAGCGGCCATACCCCCAACCACCCCGGCCAGGGCTACCGCACGCAAGACGATCTGAATGATCAGGAGCAGCGACTTCGGAGTCCTCCTCACGCGCTCCGCTCGGCGCGGATCAGTCGGCAGTCACACCGTCGTGACTGCCAAGAGAAAGTACCTCCCATCCACAGCACATGGGTTGCTGGTGGTGCCGAGCAGCATGCCGTATCGCCACCGAAATAGCAATCCTCTCCAGAGGCCCTGCTCACTAAACGGTGAGGGAGCAAATCGTCAAACAGCGGTGGGTGAGCTGGGGCCAAATGTGCGTGGTGGACGGAGCAGGTCACGTGGCAGGGCAGCAGGGACCAGGCCTCCCGGTGCTTTCCAGGACAACCTGGTTGGGGTCCGCTACCAGTCTCAGGAGATTGAGGGGTCGCGTGCGCACGACTCGGGAAGGATCTGGCATGCACCAGGGATGACGAGGAGGTTAGCTGAATCGCCGAGATCGGCTTCGATAGCGACGAGCACTGAAGCGCCTCCCGGGATGGAGGGGAGGCGCCGCTCAGGGGTCCAGGCTGAGGCCCTCGCGACGGTCGTGAGGGAAGGGGAACCCGACCGCTGGTGAACGTACGTGCATGCAGGAGGTTTGCCAGTGAGGCACGAAGGGGATCAGATGGTGACAGCGCTGACCGGCCGAGCACGATGATGGGGGGCGGCTGAAGCTCCCCCCATCGGATTCCTCATCGCGTTTGCGGCATCCCGTCGCCGGTCCCCTCGCGTCGTTACGGGCAGAGCAGGCGCGCCAAGCAGATACACAGGATCCCGTTAAGGAGTCGCAATAAGACCGCACAAGGTACCGAGGTCGGTTGCCAACGAGAGCGCACAGCAGGCCGCCAAGAAGGCCACCCTGCTATCACCCGTCAACCGAATGCGAATCTCGTTCGTCGTCAGGGTGAGTCCGAGCAAGGTCAGATTGATCGGTCCGAGCACCGAGGTCGAGGATGATGCAAGTCGCCTCCGTCGTCACCGGCGGGGTCGTCACCTGGACCGGGAATACCTGCCTGGTTGATTGACACTCTTGGACTGCGGCCGCTCTTTCTCGGTCGCCCGTGACCTTCCCGGTCAACGGCCCGACGGCATAGATGGTGCCGCCCCGGTCCTCGAACGTCTAATGCTGAATTGGCCCTTGAAAGTGCCCTTCTTGCCTTTCCCACGGACGGCAAGGTTCGTCAACTGGTTTTCGTAAGTGGTGTTGCCGCTGTTGCCGCTGTTGCTTTTGTTCTTGTTGTTCTTGGCGAGGGCCTCGTTCAGCCCCGCGGCAGTCACTGCCGCACCCGCCGCACCAACACCGAGAACCTTCAACAGACTGCGCCGCGAGGTGGAGTCCGCCAGACTCCGGCTCAGCGCCTCGATTCGATCTTGGGACATAACTGCTACTCCTTTACCGGGACCACGCAATTACCGGGTGAATGCGTGGCGCCCCCGTTCTAGTCACCGCCGCTTGACGGTGCTCCAGGAGCAACTAATCGCACATCACGTGCCACGAATGGGAGTTATGGTAAGTTTGGACTCATTCTCCATCCTTGCGTTGCTGAGTGATGGACGCGTGCGGTTCGGCCGGCGAACCACCAATCCAGCCGCGACGGGCGAACAGGACAAGCGATCCCACTGTGGTCAGCATGATGAGGGCAACCATGACGATGAACCCGGTGGTTGTGCTGAGCCGCGGGGACTCGAAGTCTGTGCCGAAGAAGCCGAGGATGACTGATGCCGGCAGCAGAGTGACCGAGACGATCGTGAGGACCTTCATGATGTCGTTGGTGCGATGCGCGACCTGCGAGACGTAGAGGTCGAACGCCCCATTGACCGATTCTTTGGCGGCTTCCAGCGCGTCTAGCAATCGTCCCAGCCGCTCGTCCAGATCCCGAAAGTACGGCTCGATGACGTCGCCGCCGACGAGCGGAAAGTCCGGGCGCAGAAAGGCCTCCAACGTCGCACGATGTTGGCCGGCCAGGCGATAGACGGCGAAGACGAAACGCTTGAGGTGCAGCAGCTCCTCCAGCAGAGCATCCGAGGCATCGGTGAGCGCCCGCACCTCCATCGCCTCGACCTCGTCCTCCAGTTCCTCCGTCAGCACTTCATAGTGCGCAAGGAGCTTCGTCGATGAGGATCGACAGCAGAAAGGCGGAGTCGAGCTTCAGCAGCGCCGGGTTCTGAACGGCTCGGGCCAACACCCGTTGCGCAAACGGCAGGGGCCGCTTGTGGGCACTGACGAGATAGTTGCGCCCGACGAAGAGATCGAGCTCGCTGGCAAGGACACGCTGTTCGGCGAGCTCACCATGCGGCACGGTTACCGCGACAAAGAAGCGGTCACGAAAGACACCGAGCCGCGGCCGCTGCCAACCGGCCAGGGCAACCCGGACTCCTGCCTCCGGCAGATCCAGCTGCTGTGCTACCTGCTCGAGGTCGGACGGAGCGTAGCCGCTAAGATCGACCCAGACGAAGCACGCGTCATCCGCGGCCAGCACGGGGAGCTCCTCCAGGGCAACCTGTCGTAACTCCGTGTCCTCCTGGAACAGCCAGGCCACGAACGCCGGCGCATCCGCCGACGCGACCGTCTCGGCCGATCCTTCGGCGTCGACGACGTCTGTGATGGTCTGTGGCAGCCGCTCCGTGCCGCTGATCACGGTGTGAATATCGGCAGACTGCAGCAGGGAGGGCTGGTCGTCCGGTCCTGGGCTCTGGTCTTCACTGCGCATCGCTGCACCTCGGGATTGATCATGACGCACGTCGGTTAATGCGGCCGCGTCTTGTGCAGGGCGGGGTATGACATCTAGCGGCCTCGCTGACAACCGCACCACAGTCGTTACCATGGACTGTTGAGCCTCCGATCGCATCCTCGCTTCCCATAACTTGCTCATGGCTCTACGAGCCACCACCGGTGGATGAAATCCGCAGCTTTCGGGTGTTCATGGGGCCAATTTCACAGCACGTCACATGCCGCGCTGCCCCACCACCGAAGGGATGAAAACCGTCGCAACCTGGGCTCTGGAAGGGCCTATTTTCATACCGCCCCGCAGCCTGCTGACAAACTCCGCGGTTACCGCATTCAGGACCACAATACGCGTCGTTTCAGGCCGAAGTCCTGGTCAATCCTGGGCACCGGGCCCAGAATCCGTCCTCGAGTCGAACCGGATTCGTTGTTTTCAATGAACCGGATTGGCTTGCGGGGTTGTTCGTAGAGGTCGGTACAGAGACCCTGCCGACGATGCACTGCTTGAGGCTCCTCGCGCAGTGACTCGACTCTTGCAAACTGGGTCGCCGCTCATTCCGCTTCTTGGCCCGAATCCTGCTAAGATTTAGGACACTTCACAACGACGAGGACGGCTGGCGGCCACGGACTTGCAACGGGAGATACACGATGCCGAACGCGAATGATCCGCAAGCAGTCTGGATCGAGATCCAGAACCAGATTCCCGGCGGCGTGGTGGGGGCGCTCATCATCCTCGTGGTTGGGTGGATCATCGCTCGCCTGCTGCAAGCGGGCGTGACGGCGGCCCTCCGTCGCACGGGACTGGACCGCCGGCTCGCCCCCGCCATCAGCAATGATCCGGCCGCGACCACGGCTCCCGGGGACACGGCCAAGGCTATCGGCCGCATCGTCTTCTGGCTGGTGATGATCTTCGTCCTGGTCGCGGTCCTCGATGCGCTTGGCCTCGAAGTCGTTACCGCCCCGCTCACGGGGCTGCTGGCCGGTATCTTCGAGTTCCTGCCGCGGCTGTTTGCCGCGATTCTGATCCTGGTGCTCGGCTGGTTACTCGCCCGTATCGCCAGTCAGATCGTCACCAGCGTGCTGGCCGCGATGGGCGTCGATCGCCTCGCGACGCGCCTGGGATTTGCCAATGCCCTCGGCACGCAGCGTCTCTCGGGGATCATAGGGACCGTTGTCTACATCCTGATCCTGCTGCCGGTCATCACGGCGGCGCTGGATGCGCTTCAGCTCGCGGCGTTGACCCAGCCCCTGACCAACATGATCAACCAGATCCTCGCGGCGATCCCGAATATCGTCGCCGCGGTGATCCTGGTCACCCTGGCCTACTTCATCGGGCGCGTCCTGGCCGATCTGGTGACCAGCATCTTGACCGGTCTTGGCGTCAACGCCTGGCCGGCTCGTCTGGGTCTGGCGGCTCCAGCGTCAGGCTCAACAACGACGGTGAGGCCGGCTTCGGCATCGGCGTCGACTGGCACATCCTCCAGCCCGTCCTCGCCTCCCGATAGAGGGACCCCGGCGGGGATGGTGGGGACGCTGGTGCAGGTAGCGGTGGTCTGGTTTGCGCTGATCCAGGCGCTGGAGGTGCTCGGCTTTGACCAGGTCGCCGTCCTTATGACCGACCTGCTGGCTCTGGCCGGACGGATCCTGCTCGGGCTCATCATCTTCCTGGTTGGACTCTATCTCTCCCGGCTGGCGGCCGATGCGATTCGCTCCAGTGGGGTCGATCAACCCAATCTCCTGGCGACAGCCGCCCAGGCGGCCATTCTCGTCCTGACTGGCGCGATGGCGCTGCGGCAGATGGGGGTGGCCAACGAGATCATCAACCTGGCCTTCGGCTTGCTTCTCGGCGCCATCGCGGTGGCGGTGGCACTCGCCTTCGGTCTCGGCGGCCGCGAGGTGGCTGGTCGTGAACTGCAGAACTGGGTCCAAGCGGCCCACTCGGGCGAGGCGGAGCAGCGGGCAGCCCAGTTGCAAGAGGGGACGACTTCAACGCCTCCCATGCCGTCACCACCGCCGGATCGTCCGCTGGCGTAAGTGCGCGAGAGCATGGCACGAGATCTCGTGTCTCGAGCGGACCACCCGGCCCCGAAGTGGTCTCCAGTACCGGTATTCAGGATTATCCCGACTACTGATCAAGCGGCGGAAGATGGCCGCGGAGCATATTGACAAAAAGACACGAAAGGTGTACGTTCACTCATACACCAGACGCGGACGAGGGCAACCTCGGACGCGGACAGTGCAGCCAACGCCGATGGGGAACGCGCGTAAGCGCCGACCTTGTCGGCGTTCGGCTTTCTGACCCGGATCGCCGCGCTTCCGATCACGTGCGCCGGCTGGCGCCGCTCCTTGCACCGATGCGATCTTCCCGACAAAGCATGGTGTACTACCCAGGTCAACAGCGACCACGTGGTACCGGCCGGTGATTTCAGATCCTGGGCCCAATCGTTCGTAGTCACAGGCACTACCAGAGGAGAGGGCGGTGAGCTGCACGTGACCGGCGCCGCACCCGGTTTCCGTAAGCGGCTGTGTGGCCTACTTCTCATTCTCGTGTGGTGCGGTGCCTCCCTGGCCGCTTTGCCAGTTCCTCTGACGGCGAGCCAGGGCGGACCTGTCCGGGTGCCGATCCTGGTGTATCACGCGGTTGATGAGTCGGGGAACACATATTCGGTCACGCCCCGACGCCTCAACGAGCAGTGTCGCTGGCTCGTCGAGCAGGGGTACACGGCAATTACCCCGGGACAATTCTGGCGAGCGTCACGCGGCCTCGCGGATCTGCCATCGAACCCCGTGATTATCACGAATGACGATGGTGACCCCAGTGTCAGGAAGTTCGCCAGCATCCTCGATCGGTACGGTCTGGTCGGCACCTACTTTGTCAACAACGTCTCGCCCTTGACCCCGCGCCAGATTCGCTTGCTAGCAGAGCGGGGCGCCGTCGAGGCCCACGCCGTCTCCCACGTCGCCCTCAGCGGGTTGGACTACGAGGATCAGATCGCCGAGATCGTTGAGAATCGGGTCTACCTCGAGCGGATCACCGGTCAGCCGGTGCGCTTCCTCGCCTGGCCGTATGGGGATGTGAACGAGAGCGCCATCAAGGCCGCCGCCGCGGCAGGGATCGTTGCGGCCTTCGGTCTCGGCGGAAGCGCGGCCGACCTCGATGCGATCGATCGCTACACCATCCCCCGGATCCAGATCTTTGTCGACGATGACCTGGCAGCATTTGTTTCGAAGGTGCAAGGGTCGTGATCCGGGAGACGGGTTCGCTCGGAGTTGTGCAACTAACCCAGCTTCATCATGGGGAAGGGTATGTCGCCATCACGCGCATTGCGGGCTCGACCTTCGAAAGGACCAATCCACCGCCGTGCCAATGCAACGTCACCGCCGGTTGCCCTGAGCCGGTCAGGCGGTAGCGTCAGCCCGTTGCATGGTTGGACAGTTCAGGATGTTCGTAAGAGCGGCGAGGAGATGATCGAGGTCAAATGGCTTGGGGATGACGGTGGCACTCACTCCGGTCCAATCGCGATGGCCCGCACTCATGAGGATGATTGGTGTTGCGTAGCCACGGGAAGCGAGTCGCGAGGCGAGCCCGATGCCATCCAGTCTCGGCATTTTGATGTCACTCACAATGACATCCGGCGGCCGGCGCTGGATTTCCTCCCATGCCTCCTCGCCGTCATGGGCACAGTCGACCGTGTATCCCGCTTCCGAAAGAAGTTCGTTGAGAATCTCACACAAATGGCGGTCGTCATCGACGACGAGGACTGACCGCGGTGAAGGCTGCA
The DNA here is from genome assembly GCA_963751075.1 of uncultured Chloroflexia bacterium. Taxonomy (GTDB): domain Bacteria; phylum Chloroflexota; class Chloroflexia; order Thermomicrobiales; family UBA6265; genus JACCXM01. The sequence continues at coordinate 77,667 of CAVVTE010000022.1, read as the reverse complement.
TCTATCTGGCCGTTCGTTGATGCATGCTGCAACGCAACTATGGTAAGCCACTCATGCACGAATGAGGCCAGTATTGCAAGCCTTTTCGCTCACAGCGCAAAGGATTCACTCGTATCTCATTCTCGTTCCAACTATTTTTCTCTTCGCTTTCGGAAAGCGCCATGTGTCACGGCGATTTCTCTCCGACGTCCCGTCTATGAAGAGCGGCGGCAGACTTGCTCCAGGGGCGAGTCATGAGGCAGCTTCAAGCATGCATGAGGTGCCGAAAGAGGCGAACCCGCCGCTCCGTGGGATTCACCCCGGGCCTGGCGCGGGAGCGGACGCCGGAGCGGTCTGCAATGCCGCGAGCGCAGCATCGGCCAGGCCGAGGTCGGGCGCCTGCACGTAGAGGACTTCCTGGCCGTCGAGGAGGATGCGCGCGGCAATATCCGGGGTAACGAGAGCCACGTCATCGGGGCTCTCGCCGTTGAAGACGCCGTCCCAACGGCCGTTGCCGAACTCGGCCAGCGCGCGGCTGAAGGCGCGCGCATCCTGCTGCGAATCCCAGACCGATCGCCAGACGAGGGTTTCCCGCCCGCCTTCGCCGTCTTCCCAGAGCGCGAAGCGGTCTCCGTCCCAGCCGGCGGCGGCGTTGCGGGCCGCTTCCGGCAGGGAAATCTCACCGGTGATGCCGTTGAATCCATCCCCAGGATCGAAGTCGGCAAGAAGCACCGCGGTCTGAAGCTCGCCAACGGTGTCCTCGTCGACGACGCGCCAGCCCCCGCCGAGCGCGGTGACGGGGTCGGGCAGGATGACGGAGGAGGGCTCGTCCCGATCGAGATATTTCAGGGGATGCGAGGATCTGCTCGGTCGAGACGGGGATGTCGGCGTAGGCGGCATTGACGGCGTCCCAGCCGCCTTCCGTGAGGAGGCGGTCGACGTAGGCCAGGCCGGAGGTATAGGGAAAGAGGAGCGTGATCCCGACCGCCGCCGGCGCCTCGTCCAGCACTGGAAACTCGCCCCCGGCCTCCCGCAACAGCGCCAGCGCGAGCGTGGGGTGCTTGTCAAGATAGGCGGCCGACCCGGCCACCGCGTCACCCTCATAGAGCGCGAGCGCAGCCAGCGTCTGATCGCTGTTGAGGTCGGTCAAGTCCTCCATGAAATCGTCGGGATCGAGGTGCGCGTCCTGGAGAGCATGGATGACCTCGTGGGAGTAGAAATACTCGGTCACGCCGAGATCGCCGTCGAACAGGACGAGCATCTCATCGGTGATGGGATCGTAGAAGCCGGCTGCTTGTTCACCCATGAGGCGCACGGTCAGATCGAGAAGATCGATGCCCTCCGGAATGAGCCCGAGCGCCGCCAGGGAGCGCGATTGCGCGGCGGCGTCCTCGGCGTCGACTTCCTCGGCAATGAGCTCCGGCATCATCGCCAGCAGCTCGTCCTGGGAGACGAGGACATCGTCGATCTCGGCGAGCGGAGGCAGCCCGCGCAGGTCAGCCGTCTCGCGCGAGATGCGGTCAAGATCTGCTTCTAGCGCGACCTCGTCACCCTGGTCCTGGGCGAGTGTGCCGCCGGTTGCGCCGCCAGTCGCGAAGGTCAGGACAATCGTGATGAGCGCGGCGCCCAAGCGATGGAAAAGGAGCACACCGAGTGCTGACATGTTACCCCCGTAGACGCTCCCAGACCTCGACCGGACCTTCATCGGGATCGTCCTCGACGACACTGGTTCGAAGAAATCCGGCGCGTGCCGCAACACGTTGGGACGCGCCGTGCTCCGGCGGAATGGTTGCCTGCACCCGGTGCACACCCGGTTGCGTCAGCGCCCAGCTCGCTAACGCCTCCGCCGCTTCTGAGGCAATGCCCTGTCGCTGAAACACCGGGTAAATGCTATACCCCAGAGTCACGGTTCCCTCAGCGTCAGGCGGACCCGTGAACCCGGCCGATCCGACCGCCTCACCGAGCTCCCGCAGAACCAGGAGATACGGCCCCCACGATCCATCATCGGTGGACGCCAGCAAGACATCGCGGAAATAGGGCAGCGCGTCGTCCATCAGTGGCGGCGCGGCCAATGGCTGCGGAAATCTGGCGCCGGTGACCGACTCCAGTGCCGGACGGTCGCCCGCGATCAGTGCCTCTAGCGCCGCGATCGTCAGCGGCGACAGGTCGAGGCGGCGGGATGCGAGTTGCGGTGTGGGCATCAGATGCGCTGTGCGCCGTTGGTTTTCACCTTCACCGTGTAGAGGGAGGTGGTGCCGCAAATGAAGAGGTGGTTGCGCTTGGGCCCACCGAACTCGACGTTGGCGACGACCTCCGGGACGAGCACCTTGCCGATCAAGGTGCCGTCAGGATCGTAGACATGGACGCCATCGCCAGCGCTGGCCCAGACCCGGCCGTCGACATCGAGCCGGAAGCCATCGAAAAACCCGGCGGTACAGGTCGCGAAGACCTCACTTCCGGAAAGCGTGTCATCGCCGTTGACCGTGAACCGGCGGATGTGGCGCGGACCGTCCGGACCGTGGGTGGCCCCGGTATCCGAGACATAGAGCAGACTCTCGTCCGGCGAAAAGGCGATGCCGTTGGGGCGAATGAAGTCGTCCGCCACGACCCGGATATCACCGGAAGAGGGATCGACGCGGAAGACATGGCAACCCTCGAGCTCCATCTGCGACCGGTGACCCTCGTAGTCCGACTCGATTCCGTAGGCGGGATCGGTGAACCAGATAGAGTCGTCCGATTTCACGACAATGTCGTTGGGGCTGTTGAGTCGCTTGCCCTCGTAGTTGTCGACAATGGTGATAACAGTGCCGTCGAACTCGGTGCGGCTGACGCGGCGACCACCATGCTCGCAGCTCAGGAGCCGCCCCTGGCGATCGACGGTGTTGCCGTTGGTGTAGCCGGCGGGATGGCGGAAGACCCCAACTGTGCCATTCGATTCATCCCAGCGAAGCTGCCGGTCGTTGGGGATGTCGCTCCACACGAGTGAGCGCCACCCAGGCGACCAGGCTGGGCCCTCTGCCCAGGCACAGCCGTCGAAGAGCTTGTAGACGCGAGCCGTCGAATTGATGCATTTTCCGAACCTGGGATCGAGGAACGCAAACTCGTCCGCCGCCATGGCATTCCCTCTCGCATTCGCCCTTCGTTTCGCGCGCGATACGGTAGCACAGGCGATTCACGGGTTTGTTGACCTCTTGCTGAATAGAAAGGATGGTGCGGCGGTACGGATGCGGAGTTCGAATTCATTGGCCGATTTCGTCCTGCCATATAAGGATGGTGCGACGGTACTGATGCGAGTTCGAAACCGTTGCCGATTTTGCCCTGCCGTATCATGTGGCAATCGAGCGAAAGTGGAGATGACACGGGGTAGTGGTTCCAGGGGTGACGCTGAAACTCCCGGCGAACGTATTGCGCCACAATTGTTCGAAAGCGCCGTCCCAAGGACGTGTCATTCCGAACCGTAGCGAGGAATGACACACCGTGTCTCACCAGCACGACGACACCGCTCCTGCAACGTGCAGTTCGTCGGGATGACACGACGTCCGCACGCCCCTTTAGCATCTGCGTCACCGCATAAGGAGCATTCCGTGGCGCGACCGGTCCTGTTAGTTGTGCTTCCAGTTCTCGCCCTGATTGCCGCGTTGCTCGGTGAGTGTGTACTCGCTCGTCAGGAAGCGGCGGACGATCCGCTCCCGGGTGTTGTCGTCGAGACGCTCGGGCGGAGTTCTCTTGGAGGGGAGGACGGCGACGATCTGGTGCTGCTTCGCGTCACGATCGAACCGGGAGCGAGCATTCCGGCGAGTGACGGCCCTCGTGCCGCGTTGATCGTCCTCGAGGAGGGGCGCGTCGCTGTCGAGCTTGACGGGGGTGAGGCGAACCTCACGCTGGCTGGAGGCAATGGAACCGTTCCGCTCGCTCCGGGCGACGAAACGACCCTCGCTCCAGGGGACGTGGTTTCCACCAGTGAAGGTGCACGTCTTGTGCTGGACAATGTTGGTGATGGCGAGGCTACTCTCCTCTACGCTGCGGTTTCCGCGGCCGACGCTCCGCTCTTCACCGCGGCGTCACCGCACGATGCCTCCGGGACGTTCAGTGTTGAAACCTTCGCTTGCCCGGTGGGAATGACAGTGGCCACGCTGGAAACGGACGCCTGCGAGCCAGCAGCGGAATCACTTGTGGCATGGAGTCTGGAGAGCGATCAGTTTGACGCCCCACTTGGCAGTGACGAGGCGAGCGTTACCGGTGCGACCACGACCTGGCAGGGACTGCCAGGCGGAACGTACTTCGTCGAGCTCACCGCCGATCATTCGCCACGGGTTACGGCGACTATTTCATCCCGAGCAGCAACCAGGTCACGCGTCAGGACGAGCGCACCACACGCATCTACTACGATGCATCCCGGTCACGCGAGAGCATCAACGCCTACGTCTTCGTGGGCGACCCGGCCACGCCCTGACGAAAACGTGAGCGGGCAGACACGCGGCTCACCTGCGATCACGCAGCCCCAGCCTCGTGGATGCGGCACTCGCGTCAATTGGCAGGGGCTCCAGCACTCTATGGTCCCGCTCGTGCGTAGAGATCTCCTCGCGCTCCGGAGACGGAACGGAGCGGAAGGAGACGGGCGGGCATGCAACACTCCGATGGCGAGCGGTGGCAGCCATCGCGGCGGGCTTTGCTCGCTCGGGGGACGAGCGTGTTGGCCGGGTTGACGGCAGTCGCCGGTTCCGTGCAGGTGAGGGAGAGCGCCGCGATGGCAAGTGAGCTAAGGCAGGACGATGGGACGCCGGGACCCGAGGAGGGTCGCCTCCTGGCGCGCCCGAGGCCAACCGACGGAGACGGCGTCACCGGGTCTGCATGCGCTACAGCTCGACCCCAGCCGCGACGCACTCCTTTATGTGCCAACTGGTTACCAGCCGGACCAGCCAGCCCCGTTCGTGTTGTCTTTGCACGGGGCTGGTGGCAACCAGATGTCCGGTCTCTACCCGTTGAGTGATCTTGCTGACGAGGCTGGACTGATCCTGCTCTCGCCGGCCTCGCGCCAGCAGACCTGGGACGTCATTCGTGGAGGGTACGGTCCCGACGTCGCCTTCATCGACCGCGCGCTAGTCACCGCCTTCGCTCGCTGCGCCGTCGATCCGGACCGGCTCGCCGTGGCGGGGTTTTCGGACGGCGCCTCATATGCCTTGTCGCTCGGTATCACCAACGGCGACCTCTTTGGGCACGTGATCGCGTTTTCTCCCGGATTCATGGCCCCGGCCGATCAGCGCGGCGAGCCGCGCATCTTCATCTCCCATGGCGTGAAGGACCAGGTCCTGGCGATCGACCGCACCAGCCGCCGGATCGTGCCGCAGCTGGACAGAGCTGGTTACGACGTGCAGTACCGGGAGTTCGATGGCCCCCACACCGTCCCATCCGAGATCGCCCGTGAAGCGCTGGACTGGTTCGTGTCGGAACACGTCGCGGCCGCGACGCCTGCCGCCTCCCCGGCGCACTGACCTATAACTGCCATGAGCCCCAGCGACCAGGGCCTACCGCTCACGCTCTACACCTTTGGCGATTCGATCCTCGACGCGAGGTGGTACAACGACGCTGGTCTCGACCCTGGTCAGCTCCTCATTCGCAATGACGACCAGCTCTTCCCGGAGTTTCAAGGACAAGACCTCTCCGCGCATGGTCCGGCTCAGCTCGAGCACCGGGCGGTCGACGGCGCCACCGTCACCTCTCTCCCGGCGCAAGCCCGGAACGTGGTGTCGAACGAGAAGGCGGTCGCGATCCTGACCATCGGTGGTAACGACTTGCTGCGGGGGCTGCTCGTCGATCGCGGACCGGGCATTGACGCCTTCGCCACGATGCTCGATGACTTCCTCCGCGACCTCCCGATACGACCCGTGCTCCTTGGCAACGTCTACGATCCAACCTTCGGTGACGACGCTCTCAACTTCACGGGCGTCGAGCCCGGCCTGGCGCGAGAGAACCATCACCGCGTCAATGCCATCATCGCCGAGCTCGCGGGCCGCTATGGCGCACTCGTCGACCTCCATGCCCATTTTCTGACCGGCAACCCGACCTGGTGCGCCCAGATCATCGAGCCAAGTCTGCGCGGCGTATCCGAGGTCCGCCGCTGCTTCCTGCCACCACTTCTGGCTCTGCTGGACCGACCAGGTTGAACCGAGTACTCCCGTTGTCAGCCCCGGTAGGATCTTCGATTTCGATGAGCCCGATACACGAAGTGGGACAAGGAGAATAGTGGGCACGCCATGTGCGTGCCGCAAACCCGATACAAGAAGAGGGACAGGGAGAATAGTGGGCACGTCATGTGCGTGCCGCCGGATCGACCGGGAGTCGCGAGTGGCGATGGCAGCGCAATCCTCTTCATCTCGGTACGGAACAATGATCCCTGGGGCAAATACCAGGATGAGTCGCCTCGACGAGGGTGATGCCAGCCTTGGCATGTTCGGTTCTCAAATGCGAGCAAGAGGTTCGGGCGCTCTCATCTGCAGATTGCAAGACGGATGGTTAATGGAGGATGGCATGGCAATAGAGCAGCAGCACGTAGGCGCGGTAAGCATCCACGCAGACGGCAGGCCGTCGAGCGGACAAGGGACAGAGGATGCCACCCGCGATCAGGCGGTGGGGCTCGCGCCTCGGCGCTTCGTTCCAGTTGCCCTCTCGGCGCTCCTGGAAGGACTTGGACAGGCATACAACCGGCAGCCGGTAAAGGCGGCCGGATTGGCCGTCGCCGGTCTCGGCCTGAGTACGGCGAGCGGACTCAATACGTGGCTGATGCGACACGTGTTCCGGGCCAAGGGCGTGACGATCGGGACGGAGCGGATTCGACCCTGGCTCCTCGCGGCCTGGGCTGTTACCTACGCATTCAGCCTCTGGGACGCGTGGGCCGGAGCACCGACGCCGAAAGCAGAGTGAGACGGGCAAAACCGTGATGGCGACGGTTTGCAGCCAACTCCAGCGGCGCGAGACTTGGCACGATCCAGCAAAGTGACACCGATCACTTGGCGGGCCACCTGATACGAGATCTGGGTGATGACCGCCGGGAACGCGTTTCAGCCGCCTGCTCCCCCGCCCTGCCTCTCGTAGCCTTCGCGGCCTTCCATAACGCGCATCCGGCAGCGGTGTGTCCCGCACCCGTCATCCAGCGGGGAGCACCCGAATTCCGAACGACGTCTTACCCCTGGATCAGGGGATGACGGTGACGGCGGTGCCTTCGGGAGCCCAGCGGTACATCCACTCGGCGACATCCATGGGGAGGTTGACACAGCCGTGACTCATCGGCGCCCCGAAGTTCGAGTGCCAATAGGTGCCGTGCAGGGCGTGTCCCTCGTTAGTGAAGTACATCACGTAGGGCACGTCCTTGACCTCGTACGGCTCGCCGTTGACCGTCCCCGTCATCGTCTCCAGCGGTAGCTTGACCAGGACGCGAAACTGCCCGACGGGAGTCACGACCTCAGGGGTCTCGGCGGTGCCAGTACTGACCCAGGTGGCGAGGATTACCTGCTCGCCTTCATAGGCCCAGAGACGTTGGGCACCTAGTGAGACAACGACTTCGTTCGCCCCTGCCTGCCACCGCCCTGGTCCTGGATCGGTCATCTCCTGGGCAGATACAGGATGGCCAGGGGCGCCAATGGCGACGACGAAGGCGGCAAACCCTCCGGTGAGACGCCGCAGCGCGATGCGGCGTGACTGCCGAGCAGAGGACAAGATTGTATGACGGACGCCAAAGTTGCGGGGGTCCACAGGCACCTTCCGGGATACGACCAAAGACAGAGGGCCGCGGTTGCGACCCCAGTGCATCATCTGTCCAAAGAGTCCCTTTGTCAAGAGGTTTTCGGTGCTTGTTAGATTCCAAGTAGTGATGGCTGCAAATGGTGTCGGATGCCCATCTGGTCAACGATTAGCGAATCGCGCGGCGGTGACCGCAGCAGTGCCGGAATTGGCGCACGACGCTCAACCCGGGTGGCTTCACAAGACGGCAAGACACCGCACGGACGGTGTCACATTCTCGTGAATTGGCAACCCCTCTAAACGGGGCGGCGCGAAGTTGTCGCCTACCTCACGCCAGGCGCCACGTCCGGACATTTCCCCGCTGGATCCGCGATCAACCGGCTGAGTTCGTCGTACCGCTCGAGATCAACGCGGAAGGTGTCCAGGCTCGCTCGCCAGAAAGCGGGATCCCGTAGGTCGATGCCAAACTCCGCGGCAAGATCGGTCGCCTCGCGCATGCCGGAGTCAGCCAGCAGGGCGTCGAATCGGTCGAAGAATCCTTCCGGCTCCGCGTCACGGGCGGCGAGCAGCCCGAGTCCGAAGAGCATGCCGAAGGCATAGGGGAAGTTGTAGAACCAGACATTGTGGATAAACAGATGGGGAGCGGTCCAGTCTGTGGAGCTAACGGTTTCGGGGTCGATGGCATCGCTTGTCACATCACGCCAGGCGTTCGCCGTCATGTCGCCGAGCTCCTGGGTGGACAGCTCTCGCAAACCTCGCGCGGCGAAAATCTGTTGCTCGACGTTGAAGAGCGGGAGTATGCCGAAGACATTGAGCGAGAGCGCCTGCATCCAGCCATCGAGCAGAGATACCTCGCGCGCGGGCGTTGTATTCGCACGCGCTGCCCGCTGCACGATCGCCTCGCAGATGGTGCTGGCCGTCTCGGCGAGGGTCATCGGGAAGGTTGCGGGAGATCCGACCGTATCGGCGGGTGCCTGAAGGAGTGTGCGCCCGCGTTGGTCGATAGCGATGACGTGGTAGGAATGGCCCAGCTCATGCGCCAGCGCGCTCATCCAATCGTAGACCGGCAGGTAATTGGCGAAAATGCGCGATTGCTCATCGCCGACCGGCGTTGAGAACGCACCACCGTCCTTCCCCTCGCGGGGACCGGCATCGATCCATTGCTCGGCAAAGGCGCGCTCGGCGAGCGCGCCCAGCCGCGGGCTGAATGCGGTGAACTGGTCGGTGATGAACTCCCGTGCCGTATCGTAGGGCCAGGGCGTGACCTCACCGACCGGCGCCAGCAAGTCGTACCCGGTCAATACCGGCAATCCGAGCAGCCGCGCCTTGGCGCGTAGGTACCGCCGGTAGTCAGGGAGGGCCTCCACGATCGCCTGCATCAACGCATCGAGAACGGGACGATCGATCGCGTTCGAGAACAATGCTTGATCGAGTGGGCTCTCCCAGCCCCGGCGCAGTGCCAGCGTGAGCTGCTGACCCTTGACCCCATTCAGCGCGGCGGTGAGCGGCACCGCCAGCGCGTGCCATGCCGTCGCCTCGGCCTCGAACGCACGGCGGCGAATATCGCGGTCGGGGTTGTACAAGAGATTGCCGATCTCGCTCAACGGCAGCTCTCGCTCCTCACCATCGAGCTCGATGCGCGCAGTGGCGCGGCCGGCGAGATCGTCACGTAGCGCCGTCCAGGCCGTTGCCCCAGACGGACCGAGGACGGCCGCGAGCTCCTCCTCTCCTTGATCCATCAGGTGTGCCGCGGCGGTTCCTATCCGCCGCAATGCCGGCACATGCTCCCGCACGACGTCCGACCGCGCGGCGAGCGCGTCGAGGTCGAGTGTGCCGACCCAGGCGATGAATCGGGGCGCAAGCCGGGCCAACTCGGCCTGCTGTTGTCGCCATGACCCGGCAGCGCCCTGCGCCGCTTCGTCGCGCACGTCGGCCGCAACCAGACAAAAGAGATAGCCATCGACGCGCATGGCGAGGTCCAGCAGGGCGTTGTAGCGCTCGATTACGGATTCCACGGTGGTCACCGCGCTTGTGTCGACGGACGGCAAGGGCCGCGTGCCGATCCCCTCACGGTCGAACAACTCCTCGAGATCTCTGGTAGCCGATGCGATGCTCGCGATCGCCGCCCGGAACTCGGGGGACCGCGGTCCCGGGAAAACGCTGTCGAGATCCCAGCGCGGCAGCGTCGCAGCCGCGTCGCTCGTGGTTACTGCCATAGCTGCCTGGATTCCTTCTTGGACGGCGTCTCCGCCGCGTCGCTCGTTGTTACTGCCATAGCTGCCTGGATTCCTTCTCGGTAGCGTTTCCGCCGCATCACTCGTTGTCACTGCCACAGCTGCCTGGATCCCTTCTTGGACGGCGCCATGTCGCTACCCCTTTACATAGGAAAGCTTCTCGGCGACTTTGCCGTCCGCGACCCGAAAGAGATCGACGCCCCGGATGGAGCCATCGCCCCAGGAGTAGCGCCAGCGCACGGCGCAGCGGTCGCCGGCGGCGAAGATGTCTTCAGCCGCGAAGTGGGCTCGTGGCGATCCGGCGAAGAACTGCTCCCAGAATGAGCGGACTGCCGCTTGCCCCTCATGCCGCTCGCCGTCTGGTGGCGGCGACGTATTCTCGAAGACGACGTCGTCGGTCATCAGCGTCATCACGGCGTCGACGTCGTGCCGGTTGAACGCGTCATTGAAGCGATCGATCGTCGCCAGCGTCTCGGCGGTCGCGGTATCCATTTGTGGCTCCTTGCTTCATCTCGCGTACCGAACGGCATCCGGCATGGGGTGTTGGGCGGGAGGTTCCAGCCCGGACCGGCCCAAAACCTACGGTTGTGAGCTCGAGACCGCGAGATCGATCAGCCGGTCACGCACGCGGGTGGCGTTCGCCAGGGCGACGGTCAGGGGATCGTCCACGGTCAGATCGACAAGTCCGGGGTGACGGTGCTCGATCATCGGCACGGTGAGCAAATTCCCACGCGGGGTGTACTCCATCAGGATGAAGGCATAGGACAGATCAAGTGTCCGCACAAGGGTGTCGACAATCTCCGCCGCGGCCAGCTCGTGGGAGATGGGGCGGTCGCGGAAGCTGTTCAGCCAGAGCTTGAGGTGCTTCAGCTCCAGCACGTTGCGGTCCGGGATGGTCACCAGGTGAACAGTCGCGAAATCGGGGTACTCGGAGCGTGGGCAGAGGCAAGTGAACTCCGGGAAGCGCTGGTAGAGGACCTCGCGGTGTCCCTCCGGAGCCGGCCAGATCTCCCAGGTCGCGGGGTTCGCCGCCGCCGCGACCGCTTCGCCGCCGTACTTCAGCCTCCCGCCTTCCGCCTCCTGCCTCACGTCAGACATCATGTGCCGCGATCGCCACTTTGCGGATCTCCATCCTCCTGTCTCACATCAGGCACCATGCGCGGCGATGGCTACCTTGCGGATCTCCTCGCCGTCGAGCCGGTACGCGCCCCCGATCGCCGCGATCCCCTCCGCCACCCGGTCCAGCGGCAACCGGTGGGAGACGAGATCGGCGAAGGGGTACTTGCCCGATTCGATGAGTGCCCGGCCGGCGACGAAGTGCGGGGTGTCGGCGCCCCAGACGGCGACGAGCGTGACCTGCTTATGAACCATGTGGCGGAACGGGTTGAGGGCGACGTCGCCATGATCGGTGTAGTGTCCCGCTTCGACGTACGTCCCGCCCCGGCGCAGCATATCGAGCCCTTCCGGAAGCGAGGCTGGCACCCCGGTGCACTCGAAGACGACGTCCGCACCGTACCCACCTGGGGTCTCCTGCCGCACCAGGCGCACGCGCTCGGCGGGATCGGGGACATCGTCAATGCTGATGGTGAGATCCGCGCCGAACTCCTTCGCCAGCTCCAGCCGGGAGTCGGGGGCGCCAACCACGATCGTGCGCAGGGCGCCCGCCTCGCGGGCGGCTACCAGGGTGAGGATACCGATGGCTCCTGCTCCCTGAATCACGGCGGTCGAGCCGACGGGCATGTTTACCCGGCTCACCTGGTGCAGGCCGATAGTGAGCGGTTCCAGCACAACGGATGTCTCGGCGTCCGTCTCCATCTTCAGATAGGTCGAGCCGGGAACCAGGTTGAGGTACTGGCTGAAACCGCCCTGGAAGTCGGGCGGCACGTCCTTCAGCGGCCGGAAACCATAACCGCGCCGCTTCAGACAGAGCGTCGGTTGATGGTGGACGACACAGTAGAGACACTGCCGGCACGACATCCCCGGTTGGATGTAGACGCGATCTCCCACCGTCAGCGGGCGCCCGGTGCTGTCCTCACGGATGCTCGTGCCAAGCCGCTCGACGACGCCGACGGTCTCGTGCCCGAGCACGATGGGAAAGGTGACTCCAGGCAGGCCGCCGCGATAGACATACGCATCGGTACCGCAGATGCCGCAGAGTTCCTGCCGCACCAGAAGCCCATCCGGGTCCGGATCAGGAACGTCGGCCTCAGCGACGACGAATGTGCCATCGGGACCGTCGAGAATAGCCGATTTTCCACGCATCGTTGCCCGCCTCAGTCAAAACCGCGCTTAGGCGAGTAAGAGCCCTTGGGACCCCATGGTAGGGTTTCTCGCGCACCTACGCGTGCCAGTATCGGGTGACAAATGGGCACTCGCGCACCGATGAACGGCTATCGCAAGTGTACGGTTTACATGAGCAGCGGAACACGACGCCGTTATGGGTTGACGGCGCTGATCTGGCTGGCGGCGCTTGTTTCTCTCCTTGGCAACGGTCCGATTGCGCTGGCTGACGTCGAGCTGGGCCACGAAGGGAAGGTTGGCCGCCACCGGCTCGCCGACAGCCATGATTCCCCGGGCGCGGTGTGCGATGTTGTCTTGCCGGGCCGCGATTCGCTCGGCGAAACATGGTTGCGGGTCAACCCGCCAATCATGTTCGCGCGCAATCGCACGGGCGGCACTGACGAGCAGTTTGTCAGTTGGCGAGCGAGTGTACGGGCGTTGAACGAAGACACCGGAGTCTGGCGCGTGGTGCGTCGTAGCGGGATGCCCCGCGCCCTGGCGAGCGATCAGCTTGCCAGCTATTTCAATGGTGAAGGATGGTTGGCCGAGTTCCCGCTCACGCGCGCGACGTACTCCGTCTCCGTTGAGATGATCTGGTACGACCCGCACAATCCGCAGCATATAGAGGGTCGTGCAACGCACGAGATCGAGCACTTCACGGTGGTGCTGCGGTACAACGGCGATACATCGCACGGCCGGACATCGTCTGTCTGCCGCGCTCCACGGTAGCCACCCCTCGTGGATGCGCCGGCCCGGCGCGGACTGGCACGCCGATTGCGGCTCGAGGCCGCCGGGCGCGCCAGGCGTTGACTATCGCAGACAGGAATCACGGTATGCCACGACCCCTTGCCGAACAAATTGTCGTTATCACCGGTGCTTCCTCCGGGATTGGGCGGGAGACCGCCCACCAGCTAGCACGCCACGGCGCATCGCTCGTGCTCGTCGCGAGGAACGAGGCGGCGTTGCGGGAGACGGCGGCGGAGGTTGAAGCGCTTGGAGGTCGTGCTCTGGTAGCGGCAGCCGACGTCGCCATCCCGGAGCAGGTGCAGCTGGTGGCGGACCAGGCAGCCACGAATTTCGGGCGGATCGACACCTGGATCAACGGCGCGAGCGTGGCTACGTACGGCACCGTCGACCAGACGACTATCGAGGAGATGCGCCGCATCATCGACGTCAATTTGCTCGGGGTGATCTACGGGATCAAGGCCGCGCTGCCCTTTCTTCGCCAATCGGGAGGCACGCTGATCAACATCTCGTCCGTGACAGGGGTGCGGGGAATTCCACTCCTTGCCGCGTACAGCGCGGCAAAACATGGCATCGTCGGGTTCGCTGACGCACTCCGTCTGGAGCTCGATCGGGACAAGGCCGGCGTCTCTGTCACGACGATCCTCCCCTACGGGATCAACACCCCCTTCTTCAACCATGCCCGCTCCAAGCTCGGGGTGCTGCCGCGCGCCACTCCCCCGGCGTACGACCCGTCTGCAGTGGCGGAGGCGATCCTCTGGGCGGCCGAGCATCCGACGCGGGAGATCGTCGTCGGTGGGGCGGGCAAGGGTGTGGTGCTCATGCAGCGCCTGAGCCCAGCTCTCCTTGACCGGCTGATGATGGTTGGCGGATTAGTCTTCAAGATGCAGCAGTCCACCCGGCCCGATGATGGCGTCGACAATCTCTTCGCGCCAGACGCGGGGCACTACACGATTCGCGGGGAGTTTGGCGGGATTACCATCCCGGGCAACGGCTATACCCGGACGTTCGAGTTCCACCCGATGCGGCAACGGTTGGCGACCGCAGGAATCCTGCTGGCGCTTGCCGCTTTCGTCAGACGCGTCGGGAGAGGGTGACAGGGTGTAAGGGTCATAAAGGGAGTGATGGAGTCAGTTGGCTCCCATTGGCCCTGACTCCCGCCTATGCTCTTCCTTGCCGACTTGCCGACTTGCCGACTTGCCGACTTGCCGACTTGCCGACTTGCCGTCTTGCCGTCTTGCCGTCTTGCCGTCTTGCCGTCTTGCCGACTGAGGGCCAACCAGGACCGACCTACGCAAACACGTCGCCGCTGTTGAGACCGAGTGGTCGGACGACGCGGACGATTTGCTGCGCCGGCACCAGAGAGTCTGTTCCCGAGCTTCGGACTCTTCTACGACGAGCCATCGAGCTGCGACGTGGCGAACGGCAGTATGTGTACGACGGCGCGGGCAAGCAGTACCTCGACTTCTTAGGCGGCATTGCCACCGTCTCCTCTGGCCATGCCATCCCGGAGATCAACGACCCGGTCAAGGCGCAGCTCGACCGCATCATCCACTCCAGCACGCTCTTTCTGATCCGCTCCCAGATCGAACTGGCCGAGCGCCTGCGGGCGATGACGCCGCCACGGCTGAACAAGGTCTTTTTCACCAACAGCGGCACCGAGGCCAACGAAGCCGCGTTTCTCATCACCACCCTCAATCGCCAGTCGAACGAGCTGATCGCGCTCCGCCATTCCTATCATGGCCGCTCCTTCGCCACGATCAATGCCTCCGGCCAGCCGCCCTGGCGATCCAGCACGCTATCGCCGCTGCACGTCCATTACGTCGGCAATTCGTATTGCTACCGCTGCCCGTGGGAGAAGACATACCCGGAGTGTGGGCTGATCTGCGCCCGCGACGTCGAAGCGGTCATCCGCACGACGACCAGCGGCCAGCCAGCGGCATTCGTCGCCGAACCGGTGCAGGGAGTAGGCGGGTTCATCACCCCGCCGCCCGAGTACTTCATCTAGGTCAAGGAGATCCTCGATCGCTACGGTATCCCCTTTATCAGTGACGAGGTGCAGACCGCCTGGGGTCGCCTTGGTGGCGCCGATTGGGGTTTTCAAGCATATGGCGTCGAGCCGGACGTGGTCGTCTTTGCCAAGGGATTGGCCAACGGCGTTCCCATCGGTGGAGTGATCGCCACCGACGAGCTGGCGGGGCGATCCGGTCCCTCTCGCTATCGACCTTTGGCGGCAACCCGGTGGCGATGACCGCCGCCATGGCGAATCTCAACTACATCGCCACCCACAATCTGCGCGAGAACGCACTGCGGGTCGGTGAGTACCTCTTGATGCGGCTGCGCGAGCTCGCCGAACGGCATCCAGTCATCGGGGATGTCCGGGGGATGGGTTTGATGGTCGCCGTGGAGCTGGTTCGCGACCACCTGACCAAGGAACCGGCGCCGGATGTGCTCGGCCGCGTGCAGAACGAGGCCAAGCGACGCGGGCTCATCATCGGACGCGGTGGACTGCACGCCAACGTGATCCGCATCTGCCCACCACTGATCGTCAGCGAGCGCGACGTCGACGATGCCATCCATATCCTCGACGAAGCTTTCACCGTGGCCACGTACCAGCTCTGAGCCGCGAATCCGCCCACATTCACACGTGGCGATAGGCCGGTAAACTCTCTGTGCTGAGACCGGCCGTCACAATATTGGGAGGGGAGAGCGGGGCTGATGCTGGCTGTGTTGCGGGAATCGTTCTGGGAACGCCTGACCGGAGTCCTCACGTTGAAGCGACCGACCTTCGAGGCGATCCAGCGCGATCCGGAGGCGACGAGTCAGGCGTGGTGGATCGTCGTGCTCCTGGGATTGGCCAACGGCATCGCCCTCATCGCCACCCCGGTCGTCACGGTATTCCCCGGGATGTCGGAGCAGATGGCGAGCAGTGCCGCCGAAGTGGCGGCCGCCTTCACCTTCGACTCGACCGGACGGCGGCTGATGGCGCTGGCCGCCGGTATCCTCGGCGCGATCCTGAGCTGGTATCTGTCGTCGTGGCTGTTGCGACTGATCGGGAATCGGGTCGCGGGCCGGGAGGGGCAGCAGGTCACTACCGAGGAGATGCGGCGATTGGTCGGCTGGGGCTACTCACCGACGCTGGCGTCGTTCCTGTCGCCAATACCAGTGATCGGCCCACTGCTGGCCACATTGGGTACCCTTTGGGCGTTCGTCACCGGTGTGATGGCGGTGCGCACCGCGTTCGGCGTCAGCGTCTGGAAGGCGATCGGCATCGAGATCGCCGCGTTCCTCGTGGTCCTTGTCGTGGTCATGGTCGTCGTGCTAATCACCGTCATGATCGCGTGGCCGCTTGCCTGAGCGAAGCCGCCACAGAACAGGGAGGTCCGCAATGCAACCGACACCATACGGTTCCACCCGGTCGAGTTCGTACGCTGATCGTCTCCGTGGAGCGCTCATGCTCGACGCGGGCACGTACCGCGACGTGGAGCAGGACACCAATGCCAACGGGCAGGCCGCACTGACAATCGTGCTGGCCGCGCTGGCTGCCGGCATCGGCGTCATTCTGAGCCGCGATGTTGTCCAAAACGTGCTCGGGGTCGTGCTTTCGTCGTTGCTGCAATGGATCGTCTTCTCGTTTATCGCGTACTACGTCGGGGCGAGCTTGTTCTCGACGGGGCAGACATCGGCTACGGCCGGACAGGTGCTGCGCACCATCGGGTTCGCGCACGCACCGAAGCTCCTCCTGGTGCTGGGGATCATCCCCGTTCTGGGCTGGATCGTGGGACTAGTGGTCTTCTTCTGGTTCCTCGCCGCGGCGATCACCGCGCTACGAGAGGCGTTCGAGTTCGATACCGGTCGGGCGATCGGCACCGGTCTGGTAGCTCTGATCGGCATCCTCATCGTCGACATCGTCGTGAGTCTGGTATTCGGAATCAGCTCGGCGCTCTTCGGTGGGTTCATTTCGGTGCTCCGCGCCGCGTTCTGACGAAGGTGGCAGGATGACAGGGTGGCAGGGTGTCGGGGTCGGCGTCCGCCACCCTGCCACCCTGTGGCCCCGTCACCCTCGTGGCGTGGCATGCCGGGTGCATCTCCCGCTCCGAAAGGAGGGGGACGATGACGGTTACCAACACCCTCACGCTTCGCGAGACGTCGAAAGCCGCCCCAACGGAAGAGGGCTCGATCTTTTTCATCGGCAACGCGACGGTGTTGCTTCGTGTTGCCGGCTTTACGATCCTGACCGACCCGACGTTCATTCACAAGCACGAGCAGACCTGGCTCGGCGGCGGTCTCCACACCACCCGCCTCACCGATCCCGCGATCGAGTTGGCCGATCTGCCGCCGCTCGACCTCGTGCTCCTCTCGCATTTCCACGGCGATCATTTCGACCAAGTCGCCGAACGCGAACTCGACCGCGCACTGCCCATCGTCACCACTCCTCAGTCGGCCCAGGATCTGGAGGAGCGCGGGTTCACCAATTGCCGTCCCCTGGACGTTTGGGAGTCCCTGGATGTGAAGAAGGGGCCGGCGCGGCTGCGCATCACCGCGACCCCGGCCCGTCACGGCCCGCCGCTGGTCGATCTCGTCCTGCCCGACGTCATGGGCAGCATCCTCGACGTCAGGACGGCGACCGGTGGCGAGTCGCGGATCTATATCACCGGCGATACCCTGGTCATCGACGAGCTGCGGGAGATCCCGCAACGATTCCCGGATATCGACATCGCCCTGCTGCATCTGGGCGGTACACGAGTGCTGGGGATTCTGGTCAGCATGGACGCCAAGCAGGGCGTCGAGGCGATGCGGATCGTCGATCCCGCCCTCGCCATCCCCATCCACTACAACGACTACGACGTCTTCACCTCGCCGCTCTCCGACTTCCAGGAAGAAGTGCGCGCTGCGGGGCTGGAAGACCGCGTCCACTACTTGAGCCACGGCGAGACGTACACGTTCTGAGGGGGTGCCGGCTGCGCCTCCGGGAGTGCCACTTCGTTCAGGGGGAGCCGCTTCGCTTAGGGGGTGAAGGGGGAGGAAGGGGCCGGACCTGCCTCCTCTACTCAACTTGATTCCAAGCGCGGGCAACGATTGCGTTTTCAGGGTCGACAGGTCGAGGTTATGGGAGGCGTGCTGAATATCGATGCCGAAAGGACGCGCCTCTGCGGCGAAGTCCACGACCAGCCTGTCGGTGATCTCTCGTCGCGTCGGCTCCCGGTCTGGCATTCAGGTCGATGTCGAGGGAATCGGTCTCCGGATCGTAGAAGTGCTTTGTTCGTGTTGCTCTCCGCCGATGACAGGGAGGCGGTGTCCGGGTCGTAGAAGAGCTTCGCTCGTATTGCTCTCCGCCGTAGTTTCGGATCACGAAGCCGCGATCCGGGAGCCGAGAGTCAGTAAGGACGAGAAAAGCCGATAGTCGATGACCCTTAGAAGAAGAAGATTCTGGCCATGGCGACGAGGAGGAACAGGCCTCCTCCGGCGTACCAGACCGAACCACGCTGGCGACCGTACCAGGCGATGCCTATCGGGATGGCCAGGAAGACCAGGGTGAACACGAACTCCGCCACCAGCAGTTCGACAGAGACCGCGCCGCTACGAGCTACGGCGATGCCGATCTGGGTAAAGAACGCCACCACCGCCAGGAAGAGGGTGATCCACCAGAGGGTGTTGGGCAGGGTTCGCAGGAAGGCCATCATCGTCCTGAAAGGGTACTCTCCATTCAAGAAAAGAACGCAGCTGATGAACACCCGCAGGTCGAGTTGAGTATGCTGAAGCCTCTGTCTGATGCTGCCAACCTGGGGGAAGCAATGGCTAACCGCATCTTTGGCGAGTTGCCCGAGGTTCCGGAGGGAACACTATTCGAGGATCGGGCTGAACTGTCTAAGGCGGGTGTCCACCGTCCTCGACAAGCGGGAATTTGCGGCGGAAAAGGCGAAGGCGCAGAATCAATTGTGCTTTCCGGGGGTTATGAGGACGACATTGATAGCGGTGACGTGATCGTCTATACGGGTCACGGCGGCAATATTCCGAGAACTGCAACCCAGTATGAGGATCAAGAACTCGATCGTCAGAACATGGCCCTAGTTATCAGTTGTGAGAATCGCCTCCCGATCCGGGTCGTGCGCGGTTCTAAGCACAAGTCACCGTGGAGCCCAGAGGCAGGATATGTCTACGGTGGACTATTCCGGGTAGTTCGTTGGTGGGAACAGCGCGGCAAGTCGGGCTTCAAAGTCTTTCGATTCGAGCTACGAAAGATTGGGAGCGACGCTGAAGCAGAGTTGGCTGATCAGCCTTGTCAATCGCCCACGAGTGACTTCCAGAAACAAGTTGTTTGACGTGAAACACCTGTAGAACCCAACGCAATTACCTAGCGAAGTTGCTCTGCCGCAATTGGGTCGCTATCCACGACAACAGCTGCTATCTATTCAATTTGGAATCTGTAACAGAGATCGCGAAGAACTGGTGAGTTCGGCACCCCGAGCCGGGAGATGGGAGCGTGGATGGCGGTACGCCTCGGGATCGACACGGGCGGGACCTTTACCGATCTGATCGGGATCGACGATGTGACCGGGGAGTTGGTCGTCGCCAAGACCCCGTCGACGCCGTCCCGCCCGGTCGACGCCATCATGAACGCCATCGCCCGGAGCGGGACTGGCGACCGGTCGCTCGAGGCGATCAGCATCGGCACCACCGTGGCGACGAACGCGCTCCTGCAACGGAATGGGGCCACGGTCATCTACGTCACCACCGCCGGGTTCGAAGATATCCCGTACATCCAGCGCATGAACCGCAAGCACCACTTCTCGCTGAAGTGGACCAAACCGCGGCCGCTCGTCGAGCGACGCAACTGCCTCGGCGTAGCGGAGCGGCTCGATTTCCATGGCCGTACGCTCATTCCGCTCACGGACGAGGCGCTGGAGGATCTCGCCGACCGCGTCGCCGCGCGGCTCGCCGACTATCCTGAGGGCGACGCCGCTATCGCCGTCTGCCTCCTCTTCTCGTACGTCAACCCCGCCCACGAGCTGCGGCTACGAGAATTCCTGGAAGAGCGCTTTCCCGGCGTACCGGTCTCGCTTTCTCACCAGGTTGCGCCGATCTGGCGGGAGTACGAGCGTGGCAGCACGGTCATCGCCGACGGCTATGTGAAGCCGATCATGCAGCGCTACGTCGAGGAGGCCCTGGTCGCCTTCTCTGAGGCCGGTCTAGACGTCCCCTGGTCGCTGATGAAATCGAACGGTGGCAAGACCCCCGCTGACGCGGCGGAGGCGGAGCCGATCAAATTCCTGCTTTCCGGGTTGGCGGGGGGCATCATTGCCGGTCAGTACTTTGGGCAGCTCGCCGGGACAAATCCGGGAATCTGGTCACCCTCGATATGGGAGGCACCTCCTGCGACGTCGGACTCATCCGTGACGGCAAGATCTGCACACTCGACCAATTTCGAGATCGAGTGGGGGCTGCCCGTCGCCACGCCGACGATCGATCTCACCACCATCGGCGCCGGTGGCGGCTCGATTGCCTGGATCGACAAAGGTGGTCTCCTCCGCGTCGGGCCGCAGAGCGCCGGGGCCGATCCCGGTCCGGTCTGCTATGACTCAGGAGGTGAAGAGGTCACGGTCACCGACGCCAACCTCGCCCTGGGCCGGCTGAATGCGGACTACTTCCTCGGCGGCACGATTCCGCTCAACATGGCAAAGGCGGAAGCAAAGCTCGATGAGCTCGGCAGCCGCATCGGTCTCGGCCGTCTGGAGACCGCGCGAGCGGTGGTCGATATCGCCAACGAGAACATGGCTAACGCCATTCGGGTGCTCTCTATCGACCGCGGACTCGATCCGCGGGAGTACGCCCTGGTCGCCTTCGGCGGCGCCGGACCGCTCCATGCCGCCGACATCGCCGCCAAGATGGGCATGTCGCGGGTGATCGTCCCGGTCTATCCCGGGCTGACCTCCGCGTTCGGGGCGCTCATCGCCGAGCCCAAGATCACCCAGGTCTGGAGCAAGCACTTCCGCTCCGACGCCATCGACGCTCTCACCGTCGGCGAGCACTTCGAGGCCATGGCTACCGCCGCACTCGACCAGTTGCGACGCGAGGGGTACGAGGGGGAGCCGGAGATCGAGCGCTCGATCAGCATGCGCTACTGGGGACAGAACTACGAGCAGGATGTCCCCATGCCGGTCGGCCCGGTGACGCCCGACCTGCTGGAACAGACCCTGGAGGCATTCCACCACTTGCACGAGCAGTTCTATGGTTACTCGATCACTGGCGAGGTCATCGAGTTGATCCGGTTCAACGTCACCATCTCCGGACACACCGGTGCGGTCACCCTGCCCGCGATGGCCTCCAACGGACGCCTTCCCGCGAGGCCACCCGGTCGGAGACGCGCGAGGTTGTGTTCCAGGAGACCGGTGCCACCGAGACGCCCATCTACCGCCGCGACGATCTCCCCGCCGGGTTTGCGGCGACCGGGCCGTTGATCGTCGAGGAGGTCAGCTCGACGACCGTCGTCCACCCTGGTCAGCGGCTGGAGGTCGGCCCCGCCGGGGTGATGATGATTGCACTAGGGCGAGGGTGATGGGTCATAGGTGACAGGGCGAACGATGTCCGCCGCCGGACCCATCACCCATCACCCACGTTCGGAGGTTCAACCGTGGTTACACAACAGCCCGTCGAGCAGATCGATTCCGTGACGTTGAGCGTCATCAACAACGCCTTCGTCAATGTCTGCCGCGAGATGGGCACCGCCATGATGCGGACCAGCTACTCGCCCATCTTCAATGAAGGGCTCGACTTCTCCTGCATGCTCTTCAATCTCCGGCGGCGACCTGATCGGGCAGGCGGAGTTCTGCCCGACGATGCTCGGCTCCTGCCAGTACGCGATGAAGTGGATGCTCGACGAGGTCGGGCTCGACGCCTTCGGCCCGGGCGACGTCTACATCCACAACGACCCCTACCGGGGTCAGTGCCACATGCCCGAGCACCTGGTGGTGAAAGCGGTCTTCCACGAGGGCCGGCCGTGGGGGTTCGTCGCCAACATCGCCCACGTCGGGGAGATCGGTGGCATGGCCCCCGGCTCCTTCGCCGCCGACGCAACCGAGGTCTATCAGGAAGGCCTACGTCTGCCGCCCCTGAAGATCATGGCCGGCGGCGAGTATGTGAAGGACATCTGGCGGATCGTGCTGGCCAACCACCGCACCCCGAAGACCACCTGGGGCGACTATCACGCCATGATCGGTTCGCTGCATGTCGCCGAGGCGCGGGTGCAGGAGCTCCTGGCCAAGTACGGCGCGGAGACCCTCACCCATGCCTCCGATCAGCTCCTCGATTACTCGGAGCGATTCATGCGAGCCGAGATCGCCGAGATGCCGGACGGCGTCTACTACGCCCAGGACTGCATGGAGGACGACGGCGTCACCACCCGCCCCTACTGGATGCGGCTACGCCTCACGATCCGCGGCGACGAGGCGATCTGCGACTGGACCGACTCCGATGAGCAGGCCAAGGGGCCGATCAACGCGACGTTCGTCGTCACCGCGGCCTCCTGCTACAGCGGCTTCCTCAACGTCGTCTCAGACGACATCCCGATCAACTCCGGCTGCTACCGGCCGATCCGGCTGGTGACCCGGCCGGGAACGCTGGTCAACGTCAGGCATCCCGGCCCATCGGTCGGCGGCAACACGGAGACGCACCCCCACATTCAAAACGTCGTCATCCGGGCGCTGGCCGGGGCGGTGCCGGAGCGAGTCGCCGCCGCCGAAGGGGCTTCCTCGTGCAATTTCCTGTTCGGTGGGTTTCATCCTGAATATGGCGACTACTACACGAACTATCACATCGAGGGGAGCGGCTGGGGCGGCACGACCGACCACGACGGCAACAGCGTGCTCTGCCCCAACAACGGCAACTGCCGCAACACGCCGGTCGAGATCCTGGAGACCAAATATCCGTTCGTCGTCGAGGAGTACCGGTTGCGCCCGGATTCGGCGGGCGCCGGTCGCTGGCGTGGTGGTCTGGCCAGCTCGCGCACCTTCCGCGTCACCGCGCCGGAGATCATCGTCAATGCCCTGTTCGACCGCACCCGCACCCAGGGACCGGGCATCTTCGGCGGCCAGGCGGGAGCCAGCAGCGGCATCTTCATCCAGCGTCCTGGCGACGACCAGTTCCGTCGCTTCTCGGAGACGTTCGGAACGGTCTCCGATTCCAAATTCACCCGCGTGGCGGTGACCGAGGGCGACCGCATTCAGCTCGAGTCGGCGGGAGGCGGTGGGCTGGGTGACCCGCGGCAGCGGCCGCGCGAGCTCGTCGCGGAAGATGTCCGGCAGGGGTTCGTCACTCCCGAGATGGCGCGTCAGCTCTACGACTACGACACTCAGAACGAGGGAGAATCGTGATGGTGGAGTGGCGGGACAATGACGCCGAGTGGTACGAGGAGCGCATGGTTAACTGCGCCACCTGCGGGCGCATGATCGCCAAGCGTTACTTGGCGGAGACCTCCGACCACGGCACAAAGACCTATTGCAGCGAAGAGTGCCTCGCTCTCTACCACGACTACGTGCTCGTCGAGCGTGGACTTGACTACCGTCCGCCGTCGAACATCGGCGAAACCTATGCCGACCTGATGGTGAAGTGACCCTGTGCGCTCAGAAGCGTCTTGTCTGCGAGAGCGATGAGCGACGAGAGCGGCGATCGAGCGCTGTAGGATCGCCGCTCTCGAGACGCCTCACTCTGACGCCGCGTCGTATCCATAGTCGCCGGTCTCGTATAGTCGTGCCTGGCTTCTCGTTCGATCACCACTATTCACCCGAAGGTCACGGCATGGACGCACAGCGCTTCGACGCCATTGCCAGGTTGCTGGCCGCTCGCCTGTCACGTCGAGCCGCATTGCAACGAGGCGCCGCTGGCCTCGCCGCGAGTGCTCTCGCGCTGCTGGGAGTTCAGTCGGTACGCGCCGCTGCCAGGGCACAGGAGGTCTGCACCGATCCGTCACGACCGGGTGTCGGTTGCGCATGCACGACGGGGACCCAGGATCCCTGCGGCGACAACACGTTGCTCTGTTGCGCGAACGATCCCAACGGACCTCCCGGCGGGCCCGGAACCTGCACGCCGTCCTCGGTCGGCTGCAACCCCATGGGACCGCCGTCGTCGCCGTGTACCAGCCACGGCTGCCGCTGCAACGGAGGGGTGCAGGGGAACTGCGACGAGGGACTCTCCTGCTGCCCCGACAACCCCGGTCTTCCCGGTGGACCCGGACGCTGCGTGCGTCAGGACAAATGCAATCTCCAGAATTGCACCGGCGAGGGATGCTCCTGTCACAGCGGGACCGAGGGCGCCTGCGACGACGGGCTGATCTGCTGCGCCGACGATGCTTCGACTCCCGGGTGGTCCCGGCCGCTGCGAAGCGGAGGATATCTGCCTGGCGCACCAATGCCAGGCGACGACCAACCCCTGTCCGAGTAGCTGCGCGGCTGGAGAGTTCTGCCACGGCTGCTGCTCTGGCTACTGTGGAGAGGACGATCATTGTGGTGCGGCGCCTTGTTCGGGCGTGGGCTGCGAGTGCACCGCTGGCGTCGAGAACTCCTGTTCCGAGGGGCTGGTCTGCTGCCAGAGCCAGATGAATGCCCCGAATGCTCCCGGCGGACCTGGCATGTGTGCCACCCCGGACGGTTGCGGCGACAGCGGCGCATCTTCTGGTGCCGTCGAAGCGACACCTGTGGCCTAAGTTAGCCGAGGTCTTCCGATCGACGGCGCCGCAGCGAGGAATCGCGAAGTGATCCGGGACGCATGGCTGAGATGACGCCACAGCGCCTTTCTACCGATGGCTTGCTGTCCGTGCAAGGCTGGCTGTTCGATGTCGACGGCGTGCTGCATGTTGGGCAACGCCCGATTCCCGGCGCGGCGGAGCTGCTCGCGGAGCTCATGGCCCGGGAAATCCCATTCCGGCTCCTGACGAACACCACGACTGCCAGCCGCGCCACCCTTGCCACTCGATTGCGCGCTATGGGATTCCCGGTCTCCGAAGATCTGCTCATCACGGCGCCGATGGCCACGGCTGCCTACATCCACCGGCGGTTTCCGGGAGTGGCCTGTTATCTCCTGGCCAAGGGCGACGCCGTCGATGATTTTCATGCGGCGGGAGTGCCGATCGTGGGTCCGGATGGTGCACCCGATGCCGGTGTGGTCGTCATCGGCGGGGCAGAGGATGAGCTGACCTACGCCCGGCTCAATCATGCCTACCGGCTGCTCTTGAAAGGCGCGAAGCTGCTGGCCATGCACCGCAATACCGCCTGGAGGACGGCGGAGGGGATGTCGCTCGACAGTGGACCCTTCGTCACCGCGCTGGCGGCCGCGGCCGGCGTGCGGGCGACGGTCGTCGGTAAACCCGCCGCCGCGTTCTTCCGTCAGGCTATCCGCGACATCGGTCTGCCCGTGGCTGAGCTGGCAATGGTCGGCGATGACGCCGTCAACGACCTCGTGCCGGCGCGGCGGCTTGGTATGACTGGCGTACTGGTGCGGACTGGGAAGCCCGTCGGACCGGCAGAGGAGATACAGGCCGACGTCGTCATCGATTCGGTAGCCGACCTCGCGCTGCATATTTCCTCCATCGCCAGGGGTCACGGTCGATAAGTTCACCGGCGGTCTCCTATCCTGAGGACCGGCGCGGCCGATCGCGCCTGGCGGCCCCGGACATGCCGCAAACTTGACCGAAATGATGATTCGGCATGAGGATGTGTGGATGGAGAACCCGAATCGTTTGCGCTGGGGGCTGGTGGGCACGAGTGGATTCGCCGATGCCGTCTTCGCGCCGGTCCTGCGGAACGCGGGACAGGAGTTGCTCGGCGCGGCCGGATCGTCGCCCCAGGGGTCAGCGGCATTTGCCGTTCGGCATGGGACGCCTCACACGTATGCGTCGCTCGAAGCCATGCTGCACGATTCCGACGTGGAGGCGGTCTGGGTCGCCTCGCCGAATCACCTCCACGAAGAGCACGTCCGGATGGCGCTCGACGCCGGTAAGCATGTGCTGGCGGAGAAGCCGCTAGCCACGACCGGCAGCGGCGCCCGCGGATTGGTCGATCTGGCGGCGCGGCAGGAGCGGCGGCTGGCGGTCGGCTATCAGGGGCGATTCCACCCGGCGCTGCGTGACCTGCATCACTGGGTGCGCGAGGGAGGTCTGGGTGAGATCGCGTTCGTGCGAGCCAGCTGGCAGACGCGGTACGCGGGACTGCCCGACGCCTGGCGACTGCGCCCGGAAACGTCCGGCGGCTGGGCGATCATGGATATCGGCACTCACACGCTCGACGCCGCACTGTGGCTGACCGGGTTCGCCCAATCCCAGCTGCTCGGGAGCCGGCTGAGCACCCAGAACTGGTCGGTCGAGGTTGAAGACCTCGCGGTCCTCCTGCTGCAGCTGGGCGATGCCACCGCGGTGGTGGAAGCGGCGACCGGGGTGCAGGGCCCCGCCAATCGGGTCGAGGTGCATGGGACGGGAGGGTGGGCCATGGCCACGGGGGTTTTCGTACCCCGCCTTGGGGCGGCCGGTGGCCGGCTGACGCTCTCGAACGGCACGCAACGCACCTACGACTCCGCACCCAACCCCTATGAGACCCAGGTCGCCGCCTTCGCCGCCTGGACGGCAGGGCACGACTATGCGGGTGCGACCGGCGCCGAGGGCGCGGTCAACATCGCACTCCTCGAAGAAGCCCGTGACGGAGGGTGATGGGTGATGGGTGACAGGGAATGAACCTTGCCAGCCAAGCGATTGTCTATGACGTCCGACTCCCAGCAACGCTCGTCCTTACCGTCTTCCCGACACCCTGGCACCCCGTCTGGAACCAATCTTGCGGGTGAGGATTGAGACGTGAACCAGTCGCCTTTTGCGCAATCTGAGGGGGAATCATGGTCCGGTTGTTCCGCTCCGCCGTCGTGATGTTTTTCGCCGCCTCGCTGCTGATTCCCGGCCAGATGGCCGGAGCGGCGCAGGAAGCGACGCCTATGGCCGAATGCCCGGTAACGACCCCCGAAGAGAACGAGGAACTCGCCACCCAATATTGGGAAGAAGTGTGGTGGGGCGATCAGGGCACCATCGCGGAGATCGTCGCGCCGGACGAAGTCCATCACTGGGGTATTGGCGGCGATACAACGGGGATCGATGCTTTCAATGAGCGGTGGGCCCTC
This sequence comes from uncultured Chloroflexia bacterium, assembly GCA_963751075.1. Taxonomy (GTDB): domain Bacteria; phylum Chloroflexota; class Chloroflexia; order Thermomicrobiales; family UBA6265; genus JACCXM01. The sequence continues at coordinate 50,542 of CAVVTE010000022.1, read as the reverse complement.
TTTTTCGAGGCATTCCCTGATCTCGAATTCACCGTCGATCTGGTCGTTGCTGAAGAGGATCAGGCTGTCACACTCTGGACGGCAACCGGCACGCATCGCGGCGAGTGGCTTGGAATCGCACCTACCGACCGCGAGGTGACCTGGCAGGGCATCAACATCTTCCGCATCGAATGCGGTCAAATCGTCGAATCGTGGGGTGAGGCCGATCACCTCGGTCTACTCAGCCAGCTCGGCGCGACAGACCTTCCGGCTGCTGTGGCAACGCCTGCCGCGTAGGCGTTACTTGGGTCCTGGGGAGCATGCCCAGACCCCGGGGTTGCATCGAGTCAGTTAGCGGCTAGGGCGAAGGACCGCGGTTGCGTAGTACCGCGGTCCTTCGCCGTCTCCTCAGGATGACATGGCTGACCTTGACGCGGAACTCAGACCGAGCTCAGTCAGACATCAGCCGCTCACCTATCGTCGCCTCAGCGTGATTTCAGGGCGCTCTGATACGACATAAGCACTTGCCAACGTGTCGACGCTGAGGAGGATGGCAAATCGTCAACAGCAGGACAGTGCCGATCTTGGACGAGGAGGACGAGCTTTCGGGCAGCCGCCAGGTTGTCCTGATCCTCCGCCTCGTGCTCGATCGACAGGCGCAGCTGCATCACGGCGAGCTGGTTGATACTGAGTCGGTCTCGCAAGGGAGGTTTGTGAACCAGGCGGGGTTAGCGGACACGCTGCGTCACTGGTTTGAGGAGCAGCGGCAACGGATTGTTTCTACCAGCGACCATGCGACATGAGCGCAGCCGCTTGTCGCAACGTTGGGCGGGACCGGTGCACCTGCGTGCCTTTAGCGCAAGCCAAGGTATGCCAAGGGGGATGCCGCACCGATTGATCTAGACCCGACCGATGCCCTAGACGCATGAACGGGGGTCTCGTCGAGAGATCCCAACCGCCGTGGATCACGAGGAGGATCGATCATGGCACCGACAGGGAGCGTGTTCTCGAATCTCACCGGCGTCGTGCGCACACTCCGCGCAAACTCGCCAGCCCCGTACAACATTCCGTGGAGCAACATCACTCGATATGAGCCGTCGTTCACGAATGCGGGAAATGAATTCGGGGTCGATCCGGCGCTGATGGCGGCGATGGCGATCATCGAGTCTGACGGTAACCAGACGTGGCCGGGTACCGGAACCGTGATCAGCCGCGATGACGGCTTTGGTGACGGGCTCTCCGTCGGCATGCTGCAGGTCAAACCGAACATCTGGCAGGGCCTCGTGCCGAACGCCGATGCCTACACCGCTGACGGCAACATCCGGCTCGGCACGGCCATCATGGCGCACGCCATCAGCCAACATGGCACCTGGGAGGGAGCGCTGCGAAACGTCTACTTTCCGGCGGACGATCCGAACAACACGACGCAGAGCGCCTACGTGCAAACGGTGCGCTCGTTGATGGCCGAGATCGCGAACAACGCGAAGCCGAATCCGCCGGGTGTCCAGCCGACCGTCGCGCCGAGCTCGGTCGATCCGATCCGCGTCATCGTTGGCGGCGACTATCCACCCGATCACCTACGGCTGGCTCGCCGATGAGGGGCTCGACTACTACGGCTATGGGGTCGGACACGGCACGGATCGCTCGACCCAGCATCCCGGTGTCGATGTGCCAGTACCGGACGAGACGCCGCTCTTCACACCGGCGGCTGGGGTCGTCCGCTGTGTCGGCGAGGCCGGAGAAGTGACCTGGGGGCAGGGGTGTGGGTTCTTCCGCGACGTCGACGGTGGGGGGGTTGGCAACATCACGATTTTGCTCGATTCGGGGCACAAGTTGACGCTCGGACACTGCAGCTCGGCTACGATCAGTCCCGGGCAGCGTGTCGCGGCCGGCCAGCACGTTGGCCGCTCGGGCAGCATGAATGGCCCCCATGTCCACGTCGAGGTCAGCGTCAACAATAACGGGACGTACTGGTTGGTCGATCCGATCCCGGCGCTGCGGGAAGCCATGGGCGCTCCCCCGACAATCGACGCGACCGGGAACGGTTTCGCCGCCCGCGAGCCGATCCCGCAGCCGGATGAGTGGGACGTCTTCGTTCCGGTGCGGGCAACGCGCAGCGGGGTGCCCGTGCTGCAGCGGGCCGACCCCAATGCCCCGCACGTGCGCAAGCCGCTCTCCGAGGGCGAGGATTTCGAAGGCGTCATGATCGTTCTGGGCACCGACGGGAAGACCTGGTTCTGGGTGTCGCGCAACGGTGGGCGCGTACCGGTCGACGGGACGATCGTTCAGGGCGGACCTCAAATCGCCATGGGCTGAGCAATCGTCACCCGACACATTGTGGGGTGAGGGGTGTCACAGGATCGACCGCTGAGTTAGTACCGCGATGGCATCAGTTAAGTGGCGCCGGTCGCGCGAGGATGGAACACCGCCTTCGACCGGCGCCACCATAGTTGCCCCTCGCAAGGAGGTTTGACCATGGTGCCAACGGGGCCTGTGACCGTACCAGCACCTTGGGGAAACGGCAGCTTCGGCGTCGACTGGGAGGCTGTTACACAGTACGACGACTTCATTCGTGAGGCGGCGGTGCCGGTTGGCTGGCCGATCGAGCGCGTTCGCGCGCACATCATGATCGAGAGTCAGGGCGCTCCGGAGCCGATCCAGCAGAGTAGCAGCGATCGCTTGTCTTACGGGCTCATGCAGGTCGTGCCCTACGGCGTCGGTTGGGAGGGCTGGCAAGCGCTGGTGAAAGAAAAGGCCCATGACGTGCAACTGGTGGCGCGATGACCCCGCAAGCAAGGTGACTGGCGAGAAATACAAGGCAACCCTCGACGGCTTGATCGCCGGGCAGGGCGGAGCCTCCGAGCTGACAGACACCGCGGGCGGTCCTCAGGTCGCTACGGCTTAATGCATCGCCGACCGGAGAATGAAAGTCGGATTGCTGGCTAGCTTCGCTTCGTTTGCGAGCGGCGCCTGCCGCGCTCTCACGGGGCTTCCACGAGTGCTAGGATGATCGGACATTCTCGCTACTAGATGAGCCGCAGCCGGCACTCGGTTCGTCAGGTCGGCTCGGCGGACGTCAGACAGGGGCCTGACCGTAGAGGAAGGAAGGTCCGCGATGCGTCGCTGTCGGCTTGTTTTTGCCCTCTTCGCACTCCTGCTGGCTTTGCTCCCCCGCCCGGGTGAAGCTCAGGACTCATGGCTCGATGGCGCCCAGGACGTGTGGAATGCGGCGGGCATGGCGATTCCCGCGGCCGGATCGCCCCCGGCAGGCGGCGCCGAACAATGCCAATCGCGGATACGGCCGGTGGAGACGCCCGAAGATGCCGCGGTTACCGATCAAGGGTGGCGGCTATATTCGTCGTACCAACGGGGGTGGGGAATCAGCCTGGTCGGCGGCTTCCTCAATTTCGACGCACATGTGCCGCCCCGTCCCCTATCAGCAGTTCGTCTTCGTCGACGGCGTCTTCGCGGGAACCCTGGCGCCGGAGCCGATGTACCCACGGCTCGACGGGGCGCTGACCGAGGTTGGAATCAGCGCCGCCGACCGCGTCTACGCCGTCTATGCCCGGTATGCGCCAGATGACCCGCTGTGCTGCCCATCGGACGAGACGTTGGTAACGTTCACGGTCGAGCAGACGCCTGCTGGTCCGATAGTGATTCCGGACCTGGAGTTGAGCTCGGCGACCCCTGATGCACTTGGGAGCACGTCCGCGCCCGCCGACTCGACGACTTACGCTGTTTGCGTCGGTCTGGGTGGAGACGCCCTGTCCCTTGTCTACTGGACAGTCGAGCAAATCGCCGCGCAGGAAGCGCGCACTGGTCCAGTCGTCCGCGCCCACCCCGCGACCGGCGGGTGCGCGGATCCGGCAGGGCTACCTGTCCTCGGGGATAGGGAATCCATCGCAAATTTCGCGTGGCTCTGTTCGCGGACATTCAATGGTGAGTGGTACGGTCCTCACTGGGTGGCAGATATTTACCGCACCGAGACGGACGTGCCGCCGGATCCGGCGATCGGGGGCTGTCCACTCCCGCGGGACCAGTCAATCCCGCCGCCGCCGGAATCGACGCAGGCGGCCGCCACCGCTGTCTTTCTCTCTCAGCTCGAAGCAGCTGGCGATCTCGATACCCTCTACGAATGGCTCCACCCCGACGCCCAGGCAGTCGTGCCAAAGGAGGCAGTCGTCGGCTGGTACGGCGCCGAGTGGCTGCCCCGCGGTCCCGAACCAATTAGCGTCACCGACGTCGAACTCGGAGAATGGACATGGGGCGTGACGGGAACGACCTACCCGAACGCGGCCACGATCGCGTACGAGCAGTCCCTCGCCGACGGCTCAGTCGTCAGCGACGTCGTGCGCCTGGTGCAAGACGACCAGGGCGTGTGGCGCTGGTTCTTTGGCCGCGATCGGGCGTTCGTCGACGAGCAAATCACCCGCTTCGTCGCTGAGGATGCCGCGAATTAGCCTGCCTTGGCCGTCCGTCTGGACGGATAATGATACTAACGGTCAATTGGTGCCAGTCGCGCCCGTCGTTCCTTTACCTGTCGCGTCAATCGCGATGGCGCGAAGCTGGACGGCATTCTAGGCACGTCACAACCGCCAGGGAGAACCAGGTGGCTCTGCCCGGATGACCACATCTCAGACGCCGGAGCGGGAGGGCGTCAGCCGACGGCGACTTCCGCGACTTGCGCGCCGGTGCTCACCGGGACGCAGACGGCATCACTGCGACAGATCCCTGTTGCGCCATTCCCCAGATCGCATTGGGCGTTCACCGTGGCGTCGTAGGCGCAGGCACCTTCGATACAGCCTGTTGACGCGAGACATGGGCGCCAACCGCAGTCGCTATCGACGCAGCAGTCGATGTAGAGCGTGTCGCCTCTCGCCAGATACTCAGGGACGGAGGTGGTGCTGACAGGAAGCACCTCGTAGTCACCTGATTCTGGATTGAAGTGGCACATGGTGAGCGACTCTTCCCAGATGCCGCCAGCCAGCACTCCCGGGGGCAGGGCTCCCTCTATGGTCGCGGACTCATCCTGGCCGCTCCTGTTGTCTTTCCTTCTGCGAAGTCTGCCTCGCTCGGCGAGGACGGCTGACCCAGTCAAGAGCGCAATTGTGCCGCCAAGTGCACTCCCGAGCATGCCGCGCCGGGACGATACTTGTGCCAGCCTCCGGGTCATCGAGTCAAAACGCGTCTCATCCATGGGGCGTCTCCTCCGGTTCGCCTCGCGCCATCCCGCGCGACGACAACCGTTCCTTGATGTGTCTAACGCATCAAGGGCGAACCTGGATGTCATGGTGACAAAGTGAGCAGCCAAAACGGCACCCGGTGACCGCTTCTGGCCGCACAGGTCGTGAGGCTTGAGACGACCGGGACGAATCGATTAGCGACCTGAGAGCCGTTCCACCACGGGAGCGAAGGCATCCACTACCGGCTCCAGGACGACGATATAGGAGAAGCCGTAGCGCTCCCGGCGTTCCTGGAGCGTTTCCACGATCTCGTCCACCGTTCCCAGCAAGACCGCCGGTGAATCGAGGACGTCCTCGGGCGTCACCGGGAGGTCGGCAGCGATGCGCTCCGCTGCTCCCCGCCGGTCGTCCGTGATTTCGACGGTCGGGCAGATGGTGTTCAGCTCGATCTGATGGAAGCGGTCCCCGGCCGCCTCGCGCACCCAGCCGATCTTGCGCTCGGTTGCCGCGGCGGTCATGTCCTCGGCGTCCTTGGAGCCGTCGGGCAGCGCCCGCGTCGTGATCCCGACGATGTCCGCCTCCCGCGCGGCGAGGGAGAGAATCTTCGGGCTGCCGCCGCCGATGACCAGAGGAGGGTGCGGGTGCTGTACCGGCGCCGGGGGAATCTGGAGCCCGTCGACGGTGTAGAACTCCCCGGAGAAGGTCGTCCGCTCTCCGCTCAAGAGCCGCTTGAGAAGATGCACGGCCTCCGCGAGCCGCGCGATGCGAACGCTGGCGGGATCGAATGGGATACCGGACTGGTCATATTCGTCCTTCAGCCAACCGGCGCCGATACCCAGCTCCAGTCGGCCGTTAGAGAGAATGTCGATCGAGCCGGCCGACATCGCCAGCACGACAGGGTGGCGAAAATCGTTGTCGAAGACAAACCCGGAGAGACGCAGCCGCTCGGTGGCGATGGCCGCCGCGGCCATCGCCGCCACTGGCTCGAATCCGCGCACGAAGTGGTCTGGCCAGCTTAGCGAGTCATAGCCGAGCGCTTCGATCCGCCGCACGGTCTCCAGCCACGGGCCGCGCGGGCCGGCGCTGCGGCTCTGCACGCCGAATCTGAAAGGAAAAGGCTGCTGATTTCCCACCCGCTCCTCCGTTCTCCGCACTACTGCAGGTCGCATTGGTACGGCCGATCCTCGCACGATTGCGGCATTTCGGTCTTGCTCAGTCTCACCCGGGTCGATATGCTCACGACTGATGACCCGCGGGCCCAAGGGCTCCGGCCTCAACACGCGCTCTTACTCCCAGGAGGATACCGGGATGTCGGCAGTCGCTCACCAACCCCGACCCGAGCTCGAGAACGACCGCTCGCATGAGCTATCGCTTATCGACTGTGACGCCCATCACAACTGGAGCGGAGTCAAGGACGTTCTTCCCTATTTGCCCCGGTACTGGGCCGATTACGTCGTGGAGAGCCAGTTCAAGTCGCTGCCGAACTCACCCTATCCCAAAGGCGTTGGGGGCGGGGAGCGGGTCGACGCGCGTCCCGGCGACGTGGGCTCCGCCGGATCGGACGTCGATCTCTTCCGCCGCCAGCTACTCGATGAGTGGGGCGTCGACGTCGCTATTCTCACCGGTCAGTTCTATAACGTGGCCTTCCTCGCCAACGCCGGGTTCGCCACAGCGCTGGCCAGCGCGCTCAACGATTGGATGATCGACGCCTGGCTGAGCAAGGACACGCGCTTTCGGGGCTCATTGACCGTTCCCCTGCAGGATCCTCAGGCGGCGGCCAAAGAGATCGACCGTCTCGGCTCGCGACCAGACATCGTCCAGATTCTCATATCGGCCGGTTCGCGCATGCCGTACGGGCAGCAGTTCTACAACCCAGTCTGGGAGGCCTGTGAGCGCAACGGCCTGGTCGTCGGTATGCACTTTGGTGGCATTGGGATCATGAACCCTCCCACCTCAGCCGGCTGGCCCTCCTACTATCTGGAGTGGCACACCGGCATGTCCCAGGTGTTCCAGGCGCAGGTGATCAGCCTCGTCTGTGAAGGAACGTTCCAGAAGTACCCCGGACTCAAGTTCGCGCTCTCCGAAGGCGGCTTTGCCTGGCTGCCCCACGTCATGTGGCGGTTGGACAAGAATTGGAAGGCACTGCGCTCGGAGTGCCCGTGGCTGACGCGGAAGCCGAGCGAGATCATCCTGGAGCATTTCCGCCTGACGACCCAACCGATCGAAGAGCCGGACAACGACAAGCATTTGCTCCAGATCTTCGAGATGATGGACGCCGAGCATATCCTGATGTTCTCCAGCGATTACCCGCACTGGGACTTCGATTCCCCCCAACAGGCATTCCCTCGTCTCCCGGCGGATCTCAAGCGACGCATCTTCGTGGAAAACGCACGGGAGCTCTATGGCCTCTAGCGCCGCGACCAAACGCCACGTCGTGGCGAACGTTGCGGATATCCCGCCCGGCGAGCGGCTGATCGTCGACGTCGCGGGCCGGTCGATCGGCGTGTTCAACGTTGATGGACGCTTCTACGCGCTGCGCAACAGTTGCCCGCATCAGGGCGGCCCGCTCTGCCTGGGACGTACCGTCGGGTTGGCGATCGCCGAGCGGCCGGGAGAGATCACCTACAGCCGCGAGGGCGAGATTCTGCGTTGCCCATGGCACGGTTGGGAGTTCGATCTAGCGACCGGACGCTCAGTGTTCGACCCTAACCGCACCCGGGTCAAGACCTACCCAGTCGAGGTCGAGGAGCTGCAGGCGGAGACCTACCCGGTCGAGATCGAGCGAGACCGGGTGGTCGTCATCCTGAGCTGAGCAACCACTGATCGGTCCGTTGCCGCTATTGACATGCCACAAGCACAGCGATAGTGTGAGCGACGGTTCCTCGTTCTTGTCGAACGAACGGTCTCCATACCGTGGGTCCCGCGACGTCGCGGGCACTCTGTCCTCGTGACTCAGCATGTGAGAAGAGGAGGCTTCAATGGTTCGAAGCGAAGTTCGCCCCATCGACCAGTTCATCGCCGATGCCGCCGCTGGCAAGATGACCCGCCGCGAGCTCATGCAGCAGGGCGCCGTGCTCGGGTTGTCTGCGTCGGCGATCGGGATGGCATTGCGCGCCGCTCCCGAAACCGCACTCGCTCAAGCGGCGGAGCCGGCTGGCCAGATCGTGATCTCGCTGTCGGCGGAGCCGGCGACGCTCGAGAACTGGAACGCCTATAGCCTGGACGGCCACCCCGTCTTGCGCAATATCTTCGAGGCTCTGCTCAACCGCGATCCAGCCACCAACGAGCTCGTCGGAGAGCTGGCCACCGCCTGGGAGTGGACTGACGACCGCACCCTGCGCTTCACTCTGCGCGAGGGTGTCACCTTCCACGATGGCTCTCCATTCAACGCCCAGGTCGCCGCCGATGGTGTCAACTTTACCTGGTCCTCGGAAAACGCCTTCGACATCATCCAGTTCATGGGACCCCAGATCAGTGCCGCCGTGGTCGACGAGATGACCATCGACGTCTCGACCGAGGAGCCAGACCCGATTCTGCCGGCTCGTCTCTACTTCTCGCCGCTGCCGAATATGGTGCAGGTCGAGGAGCGGCCGGATTCGCTGCCGAACGAGGCAATCGGGACTGGTCCGTATCAGTTCGTCGAGTGGGTCCGCGGCGACCACATCAGTCTTACGGCCTACCCCGATTGGTGGGGGAATGGTGATCCCGAGGCCGCCTTCGGCCAGCAATCGATCAAGGACGTCCAATACGTCTGGCGGCCGGAATCGACCGTTCGTGCCGCGCAGGTCAGCGCGGGCGAGGCGCAGATCGCGCGCTTCCTCGCTCCCGATGACTGCGCCACTACGCCGGTCTGCCTCGAGGCGCCAAGCGTCGAGACGATCTTCCTGCGCTTCGACACCATGCATCCGGTGATGGGTGACATCCGCATCCGAGAGGCCATTGGCCTGGCGGTCGACAGAGAGAGCCTCGCCGAGCAGATCTTCGGCGGTGGCGAGGTCGCCACTCAGCTCGTCAGCCCGGCTGCCGTCGGCTACAACGAGGAGATCACCGCGCTCCCCTACGACATGGATCGCGCAACTCAGCTTGTGCAGGAGGCCGCGGCCGACGGCGTGCCAATCGACATGGAGATCACCGTCGCTGTCCGCCAGGGCGCCTATCCGCGAAACGAGGAGCTGGGTGAGTACGTCGCCAACCAGCTCAATGAGATCGGCCTGAATGCCAGGACCGAGGTCATCGAGCACGCCGCCTATCAGGAGCAGTACGTGATGCCCTACGACGAGGTTCCGACCGACCGCGGCTGGATCGGCACCCTGGGCCACGGTAACGAGATGATGGACGTCAGCCAGACGTTCTCCGGCTACTATCGTTGCGATGGCGGCGTCTCGACCTTCTGCGACCCGGAGATCGATGCTATGACCGCCGAATCGGCGGTGATCACGACCGAAGAGCGCGATGCGGAGCTCGCCGCGACGACGGCCGCCTTCATGGAGCAAATTCCCGTCGTCCCGATCGTCCATCTTCCGTTCTTCTACGGCGTCGCCGCCGACCTGAACTGGGAGCCCCGGCTCGACGCCTTCATGCTGGTCAAGGAGATGTCGTACACCGCGTAGCGGTGTGCGAGGGGGGAGAGAGGGGTCGCTTCGCTCAAGGGGGCGGCCGCTGCGCGGCCTGAGGGAGGAGATGAAGGACGAGGAAGTACGTCGTCCTTTCCCCCTTCCCCCCTTGAGCGAAGCGACCCCCCTCAGCGAAGCGCCCCCCTCGGTTCCCCTCGTAAGGAGTAGCCGACTATAGGCCCCTATCTGCTACGCCGGATCTTCCATTCCTTGGTCGTCCTGCTGGGTCTGATCGTGGTCGTCTTCTTCATGACGCACCTCGTCGGCGACCCGGCCAGTCTGATGCTGCGTCCGGAGGCAACCGAGGAGCAGCGCCAGGCCGTGCGCGAACGGCTAGGGCTCAACGATCCGATCCACGTTCAGTTTGTCCGCTTCATCAGTGGTGCGGTTCGCGGTGACTTCGGCGAATCGATTTGGCAGCGGGTGCCGGCGCTCCCGATCGTGCTCGACCGCTTGCCGGCAACGCTCTACCTCGCCTCCGCCACGCTGCTGCTCGCCGTTCCGTTATCGATCGTGTTGGGCATCATCTCGGCCATTCGACCGGGGTCAGTCGTCGACCGCATCGTCACCGTCGTTTCGCTCGGCGGTGTCTCGACAGCTGATTTCTGGCTGGGCCTGATGCTGATCCTGCTCTTCGCCGTCCGCCTCGGCTGGGTCCCGACGTCTGGCTACGGCGGGTTGCAATTCGTTATTCTGCCCGCGGTCGCGCTGGCGTTCCGGCCCCTCGGCCGCATCAGCCAGGTCGTGCGTAGTGCGATGCTCGATCAGTTCAGCCAGCCATATGTCACCACCGCTCGCGCGAAAGGACTCACCGAGCGGGTCGTGGTCTATCTCCACACCTTGAAGAACGCCGCTATTCCGGTGACGACCCTGGTCGGCGACGAGGCGGCGTCGCTGCTGAACGGCGCTGTGGTGATCGAGACGGTCTTCGGCTGGCCGGGGGTTGGCATCCTGCTCATCCAGGCCATCGAGCGGCGTGACCTGCCCCTGATCGAAGCGTCAGTTATCGTTATCGCGGTGATGATCGTGACCGTGAACCTGGTGATCGACCTGACCTATTCCTTCCTCGATCCACGGGTGCGCTACGGATGAGCGGTTTGGGCGAGGCGATCCACGCCGCGCCGCCGGCATCAGCGCAGGCTGACGCGCCGGCTCTCTCCGCGCCGGCGAGCCGCTTAAGGATGTATGGCGGCGCGCTTCTCCAAGATAAGCTCGCCGTCGGCGCCCTCATCTTTCTCGTGTTGCTCGCCATCTCGGCGATTTTTGCGCCTCTGGTCGCTCCCTTCGATCCGAACGACCAGAGCCTGTTCATGCGCAACAAGCCACCGATGACGATGCCCGAAGACGGTGGGTCCACGCCCCATTTCATGGGCACTGACGCCCTGGGCCGGGACGAGTTGAGCCGGCTCATCTTCGGTGGCCGCGTTTCACTCGCCGTCGGTCTCGTCAGCGTCATCGTGTCTGGCGCCGCCGGCACCATCCTGGGACTACTGGCCGGGTTCTACCGTGGCCACGTCGACGATGCGATCATGCGCCTGGTCGATATCCAGATGGGGTTCCCGTCGCTGCTGCTGGCGCTGTTCGTCCTCTACGTGATCGGCGGCGGCGTCCTGAATGTCATCCTTGTGCTCGCCATCACGCGCTGGATGGTCTATGCCCGCGTCACGCGGGGGCTGGTGCTCTCCTACCGCGAGAATATCTTCGTCGAGGCCGCGCGAGCCACCGGCTGTTCCGACCGCCGCATCATCCTGCGTCATCTGCTGCCGAATCTGCTCTCGCCGATCGTGGTGCTGGCAACCCTCGAAGTCGCCTACATGATCCTGACCGAAGCGGCGTTGAGCTTCCTCGGTCTCGGTATCCAGCCGCCGCAGTCGTCCTGGGGCTTGATGCTCTCCCAGGGCAGGCAGTACATCACGACCGCCTGGTGGCTGGTGACCTTCCCCGGTCTGGCGATTCTATTGACCGCGCTCTCTCTCAACCTGGTCGCCACCTGGGCACGGACCGTGACCGATCCCGCGCAGCGATGGCGCTACTTCCAGAAGAAGACCACGTGAGGACGGCCAACATCGCCAGCGCCTCCTGGCCGGACCATCTCGTTTTCGGCGAGGGTGATGGGCGACTGGACACGATCGATGGCCTCGCGCGGCGCATGGACCGCTGGCAAGAGGAGCTCGGCGCCACAACTGTGCACTGGCGCGAGGTGCGGACCCGGCGGGATCACGCGCGTTACTACGCCTCGCGCGGCAATCCCCGCACCCACCAGAGGCGCATCCGCGCCATCGATTGGGACGATTTCGCGGTGGTGCCGCGGCTGGCCCACGAGCGTGGAATGCGCGCCGAGCTCTACGTCTCGGTTCTCGACGAGGGGCGTCCGCTGCCAACGCGACGAGAGCGTGAGCGCAGTTTCCACAATGCGATGCACGGCCAGCACGTCACCTGGCAATCGACGTTCAGCCGGGCGCATCCGGAGTTTGCCGTCGCCGATCGCGCGGGGGAGACGCGGCAGTGGGGCGTCCTCTGCTTCGGTTATCCCGAGGTACGCCACCATTTCCGGGACCGCATCCGCGAGTACATCACCGGGTATGACTGGGACGGCATTTTTCTCTGCCTGCGCACGCAGGCGAGACCAGCGGCATATGCCGACCAATTCGGGTTCAACGCTCCCGTGCGGGAGACGATGCGGGAGCGGTACGGCGTCGACATCCTCACCCAGGACTTCGACCTCGACGCCTGGCGCGGCATAAACGGGGAGTTCTTCACCACCTTCCTGCGCGAGCTGCGAGCCGACGTGCGAGCTCAGGGAATCAGCCTCTCGGTCGGTGTGCCGCGAGGCGACATCATCGGCCCCCCGGTCGGCAACTGGCCGATCCAATGGCGGACCTGGGCCGATGATGGGCTGATCGATGCGCTGATCGTCGACCAGAACTCCTCGCAGTGTCCCTCGATGTGGCACCAGCTCTGGCCGATGCACCGCGGCTACGGCTACCGCCAGAACCCGCTAGATAATCTCAACCTGGCGCCATTGGAGACGATGCTGCGCGACGACTACGGCCCGGTGGCGGAGCGGACCGGGATCGATCTCTTCGTGGCGCGGCAGTGGAATCCGCGCTGTGACCAGGAAGAGGCGGCATTGCTGGCGCATTCCGGTGTTGCGGGGCTGGCGTACAGCACCTTCCGCCACGACAATCCGGGGTCGATCGCGCGTGGGGATTTTCGTGCTTAAGTAAGGCCGCGTGGCGTGTTGCGGGGACTGTCATCCCAAGGGCTGTGACGAGGAGAGGGTGTCATCCTGAGGCACGAAGGATCTCGTCTGAGCGCCACGTCCGTTCGCGCGCCACGAGATTCTTCGCCTGAGGGCTCAGAATGACACTCGTCGGGCTGAACGACGTGAAGCGAACCGTCATTAGCCATAGGAGAACCTGATGAGAATCGTCGACGTCCGGCAGACAACCGTGCCGATCTCCTCGACGCTGAAGAACGCCTACATCGACTTCAGCAAGATGGACGTCTCGGTTGTCGCGGTCATCACCGATGTCGAGCGGGATGGCCAGCGTGTGGTCGGCTACGGGTTCAACTCCAATGGTCGCTATGCGCCACGTGGTCTCTTGCAGGATCGCTTCATCCCCCGCCTCATGGACGCCGATCCCGATTCCCTCCTTGCCGACGACGGCGAGAATCTCGATCCCCATCGCATCTGGGCGACGCTGATGACCGGCGAGAAACCGGGCGGCCACGGCGAGCGCTCGGTAGCGGTCGGTGTCATCGACATGGCTGTCTGGGACGCCGTGGCCAAGATCGAGGGGAAACCGCTCTATCGGCTGCTGGCCGACCGCTACCGTGACGGAGAAGCCGACGACAAGGTCTGGGTGTACGCCGCTGGCGGGTACTACCAGCCGGGTAAGGATTTGTGTGCGCTCCAGGACGAGATGCGCGGTTATCTCGACATGGGGTATCTCACCGTGAAGATGAAGATCGGCGGCGCACCGTTGGACGAAGATCTGCGCCGGATCGAAGCCGTCCTGGAAGTCGTGGGTGGGGACGGCTCGCGGCTGGCCGTCGACGCCAACGGCCGCTTCGATCTGGAGGCCGCGCTCGCCTATGCGAACGCGCTGGCGCCGTACGGTCTGCGCTGGTATGAGGAGGCGGGTGACCCGCTCGATTACGACCTCCAGGCGCGGTTAGGCGAGGTCTACCCCAACACGCTGGCGACCGGAGAGAACCTCTTCTCACTGCAGGACGCGCGCAATCTGATCCGCTACGGCGGGATGCGTCCGGACCGGGACGTCCTCCAGTTCGACTGCGCCCTCTCCTACGGTCTCGTCGAATACCTGCGCATCCTGGAGATGCTGGACGAGCACGGCTGGTCCCGGCGAACCGTCGTCCCCCACGGTGGCCACCAGATTTCGCTGAACATGGCCGCCGGGCTGGGGCTTGGTGGCAATGAGTCGTACCCCGGCATCTTCCAGCCCTTCGGCGGCTTTGCCGACACCATCCCGGTCGAGGAAGGCTACGTCGCCTTGCCCGATGCCCCCGGCATCGGCTTCGAGCTGAAAGCGCCGCTCTATGCCGTCATGCGGGAGCTTGCGGTCTAGTGATTCATCGATCGGTAAGATTGAACGGGAAGTGTAGGAACGGTCTCTGATCCCAGAAGGACGTCAACCCAGGAGGGCCGCACGATGAACGCCGACGATGTCTTCCGCTACGGTCATCTCACGGTTCTTGGCGTTGTCGATGGTTTTCCCGCCGCGCATTGGCAGTCGCCTGGCGTCTGCGGGATGTGGTCGGCGAAAGACGTTATCGCCCATCTTGCCTCGTACGAGCTGGCAACCGCGGACGCGTTCGCCGGTATCCTGGGCGAAGAACCGTCGGAAACTCTTGGCCTGCTCCTGAGCCGGGGAGACGCGTTCAATGACGATCAGGTCGAGCAGCGGCGGGGACAGACCGCGGAAGAGACGATCGCCGAGTACACCCAGGCCCACGAGCGTGCCGCCGAGATGCTGACCCGGATTCCGCTCGAGCAACGACGACAGCCCGGCATCCTCCCCTGGTATGGCGCGGAGTACGATCTCGAAGATCTCATCACCTACATGTCCTACGGCCACAAGCGGGAGCACAGTGCCCAGATCGCGGAGTGCTGTCACCGGCTAGGACCGGTCGAGGCGACATAAAAGAAGGCGTGTTGGCGCCCAAACCCTGCCCGCGTGGCATTGACTACCCGCAACTTTGCCACCTTCGTGTTGACCTCCGCGGTCTCGGGACGAAGGTGGATCAGGCATTCCCCGGTCGCCCTACAACCCCTGCAGCTCTCCCAATGATCGGGCGACGATCATCACGCCGGAGGCGGTAACCGCGACCGCGGCCACGGCTGGTGCGAACTGGAGGAGTCCAGGCCATCGTCCGCTCAAAGCGCGACGCTCCAGCAAGCGGCCCGCGTAGAGGAAGAGGAGACCGACCCCGGTCAGCGTGGCGGCCAAGCCGAGGCTGAACGCCACGACGACCAGCAGCCCGAACCCGGCCCGGCCGACCGCCACCGCGCCCAACAGTGCCAGCAGTGCCGAAGGGCAGGGGAGCAGCCCACCCGAGATCCCCAGCGCCAGCAAGCTGCGCCAGGTCAAGCGTTCGCCTTCGGCACCGGGTGGCAGGTGGGTGTGCACGTGCCCACCGTGGGAATGGACGAGCCCGTTGTGAGAGTGCGAATGGATCGTGATCGTGGCCATGATTGCGTGTGATCCTGGTCGTGGTCATGATTGTGCTCGGGTTGGTGGTGGCCAAAGGCGGGAAGACCCATGAGCCGCTGCCGCAAGATCGTTAGACCGAGAGCGGCAACCAGGAGACCAGAGACGAGACTGAGCCATGGGTATAGCTGCTCGGGCATGATGGTCCGCGACGCGAACAGGATGATCAGTCCCAGTGCGATGACCCCCGCGGTATGCGTGATCGTGACCGTCAGCCCCAGAAAGAGCGCGTGGCGCGGCGTACCCCGGCTGCCGACCAGATATGCTCCGACGACGGTCTTGCCATGTCCCGGGGAGAGGGCGTGCAGAGCGCCCCAGCCGGCGGCGGCGAAGAGGGCGAGAAGCAAGCCGCTGGTCGACAGCGTCCCGCCGCTGACGATCTCTTCCAAACGCTCGCCAATCCCCGCCGGATCTGGGGCAATGGCCGTGGTCACGCTGGACGGCGCTGAAGCGCCAGGCGAGACGTGATAGGAGACCGTCGCCGTCCGCTCGTCGAGCGGGCTGGAGAGCAGGTCGTCGGGATACAGTCGCAGTTCGTTCGACCTGTCGATGGCCAGCACTGCCGCGTTGTCGACGCGAACGTCGGAGCCGTTGGCGACAACGATCTCTCGCCAGCCAAGCCGGTCGTTCGCGTAGTCGTTGCGGAACGTGATCTGGCTCGGCCTCTTCCCCAGCCGGGGGTAAAGCGGCGAGGAAGGTGGCTTCGATGCGGGTGGTGGCGAGACCGGCCTGACCGGGTACCAGCGCCAGTGATTGCGCGGTGGTTCGCAAGGTCAGCTCGGTCGCACCGGAAAAGAGGTGGAGCGCCGGCACGATCTCAGCTAGCTTGCCATCGAGGTACCGTTGACGCTCCGCGTCCTCGACCGCGCCATCTTCGTTGACATCGAGGAGTGGTCTGTCGGCGACGGTCGGCAAGCTCGGCTAGATCGAGCACATAGACCAGGCGCGCCTCGTCGGCGCCGATCTCGATCCGGCTGTACTGGTTGACGCTGAAGTTGCCGAGCGGGTGGGCCGCCGCCGGCGTTGCCGGAGTCATCGCCAGCAGCAGGGCGACGATTGCCAACGCGACGACGAACCTGGAAGTGAGGGGAAGACGGCAGTTCGAGCCGGTGCCAAACGTCGTGTCATCCTGAGGAACGAAGGATCTCGTTCGTTTGCCGCGATTGTCAGTCGCGAACTGAGATGCTTCGCTGTCGCTCAGCATGACACTGTCTGGGCGATGTCGTTTCGTGCTCATGGGACCACCTCTTCTGCACGTGCATGTCCTTGACCGCGCAACTGCTCCAACGTGGCTCGGGCCTCGGGCGCATGACGGATCGAGAAGTGCGGATTGAGGTCAAGGGCGCTCTCGAGGAGTGCGATAGCCTGGGCGGATTCGCCACGTGCGGCGGCGATCATCCCGGCGTGGAATCGCATGAGTGCGTTCTGGGTGCCGAGACGCAGGGCCTGCTCGGTGGCTTCCGCCGCGCCGTCGAAGTCGCCGCTGCGATAGAGGGTCCAGGCCAGGATGTCCCAGGCACCGATGCTCGGTCGCGTCGCGACCTGCGCCCGGGCCTGCTCGACCGCGATCGGCAATTCTTCCGGTCGGCCGTGATCGGCCGTGAACAAGGCAAGCTCGAGGTCGGTGTCGACGCCGTTCGCGGCGTACA
Organism: uncultured Chloroflexia bacterium; assembly: GCA_963751075.1. Lineage (GTDB taxonomy): Bacteria > Chloroflexota > Chloroflexia > Thermomicrobiales > UBA6265 > JACCXM01. The sequence continues at coordinate 33,383 of CAVVTE010000022.1, read as the reverse complement.
GCTGCTGGATTGCGGAGACGAGCGCGTACTGCGCTTTCGCCTCGTCCGGACGTCCCGCGGCGCTGAGCACGTCGCCATACGCGACGACAAATTCAGGCAGTGGGATGATCTGCACCGCCCGCGCGTATAACTCTGCGGCGCGGTCGAGGTCGCCCGATGCAGCCGCCACCCGAGCCTGCCCGGCCAGCGCCGGCGCAAAGCTGGGTACCGCCGCGAGAGCTGCGGCGTACTCGCGCGCGGACCCAGTGAGGTTGCCGCCGTCGAAGCGGAGGTTGCCAAGCTGGACGCGGACCCAGGCGACATTCTCGGCGTAGCCCGAGCCGGCTGTCGCCGCCTGCTCCATCGCAAGCAAGGCGCCCTCGCGGTCGCCCATCAGCTCGCGGAGGTAGGAGACGCGCGAGTACGAGCCCAGGTCGGGACGGAGGTTTACCATCGCCTGGACGGTCTCGACCGCGTCGTCGTAGTGGCCGAGCTCGACCTGTGCGTCGCCGATCACTCCATAGGCCGCGGCGTGGTACGGGTTCAGGGCACGAGCTCGCTCGCCCCAATCGAGCGCTTCGGCGAACTCGTGCCGGGCCAGTGCCAGTGTCCCGAGTCCGACGATCGCCTCCACGTCGTCATCGTCCGCGGTGAGCGCCTGCTGGAAGAGGGCCTCGGCTCTCGGGTAGTAGCCCGGATCGCCTGTTTCGCGTGCCTTTTGCAGATAGGCCTGACCCAGCATCGTCGCGGCCAGCCCCTTGGCTCGCTCGTCGCCGCTCCGCAGTGTCTCCTGGAGCGACCGGATGCGGGCGTCGAGCGCCGTCTCCGGGCGCTCCGGCACACCGATGAGCGCATCAACAGCGGAAGTCCCGGTGGATTCGACCGCACCCGCACCCGCTACGTTCTCGAGTGCGGGGCGGATGTTGAGGGCGCCAGAGACCAGCGCGACCGCGACGACCGCCGCGACGACGAGCCGGGGCAATGGACCGACCTTCTCGCCTTGACCTGGAACTTGCACTTGCAGCGTCGTCCATTTCATCGGAGTGACCCTCCCGCGTGGTGGCCGGGTGGGGAATCACCCCCACCCGGCCGCCCGGCGCCCGCCCGGCGCCGGGCCGACGGATCAACCCGTGATATCGCCACAGGCGACGTACTCGGTGATGTTTTCTGCCGATTCATGCGCGTTGATCGCGTACTCCTCGCTCGTGAGCTCGTCGATCGTCAACTCGACGGTCGTCTCGCTCATCCCCGATTCGTCGATATCGGTGAGCGGGGCGGCGACCTCACCCAGGTCATCGCAGGTGCCGAAGTGAATGTGGACGGGGTGACCGCCAGTTGCGCCCTCGACCATCAGCGAGACGCGCGTCCCGTCGTCGCTCTCGGTCAGCTCGGCATCACCGCTGATGCCTGAGTCGTTCAGCTCCTCGAGCGTGACGTTGACCTGGCGCTCCTCCACTGCCGGTGTTGCTGCCGCGGGGCCGGCGGCCGCGGTGCCCACGCTGGTCATGCTGTGATGCAGGTGTTCGAAGCCCTGATGCGGCGTGCCCACGTAGGGGAACTCCGTCAGGAACGGCACATCGTTCGTTGGGACGCCATCGCCGAGCTGGCCATTCGCCCCATTCTGGAACTCTTCACCCAGGAGGAACCCCGCGGCCACACGCAGCTCGATATCGACGACCTCGTCCCCAAGCCGCCGGCCGTTCGGGAAGCCGGCGTTGTCACCACCGATGACACCGAGCGGGTTCTCCGTCGCTGCGGGCGGGATGGCGACGTTGAGACGCAGCATCTCGCTCGGGGTGACGTCCGGCGGCTGATTGAGACCCGGCACGCCGGTCAGAAAGACTTGCACCAGATCGTCCCGTTCCGATTCGGGCACCGCCACCAGCACATCGGCATAGAGCAGATTGAGCAGCTTGGCAAGCTCCGGATCGGTGACCGCGCCCAGAAACTGAGCGTCGTTCCCGGGGTGGGAGGAGTTGAAGAGATCCTTCGCCCCCAGCGGCGCCACCACCTCGTTGACAAGAGGCATGCCGAGGCGGGAGATCTGGACATGGTTGCCGGAGGCGGTCTGGGTGCCCGGTCCGAAGACCAGGGTTGATGGCCGCAACGCCGTCGTCCAGACGCCGATAACCGCGTTGGCGGCCTCCGCGTCGGCGGGCGCGGCGCCGTCGCGGGTCAGTTGCTCAACCGGCACCTGGATGGCCAGCGTCTGGACATTGAGACCGGCCAGGTCATCGACACCGCCCCCGGCGTCGCCGGGCAATTGGCGAATCGTGAGCAGATCGCCGATGCCGCCGAGATCGACCCAGAAGGGATCGTCGCGCTGACCGGCGAAGACGGTGATGCCATCGCCGACCTCGGACACGGCTTCCGAGGCAAGCGCCTCATAGTCCGGCGTCGACTTCGGCCCGATGTTGACCGGCGGCGTCAGCAAGCCGCTGGCGATCTCGGTCAGCGCGCCGCCCCGCCCCTCGGAGAGGGTGTAGGTCTGGCGGACGTTCAGATTGGGGCTATCAAGCGAGTCAATCGGACCCGAGTTGTAGAGGAACGAATTGGGATTGACGATCTCGGTGGCGAAGTCCCACTGGTAGAAGATGTCTTCGACCGCATCGCCGTTGTTGTCGATATTGATCCGGTAGGTGACGTCGTCACCAAAGCGATAGAAGTTGGGGAACCCGGCCGGGTCCTGCATCGGGTAGTAGTTGGCGATCAGGGTCACCGTTTCGGGATCGTCGGGACTGACGAAAGCGTAGAGATCAGTGGCGTCAGCGACCGGGTCCTGGCTGATGAGGGGGCTTCCCGGTGGCTGGACGCGCTGGTTGATGGAGCACTCAGATTGAAGACCGAGGACACCCCCATCATGGCCGCTACGGCGAGGCCGAGATGAGTTGCTGTTCGCAGATGCATGACGGATATCTCCTCTTCGAGAATCGTGTCCACGTGGTCGTGGACGCTCGGCCGCGGAGCGCGGTGAGCCACTGCTTCCACTCCTGGTGCGTTTTGGGGGAGACCGCCCTCCCTGCGCAAGGACGCACCTGAGCACTGAATTTGCAGCGATGGAGTACGTACTCATGCGGCGAGCCCTCATGGTCATCAACGCCACCGGTGACCTGGCTTGTGCAGTCGTTGTCGCTTGGTCATACGGGGTGCTGCCGCACTCTGGATCATTCAGCCGGCTGGCATGCGAAGCGGTTGGTTTCCCGTTGGGGACGGCTCGAGGTCCCGCAGTTCGTGACGGAGGCGTGGCAGCCCGAGCCGGATGCGGCTCTTGACTATGCCGAGTGGCACGCCGATGTGGTCCGCAATCTGGCTGTAGGTGAGTTCTCCGAAGAACGCCAGTGCGATCGCGTATCGCTGCTCCGGTGGTAGCGCGCGGAGCAGCCCGCTCAGGCGCCGTGCGCCTGTTCCTGCGGCCACCGTCAAGGAGTGCTCCTCGTCACCTGAGGCATTTGCCTCGAAGGGCGCGAACGTCGACCGGACCCGCCATGATGGCAACCAGCGGGTGGTTGTCAGGTTCCCTCGTGTCGCCGTGACCCGTCCCGGGGTTCTTATCGAGCGACAGTTCGCGGTTCGCGCATGCGCGGGTGACAAGGGAGCCGGAGCGGCGCGGCGCGAAGACTCTTCGCAACTGGCAGCAGGCCTGAGAACTGCAGCCGACGGAGATTCGTCTAGCGACGGTTAGGTTCCCGCGGTCACTGTCCCGAGCTCGCTGGCGAGATGGGCGGCGAGAGGTTGCAACGGATTCCCGATTGGCATGCCGATTTCCGCCGCGACATGCATGGCGGACTGGGCCATCGAGAGTTGGCCGACGGAGATCGCCTCGTAGAGACCAGACCGCGTCACTTCACGCAGCCGGGTTGCAACGGCCGCCGCGTACTCCTCGGTCTTGCCCGCCATCACCAGCTCGAATGTACCCGGGATGATCTCAACCTCGATCTCCGGCAGGGTGCCCGCGTGCTGGGCATAGTCATGGAACCGGCGCATCGTGCCCTCGACGGTGGCCGGGTTCGTGAAGAGCAGCAGGTGCGGCGAGTCCTGCTCCATGAGGTAGGCGAAGAAGGGCTCGTCTATCTTGATCACCGGGATCGAGAGATCGAGCGGTTCGTCCGCGAGCATGGCGATGTAGTTCGTGCAGGTGATGAGGATCGCGTCAAGCCCACAGGACGCCATCCAATCGAGCTGTCGTTGCACTTGCTGCTCCGCCTGATCACCAGGGAATCCGGAATCGGAGCCGATGCGACGCATCAACCCGGGATCGACGAAATGGAGGAGTTCGACCTGATCTGGAGCGACGATGCTATCGATGTACGGGATGTTGGAATGGTGCATGTGCAGGCACCCGAGTCGGGTTTTCTCCGCTGTCATCTGCTGCCTTCCCCACGGATGTCACACCGTTTGCCGCTTCGTGCTCGCCGCTGTCATCTGCCGCCTTCCAGGTATGCCACGCCGTTGACCGCTTCAGGCTCGCGGCTGTCGTCTGCCGCCTTCCCCTCGTATGTCACGCCGCTCACTAATTCAGGCTGGCGATGGTAGCACCTGGGACCAATGCACTCCGCGTGATCGAGCCGGCGATCATCGCGCTCGTTGAGCCTTCTCGCCACGTGCCTCCGGCGGGAGATCCTGCACACGGCGAGCGACCGAAATTGCGGTCATGCGAGGATAGGAGAGTCTGCACAGCCTGGAGGCGATCGTGTGGGTTGTCGGCACGCTCATCCTGTTGGTCGTCGGAGCGGCGCTGATCGCCGTCATCGGCTGGGCGCCACGGCGCAGGGCAAGCCCCGCGCTCTGGGATATCTCGGGTCTGGGCGGCACATACACCGGGATCATCGGCATCCTGGCCGGTTTCAGCATCGGCTCGGCGACCTTTATCGCCGGACTCGGCTCCGCCCGCGGCACCCCGGCGTTCGCGGCCGCCGTTGGCATGCTCCTCGTCTCGTTCCTGATCCTCATCGGCTCCGCGATGATGTACAGTGATACGCCCTCGTTTCCGGCATCCGACGATGATTTCGACACGGTGTTCCAGTCGCTTTCGTATGTGTTTGCGAACGCGTCCTACCTCCTTGGCCTTTCCCTTGGCTGGCTCGCCCTGCGTCCGCTGCTCGTGATGATCGACCTGCCCTCCCTGGCCGATGCCTTTACCTGGTTGCTGCTGGCGACGATTATCGCGGGGAGCGCGCGAATCGCCGTGTTCGTCTACCGCCTGACCGCTGCCGACGGCATGGCGTGCGCAGCCATCCCGATCCTGGGTATCGGTTTACCTGCCATCTATCGGCTCCTCGCGGTTCGCGTCTGGCCAGGACTCTGGCCTGCCGCCGACGCCGCCATTGGGTTCGCCTTAATTGCCTTCGTCGTGGCCTCCGTTGGTTTCATCCACCAGACGGGACTCCTCCTCGTGCACGGTGGCGCGGGGTTGGAGCAGCGAGTTCGACGCAATGGGCACCGGTTTGCGCTGGCCTACCTGCAGATGGTCGCGATTGCTATCGGCCTGGTCTGGTTCGCGGTGGCAACGAGCTAGCCTAGTCAATTGCTCTGACCTGGCTCGCTTAAGCCATGAGCTAGAGTGCAATGGGACTGGCGAAAGACCTGGGCGATCCTGGAATAGGTATTCAACTTCAACCCTGCCCGCTGAGCTGGACTGGAGGTTCAAACTGGGGACGCGCTATGGTGTGCGAGCGTGACACCTTGAGCGATGAACTAGAAGCGACGGCCGTTCTAAGGTAGGAGACCGCGATTGTCACCTGGATGGTGTTCATTGCAAATTCAATTGACGAGCGACATCAGTAATGCCCCGTAGTAGATGAACGATGCCGACATTCTGCTCAGCATTCAGGGGCTAATCGACTCCCTTGACCACGAAGAGTCACTTGAGTTGGAGTTCAAAGCTGCTCAAGGAGGACTCCCTGAGACGCTGTGGGAGACCGTCTAGTGCGTTCTCAAATACCACGGGTGGGCGGATCATTCTGGGTGTGGTCGAAAATCCAGATGGAAGTCTGACTGTTCAAGGAGTGCCGAATCCAGGCAATTTGATCGATCAGTTCTTTAGACAGGTTAGGAATCCACAGAAGGTTAGCTATCCGATCTGTGGACCGAATGATGTGCGCATCGAATCTGTTGGCGAGGCTCGCCTTGATGTTATCCCGGTTCCTGCGGCCGGGCGGTCGGTCCGGCCGGTGTTCATCAAGAACAATCCCTACACGAGAACATACATCCGGAACAATAGCGGAGACTTTCACTGTCGGAAAGAGGAAGTCGACCGAATGATGCGTGAAGCATCATCACTAGCTGCTGACCGCGTCATCGTAGATTGGGCGACTCACGAAGATCTCGACTTGGATGCCGTTCAGCGCTACCGCAACAGGTTTCAAACCGGAAATCCTGGCTCGCCTTGGAACGGATACGATGATAACCAGTTTCTTCTAAGAACGCCTAACAAAACTGGTCAAAGGAAGTTCCAGCAGATCAGGCAGCAGCCGAGGGTAAGGAACGCGTGATGGATGTCGGCGCGGCGTTCGTAGCGCACCGTCAGACCGGCGAAAGCGGTTGAGCCAGGCGATGGTGCGCTCCACCACCCAGCGGTGCCGACCCAAGCGCGTCGCTGGACTGTCCATGCCTCTTGCGGGCGATGCGCACCTTCGGATGTGGCGCCGGCTGCAGCGCGGCTCGGCAGCGCGGGATGTCATAGCCCTTGTCGGCATGGAGCTTGGCGGGGCGCTTGCGTCTGCTGCCCAGTCGGCCTGCTTGATCGGCGGGATGGCATCGAGCAGTTGCTCGAAGACGATCGAGTCCTGGCGGTTGGCTCCCGTCAGGAGGCGGCAAGCGGGATGCCGGATCGATCGACCACAACATGGCGCTTCGTGCCCGGTTTTCCCGCCGGCGGATGGGCCGCGTGCACTCGCCCCCCTTTTGGAATGCTGGCGGCTGTCCAGACGAGGCGCGCCTCCAATCGAGGTGGTCGGCCTCCCCCAGGCGGTCCGAGAAGCACGCGGTGCAGCCGCTTCCCAGACCCCGGCCTCCTGCCAGTCGCGTAAGCGTCGCCAACACGTCATCCCCGAGCCACAGCCCAACTCTTGGGGCAGCATCTCCCAGGGAATGCCGCTCTTCGAGCACGAAGATGATGCCGGTGAGAGCCGCGCGGTCGGAGATGCGAGGTCGGCCACCCTTCGGCTTGGGCGGCTCGGTGGCAACAGCGGGCTCGACGATCGTCCACAGTTCGTCACTCACAAGCGGGTTGGTCATGGCCCAGGTTTACCCTATCGCTACCCGGTTTTGTTAGGCGCTCTAACTATTGGCGTCCGACGTCATGACCGCGAGGTGGGACATCAGGGCATCACAGTTGCTGGCTTGCTGATGTTCGGCTCTCCAGCGGCGATCAGGGAATGGCGCGGGCGGCACTTGATTGATTTTCGTATTGCGTCGGATGACCCGAGTCCTCTAGGTAGAGCAGGTTGGCAGGGCCGAGTTGAATGGGAGGGTCATCTATTTGGTGCGTTCGAGACAATCTATCCACGACTCATTTTGGGCCTTCCTGCACCTTTGAAGTTTGAAGGGGCGTGGCGCTCTGATGACCGACCCTGGCAAGTTGCTCTTCGGGAGGCACTCGTCAATTTACTTGTTCATGCCGACTATGTCGATCAAGCTCCCTCATTGATACTGCGCTCGGATACAGAATGTGTGTTCCGCAATCCTGGCAGTTCTCGGGTGCCAGAACTCGGGCCGCTCACGCGAGATCGATCGGACCCTAGAAATCCAGAAATCTTTCGCATGTTTCGGTTGATCGGGCTGGCGGAAGAAGCTGGAAGTGGTGTTCCACGGATCTATGCGGCTTGGCAGGAACTCAGGCTTTTACCTCCAGAGATCGACATAGGTATTGATCGAAATGAGTTCACTCTTGAACTTAAATATGTGCATTTGCTTTCGGACGAAGATCGAGCCTGGCTTGCCGAATATCTAGGTAGAACTAATGAACATGAGCAGCTTGCGCTTGTGATAGCCCTGCGTGAGGGGTCAGTTGACAATCGCACGCTCCGGGAGGTAACGAGCCAACATCCCGTCGATGCGACTGCAACATTGGGTCGGCTCCGGGATGAGGGATATTTGCGACTCATTGGATATGGGCGTGGAGCTCGCTACGAACTTGATCCTTTGCTCCCTCGACCAAGAATTGGTACTGAGTCAGGTGGCGTACCAGTCGGAGCAGGTGGGGACCGTGGGGACTCAGTAGTTGGAGATCGGCAGCAGAGATCCATGTCAGATTCTTATATGCTCGAACCACAATCTGACATGCCCATACCAGAATCTACGAGCACTCAAGAGGTCGCCCCACCTACGTCCACGATTCCGAAATCCTCTTCAATAGCCAACAGGGACTCAGCAATTTCTCTGGTCCTCGATACCATGTGGGAGACACTTGAGGCTGCCGCGCGGCCGGTTTCGTCGACCGACTATGTGTCCTCTGAGATTCGAGACGAGGTGATCGTTTCTCTATGTGCTATCCACGAACTTTCGCTCCTGGAGTTGTCTTGGCTCTTGAACCGTAAGAAGGAATATCTCAGATCTGTGGTCGGAGCACTAATTAGATCCGGTCAATTGACCTACAGCATCCCTGAGCAACCTAGACATCCAGCGCAGAGATACCGTGCAAGCACCCTTCACCCAAAATAGAAACCCAAGGAAGTCCAAGGGGGTAACGGCAGCGAAGGAAACCTCCTGATCAAAATTAGAGCGGCGCAGTAGCCAGGATCTCACCGGTTGCGACTTCGGTGCCCAACGGACCTGGCTCCGCGGTGATGGCCAACGTTTCGTACTGGTCGCGATCCGCCACAATGGCATGCTGGTCCGTGGGTTGATCGAAGACGCCTGCCGGCTCCGCACCATTTGCCCCGATCAGCCAAACCTCGTAGACCTGATCGGCTTCCAGCGGCGGCAGATCGCGCACATCGACGATGAAGAGATCCTCGTCCGCGTGGTAGGTCACCTCGCCGCTCGCTTCCGGGGCGACGTCAGTGGGCGCCAGGGCGATCGTCTCCGCGACGGGTGCAGCCGCCTGCCGGACCTGTTCCTGCAAGCGCAGGTTCCAGACGAGCAGCCCGGCCGAAAGCACGAGCAGGATGGCAGCGGCGGCCGCCCAGGGAGTGGCCCGGGACCAGAACGACGCGGGCCTCCGAACCGGCTCGGAGATGGGCTCCACCGGCGTGATCGCCCGCGTTGGCATGGGTGCTGCTGGCGCCGGTGCGGTGGCTGGTGTTGGGGGCGCGGAGGCTGGCTCCGCCATGATCGCCGCCGCAATGCGGTCGCGGAGTGCAGGTGGCGGGTCCATCGGCTCGACCATATCGGGCAGACTGTCGACGGCGGCCCACAGTCCCGCGATCTCCGCCTGGCACTCCGCGCACGTCGCCAGATGCTCCCGCACCGTGGCGGCCTCCTCGGCGTCGACGGCGCCCAGGGCGAATGCCCCGAGCAGGTCTCTCGTTGCGGCGTGTCTGGCCATGGTCAGATTAGGTTCCACGATTGAGCTCCGCCGGGGCCGCCACACCGGACGCCGGTTCCGCCAGAAGACCTGAGAGCCGCCTCAAGCCGAGACGCAAGCGGCCTTTCACCGTTCCCAGCGGCAGGCCGTCCCGCTCCGCGATCTCGCGGTGGGTGAGCCCGTCGAAAAAGGCCATTTCGATCGCGCGGCGCTGCTCTCCCGGCAACGTCTCGACTGCGGTGCGCACCCGCTCGCTCTCGATGCGTCCCGACACCTCGCTCCAGGCGTCGGGCACCGACCGCCGATCGGCCATCTCGTCGAGGCCGGCGACGACAGGCGGCGCGCCGGCGCGGCGTCGCAACAGATCGATCGCGCAGTGATGAACGATCGTCAGGAGCCAGGAGCGGGCGCCTCCACGGGAAGCATCGAATGTCGAGGCGCGTCGCCAGACACGCAGGTACGCATCCTGCACCGCCTCCTCCGCGGCCCCGGCGTCGCCGAGAATGCGGTAGGCAAGACCGTAAGCGATCCGGCCGTGCCGGTCATACAGCGCCAAGAGCGCCGGATGATCGCCACCGGCAACGGCCGTTATGAGCTCGTCGTCTCCTGGTCCCAGGTCGGTCATCGCGCCTGTCTACTTGACCATACGTGCCCGCGCATCTAGGCCGGATCATCTCGTTACAGAATTCGCAGTGTAAGCATCCGAGTGATGAGCCGCTCGCGCAAGTGGGTCACGCGGGTCATGGGTGATGGGGTGATGGGGTTCGGGTGAGTCCCGTGCTCTCCTCGCGCCTCAGAGAATGACGAACGGAAGGGCGATCGCTGAGGCCACTGCCTATCACCTCAGCACCCTATCACCCGTCACCCTCGTAGCTCTTCACGAAGCCGCCGGGCCACGGTTGCCGCCTCGTCGGCGGTCAGTCCCTGCGGATTGATCGCTAGCATCCCATGCTCCGCGTGTGACTGGTCGACAGCAATCGCCGGCTCGCCGTTCAGGAGCCGGTTGACCAGATCGTATGCCCGCCCGCCCGCACACTCGCCGTCCAATGTGATCCGCAGTGATGGCACCGGCTTGTTTGCCGCTACGTGACGGCTGACGCGAATCCCCGGAGATACCGCCCAGCGTCTGCTCGATCGGATCGAGACGCCGTTGCCAGTGTTCCAGATCCTCTTCGTCGCTGCCGGCGGCGAACCGGCGCAGCGCCGTGAGCAGCCCGACGATCTCCTCCCGCCCGACCTTCATCGAGCGGCCGAAGCCCTGATGCGGCACCCCGGCCAGATGTCCCGCATCCAGCAGCGGTCGCCACGACCAGGTCTGCGGCCGCACGTCCATGTCCTGGTGCTGGAGCGCCACGGACGCGATGAGATCCGCCTTCCCGGCCAAAATGCCGCTGGCCTGCGGACCGCCGATCGCCTTGCCGCCGGAGAAGACGACGAGGTCCGCCCCCTCCGCAATGAACCGCCGCAGGTTGGCGCGGGGTGGCAGCTCGGCAGCCGCATCGACGATCACCGGAATGCCGTGCTCGTGCGCGATCCGGCTGACCTCAGGCAGCGGCAAGGTTCCTGGGGTATCGAGGATGGGGCAGGCGATCGCCGCCGTCCGCTCGCCGATCGCCGCGGCGATCTGCCACGGGTGGGTGCCACCGGCGCCGGGATAGCCCAGATACCCGACCTCGATCATGCGCACTCCGACCGCCCGGATGGCGTGGTCGTAGGCGTTGCGGTGTCCGCGCTGGACCACGACCTCGTTCTTCAGACCCGTGGTGTCCGGCAGGCGGTCCATGGCAGCGACGTCCATACCGGCGACACAGGCGGCGACGCCCAGGGAGAGCCCGGCGGCCGCCCCGGTGACGACGTACCCCGCCTCCGCTCCCGTGACCTCCGCGATGATCTCCCCAGCTCGTGCCTGCAGGTCGTCGATGGGAACGAACGAGGCGGCGGCATCGGCCATCGCCGCCAGCACCTCCGGGGCCATGCGGCTGCCGCCGAGGCGGGTCAGCGTCCCGCTGGCGTTGATAACCGTGCGCAGACCGAGTTCTTCATAAACGCCCATATCGTTGTCCTTTCCGAAGGAATCGCTGCATTACAAGGGGGGCGCTTCGCTGAGGGGGCGGCCGCAAGCGGCCTGTGGGGGGAGAAGGGGGACGACGGATGACGCGCTCGTCCTTCCTCCTTTCCCCCCTTGAGCGAAGCGACCCCCCTTAGCCGAAGGCGCCCCCTCTTTCCCCCCTACGGTCCTCGGCCGATCTGACCCGTGTGCGCCATCTCGCCGATAAGGTTGAGGGTGAGTCGCGCGCAGACATGGCTTGTCACGTTCGCGACGTCGAGTGATGGCACGACTTCGACGATGTCATAACCGACGATAGTCCCTTTCCGAGCAAGACCACGCAGCAGGTTGGAGGCTTCGTAGTAGGTGAGGCCGCCAAAGCCAGGGACCAGTACACCGGGAGCGATTGGGACATCGAGCGCGTCGGCGTCGAAGGTGATGTAGTAGCGATCCGAGGGTGGGATGCGTTCCAGCACGACGTCGACGCCCACGGTGTGAAGCTCTTCCGCCCGCACCTGAATACTGCCGTACGCGAGTGCGTCATCGACTTCGCCCTGCCGCGCGCTGCCAACGGCACGCAGTCCAATCTGGGCCATGCCGCTGACCCAGGGCATCTCCGAGGCGCGGCGCATGGTGCTGCTCAGTCCTTCCGTGACCCCGTTGCGCTCCTGCCGCCAATCGATGTGCTGGTCGAGTTGAACGATGACCATCGAACCGTGGTCTTCGTAGGCGCGAAAGACGGGAATGGGGATGGCGTGGTCGCCGCCGAGGACAATCGGCACGGCGCCTCGATCGAGAATGGCTTTCACCGCTGAAGTCGTTGCTGCGCTGTTCCCCGCGTAATCCCCGGGTGTCATCGCGACGTCGCCGCAATCGACGATGCGGACGTCGCGGCCGGCGAAGATGTCTGAGCCGAAGTCGTAATCGTAGTGGGTGAGGTATGGCGTCCAGCGGACGGATTGGGCGCGGATTGCGTCAGGAGCGCCAGCCGAGGCGGACGTCGATCCCTCCATGTCATAGGGATAGCCATAGGGGACGCCGAGAATGGCGATGTCGGCCTCGAGCGTGTCCAGTTCTTCGCATCGCTCTGCGTCGAGAAACGTCGGCTTTCCAAGTGGAACTGGAACGATCCGTGAATCCCTGGTCACTCCTGAATTCCCTTCTCCCATCGGCGTTCCAGCCGGCACATAGTGGCAAGACCTGCTTCGGGTAACCGGTCTCATCTCCGCGCGGATCATCGTGCGAGCACACGCGAAGTCCGTCAAGACCGCATGCGAGGTCGATTCGCGTCCCTTGTGGATCTCATGCGAACTCCCCTACCTCTCAGCCTTCGCGATCTTCGCGATCTTCGCAACCTTCCATAAAACACAACACGCCCCCGCATTCGGCCGCCCTGGCGCTACCGCGGTCGGTCGGGATCGCGTGTGTAGCGGGGTAGACTTCCCGCCGCCAGACGAAGGAGCCACCCTGATTCCCTTTGAGACGTGACGATTGTGGTTGGTTTGCTACACGCGATCGGGAGCGAACTGCTCCGCGGTGGGTTCCGCTCAGCAATACCAGGGTTCACTCAAATGCGGGATTGGCTCCCGGCTCTTGACGCTCGTGGTGAAGAGCGCGAAGGGGTCGCTCGCGGGCGTGTCGCTTGCGGCCTCAGTGAGCTCCCAGACCCTGACGAAAAGCGCGTAGCGATCCTCGTCACCCTCTGGTCGCCGCTGACGAATGGCGAGAACCTCCTCATGCAGTCTGATCCATGCGGGGGTCGGGGTGCGTCCAGGGATAGGCCAGCGCGGCCGCATCGAACTCACCCACGAACTCCTGCACCAGTGGCAGTTCCAGGAGCCGCGAGCCGCGAGGGATGAGGAGCCGGATCGCGTACTGGATGGGGGAGACATTCCCGACCAGATCGAGCTCGAGGATGGTCGAGAGCAGATCCCGATAGCCGGCGAGGGAGATCCAGGGGTTGAAGGTGACGAAGGTCGGATTGAGGTTGAGTCCCACCTCTCGAAAGAGCGAAACGACGCGGACGAAATCCTCCCGCGTGTGATGCTTGTCGAAGATCTCCAGGATGCGGTCGTCGACCGCCTCGACCGCACTGGTTACGAACAGGCAGCCGGTGTCGCGCAGGACGGGGAGATGTGCCCGATGCTTCAGGAGATGCTCGACCTTGATCGTCACGTCGTAGGTGAGATCCGGGAACCGCTGGTGCAGCTCCTGGACGATGCGCATGGCATGAGTGGGACCGTTGAAGAAATCGGGGTCACCGAAGGTGATGTGCTGAGCCCCGGCCGCGACCTGTTGCGCGATGTCCTCCAGTACGATGTCCGGTTGCACGACGAAGAATCGGCCGCCATAGACTGGCACGATCGGGCAGTGACGGCAGAGATTCTTGCAGCCGCGGCTAGCCTCGGTGTACCCGACGACGCGTGAGCCGCCGTCAGGCAGCGTCACATGCGCGTATCGCTGTAGAGGTGGGAGTTGGCCGCGGTCGGGGACCAGGAACCGCTGTCTCGACAGAGCGATCGTTGTTTCCGGTTGAGGTTGCTGCCGCGAGGGACACCGGTCCTCCCCGGCGAGTCGCTCCACCAGCGCGACAAGGCCCGCCTCGAACTCGCCGCCGAGGATCGTCTCGGCGCCGAGCCCGCGCAAGTACCCCTCGTTCACCGGTGCGTAGAGCCCGTAGAAGCAGAGGTGCGCGATCGAGTTGATCCGTCTCACGCGTTCGACAAAGCCGGCCGCCAACCGGGTGGCGGTGTGCATCGGGACGTAGAAGGCGACCAGATCGGCAGCGGCGATCGCCTCTTCATCCAGCCGCTCAATAGCCAGGTCGAGACAGGTCACCGCCGCGCCCGCCTCCCGCAGCCAGGCTGCCGGCGACGCCAGACCGAACGGCTGGCGACCGAGCTCGTAGGTTGAGATCAAGACGACGTTCAGGTTCACCATGAGTCTGGCGCTGTGAACTTCGGCATACCGAATGAGTCTAGGCGAACGCGTGTCACGGCAACGATCCGGGAGTTCATGCCTGGCCCACAATGCTGCTGTCCGGTGCGCTGAACCGCTGGGCGTTGCCCATGTTCGGCCAGGTGTAGGCCTGGATGTTCGCCAGCACCTGGCGGAGGTGGTTGGCGTCGTGGTGGATCCATTCGTGGAGGAGATCGTTGACGGTGAGAAATCCGACCTCAGGATGATCTCCGCCCCGGCCGAGGTCTTCGGCCGTCAGTCTCTCAACGAGCGCAATGCCGGCGGTTCGTCGCCTCGTGAGTTCGGCCAGCAGTTCGACAGGATCGCGCTCCGCATCGCGGCGCGCCCGCGCGATCGCGGACGGATCCCATGTGGTGAATTGCGGTCGTACTTCACCAAGGATCGTCTGGATGCGGCCCCCAAACCCGCGTTCTTCGGTCTCGATCAGGTGGCCGACTACGTCCAGCACACACCACTCCTCTGGGCCGGGACGCCATACGAGGAGCTCCGCCGGCGAGGCGTCGATCAGAGCGCGCAGGGAGGTTGGCATCGTGCCGAGGAGCGCGGCTGCCTGGTGGGGTGCAAGCGGTGCTGCCGTAGCGATGGTCATCGAGCGATCCTCCATCCAATTCGCGGCAAGCCTCTATCAGTCCAAGGGTAAAGAAGCAAGCGCGCTCTGTGACGAGCCGTTCCAAGTCGATGCCACCCCGTTTGTGCGTCAACGCCGATGTCATCGAGTTCGCGGGTGGCTAGCGTGGTGACGAGCGTCGTGCAGTGCGGCGCGTTCGATGCACGATGAATCGCGCCAAACCTTTGCGGCCAGGTGGCCGCGGTTGGATGGGGGAACCACCCAGACGGCGCCAATCGCCGTCTGGGCCAGAAGCAGCAGACCGCTTCATCCGGGTGAATCGCGCCGCGACGGCGCGTAGGGCCGAGACGCTTCCGGTCCGAACCCGCCTGCTAACCCCGTAGGCATTCAGCAAGCACCAACACTTCGATTGATCTGGGCGTCTGGTCGTTCGCCTCGCCGTGCCGTTCCCACGATGCTCACATCCTGCTGCTTAATGAGATCGGCGGCGACGTCTACGAGGTCGACCTGAGTGAGATCGAGCCAGAGGAGGAATTGACCCTATGACAGAGACCACAATCGCTCGGGCGCCGCGGAAACCGAACACGAGGACTGAGTTGATAGAACGGGCAGGTGCCGCGACGCGCAGCGGCGTCCTGGCTACCGCGGTCGATCGACGCGAGGGCGCGATTCGGGGGAGCTTGCTTGCCGAGTTCCCCATCGCGGCCCAGGAACAGCTCCTCGCCGAAGCGCTCCCGGTCGAGCTCCCTTCCGGCGGCATGCTCTATCGGGACGCCGATGAGCCTCGCTGTGCCCTCGTCGTCACGGGTCTGGCACGCGCCTTCCTCTCGGCCCCCGATGGCCGCACGGTCACGATTCGCTATGTCCGTTCAGGGGAATTGCTCGGCATCCCGATCATCGTTGGTGGGCCAATTCCAGCCAGTATTCAGATGGTCACGAACACTGAGCTGCTGGTGCTGAACGCCCGGACGCTGCGACAGCTGGGACGGAATGAGCCAGCAGTTGGTTGGCTCCTTGCCCAGGAGCTCGCCCGACGATTGACCGAGACCTATGGAGCGGTTGCCGATAATGCCTTTGGCTCCCTGCGCGAGCGAGTTGCCCGACACCTCCTCGACCTGGCCGCCATCGATGAGGACTCGCGCCTGGTCGCCGACGTCACCCAGCAAGACCTTGCTGAGGCCGTCGGTTCTACCCGCCCCGCCGTGGCTCGGGTTCTCGGCGACCTACGCCAAGCAGGCCTGATCGTCACGGCCACCCGAGACATCGAGGTGCTCGACCCGGAGGGGCTGCATGCCGAGACCCGGTCCGGACGTCTGTCACCGATGGCACACTCCAGCGTTCCAATCTGACACGGGGTAGCGACAGAAGTCGCAGCGCCGCCGGTCTCTTTTCTCCAGAGTTGATGCGGGACAGCCTGATCTTTTCGCCTGGCGAGATCGGAAGCTCCTAGCTGGAGGAAGAGCATGGTCGAGCCTCATCGAGATTTTCATGCGATTCAACAGCGGATGCGGCTCGAGGCCGGAGCCTGGGGAGCGCTCGTGGCCCTCAATACCGCTTTCGTCAGCCTGCTGCTGATCTCGCGCGGTGCTGAAGCGTTCGCGCTGGCCATCTACGCCGGCGGCGCAAGCCTGTTCGGGCTCGGTACGGGAGTGCTGGGACCTCTTGTTGTGACCCGGTCGGGTGATGCTGCCCGGGTCACGCTTGCGGCTCTCACCATCGCGCGGATCGTCTTCGTCGCGATTTCCCTTCTTCTCGCCGTCACGTCGGGCGGAGCGCTGCCGCTGCTGGTCGTTGCCTTGCTCCTCTGGACCATCGGCGAAGGGATGGCGCTTCCCCTCTGGACCGCCTATCTGGCCTCGCTCAGCGCCCCCGTTGAACGCGGTCGATGGTTCGCGGGCCGGGCGACGGCCGCGGCAGTTGGCGCTGCCATCGCCCTCCTGCCCATGTTGCTCCTGGTGCGATTGACCTCGACGGAGCGGTCACTGCAGGCGGTTTACCTCGTCGCCGCACTGGCGGCGCTGATGAGCACGCTCCAGGTGCGTGCCCTCTTTCGCCTTGCACCGGCGCCACCGCCACCACCACAACCACAGCCTGCCAGACAGAACTCGAGCAGTCCGGGACTCTGGTTTCTCGGGGGCGTCTTCTGCTTCTGGTTCGGCGCGGCGCTGAATCGGCCGGTGCTCCCGCCTTACGTTGTTCACCAGCTGCACGCCCCGGCCGGCTACTTCGCGACGGCGGCGGTTGTGGCCGCGGTCACCGGCGCTGGGCTGCAACGGTGGTGGGGCGAGTATGGGAATACGCGGGGAACAGGTGCATTGCTGGGGATTTCCGGACTCGGGGCCGGAGTGGCTCCACTCCTCTGGGCGATGGTTCCGGACTACCGGCTGGGTATCCCGCTGGAGGCTGCCGCCGCCGGCTGTTGGCTGGGGCATCTTCTGGGGCTCACGCTCCATGCGGTCGAGTTGGCGCACGATGACACCGAACGGGCGAGCGTGATCGCGCGGACCCAACTGGCACAGGGGAGTGCCGCGGCCGTGGCGCCACTGATCGCCGCCGCTTTCGTCGGACGCGTGGGCACGATCCCGATCCTGGTTGCGTCTGGTGTGATCTGCCTTGGGTCTACGCTGATCATGACGGGCCGAGTCCATCTGCCAAGCGGCATGCCTTCTCTTCTTCGGCTGCGTCGAGTTCAGGTACGGCGCGTCCCACTGAGACCGGACGAAGGCATTGTTCGCCCGGCGTGGCTTGACCCTGATAGCGAACCTGCAACGGATGCCAGGCGCGATTTCCGGGTGCGAGCGCGATTGCCAGTGGCGCTCAAGCAGGCGCTCTCGGCCGATTGCTCATCATGTCGGGGTCTAGGCTGCGCGACGTGCTACGGAACTGGACTAGGCTAAGGCCACGCAGATCCAGGACTGGATCGCTACAGACCTGACGGAGATAGTCGGTGGCAAATGGAACCGCATTCCTCTTCGACCTGGATGGCACGCTCGTCGACAGCGTCTATCAACATGTCCTGGCCTGGCGGCTCGCTCTGGAAGAGGTTGGTATCGACCTGTCGGTCTGGCGCATCCACCGCCGCATCGGTATGAGCGGCGGGCTCTTCATCAATGCGTTGCTGCGCGAGACGGAGATGGGGGTCACTCCCGATCAAGTTGCGCGTATCCAGACAGCGCACGCTCGGGCGTACCAGGAGCTCGCGCCCCAGGTGCATCCTCTGCCCGGCGCGAGAGAGTTGTTGACGACGTTGACGAACGGGGCCGTCCCCTGGGCGATTGCGACCAGTGGTCGGTGGGATGTCGCGGGACCGGTGCTGGAGACGTTGAATGTGCCAGAAGGCGTCCCGATCGTCACCCGCGACCAGGTGCGTCATGCTAAGCCGGACCCGGATCTCTTCCTAGCGGCAGCCGAGCGACTTGGCGTCGATATCGAATCGGCCGTCGTGGTTGGCGATAGCATCTGGGATCTGTTGGCGGCGCGGCGGGCAAGAGCTTTGGGAGTCGGACTCCTCTCTGGCGGCTATGGCCGGGCCGAGCTGGAGACAGCCGGGGCGTACCGGGTCTACGAGGACCCGGCGGATCTGCTGTTACATCTCGACGAGGTCGGCGTCAGAAGCGCGGTATAGGGGGTACGGCACGCGTGCCAGGTCTTGCGCGGCGAGCCGGCAGCCGCTCGCCGCGGCACGCTTTGGAGTAAGGAGACTGCACACGAGGCGCTTGCGATCACCCTATTCTTGGTTTGGCTGGATCGAAGAGGGGTGCTGGGAGCCGACGAGGAGAATGAACTCCTAACCTGCTATTTACAAAACCATTGGAGATCGGTTCACGATCTTTCGTGCATGGTCAAGAACCCCTGTCATTACGCAGTTTTCTCCCTTGACGGGTTCATCCCTGTTCAGCATTGTTCGAGTCAGTTAGCGTACGCGTTGGCGTAATCGCCCTACTTTTCATACGTCTCTGTCGCTTTTGGTATGCCGTGTCGGCTGCCCAATGGGCGTCCTTCTTCCAGTGAGGCGAACAGAAGTGGCGTCGAATGCGGGGCAGGGTGCGATCCGGCGTGTACGGCTGCTTGCACCAGTCACACAACATGAACTCCCCGCCTCCAACAACCACCAGCACCAGCTGCGTCGCAAGGATTCCGTAGAGGCTGGCCCGGTGCCGCGTATATCGTGAATGCGGATCCCCAGCGGCGTTGGAACGCCGCCGCGGTTTCGATCGTGTAGGAGTCGAGCATGACGGCCTCCTCACGTTCGTGTTTGGATGCCTTGCGCCCCCCCTCCCTGAGTCCAGGGAGGGGGGATGAGGGACGAACGAGGCGCGAGATCAGGCGCAGAGGACCTCGACGAGGACGGAGCCACTGTTGTCGGTGAAGACCAGGTCCGTCATGGCCAGTGCCAGCGCCCGGCCCTGCCCCACCACCACCTGCTCGTAGACGTGGCTGGTGGTGTAGCTGCCCCAGACGTCGGCACTGCCGCCGTCGACCGCGAGCCCGAGGCGGACCCCTTGAAAGGTCGTGACAAACGTGGTGGGGGTGGCGACCTCGAAGTCGGCGAAGGCGTCCTGGCCGTGGGTGGCGTTGGAGTTCCAGAAGCCCGAGGCGCGCAAGCGGTAGCGCTGGCCTTGGTCAAGACGGGGGTGTTGACCGTGGTGCCCGTGGCCGGCACACTCACCGCGCCCACTTGCGTCCCGACCTGGCATGTCTGCGGGATCTGCTGGTTGCCGTTCTTCTTGCGCTTGCGGTTCTTCTTGTTGCGCTTGCGCTTGGCCTCGACGCTCTCGCCGCGGCTGACCACGGCTACCGCGCTCATCGCCGCCGCTCCCCCCAAGAGGCGCAAGACGTTGCGCCGCGTGGAAACCTCTCCCAGATCCCGCGCGATCGCATCGAAGACTGGTGCCTTCATCGTCGACTCCTTCCTGTCACTGCTTGCCTGCCTACAGCCCATCCGGCTGTCCTGATTCGCAGCTTAGGGAGGGCACGACGCGCCCACATGGGCAGTTCTGCGCATTCGACCTACGCATTTGGCGTTGTCAGGATGGGGAGGCGCAGGGCGTATACGTAGCAGGCGAAAAGAAGCCCCTGCTGACCTCGTTAAACGAGTTTGGTGCGGGATTACAGGCGGCCGCCGCCTGCAATGCTGTCTCTATGGGAGCCGGGATCCATGGCGGACAGCGGACTGACGTATTGACACTGGAGCGGACGGAGCTAGAGTAGGTTTCATCCCTCCACGAGGAGGACCTTCATTCTCGAGCATTGGGCGTGGCACGGCGGTTGATCCAGGAAGAAGGTAGTCGAGCTCCTGCCACCAGGTGCGATTGGACATGAGGTGTTCACGCCGACGCTAATGGGCTTCGGCGAACGTGTGCATTTGCTGGCACCGGCTGACAAGGTGCAGGTGATGACGGTAGGTAGCGAGAACGAGGCACAGAGGCGGCATTGGCGATGTCGGGGGAGAGAGCAATGGATCGACGCTCCGCGGTCGCGGGCCTACTTGCCGGCGCGACAGTGTTGGCGCTGCCACAGCGTGCGAGCGCGGGACGCGTCGTTGTCCAGCGTGGCATCGTGGGTGGCGGGTTTGCCCGGTTTGAGCTAAGTGAGGCGAATTTCTCACTCTTCGCGTCGCGGTTGATCTTTGACGAGGGAAACCTGGAAGTGGTTGCCGGTAGCGTGCTCTGGGTCGATGGGCCGGCCGGACTGACGATGACGAGCACGGAGGTTACGGGGTACAGACCGCTCGAGATGCCCCCAGACCAGGGGCAAGCACGGGAAATATTCGGGAAGATGAGCGTGAATGACGAAGGCGAGTACCCATTCTACGCTGTGGTCGTTGATGCTGGCACACCTGGTTCCGGATTGGACACGGTGACCTTGAGAGTTGGGGACGGCGCGCAGACTGTCGAAAGCGCAACGCCAGTCGCTGGCTTGGGATTCACCTACGCGGCTGCCGGCCCGATCATCATCGGCGACGTACAACTGATTGACCTCGAAATTGACGCCGAGGCGGGAGTCGGCCAGTCGGCGACGCCGACGAGCTGAGTGGATTTCTGACACATCGTCAGTTTTTGCCGAAAAGGGGAATTTGTCGGCCCTCAACATTAGCCACATTCATTTGTGCGATGTCGGCACGAGTGTGAGGTATTCGCCCGCGCGGGCGTACATTCGGCTGCGACCCCTGTCCGCTACGGAGCCGGTGTTCCTCCGGAAGCCTTGCCCGCGTCCGGCGCCAGCGTCATGCGGAACAACACCAGCGGCTCATCGCCGGCGTTGCGCAGCGTCGTACAGGTGACCGCCGCGAGCAGTGAGGGAAGACCGCTGTATGACCGGATGGTTTGCTTCTCCCCTGCGGACCAGCCGGTGGGGCGGTCGCTCCCGTCTAGGGTTAAGCCCAGCGTTCCCTCCCCGTATCTGAATCCGGTCTAGACGAAGGGGGTGGCCTCCAACGGCAGCGCGCTCCCCGGCGGCAGCTTTACCCGCTTCACGTCTCGACGATCTGCCCGTTGACTACCCGGTCGATGGTGAGGCCACGAAACGTGACCGGCGTCCCGCTCTTCTGCGGGGCGCTTGCATGGTCAACACTGTTACCACTTGATCACCGCACGCGAACTGCTCCTCGATAGTCGTTCGAAACTGACCAGACGCCGCCAGGGCGTTGGCATTGGCCTGCTCGTAGCGATCCAAGAGTGGTTGGGTGTCATCGCCCGGGAGCGGCAATGGCTGGTGCCAGAGCAGGGGCTCAGCATGATCGGTGACGTACAGGGTCCGCAGCTGCGCATCTTCGCCCCGTTCGTAGGCGTCGATGGCGCAGCGGACGACAGCAATCGCGTCATCCGTAGTCGTCAGAGCAGGACCTCCTACCGGCCGTGAGTTATCGTTGGATGATGCGATGAGTCGCACGAATCTATCGCAAGTGCGCAGGCCTAAGGAACCCTCTCCTCACCGGTGGGCAATACGCCTCAAGGAAATCGGCGCCGTCCTGATCCGTCGGAGTCCCGCATGCATGCGAGAATGGAGCGCTGAGTGGGACGCCCCGCTCGTCTGCTCAAGGGAGGAGGACACTGATGTATCTCCGTCTTACCCGTGCGCGCTTCGATCCCGCGGTCCATGATCAAGTTGTTCCCATCGCACTCGAGGTCGATACGGCGATGCGGCGGCTGCCGGGACTGCACCACTACCACCAGGGCATCGATCGCGCGGCCGGGACCGTTGCCGCCGTCAGCGTCTGGGACAGCGAGGAGCACGCGGGCTTTGCGCGCCAGATCCTGGGCGAGCCGATCGGTCGTCTGCGAGCACTCGGGGTTCAGTTCGAGGAGCCAGAGATCTACGAGATCATGGACGGCGAGGGCTAGTTCGCGCCCCTAACCGGCTCGCACGCTCGATCCGCTGCTAGCACGCGGTCGGTGCGCAGTCGTCCGGCCGTGCCTTTCTCACTCGGAGAGGTGGTAGCGTGCCCGGGCATGGCGGCCATCCCGTCCCGCTGCCGTTCCTCGCTTTTCTCGCCGCGCCATGCCACGGTGACGACCGCCTTGCTCTCGTCGCCAGCGTACTGGCTCTCACGCCGCTTCACGTTCAAGGGGCGGCTGAATACCTCGTGGGTGGCCCTCTGGTTGATCGAACAACGACGGTGAGCTCAGGGGAGCGGTCGGTCCTGGCCCCGGATGAGGACCAGGTAGTGGAAAGGGGGGAGGAGTGGAGTGGTTGAACGAGCCGCCGGCGTGGGAGGCCAGGGGCGAGACCTTGGTCGTCACGGCGGGGCCGAAGACCGATTTCTGGCGGACAACCCACTACGGCTTCGTCCGCGACACCGGGCACCTCTGGTTCCAGTCGTGGGACGGCGACTTCGTTGCCAATGTCAAAGTGACCGGCGCCTACCGTGCCCAGTACGACCAGGCGGGCCTGATGGTCCGCCTGAACGAACGGGTCTGGATCAAGTGCGGCGTCGAGTTCGTCGACGGTCTCCAGCATGCGAGCGCCGTCGTCACGCGGGACCACTCGGACTGGTCCGTCGCGCCATTGCCGGACACCCCGCGGTCTCTCTGGCTCCGGGTCAAGCGGACCGGGCCGGATGTTGAGGTTCGCTACTCAACCGACGGTGAGCGGTACGACCTGCTCCGTCTGGCCCGACTGACAGATGCCCAGACGCTACTGGTCGGTCCAATGTGCGCCGCGCCGGACGGCACCGGTTTCGAAGCGACCTTCGAGGAATTTGCAGTCCGCCCACCCGACGGATCCTGACGTGGCGGTCCACACCGACACCGATCAACATTAAGGTCTCACTGGCGGTGATCGCGCTCTTTCGCTGAATGCTTGAGCACCGGCTTCGCCGGAAGCGAATCCTTGGCCCATAACGTGCAGCCGTCCGACGAACGCAGTCGTGCGACGCGGCTAGGCCGCGTCAGAGGTGGAAGGAGACCTCCGTGCGTCGGTTGCCCCTGATCATCGTCCTGCTGTCGCTGGTGTTTCCCGGATCCTCCGGGATAGCTGCCCAGGACGCCACGCCAACTCCGTCCGGTTCATCCCTGGCGACGCTCGGGTATCCCGAACTGCTGGTCCGGGTGAACGGCGACGACGTTGAGCTGCCGGAGACCACGATTGCGGCTGGCCGCACGCTCGTCCGTCTCGAGAATGTGGGCGAGGAATCGTGGCACGGCTTCATGCTGCGGCAGCCGGAGGAAGTGACCGACGAGCAGGTCATCGCCGATCTCGGGCAAGACGCCGAAGCGCCGCCCGCGTGGCTGTTCGAGGCGACCTACCCGGGCTTCCCCGGCGAGACGCTCCCGGGCGAGACCACCTTCGCCCTCGTCGACCTGACGCCGGGGCGGTATTTGGTGCTCGGCGACACCGTGCAGGGGTTCGAGGTCGTCGGCGACGCGGACTCGCTGGCCACCCCGCTCGCCACGCCGGAGGCAGAGGTGCCGATCGTCGATGGCACTGTGCGGCTGTTCGATTTCAATTTCGAGTTCCCCGAGACAGTCGGCGCAGGGTCGCAGCTCTGGGCGGTCACGAACACCGGAGAGCAGCCCCACGAGTTACTCCTGGCTCGGTCGCCTGAGCCGGTCACCACGGAGCAGGTGCTGGAGCTGATGGCGAGCGAGTCGGAGGAGGCTACCCCGACCGGTGGCGGCCCGTCGTTCGGTGACTTCGAGCCGGTCGGCGGGATGGGGTGGCTGTCACCAGGGACGACGGCCTGGACCGAGGTTACTCTGGAGCCGGGGACCTATGTGGCGCTCTGCTTCGTCTTCGACCCCGCGACCGGCCTGCCCCACGCGGCGATGGGGATGGTCGCCGTATTCTCAGTCGACGAGGCCGAGGTAACGTCGTTGCCCTAGCGCCTGCCAGGAGAACGCCACGGCGAAGTCAGAAAAAGTTCGAGGACCGGTAGCAATCTCGGCCCTCGTTATACATCTGCGAAGTTGGACTCAGGGTGTCAGGCATGCGACGGCTCCGGGAAGTAACGAGACCTACAGAGAAAGGGCTGGCCTGAACCATCACTCCATCGTCTATCAATCGCCTTCCCGGACCTGGGTGGCGGCAATCCCTTACTGTCGAGGGGAAGGCGGTCGCATCAGCGCCCTGTGGTCGTGATCAGCTGATCAGGTTTCTAGGGGGTCAACTGGGCCCACGTGGCCCCGACCAGCGGAGCGCTGCTCTCTTGGCGACGCATCAGGCGTGCCAGCGACGGCGCGAGAAACTCGCCACCTCGCACCGCTCGCACCACGGCGAGGGAGAGGGGCAGCGCCGAGGGGGTCCGCGCCCCTCTGGGCGCCGTTGGAGACTCCAACGGCTGATTGACACCTATTATGATCGCGACAGCACATCACTCCTCGGTTGGCCGGTCATCGTTCCGCAGAGGGACTGCCATGCATCTACGTTCCATCGTCCTGATGGTCTTCGCCCTGTTGCTCCTGCCCAGCGCGGGCACCGCCCAGCACGCCACGCCGGCGGCCTCGCCCGCACCAGCGGACCTCACGTTCGAGGGCGAGGTCGACGCGGGTGGCGGGCGCACCTTGCACCTGGCCTGTGCCGGGAGCGGTGGGCCGCCGGTCCTGCTCGACTGGGGTGGCCCCAATAGCGATGGAGCGGCCTCGGTCGTCATTGCCGAGCTCGGCCCCGACCTCGCCACCGCCCTCGGCACCCGCTTCTGCGCTTACGACCGGGCCGGCACCAGCCAGAGCGCGCCCGACCCAGCCGGGGTTCGCACGCTGCGTGAGGCTGCTGCCGATCTGACCGCGGTCCTGCGCAGCCCGGAGCTCGGGTGTCCCTGCGTGGTGGTGGGTGTCTCGTTGGGCGGGGCGATCGCGCAGGTGGCGCTGGCCGCCGACGCGTCTGGATTCGGCGGCCTGGTCCTGCTCGATCCGATCTACCCCGACTACTTCGACGACTACCTCGCGATCGCGCCCCAGGACGCATCCGCGACCACGCAATGGCTGAATCTGGCGCGGGGTAACAATCCCGAGCGGCTTGACATGGTCACGAACTTCCGGTCCCTGGCCACCCCCGCGCGTCCGCCGACCATTCCGGTCGTCGTTGTCACCCACGGCGCTGGCGACCCTCCACCGTGCCAGGGCAGTGCGTGCCCGGCCGCCTTCCCGGTGGCAGCGCTCGAGTCGGCGTGGCAGGTCGGTCAGGCCGATCTGGCGGATGCTCTTGGTGCCCGGTTCGTGATCGCCGAGGGCACCGGCCACGCCATAGCCGACGAGAACCCGGGGCTGACGATAGCGCTGACCGCCGAGGTGATCGCGGCCGTGCGCGACCCGAGCACGTGGGCCACGGCAGTGGCAAGCCCGACCGCCTGACCCTCGGGTCCCGCGCATCGCGCGGAACGCGCGGCGAACTGGTCCCGCGCGATGCTGCGCCGGCGACCGTCGTGATCGCTCGTGCGGCCAGGAGTCGGCCTGATACACGGTCTCGTCCAGCAGCCGCACCTTCGCCCCGTTCGCGCGGACCGAGTCGGCTAGCGCGGTGGCGACCAGCGGCGCCGCGAGCGCCTCCAGCCGTGCATTGCGGCACAGCCCGATCGTGTAGGCGATCTGTTCCCGCTCGCAGTAGGCGTAGATCTCAGGCTTGGCGAAGCCGGCATCAGCGCGCAGTTCGATGGCAACTCCCGGCCAACGCGCCCGTACCCGCTGCACCAGCCGGCGCAGGATGGCCAGCGCCCCGACCCCAGCGTGGGCCGTGCCGGGCCGGAGGACAGCGGTGATGATCTGACCCGTCTCGCCGTCGAAGACCAATAGGGGGTGATACATGTGCTGCCGGAAGTAGCCGTGGTAGGCGCTGCCTTCCTGCGCGCCGTGGGTCGGGTCGTCGGTGCTATCCAGATCGAGCACGATGCGGGTCGGCACCCCGTCGCACTCCCGCTCACGCAGATAGACTTTACCGAGTACGGGGCGTCCCTAAGGAGTGGCGCAGATCCCCGCCAGGCAGAGTTGGGTTGCCGTACAGACCCTCCCGCAGACCCCGCAGTTGGCCTCATCGTTGCGCAGATTTCGGCAGTTCCCGGTACAGCACGTCTCCCGCGCCGCACAGGTCCTGCCGCAGGCCCCGCAGTTGGCCTCGTGGGTGTTCAGGTTGCGGCAGTTCCCATTACAGCAGGTTTGTCCCCCGGGACAGACAGTGCCGCAGGCGCCGCAGTTGGCCCCATTCGAACTGGTGTCAATGCAACTGCCGTTGCAGAGGGTCAGCCCCGCAGGGCATGGTGCGAACGGAGGTGGTGGGGGCAGGGGGAGCGCCGCGATGCAGCGGCCGTTCTGGCAGGTCCCGACACTACAGGGTGTGCCGAACCGCAGCGGCTGGCACCGTCCCCGGGTGCAGCGCTTCTTGCCGTGCCTCGTCTTGTGGCACCTCCCCCGCTTGCAGCTCGCGCACTCGCCGCAGCGGGGCTTGCACTTGGCGGACTTGGCGGCCCGGATCTCCAGAGAACCAGCGAGGCCGAGTCCAAGCGCAGCCAGGAGCGGGAGGGCAGCACGACGGGGGTGGCGCAAGGCAAGCGTTTTGACGAGCGTGTCGAAGCGCGAGCTGTCCATAAGGCCTCTCATGAGATCGATGCGGATCACTGGGTCCTCGGTCGGGGTCGTGTCCAACCGGGTCCGAATCCGGCTGCGTTGCGATCCGCGCCTTCCCCTTGTACTACACCGATCGTGCGGCAATGGATCATTCAGTATGATGGGTATATGGAACAGGACGCCTCACCGGCGCCCGCAGCAGACGTCACGCCAGATGTCCCAGCTATCCCGCTGCCTGTTGGCGACGATCCAGCCAATCAGACTGCGCCCCTCCGGGGTGCAGCTCACCTGGGCTTCCTTCCAGCGGATCGGGACCAGTGGTTGGGCGCATGACGCTGACCTCGTGGGACCCGGGACCATGAACTCAGGGGCGATGAAGCCGTACCTGGCGCTGAGCACGCCCCAGGCATCACCGACGCGCTCCGCGTGGTGATGATTGAGTCGGACGGGCGTGCCCGTGTAAACATCTGCACGGCGACGTTGTCTCCGTCGCTGCGTAAGGCCGCATGGCCAAGGCCATTAACCCGCGCCGAGCTCGCCGTCGACCTCCTCCAGGAGGGTGAGCGCCTCAGCGATGGCTTGATCACCACCCAGGGATCGACCGCTCGCCAAGAGCTCGGTGGGATCCGAATCGCCGAGCTGTGCTCGCACGGCCGCCAGAGCGCGTTGGTTGCGCGCGTGTTCGACCGGCGTCTCCGGAATGCCCAATACCTCCCGCAGCACCGCCGCCGCGCCCAGCAGGCGGGCCGCTTGCGTGGTTCGTGTCAACGACGCAGCCAGGGCCGCGACGCTTTCCAGGCCAGCGACGAACCCGTTCTTGTCGCCCAGTTCCTGCAGCAGCAACAGGCACTCCTTCTGGAGGACCACCGCCCGCGCGTAGTTCCCTTGCTCGTGGGCGATGAGTCCCAGGTTGCTCAGCGAGACGGCGATACCGCGTGGGTCCCGCAGTTCGCGCATGATCGCCAAGCTCTCCTCGAAAAGCGCCATCGCTCGGCCATACGCTCCCTGCACGTCCGCCACCAGTCCCAGGTTGTTGAGGGTGGCCGCGACGCCACGCGTGTCGCCGAGCTCCCGCCGGAGCGCGAGACTCTCCTCGTAGAGCGCGACCGCGCGAGCGTCGTCACCCTGCTCCTCTGCCACCAGTCCCAGGTTGTTCAGCGAGGCCGCGATGCCTGCTTTGTCGTCGAGTTCCCGGCGGATCGCCAGGCTCTCCTGGAAATGGGCCACCGCGTGGCCAGAGTCCCCTTGCATCCACGCGAGAACAGCGCAGCCGTTCAGCGCATTCGCCCGCGCCCGGCTTGCCGGTGCGGTGTTGCCCGCCAGCGCCCGCTCGAGTGCGGAACGACCCTCGCTGAAATAGCCCCTCATGTCCCAGAAGCGCCACAACGCGCCTGCCAGGCGCAGCCCTGTCTCGGTCTCGCCGCTGGCCAGGGTCCACTCCAGCGCCGTCCGCAGGTTATCGTGCTCGGTCTCCAGCCGGTCGAGCCACATCACCTGCTCCGGTCCCGTCAGCTGCGGCTCCGCTGACTCCGCCAGGTGCAGACACCACGCCGCGTGCGCCCGTCGCGTCGCGTTGGCCTCGCCGCTCTCCTCCAGCCACTCCAGCCCGTACTCCCGGACCGTCTCCAGCATCGCGAAACGGGGCTCGGTCCCCAGACCCGCTTCCTGGCGCAGGAGGCTGTGTTCAACCAGCCGCTCGACGCCGCCGAAGACGTCGAGGGTGCCGTCGTGATTGCCGACGGCTTCCGCGGCCTCCAGCGTGCAGCCGCCCGCGAAGATGGCCAGACGGCGGAACAGGGTCTGGTCGGTCGGGTCGAGCAGATCGTGGGACCAGGCGATCGTATCCCGCAGGGTGCGCTGCCGGGCTGGGGCATCACGGGGGCCACTCGTGAGGAGCGGAAGTCGCTTCTCAAGGCGGGCGAGCAGCGCCTTGGGCGGGAGGAGGCGCACCCGCGCCGCGGCCAGCTCGATGGCCAGCGGCAACCCGTCCAACCGCCAGCAGATCTCGGCGACCGCCGGCGCCGATCTCGTTGTCGACGGCGAAATCGGGCTTGACCGCTTGGGCCCGGTCGATGAAGAGGCGCACGGAATCGTACTGGGAGAGCTGCTCGAGCGTGGGTGGCGGCTTCCGGCGCGGCAAGCCGAGTGGAGGCACCGGATACTCCCGCTCGGCACGCAGTCGGAGTGGCATGCGGCTGGTGGCTAGCACCTTCAATCCTGGAGACGCTTCGAGAAGCTCCCCAACTGCCAGAGCCGCATCCGCGAGGTGTTCGAAATTATCCAGCAGGAGGAGGAGCTGTTTCGTCGCGAGATACTCCCGCAGCCGTTCTGCCAGCGGTCGGCCGCTCTCGTCACGAACGCCCACGGTGGTCGCAATCGTGGGGAGAACGAGCTCAGGATCGGTGAGCGGAGCGAGCGAGACGAAAAAGACCCCGTCGGAAAAGTCCTCCAGCAGCTCGGCAGCGGCCTGGAGGGCCAGGCGCGTCTTGCCCGTGCCTCCGGGACCAGTCAGCGTGAGGCAGCGCACCTCGGGGCGGCGCACAAGGGCGACAACCGCGTCGACTTCCCGCTCGCGACCCAGGAACGGCGTCGGCTGCAACGGCAGATTGTTGGGCCGCGACGCCAGGGACTTGAGGGGCGGAAACCGGTCGGGCAGCTCCGGATGCAGCAGCTGGAAGACCTGCTCCGGCTCCAACAGA
Source organism: uncultured Chloroflexia bacterium (assembly GCA_963751075.1). GTDB lineage: Bacteria > Chloroflexota > Chloroflexia > Thermomicrobiales > UBA6265 > JACCXM01. Next base: position 3,649 of record CAVVTE010000022.1, on the reverse strand, counting down.
TCACGCAGCCGGTGTTCGCCCAGGTCTCGGAGATCGGCACCCGCAGGAAGGGTGCCGCGGGACAGCTGCTGCACCGCCTGGGTCAGCAAGATCTGGCCGCCGTGCCCCGTCGCGAGCAGCCGTGAGAGGCGGTTGAGCGGCGCCGAGAGATAGTCACCGCGCGCGTCAGGCTCGGCCTCACCGGCATGCACGGCCATGCGCACCCACAGGGGACCGATCGCGCCCCAGTCCTCGGCAAGAAGCGCTCGCTGGGCATCAAGAGCAGCGGCGATTGCGGCAGGAGCTGTGGGAAACGCAGCCTGCACCGCATCTCCGACGGTCTTGAAATGGACGCCTCCGTGGGCCTGGATAGCCGCGTCGAGCAGCACAAGATGGCGGTCGACGGCAGCGACCATCGCCTCGCGCTCCCGCTCCCACAGCGCGGTGCTGCCCTCGATGTCGGTGAAGAGGAAGGTAACGGTGCCGCTCGGCAGATCGGTCACGACGCGCCGCTCTCAAGTCACGCTTTGGCCAGAGCAAGAGCCCGTATGGTACGACGCGGCAGCTTAATACTACAACGGCACTTGATTGCGGTAGACTCCTCCTCGTCACGGAGGAGGAGTCCCGCGATGACCGTGGCCCCGCACGAGCACGAGCAGATCGGCGCAGATCGCGGCATGGCAGGAGGAGTTGCACGCCCTGCAGGCCCGCATCGCGCCGCGCTTTGGCCGACCGGAGGTGCGGGCCCGGGCCGGGCGCTACCTGGCCGGGCTGCTGGACCCGGTGGAGCGGCGCAACGGCTGGCAGTTGGCCGAGCAGCTTGGGCGACGGAGCCCGGACGGGGTGCAGCGCCTGCTGCGCACGGCGCGCTGGGATGCCGAGGCGGTGCGCGATGACCTGCGCGCCTACGTGGTCGAGCACCTGGGCGATGCGGAGGCGGTGCTCGTCATCGACGAGACGGGCTTTCTCAAGAAGGGGACCAAATCGGCCGGCGTGGCGCGCCAGTATTCGGGCACGGCGGGGCGGATCGAGAACTGCCAGATCGGGGTCTTCCTGGCCTATGCCAGTCCGCAGGGGCAGGCCTTCCTGGACCGGGCGCTCTACCTGCCCAAGGCTGGGCGGAGGATGCGGCCGCGGCGGGAGGACGGCGGGGATTCCGCCGGAGGTCGCCTTTGCCACCAAAGGGGATCTGGCGCAGACGATGCTGGCGCGGGCCTTTGCCGCCGAGGTGCCGGCGGCCTGGGTGACCGGGGATGAGGTCTACGGCAATGATGGCGATCTGCGCCGCTGGCTGGAGGCGCAGCAGCGGCCCTATGTGCTGGCGGTGGCCCGCTCCCATCCGGTCTGGCAGGACGGCGTGCAGGTGCGGGTCGATGCCCTGGTGCCGCAGATCCCGGCGGACGGCTGGCAGCGGATCGATGTCGGCGCGGGCAGCAAGGGACCGCGCCTCTACGACTGGGCCTGCGCCCGGTTGCCGTACTGGACGGAGGACGGCTGGGCGCAGTGGCTGCTGATCCGCCGCTCGGTCAGCGACCCCGAGGAGTTGGCCTTCTACCGCGCCTTCGGTCGCGAGGAGACCACGGTGGCGGAGCTGGCGCGGGTGGCCGGCACGCGCTGGACGATCGAGGAAGGCTTCCAGCGGGCCAAGGCGATCGGGCTCGACCAATATGAGGTGCGCTCGCTGGGCAGGGCTGGTATCGGCACATCACGCTCTGCCTGCTGGCCCATGCCTTCCTAGACGTCACCCGGGCCGCGGCGCGGAGCGGTGAAAAAGGGGGGCGACCGCACCTGATCCCCTTGACCATCCCGGAGGTGCGGCGCCTGCTCGCGCTCCTGCTCCTCTCCCAGGAACAGCACCGCATCGCCTGCACTGGTCCCGCTGGCGTCGCCGGCGCCAGGCCGAGGCCCGCCGCAGCCACTACAAACGTCGCCTCGCCCGCGCATATCCCGAAGTGCCGTTGTAGTATTAAGCGCCACTGAAGCACTGCGCAGCGCAATCTCCGCAGCGATAGCCCATCCAAGGATGCCCATGACGCGAATCAGTGATCCGACCCAGATCGATCATTCGGACCTTCGTGAGTTCGCCATTCAGGCCGCCTGGGTGGCGAAGCTGGAGGACGCTGTCGGCGTCCTCGAGGAGTTCGTGGTCGACTCGTGGATGAGGAGCAACGCTCGGAGCTGGAGTCGTGGGAAGAGGACCCACTCGACGTCGCATGGTCGGTCGTGCACACCAACTTCGAAGAGGCCGACCAAGAGCTGGAGGCGCGGGTCACGGAGTGGCTTGCGCAGGATCCGGAACACTGGCCTATCTTTCGCCTGGTGGTCCTCGATCCCTGGCAAGAGCAGCCAGGACGGTGGCGGGAGGACGTCCCGGGATGGGTGCGGAGCCTCGGGACGAACACCGCGCTCGCGCACTTCCAGCAGGATCCCTATGGGCGGCAGCGGGTCATCGATTTTGATTGATCAAGTCCGTCGCATTTTTGACCAGCAGTGCGCCGAACTCGTTAAGCCTGCGTCAGTCCTTCTGGTTCTTGGCGATGTGCGTTGCGACATTCCGGGGCACGGGCGTGCGGATGCTCCGAAACGCTCCTGAGGTCACGGGCAGAGGGGCATCTCTGCCGTCAGGATCACGGCGCTTTCCTGGTCGATCCCGGTGAACGCTCCTTGGGCGCTGGCCGTCCGAGCCGCCCGGAGAAGAGTCGGCGTCGAGGTGCTATGAAGCGCCATCTGCGTCTGTCTTGCGCGGGTCTCGGGTGATGCCCCGCTGCAGCCGCTCACGAGTGGGGTGAGGGCAAGACCGAGGAGCAGCCTGGAGACGGTGCGGGAGCGGACCGTGGCTGGTGGAGGAAGGACGCCATGGCCGGAGCACCCCGACTCCGGTTCAAGATCCCGCGACCGTTGCGCATTGCCGTGTGGAAAGGGTCGACGCTTCACCGGTGGTTACTCCTGCCGCCTCGGTGTCTCCACGATCGCGTGCACCAACGACTCAATGGAGACACCGAGTGTCAAGGCCAATTGGGGCAGGATGTCGACGCTGGGGCGGGTGCGACCTGTTTCCCAGCGATGGATACCCGGCTCAGAAATCGTCCCGAGGCGATCCGCCAGTTGTTGCTGAGACATCCCGGCGGCAACGCGAAGCCGTGCGAGCGGTGATTCTCCAGTAATCGGACGTGGCACGATTGCTCCTCCATTGCCATCAATAACCGTGGTATAATCTAGCACGCCCGCCGTCGGACACAGCGGGGAGCAACCATGGCCGAGCAGAGCACAATCGGACACGTGTCAGCTGCCAAGGGCAGTGGACGCGTGCGCCTATCAGGCCAGAAGAAACGGGCTCGGGAGATGGCAATTACCGCCTGCGTCCGACGGACGGTGGGAGGTACGGTTCACCCTGCCCAACGGCAAGAGCAAGAGTATCTACGCCAAGACGCGGCAGGAGGTACAGCTGAAGCACCGCGCTGCTCTGCGCGACCTCGACAACGGGCTTGATCTCAGCGCCGGACCGCAGACCGTCGGTCAGTTTGTGTGGCACTGGTTGGAGGACGTCGCCGGCCCACAGTCCGGGCATCTTCCTATCGCCACTACGAGCAGATGCTGCGGATCCACATTGTGCCTGAGGTTGGTCGCATCCCACTCAAAGAGTTGACCCCAGCGCAATTTGCAGCATCTC
>CAVVTE010000021.1:0-108156 GCA_963751075.1 uncultured Chloroflexia bacterium | reverse complement strand
AGGTCGGGCGGGCGCTCGTCGTCGGTCTGAACTTTCGCTACCAGCACGTCGTTCGCCACGCGAGGCAATTGATTGCTTCCGGCGAGATCGGCGCGCCGAATTTCGCCCGCTTCACCTACTGGCTGAACCGGAGCGGCTACAGCCCAGGCGGGAACCGCTTCCCGCTGACGATGCGGCAGCCAATGCTCTACGAGCAGAGCATCCATCACTTCGACGAGATGCGTTTCGTCTATGGGGCCGAAGTTGAGCGTCTCTGGTGTCGCTGCCACAACCCGCCTTGGAGCAACTACGCGGACGCGGCGACCGTGGCCGCGGTCTTCGAGATGACAGGTGACTTGCTGGTGAGCTACTTCGGCACCTGGCAGGGGCAGACGCAGATGAACGAGTTCACTTGGCGTACCGACTGCACCAAGGGCGCGCTGCTGCAGCGCGAGCAGTTCTCCGATCTCGCCATCATCCGAGCGGACGAACGAGAGCCGCGCCATGTGACGCTGCCGGAGCAGGAGCGACTGGTCGACGATGCCCGGCTGATGCTCACGGACGTTGCAGAGCAACTCCTCGCCGGTGTCGCCATGCCCGAGCCATCCGGCATCGATCACATCAAGACATTTGCCCTCGTCGCCGCGTGCGAAGCGTCGAGTGTCAGCGGACGGCCGGTCGTCATGGCGGAGTTCTATGAGGAGCACGGCGTCCCGCAGCAGTGGCTGACCGCCAGTCCCGCGGTTGCTGGAGCTGCGGCGACGTGATGCGGCGATCTATCAGAAGGAGGTTCCGTAGCCGTGACAGCGAGTAGCACCCAGTCCGCTCCGGCCGAGCAACAGGCGAGCCGGTGGCTCGCCGAGCGCGCGCGCCCATTCGCCGATGCGCCGCTGCAGAAGCGATCGGCGCAGCAGTTCATCAGTCTCTCGCAAGGTACCCCCGATTTGCCGACGCCGCGCCACGCGATCGAGGCGGTGGAGGAGTACCTGCGTGACGGCACGGTCTACTACACCTTCCACGACGGCATGCCTGAGCTGCGGGAGGCAATCGCGCTCAAGCTGGCGCGGGAAAACGGGCTGACCTACGACCCCGAAACGGAGATCATCGTCACGGCCGGGGCGCAGGAGGGGATGTTCGTCGCCCTCTTCAGCACCCTCAATCCCGGCGATGAGGTAATCGCCGCCGATCCCCATTACCGGGTCTACGACGAAGTGATCGCTATGTGCGGAGCGACGGTCCGCATCATCCCGACGATCGTCGAGACCGGGTTTCAGATCGACACCGATGCGCTCGAGGCGGCGATCACGCCGCAGACCCGCGCGATCCTCATCGTGTCCCCTGACAACCCCACCGGCAGCGTGCAGAACCGCGCAACGGCGGAACGGATTGCGGCGATCGCCCGCGAGCATGATCTGCTCGTCTACTCCGACGAACTGTACGAGCGGTTCATCTTCGATGGGGCGGAGCACGTCAGCCTCGCCGCGCTACCAGGTATGCACGAGCGCACGATTACGATTAACGGCTTCTCCAAGGCCTACGCCATGACCGGTTGGCGCGTCGGGTATCTGGGCGTTCCCGCGGACCTAAAACCGGCGATGACTACGGTCAAGCACGCCACCTCGATCTGCGCCGCGGCGCCGTCGCAAATCGCCGCGCTGGCCATTCTGGAGGGTCCACAGGAACCGCTGCAGCTCATGATGGCGGAGTGGACCGAGCGCCGCGCCTACCTCTACGATCGCCTCGAAGCTATGGGCGCGCGGCCGGTGCGCACTCCTGGCGCCTACTACGTCTTCTTTGACGTCGCGCCCTCCGGGATGAGCGCCACAGAATTTACGAAGGCATTTGCCGAGGCTGAGCAGGTTCGGGTCGGCTCCGGAGCGATGTTCGGGCCTGGGGGCGAGCCGTTCGCCCGCGCCTCCTTCATGCTGCCGATGCCGGAACTGAAGGAGGCACTGGATCGACTGGAGCGTTTCTGGAAGAAGGTGACAACGCAGTTGGCGCCGGCCTGAAAGTGCGGAAATGAAGTCACGGACGCGCGACCAAGTGGTGGGGCGATCGGGGCGCCGCATGACTTAGCCGTGTCATTCCGACCGAGGAGAAATCTTGGCTCACGGGAGTGGTCGATCGAGGGGTCACGAGATTCCTCGCTGGCGCTCGGAATGACACCGTTGGCGCAACTCGCTGCACTGGATTGAACACCGGCGATGACCGGGTGAAGGAGGAGGGCATGCAAAGCATTCTGCGGGGCGGGCAGGTGATGGACGTGGTCACGGGCGAGGTCACGCCTGCGGATGTGCTCATCGATGGCGAGCGCATCGCGGCCGTTGGCCGGTCGCACGAGTTCGGCACCGACAACGGGGCGGCCGCGATCGACGTCACGGGACTCACCATCATGCCGGGTCTCGCCAACAACCACGTCCATCTCGGTTGGGATGGGCTGGGGTGGGATGGCGGTCCGTTCGGGACGTTGCGCGACCAGGGAGTCAACGACTCGCGGGCGGTCACCGCACTAAAGTCGGCGGTCAACCTGAAGAAGTCGCTTTCGGTCGGTCTGACCGCGATTCGCGACCTTGGCATGAACTTAAGCAATATCGACGCCGCCGAGGGGATGGGGCGCGACATCATTGCCGGTCCGCGGCTCTACCACACTGGACGCGCCATTATGTGCACCGGCGGTCATACATGGTGGTGCGGACGGGAAGCGGACGGGGTGGACGGGGTGACGCAGGCGGTGCGGGAGCAGATCAAGGCCGGCGCGAGTTGGATCAAGGTGATGGCCAGCGAGCGACTCCCCCAATACGGCCTCGACGAATTGAAAGTGATGAGCGAGGAGACGCATCGGCAAGGGATGCGGATCACGGCGCACGCGACGATCCCGGACGCAATCCGCAACGTGGTCGACGCCGGATTCGATTGCATCGAGCATGGAGGTCCGGCCGACGACGACGTGCTCGAGGAGATCGTGCGCAAGGGGATCTTCGTCGTGCCGACCCTCTCCCCGATGTTCTTGCAGACGGAGCGCGGCCCAGCCGCAGGGATGCCGGAGCACGTCGTGGAGGGGCGTAAGAAGCGCTTTGCGGCTAACCCACCCGGTGAAGGACCGCGCCGGATGGCCGAGGCTGGGGTGAAGATGGCGTTCGGCACGGACGCCGGCAGCCCCTGTGTGCCGCACGACGAGATTCTGGCCGAGATGCAGAAGCTGATCGAGGTCGGTGTCGCCAAACGGCCGCTCGACGTGATCCAGATGTTGACGGTCAACAGCGCCGAGCTCTTGGGCGAGAGCGCGAACTTTGGCACGGTCGAGGCCGGCAAGTACGCCGATCTGGTGGTGGTCGCAGGGAACCCGGCACAGAACATCGACGACATCGCGAATGTGCAGCACGTTTTTCTCGGTGGCAAGCGCGTCTTCGGCATGTCCGATCAGCCACAAGTGTTGGTGTAGCGTGTGGTGCCAACGTCGCGCCGTGCTAATTGCCGGGACAGCAATCGTGTCATTCCAAGCGCCAGCGAGGAATCTCGAGGCCGCGAGAACAGAGGTCCGTTGAGCCGAGCTGCTTCCCACGTCGGTATGCACCGTCTCGGCAGGCCACCCGCGCGGCGAATCCTCGTGATGCCCAGAGAAGGAGTTCACGGTGTCCGAACAGCGGGGGGTCGTCGTCTTCGCCGATCCCATTGCCGAAATAGATCGGCCCCAAGCCGAGGACGCGGCGGCGAGGCTCGGCGTGGAGCTGCGCATTGCGGCGAATGAAGTGGAGTTGAAGACGTTGCTGGCAGAGGCCACGGTGTTGGTCACGCAGCGGACGCCGGTTGGGAGCGAGCTGATCACCGCCGCGCCGGAGTTGCGGCAAGTGCAAACGCTGGAGTGGATTTCGCCGCCAGTCGACCGCGAGGCGGCGGCCGCGCGCGGGATCGTGGTGGTGGATGTGCCGAATCTCAGTCTGCTCGGGGTCGCGGAGCACACCATCCTGCTGATGCTGGCCCTCGTGAAGCGTTTCCCCGCGACGCTGACGCGCACAATGGCTGGGGAGCGCGCTGACGGGGTCGAGGAGGTGAAAACCACGACGAACGTGATGAGCTACAACTGGCTCGGGCAGCGCGATCTCGGCTGGCTCTACCGCAAGCGGCTGGGAATCATCGGCCTCGGCAAGATTGGACGCGCGGTAGCGGCCCGGGCCAACGCGTTCGGGATGCGGGTGATCTACTCCTCGCGTCATCGGCTCTCGGAAGACGAAGAGCGACGCCTCGGAGTCACCTACGCGCCACTGGACGATCTACTCGCCGGAGCCGATTTCGTCTCCCTGCACGCCCGGCTCACTCCCGAGAACGAGCACATGATCGGTGAATCGGCCTTCGCCGCCATGCAACCCACCGCCTATTTCGTCAATACGGCTCGCGGCGGGTTGGTCGACGAAGCGGCCCTGATCGACGCCCTGCGGTCTCGGAGGATCGCTGGAGCGGGGCTCGACGTATTCGAGTTTGAGCCGTTCCGTCGCGATAGCCCATTGCTGAGTCTCGACAACGTCGTACTGACGCCGCACATCGCCGGCACTTACGATCCCGATGCCCGCAAAGCACAATTGACCGAAATCTTCGAGCACGTCGCGACGGCGCTCGCTGGAGGGAGCGACCAATCATGAGCGTCACCACCGACCGCGAGGCTGTATCTGCCCTGGGCCGGGCGTTAGCGTCGCGTATTCCCCATGAGGACGTCGGGTTTCGTACCCAGATGCTTGAGCTGGCGGCGGGATTGAGCGATGTCATCGCGCTCGGCCGCGGCGACCCTGACTTCCCGACCCCGCAGCACATCTTAGAGGCAGCCAAAGCCGCGCTCGATGGCGGCGCCACTCACTACACCCACCCGGCCGGCGATCTCAAGCTGCGCCAGGCTATCGCCGATCACCTCCGCGCCTCCACCAGTCTTGACTACGACTCCGCCGCGGAGGTGCTGGTTACCCTCGGCGCGCAGGAAGCGGTCTACCTCGCGTTTCTGTCGTTGGTCGAGCCCGGCGACGAAGTGTTGCTGCCGAGCCACCGCTTCACCTCGTACGATGCTGGGATCGAGCTGTGCGGTGGCCGCGTGCGGACCTACCCCACCGTGTTTGGCAACGACTATCGTCTCGATCCCGAGGAGATCGCACGCGCGATCACGCCGCGGACGAAAGCAATTTCGATCGTCTCACCGGACAATCCGACGGGCGGCGTGGCGACGCCGGAGGCGATCGCCGCGGTGGCGCGCCTCGCGCGCGAGCACGACGTGCTGGTGATCTCGGACGAGATCTACGACCGCTTCGTCTACGACGACGCGCGACACGTCAGCATCGCGAGCGAACCGGGGATGCGCGAGCGCACCCTGATTGTCAATGGCTTCTCCAAGTGCTACGCGATGACGGGGTGGCGCGTCGGCTACCTCGCGGGACCGGCCGATTTTGTGCGCTCGATCATCGAGGTCAAGCACACGCTCACCATCTGCACCCCGGCCGTGTCGCAGGCCGCCGCGCTGGCAGCGCTGACTGGCCCCCAGGAGTGCATCGCCATAATGCGCGACGTCTACGCCGAGCGGCGCGCGTTCCTCATGGGGGCTCTGGACGCGATGGGGTTGCCCTACGTGCGACCGGACGGTGCGTTTTATGTCTACGTCGACATTACTTCAACCGGGAAGCGCTCGCCAGAGTTCTGCCTGAGTCTGCTGCAGGACACGGGGGTGATGATGTTCCCCGGCACGATGTTCGGCACCGACGGCGAGCGCCACGTCCGCATGTCGCTGCTGGCGCCGCTCGACCAGGTTCAAGAAGCCGTGCGGCGGATGAGTACGGTCGTCGCGCGGTACCAGCAGGAAGCGGTGGAGACTCAAGCGAGTGGCGCAAAATCCTGACGCTCGGGTGGTGGCCGTTACGGGCGGCGCCGGGTTCGTCGGTCTCAACCTGGTGACGGCTCTGGCCGAGGCGGGCCATGCCGTGGTCGCGCTCCATCAGTCGCCACTCGATGCCGTGGCCGAGAGTGTATGGCGCCATTACGGCGGGGCGATCGTCTTTGTTCGCTGCGATGTGCGAGACGACCATGCGCTCACAACCGTGCTCAGCGAGCACGACGTCAACGACGTCGTGCATGCTGCGGCCATCACATCACCGGCGCACGAGAGCACGCTGGCGATGCTGGACGTCAACCTGCGCGCCACGCAAGTGCTGCTCGAGTTCGCGGCGGAGCAACCCTTACGCCGGCTGGTCTTCGTCAGCTCGGCGGGTGTTTTTCGCTCGGCAGAATCGGTGACACCGCTCGACGAGGCGTTCCCGGTGACGATGGAGCACCCCTATGCGATCTTCAAGGTGGCCGCGGAACGCCTTGTTGCGTTCGCGCGCCGGGAGCGACAGGTCGACGCAACATCGGTGCGTCTCGGATTCGTCTACGGGCCGTACGAGCGGCCAACAGGCAGCCGCACGGCAATGTCGAGCGTCTACCAGGCGGTCGCGCTGGCGAGGCGCGGCGAGCCGATCGTGGCGATGGCGCCGGAGGTGGGGCGCGACTGGACCCACGCGGGTGATGTCGCTCGGGGAGTGAGGATGTTGCTCGACCACAAGGGACTGCTCGCCCCGCTCTACCACCTGGGACCGGGGCGCAATTCCACGATGCGCGAGACGATGGAGACGATCGCCGTGCTGATACCGGGAACGGTCGTGCGCTGGACGGACGACGCGAGCCAAGCGAATGTGGTCGTGGCCGAGGAGAACCGGCGCGCTCCCCTCGGGTTCGCGCGGGCGCAAGCCGATATCGGTTTTGCTCCGGCGTTTTCCCTCGCGGACGGCGTACGCGACTACTTCGCGTTTCTGGCAAACGACGATCGGAAATCAGCGTAAGGGAATGAGATGACAAAGGCCAGCGAGGACGACAGATTCGTCGGCATCCAGATCAGCCCGATCAGCTTTGTCGACGAGGGCGTGGAGCCGCTGCTCGACATGCTCAAGGAGCGATTCGGGATCAACGTCCTCCTGATCGGCACCATCTCGTGGCTCGGTCTAAAGGTGGGACGCCGCATCTCCTGGAAGCTCGACGGCTGGCCGGACCACGGCGTGCCGAGCCCGAGCCCCTTACAGGGCGGCTCCTACATCGCCGATCATCCGGAGTTCTACCAGAACACCTTCATCCGCAACTTCCGCGCGCAGGACGAGGAGATGCGGGGCATTGACATCCTCGAGCTGGTGATCCCCGAGGCGCGGAAGCGGGGGATGCAGGTCTATCCAGAGGTGATGGAGCCGCTCTTCAACTACGCCGATCACGGCTCGGCGCAGCGCATCGGGATTCCCAACCTGCCGCAAGTCATGGAGGTCGATCTATTCAACCGCATCGGTAGCGAGCCGTGCATAAACCACCCCGACTACCGCACCTGGTGGCACTCAATCATTGAGGACTATTGTCGAAGCTACGCAATCGACGGCGTGATGTGGTGCAACGAACGGCGCAGCCCGCTCGATAACCTCATTGCCGGTCGCTCCCCCAACTGCTTTTGCCAGCATTGCAGCGGGCTGGCGGATGCCCAGGGCATCGACGTCGAGCGGGCCAAGTTGGCCTTTCGCGCCGCCTATGACTACTTCCAGGGAGCCCAATGCGGCGAGGAATTTGACGACGGGGCGTTCGTCGAGTTCCTGCGCGTTCTCTACAACCATCCGGAACTCATGCTCTGGGAACGCTTCTGGGTCGAACGTAACAAGGACATGGACCGGGAGCTCTATGGCATCGTCAAGTGGTGCGATCCGGAGCTGAAGTTCGGACTGAACGTCTGGAACCGCAACCACCTCAATCCGATCCGCAAGGCGCAATGGCCTTGGCTGGAGATGACCGGATGGTCCGACTGGGTGAAGCCGATTACGTATCAGCATCAATCAGGCGGCATATACCACGCCGAAATGACGAAATTCCATCAGTCGATCCTACGCGACCTCACACCGCAGGAAGCGACACCGATCATGTACAAGCTGTTGGGCCTCGAAGAGGCACCGTGGGACGAGATCATCCAAACGGGGTTTGATCCTGATACCTATGTTTATGGTCAGTGCCTAGCCACCGTGAAGGCCGTGCGGGGCAAGGTCGACGTCTACATGGGGATTGGCGTTGACGCCCCACGCAACCGCGCTGATCAGGCAGTCTGCACTCCGGACATTGTCCGCCGCAGCGTCCTCGCTACTTATCGGGCCGGTGGCAAAGGGGTGGTCTTTTCGCCGAACTACGCCGGCATGAACCTGACGACGCTAGACGGGGCTGGTCAAGCTCTCTCGGAGCTCGGACTCAAGTAGTAAGCCGATCCCGAGACATAGGACTCTTTGAGCCAAGAAATGGTGGTAGGCCCTCGACGTAAGCCTCATCGGGGCCATGCACTGCGCTAAAGCTGTCGCCTTCCAGTTGGACCCCCAACACAGAAGCAGTCGCATCTTCAGTGCGCCTTCGTTGATGGATGGGTGCGTGATGTCGACAGCGGAAGCAACACGGATCGGTTTCGTGTCTGCTCTCCTTCCAAAAGAGACGTTCTCGCATTCCATTCCTCGACCTGCGGAACGAAACCACGCCAGATGTTCGTTGGCCATCACGATGCGATGTATCCGATAGGCCGCGGTACCGCTCCCGCAACCGCAGGCTGACGCGGGAGCAAGAGTCTGCGCTCCAGGCGCTTGCCGGGACCAGGAGTCTCTGCTCGTCAGCCGCCGACTTCGGCGTCAGCCACGAGACGGTTCGCACCGTGCTCCAGTAGGGCTCACCGGTCGACTGAGCTTGATTCCCCGGGTCGCACCTTCAGGAGGGAGTTCCTCGCCGTGGAGCCAGCCCTACGATCTGCTCCAGCACTCCGGGGTCGTCACGCACGAAACCGAGCGCGGCAAGTCGTGGTACCAGTTCGACGAGTCCCGGGTCAGCCAGAAACGCCGTCTCAAACAGGATCATCGCCTCTCCCTCCCTGCCCATCTGCACCAGGGCCACGGCCGCCCACACCTTCAGCTCAGCGATATCGGGTGCAAGCCCTATGGCCATCTGATAGGCCGCCACGGCATCCTCGTATCGCCCCTGACCCACCGCCGCGTCTGCTTCCTCGACGTAGCGGTGGGCTCGGGCGAGCTGGAGCAATCGTCGCAGCTCAGCAAGCGGCGTCGGGTGGTCCTCGACGCGCAGATCGAACCGCTTGCCTTCACCCGGTCGCTCAGGAGGTTCGCCTGCCACCACCAGGAGCGCCGCCGACTGTTGTCCCCGCAGGTCGCCACCCGGCCTCCTGCGCCGCCTCGAGGGCAGCAACCAGTCGATCAGCAAGATCGCCCGATGCACTCTGATAGGCGCGGGCCATCGCGGGCCAGACGCCACTATCGATCATGATGTTGGCCTGGACCGAATAGCCGTCACCGACGAGGTGGCCAGCGGCCGCGATGCACCGCTCGCCGGTGTGTGCGGCACTGGCACCGGCCGCGTCGACCATCGCCACCTGGCGGAGATCCCGCTCGGGATCGCGCGCTACGAGGTCAGCCAGTGCTTCTGGGGCGGACTGTCCTGACTTCATACGCGCCAGACCCTCCGGACCATAGGTGAGGTTGACGAACGACTGGGTGGCCACGACGCCCACGCCGGCCTCTGCCCAGGACACAACGCTGCCAACCGAGAAGGAGTGAGACTGCACCGCCACCCCAAGCTCACCTGTTGTGGGGTCGCGGGCTACGATGGAGTACGTATGGACGGGAATCACGGAAATCACTCCGTACTTGGATCCTCGCACCTCCAAGGTGCTGGTCACAAACTTAGACAAGAGCGGCGTGTGGAAGAAGTGACAGTATGGCATGCTGGGGCATGGCCCGACGCCCTTCGGCCGACCCCCGTAAGCGCTTGGGGGCTGCAATTGGGGTGGGGCTGCCACCGGGTGAAGCGGCAACGCATTTTCGCGGCAGCCTCCGGACGATCAACCGCTGCTAGGCTGGCGTCGCCGGGTGAGTCGCGGCGCGAGCGACCCCGCTAGGGCCAGCCGCCGACGCTACCCACGGAGCGCCATCCGGAACTGCGCGCTCTGATGTAGGCCCATCCCGACGCCACGTTGCCCGAGCATACTGCCCGCTTGGCGACTCTACAGCCGTGGTCAAGAGCAAGCAGTCACGGCGCCGAAACGGGGGCGGTCCTGGGAAGCAGTCGCCGCCGTCGGCCAGGCGCTCCGCACCGTCACGGGGGCCGATGCGAGTGCCTTCTACACCGATACCGGGGTCACGCTCCCCTGACATGTCTTACGCAAGCCGCTCTACTTGCCTCGTCGCGTCGCCGTCCCCGATCTGCGCACTCAGCTCGCGCCGGATCCCCGGGGCTGTCACGGCGAGATGCGTCCTCGCCTCTTCGGTATTGCGCCCGGACTCGCTGGCGGACTCTAGAGCAAGAGTCGCCGATCAGCGCCCTGGCCGGAACCACGAGTCTCCGATCCTTGGCCGCCGACTTCGGCGTCAGCCACGAGACGATCCAGGCTGTGCTGCGCCAGCACGGCGCGACAGCTGGACGAGCGCAGCGAGACGGCGGCTACAGGGTCCTTAGGGCGGGCAGAAGGTGCGACCTGCGGGAGCGTAGAGGGAAAGGGGCGCTACGAAAAGTGAAGCGTCCCGAATGGGTAGGGTGGTGGTCTAGCCGACGGCCGCGGGTGCCGGCGCCTGCAACAGGGCCTGCACGATCTTCCCGATGAGATGGAGGTCCTCTACGAAGTCCTCCGGCGTGGTCTTCGGCGTTGCCTTCCCAATCACGACGTCATAGAAGTGCTCCAGTTCGTGCGTGTAGGGATCCTTGAAGGTTGGGCGGATAACCGTCTCGGTGAAGGCGTCGCCAATCGTCTGCTGGATGATCAGTGTCGTGGGCAAGTGACGAATGTAAGGGGTGTCGTACTGGATCCGCACTGACTTCGTGTCACCGTAGACCTCAATGTGGGCGTCGAAGCGGCGCTGGTCGTCGATTCCCGTCTCGAAGGCGACGTAGTAGCCATCGTGCTCGAAGATGGCGCTCAGGAACAACCCGCCGTTCCACTGCACGGCGGCAACCACCCGCTTCGGTACGCCGATAAGCTCACGCATCGCCGAGAGGTCATGGCTGCTCAACCCGAGGAGCAGCCGGTAGACGCCGCCAAGCTCCCGGGCGGTCTCACCGATCGCCTCGTCCACCAGTCGCTGGGCCCGCTCGGCGCGGTCCTGCTGCGCGACGGCCGGCACGTCGTCGAAGCGGAGGACGACGCTCGACTGGTCGATAACTAGCCGGTTCCGGCCGATGATGTCGCGGACCCGGGCGTAATTGATCTTTGGAAGCCGCTTGACCTCCTCCACCGCCTGCTCGAACGCCGGCGCGAAGCGACGCATATAGGCCACCATCACCTGCACGCCGGCCTCGTCCCGCGCCTGGATGATCTCGTCGGCCTCCCGGAGCGTCAGGCACATCGGCTTCTCGACGAGCACGTGCTTGCCGTTCCGCAGAGCGGCGATCGTGTGGTCGGCGTGGTATTCGTCGCTGTTGAGCACGAAAACGGCATTCAGGTCCGGCTGGGCGGTTAGCTCCGCCGCCTCGGTGTAGCGCCGCTCAACCCCATACCGTTCTCCCACCGCTCGCAGGAGTCCCGGCGACACGTCGCAGAGCGCGGCGATCTCGAACCGGTCGGCAAGTTGCTGCAGGATAGGGAGGTGGATGATCTGCGCGACCTCCCCGAGCCCGACCACACCAACCTTCACCTTGCGCATCGCTCCACTCCAAGGGTCATTGGTCCCTGGTTCGGTTTGAGCCAGTTACCCCTTGACGGAGCCGGCGACCGCCCCGTAGACCATCGACTTCTGCACGAAGAGCAGAAAGACGACCGTTGGCAACATCGCCAGGGTCGCGGCCGCCATGAGGCTGCCCCAGTCGGTCTGGAATTGCTGCATGAACATCTGGACACCAACTGGAATGGTCATCTTCCCCTCATCGCGGAGGAAGATGCTGGCAACCAGGTATTCGTTGTAGGAGAAGAGGAGCGAGAAGATGGTCACCGCGGCGATGCCGGGGCCGGACAGTCGTAGCACAATCCGCCAGAATGCGCCGATCCTCGACGATCCATCGACCTGGGCTGCCTCCTCCAACTCGCGCGGGATCGCGTCGAAGAAAGCCTTGAACATCCAGGTCGCGAATGGCAGATGGACGACGGAGTAGAGGAGGAGAACTGAGGTTCTCGTGTTGACCAGATGCAACTCGCGAAACAGGATGAACAACGGAATCAACGTCAGGATCAGCGGGAACATCTGCACCAGCAACAGCAGGCGTGAGTACCCTGTGATCGCCCGCGCCCGAAACCGCGAGAGGGAGTAGCCCGCGAAAGCGGCGACGACGATCGTCATTGCCGTGGCCCCGAAGGCGACCACCACACTGTTGCCAAAGTAGGTCCAGAACGGGGTCCGCTCATTCAGATAGAGATAGTTGTCCAGCGATGGCGCACGCGGCAGTAAGCCGCCGCTCAGGATTTCATCGGTGCGGCGCAGCGAATTAAGCACCATCATGATGATGGGCATGTCGACGACGACCACGATCGTTAGCAGCAGTGCCGACAATGCCCATTTGCCGGCCCGAGGATGCTGCCGTCGCGTGCGCTGTCCGAGGGTTGCCGGCATGGTTGCCATCTCGTTCCTCATTCCTCGGCGGGCTGCTTGCGCAGGAGTAGGAGTGCCAGGGCCATCAGGATGATCATGCTCACGACGGCGACGGCCGAACCGATGCCGACGTCGTTGCGTGTGAAGGTGTATTTGTACGCAAGCACGATCAGATTCTCAGTCGCGTTGGACGGACCGCCTTGGGTTAGCAACCACGGCGTCTCGAAGTCGTTGACGCTCCAGATCGTCATCAAAATCCACATCACAACCGAGATGCCGACGATCTGGGGCATCGTGATGTCCCGGAACGACTGCCAGCGCCCAGCGCCGTCGATCCTCGCGGCCTCGTACATGTCGCGATCAATGCTCTGCAAGGCAGCCAGGCAGGAGACCATCATGAACGGGAAGCTACGCCAGATCTTGATCAAAATGACTGAGAACATTGCCCAGTCGCCCGTGCTGAGGAAGAAGATCGGTCCCACCCCGATGAGGTCCAGCACCTGATTGACGAGTCCATTCTGGTCGGCAATCAGCCAGCGCCAACTGGCGATGGAGACGATCGAGGGAATGACCCAGGGGAGGAGCAGGGCGACACAAAAGAACCCCTGGCCCGGCAACTCAAGATTCAGCAGCAGCGCTAGTCCGAGCCCGACCAGGTAGCTTCCAATCACGCTGCACACTGCGAAGATCGCGCTGAACACCAGCGCGTGCCGGAAATCGGGCAACGATAGGAGGGCGAGGTAATTGTCTAGACCGACGAAACCGTCGAGTTTGAGCAGCGAGCCCTCGTTGAGACTGTAGTAGAGCCCGGTGGCGAGGGGGTAGAGGATGATGATCGACAATGAGGGTGATCGACGGGATGAGCAGCGCATAGGGAAGCAGATCGATCCGGCGGCGGCGCTCACGAGCCGTCGCTCGCCCGATAGGCTGGTCGAAGGTCGGGGCTCGGACAGCCATGTGATTTCACCTTGCCTCACGCCTCTCCCTGGGCGTCGAGAGGGGCGCAAGCATTCCGGTCGAGCCGGGTCCTCCAGGAGGTGGCCATAATTCAGGAGACAGCGGGCGGTGCCTGGCTGAAACCGGTCGCCGCCCGCTGTCAAGGCCTCCGTTATTCGACGATCCCCTTCAGTCGCTCATCGGCCTTCTGCATCGCCTCCTCCACTCCCACACCTTGCAGCAAGTCTTGCGCCAGTGTTTGCAGCACGCCCTCGCCTTCAACCTCGTTCAGGACGGGGAAGATGCCTTCGGCCTGCGCGCCCGTGCCCTTGCCGACCGGAACCCAGTTCTCGATGATGAACCTGATGTTCTCTTTGTCGGCGAAGTAACTATCGTCGGCGAGCGACTGCCGAACCGGGATCTGGGTCACGTGGCCATCGGTCCAAAGTGGCAGCAGGTTGTCCAGCCGCCACTTGAGGAACTCGATGGCCTGATCCTTATGTTCACTCTGCTCGTAGAGCATCACGTTGTTAACCCAGGAGACTGTGCCCTTCTCGCCATTCGGAGCCGTGAGCGGCTCCATCACGCCGATCTGCTCGGCGATTTCCGGCAATCGGCCCTCGAGGCCCGGGGTGGCCAGGATCATCGCCGCGTCGCCCTGACTAAAGGCTTTGAGAGCATCATCGCCCGAATACCCGGCGCTCGCCGGGTGGACCGCGCCAGCCGTAACCAGGTCGGAAAGCATCTGTAGGGCCTCTACGTTGCGCTCGTCCATCAGGTTGACGGTGCGGTCCGGGGTGAAAAGCCCCCCGCCGTTGTTGAGACAGAAGGCAAGAATGTGATGCACGCCGCCGTTTTCACCAGCCGACAAGACGTAGCCGTACTGCTCGTCGCCCGCGGTCAGCGCGGTGGCGGCAGCGGCAAAGTCCTCCCACGTTGTGGGCGGCTCGACTCCCGCAGCCTCGAGCAGATCCTTTCGGTAATAGAGGACGCGGATGTCGATTGCCCACGGCACGGCGACGTAGTGGTCGTCGTAGCGGAGTCGCTCGACTGTGCCCGGGAGGAAATCGGCCAGTGCCCCGCTACTCTCGAGGTCGGCGACCAGGTCGTCCACTGCGGCAACGGCACCTTGGTCGTAGAACTGGACCGCCTGATACGCTGCGCCAGTGCTGACATCGGGAGCTGTGCCCGCACCGATGGCGGTGGTAAACGTTTGGTACCAGTTGGCCCAGGGCGTCGAGCGATACTCGACCTGAATGGCTGGGTCGGCCTCATTGAACTGGGAAATCAGCGCCTCGTTGGTGTCGATGTATTCGGGTGGTCCCCAGACCATGTCCCAGAACTCAAGGGTCGCGGCATCCTGGGCGGCGACTGGGTTTCTAGTCGCCCATCCGCCGAGTCCAGCGGCAAGGCCGAGGCCGGCGGCTCCTTTCAACAACGTGCGTCGATTGTGCCGATTTCGGTGGGGCGACGACATGTTCTTCTCCTCTTGCGCGACGTTGCGCGGCGACGAATGAACCGCCCGGCGTCAACTGCGGAATCCCGGTTGCCCTGTGTTCACGCGTTTCGCCTTTAGACCTCCTTTCTCCAACAGCGGACAGTCGGCGAGTGCTGCAAGCGGTGCAGAAGGCGTGCCAGCATGTGGGTAGCAGCGGCAGGTAGCACGCGGTGACGCGGGAAAGAGCGGGGGCTGTGTACCATGTCGAGGTACGGAGCGCACTGCCTGAGCGCGAGGACGTCGACCGGTTGATTTGCGACGTCAAGCCCGATCGCTCAATCGGTCAAGAGAGACCGGAGTCCCAGGGTGGGATCCCTCCGGTCGCCCCCTCACCCGCCCGCCGCTAATCCGCTGGGGTCACGGTGGCGATGGGGAGGGGTATGGCAAACCGGTTTCAACCGTCGGCCCAGCGCTTCTGCCGTGCATGACCGGGCAGAACAAGGGCCGGGAGCACATCCCGGCCCTCGCATGTCGCTTCTGGTCTACGGCACCGGCGTCCCGGCGGCCGGGGTCGCGGCACCGGGCGGCTCCGTCAACGCGATCAGCTCGTCAAGGGAGAGCATCGGCCCGGCCTCCACGCGGGTCCCAGTCGTTGGCGGGCCTGCTTCGGCAAAGTCGATCGACCCGTCCTGGGTGCGCCCCACGGAACTGCCCTCGTACGAAAGCAGCCTGTTACCATTCTGGTCCACCTCCAACAGGTACCGGCCCTGCCCCTGCACGAGCTGGTCGTCGTCGGTCAGAAAGTTGAAGACCTGGGTCAGGACGGCCGTGCGCTCCCCTGTGGGCTGCCAGGCACCCAGGATGACAATTCCCCAGGGCAAGACCTCGGTGTAGGTGCCGTCGGCGTTGAAGTTGGCCACCGAGGGGAAGGTCTCCTCGGCGCCCACCTCGGTCACAATCGCCCACGTCCCGACCAGCGGGTGGTCGGCCGTGGCCGGCACGGCCGGTGTCGGCGTGGCCTCCTGCGCGGCGGCCGGTGGCCGCAAGAACACGACGGCACTACTAAGCAACACGACGACGACCGACAGGAGCATCGAGAACCGACGCATGAAGCACCTCCCGAGAGTCCTGGCGGCTCCCGCCCTGGGAGCCGGAAGCGTGCATCATCGCATGACTCATCTCGCAACACAGCCCCTGGGTTTCTGAAACGGGTTCGGCGTAGTCCTCAGCCAGTTACTGCCGGCACTGCGGCCTCCCGCGCGCGAGGGGAGGGGGTGGGAGGGCGCGCTGAATCCTGCCCCTTGTTCAGCCCATCGCTGCACTCACCACAGCGCCATGTGGACGAAATCTCCGCACCACACCGTCGGTTTTCTCGCTTGACCGAGCGTCGCTGAGCGAATACGGCGTGCGTTGCCTCAACTACTGATCAGTACTATTCAGCAACAATCCACTAGGGCTTCAGGGGCAGAACCGAATGGGCAGATGCGGGTCCATTGCGTGACCACCTCACGCTCATCGACGGCATCGGTGGACGCGATGGCGACGCTCAGACCCGCTTGCGACTCCGGCTCGGCCGGGTGTTGACCGACTGCACCGTCGCCTCGATCATCGCCTGCGCCGAGGCCCGAGCTCCGCCAGCGTCTGCGGCTCGTCCTCGCTCGCTCGGCGGCGTGCACGGTCGCGGCGCTGGCATAGGGCACGTCGATGACCGGATCGGGCTCGGGCTCGTAGTGGGACGTGCGCGGGTCGCCCAGGTTGTAGGCCAGCAGGAGCTTGGCGGCATTGATGGCATCTTTGTCATTGCCACCCCGGACCATGATGACCTTGCCGTCGTGGTCCAGCTGCGGGCTGCCATCCCGCTTGAGCAGCGGCCGCTCTCCGCCGATGATGTCCAGCAGCCGGCGGGCGATGAGGGGTGTAGCCTGGCGCATCATCTGCCGTGCTTGCCTGACCGCCATCTCGGCCTCAGCCGCAGTCACCTCCTGCCACCGCTCGTCCCAGCCATATTTTCGGTGCCAGTACGAGACCGTTTCCTGGGCGATGCCCAGCTGCTGCGCCGTGCGGGTGTCGTTGCGCTCGGCGTTCGTCGACCAGATCTCGAAGGCTTCGTCAACGCGATCAGATGGGGGTCGGGGCATGGCTCACCTCCTCGTCCTTATGTCAGTCTCCAACTCTGTTCTGTAGCCCCGGTCGGGGTCCTAATGGCCTTCCATCACGACGCTCTCCGAACCTCGAATGTGCCCCAATCACGGCGGGACCGGGCTCTACGTCGTCAATAACAGCCGCTTTGGTCAGTGAAGTCAGTGAAGTCAGTGGTTTTCCATCCCCTTTTTCTGCGCTCCTCCTCCGCGCCCTGAACACAACCCTCCCAGCCGCCGCAAAAGGCGTACGCGCGGAGAGGAAACGGAAAGAAATCGCGGATCACTGACTTCACTGACTTCACTGACTTTCCCCCGCCCCTGAGAGCAGCCGATTCACCGCGGTAAGCTGGTCTCTCCGCTCCAATTCCCGCTTCGCGTAGACCACCATGCGCGCGCCGCCCACCCTCCATAAACCATCTTTCGCGCCGTCGTTGCGGACGGCGACGTAGCCAACGGCTTCCATGCCGATGCGGGATCTGGCGCCGATTCTTGCGGTCCTCGAGCCAGGACGCGAAGCCGTTCCTGTCCCGTTCCTCTCGAGCTCCACTCACCGCTTCGCTGTTCTCGGCGGCGACGAGTTGCGCCAGCGTGACGGCGTCCGGCCACTCCGCCCTCGCCCGGGCACTCGGACATCGAGTCCAGGAGCGTGGCTAGCTCCGACTCCTCCGGGGCGCGCCCGGCATCGACGATGCTCCAGAACCATTCGGTCTTTGGTGGCGGCGCGTTCGGGTCGAATCCCGTGAGATCGACCGCGTGCAGGTAGGCGGCGACGTGCTCGCTTCCCTGCTCCTGATCGAGCCAGTGGTGCAACGCGATCGAAGTACCCGTCGGGGAGGTCCGCCGGGTCCAGCTCCGACCAGGCCGCGAAGTGACGCCGGTCGCCGGCTGGGAGGTAGATCCCGATCCGCTGGTTGCTGGTGAAGATGACGCCGGTGACGTTGAGGACCTGGGTCTCCTGCAGGAACTTCTCATCGCAGCGGAGGGTCGTCCGGCGGTGCCGCGATAATGGGCTTCATGTGCTCGTAAAAGGTGTAGCGGTTGACGTCGCCGAGGTCGCACAGCTCAGGAACCAGGAGGATGACCGACTTCAGGAACCCGTTGAACCGCCCCATGACCTGCGTTGGCGAGGCGTCGGCGTAGTTCCAGGGGCCAACGGCCTCCCGCACCGGCTTCAAGATGGTGTCCTTGCCGATGCCTTGCCCCCCACCGAGCAGGAGCGCGTGGTTGACCTTCTCCCCGGGACGCTGGACCCGGTGCGCGAACCACTGGATGATGTGGTCCGCATGCTCGGGATAGAGCAACCGCACATGCTCGACCCACGGCCCGGCCTGCTCCGGGTCTCCCAGCGCAATCGTCGGTGGTCGGTACAGGTTGTAGCCCCGAAAGTCCGATCGCTCGATCCACCCGCCCTGGGTCAGCAGCCGCCCCTCGATGATCTCGGGGTCTCCCGGCGACCAGGTGACCTGGTGTACCGGCTCGTGCTCGTCGAGCCAGTCGCTCGCGGGCTGATAAACGGGGTTGCCCTTCTCGTCGATCTCCAGTCAGGACGGGTCGGACGGCTGCATTGACACCCGCCCGCTGCCACAGCTCCCCGGTCGGACGGCAGAGATATTTGTGGGCCTCCAGATGCGAGACGAAGTCGTCAAGACGCTCAGCCGTGGCAGAAGTCGCTCGCGTCGGCAGAATCCGCTCCATGGCGTCCATGTCATCGCGTGGCAGGTACTCGCGCAGCCGACTTGGCCCCGCGATCGGCTGGCCCGACCGGCGTCTGGCGTACGAGTCGCGTAAGCAGTTCAGCCGATCGTCGGGGCGATTGTCGTCGGCACTCAGCAGCCGAAAGAGCCGTTCCGCCTGGTCCTCCGGAACGCCAGCAATAGCGAGCCAGCCGGCCAGCCCAAACGCGATATTGTGCTTCTGGCCCTCGAACCAGTGGCGTCGCCATGACCTCGATCAGCTCGCGCTCGTGCTCGGGCGTCAGTGGGCGAGAGCCGACGTCGGCCCCATGCTCTTGAGCGTCACGCGGATGACCGTTTTCCGGGATCGTGGTATTTGCCCAGAGCTCCACTAGCCCGGCCCGCGGGAACCAGTCATCATCGGGGGCGTCCTGATAGGGACGGGGTGTTTCGGCGAGGCGCCGAATCTCCTCGAGGCTGAGGCCTGTAAGTTCGCCGAGCGTAAGGCGAACTTTATACAGACCAGATTTTCCGTGCCGGGAGTTGACTACGCGCCACAGCCGGACTGATTCGTAAATGGAGGAATCCCGTGTTGGGCAGTCGGCGAAGAGCTCGCCGGCAAGGCGCTTGAATCGCCGCGGCAGGTCAACGGCAGGAGCGAACCCGGCGAAGAGCCCGCCGGGAATCTCCAGCGAGAAGCCTTTGGAGCCAGAGAACGCTATCCGCACCGCGGACGCTGGTACGTCGTAGCGCGCCTCGAGCGTTGCCACCACCCGGATCGCATCCTCTCGAGCCCGGTTCAGATCCTCCGCGCAATCGAAGTCGGCGGGCAAGAACAGCGCGAACGCCTGCCCGCGAAACCCCTTGACGCTCGGTCTGACTTCCGGCGCAACGATCGGGTTGTTAGCGGCATAGTCGGCGAACTCGTTCGTATAGCGAAAGTAGGTGGTGAAGACGTCGCTCGCATTCCGTGGCGGGGAAAAGTCCTCCAAGCGCATCACGCGATTTCGATTAGCTGGCCCACCGATGGCGGTGTCGACGTACACAAAATCAGTGATCGGCGGGACGCTGGTTGTCGCGGCGCTCATGATGCCACCTTGCTGGCGATAGCCTTACGCCGGTCGATTTCCTCCCAAATCGCGTTCCACTCGGCTCTTGCTCCCTCGATAGCGTTGCTGTCACCTTGTGCAGCCGCCTCATCCCAGGCCACTAGACACCGATCGACGCGGCCGCGCAGGTATTTCACAGTCAGATGGCGCAGGGCGTGACGGAAGGTCTCGAGATCGGGGACCCGCGTCTCTGTACCGTCGGCGCGGTCTCTACCGAGACCGCGGTTACTCAAGGCCAGCAGGAGAACATGTGCGAGGGGAACGTCTAGACTGGACATCGCAACAGACCTCTTCGCGATGCCTCGGGGTGGCGCAGCAGGCAAGGGCGGACCCCGAGGCTGTCGCGTTTCTACGCGGCAACTTCAGGGTCGCTCGGCTCACTTGAATCGATGTGGGGTTGGTTCGCCTTAGATTCTGTCCTGGCAACAATGCGGGCCAGGAGCGCATAAGCATCCGCTAGCGCGGACGCTTCGTCTCCAGACAGCACCAAACGCCGCTCAGCTGACAGGCGGCCTAAAGCTCGGTAGTGTTCGCTTCGTTCCTCGGGAGAAGAAAAACGTTCGGCGAGGGCGTGACGTGCGGCCTGGGTTTGCCGCTGACGAGCGGTACGGGGCTCCGACATGGAACAAGCCTCCATTACCGCTACGGTGGCTCCCCCCTCGGCAACACGGAATATCCGATTGGGATACCGTGCACTAAAAGGGCGACCGCAGAGGCAATAGAGGCATCTCAGTAAGCCATCGCTCTTACATTGCTTGGTATTTTAGAAACTATGTTCTACGCTGTCAAGAGCTTGTGATGATGTTCACGGCGTCGCACTGCGGGCATTCCACTTTCGCTGGCAACTGGAGCGCGAGAACAAGTCGCGGGGACAGCTCACTAGCATCACGGATTTGTTTTCTCTGGTAGACCCCTGATTTTGGACCAGCGATAACCATGACCGTGTCTTCGTCCGCGGATTGACCAGTTCCCGACAAGAATCCCAAGCGCACAAGATCGAGAACGAGCTTGCTGGTGGTGTTGTGCTCTAGGGAGACCTGCTCTAACTCGTCCCGGGACGCCGGCACGCCCGTGTGATTGTCACCGCGACGAAATCGGTTCCATTTGAGGCGACGTCGGAGTTCTCTCCGCTCCAGAGGAGTTAACGTTGGATCCTGAAGTCGAACCTCCGCGCGCTTACGCTGCGCGCGATGCTCCGCCGTTGGCCGCCAGACGCCATCTTCAAATAAACGCCAACCAGCGATCCCATCGTCAATCGACGATTCCAGGTGGTCTCCGGCAATCTTCCAGAGGAAGTGCCTGCAATTTGAGCAACGCGCGAGGGTCTCATCAATGAAAGCAGAACGGAGATTACCAAGGGAAACTTGCCGACTACGGCTCATGGTCTGAAAATCCCGACTGCTCAGCGAACACCCGCATTCGATACTCTTCACCGCTCGTCATATTGCATACCGCGTCCCGCTTGAGGAACCCGGTCATACAATGGATCCCACCGCCCGCCTTGATGCACTCGCTGATGTCCACGACGTGGCAGCGCACTCCGGCGGCCTCGTATTTTTCTCTCATCGCGCGTCCACCGGCCGGCATCAGAATTTCGCCCGGCGCGAGCGCCACCAAGTTCATCGGCAAAGAATCCTGGGCCTCCCGCTCGTCTTCAATCTCGATGAACTTGAAGCCACGCCGCCGCAACGTATCGACGACCTTGTAGGGCGTTCGGCGCGGCCAGATAACGGCCAAATCGCGATCGATGAGGGCAAGCAGACCGTCGAGGTGCATCGCGCCGTGCGGCAGCCCAACCCGAACAACAGTAGAAACGCCGATCTCGCGTAACATGCGCTCGACCTGATTGGCCCCTTCCTCGTTCGTACGCAGGCCCTCCGCGAGAAAGCAGAGATGCCTGTCGACCCAGAGAACGTCGGCCCCTTCGAACGTCCCCGACCCGTGCACCGACATCAGGACCGGCACCCCAAGCTGGGAGAGCGCCTCGGCCACCAATCGTTCTTCGCCGGCACGGACCGTGGAGGCCGGTCGGGTGACGATCGCGCCCTCGGGTGTCATGAGCATGAGGTCGCGTACGAACATCGCGTTGGGTTTGTCGATTCGCCCCCGCTCGACGTAATGGACCACCACATCTGCCGCGCGGTACGCCTCGGCCATCGCATCATGCTGCTGACGGACGACGTCGGGAACCAGGTCCGAGCGCATCTGCATCGCGTCGAAATCGGTTACGCCGTCGAGCTCTGGGCCGGGCCGGCGCAACAGCACAGCGTGTAGCCGCCCGATCTCCGACGAGACGCCCCAGTCGCCCCACGTCTCCGACATGTCTTCGATCATGGACTGGACGCGAGGCGACCATTGTCCGCCTCCGTACGCGGCGGAGAGGATTGTCTGGTTCATTGACGGAATACGAGTTCCGCCATCAGTCCGCCGCCGCGGCCACGGGTCGTTCCCAGAGCGCCTTAGCCAACGACTCAGGTCTAATGGGTATGCTGAGTATGCGAGCCCCTGTGAGATCGCGGATGGCGTTCGCCACGGTCGCGGCTCCCGGAATCGCCGGTGGCTCACCGATTCCCTTGGCTCCGTACGCGCCATGCTCCGATGGAACTTCGACGAGAACCGTTTCAATCGGCGGCACCATGCCGGCCCGCGGCAGGGCATAGTCCATCAGAGTCGCGGTCAAGAGCTGGCCGTCCGCGTCGTAGATCATCCCCTCATAGAGCGCCCAGCCGAGCCCCTGGGCCACACCGCCGTGGATTTGCGCCTCGACTTCCGCCGGGTTGATAGCGAACCCGACGTCCTGAACGGCCACGTAACGCACCGGCCGCGTCTCCCCGGTAATGTCGTCGATTTCCACCTCGACCAAATGGGCGGCAAACCCAGGAGCGCTCTCACGGATTGCCGTCGACCCAGTGCCGTACACCGGCTCGTTCCGCGCCGCAAAGCCCATCGTTTGTCCAGCGATGTCCTTTAGTGATACACCGGACCCTGGCACGCCCCGGACCTGGACCACTCCGTCCACGATCTCGAGGTCCTCAACCGACGCTTCGAGTGCCTCGGATGCGACCGCAAGAATCTGCCGTCGCGCGTCTTCCGCGGCGCGTTGCACTGCTTTGCCAACCGTGTAGGTGATTTTCGACCCACCAGTTCCTCCGGCGAATGGCGCCGCGTCCGTGGCAGCCGTGGTCACTGCGATCTCGTCGGAGGTCATGCCGAATGTCTCGGCCGCAATTTGGGCAAAAGCGGTGTTGGTCCCGGTCAAATCGACCGAGCCGAGGACCACGGTGAGCTTTCCATTCGAGTCGAGGCGGCAGACCGCGGTCGCCGGCTCAATTCCGCCCGGCCAGCCGCCCACGGCGATACCGACTCCCCGACCCTGCGCTCGCGCCGCTTCCCGATTTTGCCAAGCCGGATGCTCTCGCAGGGCCTCAAGGCATTCCTTTAGCCCAATGCGCGGCCAGGCACCGCCGTTTGGTCGCTCGTCACCCTCCACGGCACAGTTACGGAGCCGGAACTCGAGCGGGTCCAGGTCGAGCTTCCGTGCTAGTTCATCGATCGCTGATTCAATCGCGAAGGTTGCCTGCTGCGCGCCCGGTGCTCGGTATGCCCCGGCCCCTGGCTTGTTGGTCAAGACTTCGTGGCCGCGGAGTTGGAGGTTGGGGAAACGATAGTAGCCACCCAGCAAGATTGCCGCTATCTGCAATGGAGACCCGCCGCTCGAGCCAGTATCGAAGACAAGACGGGCTTCGAGCGCCGTTATGTCTCCCTCGCTCGTCGCTCCCAGCTTCACTGAGATTCGACAGTCCGGTGCGGGATTACCGGCCAGGAAGTCATCCATTCGCGAGTAGTGGAGGAGAACAGGGCGGCCGGCGGCAAGCGCGGCGGCGGCGACCATCGGCTCGATGAGCACGAATTTCCCGCCGAATCCGCCACCTACTGGCATCGGCACGACCTTGATTCGCTGCGTCGGCATATTGACCGTTTCGGCAACGCGTGTGCGGCAGTAGAACGCGGCCTGGGTGCTCGTATAAACGGTGAGGTCGCCGAGGGGCTCGATATCGACCAGACATACCTGAGGTTCGAGATAGCCCTGGTGCACGGTCAGTGAGTCGATGGTGAACTCAACAATGGAATCGGCCTGAGCAAAGCCGGAAGCGACGTCCCCACGCGCAAAGTGGACCGAATTCGAAACGTTGTCTCCGACGATCTCGTCGTTCTCCTCCGCCTCCACCGCAGCGTCCGCATTGTGCATCGCTGCTTCTTCGTCGTTCGCTTGTTGGCGAGTTTCGCGAATATGCGGCGATGCTGGGTCGAGCGCCTCATCGAGCGTGGTGACAACCGGGAGCGGCTCGTATTCGACCTCGACCGCCGCAACGCCGTCCTGTGCGGCAGCATCCGACTCAGCAAGAACCAGCGCAACGAACTGCCCAGCGTAAACCGTCTCGCCAAAGGCGATCGGCGCCTTGACTGGCGCTCCAGCGCTGTCGCGAGCGATCGGCAGGTCATCCGCGGTCAGCACGCGGACGACGCCGGGAATTCGCAACGCATCGGCAGCATCAATATTCAGGATGCGAGCATGGGCGTATGGGCTGGTCACCGGCCGGGCGATCAACATCCCGGGTACTCGTAAATCCCCAGTAAACCGCTCCTGCCCCGTCAGCTTCGGCGGCCCATCGATCCGGCGTACTCGTTCGCCAACAGCATGAGTTGTAGGCATGTACTTTATCCCCGTTTGAAACACGCGACAGTGGGGCAGCGCCAAGCGCCGCCCTGGCCGATTCTAGCATCCAAGCTGAAGATCGGACTTGTAGAGAAAGCAGGTCGAGCGCTACTCGGGAGCTGAAAGGACGTCTTCCGGGCCCCACTCTCGGACCCGGAGCGGCGTCGCGTCCATGTCGTCAAGAAACCCAAACTCGGCCAGGGCGGAACGCACCTCGTCCGCGCTTTGCGCTTCCCAGAGAGTGAATATCCGGTCGTCGTGTAGATCAGGAGACCAGGATTTTAGCCAGCGGGGAGTTGGGCTCCCCGGGACCGACGCCGCGGCGAGTTCACGTAATCGCGTCGGTGGCCGTACCGAATCATCAGCACTATCCGTTGGAGCGTGCACAACGAGATAAAGGGCCATGGTTGTTCCCGGTTAAGGTGCTTCCCTTCGATTCTTCAGTTCTCGGGACTACCGCGACGCCCACTTCGGCGCCTGCGCCGGCGACGGCTCGGCACTATCGGGGCCTCCTCGATCCCTGGCGACCCGTCGGGCTCCGAACTAACTGGTTGTGGTAGGTCGGGCTCGGTGGCTAATACGGGCATTGGCTCCGCCTCGACGGCCTTGACCAGGACTCGTGCTGAGCCCAGACCCAGTTCATCGCAGCGAAACGTGGCTTCGATGTTGTCCGGCTCCAGTCGAACAGTGACTAACTCCTTGAGCAACTGCATGGAGACGACTTGGCCCACACCGCCCGGCGTCTCGATCGTCTGACCAAGCTTTGGCATGACGGCTTTCATCTGCCGGTATTGATCGTTTTCATATGAGAGGCAACAGAGTAAACGCCCACAGACACCCGAAACTTTTGCCGGGTTCAATGGGAGATCCTGATTCTTCGCCATGCTCATGGAGATCTCGGGAAAAACAGGGAGCCAAGATGAACAACAGAGGGTGCGCCCGCAGCGCCCTAGGCCGCCCAGAAGCCGCGCTTCGTCACGCGGGCCGACCTGACGCAACTCCACCCGGCAGCCAAGAATGCTCGCGGCATCACGAGCGAGCTCGCGCAATGGCCCTGCCTCCGGCGCTCGCTCGCGGTCAGGAACGGAATAGCTCAGGGTGACCGCTGACCCGTCAAAGCTATAGTCCGCGGCAATCGGCTTGATTCCCAGCCGGCGGGCGCGGGAAATCTCACCAAAGGCCTTGATCGCGCCCGCCCTATTGCGCCGCAGTGCGTCCATGTGGACGACGTCATCGTCATTCAATCGGCGAACGACGGTACCGAGATCACCCTGCAGTTGTGACTGGCGCACGTGATGCTGCTCCATCACCACGCGAGCGGCCTCCTGCCCGCGATTCGTGGGCACGACAACCCAGTCTCCAACCCGGAGATCATCGTGAACCGGGCGAAAGTAGTAAATGCGCCCGGAATCCACGAATCGCACGCCCACAACGCACTCGGGCGACGAGCCGTCGTTCTGGCCAACGATTTCGTCGCCGTCGCCACAACCGCATTCACCGATTACCTCGCCTGCCTGGAGGCGGCTCTTGAAGCGGTCCCGAGCTCGCGCGCGGGCCTCGTCAATCGAGGCCGGTGGTGCCCATGTTCCGTCTAGTTCCGCCCGGGTTCCAAGATCGGCCATGCCATCACCATCGCTTCCAAGGCCAGTCGTGGCCGTACATTCGCTTCCAAATCGCTGAGGCAGCGTAGCGACGCGGCAATGGCGCGACTCAACGACAGCGCTGAAGTCGCCGGGTTTGCGGGAGTCGACAGGTTCGCTATCTCGTTTGCTGACATCCGGCTCGATGCCTGGGCCGATTCGATCATCTCGTCACGAAGGAGTTGGATTGCCGCCTGCACGACGCCAATGACCTCACCACGCCGTTTGCTGAACTGCTCGCCAAGTCTGAACGCGGTGACCAACTGATCGTATCGCGACGACGCTAACCATCCTACCGCTGACTCTCTCTCACCGCGCCGCGCCGCCAGGAGCCGCTCATCGAGAACGGCCGCAAGCGCCCACCCAGCACAACCTCGGCTCAGGGACGCCAGGTCTGCCGCCAGCTTGGGTTCGACTCCTTTACTGTGGAGCGCCTGCTCGACGGCCGCCTGGGCAATTGGCCGCACCGCAATCTCCTGACAGCGCGAGCGGACAGTCTCGAGTAGCACGTCCGGCTCGTCGGCAAGTAGGACCAACGTAACTCCGCGTGGCGGTTCCTCGAGCGTCTTGAGCAATGCCTGTTGGGCAGGTTCCAATAGCGTTTCCGCATCATCAACGATCAACAGCCGCCGCTCGCTCTCCAGCGGGAGCAATGCCGCGGACGCCCGCAGTCTTCTGATGGTCTCAATGGTGAGAGTGGCGCCGCGTCCTGGCTTCTCCGCCAGCATTGCCTGTGTTTCGAGGCTGAACAACTCCACGTCCGGGTGCGAGTCTCGCTCGATGTTGCGGCAGACACGACACGCGCCGCATGGTCGGGATCGATCGCCGGCCAAAACGTTCGGGCAGCACAGCGCTTTCGCAAACGCACGAGCCAATGCCGATTTGCCAACTCCCTTCGGTCCCGAAAGCAGATATGCATGGCCGACGCGGTCCCCGCGCACCACGTCGCGCAGCCGCTGGGTGGCTGCGGCATCTACCCAGTCAGGCCAACCCACTTCCGCTAACTGGGGCGGGGTCTTGACCGCGTTTCGGGCTCTTTTTGCTACGCCCACGTCAGGCCGCTCGGCGCTTTACCGGTCGGCGCACCGGCGCCGGTGCGGGAGCTTCAAACGCCCCGTCCCGACTTAGCAGCTCGACAATTCGTTGCCGTTCCCCAGGCTGAAGCGAGGCATCTGCTGGCAATAACGTAATGTATGGCTTCAGGCCTTCACCGTTGGTCACCGGGAACTCCGGCTCAGTTACGTCGAGGGTCACTTTCGGATTGAGGAAGCTCACCACCCCATCCACGTCCACCGGGAGCTGTTCCTGGGCGAGAAAATCGGTCGTCGCCTGAACGTCCGCCGCGGCATCCGCGGTGGGGTTCCCGAGAAAGGCTCCACCCATTCCGAAGAAGCGACTGATACCCTGGCCGACTTTGCGCCAGCGCCCTTCCCGGTAGGCAACACGCCCGGGAAGGTCCCGCGCGGTGATTGTGAGAACTCCGCCGGGGTAGACGAGCGCGTGCTCGACCACGCGTTTGCCGATCTTCGGGTAATGGATCAGCGAGTACCGCTCGCCCAGATCCTTCAGCAGGGCGTCGAGAATTACATCATTCCGCTGCGCGCGGTTCCATTTGCCCACCTGCTGCATACCGAGGTGGAAAATGATGGTTCCTGCCAGGAGCGGGATGTAGGCAATGAAGACACCGGACTGCCCGCCAGCCGCTGCAAGCCAGAACGCCGATCCTAGGAGCGCTACGCCGGCGATGGAGGTCAGGGTGGCCTGGCGCTTTCGCTTCTTGATGTACTCGGCGTCGCGATAGACCTTCATACGCGCTAGCACCTGGAGCGCGGCATGGCCGCACCAGCCGCGCGATGAGTGAGGAATGACCGGAGTTTTCGCCGCCCGAGAGTCTAACACAGCAGTCGATCATGCCAGGCTATGTCAACTGAGGTAGCCCGAAGAACTGTTCCGCGGCGAACCGCAAACTTGAAAGTCCGGCGATGGTGACTATGGCCCCAATCACTCCAACCAGGACCAACGGCGCGAGATCTTCAATCGCATGGTGAGACCAACCTCGATCCGTAACGAGGGCCACCACGATCATTCCGAGCAGAGAAAACACTCCAACCGTAGCGACCAGAAGCCCAACTGCAAAAGGCGTATACAGGATCGGAAGGTCCGCCTTTGCGAGTGTAGCCAGGGCACTCGAAATGCCAATCGGCAAGAGGAGCTCAACTGGAGACGCCACGACCGCCCTTCGGCGATTGACTTGGCTCCACATCGAAGCCGCAAAGAGATGGCCAATTACAATTCCGAGAGCCGTCCCGGCGAGAATTCCGGTCACCAAGCGGAGCTCGTTTGATGGCGCGTATGGATGGGCCGAACCTAGATCGACAAGTAGCGCATTCAAGCCGTCGACGGCAAGGGCAACGACAAACACCGCCAGGACGAACATCACCGGGAACGACGGGATCCGCACGGCCCGGAGGCGGCGAGCGGCAACCAGCCAGCCAACCGCGACCGCAGCGCCGATGTAGATTCCGGTCATGCGGGCGTCCATCGGGAGCGTCGAGCCGCCGATTTGAAGGCTATGACTGGGACGCTGAGCGCATAGGCCGTGAAGCGCAAGGTGGGCTTTTTGCGCGACACTTCCCGGCGCGAGCAAGAATGCGACAAAGACGATAGAAGGAACTATGGCAACGACCGACAGCCTCCGGTGTTTTGAAACCGGCCACTCCTCACGAGGTTCGCGTACCAATGACGACACCCGGCTATGATCCCCTAATGGCGTTTTGCGCTACATCCGGCGGGTACGGCATGACGCTCACCACGACTTTCCGGTTAATCGGGTCTGTTGTACCCGTAGGCGAAGCGCGTTGACGAGTTCGAATCTCCTTGGATCCAGCCGCGGCACGCCTCGCCTGCTGACCGAAACACCCACCGGGCGATTAACAGTTCGACAGGTATTTCCTCCACGACGCGCGCTCGCGCGGGGACGTGGAGCGACGGCCTTCGTCGTCTTCGCGCTCACCGTCTTTGCCGGTCTATTCGCATTCGTCAAGCGAAACCGCAGCCGCTGGCTAGATCTTCGGGTAACTCGGACGCTGCAGCGGGTCAACGTGACCTGGTTCGATCGACTCATGCACGTCGTTTCCTGGCCCGGTTTTCCGCCACAGTCTCGCGTCATTCCGCCGTTGCTGTCGCTGTCGATGCTGGTTCTCGGATTTCCTATCGAGGCGGCGTTTCAGCTGCTTGCGTGGAGTACTGGCGGCATTTCGGCCTCGATCAAGCGCGCCATGGGACGCCCCCGTCCCGCGCCAGAAGAGGTGCGGGTGATACCGGGGCGACTCGGCGGATCCTCGTTTCCAAGCGGGCACGTCCTGATCTATACCGGCGTCTACGGGTTCCTGGCGTTCCTCATCGACACCCTGGTGCGGCCCGCACGGATTCGCCGAATCGCGACATCATTGCTCGTGGGCATGGTCGCACTCGTCGGTCCGAGCCGGATCTATCTCGGGCATCACTGGTTCACGGACACCGTAGCGTCGTATTTGGTGGGGACGTCATACCTGCTCGCCCTGATGGCG
This sequence comes from uncultured Chloroflexia bacterium, assembly GCA_963751075.1. Lineage (GTDB taxonomy): Bacteria > Chloroflexota > Chloroflexia > Thermomicrobiales > UBA6265 > JACCXM01. The sequence continues at coordinate 78,358 of CAVVTE010000021.1, read as the reverse complement.
ATGTATCGCAGGGTAAAGACCCGATGGCTCAATCGTCGTCGGTGACCCAGTGCGCTATTTGTTCGTGATGCGAACCGTCGTTTCGAAGAACACGCCGATGCGATTGGCATCCGGCCGGCAATCCTCAGGGAGAATCTGTTCCGTCAGCTGAACTTTGCCGCCTCGACCTTCGATGCAGTGGAGCCAGATCTCGTCCAACTCACATCCACCCGCCACTTCGTTCCGGGCGACAATGTGAATCTCATCACCGACACGCGCCGTGAATGGAGCGACGCGCAGATGCTCTCCGTTGTCGCCGTTGGGACCGTCGTTGTCGTCTTCAAATACGACCTTTGCGGAGCCACCCTTTTTCGGGATGACCTCGACCAGGAAGTCATCGTCGACGTTGTCGAATCGGTCGTCTCGGCTGGGGCCGGCCGTGATGATGAATCGGCGGCACGTCCTGGAGAATGCACTGCCGCCGGAACCGCGCTGTGCTCTATCTCTTTTCTTTCCCTGGGACCGGGCGCGCTTAGTGTCCGAGCCAATGATGACGAGGCCGGCGGCGATAAGCGCCTGCCGGCGTGACCGGGGAACTGCGAGTGCCCGTGCAAGAACGTCGATGCCCGTAGACTGCATTGGACCCCTTACTCCCTTGCCTTCACGGGGCAGCACAGTGACGGACTAGCCTGATCCACTGTATTGAGAAATACGCCCACGTGGCAGTTCTGGTTTCCGCTATTTGTATTGGCAACCTGCAAATCGGTACCATTCTCATCAGAGGCTACGACGGGGACAACGCCTGGGTCAGTCCGCGCGCAGCAAGTCCGGGCCGTTGAAAGCCGGGCATCGCGAATTCTCCAGGATATCACCCCTGAGCCGGCGCCCAAACGGACTGCCGTCCGTGTAGAAGCGCCCGGGTCCGCCCGATAGCGCGGTTTGCCGCCAGGAAGCCTGGTTCGCTTCCTGGTGGAGAGGGGCCCCCGGCGACGGTGGGCAACTGAGGTGGTACCGCGGGTTCGCCCGTCCTCGGATGAGAGGGCGGGCTTTTTATCGTACACGATGCCGAGTTCCAAGCAATCGCAGTACGGAGATAGCGTCAGATGACCGCAACAGAGTATGGCATTCGCGCGGTCGACAACCGCCCGGACTTCCCCGCGTTGGAGCGTGATTTGCTCTCGTGGTGGGCTCGCGATGGAATCGTCGAACAATATCTTCGTCGCAATGACGAGTCTGATGATCACTACTCGTTTCTTGATGGCCCGATTACCGCCAACAACTCGATGGGCGTGCACCACGCCTGGGGCCGCACCTACAAGGACCTCTTTCAGCGCTACCAGACCATGCTCGGCAAGCGTCAGCGCTACCAGAACGGTTTTGACTGTCAGGGTTTGTGGGTCGAGGTCGAAGTTGAAAAAGAGCTCGGCCTCAAGAGCAAGCGTGACATCGAAGCATTCGGGATTGCCGAATTCGTGGAACGTTGCAAGCAACGCGTCCTGACATTCGCTGATCGCATTACCAACCAGTCCATCCGGCTCGGGTACTGGATGGATTGGGACAATTCGTATCTCACAATGTCCGACGAGAACAACTACACCATCTGGCACTTCTTGAAGACGGTCCATGACCGCGGTTGGCTCTACAAAGGCCACGATGTGATGCCCTGGTGTCCTCGTTGCGGAACGGGCATTTCCGAGCATGAGATCGTGACCGAGGGGTATCAAGAGCGGACCCACTACGCGACCTACGTTGCGTTTCCGCTCCTTGACGAACCCGGTGCCAATCTGTTGGTTTGGACGACGACACCCTGGACGTTGGCTGCGAATGTGGCCGCGGCGGTGCATCCGGAACTGCCGTACGTGCGCGTCGAGCAGGGCGGCAAGGCGTATTACGTCGCCAAAGAAGCCGCTGCTTCCGCACTCCGCGGGGATTACACCGTCTCCAGCGAGGTAACGGGGGCCGACCTTATTGATCGGCAGTATCAGGGTCCGTTCGACGAGCTGAGTGCGCAAGCGGGGATCGTCCATCGAGTGATCGGCTGGGACGAAGTCGATGCGGACGAAGGGACCGGCATCGTCCATATCGCCCCCGGCGCCGGCAAGGAAGACTTCGCCCTATCGAAAACGAACGACCTCGCGGTCATTGCCCCGATTGATGAATTTGGCGTCTACGGCGATGGGTTTGATGGATTGACGGGGCAGTACGTGCATGAGGTCGCGGTGCCAATAGCCGCTGACCTGGATAACAAGGGGCTGCTCTATCGCACCGAGCAATACCAGCACCGCTACCCCGTCTGCTGGCGCTGCAATACCGATCTCGTGTTCCGGCTGGTCGACGAGTGGTTTATCGCCATGAACGACCTCCGGCAACCGATGATGGATGTCACACGGCAAATCACCTGGCACCCGAGTTTCGGACTAGATCGAGAGCTCGACTGGCTCGAGCACATGGACGACTGGATGATTTCCAAGAAGCGCTACTGGGGTCTAGCGCTTCCAATCTACGAATGTGTCGCTTGCGGCACAGTTGATGTCATCGGGAGTGAAACGGAGCTCCGTGATCGCGCAGTCGAAGGCTGGGAGTCGTTCGCCGGCCACACGCCGCACCGGCCCTGGATCGACGCAGTAAAGATTGCCTGCTCCAGCTGCGGGGAAACCGTCGCGCGCATCAAGGATGTCGGCAACCCCTGGCTTGATGCCGGAATCGTGCCCTTCTCGACACTCCACTACCGGCACGACCCCCGCTATTGGGCAGAGTGGTTCCCTGCTGAAATGATCTCCGAGAGCTTTCCTGGACAGTTTCGCAACTGGTTCTATTCGATGATCGCCCAGAGCACGGCACTCGTCGGTCGACCACCGTTCCTGAACGTCTTCTCCTACGCCCTGATGCGCGACGAAAAGGGCGAAGAGATGCACAAGAGCAAGGGCAACGCGATCTGGTTTGACGAGGCGGCCGAAGAGATCGGCGTCGACGTCATGCGGTGGCTCTTTGCGCGCGCCAATCCCGATGCGAATCTCAATTTTGGCTATCACATCACCGACGACGTGCGCCGCCGCTTCATTCTCCCACTGTGGAATTCATATTCCTTCTTCGCGACCTATGCCGCGCTCGATCGCTTCGATCCCAACGCTCCCGAAAATCAGATTCCGCTGGCGGACCGCTCCGTGCTCGACCGCTGGATCATCTCTCAATTGCATCGATTGACCGCTGAAGTTCGAAACGCGCTTGACGCCTATGAGCCAGATCGGGCCGCACGGGCGATCGAGCAATTCACGGTCGACGAGTTGTCCAATTGGTACATCAGGCGCAACCGCAGGCGATTCTGGAAGAGTGAGAACGACGCCGACAAGGCAGCGGCCTATCAGACGCTCTATGAGAGCCTGACGACGCTGGCTCGGGTGCTAGCGCCATTCACGCCGTTCCTCTCCGAAGCCATGTACCAGAACCTCGTGCGCTCGGTGGATCGGCACGCACCCGAGTCAGTCCATCTCACCGACTATCCCGTGTCTGACCCGGATCGGATCGACGAGTCGCTCTCGCGAGACATGGATGCCGTGCTCGAGGTTGTCGGGGCCGGCCACGCAGCGCGCCAGGAAGCGGCAATCAAGGTCCGCCAACCATTGCCGACGCTTCTCGTCCACACCCGAGAGCAGGCGATGTTCGAGTCCATTCAGCGGCTCCGCGACCAAATTCTTGACGAGCTCAACGTGAAAGCACTTGAGCCGATGCAGGACCCGGGACGATTCGTTTCGTACAGTATCCGACCGAACCTGCGAACATTAGGACCGAGGCTGGGAAAGCAACTCAACGCCGTGCGTGACGCCATCACGAAGCTGGACCCGCGTGAGGTCGCCTCCAGCGTTGAAGCTGGTCAAGAGATTCCGGTCGACACGACTGATGGCCGCGTGATTCTCGCGCCCGCAGACATCCTGGTCGATATGGCGAAGCTTCCAGGCTACGCAGCGGCACAGGGACGGCGTTCGACCGTAGTCCTGGATACGTCACTAACGCCTGCACTGATAGAAGAAGGTCTGGCTCGGGACTTCGTGCGCGGGGTGCAGGATGCCCGCAAGCAAGCCGGATACCAGATCGACGACACAATTGAGATCAGGTTCGTCGCTGATCCAGAGGTTTTTCGAGCGATCGAGGCACACCGTGGGTACGTTATGGCGGAAACGTTGGCAACATTGCTTGCCGGAGAGGCGGCGCCCGGGGCGTCAGATGCTGTTGAGCCCGAATCCGTGGAAGGTCCGGGCGGCGCCCTGGATCGCCATGGCGCGTTCGTCGATCAGATAAATGTTGGTGATCATCACGTTCGCATCTCGGTCCGTCCAAATGTCCCTCTAGCCGATTGATACCGCGTCATATCCGCATCGACCTGCCGTCCGGTGAGCGCGTGTGATTCTCTAGCTCGTTGGCCAAAACCGAAAACGATCCATCCCGGCACGTAGTGGTATGCGCTCATTCCTGGCGTTGCTATCATGAGCATCGTCATGGGATTGAACTTTTTTGGGGATGGCCTCCGCGACGCGCTTGACCCCCGCCGCAGGGGTCGATGACCAATCAGGCCGACGATGCCCCAGCCAGTCTGCTCAAATTCCTCTTGGAGCGTGGGATCGACGTCGAGTTCGTCACGCCAGGCGTTCCCATGCCGACGGTTGTCGCGGCGGCGGCAGCAATCGGAGTACCAGAGGAGCAGATTCTCAAGACAGTTCTCTTTGCTGCCAACAACGGGGCTCATGTTGTGGCAATCGCCAACGGCACGCGCCGGATCGACCTCGCGCTTCTCGCGGAAGCAGCCGGTGTATCTCACCCTAGGGCCGCAAGTCCGGCGGTCGTGCGTGCGGTCACCGGATATCCTGCGGGCGGCGTCGCGCCGCTCGGGCTTCCAGAAGATCTCACCGTGATCGTGGATGAGAGGGTCACAGGGTTGCCAGTCGCCTTTGCTGGCGGCGGGAACGAGAACGTGCTCCTGAAATTGGATCCAGCCGACATCATCCTACACAATCACGCAAAGGTCGCTGCGATCGTCGAAGAGCCTTAAACCGGCCGCCGCTGGTTACGGCAATGGCCGTTCCACGATAATCGGCGAAAGTAGGACTTTCGCCCGCCGTTGCGGTGTGCCAACAAGGACAGCTGTTTTCGTGTCGACAACACTTGTGATCATCGGCCTGCCCTCCAGCGGCAAGACGACCGTCTTCAACGCGCTTACGCGCTCGCAGGCCGAAACCGGCACCTATTCCGCCAATCCCGATGAGCCCAATCTCGCCACGGTAAAAGTTCCCGATCCTCGGCTAGATCGCCTCACTGAGATGTTCCAACCGCAGAAGCGCGTCCCCGCTGACGTGCAATATCTGGACGTTGCCGGCATTGCTAAAGGAATCGCAGAAAAGGGAATGAGCGGAGCGCTCCTCGGTCACCTTAGCCAGGCCGACGCTCTCCTGCTTGTCGCGCGCGCCTTCGATGATCCTGATGTGCCGCATGGCGAAGGGTCGGTAGATCCAACACGTGACATCGAGACGCTCGGCCTCGAGCTTCTCTTTAGCGACCTGGCGTCGGTCGAAAAGCGGTTGGAACGAATCCAGAACCAGAAGCAGAAAGTCGTGGGGCGGGAGCGCGACGCGATGGAGCGGGAAAAGGCACTCATGGAGCGCCTGCGCGAGGCACTCGAGACCGAGACGCCAATTCGTGAAATCTTGCCGGAGATCGAGGCCGAGGATCTGAAGACCTTGCGCGGCTTCGGGTTCCTCACCGCAAAACCGCTCCTCATCCTGTTGAACCTCGGCGAGGACCAGCTAGGAGATGCGCAAGCGACGTTGGTCGAGCACGTTCAATCGCGCTTTGAACGGCCTGGAGTGGGAATCGCCGCACTACCTGGTCAGATCGAGATGGAGATCGGCCGCCTCGAGCCAGACGACGCAGCCGAGTTCATGCGCGATCTCGGCATTGCAGAGTCGGGGCTCGACCAGGTCATCCGCCGCTCCTTCGAGCTTCTCGGCCTCATGCCGTTCTTCACCGTTGGTCCGGATGAGTGCCGGGCGTGGACCGTCCGCCGGGGCGCGTCCGCGGTCGAGGCCGCGGGCGAGATCCATTCGGATATCCAGCGGGGTTTCATCCGCGCCGAGGTGGTCGGCTACGACGATCTGGTCGCCGCCGGCGGATTACCTGAGGCGCGAAAATTGGGAAAACTCCGGCGTGAGGGCAAGGACTACACCGTCCAGGACGGCGACGTAATCAACTTTCTCTTCAACGTTTGACCGTCGCGCGGGTCCGCTTCGCTTGGGTAACGCCGTGGATGAGGACTACGTCGAGATAGAACTGCGGCCGCCAGATGAGGTCGCGGAGAGGTGCATCATCCTTGCCGCGCTGATCCGCCGGCTTTGGATCGAGACTTCCCTAGCGTCAACTGACGCTGGGGACTGGAGCGGTGAGGCGTTTGACCTACGCGAATGGCTCAGGGCCGAGGGCCTGTGGAAACGTCTTGGCCCGGTCGAGGCGGATTTCCTGCAACAGACCGCCGGAGAGGTATCGGAGGACCAGATCGCAGTCGTCGGCTGGCAGGCTGCGGGGTTAGCTACCCTGGGTTGGGCACTCGAACTGGTTGAGCTCTCGCCTCCTGGCGAACTTGGAGACGTTGCGGCTTTGGTTCAGGCTGTCCCCGCCCCCTGGGAGAACACCAGGGAATGGGTTCGCGCAGCGCGACTCCGGCCGGAGACGGAGATCGCCACGGAGCGCGATCGGGCGGAAATCTTTGAATGGCGAATTGCTATCGAGGGTCCCATGAGGGTTTCGACCGGGCAGGAACGTGCTGACTACGTCGCTGCCATCACCGAGGTCGTCTATGAGGCACGGGCATCGGCGCTGCTCGACCCCAATGGCGAAACCGATTTCGCAATCGGCGGCAGACCAATGGCGTCGTTTGACATTCCGGAGCTCGAACGGTTGAGTGCGTTGGCGGAAGAGCGCTTGCGGGCGCTGAACTGGCTTTGCGGCTACGGCCCGACCTGGGACGCCGTTCCACTCGACGTCTAGTACGGAAATCCGGGTGAGTACGGCACGCGGGGGCGCCGTCGTCCCACTAGCCCGACCAGCCCAGAAGCCAATCCGCCGGTGGCCGATCAAATGCGCCGGGAGACGCGGAGAGGGCATGCGCTTCCCGATCGTCCCAACTGGGATCGTCCGGACTACCAGTGCTCACGCCACCTGACGTTCCCAACCCGCGCCCACGAACGTGGGGGTGAAGGTGTTGAAGATGTTAAAGGTGCTAAAGGTGTTAAAGGTGCTAAGGTGATGGACTTCACGGGAACCGGAAGGGGCACCATCTTCACCGGCCATGGACTATCTCCCCAACTGTGAACGACCCTCAACCCGACCCCTCTCCTTATGCGTACGGAGAGGGGCTTTTGGTCCTGGGCGCTGAGGAGGAGAACGCGGGTGAAGGTGCCGAACTTCCCGAACATCGCAAAGTACTACAACGGCAGTTCGCGTTGCTTGCCCAGACCTGGGCAAATCGAGTTGAACGTTGCAGAAGATTGAGGAGCTCTTTTGCCCGTTCGGACCCTGCCAGCCAGCCCTTCTAGGGCATATGCCGTTGTAGTAAAAGGTGGCAAAGATGGCAGGAGCCGTGATGTGGGGCAGCATCTTTACAGCCACTTGACTCAAACGCCGCCAGACAGGCCGCAATCAGTTGCTAACTGCTGCGCGGGGATCCCGACGAGGGTGCTGAAGGTAAGGACAGGGCAACTGGGGAAAGCTCTGTTCCGGCGGTCTTTGGCTGGATTTCGTATCACGCGTTCTAAAGGTGGGTTGCCTGAGCGCATTGCGCGTCTCTATTTCGATATGTATGATATTAGATAATCGTCTAACGAATGGAGGCGCAAGCATGGACGCTACTCGACTCGAGGAACTCTCGCTCTTGTTCAAAGCCCTCTCTGATCCGGCGCGATTACGCATTCTTGGATTGCTTGCAGACCGTCCCCTCGCCGGTCACGACCTGGCGGAGCGGCTATCCCTGACGCCGCCAACGATCTCCCACCACATGCGCCGGCTTGCTGCCGCAGGGTTGGTCGATGTTACGCCGGACGCACAGTCCCGCATCTACTCGCTTCGAATGGAAAGTATCAGAGCCCTATCGCAGGCGACGGATGAAAATACCGCCGTGCGGGACGCGAGCCAGGAAGACGACGCGGTGATAAGAGCCTTCTTCGAAGGACCGCGCCTTCGTCAGATCCCGGCGTCGCGAAAGAAGCGGGTCATCATCCTGCGGCGCCTGCTCGAACGATTTGAGCCTCTTAGAGCCTATCCCGAGAGGGAGGTAAACGACCTGCTACGAGAAGCGCATGACGACGTTGCTACGCTGCGCCGGGAACTGGTTGATTACGGTTTCATGGTGCGTGACCGAGGCATCTACCGCGTCGCAACCGAATTGCCGGCCCGTGGCCCGACGGTGCGCCAGGAGGTAGGCGCTGAATCAGCTTGGTTCGAGGAGCTGGTCAGCGCAGCGACGGCCCGAGCGATAAGGGGATCGGATCATTCGCATCGAGAAACGCCGTACGCGCGGCGAGAACAAATTGGGTGATAAGAGCCGAGTCCTTGATGCCGTCGATCTCAACGCCGCTGCTGACGTCCACCCCTAGAGGTCGAACCCGCTGAATGGCGTCGCCGACATTCTCTGGATCGAGACCACCGGCGAGAAGAATTGGAGATTCGGTGCAGATCTCGGCCGCCAGCGACCAGTCAGCCCGCGCTCCGGTGCCGCCAGACGCCTGCTCCGAGTAGCCGTCGACGAGAATTCCGACCGGCGGCACCGGAGCCGACTGATAGTGATGGATCTCCGAGAGCAACGTTCCCGAGGTCGACTTCGGCTGGGGCCGAAGTGCCTTGATGACCGGAAGAGAGAGATTTCGGATGGTCTCGGGCGATTCAGTTCCATGAAGCTGCACCGCATCCAGTCCAGCGTCTTTGGCAATTCCGGCGATCTCGGCCGGCGCGGCGTCGACAAATACGCCAACCGCGACCAGCGTCCGACTTACCGCTACTTCACGAGCGGCCGCGATGCAGGATCGAGCAATGCTTGCCGTAACCTGTCGTCTGGCGGGGGCGAAGACAAAGCCAATGAGGTCGGCACCCGCGCGCGCGGCGGCGGCGGCATGTTCCGGCTCGCGCAGCCCGCAGATCTTGACCAACTCGCCGCGTCTGATGAGCTCCCGCATTTCGTCGCTTGCGACAGTCCTGGCGATCACACCAGAAGTGACCGCACAGCGGTGGATCGGTCGGAAGCAGTGATAAGCCCCTCGCCAACCAATACGGCATCAGCGCCCGCGTCTTGAAGACGCTTGACCTCCGCGGAACCGAAGACTCCGCTCTCAGCCACAATAATCGTGTCTGCTGGTGCAAGTGGAGCTAGCCTCTCGGTAACGCCGAGATCCACGCTGAAGGACTTGAGGTCGCGATTGTTGATTCCTAACACCATGACTCCAGCGCAAACCGCTCGTTCCATCTCCCGTTCGTCGTGCACCTCGACCAAGGCGTCCATCTTCCATTCCCTGGCGGCACTCAGCAATTCAGCCAAAGCCACGTCGTCGAGCGCCGCGACGATCAATAGAATTGCGTCCGCTCCGTATGCGCGGGCCTCGACGATCTGATACGAATCTATGATGAAGTCCTTCCTGAGCACAGGAACTGGGCGCTCCGCGCCATGAGCGACCTTCGCGGCAGCCTCGAGATCCTGCAGACTTCCCTGGAAGAAAGGCGCGTCGGTGAGGACCGAAATCGCGGCCGCGCCACCGGCGACGTAGTCGTTGGCCACCTCCCGCGGATTGACGATGACCGGAAACGCGCCCCGCGACGGTGAGGCCCGCTTGATCTCGGCAATGACCGACATCCCAGGAGCACCGAGTGCGCGATGGAGGCTGAGCGCTGGCTGCTGGAGCGCGGCCCTGGCCTCGAGCTCGGCAAGTCGGGTCCTGGACTTTCGGAGGTCGAGATCCTCGGCGGTGCGGGTGAGAATTGCATCCAGGATCGTGCCCGTCGAAACGTGCGTCACGCTTGCACCTTTATCCCGGTGCCGGCCTGAGCAAAGAGCTCTTGCGTCAATGCCGCCAGCCGTTCTGAGCGCTCCATGGCGCGGCCGGTATCAATCGCCGCTTCGGCCATAGCGACTCCTTCAGCAATCGACGATGCCGCTCCCGCAGCGTAGATGCCAGCCCCCGCATTGAGCAGTGTCACATCGCGGCGCGGTCCTGATTCGCCGGAAAGGATGCCCAATGTAATCCTCGTATTCTCCTTGACGTCTCCCCCAGCCAGGGAGCCCGACGCGGCTCCGGCGAGGCCGACATCGGCCGGCGAGATCGTGTACGACCGCACGTCGCCCTTCGTCGCGTCGTATTCAGTCACACTTGACGGACCACCGAGTCCGAGCTCATCGAGTCCTTCCTCGGCATGGACGAGGACGACGCGCTCGCTCCCGAGTCTCGACAAGGCGGAGGCGAGCTTTTCGGCGATGCCGCCGTGACCGACTCCGATCAACTGGTGACGCGCTGCAGCGGGGTTAGTGAGTGGGCCGAGAATATTGAAGACGGTTCGGATTCCGATCTCTCTCCGCGTCGGCCCGACAAAGCGCATCGCGGGATGAAACGCCGGGGCATACATGAACCCGATGCCCACCTCGTTTACACAACGGGCCACTGCCTCAGGCGGCAGCTCGATCGCGACACCGAGACCCTCGAGGAGGTCCGCCGACCCACATTTCGAGGTCACCGAGCGATTGCCATGTTTCGCGACGCGCACCCCCGCTCCAGCGATGACAAACGCGGCCGTAGTCGAGATATTGAACGTGCCGGAAGCGTCGCCCCCGGTGCCGCACGTGTCGACGACCGGCCCCGCACCGGGATCAACATTGACACGAAGCGCGTGCTGCCTCATTGCAGCGGCGAAACCCACGATCTCTTCCACTGTCTCGCCGCGGATTCTCAGCGCCGTGACGAACGCGCCGATCTGCGCGGGGGTAACGCCGCCGGTCATGATCTGGTCCATGGCAGCCCCGGCTTCATCTGTGGTCAACGTGCCACCATCGACAATCGTGCGAATTGCGTTCTTGATCTCATAACCATCGGCCACGTCGGATTCCTCCCGGAAGCTAGCCATAGGTCGCCGCCACCGCTGCCTCGCGCCTCGGCGCACCCCGTCCCAGGAAGTTCCCCAAGAGATCGTTGCCTGCTGGAGTAAGGATCGACTCCGGGTGGAACTGCACACCTTCGATCGGCAAGGTGCGATGCCGAAATCCCATGATCAAGCCATCAGCCTCGGCCGTGATCGACAAGACATCGGGCAGGGTCGAGCGCTCGACAATCAACGAGTGGTATCGAGTGGCCTGGAACGGATTCGGGAGTCCCGCGAATATGCCATGGCCATCATGGGAAATCATCGAGGTCTTGCCGTGCATGAGGCGTGGCGCTCGCACGACCGAACCGCCAAACGCGGCGCCGATTGCCTGGTGTCCAAGACACACGCCGAGGATCGGCACCACTCCCGCAAGGCGCTGGACGAGCGGAACGGAAATCCCGGCCTCCACCGGAGTGCACGGTCCTGGGGATATAACGATCCCGTCGAGGCCTGGCGATAACCGCTCGACTTCTTCGACCGTAATCTTGTCATTGCGGCGCACGATGACATTCGCCCCGAGCTCACTGAGCGCTTGATACAGATTGAATGTGAAAGAATCGTAGTTATCGAGAAGCAGAATCATTGTCTCGCTCCCACCGTCGCGTTCACTTGCCTCGAGTTCCTCGGCTAACTCGATTGCGCGGAGAGGACCGCGCATCTTGTGAAGCGATTCTGCGTGCTCCCCTTCCGAGGTGCTGTCGGCGACAATGCCACCCCCCGCCTGCATGGACACGACTCCATCCTTGACGACCATCGTCCGCAGAGCGATGGCCGTGTCCATACCTCCGGAAAAGTCGACGTAGCCAGCCGCGCCAGCGTATGGGCCGCGACGATCAGTCTCGAGCTCGGCAATGATCTCCATGGCTCGGACCTTCGGCGCTCCGGAAACGGTCCCAGCCGGGAAACAGGCCCTCAAGGCGTCAAGCCCGGAAAGACCATCGGCGATCTCGCCTTCGACGTTGCTGACGATGTGCATGACATGCGAGTAGCGCTCGATCTCCATGAAGCGAGGCACCGTAACGGTTCCCGGTCTCGATACCCGACCAATGTCGTTGCGCCCGAGATCGACCAGCATAACGTGCTCCGCTCGCTCTTTATCGTCCGCTAGCAGATCGCGGGCGAGTCCGTCGTCCTCTTCCGGGGTTGTGCCCCGCGGCCGCGTCCCAGCAATCGGATGGTTGGTCACAGTGCCATTTTCCAGCCGGACGAGGAGCTCAGGCGATGCGCCGACTATTTGATGGTCCACGAAATCGAGATAGAACATGTACGGCGAAGGGTTGATCGTTCTCAGGGCGCGGTAGATTGTGAACGGATGGACGTTGCTCGGGACGTCGACCCGCTGTGACAGGACAACCTGGAAGATGTCTCCCGCGGCGATGTACTCGCGTGCGGTATCAACCATCTGCAGGTACCGCTGACGAGAGGTGTTCGGAACCTGGCGCTCTTCCGCTGGAGATTCGTGCAACTCTCCGCCGCGGGGCATTTCGGTCGGTCCGTTCCGCAAGCGCGCGATCAGGTCGTCGATCCGCTCCTCCGCACGATCGTAGGCCTCGGAAAGCGAAACGTGGCCGTCTAGTAGGACATGAGCCACGGCCTTGATCGTTCTGGCCAGATGATCGAAAACGAGGAGGGCATCAGTCAGCATCCATTTGCCGTCGGGAAGTTCGAGTCCCGGTCCAGGCGCAGAGGGGACTCGAGGTTCAAACGCGCGGACGGCCTCGTAGGAGAGGTAACCGACCGCGCCACCTGAAAAGCGGGGCAACGGCAGATCCGGCATTTCAGGCGCTCGATACGCGGCGATCATGTCGGCACAGCGGATGGAGCGGATCGTCGTAGGCCGCTACCGTCGCTTCACCGCCGGGGAATTCCTGAGTTGCAACACCGTCCCGCATAGTGAGCAGCGAAATTGGGTCGGAGCCGATGAACGAGTAGCGCGCCAAGCGCTCTCCACCCTCGATGCTTTCGAGGAGGAAAGCCGGTCCACTCCCGCGAATCTTGAGGAACGCGCTGACAGGGGTTTCAAGATCCGCCATGACCTCACGGAAAATGGGGATCGCTCGGATCTCACCATTTCCTGCCGCGATAGCCACGACGTCGTCAAGCGAAGGCCGCGTCGCCCAGCGCCCGGAGCGACCCCGCGTACCGGAACCAGCCGCCACCGTCTGTACCATCGCCGCCTCCTCATCACCATCAATACCGGCGAAGAACACAAAAAACCCCCGTCCCAAAAGGGACGGAGGCGTCAATAACGCTCCGCGGTACCACCCTTGTTGAATCCCGGCTTCCCGGAATCCCACTCGTCCGCGCGACGGGCGCTGCCGCCAAGGATCGCGCGTCTCCCGATAACGGGGGAGCTTCCGGCGCCGTCTAGTAGGTCACGAGACCGTTCGGGGCGCGACTCACGGACCCATTCGGCACCACACGGGCTCCGGGCTTCCACCATCCCCGGATCGCTCCGCCCACGTTCGGCGGCGCCTACTCGCTCCGATCAACGTCGATACGCTCTTCGCTTGCCGGCCGACTGTAGCAGTCGAGATCGGTACTGTCAACTCATCGAGACGCGGCCGGCGACGCCGGCCGCGTCTCGAAGTCGAGTGAGTGGGATTAGCCTTACTTGATCTCGGCTGTTGCCCCGGCCTCTACAAGTTTGGCCCGGGCCGCGTCGGCCTCTTCACGGGCGACGCCCTGCTTGACCGCTTTCGGCGCACTGTCAACGAGATCTTTGGCCTCCTTGAGACCGAGGCTCGTCAACTCGCGGACGGCCTTGATGACCTGAATCTTGTTGGCGCCAATCTCGGTGAGCATGACGTCGAATTCCGTCTGCTCCTCCTCTGGCGCAGCAGCCGCGACGCCGCCGCCACCGCCGGCGGCCACCCCGACGGCAACCGGCGCTGCCGCGCTAACTCCCCAGCGCTCCTCGAGCTGCTTGACGAGGGTGTTGAGCTCGAGAACCGTCATGCTTTCGAGCGTCGTGATTACCTGCTCCTGATCCACGGTTTCGTTCCTCCTGATCCGACCTTCATAGCGTCGGCGTCATCATCTGAGTTACCCGATCGGATATCCGGCCGGGCGCTAGTAGTGGCGAACTAATCGGCGGCCTGCGCCAGCTCCGGTTGCTCCGATCGCGCGTTGAGGAGATAGACCATCGATCGCGAGGGACCGGTGAGCACTCCAAGCGTGCGCGCCATCGGCGAGACCAGCATCCCGAGGAGCCGCGCCTGGAGCTCCTCTCGCGATGGAAGCGTTGCAATCGCCTCGACGTCGGCGGCGCTCACGGCTCGGTCGCCCATGACGCCGCCCTTGACGGAGAGGATCCGCGACGTGCGAACGAAGTCGGTCACCGCCTTCGCCGTCTGGACCACATCCTCGAAGGCAAAGACCAATGCAGATGGTCCCTCGAGCATTGGATCGAGTCCGGAGACACCCACATTGTTCGCCGCGATGCGGGTCAGCGTGTTCTTGGCGATGTGTATTTCCCCGCCAGTAGGGCGCAAGTTGCCGCGCAGTGTCTGCAAATCAGCGACCTTGAGCCCGCGGTAATCAGTGACGATTACCAGGCTTGCCCGCGATAACTGGTTGGACAACGCATCGATTGTCTGAGCTTTCTGTCGTGTTGGCATCGAATTTCACCCCCTTTCCCAAATACGTTTTCACTAACGAAACGCCCCGGGTCAGGTTGACCCGGGGCGCAGGAGGGCACACGTTGCCTCACCGTATCGCGTTTCCGGGCCTCGGTCGGAGATTAAGCGGCGGTATACCGCACCGACGGTCTTCAGCCGGGACTATTCGTTGATTGAGTCAGTCGAGCCGACGCCCTAAGCTGCAGCCTCTGTAGCCGCCGTAATCGTCGCCGGCACATCGAGATGAATGCCAGGGGACATCGTGCTCTTGATCGTCAGTGTACGCAGATAGACACCTTTGGCGCCACTCGGCTTGGCTCGCTGGAGTGCATCGACGAACGCAAAGAGATTGCCGCGGAGCTGATCATCCGAAAAGCCCTTGCGCCCGATACCGAGGTGAACGATGCCTGTCCGGTCATTGCGGAATTCGACACGTCCTCCCTTCAGCTCCGAAAGCACACCCGGAAGATCGGTCACGTCTCTGACCACCGTCCCGGAGCGCGGGTTCGGCATCAATCCGCGCCGGCCCAGGATGCGACCAAGCCCACCGACTTTACCCATCTGGTCGGCCATGGCAACGGCGGCATCGAACTCCAACCACCCGCCTTGAATTTGCTGCACCAGATCGTCAGTTCCGGCGTAGTCGGCGCCAGCCTCCTTGGCCACGCGCTCGGCTTCGCCCGCGGCGAAGACCAGGACGCGAACAATCTTTCCAGTGCCATGTGGAAGAACGACGGTGGAACGAACGGTCTGGTCTGCCTGTCGCGGATCGATACCGAGCCTGGCATGAACCTCGACTGTCTCATCAAAGTTCGCGAATGTGATGTCTCTCAGCAGGCTTACACCCTCGTCAGGAGTGTATAGCTTGTCGGGTTCAATCTTCTTCTCAGCGTCCAGATATTTCTTACCGTGTTTCGGCACGTCAAACCTCCTGTGGTGCAATCGGGACCCGCGGTCCCTCCCACTTGATCGCGGGACGGTTTCTTGCCGTCTTACGCCACAACTTCAATCCCCATGCTTCGGGCAGTGCCCTCCACCTGCTTGACCGCTCCGTCGAGATCAACCGAGTTGAGATCGCGCATCTTGACTTCGGCAATCTCCCGCACCTGGTCCCCAGTGACCCGGCCCGTCTTTTCTGTATTCGGCCTGCCGGATCCCTTCTCGATACCAGCTGCCCGGCGAAGCAGGTCAGCCGCCGGAGGCGTCTTCGTCACGAATGAAAACGAGCGGTCTTCGTAGACGGTGATCAGAACCGGCACGATCTGTCCCGCCATCGACTGGGTTCGCTCGTTGTACTGCTTGCAGAAATCCATGATCGCCACGCCGTGTTGACCCAGCGCCGGGCCGATCGGCGGCGCAGGCGTCGCCTTACCAGCAGGTATCTGCAACTTGACGTATCCCTTGACGCGCTTCGCCATAGTTCTCCTACCTCCTCATCATGTGACCAGGAAAGCGGTGCGAGACAAATGTGCCATTTACAACACCGATATCAGGTTTCTCGCTCCGCTTGCAAGAAATCGAGCTCGACCGGGGTCTCTCGACCAAAGAACGAAACGAGAACGCGAATCTTGCCCTTCTCCTGGCTGATCTCGTCGATCTCGCCCCGGAAGTCGGCGAAAGGACCATCGGTGATGCGAACCGTGTCGCCAACCTGGAACGAGATCTTCACCCGCGGCGCCTCGGCCGTCATGCCTTTGAGGATGCTTTGCACTTCAGTATCGGGCAGCGGAACCGGGACATTGTTGATATTGATGAATCCGGTCACACCGGGGGTATTCCTCAGGGCGTACCAGGTGTCGTCGTCCATCTCCATCCGGACCAGGACGTATCCGGGGAAGACCTTCTTTTGGACCGTGTGTCGCTGTCCGGACCGGATCTCGATCTCATCCTGGGTGGGAACCACAATCTCATAGACCCGGTCAGTCAGGTCGAGGGCTTCGATTCGAGTTTCGATCGACTTCTTGACCTTGTTCTCATAGCCCGAGTATGTGTGCAGCACGTACCACTGACCGGCAAGGGCCTCGGTCGGCTCTCCCGCCTCGGTCGCACGCTTGGCGATTAGACGGTCGCGCAGTGAGACTCGCGTCATGCCAATGACCTCCTCACATCTTTGGAATGCCAGAGCACAATGAGATCAACTAGATCAACGCAAACAATTGCTGCATCACCCAGTCCAGACCGCCCAGCAATGCGCCAAGCACCGCCGAGATGGCGATCACGACCAGGGTTAGGTTCTTTGTCGTTTCCCTGTCCGGCCATGTGACCTTCTTCAGTTCGGCAACCGTATCGAACCACTGCTTTTTGATCTCATCGATGCGCGATCGGTACGCGCTCTGTTCGGTTTCACGCGGCCGGTCGCGATCGATGGTCGGTTTGGGCGGGCGTGCCGCCTCGGCGCGACTCGGAGTTGGTGCGCTGCGTGGCTTGACGACCGACGGTGGTTGGCTGCTCATGTGCTGTCGTCCTCTCCGGACGGACTACCAATTCCGGCTCCCGAAAACACTGATCGGGGGCGTGCCACCCTGGCCACGCCCCCATCGTCCGCTCCATCACTCCACCACCTGGCAGGGCCGACAGGACTCGAACCTGCAACCTGCGGTTTTGGAGACCGCTGCTCTACCAATTGAGCTACAGCCCTAGGTTGTGGCGCGAAGCGGATCGCCTCCCGGCCCTAGCGTGTCTCGCGATGCAGTTGATGCGCGCGACATCGTGGACAAAATTTCTTCAACTCGAGCCGCGATGGATCGTTCCGCCGATTCTTTTCACTCGTGTAGTTTCGATCACGGCACTCTGTGCACTCGAGCGTGATCACGATCCGGTCGGCCTTGCCCTTTTTCGCCATTCTCGTTTGTCCTCAAACAGGCCCGCACTTGATAGCAAGCATTGATTCACGCGCGTCGATTTAGGCGCTCGCGTATCGGGCACCGAACCGACATGATACCACTCTTCCGCTACTCAGTAATGGCGGTGACGACGCCGGCGCCGACGGTGCGTCCGCCCTCGCGGATGGCGAAGCGCAACCCCTCTTCGATGGCCACCGGGGTGATCAGCTCCACCCCCATCTGGACGTTGTCGCCCGGCATCACCATCTCGGTGTTCTCCGGCAAGGTGATCGAGCCGGTCACATCCGTGGTGCGGATGTAGAACTGCGGCCGGTAGCCGGGGAAGAACGGGGTGTGGCGGCCCCCCTCCTCCTTGCCCAGCACGTAGACCTCGGCCTGAAACTTGGTGTGCGGGTTGATCGAGCCGGGCTTACTCAGCACCTGCCCCCGCTGCACGTCGTCGCGCTCCACCCCCCGCAGCAGGCAGCCGACGTTGTCGCCGGCCAGCCCCTCGTCCAGCGTCTTCTGAAACATCTCCACGCCGGTGACCACGACCTTGCGCCGCTCCCCCATGCCGACGATCTCGATCTCCTCACCCGGCTTGACGATGCCGCGCTCGACCCGGCCGGTGACCACCGTGCCCCGCCCCTTGATCCCGAAGACATCCTCGATCGGCATCAGAAACGGCTTGTCCACCGCCCGCTCCGGGGTCGGGATGTAGTCGTCGACGGCCTGCATCAGCTCCAGAATCGGCCCGTAGGCCGCATCACTCGGGTCCTGGCTGGCCGTCTCCAGGGCGGCCAGGGCACTGCCCCGAATCACCGGAATCTCATCGCCCGGGAACTCGTAGGTGGAGAGCAACTCCCGCACCTCCAGCTCCACCAGCTCCAGCAACTCCTCGTCGTCGAGCATGTCGACTTTGTTCAGAAACACCACCATGCGGGCACTTCGACCTGGCGCGCCAGCAGGATGTGCTCCCGCGTCTGGGGCATCGGGCCGTCCGGGGCGGAGACGACCAGGATGGCCCCGTCCATCTGCGCCGCCCCGGTGATCATGTTCTTGATGTAGTCGGCATGGCCCGGGCAGTCGACGTGGGCGTAGTGGCGCTTCTCCGTCTCGTACTCGACGTGGGCGATCGCAATCGTGATCCCCCGCTCCCGCTCCTCCGGCGCATTGTCGATGCTGTCAAAGGAGCGCAGCTGCGCCTGCCCCTGCAACGCCAGCGTCTTGGTGATCGCCGCCGTCAGACTCGTCTTGCCATGATCCACATGCCCGATCGTCCCCACGTTCACATGCGGCTTCGTCCGCGCAAACTTCTGCTTCCCCATCTCGCTCCGCTCTCCTCTTCAGCCCCATCACAGGGCTGACGCAATACGTTGTCCATAATCGGGAACCCCGCGGCATGAAAAAAGGCTCTCTGGAGCCTCGCACCGCGGAACTAGGCTGGAGCCCACACCCGGACTTGAACCGGGGACCTCATTCTTACCAAGAATGTGCTCTACCAGCTGAGCTATGTGGGCCCGTGATGTTCCCGCCGTTCAGCCCGGCGACTGGTGGGCGAGGGCGGATTCGAACCACCGTAGCTTTCGCACCTGATTTACAGTCAGGCCCATTTAACCACTCTGGCACTCGCCCAGGCGCCGTGCTCGCCGTATTCAATCTCGAAACGGCGCGAAAAGTATAGCGGCGGACTGTCCTGTGCTACAAGACGACGACTCGCGACTCCGTGGTTCGCGGCGACGCTTGCGAGGCGTCCAACATAGACGTACGATGATGGGTACGATTACTACGCTGTCGGCACGTCGACCGGGGGATCGGGGAAGGTCCGCCCATCGTCTACGAAGAGGCTCGATCATGCCAGGTCTTCGCTCGACTAAACCCCGGTTGCCGCTGCTTGCTCTCGCCGCTATCGGTGTGCTGACACTCGCCGCCTGCGGTGACGAGGCGCCGACCCCAACACCGGCGCCGACGGAAGCCGTAGTGGCGACGGAAGTTCCCGAGGTTGAGGACACAGTAGTCGCAGACGAAGCTACGGAGGATGCAACTCCAGCCACCCCGGAGGCCACGCCAGTCGCGGTCGAAGCAACGCCAATTGCGGAAGTGGCGACACCGGTGCTTGAAGCCGCGACTCCTATGGTAGGGGTTGCAACCCCTGTAAGTGCAGTAGCCACTCCCATCGCAGCGGTCGCAACTCCCATCGCAGCGGCCGCAACTCCCGTAGCAGAGGCAGCCACTCCGGTAGCAGAGATCGCCACTCCGGTTATAGACGGCGCTACTCCGGTACGAGAATTGGCCGTCGCAACTCCGGAAGCCGCGACTCCTGAAGTCGTCGCAGCAACGCCTGCCGAGGCTACTCCGCAAGCGGCTGGCTTGCCGGACGCGACGCCTGCCGCGGCGACACCAGCACCTGAGCGCGCGACGCCAGTCGTGGAGGACGCAACCCCGGAGATCTTGGAGGCGCTGCCGAGGACTCCGGTAGCGACCCCAGCGACTCCATTCGCAACCCCAGCAGAGGAGCCAGCAACACCCACCATGGAGGCGACGCCCCTGGCGGTCGTTGCACCAACGGAGGCTCCAACCCGCACTCCTGTGCCTCCGACAGCCACAGCTATCCCTCCAACAAACACGCCGGTGCCGCCTACGAATACGCCGGTACCACCGACGGAAACACCCGTCCCGCCGACAGCAACCCCGGAACCCACAAATACACCGGTGCCACCGACAGCAACTCCGAGACCAACCAGCACACCTGTGCCGCCAACAGCGACACCGGAACCCACAATACACCCGTGCCCGATCCGACGAGCATACTCCGGTGCCGACAGCACAGCCGACCAGCACACCTGTGCCGCCGACACGAAACTACGCCGGTGCCACCGACAGCAACACCGAGACCGACCAGCACACCTGTGCCGCCAACAAACACGCCGGTGCCGCCCACGAACACGCCGGTGCCACCGACAGCAACACCGAGACCAACCAGCACACCCGTGCCACCGACGGCAACTCCGAGACCAACGAGTACTCCGGTGCCACCGACAGCAACTCCGAGGCCGACCAGCACACCTGTGCCGCCAACAGCGACACCGGTCCCGACGAATACGCCGGTTCCCCCGACGGCAACACCGGTGCCGACGAGCACACCGATCCCTCCGACGGCAACGCCCGTACCACCTACGAATACTCCGGTCCCGCCGACAGCAACGCCCGTTCCGACCAGTACGCCACGCCCGACGAGCACGCCGGTCCCACCGACCAGTACTCCCCGGCCAACCAGCACACCGCGGCCCACGAGTACGCCTCGACCGACGAGCACGCCGCTTCCGGTAACCCCGGCGCCGACGTCGGCACCGCTACCGCCGCCGCCAGGAGGATGAGCGACCGCGTCAACGGCGCCTTGCCAAACGACTACGAAGGGAGCATTCCCGGTTCTGTCCGAGACGACCTGGAACAGCCGGAACGCTCACTGAATCGGGCTCGGCCGGCCGCGCCGCAGCGCGAGGTCGCTATCGTCGAGGTAGGCCCGCGGGACGGACTTCAGAACGAATCGGTCCAGATTCCCACGGCCGCGAAGATTTCGTTCGTGGATGCGCTCACCCGCGCCGGACTGCCCGTTATCGAAGCAACCAGCTTCGTCAACCCGAAAGCGGTGCCGCAGCTGTCAGATGCGCCAGTGGTGCATGGCGGGCATCCGGCGGGCCGCGGGCGTGCGCTACCCGGTTCTTGTTCCAAACGTTCGCGGCCTGGAGCGCGCGTTGGCGGCTCGCGCTGACGCAATCGCGCTCTTCACATCGGCTACGGACGAGTTTGCTTCGGCAAATGTTGGGACTTCGGTAGAAGGGACTTTCGATCGATTCCAGCCGGTAATGGCAACCGCACGGGACCATGGACTTTGGGTGCGCGGTTACATCTCGGTCGCATTTGGTTGCCCATTCGCGGGATCGGTAGAACCTGGATCCGTGGTTTCGGTTGTTGAGCGGCTCTTATCACTTGGCTGCGACGAAGTGTGCTTGGCGGACACCATCGGCGTTGCAACTCCCGCTACGGTGCGGCTGGTTCTTGACGCCAGCTTGCATTGTGCTCCCGTCTCCCGACTGGCTCTGCATTTCCACGACACATCAGGGCGAGCGCTGAGCAACGTGGAGGTAGGTTTGGATCGCGGAGTCCGCATCTTCGACTCGGCCGCCGGTGGTTTGGGTGGTTGTCCATTCGCTCCCGGAGCGCCGGGCAATCTGAGAACGGAATCGCTGCTCGATTACCTCGAGGCACTTGGTCTGCAGACCGGGGTGCGCAGTGAAGGGGTAGCGGAAGCCGTCACTCTGCTTGCCTCGTACATCCCGAGGCTGCAAGAAGCGGCGTGATCGGTTACTGGATCGTGCTCGCCATGGTATTGGTGGCTATCATCGCGGTCCTGATCGCAATTCGCGAAGACTAGCCGCAGACATCGCGACGATGCGACAACCGCGCGGAGGAGAATCGATCTGATCATGGACGACCGAGCTTTGACGTTCCTGCGCCGGTTGTTGGATGCACCAGGCCCCTCCGGCTATGAGGCGGCCCCGGCGCATGTCTGGCGCGACGAGGCTTCATTGTTTGCCGATGAAGTCACGCACGATGTCGTCGGGAACTCGTTCGCTCGGGTCAAGCCACTCGATGGTATGCCGGACGCACCAAAGATTCTCCTTGCCGGACACATCGATGAGATCGGATTTGTGATCACCCACATCGACAAAGACGGTTTCCTCTGGTTCTCCCCGCTTGGTGGTTGGGACGATCAAGTCGTTGTCGGCCAACGGGTTCGCATTGCGGGACGGGACGGAGATGTGATTGGCGTCATCGGCAAGAAAGCCGCGCATCTCCTCAAAGAAGAAGACCGGCGCAAGCCCACCCGGCTCGATGATATGTGGATCGACATCGGGGCCGCTGATTACGAAGACAGTGTGCGACGCGTAGAAGTCGGCGACCCGGCGGTGATCGACTCGCGCTTCGTGGACTTGACCGGGGACGTGTGCGTCGCACGCAGCATGGACAATCGCGTGGGGGCTTTCGTCGCCCTCGAAGCGGCCCGCCTGATCTCCGGCGATCGGTGCGCCGCGGACGTCTATGCGGTTGCGACGGCACAAGAAGAGATTACCTTCGGCGGCGCCTACACCGCGTCGTTCAGCCTCGCACCGGCGGTGGCAATTGCCATCGACGTCACTCATGCCACGGACTATCCGGGCGCGGACAAGAAGCGGAACCACGAGGTGAAGCTCGGAGGAGGACCAGTCCTTGGTCGTGGCGCAACAGTCAATGACAGAGTCTTCGAGGGCCTGCGCGAGGCCGCGCGAACACTGGGCATCGAGATCTCTGTCCAGGCGACCGGGAAATCGAGCGGCACGGACGCCGACGCCATGTTCCACACTGGAGCGGGTTCGGCAACCGGCGTGGTGTCGATTCCGAACCGATATATGCATTCTCCAAATGAGCTCGTCAGCCTGTCAGATCTCGAGAATGCGGCCAAGATCATCGCCGGGTTCGTGCGGACAGTGACCCACGAATCGGACTTTCGACCCGGTGCAACTGGGACCCCTGGGGAGCGCTCGCGACCCAGCTCATGACCTGACGACGATGCGGCCACCTTTGGCGATCACGAGGTACTCCCCCGATTCTCGTCGAAAGAGCACCTCGACGCCGTCGACCAATTGCACGACCGCAATTCGTGTAAAGACAATTGCGGCGCCGCTGCCAATCGCGTCGACCCGGCGCAGTGAGGGCCAGATCGTCACCATGGCGGACGGGCGACCCTCGGTTCCATTCACTGTGAATTGGTAAACAGTGGCGCCAGGTAGTTGAAACGGCGCCAGGCTCGGACGCGCGTCGATAGCCCCGGCGATGGTATCAACCATGTCATTTCTCAGGGGCACGGTTCGTAGTCTCGGGGCCGGACCACCAGGCGGACCGTTCACTTAAGGAAACCTCCCAACCGGTCTCCAACCCTGTCTATACTGCCGTGTCGCACTTCGACATGGAACCTGTGTCGGTCGACCGCTCGAGGCACGGGCGGGAGCGCCGCGCGAGGAGCTGGCAAGCGTGCCGCCACACGTTACTGGGACACTTGGAATCGCGGCAGCGGCTCGGGAGGCTAGAGCAGCCTACGAGTGCATGGAAACCCCAGATGTAACGATAGACGATATCCGATCTGCAGCCGCCCGAATCGCGCCGTACGTTCACCGTACGCCTCTCTTCGATTCTGCGACGTTGAGCCGTTTGACTGGCACGAGGCTCGGGCTCAAGGCCGAGAACCTGCAACGCACTGGTGCGTTCAAAGCCCGCGGCGCTCTCAACGCGGTCTTGAAGCTCACACCGCAGCAGCGCGAACGTGGCGTAATCACCTTGTCTGCCGGGAATCACGGACAAGGGCTCGCCTACGCCGCGCAGCTGGCGGGAGTCCGTTGTGTTGTATTCATGCCTGAACATGCTGTCCCCACTAAGGTGGCGGCCGTGAGAGGCTACGGGGCGGAAGCACGATTTGCGCCGTCGATGGAAACGGTACTCGCCTTCATGGATGAGTTCCGTGAGGCCCACGGCTTGCATTACGTTCACCCATTCGGCGATCCGGACATCATCGCGGGGCAGGGGACAGTCGGCCTGGAGATCGTCGAAGATAGCCCTGACATCGACACCATCGCCGTCTGTGTCGGCGGCGGCGGCCTACTCGCTGGGATCGCGGTCGCCGCGAAAGCATTGAAGCCTGTCGTCCGCATCGTCGGGGTCGAGCCGGAAGGGGCCCCGGTCGTCACGCGCAGTCTCGTGGCGGGCTATCCGGTGACGATCGAGAAGATCACGACCGTTGCTGACGGCCTGGCGGCGCCCTTTGCCGCACCCACGTCGCAGCGGCTGATCGAGCGATACGTAGACGATGTCGTTATCGTGACTGACGATGAGATCCTGGAGGCCCTGCGGCTGATTCTCGAGCGCACCAAGATGCTCGTCGAACCGGCTGGAGCTGCCGCCACGGCCGCGCTCATCACCCGCAAGGCGGGCGCCGCGCCGGGATCGCGCACAGTTGCCACCTTGAGTGGAGGCAACGTCGATTTCGACAAGCTAAAGGGTCTGCTCTAGGAATTTGCGAGCGGCACGAGAATCGGGAGTGTCGATGCCAAGAGTCATCTTCCTGGTCGCAGCCGTTGTCGTGTTCGGGCTTGCGCTCGTTTTCCAGGGAAGCGCACCGGAATCGCTTGCACAAGATGCGACGCCTGAAGCCACCTCACCCGTTGCGATCTCGAGCGAAGTTCTGGGTCGCGCCGTCCCGGTCGCGATCGAAGACCCGGAACTCGCCCTGGGGAGGGTCACGATCATGCCAGGCGCCGCCATTCCCACTCACTACCACCCTGGGACGCAGATTGGCGTTGTCGTGCAAGGGGAATTGACGTACGAGGTCTTTACTGGAGAAGTCGCCTGGCACCAGAGCGATGATCCGGCGGGGCAACCGATTGTTATCGGTCCAGGTGAAACGGTCGTCGTTCGCCCTGGAGACGCATTGGTCGAAACTCCAGGATCAACTCACCAAGGCCGCAACGCCGGTGATGTGCCACTGGTGATCTATCTCTCGTCACTCTTCCCCGCCGACGCACCGCGGTCAATCGTCGTGAACGCGACACCTGCCCCGTGATTGACGAACTTCGAATGTTCACCGAGCCGGCATTCGCGATACCCGTGCCAGAGTGCCGAGCCTCACGGTCAATCTCGCTCCGCCAGCAGTTCGTCCACGGTGCACATCTGCCGCGCAACCGTGGAAAACAAATACATTTGCGGGAGGCAGCGTGAACGACACGCTGATCGACTGTGCCGTTCACCCCCGACTCTTCGATGCTCCGGCGCAGGTCGATGACGATTTCGGTATCTACATACACATCCCGTTCTGCGCACATATCTGCCCGTACTGCGACTTCAACACCTACGCCGGGCAGTCGGAGCGAATCCCAAGCTATGTTGAGGCGGTAGCGCGCGAGATTCCACTATGGGCGCAGGAATTCGACTGCCGAACCGCCCGGTCGATCTTCGTCGGTGGTGGCACACCGTCGCTCATGACGCCCGGTCAGATTCAGGACCTGCTGGCCACATGCCGTAACTCGTTCGAACTGGCGCCTGATGTCGAAGTAACCATCGAGGCAAATCCCGATAACCTGGACGTGGGATATTGCTCTGAGTTGCTCGAGGTCGGAGTGAATCGTCTCAGCATCGGCGCGCAGACGCTGGACCGGCGAGGGCTGCGCGTACTCGGCCGATTGCACGAGGCGCACAAGGTCGCAAGCGCTGTACGGGCAGCGAGGGACGCGGGGTTCGAGAATCTCAGTCTCGACCTCATCTATGGTTGGCCGGGGCAGACGATGGAGGGATGGAGATCCGACCTGACCCGGGTCCTGAGCGGTGAATTAGGCGGTTCTCCGCTCGATCACCTTTCGCTCTACGGGTTGATCGTCGAGCCAGGAACGCCAATGGCCGATGCCGTCCACCGCGGCATTCTGGCGCCCATAGACGATGACACCGCGGCGGACTATTACGATCTCGCCGTGGCAATGCTGGCGGAAGCCGGCTGGCTGCACTACGAGATCGCGAACTGGGCCGTAACGCCCCAATCCACTTCACGACACAACGCGGTCTATTGGCGCAACGGCGAGTACGCCGGCATCGGCGCCGGCGCACACGGACATTCAAGGGGCCGGCGCACGATGAATCAACCGTCACCGAAGCGATATACCGCCTTGCTCGAGCGAGGGGAGTCGCCGGTGACGAACGTGGAGCAGATCGACGCTGCGACCGCGATGGCCGAAACAATGATGCTTGGACTTCGCTTGCTCGAAGACGGTGTTTCTCCGGCAGCCTTCCAGGCACGTCACGGAGTCTCGCTGGAGCGCCAGTTCGGCGCCCAGATCTCTAAGTTCGTCTCTCTCGGTCTACTTGAAGCCGATGGAATGAGAGTCCGTCTCACGGCTCGCGGCGAACTGCTCGCTAACTCCGTCTGCGCGGAGTTTCTGTGACCGTCAGCAACTTGCGCGCGTTGGAAATCGAGGCCTATGAGCGGGCGACGAGATCGCTCTTTTCGCTCATTCGAGGTGAGCAGTACGCCACTCGTTCCAAAGAAGCCCGCCGGCAACGCGCGGAAGCGAAGCTGGCCCGAATCCGCACGTTGCTCCAGGGTCTAGGTAACCCACAGCGCTGCTACCCGGTTGTGCATGTGACAGGCACGTCTGGAAAAGGATCGACCGCGGCTACGGTGGCCTCAATCCTGACCGCGGCGGGTTACCGCGTAGGACTCCGTACCTCACCGTTCCTCCAGGTGGCGACCGAGAAGTTACAGATCGGGTCTTCACTGATTGACAGCACGTCGTTCGACGAGATGGTCGGCCGGGTGCTTGAAGAGGCGTTCCGCGTCTACCCGCCCGATACATCCGGCCCGTGGGTAAGCTACGCCGAAGCCTGGGCGGTGCTGAGTTACTGGTGGTTCGCCCGGCGCGACGATCGACGTCGCCGTCGTTGAGGTAGGGTCGGGTGGCAGGTTCGATGCGACAAACGTCATCGATCCAGTTGTCAGCGTCATCACCAGCGTTGGCCTGGACCATGTCGTCACGCTTGGCCCTTCGATTCAGGATATCGCCTGGCACAAAGCGGGTGTTGTCAAGCCGGGCACAACCGCGGTCCTCGGAGACATCCCAGAGGAGGCTTTCTCAGTCATCGCCAGAGAGGCACAGGCACTTGGCGCGACGCTCGTCTCGGCGTGCAAGGCCAGCTGCCTCCATACGCATCACTACCCCTACTCGACGGCGCTTTTCAGCAGCAGAATGCTGCCGTTGCGGCGACCGTCGCCGAAGTTCTCCGTGAAAATGGATTCAACGTACCTGATGCGGCGATCGTCGAGGGAATCCGGTCGACACGCCTTCCAGGTCGTCTGGAACGGATGCCGGGTGCAAGCGATCCAACGGTCTGGATTGATGGCGCGCACAACGCCGACAAGGCTGCGGCGCTGGCTCAGGAAGCGGCTCGTATCTCGATTGGCGGTCCGCTTCCAGTCATCGTCCTGGGGATCCTGGGCGCCAAAGATTCAGCAGCCATCGTTTCGGCGTTGCTGCCGGCAGCATCGGCGATGGTGCTCACGGA
Organism: uncultured Chloroflexia bacterium; assembly: GCA_963751075.1. Classification (GTDB taxonomy): domain Bacteria; phylum Chloroflexota; class Chloroflexia; order Thermomicrobiales; family UBA6265; genus JACCXM01. The sequence goes on along the minus strand of CAVVTE010000021.1, from coordinate 50,634 downwards.
GCCGACGGTACTCGGAAAGCGCTCGCTTGCGGCAGACACGCTCGCCGATGTCGTCCGGACGGTAGGATTCGAGGGCGAGGTTTATGTCGAGCCGGACCCGGATGTTGCGGTGCGCCGCGCGGAGTCAATCGCAAAACCAGCTGGAACAGCCGTTCTGGTCACCGGGTCCATGTATCTTGCCGGTGAGGTGCGACGCCGTTGGTACCGGGACGAGGACATCGTGATGCAGCGGACCCCTTGGCCGTGCAATCAGCGCGAAACCTGTTTAGCTGCTCCCTGAGCGCTCGGTCGCTTTGTACGCAACAAACCCCACTCCGAGTGCAATACCACCCCCTATCATCAGAATTCTGCCGATGTTCAGCATTTGATCGTCTGGCTGCAACGTCGATGTTCCCATCCCGTAGACGGTGAATCCGACAGACGCCGCAACGGCGCCGAGGACGACGAGCCAGCCCCAGATATTCACGCACCGCTCCTCGCTGCTTGGCGGATCACAACCTGTCCGCGCCTCACTTGCCGTAGGCTACCGGATGGCACTGAAGCCGTCGACCTCCCCCATATTCCCAACCCACTTCGACTTCAATGACGACTTTCTTGACACGGCGCGTTGAATCTTCCCAAGCACCTGCATCCCGGTTCTCCCTTACCTCAATCGCTGCGAAATGCGGCGAGGTATCTAAAACTGCCCCTATGGTACGGGCGTTCCTGACAAGGGCGGTTCTGGCTCCGGCACTACGGGAACTCCGGATGAGCGCGCTAATGTTTCCAGAATACGCTCGAGCTCGGCTTGAGCTTCGCCGTACTCGGACCAGTCACCTTCACCGAGTGCCCGTTGGCCCCGCTCGTACGCCGCGAGCGCGTCGGCGACGGTTCCTGCCATTGGCTGCCCAGATGGCTGGGCATCGCCCTCGACATTGGCCGTACCGGACTCGGGTCCTGTAGCAGCGTCATCACCAGCCACCGCGGCGAGCGCCTCTTCCAGAGTGGGGCGCATTTCTACCTGTTCCTCGGTCGCCACGATGACGAACGTGAGCTCGGTCGGAGCGCCGGCCGAGCCGGTGGCCTGTAGGTAGACCGGCTGTACGTACATCACGGTCTCCTCTACCGGGATGACCAACATGTTCCCGCTGATTACTCTCGATCCAGACTGACTGAGGAGCGTGAACTGCTCGGAGATCTCGGGATCCTGGTTGATTCTCGCTTCGACCTGCTGCGGGCCGAATACGGTGATTTGACGGGGGAATCGGTAAACCACGAGTCGAGCGTCTCCCCGGGTATCAGACTGTCCGGCCATCCAGGCGGTCATGTTCGGACGGTTGATCGGGGTGAACGGGCGGATGAGCTTGAACCCGGTCTCGCTCTCGCCGGGCAATGGAAGCGTCATGTAGTACGCCTCCATCGGCCGTTCAACCGTGGTTTCACCTTGCTCGTTCTCGACCGGCTCGGTCGCGATCTCCCAACGGTCCTCGCCATTGTAGAAAGCCGTAGGATCGGTGACGTGATAGGCGGAAAACACCTGGCTCTGCAGATCGAACAGGTCTTCTGGGTAACGGAAATGCTCCGCAAGTGCGGGGGGCGCCTCGCTGATCGGGGTGAACATCTCGGCAAACAGGGTGGCATAGGCGTCGGCAATAGGATCCGGCATGGCAGTCCGATAGAACGTTACTGTCCCATCGTAGGCATCGACCGTCGCCTTGAAGGTATGTCGGGCATAGTTGACCCCTGAGAACGGGGTCGAGTTCGGGAATCGGTCGGTTGCGGTGTAGGCGTCGAGGATCCAGATCAGGCGGCCATCCACGACCGTCAGATAGGGGTCGCTGTCGAGAAGGAGAAAAGGCGCAATGGTCGTGACGCGGTCCGCGATAGACCGCTGCAGCAAGACCTGCGACTCGTTCGTCAACTCGTCCGTGAAGAGAATTCGCCTGTCCCGCTGATTGATCGCGAGGATAACGTGTTTCAGGTAATTGTCGAGCGTGATCGCTCCGCGGGCCATTCCCTGAAACGGATCAGCCGGGGTCTCGCCGGGGATGCCATTGACTTCCTGCACCCCAGTTTTGACCGCTACCCAGGGGCTTTCCAACTCGCCAAAGTAAATCTCAGGCCGGTCGATCGTCAACACGCCGGCCGTTTCGGGCGGGATGCCGCCGACAGTGAAAACCGGCAAGCCCTGGCTTGTCGCTTCGTTGATTGGACTTACGACGGCGGCATAACCGTGGGTATAGGAGAGGTGCTGGTTTGTCCAAGTTTGGGCGTTCACGGGAAGACCATCGGTGTCCAACTCCCGCGCCGACACCAGCACCTGCTGAATTTCGTCGGCCTCCGGGTATCGATCCACGTCAACATCGTTGAATACGTAGTACGGCACGAACGACCGCAGTTGCTGATAGGTCTCGCGGGCGATTCGATAATCCCAGAGCCGGACATTACGAAGCACCGGGGAATCGGCCTGGAGGGCGCTCGCCGGCGGTTCTCCCTGGCCGCTGATGCTCCGGGATTCGACTGCGTCGAGGTTAAATCCCGCCCGGGTCAGGCTGATGTTATTGGCGATGAACGGGGCCTCCCGTTGCAGTTCGTTCGGCTCGACGATGGCTTGCTGCACCAGCCGGGGAACCACCGCACCCAGGCCAACAGCAGCGATCCAGACGATGAAAATAATGGCGAGCCAGCGAACCTGCTCTGTTCGGCGGCTGAAAACAAGGACCGCCGCGGCAAACACGGACACAACGGCAAGGAGATAGTTGAGCGGACGCACGACGGTAACGTCCGTGAATCCGGGCCCGGGCGTGAATCCCCGCCCCGAGTACTGGAGGGCGTAATTCGCTAGGAGGTAACCCACCCCAAACAGTACAAGAAGTACCGCGGCGAGTCCCAGGACGTGTCGGCGAATTGTTGGCGAAGCCTGTAAGTGGTCGAGGCGGTCGAGTCCCCGCATTCCAAGGTAGATCAATGCCACCGCAATGAGGGTCACCAGCACCGTGGCGAGTGCCGCGCCATGAATTAATTGCAACGCGGGGAGTCGAAAGACGTAGAATCCGGCATCCATGCCGAAAATCGGATCGGTGATGCCGAAGCTCGTCCCAGTAAGGGCGAGGCGCCAGGTTGCCCACTGTTCCGCGGCCAACCATCCGGCGAAGATCGCGATGCCGATTGTCAGGAGCCAGAGAGGCCACCGTACGATTCGGCTCGACGCCAGCCTAGATCCGCGGCTCGACCGCTCACTCCGGCGCAGAGCCAGGGTCCAGTTGGCCGCAAAAAACCCGCCGACGAGCAGGGAGGCTACCAGAAATGCGATCGCGCCAGAAACATACCGAGTCGTCAGCGCGGTCTGGTAGCCGAGACTTTCGAACCACCACCATTGGACCCAGAATGTCGACGTCAATGAGACGAAGGCAAGGATTGCGAATATAACGAGCGCGGTAACGACCATTCGCTTGGTCGATGGTGAAGGCGACCAACCGCCTTCGTTACTCGAACCCGATCCCCGTCCCGGAGACCGCGGCACTCGTCGGAGTATTCTTTCTGCTGAGTCCATCGCGGCGAGGACCTTCCTGTTTTCGGATCTGCTCTGCCAGCATTGCTACATACGGCCCGGTGCCGGATCGACAGGGAAGCTGAAGTGCGGTGCTATTGTCGGGCGACCGTCAGTGTACCCCGCACTGAGTCGACGGACGCCAATCTACGAGCCAGCGGATTGAGGCTGAATGTTGCTCGAAGTAACGAGCCTGGGAAGCGGAAGCGCGGGCAACGCACTCCTGGTCAGGACCGCGAAAGTCGTCCTCTTGATTGACTGTGGTGTTGGAGTGCGCCGCATCACACGTGCGCTTAACTCGTTCGACCTCACGCTTGCGGACGTCGATGCACTCTTGGTAACTCACGAGCACAGCGACCACATTCGAGAACTGCCCCGATTCGTAGCTCAACACCACACCATTCTGAGTACCAGAGGTTCGGCGCGGATGACCAATCTGCCAACACGATCCTGGGAAGAGACTCGCCCTGACCAACCCGTGCAGGTCGCCGATGTGGAGATCGTGGCAATCCCCGTACACCATGATGCGGCCGACCCCTGTGGGTTCCTGATTCGTACCGCAGCTGGCTCGGTGACCGTGTTGACCGACCTAGGAAGTCCCTGCGAGGGAGCGGTTGAGGCGATCGCTGAGTCGCGGTTGGTGGTTCTGGAAGCGAATCACGACGAAACGATGTTGCGGCGAGGACCCTACCCAGCGCACCTGCAGCGGCGAATACTCTCCGACTCTGGCCACCTATCGAATGTCGGCTGTGGTGAGCTCCTGGTCCAAGCGCTGCGGCGATCGAATCAACTGCCCACGGTCTGGCTGGCGCATCTCTCCGAGACGAACAATCGTCCGCACTTGGCCAAGCAGACCGTTGAGCGACACCTTGGGAAAGTGGGTGTGCGTCTCGATCTCCACACGCTGCCACGCCGGGAAATCAGCGAGACCTGGCGTCCGGACAAAGCGAAAACCGGAGTAGCACAACTGTCGCTCGATCTCCCGGTCTGAGGCAAACTTCAGCAGGGTCGCGACACTGGCCCAAACTCGCGCGGAGTTCCGACGCTTACTTCCCGTCCCTCTCCCGTAGAAAGGAATTTGGCAGGCTGGAAATCCTTTACGTCCTTCACGACAGGCTTTCGATGACCGTCATTTTATTCATGGCGGCAGTCGGCCTGTGGGGCATATTCATCTATCTCCGAGGACAGTCGGTGACTGGCAGTTATGCGGGCGCACTGGCGATCGGGGAAGCGCTAGTCCTGGCTCAGGTAGCGGCTGGTGTTCTGATTGTGGGAGCGGGCGCCCGTCCGCCGAGCTCCACGCACTACTTGTATGGGATCACGGCGGTGCTCGTTTTGCCGTTCGCCTGGTCATATTTCCGGAATCGTGACCAACGCCAAGCGCTCCTCATCTACAGCCTCGTTGCGCTTTTCATCTTTGGACTGGCGGTGCGCGGGATTATGACGGGCCGCTAGTTTTACGGTTGTTCCGAAGGAGGTAGTCGCTGCGACTGATAGCGAGAGCTTACGAGATTCGGGTGACGAGCGCCGGCACTCGCCTCGGCCGCGCCCGGTCCCCTGCCCTGCCTCTCGTAGCCTTTGCATTCTTTCGCAACCTTCCATAATGCTCATCCGTTTTCGGGATGCCCTGCCCCCGCTGCCCTGAGCAGGACTCACCCGGGTCCCGTATTACCTGGTATTTCGCGAACCACACCTGTCACTCTCTTTAGGTCCTTGAAGCCTGTTATCCGTCACTTTGCCGGCTGGTCACATCAACCATACTTTTGAAGGAATTCTTTGCGGTTGACCATCCACTGGTCCCGGTTTCACGCGAACGAACATTAGCCTGTTGACCCTGTGCATGACTGAGCGTACACTCTGACCGTACTCGCGGACCCTTCGCTGATGAGCCGGTATTGCCGCACGGATGAAAGGAGAACCCGTGGAGTCAGGGCTGCCGGATTATCAGGCTGCGATCGACGATGCCCTTCAGCTCGTCTATAGCCAACATCACCGGCTCATCAACCAGCTTCACCCGGAATCGTTTCGTGAGCTGTCGCTCGCGGACTTGCGGAGCGGACCCTTAGGCCGTGACCTGCAGCAGTTGGCGGCTCTCGCTCGCGGTGAAGTGCGCGAGCCGAAAGATCTCGTCCTCGCCGCCATTGATTCGGTATTACAGGTTCTCTTCTGGCCAGCGGCGGCGGAGGACTACACCGTTCCTCGCTCGTTCTGGGACACAGAACTCGGGCGCATGCTCGCGCTCGCGAAGTACCGCGCCTACGATCCGACCGAACTTGTCAGCATTGGGAGTGCCGCGCAGCAGCTGGGCGTTACGCGGCCCACAATCTACCGCTGGATGGATGACCGGACGCTTAACTACGTACGTGATGATATGAGTGGGCGGACGTTTGTCGTCCGCCGGGATATCGACAATCTCAAGCGAGTGGCCGCCGAGCTGTCGGCACAAGGCTGAACATTCTGCCCTCGCCCGGTTTCATTGTTCGACGCCCCTCCCGGTCGCGTCGCTGACAGCAACAACCTCCCCGTTCTGGATAAAAACCCGTGGAACACGCGCTCGTAAGCCAACGACGACCTCATAAGCATTGCTGTCCATGAGTTCCGCCATCTCGACAATCGAAGGTGCGGCCGCTGCCTCCCCGCCACCGAAGATCTGGACAACGTCGCCAACGGAGGCCTCTACGTCTCCAGGAACCTCCACGACGATCTGGTCCATAGAGACCCGTCCGAGAACAGGCGCTTGCCGCCCGTCAATGCCGACCCATGCCCGTCCGGACAACGCGCGACGGTAACCGTCGGCGTATCCAATAGGGACAAGTGCTCCTCGCATCGGCGCGGCCGCACGGAAGGTTCGGTTGTATCCAACAGTGTCGCCAGGCGCGACCGGGATGATCCGCGAAATGCGGCTCTCGACCCTCATCGCGGGGCGCATCCCTGGCTTCAGCGCGACGTCTGCCGAAGGCGGAAGGCCGTAAAGCGCTATTCCCGCCCGGGCGATGTCGTAGTGCGTTCCCACTCCAGTCAGAATGCCGGCGCTATTTGCGGCGTGGAGGGGCGGCAACGGCACTCCAACCGCCCGGATGGCCGCAACTGCTTGCTGAAACTCCTTCAACTGCTCCCTGGTGAACGGATCGGAAGGTTCGTCCGCCGACGCGAAATGCGTGAAAATGCTTGCCAAGACTAGCAGTGGATCGTCAGTAATCCTCCCTGCCAGCGCTACCGCAGCCTCAACCATTGCTCCGTAGCGGCGGAGCCCCGTGTCGATCTTGAGATGAACGGATACGGGCTCCTTGACTGCCTGGGATCTTGCTGCCCGCTGAACGGCAACCAGGAGATCGGCATCCGCGATGGTGACCTCGAGCGCAGCTTGGCAAGCTGTCTCTGCTTCGGCAGCATCGATGGATCCGAGTATGACAATGGGCGCGGTGATCCCATGCGCTCGAAGAGCCTTCCCCTCGCTTACCGTCGCAACCCCGAGGAGGGACGCGCCCGACGTCAAGGCCGCTCTCGCGATCCATGGAGCGCCGTGGCCATATCCGTCGGCTTTCACCACCGCCATGAGCTTGCTGGCGCCCGGAAGCGCTGCCCGCAGAGTTCGTACGTTTCCTTCGATGGCATTGAGATCGACGATTGCCCGCGTGGCGCGGATCTGACTGATATCGGGAATACCCACGGGTGTCAGCAACCAGGCCGCCGGGGTCATTCCTCGCGGGAAATGCCGCGCACAGTGTCCGTCTCAAGCCGGGCGATTAATTCAATCAGACCGCTCCGAGTCGCGAGACCAACGATCTGCCGGTCGTCGTTGACGACGGGGATGGGGTTGATACGTTGCTGGAGCATCAGCGTGGCGAGTTCCGATACGGTCGCGAAATCGCGAATGCTGATGACGGGGGACGTCATTAACTCTTCCGCCGTCGTCGCCGCGACCCGTCGCAACTCTTCTTCAAAGGGCGTGCCCGCGTCCGCCACGATCACGGCATCCAGGAACGTGACAATCGACGGTATGTCTACCGTAGCTTCACGTTGGATCAAATCCGCTTCGGTGACAATGCCGACGAGCATCCCCTCATCCACCACGGGTAACCCGGGGACGCGGTATTCGACCATCAATCGGGCCAACTCGGCGATCGTGGTCCGCGGCGTGGCGACCGGCACCTCACTACGCATGACATCTCTGACTGACAGCTCCCCGGTCTGGGTCACCCTAGGCTCCCAACTCTTCGAGTGCCCGAAGTTCCTCGCCAATTGCGAGAGGAAGGTCTCCGGCAACCACTCCAAGCGTTCCAACTCGCTGCGTTAGTCGATCGGCCGCGCGTGATCCGACGTAGACAGCCCAGGGCAGCGGCATCGGACGCCGCCAGCCCTTGCGCCAGCAGTGCGCCAATAGAGCCGCTGAGCACGTCGCCGCTGCCGGCCGTCGCCAGCGCCGGCGGTGCTTCGACGGCAACCAGACCGCCATCTTGACTCGCGACCAGAGTCCGCCCACCTTTTAGCACAACAGTTTGTCGCCACCGTGCAGCTGATTCGAGTGCCACGCGCTCCGGTTCCGCCAGGACTTCATCGACGTCGGCCTGGACGAGTCGGGCCATTTCGCCGGCGTGCGGGGTCAGCACGAGAAGCCCTGCGGGAACGCGTTCCCACCATTGCTCTTGCTCAGAAAGCCAGTTCAGCGCATCAGCATCGACGACGACTGGCTTGCCGGATCTGGAAATTGCTCCCACGGGATTATCCGCTTCCTGGCCCGTTGCCGCGGTTCCGAAGCCAATGCCACCCCGAACCTGGGTCGAACCGAACAGCGCCGCGAGTAGCGACGCGGCCGCGGCGTCATTTCCCAGCCCCGGTCCAACCACCATTGCGGCGGAACGCTCGAGGCGCTCCGCGACGGCCTCGCTGGCGCGAAGCCCCACCGAGATGCTCTCCCCCTCCGGCAAGAAGACGACTGTAACTTCTGGCACCAGGCCCACAACCACGGGAGCGATCGACCGCGGCAGCGCCGCAGAAATTATCCCCGCGCCGGAGCGGCCGGCCCCGGCACAACAAAGTGCGGCGGCACCGGCGAACGGTGGCGATCCGGCGACGATGACGACCCCGCCGACTCCCCACTTGTGCGCGCCTGGTTTCCGGCGTGGCAGCACCGACGCAGCCCACGTCTCTGAAATGATCTCCGGCTCGGCGGCATCCGCACGTTTAGGTCCGCTCTGACGAGCCAAGGTCATCCTCGCGATCTAAATCGTCAACTCCTAGGGCCAGTGGATCCTTTAGCGCGACAACGAACGCCATCGCCTCTGTCCGCGAGTGCGTCAGTGAAACATCGAAGGCGACGAGTCCGAGTTTTGCCGCGCGCTCTGCTGCACTCCCATGCAAAATGAGCACCGGCTTCCCGCGCCGGTTTGAGAGCACTTCCATCTCCCGCCAACGAATACCCCTGATTCCGGTTCCCAGCGCTTTTGACGTTGCCTCTTTTGCCGCGAAACGAGCGGCGAGCTCCGAATCACGAGAGCCATAACGCTCGCGTTCGCGTTCCGTGTAGACCTTCCTTAAAAAATGATCCCCGAAGTCGGCGAGCGTCCGTCGGATACGTGCGATCTCGATGATGTCAACGCCGACGCTAACAGCACCGCAGCGCTCCGGATCAAATTCAGGCTCGTATCGCCGCAATCGTAATCCTATCGCTCGGCCGGGATTGTACCCGGCCCCATTTGGCATTCCGACCGCAAGTCTCGCCGTGGCTACTGGCTCAATCATTCTTCCGTTGAGTCACCTGCTACGGGCTTGTATCGTTGGAGAAACGTCGCATGCGCGGAGGCAAAGTCGTTCCGCTCAATCGCGCGTCTGATCTCTTCGATCTGCCGGGCGAGGAACCGCAAGTTGTGGACTGACGCCAGTCTCAACCCCAGAATTTCCTTTGTCCGGAACAGGTGGTGTATGTAGGCGGCGCTGAACTGCGCACAGGCGTCGCAATCACATTCTGGGTCCAGCGGCTCGTGGAGGTTCGCGAATCGGCGATTCTTGATACTAACCCGTCCCTCGGGGGTGAACAACGCTCCGTTTCGGGCGAGACGGGTCGGGAGGACGCAATCGAACAAGTCCACGCCGCGTGCCACTCCCATCCACAAATCTTCGGGCGAACCAACGCCCATCAAGTACCTGGGCTTGTCACTGGGTAGGACCGCGGTAACGATCTCCAGCATTTCGGCCATCACGGGTTTTGGTTCGCCGACGCTCAGACCGCCGATAGCGCATCCATCTACGTTCGCGTCCGCCACCGCCTCGGCACTGGACCGCCGTAACTCGCCATCCATCCCCCCCTGGCAGATTCCGAAAAGTGCTGACCGCTCATGGCCCCCGAGCTCGCCGAAGGCAGTGACGCAGCGATGCAACCAGCGGTGGGTTCGATCAGTTGCTTCCCGCACGGTAGTAGAGTCCGCCGGCAAACCTACGAGATGATCGAGAGCCATCGCGATGTCGGATCCCCAACCAAGTTGAAGGCCGACAGATGCCTCGGGACTCAGCTCCCACTGGCTGCCGTCGATGTGTGATCGAAATGTGACCCCGGCTTCATGGACGCGCGCGTTCCCGGCCAAACTGAAGATCTGAAACCCACCGCTGTCAGTCAGGATTGGTCCGGTCCAACCCATGAACCGGTGCAGTCCGCCCGCCGCGACCAGCGTATCGAGGCCGGGGCGCAGCATGAGGTGGTACGTGTTAGCGAGAATAATTTGGGCGCCTGTACGACGTACCTCCAGTGGAAGCAGCGTCTTGATGCTGGCTTGGGTGCCAACTGGCATGAAGGCCGGAGTCTCGACCACCCCGTGAATCGTGGTCATCTGCCCACGACGCGCACCCGTCGCGGAGTCGAGCCCAAGCAGCGCGAACGAGAAGGCGGGAGATGTCGCTTCCGTCGGTTCCCGACCAGCGACACCTGGTCCGTCAATGGTGGTCGAAGACCTTCCTCGTACTGCTTCGCGGGGCGGTGCGCACTCCGGGGACGTCGACGGACGCGCCGGAACGCTAGCTGGTGACTTGACGGGCATACCCGGCCGTGACTCGCCGACGACGGACACGACTGATAGCGTCGTCTGCACCGGGCACTGCCCCGTTGACAGGGGCGGAGGCGCCGTTCTTGCCGCCGGCTACCGCAACATCCAGATCGAAAAACGAGACATCAGCGAGCGGGTCTTCCTTAGTCGCGATTGGGTGTGGCCCCATGCCGATACCAGCAAGTCTGCCCGCGCGCCCAGACTTCGTGTCTCTGCCATTGGCGCTGACAGCCTTTGCCCCAGACGCTGATTTGCTCGACGTGGAGCGAGATGCGGTCGCAGTTGACGCAGTCCCAGCCTTGGCAGCCCCAGTTGCGGGCTTCTTCCCCGCTCCCACGCTCTTCGTTGCGGACTTCTTGAGATCCCCGCGGGCGCTCTTGCCGACGCCCTCGACTTCGCTCTGGATCGACTGCATTTCGCGAGTAAACGACTTCTTTACCTCATCGACTTCAGCAAACGTTTTCTCGAATTCCCCGGTCAAGTCAGCGCTCATGCGCCTGAAGTCACGCACCCAACGCCCCACCTGGCCGGCAAGCTCCGGCAGGCGACTCGGCCCGAAAATAACAAGAGCCACGACCAGGACGATGAACATTTCCTGGTAACCGATTCCGAACATGTGAGGGATCCCCTCGCTGGGAAGTGTCACGAATCGAGAAGGTCAAGATTGAGCTGCCGTGGCAGAATCGCCCCGGGAGTATAGCACCGGGGCATACCGGCAATCGGTTGAGAGGCGTGTCGGGTGTGAAGATCGTCGTTGGCTTAGGGAACCCCGGGCGGGAGTATTCCGCCACTCGGCACAACCTTGGGTTCATGGTCGTAGATGATTTGGCGCGATGTCTGGGAGCGTCGGATGGACGCAATCGTTTTCGATCGGTCCTCGTCGAGGCGTTCGATGATGGTCGGAAGATCGCGCTGGTGAAGCCTCAGACATACATGAACCTCAGCGGGTCCTCGGTGCGAGAGGTGTTGAGTTGGTACAAGTCGCCCATCGACGACTTGCTCGTCGTTGTCGACGACATCGACCTGCCATTCAGCGCCATGAGACTTCGCCCGAGGGGCGGATCCGGAGGGCACAACGGGCTCAAGTCGATCATCGCTGAATTGGGAACTGAGGAGTTCTCCAGACTGCGTATCGGCATAGGGCGCGGAACGGGTCAGGCCACCAGGCAGGTATTGACCCGCTTTGGTAAGGAGGAAGAGCGTGCCCTTCCTGACATCATCCGCTCCGCGGTGGAATGCGTGCTTGAATGGAATCGGGGGGGCATCATCAGCGCCATGAATCGCTGCAATCGCACGCCTGAATCCAAGGTCGAGGCGGAGCAGGCAACTGGAACTTCGTCATGAACTTGGGACGACTATCGGTTTCGACAGCCAGCAACTCCGCTGCTGGAACTTCGTCATGAACTTGGGGCGACTATCGGTTTCGACAGCGAGCAACTCCGTCAGCAGTCACGGCGAGGGATGGCAATCGAGCAATTGGGTGCCAGGACGAGGAACGGTGCCATCCAGGTGGGCCGTACAATCGGTCAACAAGCGGAGAAACGATGGAATGTCTGGCAACCTGACAATGAGTGTTGGGGAAACGAATATCGGGTCCTGGACGGACCGTCGAGTGCTAGTGATAGGCGCGGGCACAATGGGCGGCGGTATTGCTCAAGTCGCCGCTCAATCGAGAATTCAGACCATCCTCTGCGACGCCGATCCCGCGATGCTAGAACGAGGATTGAGCGCAATTGGCTCGCGGTGGGAACGGCTCGCGGCGTCCGGGAGGAGTCGTCCAGAAGAATCCGCGGAGTTTGCAACCTATCTAAGGCCGGGCACACTTGACGATGCGGCGACCGCGGACTTGATCATCGAGGCTGTTGTCGAAAAACGTGAGGTCAAATCGGCGCTCTTTGCCGACCTGTCGAGTATCGCAGGACCATCCACGATTTTTGCCTCGAACACGTCGTCTATCTCGATCTCCGCGCTTGGCGCGGCGTCAGGACGCCCCGATCGATTTGTCGGCATGCATTTTTTCAATCCGGTCCCGGTATTGCCTTTGGTCGAGATCGTTCGCGGGCTCGAAACGTCGGATCAGACCTTGGCAACATCGGTTGCGTTTGTCACTGCAATCGGGAAAACTCCGATCGTCGTAGACGACGCTCCCGGATTCGTCGCGAATCGCGTCCTTCTGCCGATGATCAATGAGGCAATCTTCACACTCCAGGATGGGGTTGCCCCGAAGCAGTCGATAGATGACGTGTTCAAGCTCGGCATGTCCCATCCTATGGGGCCGCTGGCACTAGCGGATCTGATCGGACTCGATGTCTGTCTCGACATCCTGGAGACCCTTCACCACGACTTTGGCGAGGACAAGTACCGTCCGGCCCCTCTTCTCCGCCGCATGGTTGACGCCGGGAAGCTTGGGCGAAAGTCCGGCGAAGGGTTCTACACGTATTGAATCTTGAATCGCTATGTGTGAACTACGCGGAATGAAATGACCGAGCCAAACGAATCTGAGACCCGCATTTCGCCCGTCCGCATCTTGATCGCCAAGCCCGGGTTAGATGGTCATGACCGAGGTGCGAAGGTGCTCGTTCGAGCACTGCGAGATGCTGGGTTCGAGGTCGTCTATACAGGGCTTTTCCAGACCCCGGAGATGATCGCCACCGCGGCGCTTCAGGAAGATGTGCAGGTGATCGGCTTGAGCATCCTCTCCGGAGCTCACATGACGCTCTTTCCCCAAATCATGCAGGAGTTGAAAAGGCGAGGACTTGACGACGTCCTGGTGGTTGCCGGCGGCACGATCCCGAAGACCGACATTCCGACAATCAAGGGTCTTGGAGTCGCAGAGGTCTTCGGTCCCGGCACCCGCCTATCCGAGATTGTCGATTTCATCCGCGAGAATGCTCCCGCACCATCACCGCTGTGGTAGTCGCCGAGGATCTCGCCCTTCGACTTCAGGGCGCCGAGCGGCGTGTACTGCCACGCCTGGCAACGCTTATTGAGAACCAGGATCCGCGAGGACTTGAGGCGCTCGACGTGCTGTACCCGCTCACGGGTAGCGCGCACGTCGTGGGAGTGACCGGTCCGCCGGGAGCGGGAAAAAGCACGCTCGTGGCCGCGCTCCTGGATCGCATCCGAGCGTCGGAGCGCCGGGTCGCCGTGCTGGCCGTCGATCCATCGAGCACGATCACCGGAGGGGCCGTGCTCGGGGATCGCATTCGCATGATGGAACGACACGCCGACGACGGGGTCTTTGTGCGGAGCATGGCGAGCCGCGGCCGGCAGGGAGGTCTCGCCTGGGCAACCGCGGGCCTGGTTCATCTCCTCGACGCCGCGGGGTACCCCCTGGTTCTCGTGGAGACCGTCGGCACCGGGCAAGATGGCACTGATATCGCGTCTCTCGCTGACACGGTTGTCGTCGTCGAGGCTCCAGGTCTCGGTGATGGTATCCAGGCCATCAAGTCTGGCTTGCTCGAGGTGGGCGACATCGTCGTCGTCAACAAAGCGGATCAACCGGGTGCCGACGATGCGCGACGACTCCTTCGGGCAACGTTCGACCTCGCCCACTCCACTGACGGCCGCCACACTCCTATTCTTCCTACAGTCGCCGTTACTGGCTCGGGAGTGACGGAGCTACTGGCGGCGATAGACGAGCACTTGTCGTGGCTTACTAAGAGTGGCCAACTCGTTGCTAGACGGGAACACGCCGCGCGTTCCGAAGTTCTGGCGGGAATACGCACGGCTCTCGAACGCCGCCTCGACATTGGCTCGGGCCAATTGCCGGAGCTTGCGAGTCTCATCTCCCAGGTGGCGGGTCGGGAACTGAGCCCACGTAAGGCGGTGGAAACGCTGACGGCGGTGTTAGGCTCGTCCGTCAGCTCGTGAAGCTGCGGCTCGGTTAGCGATCAGTGCCGCTGTTGATCCGGCGCCAACCCCGTTGTCGATGTTGACGACGACCAGACCAGGGGCACACGACTGGAGCATCGTGGTCAGGGCCCCGATGCCGCCTGCACCGAGCCCATAACCGATTGACGTCGGCAATCCGATCACCGGCACATCGACCAGCCCAGCGACCACTGACGGCAGCGCACCATCCATACCCGCCGCGACGATCAGCACATCGATTGGCTCCGCAGCGAAACGCTCCAGCGGCGCGACCAACCGATGCAGTCCCGCGACGCCAACATCCCAGGCCTCCAGCACCTTGGCTCCCATCTCACGGGCGATCAGAGCCGCCTCCGCGGCGATAGGGATGTCCGACGTGCCGGCGCTCATGACACCGACAATCCCGCCCCGATCCGGCCGGTCGGCTCCCGGACGGAACGCAACTACGACGTGGGCCTGATCATAAGCTTCCACGAGAAACGACGGTTCCAGGGCGGCCCGAATCGCTTCTACATCGTCTGGTCGCACCCGGCTGGCAAACGCGCGGCCGTTGGCATCCGCCAAGTGTGATAGGGCGCTTGCAATGTCTTCGCGCGATTTGTTGCCGGCAAAGACAACTTCCGGTATGCCGGTTCGTTGCATTCGGTCGGTATCAACACGAACCGCGGCACTGCCTGCGGCCGTTGGTTCGCGCAAGAACTGATCGGCGCTCTCGAGGGCCTTGCGAAGATCGACAAACGGTGATCGTCTGGTCGGCTCACTCATGCGCTAGGTGATTCCGCGATTGCGCGGTCTATTGACTCATTCATGGGGATCGAGACGCTTTCAAGTGCCAGGAGCGCCAGAAACTCGACGTTCCCGGCAGGTCCCCGTAGCGGCGAGGCTGTCAACGCCGTCAAGCTCAAACCGAGCTCTTGCGCCGTGGCGAACAGGCGCTCCAGCACGTTGCGGTGTGCCTGAGGATCACGCACCACTCCGCCGCGCCCCACCTCGGCGCGGCCGGCCTCGAATTGAGGCTTGACGAGAGCAAGAATCCGTCCTCCCCGACGTAGCACCCTCCGCGCCGCTGGTAGCACGAGGTGGAGGCCAATGAACGAGACGTCGATGGTCACAAGATCTACTTGCTCTGGAAGGGACTCGAGATTTCTGACGTTCGTGCGATCGATGACAACGACACGGGGATCTGCTCGTAACCGGCCCGCGAGTTGACCGTAACCGACATCGACAGCGTACACTCGCGCGGCGCCCCGCTGAAGCAGGCAATCTGTGAATCCGCCCGTGCTGGCCCCAAAGTCCGCAACCGTCAGATTTTTGACGTCGATTTCGAAGACATCAAGGGCGTGATCGAGTTTCTCGCCACCACGGCTCACGAACTTCGGGGGGGCTTTGAGTGACAGCTCATCACCGTTGCGAATCGGCGCACCCGCC
The DNA here is from genome assembly GCA_963751075.1 of uncultured Chloroflexia bacterium. Lineage (GTDB taxonomy): Bacteria > Chloroflexota > Chloroflexia > Thermomicrobiales > UBA6265 > JACCXM01. Next base: position 34,767 of record CAVVTE010000021.1, on the reverse strand, counting down.
CGAGTTTCAGTCGTCCCGTTGACCATGACATCAGCGGCCATAATCAAGGCCCTGGCGCGCGAACGAGTCTCGACTATGCCGCGCTCGACGAGCGCTTCGTCCAAACGGCGCCGATCACGAACCGGCCCGGAGCGCTCGGTGCCCGTTTTATGCCCCAATCCGGGAGCGGAACGGTGCACTTTGCACGTGGCAAATCGCTACCGCCAGAGCATCGGCGGCATCGTCAGGGTGCGGGGGAGACGCCAGACCCAGAATCAGCCGGACCATCTCCTGTATCTGGGCTTTATCGGCTTTCCCATAACCCACCACGGCTTGTTTTACCTCGGACGGCGCATACTCGGCGACCGGCACGTTCCGTTGAGCGGCGGCCAGAAGTACAGTGCCCCGCGCCTGTCCCACCGTCATTGCCGTTGTGACATTCTGAGCGAAAAACAGCAACTCGACCGCCACCGCGCCTGGCTGGTGACGCTCAATTAACTCGCTCACCGCCGAGTGAATCACAAGCAGGCGGTGTGCCATTGGCTCGGCTGGATCGGTCACGATGACGCCAAAATCGATAGCCTGGGGGTCGGGTTCGCTCTCGATAACTCCGTACCCAAGACGGGCCGTTCCAGGATCGAACCCGATGGCAATCATGGGTGCCCCTGAGCAACCGCTACATCGCTGCCGCCAAGACCTCGTCGTCGACGTCGACATTGGTAAAGACCTCTTGCACATCGTCGAGGTCTTCCAGCTTCTCGACCAGGCGCACCATCTTCACCGCGGCATCCGGCTCCGGCGCCAGCAATGTCTTCGGACGCATGGTCAACTGAACCGCATCTACCTCAAAGCCGGCGTCGACGAGCGCCTCCCGCGTGCGGTGAAGCTCAGTTGGGTCGGTGTAGACGACGACAAGACCATCTTCCGTTTCAACGTCACTCGCTCCTGCGTCGATTGCAACGAGCGCGACCTCATCCGGATCGGTGGTGCCAACCGGCACTTCGATGAGGCCCATCTGGTCGAACATCCAACCAACGCTCCCATTTTCTCCAAGTGTGCCACCGGCACGGGTCAGGACTGCGCGGACTTCTCCAACTGTTCTGTTCCGATTATCGGTCTGCACCTGGATCATAAGGGCACCGCCGCCGGGGCCATATCCCTCGTAAAAAACTTCCTCGTACTGGTCTCCCGCGCCAGCGCCAGCTGCACGCTGAATCGCGCGTTCAATATTGTCTTTAGGCATGTTGGCGGCTTTGGCGCGATCGACAGCGAGACGCAAACGGGTATTGGAGTCGGGGTCGGGCAGTCCCTGGCGCGCCGCGATGGAGATTTCTCGCGCTAGCTTGGTAAAAAGCTGACCGCGTTTTGCATCGGCCGCACCCTTTTGGCGCTTGATCGTGGACCACTTGGAATGCCCTGACATGTCGCCGCTCCTTGAACCCATTATTCGTTCATTGTCGCAACGGGTCAGTATAGCCCGTTCTTTCCTCATCATCAGTCGTTGAATTCCTCGCAGAACGCTTGAAATGTGGGCAAAGCTCCGCTAGACTGCGCGTATACACGAGGCCATCAGCAAGATTCGTCCGCGCAGACCGCGCGGAGTGAGCGGACAATGCCAGCCCGCACTGGTCGCCACCCACCCATAGCCGGTTAGCACCAAGCCCTCCGCTCGTCAGCGGTGGGTTTTTATTTGCCGTCCGCGCCACGCCCACGTCGAACCACATCATGTCGAGGCCGCGCGTCGTCTGGAAATGGTGACAGAGGCGATGGTCACGAATCTGATCGATAAGGGACGAGACCAGGGGTACCTTCTCTCGGACGAGGTTGTTGCGGCGTTCCCAAACGCGGAGGAACACCTCGACGTCCTCGAGGAGTTCTACTCCTCGCTGGTGGCGGAAGGGATCGAGGTCCTCGATCAAGCTCCGACCAAACCCGTGGTCCGTTCCCGCGAGGTGGTACCAGAGCGGACCGTGGATCGCGCCACGTATGCAGAGGACATCGCTTCGGGGGTTGGGGACTCCGTCCGCCTTTATCTCCAGGAGATTGGTGATACGGACCTGCTGACGATGCAGGAGGAGGTCTGGCTCGCCAAACGCATGGAACGAGGCAAGATCGCTGAAGAGCTCCTCCTCGACCCGACCCTCTCACTTGAAGACCGGGCTGCGCTTGACGCGGACAAACTCGACGGTGAGTTGGCTCGAGCGCATCTTATCCGCGCCAACCTGCGCCTGGTCGTCTCCGTTGCCAAGAAGTACGTCGGCCGTGGTCTCTCCTTCCTCGACCTTATCCAAGAGGGAAACATCGGCCTCATGAAGGCCACTGACAAATTTGACTACAAGCGCGGGTTCAAATTCTCGACATACGCGACCTGGTGGATTCGGCAAGCGATCACACGCGCAATTTCTGATCAGAGCCGCACCATACGGCTTCCCGTGCACGTCGGAGAGACAATCAACCGAGTCAAAAAAACCGGGCACCGGCTCCAACAAATCCTGGAGCGAGAACCAACGCAACTCGAAATCGCTCGGGCCATGGACGTCACCGATGATAAGGTTCGTCAGGTCTTGGATGTGTCCCGCCACCCGATCTCCCTGGAAGCTCCAGTCGGCCAGGACGGTGATGCCTTCCTCGGAGATTTCATCGAAGACGACTCGATGCCCCATCCGCTCGAGCTGGCGTCACACGAGCTACTCAAATCGCAAATTTGCGATGCTCTGAACAAGCTGACCGAACGGGAGCGTAAGATCATCGTGCTGCGCTTCGGTCTTGAAGACGGTCGGTTTCGTACACTCGAGGAAGTGGGCCGCGAGTTCGGAATCACTCGAGAGCGGATCCGGCAGATCGAAGCGAAGGCGTTACGCAAGCTCCGGCACCCAAGTTACAGCCGAAAATTGCGCGGTTATCTCGAGTAAAACTCTCTAATACGGATTTCGGGTGATTACCGCGCGACTCGGCGTACTGGTGAAAGCCCGAACTCTAACTCCGCTTTCGGGTGATTACCGCGCGACTCGGCGTCCTGGTGAACGCCCGACCTCTAACTCCGCACCAGGTGCGCGGGGAGCCGGCGAGCGGTCCTGGAGTGGTGCGGCGGGGTTCTCCCCAGGCGGTCGGACCTGCCAGCAGAGGATGGGCCCATCGAGGGGTCTCCGCGTGGACGTGACGGTCGTGACGGTGCCGAACGTCCCGAAATGCCGAGACGCCCCGCACCCCACCGGTCACCACGCCACGCCCAAAGGGCACCCGGCACCCGGTTCCTGGCCCGACCGCAGGGAGCGGGGCGTATCGTCCTCGGTGCGGGGGAGACCGGGGACCGTGAAGCGACTGGCCGCAGACGGGGACGTGACGTGTCGAACGTGCCGAACGTGCCGAACGTCCCAACGGTGGCAAGAGCGCCGGAGCCGGGAGGCGGCTCATCATCGGTGTTGACCGACAGCCGGCCACCGGGGGAACCCAGCCGCCCGGCGCACCGCGGAGAGCCGGACCTGGACCCGGGCGCGGGGAATGGGCACCCGGGGAGTGATCGTGTCCGGCAGTCGTCAGCCGGATGCATAATCGGGGACCATCCCGCGCGTGGGGCGATCGCCCGCGCCTGTCCCCGCTGACCATCGTCGAAGAATCTGCTCCCGCATCGGTGCAAACTCTTTAAACCCTTTAAACTCTTTAAACCCTTTGAACCCTTTGAACGCTTCGCCGTCAGCGTGGTCGGGCCCTCCCACGGTCTGAGGCGGCCATCCTCCTGCACGGACCGGCTCCCGCTCCCCCTCCCCGCTCCTCAGGGGATAGAGGATGAACGTGCTCGCTCGGAACCTACGCCATCATCCGGGTTCCGTATAAGCCGGTTGCCAGGGATTGCGTCAGAACGCGCCGCCCTCGAAGCGCTAACGTTCCGGTGACGAGAAAATCAGCGACACGTTGTGGCCGCCAAAGCCCATTGAATTGCTCATGGCGTGCTTGACGACCGTTGGTCGCGCGGCATTGGGTACATAGTCCAGATCACACTCCGGATCCGGGGATGTTTGGTTGATGGTCGGCGGCACGAGCCCACACTCGATCGCCATGATTGCCAGCGCCGCCTCTAATGCACCTGCAGCCCCCAGGAGGTGGCCCGTCATCGATTTGGTCGAACTAATGGGCACCTTGTACGCCACGTCGCCAAAAGCGGCCTTGATCGCTTGAGTTTCGAACTTTTCATTGAGCGGAGTCGATGTTCCATGCGCATTGATGTACCCGATGTCATCCGGCTGGAGACCAGCGGCGCTGATCGCTAGTGACATTGCCCGAGCCGCCCCGATCCCGCCAGGCGCGGGCTGCACCATGTGGTTGGCGTCATCGGTCGTCGCGTAGCCTGTTAGCTCTGCAATGACTCGTGCCCCGCGACGCGCCGCATGGCCGGCGCTCTCTAAGACGAGGGCAGCCCCACCTTCGCCGAGCACGAACCCGTCACGCTGAGCATCGAACGGCCGGCTGGCCGCTGCTGGCTCATCGTTTCGGGTTGACAGGGCACCCATCGCATTAAATCCGGCGACGACCATACGAGCCAAGGGAGCCTCGCTCCCGCCGGCGATGATCACATCTGCTTCGCCGCGGCGAATAATCGAAGCCGCCTCGCCGATAGCATGTGCCGAGCTTGCGCAAGCGGAGACCGGAGCGAAGTTTGGCCCACGAGCCCCGGTCGCAATTGCGACCGTGCCCGAAGCCATGTTGCCCAGGAACATCGGCATGAAGAATGGGCTGAGGCGTGCAGGCCCGTCCGTTAGAACAGTTTCCATTCCGGCGTCAAGTGTTTCCGCCCCGCCCATGCCCGATCCAATAAGGACACCCACACGATCGGCAATCGCGTCGTCAATTGTGAGGCCGGCATGCTCGAGCGCCTCCAGCGCCGCTGCGACCGCGAAGTGGGTATAGCGGTCCGTGCGCCGCGCATCCTTTCGCCCCATTCGGACGACCGGATCAAAATCCTTGACCTCGCCCGCGATTGTCGTCTCGTAGCCAGTCGGATCGAACCGAGTAATCCGGTCTACGCCCGATCGACCCATGACGATGGCGTCCCACGTCGAGCGAGCATCGTGGCCTACGGGCGAGATGACACCGATCCCGGTGACGACAATCCGCTCGTCTGGCTGAATTGGAGAATGCCCGTTGGTCATTGGTAACTCCTGAATCGTATCGGGTCATCCTACGATGCTGGTCTTAAAATCGCCCAACCCGGTTGGACGTTAGCCAGCACCACCGGGCAATTCGCGCGTCGCACGTTGATGTCCGTACACCATGTTGTTCGCTGAGGGCTCCGGTGTTACTCTCGCATCGGCTGATCCTGCGGTGTTCGTGTTGTCTTCGCAGTCTTGAGCCAACAGAGAGACAGTCGGGAGCCGCGCTCTGGGGCCGCATGGCTCCAGCGCCTGGCGCCCACCTGCGAAAGCAGGTTCAAGACACCGAAACTCACGGCACAGGCGGGTGAGGCCACCCTTCTCATGAGGTTGCCCATTGTGGCTGGGAAGCGCGAGGCGAGCATTCGTTGATCTTTTTCGTTCACGGGCCAGACCGACTGCTCGCCCGCGAAGCCGCTTTGAGGATCGCGTCCGAAGTCGATCCGGAGGGTACAAGTACATCGTGGCTAGACGGCCGCGAAACGACGTTTGACCGGATTGTCTCGGTCATTGGTACTTCGACATTCTTCGGCGCGCCGCGCACCGTCGTTGTCACAGATATGCTTGCGCGTGCCAGCAAAGAGTCAGACGGTGTCGATCCTGGCGACTCTGTCGAAGGAACGCGCCCTCGCGGGGTTCCCGGTCTCGAGACGTTGATCTCTGCCGTGCCTGAGCAAAACGCCCTCGTCTTATTAGAGCCCAGCCTGACATCGGTTCCCGCATCGTTCAAATCGATGGCGCCTGGAGCAACGATCATCGCCGGTGAGCCGCCGCGCGGACCGGCGCTGCTTGCATGGATCGAGCACGCGGCATTGCGGTCTGAGAGCCGGATCGATCGTCGCACGGCGCAATTACTGGCGCGCTCGCTCTATCCGCAGACCTGGGACCGTAAGCCGAATAACCTTCGCTACGATCGACCGCCAGATTTAGAGTTTCTCGGCCAGGAGATTGAAAAGCTTGCGCTCGCGGCGCACCCCGGCCCGATCACGAGCGAGCATATCGGCGCGCTCACGTCCAACGGCCCTGACCAGAGGGTGTTCCGATTTCTCGACGCGGCGCTGGCGGGCGACCTGCGGGTGGGGCTCGAGGAACTGGAACGGCTCACTGCAGCCGGGGACGAACCCGCGATGCTGCTAGCGCAGTTGTTGGGCCAGATGGAGCTCGCTCCAGTGGCCTGGACGGCTGCCGCCAAGAGCGCCGACGCGGTCGCTCGAGACCTCGGTGCGATTGCTCCCGGGCGAATGTCCGCGGTGATGAACTCGACGAGTCGACAAGGATCAAGAGTCCAACGCTCGCCCGAGATTGGGTCCGCGATCGATCGCAATCTCAAGACGGGCCGCACTCGCAGACCAGCCGACGCGTTGTATCAGATGTTGTTGGCCCTCGGGACCGACGAACTAGAACACTCGAAAGTCCCGTCAGGGTGAGCGGCCAGCCGGTTCTTTGCCGGGTTTGGACCTATGCGTTCTATGCCGACGCGGCGACTAATGCGTGGTACTTGGCAATCAGGCGCGATTTGCGGCGAGCCGCGTTGTTCTTGTGGATCACGTCCTTGTCAGCCACTCGATCCAGCACACTCACAGCCTCTCGGGTCGCCGCGTCAGCCGCAACAACATCGCCTGAGGCAATCGCAACTTCGGCCTTCTTTACAAATGTTCGCGCTTCTGTCCGCAGCGGCTTGTTCTCGTTGCGACGCCGCTCAGCGACTCGGATCCGTTTCTTTGACGATTTTGAGTTAGCCAACCCGAATATTCCTCCGCAAATCGACATGATGATAGGCCTGTTGCCGAAGCAAGGGGCGATCTATCCTACCAAACAACGCCATCCAACTCAAGATGCAATCGAGAGACCTTCACCTGGCTGACAACGAGAATCCCGCAGGCGGCGTCCAATCCTCATCGGAAGCATGGCCCGGCTGGCCCGATCAAGGTGCCCCGGTAATCGAGCGTGATTGGGGACGGCAACGTCCACGATCGTCACTCGCTAAATCTGCGGGCATTGTCGCGGCGGCCTTTGTCGTGAGCCGAATTCTTGGTCTCGTGCGCGAAGTCGTCCTGGCACGACAGTTCGGCACGACTGAAGAATTCAGCGCCTACGTCTCGGCATTTCGCATTCCGGACCTTCTCTTCCTGGTCGTCATGGCCGGCGCTTTCGGTTCGGCGTTCATTCCTGTGTTCTCCGGAATGCTCGGTGACGGTGAAGATACTGCCGCGTGGAAGCTAGCGTCGGTCGTCCTGAATATCGCGGGCGCGGTCGTCATCGTCGCAGCTGCCCTTGCCTGGATCTTCGCAACAGAACTCGTCCGAAAGGTGGTCGCGCCAGACGCCAGCGTTCACGCCCAACAGGTCACCGTCCAATGCATGCGTATCCTTCTTCTCTCCCCAATCTTGCTGGGATTCGGCATCGCGGCAAAAGGGATTCTCGAAGGGCAGGATCTGTTCACGTTACCCGCCCTTGCCCCGATCATCTACAACACGGCGACAATTCTGGGTGCGGTGATGCTCGGCCCGATGATCGGGGTTTACGGTGTCGCAATTGGTGTGGTTGTGGGTGCCGCCGGATTTCTGCTCCTTGAGATTCCGGGACTTGTGCGTTCCGGCATGCGGTACTCCTTTTCAATGGATCCACGCACACCAGGCGTTGGTGAAGTCGGCCGGCTCCTGGGGCCTCGTCTTATCGGGCAGGCCGCGTTTCAGTTGAATTTCATCGCGGTGACGAACCTCGCCTGGCGCACCGGGGAGCAAAGTGTCTCCGCGCTGAACTATGCATGGCAGCTCTTGATGCTCCCTCACGGCGTGCTCGCTCTGTCCGTTTCGACCGTCATTCTGCCAACACTATCCAGACTTTGGCAGGCAGGGGAAACGGCGGCGTTCCGCGCCACCCTTGGCCACGCGTTGCGCCCGTTGCTCTTTCTGTCACTCCCCGCGGCGGTCATTCTCTTTGCGTTTCGCTCGTCGATTGTTCAGACGCTCTTCCAGACGGGCGCATTCTCCGCTGAATCGACGGCCCTTGTCGCCGCGCCACTTTCGTTCCTAGCCGCTGGTCTAGTCAGCTACGCGCTGGTTGAGGCTCTCACCCGGGCCTTCTATGCCATGCACGACACGCGAACTCCGGTTGTTGCCGGGCTCATCATTATCGTCGTCAATATCGGTCTTAGTATTGCTCTCCTGGATCGCTTGGGATATTTGGCACTTGCGCTCGCTTTGAGTGTAAGCACGACGATTGAGGCCGTAATTCTGGCCGCTGTACTTCGGATAAGGCTTGGCGAAGTCTCGTCTCGGACTCGAGTCTGGCTACTTCAGGTATCGGCAGCGACTACGGCCACCGCCCTCGTTGCCGGCGCCCTCGCGGGACCTCTTGCCGAAGCGACGACGCCCGGGACCGGGCCACGGATTCAGCAGGTCGCGGTGTTCGTGTTCGCCATTGCAGTAGTGGCCGCGGTGTATCTCGGCTGTGCTTGGATCCTGCGCATGCCCGAGTTATTCGAAACCCTCGGTCACCTATCCAGCCGCATCCAACAGTTACGCCGCCTTCGGGCGGCAACCCGGCGATGATTCCGGGTTGACGACGGCCTGCTGGCGATTCAATACGGCTCTTAAGCGTCAGCTATACTCCGCGACCGGTATGGAAAGCACGGACGACACAAGCGAATGAGGAACGAAATCTCAACGGATAGCGCGAAGGTTCGCAACTTTTCGATAATTGCTCACATCGATCATGGTAAATCGACTCTTGCCGACCGGTTGCTGGAATACACCAACACTGTCTCTCAGCGCGATATGAAAGCCCAGCTCCTTGATTCGATGGATCTGGAGCGAGAAAAGGGCATCACCATCAAGGCGCGAGCGGTGCGGATGAGCTACACAGCGCGGGACGGCGAGACGTACGAGCTCAACCTGATCGACACTCCGGGACACGTCGATTTCTCATACGAGGTGAGCCGTAGCCTCGCCGCGTGTGAAGGAGCACTCCTGGTGGTCGACGCTGCTCAGGGCATCGAAGCGCAGACCATGGCGAATGTCTACCTTGCCCTCGAACAAGATTTGGCTATCGTGGCGGTGATCAACAAGATTGACCTTCCCAGCGCCGACCCGCAAAAAGTTGCCGCGGAGGTGGGGCAGCTCATCGGTCTGCTCGATGAGGAGATCGTACACGCGTCCGCGAAGACCGGACTGGGCGTTGTGGAGATCCTGGAAGCAATAGTTCGACATGTACCGCCACCGCGGGGAAGCCGGCAAGACCCAACTCGAGCGCTCATTTTTGACTCTCACTACGACCCCTACAAGGGCGTTATTGCCTATGTCAAGGTCGTGGATGGCTGCATCGCAACCGAACAGCGGATCAGACTGATGGCCACCGGAAAAGAGGCCGAGCTTCTTGAAGTCGGGTATTTCGATCCAGAGCTCCACCCGACGGCAGCACTTGGCACCGGCGAGGTTGGGTATATAGCCACCGGACTCAAGGTCGTACAGGACGTCCAAGTTGGCGACACCGTGACGCTGGCAGCTCATCCCGCGGCGGCGCAGCTTCCCGGTTATCGACCGGTGAAACCGATGGTATTCGCTGGGCTCTATCCGGTGGAGAGCGAGGAATATCCGATGCTGCGGGACGCTCTCGAGCGGCTGCGGTTGAACGATGGATCGCTGACCTGGGAACCGGAATCATCGGACGCCCTTGGCTTCGGGTTTCGCTGTGGCTTTCTCGGCTTGCTCCACATGGAGATTATTCAGGAGCGCCTCGAGCGCGAGTACGGTATTGAGCTGCTCGCCACCGCCCCAAGTGTGGAATACGAGGTGCTTCTGCGAAGCGGAGCCGAAGTGCGCATCGATAACCCCTCCGAGATGCCGTCACCAGGCGACAGCGAGGAAATACGCGAGCCCTGGCTCGATATCTCCGTCATTGTTCCCTCGCGTTACATCGGCGCCGTCATGGAGCTGGTGACCGGCCGCCGAGGAGAGTATCGCGAGCTTGTCTATCTAGATCCGGAACGCGTGCAATTGAAGTTCGATATGCCACTCGCCGAACTGATCGTCGATTTCTACGATCAACTCAAGAGTCGCACCCAGGGCTATGCCTCTCTCGATTACTCGTTCAAAGACATGCGGGCTTCCGACCTGGTAAAACTCGACGTCCTGGTGAACGGCCAACCGGTCGATGCCCTTTCGCTCATCACTCACCGAGATGACGCCTATGCGAGGGGACGCGAATTGGTGCAGAACCTGCGTGGCCTCATCCCACGGCAAATGTTCGATGTCCCGGTGCAGGCCTCGATTGGCAGCCGCATTATTGCTCGCGAGACCATCCGTGCCATGCGCAAGAACGTTCTATCCAAGTGCTATGGCGGCGATGTGACGCGTAAGCGGAAGCTGCTCGAGAAGCAGAAAGAAGGCAAGGCGAGGATGAAGCTCGTGGGGAATGTCGAGATTCCCCAGGAGGCATTCCTCGCCGTGTTAAGTCTTGGCGGGGACAAGGCGACGACCAAGGCATGACAGCGTCGGCCTCGCGGATCATTATCGTTGGGCTCGGCCCAGGGAACCCTGATCTGCGCACGCTTGGAACCCAGCGCGCACTGGAAACGGCAGACCGAATCGTACTGCGGACGCGGATCCACCCTGGTCTTGATGATCTCGCATCGGACCCCAGGGTGACGGACTGCGACGATCTCTACGATCTCGCCGATGCTTTCGACAGCCTCTACCAGGCTATCGCTCGGCGAGTGCTGGACGCTGCCCGCTCCGGAGGCACTGTGGTGTTTGCTATTCCCGGGCACCCTCGCTTCGGCGAACGGTCCGTACCGTTGATCGAAATCGAGGCAGGCGGGCTTGGGATTCCTGTCGAGGTCCTCGATGCCGTCAGCTTCGTCGACGCGACCGCCGGCGCCATGAAGAGCGATCCTCTTGCACATTGCCTTCAGGTTACGGACGCGGTACATCTCGCGGCGACGGTCGACGCAGACCCATTTGCGGCTGGGCAGCTTGGCGTCGATCCAGCGCGACCTGTACTTGTTGCGCAGATCTACAATGCCGACCTTGCCGCCGCCACCAAGATCGCCCTGGGTCGCGTCTACCCGGACGATCATTCGGTGATGCTCATCCAAGCCGCGGGTCTTTCCCCCGGACAGGTTGTACGGACACTCCCATTACACGCTCTTGACCGGCAGGTGGTCGATCATTTGACCAGCCTCTGGGTTCCGCCTCTCGCACCTCTCGACGCCGTCCGATCCTCCGACTCGCTCCCTCGAATCGTCGCTCGGCTACGTGCTTCAGCTGGTTGCCCCTGGGATCGGGAACAGACCCATGCTTCGCTGCGGGACGCGGTGCTCGCGGAAGCGTATGAAGTCGTCGACGCGATCGACGATGAAGACGATCACGGCCTCACGGAAGAACTGGGTGACCTGCTCCTCCTCATCACCATGCATGCGCAGATCGCGGAGGAAGAGGACTCGTTTCGTATCGAGGACGTGTATGAGGGAATCAATCGCAAACTGATCCGCCGTCATCCGCACGTATTTGGATCAGTGACGGCTGTTACGCCTGCTGACGTGGTCACGACGTGGGAAGGTGTCAAAGCGGCCGAGCGCGCGGAGAAGGGGCATGCGCCAGCAGGGCAGAACCGGGTCGACCGCCTACCGCGGGCAATGCCCGTAACCCGAAAGGTCGTCGAGATACTCGCGCCCCGCGCAACACTTGAAGCTCCGGACGACTTAAACGCCGGCGATCAAATCTTGGCGGCAATCAAATCGTTGGTCGATCGCGGTCTCGATCCCGAGCGGGCCCTCGAATCAGCGCTACGGAATCTCGTGGTCCGGTCAGATGACGACAACGGCGCTCTCGCAACAGCGGGAACGGGAACTCAGCAGGGGAGTGAACGGGCGTGACCATTCCGCATGACGTTGATCCGTCAGCGACCGGCCGACTGACTTGCGGATCGCTTCGTCGAGACAATATCGGCGAAGAAGTGACGCTTCGGGGTTGGGTCAACAGGCGTCGCGATCTCGGCGGACTTATCTTCATTGATCTAAGAGACCGCTACGGGCTCACGCAGGTCGTCTTCAATCCCGAGGTCGCAGCCGTGGCCCATGAGGCGGCAAGCGGGGTCCGCAACGAATACGTCCTCGAAGTGCGGGGCGTTGTGCGCGAGCGGCCCGAGGGCACGCTCAACCCGAAGCTGCCTACCGGTGAAATCGAGATCGAGGCAATCAAGCTTGACGTCCTCAACGAGGCGAAAACGCCGCCGTTCGAGATCACTCAGGCCGCCGAAATCGACGAATCTGTGCGACTGCGCTATCGATTTCTCGACCTTCGGCGAGCACGGATGCAAGCGAACGTCGTGCTGCGGCATGCCGTTGTCCGGGCGATGCGCGAGTACCTCTCCCGGCGCGGATTCATTGAAGTCGAGACACCAACGCTAATCAAGAGCACGCCCGAAGGAGCTCGGGATTTTCTTGTGCCAAGCAGCAATTTCCCGGGCAATTTTTACGCGCTCCCGCAGTCGCCACAGCAGTTGAAGCAGTTGCTGATGGTGGCCGGTTTAGATCGCTACTTTCAGATCGCCCGATGCTTCCGAGATGAGGCTCAGCGGGCAGACCGTCAACCTGAGTTCACTCAGCTCGATATCGAAATGACGTTTGTCGAAGAATCTGACCTCATGGAGCTGATCGAAGAACTCTATGTGGAACTGACTCAGCGCTATTCCGACAAGCGAATTCTGAAACGACCGTTCCCTCGTCTGACCTACAGGGAGTCAATGGACCGGTTTGGTAACGATCGACCGGATCTTCGCTTCGGACTCGAGCTGCAAGACGTGTCCGAGTCGTTGAGGGAGACGGAGTTTCGCGCATTTGCCCAGGTACTCGCGGCCGGAGGGCAAGTCAAGGCCATTGTCATTCCCAATTGCTCCGATTACACCCGTCGGCAGATCGATGAACTTACCGACGTCGCAATCCGGGCTGGGGCGAAGGGGCTAGCTACATTCGCGATCGAACCAAACGACGTTCGCTCCCCGGTCACAAAATTTTTGACCGAGGCAGAAATAATCGCGATGACCTCCGGGATTGGCGCACATCCCGGAGACCTTGTAGTTGCGGTTGCCGACACCCCGTTGATTGTCGCTAAAGCCCTCTCGGCGGTGCGTGATGAACTAGGGCGGCAGCTCGGTCTCGCGGACCCGGATATCCTTGCGTTCTGTTGGGTTTACCAGTTCCCCCTACTGGAATGGAACGACGAAGAGGATCGCTGGGAGGCGACGCATAACCCTTTCTCAGGATTTCTTGCGGACGACGCAGGCTTGCTGGAGACCGATCCGGGGCAGGTGCGGGCCAAGCAATATGATCTTGTCGGGAATGGGAATGAGCTAGGCGGGGGCAGCGTCCGCAATCACCGCCGGGGCGACCAGGAGCGCCTATTTGAGCTCATGGGGTACTCCCCTGAGGACACTGCTAGCAGATTTGGAGCGTTGCTCGAAGCACTCGACTACGGAGCGCCTCCTCACGGCGGGATCGCTATGGGCGTCGATCGCTTCGTCATGCTACTCGCGGACGAGTTGAACATCCGGGAAGTCATTGCCTTCCCGAAGAACCAGCGCGGTCTCGATCTCATGTTCCAGGCGCCGGACTCCGTCGGGTTGGATCAAATTGCCGACCTGGGCCTGTCAGTCGACACAGAACAACGCATTCGTTTATGGGATGGTGTCGAGGGAAACGAAAACGGGAGCTAGTCAGAGGTCGGCATCGATTTCATGCGCAGTACGTGGGACTCCAAGAGGAGACGACGCGCCACTGCCGCTTCGTCCCATGGCAGCCTTTCCCGCCCCCAGATGATGCTTCCCTCATGACCCTTTGCCGGCGAGCAGAACGCAGTCTCCGGGCCCGGCGTGATCGAACGCGAGTTGGATGGCATCTTTCCGATCAGTGCGGCGAAACAGGTTGACTCCTTCCTGGGCACCTGCCGCTTCGGCTCCCGCGGCGATCTGCGAGATAATGGCTTCCGGATCCTCGAACCGCGGGTCCTCACTGGTCACGACGGCAACGTCAGCGAGCCTGGCTGCGACTGAGCCCTGGAGCGGCCGCTTGTCGACGTCGCGTTCACCGGCGCTTCCAAACACAACGATCAACCGACCCCCTGGATGTAGTCTGCGCAAGAGCAGTAAGACCTTCTCCATTGCGTCGGGCGTGTGGGCGTAGTCGACCACGACCGTAAACGGTTGACCGGCCTCGACCCGGGCCATTCTGCCCGGAACCGGAGGAGCAGTTGCGAGTGCTTCAGCGACTTGAGGAAGCGATACGTTCGCGGCGATGGCGATCCCGGCAGCGCAAACCGCGTTCGCGATATTGAATTCTCCAATGAGTGGAAGCGCGATCTCGGCTCTTCCCCAGGATCCGGCGTCGAGTGCAAATCGACTGCCCATCGCATCCGATTGAACATGTGTGTGCCCGCAACTCGCTATCCGCCCCGGTGGTGCTATACCGAATGATGGACGCGCCTTCGGCGAAATGTTTGATTGCGCGCGATCCAGGATCATCTGCATTCACAACCACGACTCCCGATTCGGCGGCAACGCGCTCGAGCAGCGTCGCTTTGGCGCGGCGGTAGTTCTCGATGCTCCCGTGGTAATCGAGGTGCTCGTGGGTGATGTTGGTCACCGCCCCGATCGTGAACCGCACCGAGTCAAGTCGGTGCATTGCTAACCCGTGCGATGTGGCTTCCAGGATTGCCCACTCAACCCCGTCATCCACCATCTGTCGTAAGTACCGCTGGATTTCGCTTGATTCAGGAGTCGTCTGGCGTGAAGGGTGCAAATCCTCACGATCTCCGATGCGGATGGCGATCGTCCCCACCATGCCGGTTCTTCGGCCAGATGAGCGCAGGATGTGGTCAACGAGGTGCGAGGTCGTCGACTTTCCATCAGTCCCTGTTACGCCGATAACGCCTAGATCTCGCGATGGATGCCCAAAGAACTCCGCAGCAACCACCGCCAATGCCGCGCGGCTGTTGCTCACTTGAATCTGTGGTAGCGCCGTCGATGCGAGCGCTTCGACAAGGAGGGCCGCAGCGCCGCGACTTTCGGCCTCCGCGACGTACATGTGCCCATCGAAGTCCGCACCCCGCAACGCAGCGAATAGGTCACCCGGCTGCACGAGCCGCGAATCGTATGTCAGTCCGGTAACCACTTGGGCGTCGGAACCCGACAATTGGGCGCCGGGCACCGCATGCGCCAGCGCATCGACCAAGTCCCTAGTTACCTTCACCCCGATCCACCAGGTCTGTAGAACCGTCGCGCCAGCGAGGCGAGTAACGGGTGGTACGCACGTTCGAGCGGATCGGGGTAGCGGACAATCTCTCCGCCAAAACGCGTCTTGAACTCGTATAGCCCACGTCGATCGTCGCCCTTCGAAGAAGCCAATCGATCTCCGCTCTCATTCACAGATGATTCTGGATCATAGTCGGGGATGCCCCAGAGGTCGTAGCGGCGCGCTCCCTTCCCGCGAGCCCAGCGCATGATCTCGTGTTGTAGAAGAAAGGCGGCGCCGTGGGCACGATCCCTCGTCGACGAAGCGCCGTACATGTAGATGCCTTCGTCACCAAATACTACGGCGATCGCGCCCGCGACACGCTTTCCATCCGACTCGGCGAACATCAGACAGGCATCTTCGCCAAACATGTTGAGAAATTCCCGATAGTAGTCAGCGGCGTGGACGACAAACGCGTTTCGTGACGCGGTATCACGCAACAGCGCATAGAACTCATCAATCGACGAGTCGAGATCCTCAGCCGGGCTGACGGTGACCCCGCGTCGACGAGCCAGGCGAACGTTGTAGCGCGTTTTGGGGTGCATCAGTCCTATGAGCGCCTCGTCGTCCAAAAGCTCGACCTTCACCGATCGTGAGGGCTGAATTGGGGGCATAGTCGATGCCGCTAGCAGGTGCTGTGTCGGTCCTTCTGGAAGGTCAGCATCTGGTTCAACGACCAGTGTCAGCGTTCGGCGGCGGCGCGCCACTTCATCAATTTGGACCCATAACTCGGCACTTGCGCCGGTATCTCCCCGTGGAAGAACCGGACCTCGGGGTATGTAGCCAATGCTGACACCGGCTTTGCGGCGAAAAAGCACTTGGGCGAGGGCCGTCCCCTCAAGGCGGGGCACTGCAATCCTCTCTACCTCCCAGCCAAACCGCTCCTTGAACGCGCCCCAGCGCCAGGACTGTAGGAGATGGCCACCTTGGGAAAGAGCAGCAAAGTCCCACCCCTTCGCGTCCCCGGTCAGGTGATCGAGCCTCTGTTCACGGCCGGCGACGCCGGTCACGAGGAATGTGGAATTGGGTCGAGGAGGATGTTCGCTTCTTCAATAGCGGACTCTATGAGCTCGATGTCCGCCTCACCCGCGTCTTCGACCAATCGCTCGAGGGCTCGCACGGCCCCTCGCCCCCCTATTTGAGCGATCGCGGAGATCGCCGCGTGACGCACTTCGGCGTCATCGTCACGGGCGGCTTCCAGAAGAACCGGAAGGGCGTCAGCAGCACCCATGAGCCCCGCCGCGCGAGCCGCTTCGAACCGAATCTCCGGTTCTTCGCTTTCGAGTTCCATCAGGATGGTTGGCAACCAGCGCGTATTTAGACTGCGTCCCATGGCATAAAGCGCGCTGCACTGCAGCCCGTGATCGCCGGAATCGTATGCTTCCTGTAGGAGCGATTCGATCTCGGGATCGATTGCGTAGGGACCGAGCGACTCCAGGGCCCGGCGTTGAACCGAGTACGGCGATTCCGGGTCACTCGCCGCGCGGCGAAGGTCATCACGCAGGTCTGTCGCAGCACTATCGTCGAGCGATCCCTCCGCGGCTCTGCCCGTGAATCGTTCCAAACCGGCCGCGGCTTGGGCGCGAACATCTGGAGATGCGTCGGTCTCCAGCACGTGGCGTAACAGGTCCAGCACATCGCGTGATTCGTCTTCCCAGAGCCCGGCAACGGCCAACTGTCGGACCACGGCTGACGAGTCGTCGAGCGCGACGCGCAGCGCACGACTGAAGTTGAGCTCTACGCGCTCCTCGGAGAGCTCATCGAATCGGCGAACGAGATCGATGCGAGTTGCTTCCGGAATGGATTCCCATCCGCTCCTCAGCGTACGCGCATTCTCCCGACTCAGATCTGAGAGTCGAGCAACCTGCGTCTGGGACAGGTCACCTTCTCGGAGCGCCGAGATTGCCCGCGCCAGAGCCGATCCCGGCTGTTCTCCAGGCACCTCCTCGCCCAACGGATACGCTCCTTACGGGGTCGTTCCCGGAACGTAGGTGTATGTGTTCGGAGCCTCGGGATCCCGTGAGAATGCCCCAGTGTCGTCGTGCTCCAGAATGGAACGAAGCAGAGTTGCCGACATCGGACGCTCGATATTCACACCCGCATGAAGTGTTTCAAATGCAGCGGAATAGTTCCCGTCACGCTCTTGGCCAACCCGTTCGAACGTGGCCGCGACTACCGCTTCGGGACGCCGGCGCACCTTTTCGTCGAGTGGCTTCTCACCGACCATCCCGCTGAATTTCGACTCGGTCAGAAGTTGGGCTTCTTCAACCCCGCATGCGAAGCTCGTAGGCCGGAACACGTACCGTAGAGCGCGCCGCTCGTCCAACTCGAGGAGTTGATCGGCGCGAGGGCTCTCAGCCAAATACTCGACCTGGTAATGCCCGTCGTTCTCGGTACGCTGGATCGAAATAATTGCTCCAGGCACCAGGTTCTCGGTGTAGAAATCGTCCAGACCCAGAATGAATCCCCCTCGGTTCGGGGTCGGATAGCGCAGCTCGACCAGGTACGTCGTGAATGACTGCGGCGTTTCGAATGTCAATACCGCGGACTTCTGATTGGATGTCACCGGTGCCGGCAGCAACGCTTGCATTTCCGCGTCGTAGGGAAGCAATCCATGGATGTACTCGTAGAACGTCAAGGTGTGATCGATCGACTCTCGTGATCGATGTGCCGGGGGGGTGGGAACCTCATCGAGCAGAAAGCGATAATCCGAGCCGATCTCCGTCAGTTTGCGGCGGGTCGTTCCGATTTGAGGAAGTCCGCTCGTGCTCCAGAACCGTTGGTTGCCAGTGCCGACGAATTCGAATTCGCGGTGCTCATTCGATAGTCGGTAGTTGAGGGCAAATCGAACCAACTCGAAATCTGGCGTCCCTGGACGGACACCGAGGACGTCTTGAGCAAGGTCGCCGTCGGTGATCGGCTGCTCCTTCTCTTGCATATAGTCCCGTAACCGACGCAGGTCCCCCCGGCTGAACCGAGGAACCCGGTCCTCCATCAGCCACTGCTCACCGAAATTGGCAACCCTGGGATCGGAACCGAGACGCTCCCGGAGCACAACGGCGAGATTGACGTCGTCTACGTCAGTAGCGCCCACTGGCTTAACGACCTGGGTGGTGATTGTCCGTGCGACTGCCGCCGGGGCCTCGACGATCACGTCTTCTTCGATCGGCAAGTCTTCGTCCGGCGTCGAAGCCGGTACCACAACCTCAGGGGTCTCCATCCCGGCAAGTACGTCAACAACCGCGGCTTCCGGTCGCGGCCTCGGCCGTGGCACAGAAGTTCGCTCGGGTGTTGGAAGTGGGGTATGAAATCTAGAAGCGAATGTATGCCGTGCCAGAGGCGGTACCGTCGTCGGCGCACGTCCATCCCGAGTAGTCACCAGAAACGCTTCACCCTCAATGTCCTCGACGACAAAGATGTTCGGGTTTGCCGCGACCACCGCGTCAAGAAGCGTCCCCGCCTCTTGCTCTCCCTGGCTACCGAGATGTTCGGCAAGAACTGCGATCGGGATCTTGATAGGCGCGTTGGACGACATGAACATACCTCGCGCCAACATGAGGCCCAGAACCTTTTCAGCAACTTCCTGCTGGCGCTTGCTCCCGCCGAATTGCACCTCTGGCTTAACCCGTTGCTCGACCACCACTTGCCCTTCTCTCTGAAATCATGCCGCCTTCATCTCGACGGACTGCTTGTCGGCCGCGCGAGACTGTCGCGAATGCCGTTGAAAAACGATCGGCGCCTAGCCCGAGATCTGGGAATCTTGATCCAGAGAACTTGGGGCGTCCTCCGAATCAATATGAAACTGCCCCGGTTGCCTCCTCAGCACGTCAATGAGCTGCTGCGTTGTGACTGGTTGGGTCGCGTTGCGCAGTACGTTCATCAGGTAGGTCAGGTCGTCCTCGTTGAGACGAACCGCAGCCGCCCCAGAAATGCCGTCGCGAGATGTCATCGTTCCTCCGATGGGCAGAAAATGGCGATGCTGTGCGATGCCAAGTTAACCTGCGAATGGTAGCCGGTGGGCTATGCATGTTGCCACTCTCAGGTCCTATTGGTGGGCTCCTGGCTCGACTACAGCATCGTACTTCTCGATTTCGGGTACAATCTCCCTCTAGGTAATATGCGCCCGTAGCTCAGCGGATAGAGCGCTTGCCTCCGGAGCAAGAGGCCAGAGGTTCGAGTCCTCTCGGGCGTACCCTCGTTAATGTTCAGTACTCTAAAGTCTTCTGTAGTGGGCCGCGCGAACCCATCGAAAGCGAAGGGTTCCGGTACCCGCATGCTATGATGTACGTACACCTCTAGAGCGGGTGACGGCGTGACTTGACGCCATGCACCGTGACTCGCCTCTGGAGCCCCGCGATTCTCATTTTCATGCTCCGCATCAGCAAAGGGCTGCCAGGTACCCCCGCTGTCCGGCACTTTCCGAACCGGCGTTTTCGCCTTTCACGAAAACGGGCGTCCTGGAGGGTTAGCGTGGTTGTTCGCAAAGACAGCAGGGTGGACGCATTTCACCGGCAAATCAGCGCACTACGGCACCAACTCGGTGGTGATGACCCTGATCTGGCGCTTCCAGCGCTCGAGCGGCGGCACGCTGCGGGAACCGAGGCTCCCTACCGCACCGAGTTTGCCGTACTTGCCGACCCGGAGCCGGTGTCGACAAGATCAATCCAGCAGGTCCCTGATCCAGAACCAGGTCCCAAGCTTGCAACCGCCCTTGCCGCAATCCCGGCCGCCGATTCACTGACAAGCGTCATCGCGCATACAACGACTTGGAACGGGGAGCTCGAGTCGAGCGGCTCTCTCCATGTCCATGGGCGGGTCGAGGGCTCTCTAACCGCACAGGACGATGTTTATGTTGCGGAGGAGGCGGAGGTTGACGCCACGATCACTGCCGCAAACGTCACGATCGCGGGGAACGTTCGCGGCAAGATCCATTGCCATGAGCGGTTTGAAGTTCTCCCGCGTGGCCGGGTGGCTGCCGATATCCGTGCGCCAGTGATCGTGATTCACGAAGGCGCGCTCCTTGTTGGAGAAATCTCGATGGCGACGGCCGATTCCAGAGCGTCCACAGTACCGCCACGTGTGGCGCGTGGTGGAGACTGAGGCCGAATCAATTGAGTACCGGCCCAGCAATTGTCGCAATGCGGCAGTGGGCAAATTCGGAGCCAAGCACGCACGGGGGCACAACATGCGGGACCTCTCCACGGCTGACCTTGAATGGAGCAACGACCCGGTCACCTCGTTCGAAGCCGTAAGCCTGATTGATCGCCATTCGGCGTTTGACGGTGTTTTTCAAGCGCAGCGAGACCTGAAGGTCGAAGGTGAGGTCAAAGGGACCGTGACCTGCGACGGCACACTGTTCATCGCCGAAGGCGCTAGGGTCGCGGCCGCCGTGGACGCCGAGCACATCACGGTTGCAGGAGACCTTAATGGAGAGATACGTTGCCGGGGGCGGCTTCAAATCCTGCCGAGCGGACGGGTACGCGCCGACGTCACTACAGGGTCTCTCGTTATCCAAGAGGGAGCGATTTACGAAGGACAACTTGAAATGGCGGGTATCGAGCTGGTCGCGCCGCGGGCCCTGCGTGCGAGTCCGCCGATGAGTCCGGTGAATATTGAACCTGGGTCAGGGGATCGACCAGCGGGGAATGGGACAACCTTTATCCGGCGCCTTGGAAGTCCAGAAGCGCCGTGGGAGTCGCCCAGGGGGGAATCCAGCGGAAACCATGTCGCCGATGACAACATCGATAAGGACCCTGTCGACTAACTCAAGTCGTCTGGTGCAGAGTTGCGAGGTGTACAATCCTCTCCGAGCTTGGTCGCTCCGGAACCGTAGCGGACCCGCGGGCGAGTCACGCTTCAACCGGGAGACGCCCGGAAGCGCTTCAAGCTTGCGGCAACTGCCGGTTCTTTGAACCTTCCGGGGTTTGGCGCCAGGGATGGTGCCGGCACCCACGGTTGTATGGGCCTCAAGAGAGCCACCCGGTCGATGCCGGGGCGCTGGATTGCGAAAACGCCCTAGCGAAGAGCCTCTGGGAGCCGTCGATCGCACAAGAGGCGATCCCGTCCGTTCCCACTTCCGCACAGGACGCTCACCCAGGCGCTGTGGCATCAGGTTGGAACAAGGGATTGGGATGCGCTGGAGGTGAGCTGATGTCCGAAGGGCACGGCCGGACTGGATCGAGTGAGGAGCGCACGGTGAGCTACCAACCGGAAGAGCGCTACTGGACCGACTACCTCCGGATCGCGCTACCCGTGATCGGGCTTCTCTTGCTCATCGGTTTGCTCTGGTACTGGGCATCCGCCCTGATCGGAGATGGGAGCACGCAGCCCCCTCCAACACCGGAGATGGCAGCCGTTATCACTCCGATCAACGCGGCAACACCGGCGCCGCCCACTGCAACCGCAGTGGTTATTGCTCCGACGCCGGGCCCGCCTCCGTTGCCGACAGCAACTCCGCCGCCAGCTGCTGCGCCCACCCAGGCCGCCGCGGTGACACCACCGGCCGCCGCAAGTGATCCCCAGAATCCTTGCGCGAGTATGCCCGTCTATGAAGTCGGATCGGTGGTGACAACGACAGATGAAGTCAATTTGCGCGATGGCCCAACGACGGAAAGCGCGGCAGTCGTTGTCTTGCCCGCAGGAACGCGATTGCAGGTCACCGGTGATTTCCAGGAAGCGGGGCAATGCGATTGGTGGCCGGTCACGGTGACCGACACAGGCCAGGCCGGGTTCGTTATCGAGCAATATCTGCAACCAGTTTCAGAGTAGGTTCCAAGGCAGCCCGACTCTTTGAGCATGCACCTGGCTGGTATACTATGAGGTGGCGCGGCCGGGCGGCCGCGCCACAACGTGTCACGCGTCTGGACTGGAGCGGGTGTGCTGGCCTTTGGTCGGTTCCGAACTGGGGTGAACGACGCGGAAGTTCAACACATTTGAGGAGGATCCGTGGAATCGGCTATGACAAGCGTCCACGGGCAGCCGCCTCGGGTAACGCTTAAAGCGTTGCTCGAGGCGGGTGTCCATTTCGGGCATCAAGCGAAACGATGGAACCCGAAGATGAAGCCGTACATCTTCGCCGAGCGTAACGGCATTCATATCATCGATCTCCAGCAGACCGTTCCCCTGCTCGCCGCGGCTCATGATTTTGTCGCCGACGCGACTTCGCGAGGTGGAAAGGTTCTTTTCGTCGGAACGAAGAAGCAGGCGCAGGACGTTGTTGATCGCGAGGCACGGCGTTCCGGTCAGTACTTCGTAAATCGACGCTGGCTGGGCGGGACCCTGACGAATTTCGTAACGATTCGCAACCGGCTTCGCTATATGAAGCAGCTTCAGGCGGAACTGGCGCGGGGTGCGTTCGACCTTCTGCCTAAGCAAGAAGCAGCCGGCAAGTTGGCGGAACTCGAGCGACTAGAGCGCACGCTCGGCGGAATGCGGGACATGACGCAACTGCCGTCCGCGGTCTTTATCATAGATCCGAAGCGAGAGCAGCTCGCGGTCCACGAGGCGCGACGACTTGGTATCCCAGTGATTGCGGTAACGGACACCAACTGCGACCCAGACGACGCCGACTTCCTTATTCCGGCCAACGATGATGCCATCCGCGCGGTACGACTGCTGACCGCGGGGATCGCGGATGCGGCCATCGAGGGTCAGACGCGATTCGAAATTGCGCAGGCCGACCGCGAGATGCCGATCGATCGTTCCCGGTCCGACATGGCTGATTTGTTTGACGTCGACAGCGAAGTCGCAGTTGTGGCCGCGTCAGCGGTCGAAGATGCGGATCACGCGTAGGACCGACGAAGAGCAGCTATTCGCGTCCCGCCGCGACTCTCGAACTGAATCATCGGTCTGGAGTGCCGCCAGACGATGAATGATCGCTTGGCGGACTCGTGGCGCATTGGAGATGCACAGGGTGGTTGTTACAGCAAATCAGGTAAAAGAGCTTCGCGAGAAAAGCGGGGCAGGAATCATGGAGTGCAAGCGCGCTCTCGAGCAGGTCGACGGGGATGTCTCGAGGGCCATTGAACTACTCAAGCAGCAGGGACTCGCGAAAGCTGACAAGAAGACGGGACGGGCGGCGTCACAGGGTGTAATCGAACCATACATCCATGGAGTCGGTCGCATTGGTTCGATCGTCGAGGTCAATTGTGAGACCGATTTCGTCGCGCGGACGCCTGAGTTCCGAGAGCTTGCTCACGATCTTGCGATGCAAGTAGCCGCAACGTCACCGACGTATGTCTCACTGGACGAGGTCCCGGCAAATGCATGGACTGACCTGGAACAGGAACATGGCGGGCGTGACAAGGCTGCGGCAGCAGTCGTGCTCCTCGAGCAGCCGTTCATCAAAGATCCGAAGCTGTCCGTCCGTGATCTCGTGCGGGAGCGGATTGGCAAGCTGGGCGAAAACATCGTCGTGAGACGGTTCGCTCGGTTCGAAGTTGGGGCTGCCGAAGCAAGTGCTGGAGACAGCAGCGCAACCACGGATTAGCTCGTTCCCGTCGGCAGCGACCGATGCGAGAACAGGTGCCTCGGGGCGGACTAGAGGAGTGGTGGTGGCGAACCAGCAGTTCCAACGAGTCCTCCTGAAACTTAGCGGCGAGGCAATGGTTGGCGAATCGGCATACGGTATCGATCCCTCCGTCGTCGACCGCCTAGCACTTCAGATCAAACGCGTTGCCGACCAGCGAATAGAAATGGCCATCGTCATTGGAGGCGGCAACATATGGCGCGGTCTATCGGCGAGTAGTCAGGGCATGGATCGCGCGACCGCGGATTACATGGGGATGGTGGCAACTGTACTCAACGGGCTTGCGCTTCAGGACGCTCTCGAAAAGCAAGATGTCCAGACGCGGGTTATGACCGCGATCGAAATGCACGAGGTCGCGGAACCATACATCCGCCGTCGCGCCATCCGGCATATGGAAAAGGGGCGGGTTGTCATTCTTGCCGCGGGTACGGGGAATCCTTACTTCACTACTGACACCGCTGCGGCCCTGCGCTCTCTCGAACTGGACGCCGATGTCCTCCTGATGGCAAAAAATCGGGTGGACGGTGTGTACTCATCGGATCCCAATGCGGATCCATCGGCCCGTCGATACAGGCGCATCAGCCACCAGGAGGCCGTCGAGCGGGACCTCAAGGTCATGGATATGTCGGCGCTAGCGCTACTTCGGGATAATGGACTGCCCATCGTTGTCTTCGACATAAGCCACCAATCGGCAATCGAAGAAGCAGCATTGGGTGCACCGGTTGGAACGCTCATCACACCGGGTTCGTCTGAGTTTTTTTGATTGAGTCAACTTTGCGCTGTTGCCGGTGGCGATCCCGATACACAGCGTACAATCAGCGGATGCTTTTCCAGCGTGGTGTTGTCGATTGGGCGTCGTTTTCAGGTTCAGTGACCGCAGTCAGGGAGATCGCAAAATGATCAAGGACGTCATGGATGACGCCGAGGTCCGGATGGGAAAAGCGATCGACGCTCTACGTCGCGACTTGGGAACTATCCGCACCGGTCGCGCCTCGCCGTCTCTTGTCGATCGGTTAACTGTTGACTACTACGGCAGTTCCACTCCCCTCAACCAACTTGCCGGCATTTCCGTGCCAGAACCCCGATTGCTTGTCATCCAGCCTTGGGATCGCGGCTCCATGGCCGCGATCGAAAAAGCAATCATGAAATCCGAGCTCGGGCTGAATCCAACCAACGACGGGCAGGTCGTGCGTATCACGATCCCTCCACTCACTGAGGAACGGCGCAAACAGCTTGTCAAACTCGTTCATGGTCACGTTGAGGAAGGCAAAGTGGCATTGCGAAACATTCGTCGCGACGCCATGGCGCATGTCAAAGAGCTCATGAACGAAAAAATGATCGGCGAGGACGACGAGCGCCGGGCGGAGCAACAGGTCGACGAGCTGACCAAGCGCTTCGTGAACGAGGCTGATCAAGTTGGCAAATCCAAGGAGCAGGAGGTGTTGGCGTTTTGAGGACTACAGTCCAATTTCTTTCGTTTCGGCAGCGGACAGGTCCGGGGAGATGGTATCCCGGACATGGTCACCGGTGAGCAAGGCCGGGCAAACGCCCTCCACGGTTTCAGCACCCCGCGCGCCGGTGTACACGTCCGATATTCCGCGCCATGTTGCCATCATTATGGATGGAAACGGGCGGTGGGCCGCTCAGCGAGGCTTGCCGCGGTTGTCGGGTCATCAGCATGGGACGGACAACATTCGTCGCATCACGACAGCGGCAGCTGAAATCGGTGTGGAATATCTCACTCTATGGGCATTCTCAACGGACAATTGGCGGCGCCCGGCGGACGAAATCGACGGAATTCTCCGGATCCTCGCCGGAGTCATTGAGCGCGAAACTGATGAGCTGAACCGGCAAGGAGCGCAATTGCGGCACATTGGGAGCCTGGAAGGACTTGACCCTGAGCTGCAGACAGCAGTGCTCAACGCCATCGAACGAACACGAAATAACAGCCGGCTCATTCTCACACTTGCGTTCAACTATAGTGGTCGCCAGGAGCTCCTCGCCGCGATAAAGAGCCTCGTATCGAGTGGTGTGTCCGCGGCGGCGGTGGATGAAGAGACGCTGCAGTCACACTTGTTTACTCGAGATCTGCCTGATCCCGATCTGATCATCCGGACATCCGGCGAGCATCGCTTGAGCAATTTTCTTCTTTGGCAATCGGCGTACTCGGAGTTCTTCTTTACGCCAACATTGTGGCCGGACTTCGGTGCGGATGACCTTTGCGAAGCGGTTCGGGAGTACGGCCGGCGCGAGCGGCGATTTGGCGCTGTTCCCGGTGAAGAATCCGCGGCCCCTCTTGTGAATCGCTGAGGCACGTGCGATCACGAGCAACTAGCTCCGTCCTCGTTGTCATACTTGGATTGACGGCCGTTATCATTGGCGGACCGGTCTTCGCGCTCCTTTTCATATGGGTAGGCGCGGCTGGCTATGGCGAGTATTTGGGGCTCGTGGCTCGGATCAATTCAAATTTCAGGAGATCGTGTGCCCTCGTTGGATTCGGGTCGATCGTGGCACTAGGGCTGGTTGCGCTTATAGACGCGACGACCGAATCGCTCTTCGCGGTGTCCGCGCTCACGGTCGCGGTGCCGTTGACACTACTACTCTTTCATCCCACGCCTGAAGGAGCGTTCTCCGCTTGGGCTCTCGTGAGCGCCGGATCGCTTTATCTCGGGCTTCCGGTTTTTGCCGCGGTCGCGGTTCGGTCAATCCCGGGTCCGACTGACGCGGATTGGTTGACGGATCTGTCGGCCATCGTCTCCATTGGGTGGGAGTCCTCGCCGCGGGGTTTGGCCTGGGCCCTGTTGGTGATCCTCGCTACCTGGATCAGCGACACTGCGGCGTACTTGATCGGCGGCACGTGGGGCAAGCGAAAGTTTGCTCCGAAGATCAGCCCGAACAAGACGGTCGAAGGTGCTGCCGGGGGCCTCATAGTTTCAATTTGCGTCTGTGCACTCACGTTCCAGATCTCCGGTTTGGGCACGTGGTGGCTTGGTTCGATCTTCGGTGGCGTTCTTGGTCTAGCAGGGCAGGTCGGTGACCTCGCTGAGTCCTTCCTGAAACGGCAAGCCGGAGTTAAAGATAGCGGTACCCTGCTCCCCGGGCACGGAGGCATCCTGGATCGAATAGATGCGTTGCTATTTACGTTCCCTGCCGGCTTCGTTATTGCCTCAGGTTTCGAACGGATAGCATCGTAATCGCGCCGCAAATGGACGACGAACGAATTGGCATCGCCATTCTCGGATCAACCGGCTCGGTCGGCCGGCAAACGCTGGAAGTCATTGAGTCACTTTCCGGTCGGTTTCGAGTAGTTGCACTCGCGGCGCGTACAGTGTCGGAGCGCTTTCTCGCGCAAGTTGCGCGTTTTACGCCAGAAGTCGCGGCAGTTTCCGAGTGGCCCACATCCGAGTGCGCCGCAGTCGAAGTACCCGCTGGGCTATCGATCGCAACCGGCATGACCGGGCTCGTCACGGCGTCGACCCACCCTCTTGCAGATATCGTCGTTGTCGCCAGCTCCGGCCACGCGGGGATTGTCCCGACAATCCGGGCCCTGGAGCTTGGGAAGACTATTGCGCTGGCGAACAAGGAAACGCTCATTTGTGCCGGAGAAATTATTATCCCTCTCGCCGCAGCGCATGGCGCTGCTATCCGTCCCGTCGACAGTGAACACAGCGCAATTTGGCAAGCACTGGATAACGTGCCCATTAATCAAGTGCGTCGAATCATTCTTACGGCGTCTGGCGGTCCATTCCGGACCACCCCGCGGGACGTCCTATCGAAAGTGGCTGCTGCCGATGCACTCGTGCACCCCACATGGTCGATGGGCGACAAGATAACCATCGATTCAGCAACGTTGATGAACAAGGGTCTGGAGCTCATCGAAGCACATTGGCTCTTTGCCCTTCCGTACGATCAAATCGACGTGCTCGTTCACCCCGAAAGCATCATCCATTCACTTGTCGAGTTTGTCGATGGTGGCCAGATAGCGCAGCTCGGTCTTCCTGACATGCGACTGCCGATTCAATACGCGCTGACATACCCTGAGCGCGTTCACCAATCGGGCCGACGACTGGACCTAGCCGAGATCGGTACGCTTCACTTTGAGTTTCCTGACAAGGATCGGTTTCCGGCTTTGGAGCTTGCGAGACAAGCTGGGATCGCCAAGCAGACGTATCCGACCGTGTTGAGCGCGGCTGACGATGAGGCAGTTACGGCTTTCCTCGCTGGAGATCTGCGGCTGCCTGACATCACTAATGTGGTGGCATCGGTCATCGAATTGCATGAGCCGATGGAAGTATCACTTGAGGCGATCCGGGAAGCCGATTTCTGGGCCCGCAACATGGCAAAGAACTCCATCGCGACTTTGCGGTTACGTCGGTAGGCGGGACTCACATCTCGCGCGCGATGGTCGCGGCCTTCACTACGGACGCGCCGCCTATGGAGAGCGCTTCGGCACATGCCGATAACGTAGAACCTGTTGTGATTACGTCGTCTATCAATACGACGGAGAGGCCACGAAACGCGGTCGATCTTCGCACAGCAAAAGCGCCGAAGACATTGGCCAGCCGTTGGTCGGATCCAAGGGTGACTTGAGCATCGGTCCGGCGAGTACGTATTAGGCCGTCCTGAACCTCCACCCCTAAATGGGCCGCGGCTCTTTCAGCAATGAGCAAAGACTGATTAAAACCACGGTGTCTGAGCCGAGCAGGATGCAGTGGGACTGGGATCAGCACATCAAATGGTTGGAGGTCGGCGATTATTCGGGCGAGCGGTTCAGCGAGGTGATCGGTTCTTGCCCACTCACCATGATACTTGAATTGGATCACCGCTCCGCGTATCCAGCCATCGAACGGCCCGACCGACCGCACTTGTTCGAGAATTTCTGGAGTCGATTCGCAAGCACACCGGCCGTAACGTTCGGGTACACCACAACGCGCACACCAGGGTCGGTCGAATTGATGGAGCTGGCCGCTGCAGACATCGCATACCCACGAACCGCGGCGCTCGCATCCAGAGCAGCGCTTCGGGTAAACGAGGTCGATTGCGAACTCTCTCGCGGCGCGGAGCGATTCTCTGATGATTCCTCCAGGGGGAAAGGTTGCCGAACCATGGAACCCGCAGCGTAAACGGTAGCGCATCGTTGAGAATAGACCAACGCCGGCACCTTTTTAGGTGCCGGCGTTGGTCATTATCTTGGTAGCGGGGGGGGGATTCGAACCCCCGACCTTTGGGTTATGAGCCCAACGAGCTGCCGCTGCTCCACCCCGCGCCGGGTTGGGACGCACAGGAGCCCCCAGCAGGGGGTGGGGGGCGCCCGCGGCGGCCTCGCCTCCCAGGGGGTCGCCCCCCCAGTACTCTCCGGCGCTGCGCTGGGTCACGACCGGGTTCGGGATGGGACCGGGTGGGGCCAGCACGCTCTCGGCCACGGGCGCCCCCCACCCCCCGCGGAGTGGGAGCAACCCCATGCGTCCTCGGCGCCAGTCGCCACGGAGGGGGACTCGCCCCCACCCGCACTCCTGCCTGGTCGCCCACGCGCCCTGCCTCAACACATCAATGCTGTCCTGCCTGGGTCCGGCGCGTGCGTCTCGGCGCCTGGCCAGGAGAGGTGGTCTCACCTCCCGCTGGCACGGGCCGCCCCGCTGCCGCGCCACGACACCGGATGGGAACGGCGGAGGATGTCCGCCCTCGACCATTAGGACGGCTCGGCTCCAGTCGGTTGCCCGCGGTCCACCTGCCGCCTATCAACCCGGTCATCTCCCGGGGGTCTTACCTCTCTCGAGTGGGGATGCTGGTCTTGGGGAGGGATTCCCGCTTAGATGCTTTCAGCGGTTCGCCCGTCCGAACGTGGCTACCCAGCGATGCCGCTCTCGCGACAACTGGCACACCAGCGGTTCGTCCACCCCGGTCCTCTCGTACTAGGGGCAGCCCCCCGCAACATCCCATACGCCCGTGGCGGATAGAGACCGAACTGTCTCACGACGTTCTGAACCCAGCTCGCGTACCGCTTTCATGGGCGAACAGCCCAACCCTTGGGACCTTCTCCGGCCCCAGGATGCGACGAGCCGACATCGAGGTGCCAAACCCTGCCGTCGATGTGGACTCTTGGGCAGGATCAGCCTGTTATCCCCGGGGTAGCTTTTATCCGTTAAGCCACGGCCCTTCCACTCGGCACCGTGGGATCACTAGGCCCGACTTTCGTCCCTGCTCGGCCTGTCCGCCTCGCAGTCAAGCTCCCTTGCTGCCCTTGCGCGCTCCGGCCGATTGCCATCCGGCCTGAGGGAACCATTGGGCGCCTCCGTTACGCTTTGGGAGGCGACCGCCCCAGTCAAACTCCCCACCAGCCGCGGTCCTGCAAACGGATCACGTTCGCAGTGAGAACGACGGCGCCGCCAGGGTGGTATTTCAACGTCGCCTCCCCCAGGGCTGGCGCCCCGGGTTCTCCGGCTCCCACCTATCCTACACAAGCCGCGCCCTCGCCCAACGACAAGTTGGAGTAAAGCTCCACGGGGTCTTTTTGTCCTGCCACGGGTCAACGGTATCTTCACCGTCACTACAATTTCGCCGAGTCCCCTGTCGAGACAGCGCCCAGATCGTTCTACCTTTCGTGCGGGTCGGAACTTACCCGACAAGGAATTTCGCTACCTTAGGACCGTTATAGTTACGGCCGCCGTTTACCGGGGCTTCGGTTCGCCGCGTGAACAGCTCCCCTTAACCTTCCGGCACTGGGCAGGTCTCAGCCCCTATACGTCCACGCTCTCCGCGTTGGCAGGGACCGGTGTTTTTGGTAAACAGACGCCTGGGCCTGGTCACTGCGGCCCCCTCACGCTCCACCCGCAACGGGCTTCACGCTACCGGGGCGCCCCTTCTCCCGAAGTTACGGGGCCAATTTGCCGAGTTCCTTGACAGAGGTTCTCTCGTCCACCTAGGTCTTCTCGACCAGCCCACCTGTGTCGGTTTGCGGTACGGGCGCGCGCGCCCTGGCTAGAGGCTTTTCTTGGCGGTCCGGCGTCAATCCCTACGGTTCGCCCTTGCGGGCTCCCCTTACACTCCCCTCTCAGGTCATCGCCGTGACGGATTTGCCTATCACGACTCCCTACCGGGTTGGAGGGGCTTGCGCCCCCAGGACCTAGCCCCCCGCGTCCCCCCATCGCTCCATCCGGATTGCTCCGGAAACGGATCGCGCGCGGAACGGGAATCTTGACCCGTTGTCCATCGCCTACGGCGCTCGCCCTCGGCTTAGGCCCGCCTCACCCGCAGCTGATCAGCATGGCTGCGGAACCCTCGGGCATTCGGTGGGGGGGATTCGCACCCCCCTCTCGCTACTCATGCCGACATTCGCACTCCCCGCCGCTCCACCTCGGCTCCCGCCTCGGCTTCTCCGCTGACGGGGACGCTCCCCTACCATATCAGACAGCTTGTCTCATATCCGCGGCTTCGGTCACGGGCTTGAGCCCCGGTGGATTGTCGGCGCCGCGGCACAGTCGACCAGTGAGCTATTACGCACTCTTTCAAGGATGGCTGCTTCTAAGCCAACCTCCTGGTTGTCTGCGCGCCGCGACCACCTTGCCCACTTAGCCCGTAGTTAGGGACCTTAGCCGGCGGTCTGGGCTGTTTCCCTCTCGACAACGAATCTTCGCACCCGCTGTCTCACGCCCGGCGCCCGCGCCACGGCATTCGTCGTTTGGTTCGGGTCGGTAAGCGGGAAGCCCCCTCGCCGATCCAGCGCGATACCTCCGTGGCGCCCCACGCCGGGGCTGCACCTAAATGCATTTCGGGGAGAACCAGCTATCTCCGGGTTCGCTTGGCATTTCACCGCTACCCACAACTCATCCGGACCTTTTGCAACAGATCTCGGTTCGGCCCTCCACAGGCGTGTTCCGCCCGCTTCAGCCTGGTCATGGGTAGATCACCCGGTTTCGGGTCGTTCCCGGACGACTTATCGCCCTTTCGGACTCGCGTTCGCTCCGGCTCCGCCTGTCCCTGGCTTAGCCTCGCCGCCCGGGCTCACTCGTCGGCTCATTCTACAAAAGGCACGCCGTCACAGGATTGCTCCTGCTCCGACCGGCCGGAAGCGCATGGTTTCAGGATCTGTTTCACTCCCCTCACCGGGGTGCTTTTCACCGTTCCCTCACGGTACTGGTGCACTATCGGTCGTTGGCGGTATTTAGCCTTGGGACGTGGTCGTCCCCGCTTCCCGCCGGATGTCTCGTGTCCGGCGGTACTCACGATCTGGGCCCACGGCCGCGCATCGCCGGTCGCCTACAGGACTCTCACCCTCTGCGGTGACCCGTTCCAGCGGTCTTCGGCTCAACGCTGCGTCGGCCGCGAGGCGGCTGCCGCCCCCTCCAGCCCACTCGTCCAACCCCCCACAGGCATCGCCGGCAGGCTGTGCCGCCCGCGGGGTTTGGGCTCCTCCCCGTTCGCTCGCCGCTACTCGGGGAATCCTCTCTTTTCCTCGGGGTACTGAGATGTTTCAGTTCCCCCGGTGCCCTCCTGAGTTGCCTCAGGTGCCCGGCCGTGCGCCGGGCGGGTTGCCCCATTCGGACACCCCCGGATCTCAGGCTGCCAGCGCCTCCCCGGGGCATTTCGCCGCGTGGCCGCGTCCTTCCTCGGCCGCCAACGCCAAGGCATCCACCATGCGCCCATCATGCGGAGTCTTCCGCTCATGTTCCCAATCCGGCAACCGTCGTGGCCTCGGCAGCAGACCGGCACGCGCCAGCGGGACGTATCCCGCCCGGCCTCGCGCCTGCCCGCGGCCTCCGCCCGAGCCTCGCTCGGATGGACCCAGTCCCACCCCGCCGCTCCCGTCGCCACCAGCGGTGACGGCCAGGAGGCAGAGGGCAGAACCAGCAGTAGTCATTGATGTATTGATTCGCAGTGCGCGCGGGCGACCAGACACGAGCACCCCGCTGGCGCTCCCGTTACCGGGACCACAGCAAGGCTCGGTCACCCACCCCCCGAAGGAGGTGGCGGTTCCCGCGGCCGCAGAACCTCACGGGTTCCGCGTGGCGCATTGTCAACGTGCAGGCAACGACCCGAAGATCGTCACGAACGAGGTCGTGAAACCTCTGCCGAACCCCCGGAACCTTGACGTCCCAGGGTCTCGGCAGAACTTTCCCGCCGCGTGCGGTCATCCCACCGCAGCTGGTGGTGACGAATGGGAGGGGAATCCGCGGCGACGCTGGTCTCCCAGCCGCCGCGGTGGAGCCGCGGGGATTCGAACCCCGGACCTCCGCCGTGCAAGGGCGGCGCTCTCCCGGCTAAGCTACGGCCCCCGGTACCAACTCCCGCCGCTCCCCCGGCCCGCATCGACACCGCGATACCGGCCCGGGTGGGCGCGCCTGGACTCGAACCAGGGACCTCGGCCTTATCAGGGCCGCGCTCTAACCGCCTGAGCTACGCGCCCGCAGGAGCAGCGGTCTCCCATTCGTCCACAGCGGCCGGTCCGCCCCAGGATTCCCCTGGGTCGACACCCGCCCTATGCCCAAGACGGAGCGCGCGGATCCTCCCTCGCATCGATCCCTCGACACCAAGGCGGCTCCGCTCGAATCAACACACTCATCGTTTCGCCAGTCACCCGCGTGGCGTCTCCGACCTCCCCGCCATCCGTGGCGCCCCTGCCAGGTCCTCAAACCGTCTCGCGACGGGACGACCTCGGGGCTCGGTGCCCACCGATGCCGGATCATCACCCGGAAACTTGACAAGGTCAGAGGCGTCGAAACGCCCCTACTCCCTAGAAAGGAGGTGATCCAGCCGCAGCTTCCGCTACGGCTACCTTGTTACGACTTCGTCCCAATCACCAGCCCCGCCCTCGACGGCTGCCTCCCCGAAGGGTTGGCCCACCGGCTTCAGGCGTTGCCGGCTTTCGTGACGTGACGGGCGGTGTGTACAAGGCCCGGGAACATATTCACCGCGGTAGTGCTGACCCGCGGTTACTAGCGACTCCAGCTTCACGTGGGCGGGTTGCAGCCCACGATCCGAACTGAGACCGGGTTTGGGGGATTCGCTCCGCCTCGCGGCTTGGCTACCCGCTGTCCCGGCCATTGTAGCGTGCGTGTCGCCCAAGACGTAAGGGCCATGCTGACTTGACGTCATCCCCACCTTCCTCCGGTTTGCGACCGGCAGTCTGGGTAGATCAGTTAACTACCCACAGGGGTTGCGCTCGTTGCGGGACTTAACCCAACACCTCACGGCACGAGCTGACGACAGCCATGCAGCACCTGTGCGCCACCCTCGAAGGCCACTCCCTTTCAGGAGGATGCAGGCGCATGTCAAGCCTTGGTAAGGTTCTACGCGTCGCGTCGAATTAAACCGCACGCTCCGCCGCTTGTGCGGGCCCCCGTCAATTCCTTTGAGTTTTAGCCTTGCGGCCGTACTCCCCAGGCGGCAGACTTCCCGCGTTGGCTCCGGCACGGAGGGGGTCAACTCCCCCCACGCCTAGTCTGCATCGTTTACTGCGTGGACTACCGGGGTATCTAATCCCGTTCGCTCCCCACGCCTTCGCGCCTCAGCGTCAGGGACGGCCCAGCTGGCCGCCTTCGCCACGGGTGTTCCGCCTGATCTCTACGCATTTCACCACTACACCAGGCATTCCACCAGCCCCTACCGCCCTCAAGCGGTGCGGTCCCCGACGACCCTCCCCGGTTGAGCCGGGGGCTTTCACGCCGGGCCAGCACCGCCGCCTGCGCGCGCTTTACCCCAGTAACTCCGGACAACGCTCGGACCCTACGTATTACCGCGGCTGCTGGCACGTAGTTAGCCGGTCCTTCTTCCTCCGGTACCGTCAGACTTCTTCCCGAAGAAAAGGGGTTTACACCCCCGAAGGGCGT
>CAVVTE010000020.1:0-55735 GCA_963751075.1 uncultured Chloroflexia bacterium | reverse complement strand
GCGACCTGGGTCTACCCCAGCGTGAACAGCCAACTCATCACTCGGTATCTCTCGGGGCAGGC
This sequence comes from uncultured Chloroflexia bacterium, assembly GCA_963751075.1. Classification (GTDB taxonomy): domain Bacteria; phylum Chloroflexota; class Chloroflexia; order Thermomicrobiales; family UBA6265; genus JACCXM01. The sequence continues at coordinate 55,673 of CAVVTE010000020.1, read as the reverse complement.
CGACACGCTCAAGGTGCCGTGTTGAGAGACGTGAGGCGGAAACATTCGGTTCCGTCTGTGTACGTTCTCGGGGAACGAATCCTGCGCGTTCGCCTGGGTGCTCACAATGACCACCCTTTCTGTGTCACGGTACTCAGGATGACCTAGGTGGTGTGGCAGACGTATGACTGCCGAGCGCGAATCCGCGCCGTCCGTCTCGCGTCCTTCCCTGGACAATATCTGGGGTGGGGTGGTGACCCCCAGCCGCATGCTCGCATCGGCGCGAACCAACTGGGCGCTCCTCGTCGTTTTCGTCGCGTTTGCCCTCGCGGCGATGGTGGTGCCCACCCTGGCACCGGTGGCGACGACTGATGACGGGCATACGCGCGATCGGCGCAGATCCTGCTCGACGAGGGACTATCGACGGTCTTCCCCGTCGTCGCCGCCACTGCGGTGTTCCAGATCGTTTGGGGAGCGCTGTTCGGGTTCATCTTCGAGCCGACCTTCGGCGTCTTCCGTGTCTCCACAGTGACGATAACCGCGCTGGGAGGTCTCGCCCTGTATGGGCTCTGCCGTGATCTCGGCGTCGTACCGACGCGCAGCGCACTCGGCGTGGCGACCCTCCTCTTCAACCCGCTCGTCTTCGTGCTTGCCTTCACTTTTATGACCGACGCTCATTTCATGGCGCTGCTGGTGATCGCGACCTGGCTGTTTGCAAAGGCGCTGGGTGGCGCCTCGTCGGGGCTCGAGGATGTGTTGCAACGCACGACGCACGAGCCGGCATCACCCCACCGATCCGGGCATTTCACCGATCGACCGCGGATCGGAACCGCGACCGCCGGATGGACGGCGGGGATCGATGGCCGGCTGATCGTCGTTGGGTCGGGGGTGGCCGCCCTGGCCTTCCTCACCCGACAGCAGGGCGCGTTGATCGTCCCGGCGGTGTTCGCGTATCTGCTGCTGTCGCGGCGGTTGCGCATCGATCGGGCCAGTCTCGTGCTGCTCGTCCAGCTCATTGCCCTACCGCTGTTGGCGATCGGCGGCTACTACCTCTGGCTTCGCTACGGCAATGACGTCCCCCACGCGCAGGCGTCGTTCTTCCGCGAGGTGGTAGAGGAGGGGTGGAGCGGTACCTGGTGGCTCCTGCGGAAATTGACCGTCGCCGAGCTGATGTACCTCGGACTCTTCACGCTACCGCTGATGACCGCCGCGCTGCCCTTTGCGCGCAGTCTCGTGCGGGGAATCCCACCCCGCGGGTGGCTCCTGTTTGCGATGTGGCAAGCCATCCTGCTCATCGGCGTGACGGCGCTATGGGTGCGCGGCGCGCTGATGCCGTACATCGGTCAGTTTCTCGGTTCGGGCGGGCCTGGCGCGCCGGATGTCCTGGGCTCGCGTCCGATCCTGCTGGGGCCGGAGCCGCGAGCGGCGCTGACCGTCGTCTGCCTCACTGCTTCGCTGCTGCTGGCGCTGGTCGCGGCGCGGGCGATGGGTGCTCCGGCGGGGCTCGAGCGATCGCGGGCTGGGCTCGTTCTCAGCGTTGGCCTGGGTCAGGTCATCGGGGTCATGCCCCCGTCATACCACTACATCGGCTGGGCCGCCGGATCACTTGACCGCTACCTGCTTCCCCTTGTGCCGCTGGCGATCGCCCTCGCGTTGTGGGCGATGGGGAGCGTCCGGATCGCGCTCCCGCTAGGGTGGCTCATCGCCGCCGCGCTGGCGCTCTTCGCGATCGCTGGCGCCCGCGACTACCTCGTCTTCATGAGCGCGGTCTGGGACCTGGGCGAGGAGGCAGTGGCCGAGGGGGTGCCGCTCGAGCGCCTCGACGCCGGTTCCAGCTGGGATGGCTACCACCTGTATGAGCAGGGACTGGAGAACCGCATCCGCTCGCGCACCCCGAAGGGCGGCCCCTGGTGGGTCTACTTCTACGCTCCCGCCACCGACTCGTCCTACGTTGTGGCGAGCAAGCCTCTGCCGCGCCATCGCATCGTCGCCAAACGCCCGTACTCCTCGTGGCTGCAACGCAAACCGACCCATCTCTATCTGCTGCGGCGCTGGGATGCCCCGTGGCCTCCAGACCTGGGGCCCAAACCGATCCTGACGCGCCCCGCGCCTAGCGGCTTAGAGACGGTGTCATCACCGTGGAAGCAACCGGGTTGGTCATCACTGCCTCGGCAGGACGTTCGTCCCGCGAGAGGAACGGCGCCCGAGGATGAGTGACGGATCGCGCCGGGGAGCAGACGGGAAAAGAGAAGGACGCGGGTTGTTCCTGATCGCGGCACGGGAGCCCACGCCGGGGATGACCAAGACCCGTCTCGGCGCGGTCATCGGCATGGAGCGCGCTGCCGAGCTCTATGCCGCGTTCCTCGTCGATCTCTCCGCCCGCTTTAGCCCTTGCCCGGAAGAGGACTGGGGCTTCGACGTGGGTTGGGCTTTTACCCCGCCCGAGGTTGATTTCTCGTCTGTCCTGCAAGGGGTCGGCTGCGCCGCTCCTCCGGGTTCGGTCCGCTTCGTACCGCAACAAGGCGACGGCTGGGACGTGAGGCAGGCGAACATCCTCGCCTGGGGCCACGCCCAGGGCTACGAGCGGACAGTGCTCATCGGCTCCGACTCGCCACAGCTCCCGCTTGCGATCGTGCGCGATGCCTTCGCCGCCCTGGCGGAGCATGACGTGGTCATGGGGCGCACCGTCGATGGCGGCTACTACTTGATCGGAATGCGGGGGTTCCATGACGTCCTGACCGGCGTGCCCATGAGCACGGTTTCTGCCGCGGATGCTCTTGCAGGTCGGAGTGAAGCTCTCGGCCTGCGGCTGGCCGAGATCCCGCCCACCTTCGATGTTGACGAGGAACGCGATCTGGAACACCTGCGGTTGGTGCTAGCCCGCGAAGGCACAGCAGCTCCCGCGACCTGGGGAGCGCTGCAGCGGCTGGGACTGGATGCGCCTTTGCCCACGATCATCGATTGACCAATGCAGCCTGTTCCGCCAGCCTGATCGTCGCCTCGCGTGCTCCCGCTTCTCCCGAATGAACTTCGCAGACGAGCGTTCTCCACTCCGGCAGTAGGTACGGGACAATACAGGTCTGATGTCGATCGCCTGGGGTCGTTCCGGGCACATGGAAGACAGGGGCTGGCGTGCGTATCGGCGTGACATTTCCGCAGATCGAGTTCGGCAATGACCCGGTCGCCATTCGCGACTACGCGCAGACGGTGGAGGGGCTGGGTTTTACCCATTTCCTCGCGTATGACCACGTGCTGGGCGCGGACACCTCCGTCCGGCCCGGTTGGACCGGGTCGTATGCGGCCGAGAATCCCTTCCACGAGGTCTTCGTCCTCCTCGGGTATCTGGCGGGACTGACCACGACGCTCGAGATGGTGACCGGGGTGCTGATCCTGCCGCAGCGGCAGACGGCACTGGTCGCCAAGCAGGCGGCTGAGATCGACGTTCTCAGCGGCGGACGGCTGCGGCTCGGCGTCGGCGTCGGCTGGAACGAGGTCGAGTACACGGGGCTGGACAAGGATTTCAACAACCGGGGGGCCCGGAGCGAGGAGCAGATCGCATTGTTGCGGGCCCTCTGGACATTGCCGGTGATCACCTTTGACGGGCAATGGGAGCGAATCGACGCGGCTGGCATCAACCCCCTCCCGGTGCAGCGGCCGATCCCGGTATGGATCGGCGGCTACGCCGAGGCGACTCTGCGCCGAGTGGGGCAGCTAGGGGATGGCTGGTTCCCCTGGCGGGAGCCGAACGAGACGATGCGAGCGGCGATCGAGAGCATCCATCGGTATGCCCGCGAGGCCGGACGGGATCCCCAGGCGATCGGATTGGAGCCGCAGCTCAACGTGGGACGGGGGAACCAGGACGAGTGGCGCGCCTTCGTTGCGGGGTGGCGCGACCTGGGGGCCACCCACCTCTGCCTCAGTACGATGGGCAATGGCTTCGCCTCTCCTGCGGAGCATCTGAATGCCCTGACTCGCGCGGCGAACGAGCTCGGCGTCGGCGCCATCGAGGACTGAAACGTTCCCATCCACGACTCCACCTGGCGCCCGGCCGCGCTTGCGCACTGGGAGTGCGCGAGCGCTGTCCCACTCCCTGCGACGCTGCGGAGAATGTGACTCAAGCGCCTGGTTCGAAGTTGCAATATTGATATCCAGAAATTAGCATAGACGCATATCGTTCGGAACGATTTCGACTATCGACGCGTTCAGATATCGAACGAAGGAGTTCCTCGGCCGGATCGGGCGCCGCCTCACCCGCCGGCCTCCACCTCAGGAATCCTCGCATCTTCCTCTGCTGTACCTCACCGGTGGCGAGCGCGGCGCCACCGGCAGCAACCCCTCAATCCCGTTCAGCTCTGTCTGTTACCATCGGTCTTTGGAACCGAAAATCCGGTCCGACTATCCGTTTACGGAGAGGGATCGAGGGCACGCCGTGAGTGAGCGCGAGAGCAGCCCCGTTCCCCGGGGGGCGCCAGGGGCTGCCACGGAGCCGGCCGTTGCCGCGACTCGGCGGGCCGTTGTGCGTACACGTCGGGTCGCCCAGGTGGTGCTCGGCCTCCTCTTCTTTCTTGGTATCGTCGGGCTCCTTTACTGGGGCCGCGAGGCGCTGCCGCCATTCCTTCTCGGGCTGATCGTCGCGTACATGCTCCTGCCACCTGTCCGCCGCGTCGAGCAGGCACTCCCCCATAGCGGGCTCTGGCGATCGGCTCGCCGCCCGGTCGCGGCCATTACCGTCACTCTGTGCGCTTTGTTGGCGATAGCCTACTTGCTGCGCGCGCTGGCCCAGCCGGTCATCGAACAGACCGCCCAGATCCTGAGCAGTCTGGAAGAGTTGTGGAATGAGGCGCAGGCCAATGCGCCGGGCATTCGGGACTGGTACGCGCTGAACGTTCCCGAGATCGCTCGCGGCTGGATCGACGACGGGTTCCAAACGCTCGGTCAGGCCATGCTATCGCTGGGCAGTAATATCGGCGGCTGGATCGTCAGCTTCACCAGCAGTGCCCTGAGTAGCGCGGTCGCTATCATCGCGCTACCGTTGTTCGTCATCTATTTTCTCATCGACGAACCGAAGTTGACCCGGCAAATCCGGAGCCAGTTCCCGCGTGCCTGGGCCGGGGATGCGCTCGCCCTGCTTCACATCTTCACCCGCGTTTTCGGTTCGTACACGCGTGGCGTAATCATCGAGTCGATTATCGTCGGCATCATCACCGGGCTCGGCTACTACCTGATCGGCGTCCAGGTGTGGCTGCCGCTGGGGGTGATCGCCCTCGTTGGCGAGATCGTCCCGATCATCGGTCCCTGGATCGCCTTCTTTATTTCTCTGCCGGTGGTCCTGGCGACGCAGCCCGATAAAGCAGTCCTCGCCCTGGGGCTCTTCGTCGTCATCCAGATTCTGGAGGGATGGTTCCTGGCACCGCGCATTCAGGGGTGGTCGGTCAACTTTACTCCGTCGGCGACGCTGGTCACCCTGGCCGTGGGCGGGGCCATCGGTGGCCCCATGGGCGTGATCCTGGCGCTGCCCGCGGCGGCGCTGCTGCGCGACATAGCGTTCTACATCTCCTACCGAGCAGGTGGGCTCTCTCCTACCGAGGCGATGACCCAGGTGCCGTCGTTCGCGCGGCACAAAGGGGACGATGGAGACAGGGTGTTAAGGTGATGGGGTGATTGGGGGCTGGTGGCGGGTCCCAGTTGAACTGGCCCTCGCGACGCCTCACTGGACCTCCGCCTTCCGACCTCCGACTCCGGCAAGGGACTCGAATGTCCTGGCAATTGATCCGGCGGATAGTCAGCGTCGTCGTGGTGCAAGCCGTGCTGCTGGCGCTGCTGACCCTGATCATCCCGGGGTTCAGTTTCGAGGAACCGGCGGCGCTGGTCCCGGCCGCGGTCGTCATCACCCTCGCGCAAACCGTGCTCTGGCCGATCGTCTACGGCATCGCCGCGCGTTTCGGTCCCTGGCTCTTCCCGCTCGTCAGCTTCGTCCTGACCGGGGCGATCATCTCCTTCGCGGGCTGGCTGGACGATCGGCTCGGCGTCGGTGGCGTCGAGGTCGCCGATCTCTGGACCGGGATCCTCGTCGCGCTGGGGCTTTCCGCGGGTCACACCCTGCTGGCCGCGCTCTTCGCTATCGACGACGAGCAATCCTACGACCGCTTCGTGACCGCGCCCCTCCGCCGCCTCTATCGCGACGTACCGAGGTCGTCCGAGCCGGGATTCATATTTCTGGAGATCGATGGTCTCGCGGAACCGGTCCTGCGGGATGCCATCGCCAGGGGCTACATGCCGACCCTGGAGCGCTGGCTTACATCCGGGAGTCACAAGCTCGTGCGCTGGGATCCCGACCTCTCGGCGCAGACTTCGGCCAGCCAGGCCGGGATTCTGCTCGGGTCAAATGAGGGAATCCCCGCCTTTCGCTGGTGGGACAAGCAGCGGCAGCAGCTTCTGGTCTCGTCGAAGAGGGACACCGCCCACACACTGGAGAATGCGTTGTCGACCGGGAACGGGCTCCTGGCCCGCGGCGGATCAGGGCGCTGGAACGCCTTCTCCGGCGACGCGATCGACAATATCGGCGTCTACAGCGTCTTTGGCGATGCCGCCAAGGGATCCCGCAACACCCTCCTCGGCTATCTGCTCTCCCCCTACATGGTCTCTCGCATCCTCACGCTGTACGTCGTCGACGTGATGCGTGAGTGGTGGCAGGCCTGGCGGCAGAAGCGCCAGAACGTCCTCCCCCGAATCCATCGGGGGCTGAAGTACTCCTTCATTCGGGCCGGGACCACGACGGCCATGCAGGAGGCGAGCCGCCACATCCTGACCGCCGATCTCCTGAGTGGGGCGCCGGCGGTCTACAACACGTTCTTTGGCTATGACGAGGTGGCGCATCACTCCGGGATCGACCGTGAGGACTCGTTGAAGATCCTCGCCACACTCGACAAGATCTTCGCCCACCTGGAGCGCGTGGCCCGGGAGGCGCCGCGCCCATATCACCTGTTCGTCCTCTCCGACCATGGCCAGAGCCAGGGCGCGACCTTCTTGCAGAAATACGGTCTCTCGCTCGCTGACCTGACTCACCAGCTCGTCACCACTGATGGCGCCAGGAAGGTCAACATGACTGAGCAGTTGCAGACCGACGAAGCAGTCGGTCATGTGAACCTGGCGTTGAGCGAGGCGACCCTCGGCGATTCGCGCACGGCCAGCGCGCTGCGTCGGATCCTGAAACCTCGCACGTCTGGCGACGCGGTCGAGCTGGTGAAGACCGGGAGCGACATACGGAGGAGCGGCGATCCCGACGCCACCGACGTGGTCGTCCTGGCGTCCGGCAACCTCGGGATCATCTCCTTTCCCCAATGGCAGGAGCGGATGACTCTCGAACAGCTCGACGCGGCGTTTCCGCGACTGGTCCCTGGACTCGTCGACCACCCGGGCATCAGTCTCGCTCTGGTCTACTCAGAGGAGCGGGGACCGCTGGCGATTGGCAAGGCGGGTATTCACTTCCTGCGAGATGGGACGGTCGACGGCGAAGACCCTCTCGTCCAGTTCGGGCCGAATGCGGCACGGCATCTCCGGCGCGAGGCGGAGTTCGCGAATGTGCCGGACATCCTGGTCATCAGCACGGTTGACCCCGTCACCGGCGAGGTGCCCGCGTTCGAGGAGTTGGTCGGGAATCATGGAGGGCTAGGCGGCTCCCAGCGAGAGCCGTTCCTCCTCTACCCCGCTGTCTTCGACCCCGGCGAGGAAGAGATCGTCGGCGCAGGTCATTTGCATGATGTCCTGAAAGGGTGGATCGAGCGGGAGCAAGGGGAAACGAACAGAGTCGTCGAGGAGTCGCGCAGTCGTACCTGAAAGGAGATTGGTGAGGACATCGTCTGCTACGCCTCCGCCACGACACTGATTAGGGCGATTGGGAACGTCGCGACGATAGTCCTTTACCCCGGACAAGGGGTGGGGCGGGCACGCTGCGTCCCGCCGGCAGCCGACGTCGTCCGCGAGGTCGTCGGCGAGGCGGTGCAGCGCTGGACGGAGCACGCGAGGAGGTCCGCGCTGCGTGAGAGGGTCCCAGCGGCTGCGGGGAACCGCCAACTGGACCAATGCCGGGGCCGGGCCCCTCCCTCGTCGACCGGCAGGTACACTCGACAGCCGCGGGGTGGGGCTGCGCTGCGCGGCGAGGCGACCGCACAACGACCCACTCGGGGACGGAGGAACGGGAACATGGGGAACGACCGGGTGGGCACCGGTTCGGGACGCGGTGCGGCTCCGACCTTCTCGCGGCGCCGGGCGCTGCGGGGGCTCGCCAGGACGGCTCTTGCCGGCGCGATGGGGCTGAGCGCACGACTCGCGGGCGCGACCACTGCCGCCCCCGATGATTTCGCCGCCAAGGCGGTCTACCTCAACCCGACCATGGACGACGGATACGATCTCGACCGCCTCCTCGGCTTGATCGACCGGACCGAGCTGAACGCCCTCGTCATCGACGTCAAGGAAGAGGGCGTCTATGTCGACACCGGCGTCGACCTCTTCCACGAGGCCGGCACGGTCGTCCCCTACTACGACGTGGCGGCGGTCCTCGACGCCCTGCACGCCCGCGACGTCTACGCCATCGCCCGACTGGTCGTCTTCAAGGACACGCCGCTGGCCGAGGCCCGGCCGGACCTCGCCGTCGCCGACGCCGTGACCGGCGGCCCCTGGCGCGACATGAACGGTGTCGCCTGGGTCAATCCCTTCAGCGAGGAAGTGTGGGCGGCAAACATCGACCTCGCCGTGGAGCTGGTCGAGCTCGGCTTCGACGAGATCCAGTTCGACTACGTCCGCTTCCCGACCGACGGCAACCTGGAGGCGATGGACTTCGGGCGCGAGGTAACGGGGTCGCTGCAGGTCGAGACGATCACTGGCTTCCTCGGCAAGGCCCGGACGAACCTGGCCGCGAGCGGGGCCACGGTGGGGGCCGACGTGTTCGGTTTCACCCTGCTCCTCGACGACATCGGGATCGGCCAGAACATCGGGCGCATCGCCGAGGTCGTCGACTACGTCTGCCCGATGGTCTATCCCTCCCACTTCCCGAGCGGGAGCATCGCCGTCGATGGCCATCCGAACGACTTCCCCTACGAGACGATCGAGATCAGCCTCGGAGCCGGTGAGGAAAAGGTCGCGGGAGCGAGGGGCAAGCTCCGCCCCTGGCTCCAGGATTTCTCACTGCCGGGGATGAGCGACTACGGGGCGGCGGAGGTTCGCGCCCAGATCAACGCCGCCGAGGCAAACGGCGCTGCCGGCTGGATGATCTGGAACGCAGCTTCCGTCTACCACGAAGATGCCTTCGCCCCGGCCGGCTAAGCGACAGTTGGGCGAGTGGCACCGCACAGAGGCGGTAGGGGCGAGGTCCCCTTTGGGTGATGCCCGCCCTGTTGTCCACGGCGGCGATCTGTGCCAAGTCGACGGCTCCGCGGCACCTCTCAGTTTCCTGAGATGAGGGTGTGAGGAACCACCGGCGCCGATCGCCGTCATTGGAGATTTGGCGGTGTTCAAGGGCCGGTCGGTGTCCCCATCTCCTTCATGATCTCGTCCATCAGGAACTCCGGAACCCCCACATCCGCCTCGTTCACCCGCTGCATCCGTGCGCTGTCAACCGAGGTGAAGGGGACCGCGTAGGCGACCGGTCTGCGGTTCGGCGGGACGTCCTGGCGCTCGACCACGTAGTAGTTCCCGTTGCGGGCGGTGACCAGCATCAAGTCCGAATCCGGGAGCGTATCGCGTGCCTCCTCCACTAGCGTGAAGTCGATCTCGATGCTCGATTCCGCCTCTCCTGTCAGCAACAGCTCGGCGTCGCGCGCCGCGCCGTCCGCGGTCGCGATCAGCGCGTCCAGCAGGTACAGCACGGCGAGCAGCCCAATGGGGATGATCTTTCGCTGGCGGATCTGGGAGATGATGACTTCCCGCGGCCCGAAGCTGAGCCAGATCAGATAGAAGAGCAACAACAACCCGATGGTTCCCATCAGACCGGCGACTTCGCTCAGGACCGAGCTGGCGCCGATGATCCCGGCGTCGATTCCGGCCTGTGTGGCGGCGGCCAGGAGAGGGGACACGATCACGAGATTGACGATCAGCAGGAACAGGCGCCCAAACCGCTGATGCGCGCGGTCATACCAGGACCTCGCCCAACGCATGCGCGACGAGACGATCCGATACAGCAAGTAGAAGAACAGCAAGGCAGACGGGTACTCGAGAAGGCTCCCGAGGACATGCGCCGACTGCAGGGCGATGAACGGGGGAGCAAGATCGAGTGAAGTGACCTCGATCGACATCCGCCCGTAATAGGCATCGGTGTAGACGGACCCGACCAGATAGAGCCCCGTCGAGGTGGCCAGGGCAATGACCGCGGACTCGATAATGCGCTGAGCCGTGCCGAAGACCGGGCTCGGCTCGTCCGGCGCGCTATCAGCCGCCGCGTCATGCTCTATTGCCGCCACACTCATCGGAAATTGGATGGCTGAGGTCGGACCTCGAGAGTTGAGGCGGCAAACAGATGAGACGTAGGCGTTCTCATACCCAACAACAAGAACCCTCGGTCAGCCGATCACCCATCACCCATCACACTATCACCCATCACCCATCCACGCGAACCAATCTGGCCAGGACCGGCAGGTGATCGGAGCCCGCGTTGCCGCCGATCCATGAGTCGAGGGCGCGGAAGTGCGCGGTGTGCCAGACATAATCGACCCGGAGCAAGGGTGGCAAGGGTACCTCTCCGAGTGGGTGGCCGCGGTAAGCCAGGTGGGAGAGCCGGGTGGGGAGGGTAAAGCCGGTGCCCCGTCCGGCCGTACCAAAGGCGTCGATCAGACCGGATTGCCGGAGTTGCCGGTAAGCCGCCTGCCACCCGACGCGGTTGAAATCGGTCAGCAGGACCGTCGGGGTGCCCTCTGTGGCGACCGCGGCGATGCCGCTGATCTGCTGATCCGCGAGCGCCGCGTGGCGCACCCGATGCCGCCCGATGCGGGGCGGCGGCGGATGGGCGACGATGACGGTAAGGTCTCCATCGGGCGTGGCGACGAGGGTCCGCAGATCGGGGCGGCCAGGATGCAGCTCGAGCAGCTCGGTCTGCTGCAGCGGGAAGCGGGAAAGGAGCCCCTTACCGGGGATGCCGGTCGGGTGCAGCACCTGATAGGGGTAGTCGTCGCCGAGCTGGGCGGCAATCGCCTCGCCCTGCTCGGCAGCCAGCTCCTGGACGCCGATGACATCGGCGTCGGATTGGCGCAGAACCTCGACGAGCCTTCGTGGTTCAGCCAACCCGGCGCCGATGTTGTAGGTCATCACGGTGAGCATTAGTTATCGGCAGCTCCGGCGCCTTGGCCGCGAACGAAACGATGTGGCTCCGGGCGATCCATCTCGCTGATGCTACTCCGGCGAACGAGTTCCTGGTCGCGAAGAATCGGCGCGACTCGTCGCGACTCGACTGGAGCCGGGTGATAATGCCCCAATCCCGTGCACGATCCGCGACCGTCACGCGTGAAACAGGGGGGATACCCGGGATGCAAGACATCGCCAAGGATGTGGTCCGGCAAACGTCGCCCTGGAAAGCCGGGCAGAGCTGGTGGGTGGCTGGTATCGAGGGGATCGTCGCACTCTCGATTGGGGTGTACGTTGTCGCCGACCCGTTTGGAGCCAGCGACGTCATTCGCTTCCTCATCGCGCTGGTCCTGCTCCTCGCCAGCCTCGGTCACATCGTCGATGGGTTCCGGGACGAGCGTCTGGCTTCGTCGCCATGGGAGACATTGCGCGGGGGTGTCGGCGTGACCGTCGCCGCCCTGACGCTCCTCTCCGCGGGCTCGAACTACATCATGGACACCGGCGCGCGGCAGATGCTCGCCATCGGGCTGCTCGCTTACGGGATTCTCGGCATTGTCTCGCTCATCTTCACGTTTCGTGCGACCGGGTTCAGAATCGCGGCGACCATCACCGACGCGCTGACGATCGTCCTCGGCATTCTGCTCCTGACCGCGAGTTCGGGGGATACTGGGGGAACGCGATTGCTCGGCGTGGCGGCGATCGTGGGGGGGATCGGACTCCTGGGCTACTCCTGGTATTTGCGGGGCAAGCCGGCGCGTGAATCTCGCGCCAGCGCGACCCTCGATGCAGCGCCGCGAACCTCCCCGGACTGAGACGCGGGATCGACGGGGAAGAGGGCGGCGGCAGGTGGCACGTAGGGACGCGTTGGCGGACGCCATGGGCATGAGCGCGAGAGGCGCGGCGGAGCTCGAACCGACCAGCGGAGATCATCTCAGAGGGTTCCTGCGTGACCTGATGAGTGCGCTGCTGGACATCAACCTCACCGGGTTGGCGGCACAGGTCGCCTACAGCCTGATCTTTTCCATGCCGTCGATCCTGTTGGTCATCGCCCTGGTCGCTCACGATATCGATCAACGAACCGGGTTCGCCCTCACGGACGAAGTCCAGGCCCTCATCGTCGGTGCTCTTCCCCCAAGCGTGCAGCCCGTCGTCTCCACCCTGATCGACGATGCTTTGACGCGCGCTCGTGAAGGTCCCTCGACACTGAGCGCGGTGGTAGCCATCCTCGTTGCGTTGCTGGCCGCGGGGAACGGCCTTGGCGAGCTGGCGACCGCTTTTGACCGGGCCGCGATGATCGAAGACGTGCGTTCCGTCTGGCGCAGACGTTTCATCTTCACGGCCGAGGCCGTGATGATCGCCATGACCCTGGTGGTGGCGTTCACCCTCTACGTCTGGGGCGGCGACCTGATTGCCCTCCTTTCGTCCCGGACCGGCCTGGGAGCGGTCTGGGAGAGCAGCTGGATGCAGTTGCAGGGTCCGGTCATCATGCTGCTGGTCTTCCTGGGCGCGACGCTGCTCTACATGACCGGCAGTGGGCATTACGCCGTCAAGGAGGTCGCGCCAGGTGCCGCCGTGGCGACGCTGCTCTGGCTGTTGGTCGTGCAGGGGTTCCAGATCTATCTCCAGCTGGCCAACCCGGGAACGGCCTATGGCGCCGCCAGCAGCCTGCTCGTCTTCCTCGTCTTCCTCTACCTGACCAGCATGGGGTTGATCATCGGCGCCATGGTCGCCGCGGTGACCGTACGACGATGTCGCGAGCGAGATAGGGCGAAGCTACGCGTGCCGGTCGGTGGCGTGTTGTCGATCGCGCCCCGGAAACCCCTCATTCACAACGCGCTCGAGCCAGGCGGCCCGCGGCGTGGTTGAGCGGCGCGCGTCGCTCTGGCGGCGACTCCTCTCCTGGGTCTTCCTGATCCTCTTTTGTCTGGCCGCGCCGGCGGCGCTGGTCGCCGGCTGGGCTCGGCAGACGCTGATCGACGAGGACATGTACACGCGGGCGGTGGCTCGCGTTGCTGCCGATCCCCAGGTGCAGATGGGCGTATCCAGAGTGGTAGTGAGACGCACCGAGGCCATGCTGTCCGGCGATAACCCGAGTGCGACCGAAGCGCTGCAATCACGTGTCGTCGCGGAGGCGTTTGGCGAGGTGACGCGTGGCGTCGTCGAGAGCGAGAAGTTCCGTGAAACGTGGGAGACGACCAACCGGGCGGCTCACCGGTTCCTCGTCTCCGGGCTGGCGGCGGGACAGGGACAGCCGGTCTCCCTCGACTTCTCGCCTTTGCTCGACGAGATTCAGGCGGAGGTGGCGGCGCGCGACGTCGACGTGCCGCCCAACCTGGTTCTGGATGCCGAAGCGCTACGGATCGACGTGCTCGACGCCGAAACGGCCGATCGGGTGCGGCGAGCCCTGGCGCAATTGGACCTTGCCTTCTCGGTGGCGCTGGCCGTGACAGTGCTCGCTCTCCTGCTCTCGGTTGGCCTGGCGCCACACCGGCTGGCCGCGATTGGTCGCGCGGGATTTGGTCTGGGTATCGCTATGATCACGCTCATGGCGCTGATGCTGGTGACGCAGGCGTGGCTGGCGGGCGCCGCCGGCGATGACGGTGGCGTGGCGATCGGCGCAATCCTGGACGCGGTCTCGCAGGGACTGCGGGTCTCCGCCATTGGTCTGGCGCTGGTTGGGCTGCTCGTGGCGGGCATCTTCACCGGGTTGCGGGCACTGCGTCGGAGCATGACGCGTCGCAGTGTGGCGGAGGGCTAGGCATGAGCGGAGGCGTGACGGAGGGTAGGCATGAGCGCAGGTGTGGCGGGGGCGTAGGCGTGGGGCAGCAGTGATGCGGACGAGTGAACCAGCTGAACCCACCCCATTTCACATCCGGTCGGCCGAGGCCGAGGATGCCAACGCCATCGCCAAAGTCCACAGGACCTCGATGCGTCAGGCACTGCCGTATCTCCCGGATTTGCACAGCGAGGAAGAGGATCGGGCCTGGGTCGCGAACGTCGTCCTGCCTCGTCAGGAGGTCTGGGTGGCGGAGGCCGGGGGGTGCGTCGTCGGCGTCGCGGCGCTGGACGGCGACATGCTGACCCAGCTCTACATTCTCCCCGGTCAGCAGGGACGGGGGATCGGCAGCGCGTTGCTGGCGAAGGCAATGGCGCGCCGTCCCAAAGGCGTGCGCCTGTACGCCTTCCAGCGAAACACGCGCGCCCGGGGATTCTACGAGCGCCGCGGCTTCATCGCCGTCGAGTTTGGCGACGGCTCGGGTAATGAAGAGGGCGAGCCGGACGTGCTGTATCAATGGACACCCGCACGCGGAGAGGCGTGAGATCGCCCCGTAGTTATGGCTCCGGGCCCGGTTCGATGGAAAGCCGAAACGTCTACTCAGGGAGCGGCGTGGCCGCTGTGTTCGACTCCAGAAGCGTGAAGACGTAGGTCTCCTCGCCGTCGCCCTGGACCGTTGCCACTATCTCCGGCCGTTCGTCCGTCCCCTGCCGCAATGTCACGGGAACGGGGGCGCCGGCCAGCGGGGGATCGGTGAAGACGTAGGCAACGACCTGCCCCGCGTCGTCAATCCGCGGTCGCAGCTCGGACCGAATCTCGCCCGCATCGAAGACCAGGCGCCCGTCCCGCAGTTCCAGCTCGACCTCGCCGAGCGCCGGGTTGACGTAACGACCGAGGTACGGGCTGACGATCGCCGGGTCGATTGGTCCCAGCTCTGCCTGCAACGCGGCGAGCTGGGCAACTTGAGCCTCGAGAACCTGGCCCAGCAGGGCCTCGAACGCGGGCGGCTGGTCGAACAGCAGCTCGAACAGCCGGAACTGAACGGCGAGGGCGAACGGCCCACCGGCCTGGACGTTGTTGGTGAGGATGACGATGCCCAGGTCCGCCTCGGGCAGGAAGGCGACCTCCGAGCCGAAACCGAGAGTCCCGCCGCTGTGGCTGATCAGCGGCTGTCCATAGTAACTCCCTATGAGCCAGCCCATACCGTAGTGCTGGGCGCTCTCGACGAACACCGGAGGCAGACCTGGCTGCGCTGGAATCGACACCCGCGGCGCTCGGGTCCGCTCGAGGTTTGACTCCGAGACGACTCGTGTTCCATCGGGGGCGACGCCGTTGGCGAGCTCGGTCTGGACGTAACGAGCCATCTCCCGGGCGTTGGACCAGAGCGCTCCGGCTGGCGCAACGGCGCTGACGAAGCCCTCATCGGTCAGCAGCGGCACCGGTCGTGTCCGACCCTCGAGGTCGCGGGAATGGGGGAGAGCGTAGTCCCCGCTTGTTAACACGTCTTCCAGGGCAAAGGTGGAGCGGTGCATGCCGATGGGGTTGAGGAGCCGTTCGCGCATGGCGAGCCGGTAGCCCTCGAACAAGGCATCCGGAGCCGCGCCGGCGGCGGCCGCTGCCGCGTAGCCACCGACGGCATACAGCTGGTTGTTGTACTGGAACTGCTCGCCGAACGGCGCGATCAGCGGCAGGTCGGCTACTTGAGCGATCAACTGCTCGGGCGTCAGCGAGTCGAAATTGAAGATGATCTCCGGGTCCCGCCGCGGGAGTCCGGTGCAGGCACAGAAGGCGTCGGCGACGGTCAACCGTGGCGTGATCTGCTGGGTCGGCCACGGCGAAGCCAGGCAACAGCTCGACCAGCGGAGTCTCCCAAGAGAGCCAGCCGTCGTCGACCACGGTTGCGGCCATCGTACTGGTCATCGATTTGGTGACCGAGCCGATCATCATCAGGGTGTCGGGAGTGACTGGCTTGGCGCCGCCGTCCTCGCGCACCCCGAAACCCTGCAGGTAGACGATCTCGCCACTCTGGACAACGGCGACGGAGGCGCCCGCGACTCCGAGCTGGTTCATGGCATCGGCGACGTAGGCCTCAAACTCGGCCCGCCGCTCGCCGGTCAAGGGGAGCGGGGCGACGTCGGTCAGGTCTGGCTGCGCCGCGTCCAGTGGCGTGGAGATCGGCGTCGCCGGTCCACTGGGTACCGGCGTTTCGACCTGGGCGATGCTGACCGGACTGACAGAGAAGAGCAAGAGCAGGATCAAGGCGAGGACGATCGGCGTGCGACGCATGTGGTTCCTTTCTTGGACATGATGGTCCGGACCGGGCAGTGCAGGCAGCAGGCGGCGTCGAAACCCAACCGGAGCGCTGGATATCGGAGTGTCTGGAGTCAAGCGTACCGCCAAATTCTTCGGATTGCGCGTATCACCTGATCGCCGAGGTGAGATCAACGTCCGCTCGACACACTCGTTCTCCTACCATGACGATGGAAGGAGCGACAGCGCTTCGGCATGAGGCTCGGTCAACGGTTCCCCGGCCTCACCCTCCAATTTCCACGCGGATGGTTTGCGCCTACAAGTCCGCTGTCGGCTGTCCTTCGTCGAGCGCGTACCGCAGGATCGCACCGATGCCACCCAGGTCATCGAGCGAGCGTGCGGCCTCGGACCGTGGGGTCGGATCGTCGGCGTCCGGAATCTGCTCCTGCTCTTCCTGGCCAACGGGAACCGCACTGCGAACCAGCTCGACGTCGGCGCCGGTCTGTAGCGCCAGGCGCACGGCCTCATCCTCAACCGTCGTCGGCACGATGTTGGCCGCATCGCCGGAGGCCGGATGCTCCCCTGGAGGGTTTCCGATCCCGTAGAGCGGCAGGGTGTAATCGGCCCAACCCGCCTGGGCGAAGTCGTCGTTCATGACCAGGGTCATCACCTGCCCGGTCTGGAGCGCGGTGAGCGTATCCTCGGCGCCGGCGACGCCTCTGCCCCCAGCGCCGACGCCATCGCGGACCGCCTGTACCGCCTCGATCTCCCGTCGCCGCTCCGCTTCTTCGACCAGGGGCTCGGCGGCGGCGGTAACCTCGGTGATGTTGGCTTCGATCGGCAGGAGGAGCTGACCCAGAACCCGCTCCTTGATGGTCTCGTGGAACGCGCCGTTGAGGAGGGTGAACATCTGCTCGTTGGCGGCGACGATCAGATACGCGTATCGGATCGGAGTGTTCACCTCCTCGAACGCCCGGCGGGTCTCCTCGGCAATGGTCCGGGCAAAGGCCTCCACGCGCTCGTCCGCACGGTTCTGATAGCGCTGTTGCGACCACCCGCCCTGCTGCTGCTTGCGCGGATAGCCAGTCGCCTCCAACTGAACGCCTCGATCCCAGGTCTGCCCTTCCATCAGCCAGAGGAAGGCCTCCCGTTGATCGGCGGCGAGAATGGCGTAGGGCGGGTAGTCCTCGGCGGCGTGGACGAGTGGGCGCAGCGAAGGGATGGGGCCAACGCTGAAGCCGGTAGCAACCGGGACATCGAGCGGAATGGGCTCGAACACCCCGTGATGCTGGCAGGCGACGACAACGAGTCCCTGGGCCGCGGGATCAAGCTCCTCGTCGAGGTAAGTCGTAAGTTGCTCCATGTCAGCGGTGAGGCTCTCGAATGCCGCGCCGCGGGGGCCGTAGCTATTGACGGTCTCGTCGAGATCACGCCGGAGCTGCTGCCACGCCGGGCGGCGGGGGGCCCATCCTCCTCTCGCGGCGCGCGCCGCTCGGATCGCTTCGGTTCGGGCGGCGAGAAACGTCCTGGAGCGGACCCCTCCGGCCGCCAATCGAGGGAGACCGTCAGGTACGGGGCCTCGGGTGAGGGTGGCAGCGCCGCCAGACGCGTCAGCGTCGCGTTGAGATCCTGTGCCAGCGGGGTGTCGTGCTCCAACTCCTGAATCAGTTGTACTGGATCGGTGGCCACGCGCAATGCTCCTGTTCTGATGAGCGCCGCCTCTTCGTCATGCAAGGACGGCACGCATGAGTCGGTTCTTCCAATTAACGGGATGCAAGAGCCGGGCCTACGGCAGGGAGCCCTCGCCCGCAATGCAGTTGGCGTTATGCTGGAGCCGAGTACCGCGGTTTGGATGCGGGAAATCATCGCGGTAGTGCGCTCCACAGGGTGCAGAGTAGCGGGTTTGCAGGCGGATCATCACCGCTGGTAGCGCGCTCGACAGGGACGCCGAGTACTGGGGTTTGGAGGCGGGATAATCATCCGGCGGTAGCGCGCTCGACAGAGGCGCCGCCAGTTATCGCGGGGATGGCAGTGTTCATGCATTACTCGCGCTGGGCTGCGTGCTGCGGCGCCTTGATGCATGCCTTAGCATCCCCGTTCCTCGGGTGTCCGGCTGCAGGAGTTGGTCCTGAACAGTCGGGAACCGGCATCATATCGAGCACGGCGAGTCGCAAGCAGTGATGAGCAGCACGCACACCCATGGGAGTTCGAATCGATGCGCTATCGACGTATGAGCTATCGCTACGCGCTGGTGTTGACGGCCAACCAGAGCCACCAATTTGGCGGTCTGCTCGCAACGGAGCAGCCCGGCGTGCGCTTCGCGCAGACCTACTGGAGCCCACCGGCCGACGTCTGCGAGTGCAACAGCACCATCGAGGTGACCGTCGATCTGGCCGGGATCGACCAGGATGATCTCGACGTCGTCCTCTTCGAGGACGCCCTGATCGTCGAGGGCCAGCGACGGCTGAGCGGGGCAGAACCGGGCGTTGTCTACCACGTCGCCGAGATCCGCCAGGGGCCGTTCCGCCTTGAGCTGGGACTGCCAGTGACTATTGACCAGGAGCGTGTCGACGCGCGGTACGACAAGGGCCTGCTCCGCATCACCCTCCAGAAGATGCAGGCGAAAGCGAGATGAGTGACGTGGACGATCAGATCCCTGAGGTGCAAGCGCAAGCACAAGGACAAGAACCAGAACCAGGCACGACTGGTGGCGAAACCACTCAAGCGCAATCGCAGGGACAAGAACCAGAACCAG
Organism: uncultured Chloroflexia bacterium; assembly: GCA_963751075.1. GTDB lineage: Bacteria > Chloroflexota > Chloroflexia > Thermomicrobiales > UBA6265 > JACCXM01. The sequence goes on along the minus strand of CAVVTE010000020.1, from coordinate 36,582 downwards.
GCATGACTGATGGCGAAACCAGGCAAGCGCAAGGGCCAGGCACGACTGGGGCCGAAACCGAGGCCGACCAGACGGGGAATACATCACCGCCAGAAACGCCCGCCCGCCTGGAGATTCCCGACGCGCTGCCGGTTCTGCCCCTGCGCGGCGGCACCGTCGTCTTCCCGCTTGCGGTCGTACCGCTGAACGTGGGGCTGGAGCGGTCGGTGCGCATGGTCGACGATGCCATGCGGGGCAACCGCATGCTGGCCCTGGTGGCCCAGCGCGGCGAAGAGCCGGAGCAAGCCGGTCCGGACGATCTCTACCCAATCGGGACCGCGGCCATCATCCACCAGCTCTTCCGCGGACCGGACGGCACGGTGCGGCTCATCGTCCAGGGACTGGAGCGGGTGCGGCTGCTCGACTTCATCGCCACCGAGCCCTACCTCGTGGCCCGGGTGGAGGCGGCGCCGGACCGCATGTCGCCGGGAGTCGAGACCGAAGGGCTGCGCCGCGCCGTGCTCGATCTCTTCCGCCGTCTGGTCGCGCTCATTCCGGAGGTGCCGGACGAGGTTGCCGCGGCTGCCGAGACGGTGACCGATCCTCGTCAGGTGGCCTATCTGGTGGCATCAACCGGGCTGCTGGACGGTGAGGCGCGGCAGGAGATCCTGACCCTGGAACCGGTCGAGGCCAAGCTGCGGCGGCTGATCGAGATTCTCCAGCGGGAGGAATCGGTGCGCGAGCTGGGGCAGCGCATCGCCTCGGAAACCCAGGGCCGGATGACGAAAGCGCAGCGCGAGTACTTCCTGCGTGAGCAGCTGCGCTCCATCCAGCAGGAGCTGGGCGAGGGGAGTGACGATCCGGAGATCGCCGAGCTGCGCCGCAAGATTGCGGAGACGACCCTGCCGCAAGACGTGCGGCGGGAGGTGGAGCGGGAGCTGGACCGGCTGACGACGATCCCGCCGGCCTCACCGGAGCACGGCATCATCCGCACGTATCTGGACTGGATCGCGGAGCTGCCCTGGGACAAGCTGAGCGGCGGCGAGATCGACATCGCGAAGGCGCGGCAGGTCCTCGACGAGGATCACTACGACCTGGAGAAGATCAAGGACCGCATTCTCGAATACCTGGCGGTGCGCAAGCTGCGGGAGGACCGCGCGACGGCGCAACAGGAGGAGCAGGTCGTCCCCGCCAACGTCGGGGTCGAGGTCGAAGGGGAGGGCGAGGTCGTGCCCGAGCCGGAGCCGAACGTCACTCGCGAGACGCCGGGCGACCGCGCCGCGCGGGAGCCGATCCTCCTCTTCGTCGGCCCGCCGGGCGTCGGAAAGACGAGCCTGGGCCAGTCGATCGCCCGCTCGCTCGGCCGCGAGTTCGTGCGCCTCAGTCTGGGCGGGGTGCATGACGAGTCGGAGATCCGGGGTCACCGCCGCACCTACATCGGCGCGCTCCCCGGCCGCATCATCCAGGCACTACGGCGCGGCGAAACGCGAGACCCGGTCTTCATGCTCGACGAGATCGACAAGGTCGGCTCCGATTGGCGGGGCGACCCCTCGTCCGCGCTGCTCGAAGTGCTCGACCCGGCGCAGAATCACACCTTCCTCGACAACTATCTGGGGGTGCCATTCGATCTCTCGCAGGTGCTGTTCATCGCTACCGCGAACACCACCGACACCATCCCGGCGCCGCTGCTCGACCGCATGGAGGTCATCCCCCTCTCGGGCTACACCGACGAGGAGAAGGTGCAGATCGCCCAGAAGTACCTGGTGCCGAAGCAGGTCGCGGCCCACGGGCTCACGGCTGAGGAGCTGACCATCGAGGACGACGCGCTGCGCCGGGTCGTACGCGATTACACCCGCGAGGCGGGGGTGCGCAGCCTGGAGCGGCAGGTCGCCTCCATCGCCCGCAGGGTGGCCAGGGACATCGTCGAGGGCAAGACCGGCAATGTGCGGGTCACGTCCGAGAACGTCGTCGACTACCTTGGCCGGCCGCGCTTCTTCGACGAGGTTGCCGAGCGCACCGATCGCCCCGGCGTGGCTACTGGTCTGGCCTGGACGCCGACCGGGGGTGACGTGCTCTTCGTCGAGGCGACGATGATGCCGAGCAGCGAGGAGCGGCTGATCCTCACCGGGATGCTGGGCGACGTGATGCGCGAGAGCGCGCAGGCGGCGCTGTCGTACGTTCGCTCGAATGCCGAAGCGCTCGGCATCGATCCGGCAGTCTTTGCCGGTCAGGCGGTCCACCTCCATGTCCCGGCCGGGGCGGTGCCGAAAGACGGGCCATCGGCGGGAGTGACGATGACCACGGCGCTGACCTCGCTAGCGAGACGCCAGCCGGTGCGCAGCGACCTGGCGATGACCGGGGAGATCACGCTCCGCGGCAAGGTGCTGCCGGTCGGCGGCATCCGGGAGAAGGTCCTCGCGGCGCATCGCGCTGGCATCGATACCGTCATCCTGCCCCGCCGCAACGAGCGTGACCTGGAAGATGTCCCGGAGGAGCTGCGAGGCGGGATGGAGTTCATCTTCGCCGACTCCGCCGAAGACGTCGTCCCGCTGGCGCTGGCAGCCGACGACGCTCAACCATCGCTGGCGGCCGTCGGTAGTGAAGCTCCCTCGCGGTTCCCGGGCAGCGACGGCATGGAGCGGCGGAGTGCGAAAGCCGCCGCCAGGAAGCGCGGAACGCGATGAGTCGAATCACCGCGTGAATGACCGGCTGTTGGGGTCGGGAAGCGCGGAACGCGATGAAACGAAACACCGCGTGGATGACCGGCTGTTGGGGTCGGTTGGAGTCCTAGCCTTGAACTATTCATGAGCGGGCTCCGGTGCGGCACACGGAGTTCGAGGACGTGTGCTCGACGAGCACACGCAGCGTTCGAGGACGCGGCAGGCCATGGCGGTGCCGGACTTGCTGCATTGACCAGATCGACCAGCACAACGCCGGTACCACACGCGAAGGAGCCGACCCACGATGGACGCGGGCGACGCGCAGCAGCGCCGAGACCCACCACCCATGATCTATCTGGACACGCAGGGGCGTTACCTGGACGAGCAGGAGCGCTCCGGACCCTCCCGATGCGGGCGACGAGGCCGCCACCCTCCTGGGTTTCCTGGAGCGTCAGCGCGCGACCTTCGCCTGGAAGTGCAGCGGACCTGGACGCGGCCGGCCTGCGGGCAACGGTCGGCGCCTCGGCGATGAGCCTGGGCGGGATGCTCAAGCACCTGGCCCGCTTCGAGGACGACATGTCCTCCGAGTGGCTGCACGGGCAAGCGCAGAGGCCCCCGTGGAACAGGGTGGACTGGGATGCCGACCACGACTGGGACTGGCGCTCGGCCGCCGACGACTCCCCCGAGCAGCTGTATGCGCTCTGGCGGGATGCCGTGGCTCGCTCCCGTTCCCTGGTCACCGCGGCGCTGGCCGACGGCGGTCCGGAGCGGCGGGGCGGCGATGGGCTGCCCAGCCTCCGCTACGTCCTGCTCAACATGATCGAGGAGTACGCGCGGCACAACGGCCATGCCGACCTCATTCGGGAGTCGGTGGACGGGCGCGTCGGGCACGATCCGCCGGGGTGACGGCTCCCTCTCCACGCGCCATGGCGTCACCGGGCGCGAAACCGGCCGACCCTGACTGGTCACCCGGAGCGCGTCTGCACCATGTGGCGGAAGTACAGAGCAGGACAGCAGCACTCGCAAATGACCGAGGTCGGCTCGCGGTCGAGCAACCACAGCCGTACCAGATCGGCGTCTCGCCGCCACTCATGAATCATCCAGGCTAGTGCTCTCGAGGGTACTTCTGCGGACGCAGCAATGCGATATCACCCGGCCGCGGCAAACAGGGCGCCTGGATCCTGGGGACGGTGTGCAAAGATGGTAAAGATGATGAACGTGATGAACTTCTCGGGAACCGGGTGAAGGCGCATCTTTACTGGCGGGGACGCTGATTTGCCCTCCCTCCGCCACCCAAGCGGTGCGATGAGCAGGGTGATGACGGTCGTCTCCGGGGAGTCGCCCGGGAGCAGGACGATCAGATCATTGTTCCCCGCGATCGCCTCCCTGGCGCTGGCGCCTTGACCGGTCCCTACCGCGCCGGAGTCTCCGCATCCTCGAACCGGATGCGAGCCCCGTGCGTGCGATCGAGGGGCGGGGGTTCCGCGTTCGTCCTGGAGGGGCTAGCACGGTCTCGTACGGTGCGGCACCGCGCTCCTGGATGTGCCTCATCAGATCGTCCGGCGCTCGGGTCTACCTCGGCTAGCTCGATCCATTGGGAGCCGAACGTGAAACGCCGCGCTTGGCGCACGCCTGGAATCGTTGCGTCCGAGGGTTCTCCGGACGTGTCGAGCAGCGCTTCATAGGGAGCAGTGGCGCGGTCGAGGTCTGAGACGAGGAGGACCAGACCGGCGACGCCGGTGACTCCCAGCTCGTGCTCCGTGGCCGCCCCGGTCGGGACGCGGAGGTCCCGGGTGGTGACGTCCTCGATCATGAACGGCAGAGGGACGTCGGAGACCGTGAGACCGAGGTTCCGCCAGGCGATGTGCTGCCCGTCGGGTCGCTGCCGGCCGCCGTCGTGGGGACCGTCAATGTCGATCCCGGCCTGCTTGAGCCGGTCCCCCTCGAAGTCGACGCTTTCGGAGCGGAGCGCGAAGTCGACCGTCCCCTCGCCTTTGGCCTGCCTGGCCCACCACTTGTGGTCCTGTGGGCGATCCGGCTCCTTGAAGGCGATCAGCTCGAAATAGGCGCCGTCAGCGAACGAGATCAGCGCGTTGTGAGTCGCGCCACCCGTGTGCTCGCCACCGGGGGTGACGGTGAATCCCAACCGCGCGTAGTCGTCCGAGGCGGCCGCCAGGTCGCGAACCGCGATGACGATGTGATCGATCCCTTGCACGCCGTCCCCCTCCGCTGGTCTCCCTCAAGCCGCTGCTACCCCAAGTGTGCCTCGGATGGATTTTCCAGGAGAAGTGCGCGTCGAGGACGTGCCCGCGATTCTGGCTCGACTCGTCGTATCGGGCCGATCGGCATAGACAATAGGGTGGATGCTCCCGTCGCGTAGGTCTCATTCGCACCGCTCCTGCGGCCCCGAACCCCGACGGGCACGTCTTCAACACATAGTGTCTTCTACTGGACCTGTAACCGCGCTGAGGTAGATCTGGTAGCTCGGGTGGGCCGTCTGGAAACCTCAATTGAGTGGCCATACTCAGGCGTGCACGTTAAATGGACCCGCCGCGCTGAGGTGTCAAGCGCCGGTCGAGCTCAGCTGAGGGAGGCGCGGCAACTCACCTGCCGGCTGTGGAGCCTGTCGTTCCGGATGATCATGCTCCGGATTGCTCCCGCTCACGTGGGGTGAGTCCTGGAACCACTCTTCTTCCAGGATCGCGTAGAAATACTCGTCCCACCACGTCGTCTCGTCACGCTGGAAGCACTTTCGAAAATGGCCTTCCCGCTGCATGCCAAGCTTTTCCATGACGCGCCAGGACGGCCTGTTTTGTGGTTGGCAGGTAGCGATCAGCCGGTGGACCTGAAGCGACTCGAAGCCGTAGCGCATGAGGGCGGCGGCGGCCTCGGTGGCATATCCCTGCCGGTGATAGCGCGGATGAAAGATCCATCCGATCTCGTAGATCCGCTCGGCGTACCAGGGATGGAAGATCATGTGCCCGATCAGGCGGTCCTCTGCCAGAAGGTCGACGGCATGGGCCCGCGCCTCACTCGCCCACGTTTTCGGCAACGAACTGCCTGGTCTGCTCCTCCGTCATCTGGCCTTCCGGCACATACGTCATCACCCCTGCATGAGGGTGTAGGCGTGGACATCACGCCAGTCGTCGAGGGTGAAGCGGCGAATCCGCAGGCGTTCGGTTTCAATGGGAACGGCGAGCATGGCGGCGCTCCTTTATCACGATTCGGTTCGACGCATTATCAGTGGTGAACAGGAGCACGATGGGATCCTGATCAGATCCTCCGAACATGAGAATGGGGCGAGACGGCCATTGCTGTCTCACAGTTGCTGCTGGCGCAGCAATGCGGGAAACGTGAACGCTTAGGCACAATGCGGACTTGGCGCGCCGCACATCCGCCATGGTCGCTCAAGATGGGGGTCCGATCACGTGCGCAAGCACAGCGTCCCGGAGCCGCACCCCGTCTCATGAGGCAACATCCCCACGGCATGGCGGCCTCGAGCACCGGCTAGGCAGGCGCGGTCCAGAACGCGCAGGCGGCCGCCCTTTAGCTTGGTCGTCTCGGCGGGCAGCAGCGCTGCGACGACGGCCTACAAGTCGTCCCTCACGAGCGGGGCAACTGCGCCTGGTCTGCAACGCCGTTCATCGGTTTTCATAGGCGCCATCGACACCAATACCGGCGGGAGGGCATTCCTCCCGCCGGTGCCGCCCTGCCCTAGTCAAATGTTCCGCTGCCTTGAGGCGCAACTCGCCGATATCGTTCAATCACTACTGCGGTTCTTCGAGCAGTTCCTTGGCGCACGCAATGTAGTAATGCCGGCCGTTGGCGCTCGTCTCCTGACGAGCCAGATCCATCAGCCCTCTTGCCTTGGCGCGGCGCAGCTCAGCATCTTCTGGATCGAGCGTCAGAAGCAGATCTGCCAACTCCAGTGCCCACTGTGCGTCGCCGGATTGAAGGGCCCCGAACATAGTTGCCGAGACGGCCTCCTTGCCACCCATCAGCTCGATCGACTTCACCGCTCGCTGATGTGGCGAGAGCGGATTGAGGTTCGTCGGATTGCCATCGAACCACCCGAAATAGCCCGTGTAGATGCCGCGGACGGACCAGGCGACGGTGCCGTAGAACTCCTGAAGATACGGAAGTTGAGCGTATTCCTCCGGCAGTTTCACCGTGTCGACCGTCGCCTCGAGCCCCAGGCCCTGGTCCATGCAAGCCAGCGTTTCAGTCAGGACATAGTCAAGCGCGTTGCGGAAGTTCGCGAGGACGCCTGCCACCGCTTCTCGACCGATGATGGGTCGGGTATGTCCCGGGAGGAGCGCTTCGGCGGGATATTGGCGCAGTCGATCCAGCGAATCAATCCAGGCCGCAACGTCGCGATACTGCCCGCCGCGAATGGCATAGAGGTTTGGCCAGCATCCGTAGTAGTTGTCACCACAGAACAAAATCCGGTGCTCATCGAACCAGATGAAGCTCTGATCTTCGGATTCGCCAGGGGCGGCACCCAGAGTTAGTTGCACGCCGTCAATGTCCAGGCGGACCTCATCCTCCGTGTAGACAGTGGAGGGAGGTAATGGACTACGAGCTCCCTCGCCGACGGTGAACCCTTCGCGGATGCCGATCCCTTGGGAAATGGCTTCCTCGTCATTGAGCTCATAGCCAAACTGGCGAATCCCACGACGATTCAGGATATTGCCCAGTTGCTCCGTTCGGGCAAGCAACGGGCGCGCGGGGGCAAACGCAATCACATCAGGTTGAGTCCCCGCAAAGACGCTGGCTCCCCCGAGATGGTCTGGATGCCCGTGCGTGTACAGGATCGTTTTGACAGGCTTGTCCGTCTCTTCCGCAATAATGTTCGCCAGTCTTGCAGCTCGTACGTCAGTGTCAAGCGTATCGATCAAAATGACCGACGTCCTTGCAATGATGAAACTGGCGTTACTGTGGCCGTACCCCATCACATGAAAGACCATGTCAGGCACGATCTCAGTCACCAGTCGGAGGATAGGCGGTGGCGGTAAATGCCTTTAGCAGCTCCTCGCCGTCAGATCTGAGCACCTGAACACTCTCCCTCAAGAGGGTTTGACCTGGTTCACACCCGTCCAGTCAAGTCTGCCACGCCGCCTACCGGTCTTGATAGGCTGGGCTCAGAGGACGAACATTTGCGGCTCGGTGGACGTGGACTCCAAACAGAAGGGTCCCCTGTTTCTGTGACCTATGCATTTGTCCGGTCGAATGGCACGCAGTGTGCGAGCGTTCGTGTGGAGCGCCAATTTAGCACTGTTTGTGACCCGCTCCTGTTCGCTGGCCAGGTCTGCCGGTGAACCGCAGACCCGTTCGTGCTACGCCGCTCATCACCTGAGAGAATAGAGGGACTTATGCGTTCGAAAGGATGGAACCCGTACTTTAAGGCGGGGTGATCCAATAGGCCCGCAGGAACCGCTGGAGTGCAGAGTAGAGAGTCACGAAGGAGATCAGTCACGATGTCTCACGCAAGTGATCACCAATCTCCACGTCGATCGCGAACGAGCGGCATCAGCCGGCGCCGGTTCGTCCAGGCTGGAGCCGGGGCGGCTCTGGCGAGCGGGCTCATCGTGCCGTCCGGGGTTGGAGCGTCGCCAGGCCCGCGGATCACCTTTCCGTCTTCGAGGCTCCAGGAGGAACCGAAGCGGGGCGGTGTGCTCCGGTACGGACTATCGACCGATCCTTCGAACTTTGAGCCCCATGTTTCGACTGGCGCCGCCTCAAGCACAGTCAAGGTGATGGTCTACGCGCAACTGCTCACCTACGACAATGAGGCCAATTTGATCGGGAATCTGGCGGAGGAGTTCGGGTGGGCCGACGACACCACCTATGAGGTCAAGCTCCGCGAGGGCGTCACCTGGCACGACGGCAGTCCGGTCACCGTCGATGACGTGATCTTCACCTTTAACCGGATCAAAGACCCCGAGACCGCGGCCACCCTGGCCCCGCGCCTGACCGACGTGGAAACGATCGAGGCGGGAGATGGCAACGTCGTCCGCTTCCGGTTGTCCCAGCCGAACGTGACCCTCCCCTACGTTCTGGCAGATCATTCATCCATGATCGTCTCCCAGGCCTGGATCGAAAGCGGGGTCGATCCGAAGACCACGATGATGGGGTGCGGCCCCTTCCGGTTCACCGATTGGCAGCCGGGCGTCGTGATCCGGTTGGAGCGGAACGAGAACTACTTCATGGAGGGCATGCCCTACCTGGACGGGATCGATTTCCAGCCCATGGCGGATGACAACGCTCGGGTCACCGCGCTCCGCTCCGGCACGGTCGATTTCATCGACTATGTTCCGTACACACAGATGACAACGCTCAGCCAGGATCCGAACTTCGTCTTTGCCTCGGACTCCGTCCTTGGCTTTGGCTGGCTCGCCTTTGTGCATGACATGGCCCCGGTTGACAATCTCGCGGTCCGCCAGGCGTTCGCCTATGGGATGGACCGGGAGAAGATGGTGCAAACGGCGTTTGCCGGTCACGGCGCTCCGATTACCGGCGGGGTCATTCCCGAAGGTTGGGTCGGCTACTCGCCGGATCTCGAGGGCACGTTCATGCCCGACTATGAGCGCTCGAAGTCGCTGCTGAAAGAAGCCGGGTTCGATACGCTCGATATCGACATCCTGAGCACATCGACCTACTCGGTGATTGCCCGACCTGCGGAGGCGGCCCAGGCCGAGCTGCAGCAGGCAAACATCAACGGCACGCTCCAGATGCAGGAGTGGCTGACCTTCCGCCAGACCGTAACCGATGCCACCTATCCGGTTCACGTGTGGGGCTCTTCGCCGGCATTCAACGATCCTGACTTCCTGAGCGAGTACGTAGGCAGCAACGGCTTCTTCGCCAAGCAGATCCACTTCTCCGACGAGCGGATCGACCCCTTGCTGGTCGAGGGCCGGCAAACGGTCGATGAAGGGAGGCGCAACGAGATCTACCACGAGGTCCAGGTCCTGATCGCCGAGGTGCTTCCGTGGACCTATCTCATCCGGCGGACCCAGGGCGAGGCGCATGCCGCCTACGTGCAGGGCTACAGCCATATTGCGGGCGGCGGCTGGACGCAGATCAACCTCCGCGAGGTCTGGCTGAACCGCTAACCCGTGAGCCGGTACATCTCTCGTCGCTTGCTCCTCCTCGCTGTCCAGGTCATCCTGGTGGCCACCGTGGTCTTCCTCCTGCTCCGGTTGGTGCCGGGTGACCCAGCCCGCGCCATCCTAGGGGAGACCGCGAGCGAGGAACAACTTGCCCGGGTGCGAAGTCAGCTCGGCATCGACCGGCCATTCCACGAGCAATATGTGGAGTGGCTGGGGCGACTGGTCCGGGGCGATCTTGGCACCTCGGTCGTCACCGGGCGTCCGGTGATGCTTGATGTCCAACAGCGCATCGGCAACACGATCGAATTGATCGTTCTCTCGACGATCGTCTCGTTGCTGGCCGGGATTCCGTTAGGGATCGTGGCGGCGTTGCGGGCGAACCGGCCCGCTGATTACGCCCTGAGCAGCCTCGCCATGCTCGGGCTCTCCTTGCCGAGCTTCGTCGTCGGCACGCTGATGCTGCTGGTTTTTGGCTTGACCCTGCGCTGGCTCCCGCCAGCGCAGTTCGTTCCATGGAGCGTCGACCCGGGCCAGCATCTGCGGGTGATCATCCTGCCGGTGCTCGCCCTCGCCGCCAGCAGCACGGCGGTCGTCCTGCGCATGACCCGGTCATCGATGCTGGAAGTCGTCCGCCAGGACTACATCCGGACCGCCCGGGCAAAGGGACTGAACGGGCAGTTGGTGATCTTTCGCCATGCCTTGCGCAACGCGCTCAACCCGGTGGCCAGCGTCGTCGGGTTGGAGATCGCGGCGCTGCTCGGGGGGACGGTCATTGTCGAGTCGATCTTCAACTGGCCCGGGCTAAGTTCTCTCCTGATCACCGGGGTGCGTTCCCGGGATTACCCCGTTGTCCAGGGGGTCGTCCTCCTCATCGCGGTGCTGACGGTCGTGATCAATCTCCTGGTCGATCTCGTCTATGGCTGGCTCGACCCGCGCATCTCGTACTCATGACGATGGCAACGGGCACCCCGGCCTCACCATCGGCAGGCATGCCGGCAGCGCGGAGCCGGGACCTCAGTCCCGCCGTAACGGCCGCCAAAGTCGAGTCGACGTGGCGCCGTGACCTGCGCAAGCCACGCGTCATTGTCCCGGCGGTGGTGCTGCTCGTCATCGCCGTGATCTCCTTCGGGGCGCCGGTGCTGGCGCCTTACAGCCCAACCGAACTCGTGGATATGCCCCTGCTGCCCCCGAGCTCGCAATATTGGTTAGGCACCGATGACTTCGGCAGGGACGCCTTTAGCCGCTTGCTTTACGGCGGCCGGATCTCGCTCGGCGTCTCCGCCGCCTCGGTGCTGATCGCCACCGTGATCGGCGTCTGGTTGGGCCTCGTCGCCGGGTACTACCGGGGTCGGACGGAAACCCTCATCATGCGGACCATGGACTTGCTGCTGAGCTTTCCCACTATCGTGCTCGCGATCGCGATCGTCTCGGCCCTCGGCATCAGCTTGCAGAATGTCATCATTGTCATCGCGATCGTTTACATTCCCCGGTTTGTCCGGGTGGTCTTTGGCGCCACGCTGGCGGTACGCGAGAGTGAGTTCGTGCAGTCGGCGCGGGTGATCGGCGCCGGCGATGGCCGGATTCTGCGAACCGCAATCCTGCCGAACGTGACGGCGCCGATTCTGGTCCAGACCTCGCTGAGCCTCGGTTTCGCGATTCTGGTCGAGACCGGTCTGTCCTTCCTGGGCCTGGGAGCGCAGCCACCGACGCCCTCCTGGGGCAACATGGTTTCAGCTGCCCGTAACGTGATGGAGTTGAACCCGTGGCTCCTCATTGCGCCATCCGCCGCCATCGGCATCACGATCCTGGCGCTCAACACGCTGGGCGATGGTTTGCGCGATGCTCTCGACCCGCGGCTGCGCAACTGATCGAGTTGGGAGCGTAACGGCCGGCGCGCGCCAGCCTTTGGCGACAGCGTCTGACCGAGACGAGTAAGGGGAGAATGCATGGCAGACCGACGAACCGTAGAGCTGGGCCGGATGAGCTGGGCTGAGGTGGCAGACGCCATCCCGCAGCGGCCGATCATCCTGTTGCCGATCGGCACCGTCGAACAGCACGGGCCGCACCTGCCGGTCAACGCCGACAACATGGTTGCCAGCTATGTCGCGCTCAAAGCGGCCGAGCAAACCGACGCGCTCGTTGCCCCGAATATCAACTACGGCAATTCCGCCCTGTTCGCCGCCTTTCCCGGCACCATCCACGTCCGGCCAGAAACGCTGGCGAACGTGGTGCGCGACGTCTGCCAATCGCTCATCGCGCAGGGGTTCCGCCGCATCATCTTCGTCGACAACCACGGCGGCAATGAAGCGGTCTGCGAGCAGGTCGCACGCGAGTTGAAGGATGAGCACGGTGTTGTCGTCGGCAATATCTACCCCTGGGGTCTCGGGTACCAGCTCATGCGGGACACCTATGAAGACGTGGCCGCAGCCTACGGGCACGGCGCCGAGCCAGAGACCTCGGCCATGATGGGGATGTACCCGGAGGACGTCGTGGAATCCCGCCGGGAATCGGGCAAGCTGCAACCGTTCGCCGGCTGGACCGCCTCTGGCTACTCGAAAGTGGATGTGCCGGGTCAGCCCGCAGCCGGGCACCGTGTACCTCGACAGCGATGAGCTCACGACCAACGGCGTCACCGGCGATGGGAGCGTGGCCACGCCGGAACGTGGTCAGGTGTGGATCGAGCGGGTCGTCGGCTTCGCGGTGGCCTTCATCAACCACTACGACCAGGTCACCCGGGACGCCGCATGGGCCACCCGGCCACCAACCCGGCATCTGGTCGGCGTCAACGCGTAACGAAGGCCGTATGGGCCAGCAAACCACCGACCCGGCGCCTGGTTGGGGTGGACCGATAACGAGGCCGTAAGGGCCAGCAAGCCACCGACCAGGCATCCGGTCGGTGGCAACGGGTAACGAGAACAGGGAAGAGGTCGTGGGCATGAACACCGAGACAACGCTACGTATTTCGCGAGATATGGCGGCCGGCAGTCGGCAGATGGTCGCCGCCAAACATCCCTGGGCGGTGCGGGCCGGCAATGACATCCTCGATCAGGGCGGCAACGCGGTCGATGCCGCCGTCGCCACCGCCTTCGCCATCAGCGTCGTCGAGCCCTGGATGAGCGGACTCGGCGGCGTCGGCTTCATGACCATTCAGCGCGCCACCGGCGAGCGCTACGTTGTCGATTACTTCGGCCAGGCTCCAGCGGCCGCCACCCCCGACATGTACGAGCTGACCGAGGAGTTCGGGCACTCCACCGTCGGGTTCGGTGGGGTCAAGGACCAGGCCAACGCCTACGGTCCCCGCTCGGTGGCGGTACCGGGCATGGTCCGCGGCATGGAGTTGGCGCTGAGTCAGTTCGGCACCAAGACGTTGGGCGAGACCACTGCCTCCGCCGTCCGCTTCGCCGAAGAGGGGTTCGAGGTCGACTGGTACCGGGGCATGCTCATCTCCTCGCAGCAGGATGTGATCCGCCGTGATCCAGAGACGGAGCGGATCTTCCTCAAGGAAGGGAAGCCGCCGGCGCCTCTCTTCGGCGAGCCCCAGCCGCGAATCGTGCAGAGCGATCTGGCCACCACCCTGCGCGCGATCGGCGAGCACGGGGCGGACGGCTTCTACCGGGGCGCGGTGGCGAAGCGGATCGCGGACCATATGCGCGAGACCGGCGGGCTCATCACCGAAGAGGATCTGGCTGGGTACCAGGCGAAGGTTGTCGAGCCGCTCGTCCTCCCCTACCGGGATGTCGAGCTCGTCCTGCTGCCGTATCAGGCCGGCGGCATCACGATCGGCGAGGCGCTGAATATCCTCAATGGATTCGATCTGGGCGCCACCGGCTTCAACACCGCCACCACGCTGCACCTGATCGCCGAAGCGAGCCGGCGCGGCTTCGCCGATCGCTTCGCCTATGTCGGCGACCCCGACTTCGTCGATACCGATTGGCGCCGGCTGGCCTCGGCCGACTACGCCGCGGAGCGGCGGGCGGAGATCGATCCCGCTCGAGCCTCGGTCCCTGGACCGGGCGCCGGCATCGCCCGCACCACCGCCAGTCTCGCCGCGGTTGGCGCCGAATGAGGGCTGCACGACCCACCTCTCCGTCGTGGACAGCGAGGGCACGATGGTCTCGGTGACGCAGACGCTGACGCTCATCTTCGGCTCGGCGGTCACCGTGCCCGGTACGGGAGTGCTGCTCAACGACAGCATGAACTTGTTCGATCCGCAACCGGGCGCCGCGAACGAGATCCAGCCCGGCAAACGGCCGGCTTCGAGCATGGCCCATGTCATTGCCGTGCGCGACGGGGTGCCGGTGCTCGCCGTTGGCGCCCCGGGTGGTCGCCGGATCATGGACACGTGCCTGCAGATGACGATTGATGTCATCGACTTCGGGATGGATATCCAGTCCGCCTGCGCCGCCCCGCTGATCGACTGTGCCAGCCCGGAGTTGCTGGTCGATGACCGAATCCCGGCGGCAACGCGTGACCGGCTGCGCGCGATGGGCCACAACGTGGTCGACGTCGAGGTGTCATTCTCGCCGCGCGGCTTCGCCAGCCCAACTGGCGTCACGGTCGATCCCGGGACCGGCATCCGCTACGGGGGCGCGGATCCCTTTGGCGCCGGCATCGCCTCCGGCCGCTAGATTCGATCCCTCGTCGATCCGTCGCCTGGAGAAGGGAGAGGCCCGTGACACGCGAACGCGTTGTTGCCGGGACCGAATTACCCACGACGACCCCGAGCCGGCGTGGTCTGCTCGCCGTCCTTGGGAGTCTCGGGCTCTCCGTGGTCGTCGATTCCGTCACGGCCAGGACCCGGCGTCAGAAGCGGCGTCAGAGGCGGCGCAAGAGGCGGAGGGATAATCAGACACCCACGCCGCAGCGCTGTGGGGGCCTCGCCGGCGTGCCCTGCTCGCCGGGGTTCGCCTGCATCGATGACCCACGCGATACCTGCGATCCTGTCGCGGGAGGAGCCGACTGCTCGGGCATCTGTGTGGCGATGTGCGGGCCGACCGTCTGTCCACCTGGGCAGGTCTGCTGCAACGAAAGCTGCGGCATCTGTACGCCGCCAGGTGGGGCGTGCATCCTCATTGCCTGCGTGCCGTAATGGTGGGCGCGCGGCTGAGCGCGCATGACGTTGCACGCGCACGTCAATTCACCAAAGATGGGTACTCATGCCTGTCAAGAGCGGATCGAACGATCCGCTGTCTGAGGAGGAGTCTCACCACCGTGCGGCACCAGAAAGGACGCAAGACGGATCCGGCCATGACCGCCCTCCTGGACGAGATCGCACACCGGCCAGCCGGTGCGGGTGCCGCTCGTGGACGGCGAGCGTGCTCGCGGCCCGCGAGTCGCCATCAGCATTGTCCGGTCGGTCAATGGAAGATTCCGCACCGTGGCCGGAATGCCGGGGGTCGCACGCGGAACATCGTCGCCTTTCTCACCCTCACGGCAGCGCATTCCACGCACCTCGGCGCGCGGCAATCGGCACCCCATCCTCCTCCAAGCTGATCCCGTGCCGTTTCCCCCACCGGTTAGACGGCGATCTCTTTGGATCCTTGCATCGAAGAGCGCACGCCCAACGGCCGCCTCGGCCGCATGGCGACGTAGGATCGGTTGTCGTTTCACTCCTGGGCACACGGCACCGACTGGAAAGCCATCTCAGTTAGCCACCTTGTGGGGACAGACATTTCTCGCTTTGCAGGGCTGATGCAGCACCATACCCGATGTGGCATGCTGAGCAAAACGAAGCATCTCGGCTCACCGGCGCGGACGTTCACCGCTGGCAACACGATGGTTCGCTGCGCTCAACCTGAACCTTGAGCCAGATCATGGCTCACGCAGCAAGGAACTCGCGGTGATGGAGCTACTCGAGCGCGAACAACATCTGTCCCAACTCGAGGAGCACCTGCGCCACGCCGCTGCCGGACACGGGCGCATGGTCTTCATCGGCGGCGAGGCCGGGGTGGGCAAGACTGCCCTGGTCGATAAGTTCTGCCAGGACTTCACCGGGGCGACGGTGCTGCGCACGTCGTGCGATTCGCTCTCGACACCGGGTCCACTTGGCCCGGTGCACGATCTGGCGCCTGCGCTCGGTTTCCAGATCGACCGGCACGCCGTTGACGGTGAGACCCGCGAAGAGCTCTTCCGGATCGTGCTGGCGGCCTTCGCGGCGCGCCCGGGGCCGACCGTCGCTGTAGGCGAGGACGCCCACTGGGCCGACGGCGCCACGCTCGAACTGCTCCGATTTCTCGGCCGGCGCATTAGAGAGCTACACCTCCTCTTCGTCGTCACATACCGTGACGATGAAATTGGGGCTAATCATCCCCTTCGTCTGGTCCTCGGCGATCTGGCAACGGCGCCGACCGTCCATCGTATGGGCTTGCGCCCGCTATCGGAAGAAGCCGTCCGCGAATTGGCGGAAGGTAGCGGGCGAGATGCGACTGTGCTCCATCAACTGACCGGGGGCAATCCGTTCTTCTTGACCGAGGTGCTTGCCGACGAGGGCGAGAGCGTACCGGCCTCGGTAGGCGATGCGATCCTCGCCCGTGCGGCGCGTCTCTCGCCCGAGGCACGGGCGGTCCTCGACGTGGCGGCGGTGATCGGCTCGCCAATCGACCTCGATCTCCTGTTGACCGTCGCCGGACCGGTCCTCGATGAAGCCGATGAGGGCATCGCTCGCGGCTTGCTGCGGGGCACCAGCGATGGCCTCGCTTTTCGCCACGAGCTGACGCGCGAGACCATCCTCTCTGCCATAGCACCGCCCCGGCGGCGACTCCTCCATGCCCGCGTCCTGGGCGCGTTGCGCGATGCTCCTGAGGCGGGGCGCTACCTGGCCCTGCTGGCACATCACGCAGAGGCGGCCGGGGACCGGGAAGCGGTGCTGGAGTTCGCCATCGCCGCCGCTGAGCAGGCCGAATCGCTGCACGCCCACCGCGAGGCGGCGGCGCAGTACGCCCGGGCCCTGCGCTTCGCCGACCGGTTGCCCCCCATTGAGCGCGCTCGCCTCTACGAGGGCCGATCGATTGCCTGCTACCTGAGCGATCACCGCGAGGAGGCCCTCACGGCGCGCCTGGCGGCCCTCGCCATCTGGCGCAAACTAGGAGATTCGCTCAAGGAAGGAGAGAACCTTCGCTGGTTGTCTCGGCTTTACTGGGTCGAAGGACGCCGCGTCGATGCGGAGGCCGCGGCGACCAGTGCATTGGAGGTATTGGAGACGCTGACGCCTGGGCGTGAACTGGCGATGGCCTACAGCAACCTCGCCCAACTGCGCATGCTCGATGACGACGTCGACGGGACGCTCTTGTGGGGCAATCGGGCCATCGCGCTCGCCGAACAGCTTGGGGAATCCGAGACCCTCATCCACGCGCTAGCAAACATTGGTGCGGCTCGTCACTACGCTGGGGACGACCAGGGGCACGAGGCTCTGGAACGGAGCCTGCAGCTCGCCCTCGATCATGGATACCTCGACCACGCATGCCGGGCATTGCTCGTTCTGGCCTGGACAACGCTGTTGGCGATGCGGCTCAACGAGGCCGAACGCCGCCTCGCCACCGCCATCGCCTTCGCGATCGAGCACGATCTCGACAACTACCACTGGTATCTGCTGGCAGGGCGAGCGATGCTTCGTGCCCGTCAGGGCGCCTGGGATGCGGCCGAGGAGGAGATTCGCCATCTCCTGCAGCTGCCGGCCTTGTCGCCGCTGACGCGGCTCGTGGCGTTAACGACGTGGGGCCAGTTGTTTGCCCGTCGGGGCAGTCCCGAGTCCACGGCTGCCTTCGACGAGGCACTGGTGCTGGCCGAGCGCACTGGGCATCTGTCGCGTCTGGGACCGGTCCGCGCCGCGCGCGCCGAAGCGGCGCTCCTGGGAGGCGACGGAATGCGCGCGCGAGCGGAGGCACTGGCGGTGCGCGATCTCGCCTTCACCCGCGGAGACGTGTGGCAGAAGGGCGAAATTGCGTGGCTGCTGTGGCAGGCCGGCGAGCGCGACATCCCATCCGACGGCCTCGCTGAGCCCTACGCCCTCCAGATCGCCGGCGACTTTACCGGCGCGGCCGCAGCCTGGCAGGAACTTGGCTGCCCCTATGAAGCGGCCTGCGCCCTGGCCGCGAGCGACGATCCCGCCCTGGTGCGCCGTGCCATTACCACCTTCGAGGAGTTGGGGGCGCGCCCCGCGATCGGCCAGGCGATCCAGCACCTGCGGGCGCTCGGGGTGCGGGATCTGCCTACCGTTCGTCGTGGACCACAGCCGGCGACCCGCGCCAACCCGGCCGGCTTGACCCGGCGCGAAGCGGAGGTCTTGACGCTCGTGGCGAAGGGACTGCGCAACACCGAGATCGCCGAGCGGCTCTACCTAACGCCGAAGACCGTTGGCCATCACGTCTCCGCCATCTACGCCAAGTTAGGCGTCGACACCCGCACCGAAGCGGCGCACGTCGCTTCCCAGCTTGGGATCATCGAGCCCTAATCCGGGGTACTCCCAACCGAGAAGTCAGGTACTCGCCCGATGCGGGACGTCGTGTCGCGCCCTAATCTCGTTGCTATGGACAGCATTGATCCGCACAGCACACGAGGAGAGCGAGGCATGACGACGAAGACCACCGCGCACCTGATCGCCGAGGCAAAAGGGCGCATCGAAAGTCTCTCACCCGCAGACGCGGCCGCCGAGTTGGAAACCGGTAACGTGCTCCTGGTCGATCTGCGTGAAGACGAGGAGCGACAAAACGGCGTCATTCCCGGCGCCATTCACGCCCCGCGCGGGATGCTCGAGTTCTCCGCTGACCCGACGAGTGCCTACTACCGTGCCGAGTTCGATCCCGGCCGGCGCACCGTCCTCTACTGCGCCTCCGGTGGGCGCTCCGCGCTCGCCGCCGCCACGCTGCAAGACCTCGGGTACACCCGGGTCGCCCATCTCGACGGTGGGCTCAAGGCCTGGCGCGAAGCTGGGCTCAGCGTCGAGGCGGGAGTCTAGCCGCGACTGGCGCGGCGCGACCGACGCGGCGGACGGCGCGCGGGGTCTGACGTTCTCAACTGCAGGGTTTGTAACCAGCGAGCGTGCAGCGGGCGGATTGCGCCTGCCATCCACCGGCGTGCCGCTTGGTAACGCCACAACATCCAGGTCGATTCGCTCATAGGAGACCGTCATGCAGAACTACCACGCACTCGAGACAGAAGTCGCGCACCGGCGGCGCGAGTGGGAGCGGACGGTCGCGACGGTGACCCAGGACGCCCAGCCGCGGCCGCAAGAGGGCGGGATGCGCTGGTCGCATCTGCCACGGCTCGTCCTGGCGAGCATTCGCACCCTCGCCGCGCCACTGTCGTCGATCACGTCGACGTGGAACACGTCCACTCCACGGACATGGCTGCCAAGACCCGTGAAGGGGGTGATTCCAATGTAACCCGAGCAACGCATCGTGCAGAGGATGACCGAACGGCGCCGGACGGATGTCCGCCGCATGGTGGAGCAGATCGCTCCGCTGTCACACGTTTTGAAAGTCTGAGGGAGAAGATCATGGACCAGAATCACATCACGACCGTGACGCGCTCGTTGCAAAACCGCCCGACTCGCCGCAACGTCCTGCGGGGTCTCGCTGCCGCCGGCCTCGGGCTTGGCGCCCTGCGGCTGTCGGATCCCGTCGAGGCCAGGAAGAAGAAGCGGAACAAGCGCAAGAAGCGGAACACCAACACCAACAACCAGCAGACGTGCACACCCGGCACGCAGTTTGGCGCGGTGAATGTGCCGGCCACCGGGGCGAGCGCGAGCACCCCGGTCCTGATCGCCGGCCAGCGCTACCGCTTGCGCGCTTCCGGCTTCTGGAACACCAACGCCACGGACGGCAACGATGCCGTGGCTGCCTTCCCCTTCGCCAACCCCAACGCGCCGGTCTTGGTGGCTGGTGGGGTGCGGGTCGGGCTCTCCGTTGACGGCGGCAGTCCCGATGTCTGGGGCAGCTACACCACCGGCCACATCTATGAACTCCAGGTGACCGGCCAGGGCGCGGCGCTCTCCCTGCGCTACACCGATCCCATCCCCACCGACAACAGCGGCTCGCTGCTCGTCGACGTCTTCTGCGCTTGATGCCGCGAAGCCCCTCTCCCGACGACTCCGGGAGAGGGGGCCGCACGCTGAAGGAGAGTCATCATGTGACCTGCCCAATGTCGGCCAGCATTTGCAGCAGCCGGTTCGTGGAGGAGCGGACCGGCTGTTTCTTTCCAGAACAAGCGGTGTGCACTCCCAACGAGACGATGATGATCCAGGCGATCACGATGATGTCATGCGCACCATGCCACTCCAGCGTGCATTTCTTCACCGAGCCAAGTTCGCAATGGTCACCGCGCTAGGATCGACCGCATGCGTTCGAAACCGCACGTCACCACCGCTCTACGGAGACCCATATGCCGGTCAAGATCGGAACCTTTGGACCGTTGTCTGAGACGGAATTCACCGAGCTGCGGCAGCACAAGGCCCGGAAGGCGGACCCCGGATGACGGCTCTCCTCGGCAAGATCGAACCCAGCCAGCCGGTGCGGGTGCCGCTCGTGGACGGCTAGCGTGCTCGCGGCCCGCGAGTCGCCATCAGCATTGTCCGGTGGGTCAATGGAAGATCCCGCACCTCGGCCGGAATGCCAGTGGTCGCACGCGGAACATCGTCGCCTTCCTCACCCTTACGGCAGCGCATTGCACGCACCTCGGCGCGGGGCAATCGGCACCCCATCCTCCCTCACGTTGCGGCCTTGTCAAGCTGAGCGATCAGGACCTCGCTACACGGTCGACCCGGAGCCGATGCTCGGGGCGACTCGTGAGACCGAACTGTCGCAGCGGCGGGGCGATCATGGATCAGATGGACGAGAGCACACGCGAGCCCGTCGAGGGCTGGCATTCCGTGCAGTTCATCGGGGTGTTCTGAAACGAAGGCCGCCCCGGTCGTGCGCCTGAGATGGACCGACCAAGACATCGTGGCGCTGGCGGCCGATTAGGGAGAAAATCTGTCTGAAGCAGCTCGGTGAGATCCATGCGAAACAACCCCGACAGCTCCGCGTGCTTCGGTAGGAGCTGCTGTTACACATCAATCACCTACTCTCTGGTTGTTTCTGTTGACGTGTCCAGCTTCGATTAAACCACCTGTAAACCACCTGGGATTCTGAACCCTAAGGGCGACAGCCTCGTGGCGATGACCGCCACTTGGCTTTCAATACGCGGCTCCTCCAGGAAGCGGTTAACTGATCCGAGTTGCGTTGTCCCACACACTCGCGACCACGTTGCCACATCCCTTAGCGTGCGCCATGTCGGCCCACACAGCATGACGATCATTGGGCATCATGGACGGTTGGTTCTAGTGGTTCCTCCGTCGATGTCAACAGCCCACGAACACTGCTCTATGCTGATGTTTTCCCTTGCGTGTGTAATGGCAACCTCGCTACGCTCACCATCGCGCTACGTGGGTGGAGTCAGGCATGCCCGAGTACCCAAGTGGAACCGTTGCCTTTCTATTCACCGACATTGAAGGCTCCACACGTCGCTGGGAAACCCAACGGGATGCGATGGGGATTGCCATTGAGCATCACTTCGCGATTCTGCGGGAAGCCGTCACGAGCCAGAACGGCGTGCTTTTCAAGACCATTGGGGATGCTGTGCAAGCGGCCTTCCCGACTGTCCCGATGGCGGTTGCCGCCGCGGTCAGTGCCCACTCGACGCTGCAACGGGAGGACTGGGGCGCTCTTGGCCCCTTGCGCGTCCGCATGGCGATCCATGCGGGTGAGGCAACACCAAGCGGAGGCGACTATCTAGCACCCTGTCTGAATCGTCTCGCCCGGGTTCTCTCCGTCGGCTACGGCGAGCAAATTCTCCTTACCGAGACCGCGCGTACCCTCCTCGTCGATTCTGCGCCTCCCATCCATGGTCTTCTCGATCTGGGTGCACATCGGCTCAAGGATTTGCTGGTCGCCGAGCACATCTTCCAGTTGACTGGACCCGGCCTTCCACTGGAGTTCCCACCCCTCAAGAGTCTTGATCGTCAGCCGCATAACATCCCTACTCAGCCGACGACGCTCATCGGCCGGGAGCCCGAGCTCGTCGCGTTGCGGGAGATGCTCACCGCTCCCGGGTCTCGGCTCGTGACGCTCATCGGACCGGGCGGTGTCGGCAAGACGCGTCTGGCGCTGCAAGCGGCCGTCGAATCATTAGAGGTGTTTACTGACGGGGTGTGGTGGGTACCACTCGCTGCGGTTTCCGACCCCAGTCTCGTTGCTCAGGCTATCGCTACCGCGCTCGGGCTGCGCGAAGTTGCTGGAGAGCCGCTGCTGGAGACGATTGGGGAGCATTTGCGCACCCGTCGGGTGCTTCTGCTGCTCGACAACCTGGAACAAGTCATCGATGCAGCGCCGCTTCTCGCCGATCTCCTGAATACCGCGCCGCAGCTGCAAATCCTTGCGACGTCCCGTACGCCGTTACGCATTCGCGCCGAGCAGGAGTTCTCTGTCGCACCATTGGCTGTTCCTGCGCGAGCACAGGGCAGCGCCTCGCTTGATACAGCACGTGCCTCCCCGGCGGTCCGCCTCTTCGTCGAGCGAGCCCAGGCGGTCAAGCCGGGGTTCATGCTGGACGCCACCAATGTGGATGATGTTGCCGCCATCTGCGGACGGCTCGATGGTCTGCCGTTGGCAATCGAGTTGGCCGCGGCGCGCATCCGGATCCTGCCGCCCCGACAACTCCTGGCCCGCCTCGACGAACGACTCAAAATCCTCACGGGCGGCAATCGCGACCTCCCTCCGCGTCAGCAAACACTGCGGGCCGCGATCGAGTGGAGCTACGACCTCCTGTGCACGGAAGAGCAGGCTCTCTTCGCTCGGCTCGCCGTTTTTACCGGGGGCTGCACGTTGGAAGCGGCCGAGCACGTTTGTGATGACGTGGGTGCGCTCGCGGTGTTTGATGGTATCGACTCCCTGGTGCAGAAAAGCCTCCTCCGTCAGCAGGACAGTGGCGACGGCGAGCCGCGTTTCGCCATGCTGGAAACAATCCGCGAGTACGGACTTGATCGTCTCAATGCGAGCGGTGACGCTGAACACGTGTCGCATGCCCACGCGGACTTCTACGTGTCCCTGGCCGAGGAAGCCGAGCCGCAGCTGACGGGACTGGCCCAAGTTGATTGGCTTGACCGCCTCGCGACCGAGCACGACAACTTGCGAGCAGCGCTCACCTGGCTGGAACGGCCGGGCCGGGAAGAGACTCGGCTGCGGCTCGCCGCGGCACTCTGGCGGTTCTGGTGGATGCGCGGCTTCCTGAGCGAAGGGCGCAGTTGGTTGGATCGAGTCATGACCAATGCTGCCGGCCTACAACCCGCCGTCCATGCGAAGGCCCTCAGTGGGGCGGGGATCCTCGCGGAGAGCCAGGGAGACTACGAACGAGCGACGCTTCTCCATGAAGAGTCGTTGACTCTCTCCCGTCAGATCGGAGATCGACGTGGGACCGCCGCCTCGCTCACCGATCTCGGGATCACCGCTCGCTACCGAGGCGATCATCCTCTCGCCAGCCGCCAGCATGAGGAGGCCCTCACCCTCTGGCAAGAGGTCGGTGATGAGCGAGGGATGGCGGGTTCACTCCATGAGCTTGGCAAACTGGCCCTCGATCGTGGCGACTTCATCACTGCGGCGAGATTGCTCGGTCAGAGTTTGGAACTGGTCCGCAGCTCAGGAGAGGCCTCGGCGTTAGGCAGCGTCATTGAGACCCTGGGCATGTTGGCATTCTATGAGGAGGACTACGGCCGGGCCGTAACGTTGTACGAGGAGAGTTTGGCGGTATGGCAGTCACTGGACGACTCACGCATGATTGCCCATGCCCTCGTCAACCTCGGCGAAGCCGTGCATTTGCAGGGAGATCTCGATCGGGCCGAGTCGCTGTATCAAGAGTCGTTGGCTCTCTTCCGTGAGCTTGGAGGTCGAGGAGGCGTAGCCTTCGCTCTGCGCCAACTTGGAAGGACTGCGCTGGGGCGAGGCGATGCGAGTAAGGCTGCCCCGCTCTTCACCGAGAGCCTGGCACTTCGGCAAGAAGCGGGTGAGACGGTGGCGATCATCGAAAGCCTGGAGGGCCTCGCCGAAGTCGCCTGCGTCCTGGGAGATGCGGCCCTGGGAGTGCGTCTGTTTGGCGCAACGAATGCACTCCGCGAGGCCCATTCACTGCCCGTTCCTGCATCGTACGGGCGGGAGCAAGAGCGGGTCTTGGCTGCGGCACGAGTCAGATTAGGGGAGATGACTCTTCTCCCTCGAATGGGAGCAGGGTCAGGCAATGTCTATCGGATCAGGCGATAGACGAGTCACGCAACATACATCACATGCGCGTGACGGAACGTGCCGCGCGATAACCCCAGGCCGTCTTCCCGGGAGGATCGAGATCCGAGGAACCCCGCGATCGGAATTTCCCACGTAGTCCGGAATGCCCGCTTTAACGCCTCACGCGAACCTTACCGCCGACGGATGGTTCCGCCCCCATACGGCCCGGTGTAGATGCAGGCTCCCTCAGGGGAACAGCGTTCACAGCAGGCGTCCTCCCCACACGGAAAGCAGCAGAGCTCCTCTACATCCCGCGGTAATTCAGTGTCCGGGTCCAACACACTCACAATCCCGCAATCCGGGCAGCATTCACCGCCGCAACTGCAGAACCCGCCTGGGCAACAGGTGCCGGGGGCACCATTGTTCAGGTTGGGCGGACAAACAGGGCAGGGTTGTCCTTCCGGACACTTCTTGATGTTGCATTCCTTTCGCCCTCGGCGATTGGTCTTCTCTGCGCCCACCTTGCCACCGGTGCTCTTCGCCTTCCGCGACTTAGCGAGGAGCTTTGGCTCAGGTCCGAGCAGCGCAATGCCAAGGAGCGCCCCTAATACGCCGCGCCGGGATCCATTCCGGGCAACCACACGAGCAAGCAGGTCAAATTGCTTACGATCCATTGATGCATGCTCCTTCGAGGTTTTCACGCGGCCGCGGTAAGAAAAATGGTTGGGCTGATTGTCAGCATTATTGTAACGTAGGGAGGAACCTGCTAAGGGCGAGCGAACCTCTGTTGCATGGTGTCCTCGTTTAAGCGGACCCGTATCGGGACCTCCCTGGATGACTTGCGCCCCGAGAGCATAGATCCTCCATCGGAGCAAACGCCCAGTAGAGCAGTTATGGCAGGTCCGTCTGAGCGAAACCCAAAGCACCTTCCCAGGCTGGTGGCATCGGCAGTCCGAACCGCCCCGGTCATGGCCATAGCAAGTGCATAGACGTTGTCCATGAGTCCGGTATCTCCGGGCTCTCCTTTCATCCAAAAGCGCGCGCCTACAGGAATCCCCGATAACCGCGACCCCGACGGCCGAGAACCCCCGCGAGGCCAAAGCGAAGCCGCCCTTCCCGCAGGAGAACCTGGACTACCCCGGCCTGGAATCAGCGATGACGCCCCGTCCCGACTACGGGGAGGACTCGTACCAGGGTCATGGCTGATTGCACCGCAAGGTCGCTCTCATCACCGGAGGCGACAGCGGCATCGGCCGCGCCGTGGCCCTCGCCTTCGCCCGGGAGGGCACCGACGTCCTTATCTCCTACCTCAACGAGGACTCCGATGCCGAGGAGACGGCGCGGGTGGTACGCGAGGCCGGGGAGCAGGCAGTGCTGGCTCCCGGCGACATCTCGGAGGAAACGCACTGTCGCTCCCTCGTCGAACGCACAGTCTCGGAGCTCGGGTCGGCTCGACATCCTGGTCAACAACGCCGCCTCCCAGATGACCCGGGAAGGGATCGAACAGATCCCGGATGGCGAGTGGGAGCACACCTTCCACACCAATATCTTCGCCATGTACTACCTGTGCAAAGCCGCCTGGCCGCATCTGCACCCCGGCAGCACGATTATCAACACCGCTCTGGACCTCAGATGCGTTCCGCATTCAGGTGAGTTCTGATAATGCGTCCGGCCGGCAGCACCAGCACCCGGATATTGCCCGTATCGCTGATGGAGAGGCTGCCATCCGCAGCGACCATGACAATCGGAATCATTGATGACCGATCGAAAACCGACCCTGCCCACCCCTAGTGGATCGAATCACAGTTCCCCCACATCCTCGACTGGGGGCAACGGGTTCGGCGTGCGGAGCGGGGGAACGACCACCTGCCCGCTCATCTCGGCAAGGTACCTGCGACGCTCGCGTTCCACTTCTATAGTGAGGGCGTCGAGTCGTTCGACCGATAAGCCGTCGTCGTTTTCAAGGTCACACGCCTTGCGGATGCGCTGCAACAGCAGCGCTTCTCGCTCGGTCATGTCCATCCGATGATGAATCCCCTCAGCAGACACCCAGGCGATATGGGCAGCACCCGGTCGTTCACCAATCGGACAGCGATTCACCGCCATGGCAGTCCTTATCCAAGCACGGCGAGGTGTGGAGTCGCCGTCGTCGGGTACGGCGTACGTCGTCTACCCCGGCCCGCGTCGTAACCCATACCTGAATTGCCGGGTGTTACGAGAACTTCGTGTGGCTATTCTACGCCGCCCCCATCGACCGCTCCAGCAGCAGATTGACCGCCTGCGTCCCGTTCAGATGCTCGGTGTAGGTGTGGACGTTCACCGCGGTCGGTCCCTTGAAATCCAATGCTTAGCGTGAAAGCCTGTCGGTGCGAATCATCGTTTGGCCTATTCCCTTCCCGGGACCGTCGAGTTGGGCACCGCTTCTTCGTCCACCCCTACAGGTCCTTGCCAGCTTCCTTCAAGGCTCCCGACGCGAACTCTCGGATCACGAATAACGCAGCGAGCAGCAGAAGTCCGCTGACAACCGGCGCGGTCGACGGATCGGGGAAGTTCATCGTCTTCCTCACGGCCGACGTTCATCGTCGCCGAGCTCGACCAGCTCCGCATGAAGTGATGCGGTTCCAAGCAAGCGGTTGCTGTAGTCCCTGAGCAAGACTGGATCGTCCGTGAGCGGCAGACAGCCGAGCAAATCGCGAGGCGGCCCACCGGGTTCGAACAGCGGTTCCTCGCCATGTATGAGCACGCCGATGTCGTGGACTACGACTACGGATAAGCGCCCGCGCCAGGTCGCAGTCTTGGTGACATTGTGGACGTAAGATCATGACCTCTGATTCATGATCGACTGGGCCTTCGACCTCGGCGATGATTGCCTTCAGTCACAGCAGCCAGCGGTTGGGAGGGGAGCACTATCATGTGACGGACTCAAGCCTACGACGCCGATAGTGGCTGTTCCACCAAGTCTCGTAGCCCATGGGTGCCCCATCTCCATCGTACCGCCATGGGCATTCTGGTTCGATCTCCGTTTTTTGGCATCCGTCGCCAGGGAAACGATGAATTGCCGCGCACGCTCCATTCCATGGTCTTGATAGAAGCTCAACGTTGCCGTGTCGTCCCACGTTGATTTGTGTTCGTGCATGCCCGTTGCGCAAGCGTACGGACGGCACAGCCGCATTCCAAGCCCTTACGTGCTCCGCCGCCCTCCGATTCGGTAAACGGGGCGGATTATGGGGCCTCGAAAGCGGTGGTGCCTGCCACCGGTGCGGGATCGTTGAGCGTGTAGCCCGAGGTCACCAGATTGATCAGGTCGGCGACAGTGGTGTCGGCAGTGCGTGTGTCGTAGACGATCTTGCCGCCGCTGAGGAAATTGATGCGATCGCACACCTCGAACACCTGGGCATAGTTGTGGGCGATCAGGATGATCGAGATATCTCCGCGCTTCTTCAATTCCAGCACCAGGTTCAGCACCAGGCGGCTTTCGCGCACGCCGAGCGCGGCGAGTGGCTCGTCCATGATCAGCACGGTGGGGTTGGAATAGATGGAACGGGCCACGGCGATGCTCTGGCGCTGACCGCCGGAGAGCATCGAGACCGTATTGTCGACATTGGGAACGCGGATCCCAAGGTTGCTCAAATACTCGACGGTTAGCCGGCGCATTGACCGGTTGTCGAGCAACGGGATGCCCAGAATCCGTTTCTTTCGTTCCCTGCCCAGAAACATGTTGTGGTAGACGCTGAGATCATTGACCAGCGCCAGGTCCTGGTACACGGTTTGGATACCCAGGGCGCGGGCCTCCATCGGCGAGCTCAGGTGGACCGGCTTGCCGTCGAAGGAATAGGTGCCGCTATCGGGCTTGTGGAAGCCGCAGAGAATCTTGATCAGCGTGGATTTGCCCGCGCCGTTGTCCCCCACCAGCCCCAGCACCTCGCCGCGATGCAGGCGTAGGCTGACGTCGGTCAGGGCCGTGACCGCGCCGAAGCGCTTACTCAGATGCTCGGCCTCGAGGATGACCGGAGCAGCAGCATCGACCATCAGCGCTTCCTCCGCACCCGCACCGCATCCACTTGCACATTGAGGATCATGGCCGCGAGGATCGCCGCACCGAGGTAAATGTTGGACTCTGTGGCCTGGGCGCCCAGAAGCACCAAACCATTGTTGAGGCAGGCGATGACGAAGGCGCCGATCAACGCGCCGATCACCGTGCCGGACCCACCCGTCAGCGCGGTGCCGCCGATCACCGCGGCGGCGATGGCGAGCAGGGTCAGATTGCTGCCGCCGGCATCCGGAGCCGCGGAGCCCGAGACGGTGGCAGTAATCAAACCGGTCAACGCGGCCAATCCACCCAGGATCATGAAGGCGGCGATCTTCATGCGATCGGTTCGCACGCCGATCTCGCGAGCGGCCACCAGGTTGCTGCCGGTGGAGATCACATGAAGGCCAAAGACGGTGCGGGAAAGGACGAGCGTCAGGATCAGCACGATTGCCAATGTCCAGATGATAGGTGTGAAGCCGGTGAGACCGTCCCACGAGAAGAGCGGATCGAGCGGGCCAAATCGATTCTGGCCGAAGACCAGGTTGAAGGGCTGTTGCACCGGCATCTGGATGGGCTGGCTGCGCGCGAACGAGACCGTGAGACCGGTTAACAAAAAGAACGTTCCGAGCGTGGTAATCAACGATGGGATGCGCAGTTTGACGGTGATGAATCCGTTGAAGAACCCGACGCCGACACCGAGCAGGATAGCGACGGGCGCCGTCAGCCAGAGCGACCACCCCCAGTCGGTGCTCATCCGAATCATCACGTACGGGGCCATGGCGAAGGTCGCACCGACGGACAGATCGATCTCTCCGGTAATCATCACCAGGACGATACCCACGGCGATCAACCCAATCCGGGCCGTGTCCCGCAGCACCACACTCATCAGGGGGCTGCTCAGGAAGACGCTGTTGTTGATCTGGATATAGACGACGAGCAACACCGCGACGGCGGCGATGCTGGCTTCCCGGTAACGGGCGATGAACGCGAAGGCAGCCTCGAGCCATTGCGGGCTCCGCGCCGGCGTCTCCACCTCGATCTCAGATGCGCTCCTCAGTGCCATCGTCCCTGCTTCTTCTGACCTATCGGGAGTCGTTGTCCATCCTAGATGGCGCCGAGGACTGGCACATCACGCAATCGGCCTCAACGAACGGTGAAATCAGATCTCACCGCACGCGCCAACCGTGGTCGTTGGCCGCAGCTCGACCGTAACGGCTCGATTCGATGGGTCCGTGACGGCCGCTTCGCCGGATGAACAGGGACGCCAGCTGGATTGCCGGCGTCCGTGTTTGCTCGTCGTTCGCGCGAGCGCAGCGATGGATAGGGGGATAGCCCCCTATCCATCTATCGACGATTCGGTCGCTACTCCGGCGCCGCCTCAGTACTGCCCTCGAACCGGGACGGGCTGAGGTAGATGTCGACGTTGTCCTTCGTGACGTATGCCAGGCTGGTATCGGTGTTCGCGGGGGAGACCGCGCCGCCCGAAAGCTTGTAGAGGTAGATCTGCAGCGTGGGAATAAAGCCTTGCAAGTACGGTTGCTGGTCGGTGGTGAAGGTCATGTCGCCGCTGTCGATGAGCTGGAGGGTCTCTGGGAGCAGGTCGTAGCCGGCCGTGATGACCCCCTGCGCCGCCAGACCATACTTCTGGGAGATCTTGCCCACAGCCAGGGAATCGGTTGCGCCGGTGCCGAACATGCCCACCACGTCCTCGTTGGCGAGATAGTAGCTTTCGATGCGGGACTCTTGCGTGGCCTGATCGACACCAGATTCAAGCGTGTCATACGTGACCGGGTCGCCGGCGTCCTTGATCGCCTGGATGTAGCCGTCGAGTCGCGGCTGCAGATTCAGCGAACCGGGAGTGGCGATGGAGAGCATCACTTTCCCGCCCGGTTTCACCATCGGCAGCCACCGTTGGGCGATGTTGTAGCCAGATTGGTAGAGGCTCTGGCCAACGTAGGCGAGCCGGGCATTGGGGGTCGTATCGGCGTTGTACCCGATCACCGGGATGCCGATACTGAGCGCGTCCTCAGTTGGCTGATTGAACGCCTCGGCGTCGATCAGGCACACCGCGATACCGTCCACCTTGTTGGCGATCGCCGTCTGCATAGCGGACACCATCTCGGTGACGGTGGAGGTCTGCGAGCCGGTCCACTGGTAGCTACAGCCGAAGAACGCGCAGGCATCCTCGATTCCGTAGACGGTCGGTGTAAAGAACGGGTTGGTCGTTACATGGTTGACGAACGTAATGTTGTATTCCTTCTTCGGCAAATCGGCGGCCAGTGCCTCACGGACCGATCCCGTTCCCACTCCCGCGCCGAGTGCGGCCGCCGCGGCGCCGCCCAGCCCGAACTTCGCCGCTATGCCGAGTGCCTTGCGTCGGCTCACCTCGTAACTGGCGCGCTGGGCCGGTGGCATGCTTTCGAGGACAGCCTTCTCCATTGATGGACTCCCTTTCTGTTCTTTAGTTGTCGCTTCAGCTCTCCGCGATTGAGTGTGCCGACTTGTAGCACCTTGCTCACGTGGCGTCAAGACCGTGGGATAGCGGACCGAGCAGTCGCATCAGAATCCCGAGCTCCGTACGGATGCAGGCGTTGTCCCAGCCGGCCAGGAGACCGCATCTTGCAACTCAAGAACGACTACACCCTGGAGGTCTTCAATGGCAACCTCGGCCCGGTGCGGGTGCCTTTGTGTGGAAGGACAGAGTGCCCGCGGATTACGCACCGCCATCAGCCGGGCGGCTACCAGTCGCGGTCTCTCCGTGGAGACGATCGAGGGGGAGGGATTCGTTGCCGTCAGGAAGACCGACGAGTCTCGTTCCCGCAAGGGAAAGCCGCCAGCACCTGCCGAGGGACAGCGACGCCGGGGCCGGCCACGAAAGCGCCAGGACCAATCGCTGGACGAGATCCTCGCGGCAGCGGACAACGAGCGGATCGTCCTGGAACCGGTGATCGAGACCTAGGAGAAGCAAGCCCTGCAGCTTCCAGCGTCAGCACTGGCGACGCGTCGGAGCAGCACAGTCGTGTCCAGAGCCTGCGTCAACGGTGATACAACCGGTTATCCAGGCGACGACCCAAGGTGAGAATCTGTCATTCACGTGCTGACTTAACCGGAGGTTGAGTCGATACGAGTAGTCGACGTTGATGGGTGTCCCGGCGGGTGGATCGCCGTCACCGAACACTGAGGCATCGTCTGCGAGAGACCAGTCCAGGATTGTCGCATGGAATGGCAGCGAGCGAGGACGTATCGACAGCAACAGCGCCTGACGGGCCGTGGCGTGTGGACGCCTCCGGGGTGCGGGTCGGCCGGTGTAGGCGCCTACAACGAGGCGCAAACCGGCCGCGGCTCGTCGGCACGCAGGACCGCCTCCTGCCCGAACCGCTGCTCGTAGGCTGCGCGGATGGCCTCGATCTCGGCGTGACTCTCCTCCCGCGCCGCCTGCGGGTAGAGGAGGAGGACGACCTTGCTGCGCTCCTCGATGATGTCGCCGTCCGCTTCCTGCCACTGGCCGGCGGCCTCCAGGACGGTCAGCCCCTCCGGGAAGCGCGGGGTGATTTCCACGTCGACGAACGCCTCCCACTCAGCCGCTGAGATCGCGGTGCCATCCGCCTTGTCGGTGCCGAAGAAGAGGTCGGTACGTAGCCACAGCTCAGCGCCGATCCCTGGCGCCACCAGGGCGCACACCAATGCGGGTGCCCACGTCTGCCGGCTCGGGCGTGTCGGGAACAGTGGATCGGTCCATGGCGTGTGCTTCCATGTCCCTGCTCTCATCAATGTCGCGTGACGGCCCCGTTGCCCCCTCGGTGTGGCAGCCGGACCCGTCGTGCGCGCCATTGTCGCAGATCTGCCCCGATCAGGCGTCCCGCACTCGCGAGATGCGGCAAGGGCAGTAGCGAGACCCGCGGCTCCCGATGACGTTCCCGATGCCATTGTGGCGGCTTGGACGGCGCATCGTGTCGCTCAAGGAAAGGCAGGCCGCTTTCCCACTGACGGTGAAAGAGATCGCCGGGGCTCCCGATGGGGATCAGGCACTAGGAACCCTCCGGCAACTGGAACGGTCGACGGATCGGGATAGTCTATGCGTTGTCCTCACAGCCGGAGTTCGTCGTCGCCCAGCTCGACAAGCCCGGCACAGAGCGAAGCGCTCCCGAGCAGGCTGTTGCTGAACTCCGCGAGCAAGGCCGCATCGTCGTTGAGCGGTGGGCAGCCGAGCAGGAAACTGGCGACCTGAGTCCCAGTCCGGGAGAGGTAGGCGCTGACCACTGAGAGCGCCTCGACTTCTTCTCGACTGGGAGGGGGAACGGGAAGCGCTATCTGATGGGGAAGAGCCATGGCGTGGACCTCCTCGACGAGCCAGAACAAAGTCCCGGCGTTCGCGGTCCCTTCCAACGGCACTGTCGTGCTCCGGGCCCGCTATAGATCATATGTTCTAATTATGAATCCGTCAACGTGCCGCTGCGCTCACCTAGTACACGAGACTGCCGCTCAATTAGGAAACCGCTTTCATCATCTGATCAAGCAGGGCTCTCACGTCTGCGCTCGGTGGGCTCGACGGGGACGTCCCGTCCGCGCAGACCAGGAACGTCCCCGCGTTATCGCAGATGTAGACCTCGTTGGCGTTCGAGGGAACGTAGCCGATCTGCCAGTACGCTGCCGCGGCCCGTGCTCCTTCGGCACTCTCAAAACGGTGCAAGACCACTTCCAGAAAGTCTGCTCCTCCGGGCAGTGGATCCGAGCAGCGAAAATCAACGTACGCGCCGTCCTGCCACCCCAACGCGGTGATCTCCTCTGCACTCGCACCGGCTCCCTCGAGGAACGACACCACCTCCGCATTCTGATAGGTGCCCTGCGACTCCAAGGAGAAGCAGGACGCATTGGCAACCGGAAGCGTGCTCGGCAGGTAGGAGCTCGCCGGCTGGGGCTGAGGCTGCGATGACGCGGATTGGCCCTCGAGCTGAGGTTGAGGTGACGGAGATTGGCCTTTGGCCCGGGAGAGTCCTTGCAGCGGGAGGTCGCACTCCTCAATGCCGTTCAAGTAGCCACCCATGAACGCCGTGATTCGGTCGTCGTTGATCCCGTGTGATCCCGGCTGATCCTGGGGTAACCCTAGGGGATCGGCTGCTGCCTGGGACATGGTGACCGCCTCGGTGATGTCCCCGGGATCGAGGATGCCCTGGTCTTCGGCATCCAGCGCGTAGACGCCAGCGAGGCAGTCCGCCTGCAGCTGAAGGTGTTCCCACCGGGATCCGGGGCACTCGCCAGGACCTGAATATGGTGCCCCCACTCGTGGGCAAGGATCGTGACGGGCGCGAAGTCCCCAACCACCCGCTCGGCCTCTGCCAGGAAGCGGGGATTGAGGTAGATGGTGAAATCCTCCGGGCAGTACAACGCGGCGCTCTCGGGACCCTGCCGACCACACCCGGTGTCGAGGACTTGGTCGATGGCGACGATGGCCGGCGAGGCATAGGGAATGTCACCCGCGGCGAAGGTTGCTGACCAGAAGGTGTCGATCGCCGTCGCCAGGTCGGCAAAGTCGCCCGTGTAGCGGGACGCTTGCCCGGTCCCCTGATACCCGCGCGCAGATGGGGTTGGCGTCTGCTGTGCGAGCGTGCGCGACACGTCCGTGACGATGAGGAGAAGCGTCGCGCTCAGCGCGACAACGACACGAGGCAAGGACCGAAGAACGTCTTGTGGTCGACAGGGAGAACTCATGCACCGATCCAGCGTATGGCTAGAGGTGTTGGGGCTCGACCCGTGTCGGTGACGGTTCGATCGCTACGTCGCGGTGACAGTGCCAGAGAACACCTCCAACGGTGGCCCATAAGCGTGACCACATCGAGCGCACGACGAGTACTGTCGCACGAGATCGCTTCGAAGGAAAGAGTCAGGCCCTGTCACCACGCTCACACCCGTCGCCAGCCCTCAACATTCCGCAGAAACCCCGAGTCAGTGAGACGCAGGATCGAGGGGCACGAAAGGGTCTCGGTGGACTGCACCCCAAGGACCGGACCATCGCGTAAGTCAACTTCTCCCCAGCAACGGCGGTACGCTGATCGCCTCGGGAGGAGAAATAAGCGATGGGACGCGGACGAGTCCACAGCCGCGAGTTCAAACTGAGCGTCGTCCGGGAGGTGGCCACTGGGGAGAAGCGTCCTGCCCAGGTCTGCCGCGAGCACGGCCTTGGAGAGGGCCTGCTGCTGCGCTGGCGGCGCGAGTATGAGGCGCGCGGCGAGGCGGCTTTCGCACCGCACCAACCTACGGAGACCGAGGCGTTGGCAGGGCGGGTCGCCGAACTGGAGCGCCTCTGCGGCCAACTGGCTCTGGAGAACGCCGTCCTAAAAGGGGCGTTGCGCGGCTCCCCCTCGCGGAGCGGCACGCGATGATCACCCACGTCGACCAGGAGTACCCGCAGCTGTCGGTGCGTCGCCTTTGCACGCTCCTGGGCGTCGGCCGCAGCTGGTACTACGAGCGCCCCACCACGCCGACGCAGGCCGAGCGGGACGTGAGCCTGCGCGACGCGATTGAGCGGATCGTCCTGGCCTTCCCCGGCTACGGCTATCGGCGCGTGACGAAAGCGCTGGTGCGCGAGGGGTGGGCGGTCAACCACAAGCGCGTGCTGCGGGTGATGCGGCACGAATCGTTGCTCTGCCAGCTCAAGCGGCGCTTCGTCACCACGACCGACTCCGGGCATGGGCTGCGCACCTACCCGAACCTCGCGGCCAGCTTCGTGCCCACCGGGCCGGACCAAGCCTGGGTCGCCGACATCACCTACATCCGGCTGCCGACCGCGTTCGTCTATTTGGCCTGCGTCCTCGACGCGTGGTCCCGGCGCTGTGTTGGCTGGAAGCTATCCCGCTCAATCGACACGCGATCTGACGTTGGCCGCCCTGAACCAGGCGCTGGCGACGCGAGAGCCAGCCCCGGGCCTGATCCACCACTCGGACCGCGGCGTCCAGTACGCCAGCAGCGACTACGTCGCGCGGCTGGAGGGGATCGGCGCACGGATCAGCATGGCGGCCGTCGGGCAACCCCTACGAGAACGCCAAGGCCGAGAGCTTCTTCAAGACGCTCAAGTGCGAGGAGGTCTACCTGCAGCAGTACGAGACGTTCGCCGAGGCCGAGCGCCAACCTCGGCCGCTTCATCGAGGACGTCTACAACGCCAAGCGGCTGCACTCGAGCCTGGGCTACCTGCCGCCGGTCGAGTTTGAGGCACAGGGAGCAGTAACGACCAGTGACGCACGTGCAGCAGATTCCTAGCCCGTCGGCTAGCCCCTCTTGACGAGCTAGCCATATTGCGATAGGAGAGGAGCCACTGATGCTGCAAGGAGTTCCTGACGTCGAGGGAAGGCTCGTGTCGCAGAAGGCTTCGATGACCACCGTCGTGCCGCTGACTGTTCGATCTGTCCGCGCGCGAGCGGTGCGTGTCCCCCTGGCCCGGCCACACCCCACCGCTGGCGGGACGGTCGCGGAGGCTCCGCTCGTGCTGGTCGACCTGGAGGCTGAGGAAGGGGTCACTGGGAGCAGCTACGTCTTTTGCTACACCCCTCTGGCACTCCAGTCGGTGGCCCAGCTCGTGGCCAATCTGGAGGCGGTCATCAAGGGGAGTCCCCTAGCTCCGTTCGCCATGGAGCAGAGCTTGCAGGCACGGTTCCGGCTCCTCGGGCCACAGGGCTTGACCGGGATCGCGATGGCCGCGCTCGACATGGCCGCCTGGGATGCGCTGGCCAAGGCAGCGGGTCTCTCCCTAGTTCGACTCCTCGGCTCCGAGCCGCGCCCGATCCCGGTCTACCACAGCCTCGGCATGGGCGGGGTCGACCTGGCCGCGCGGGAGGCCGAGGAATCGGCGGCAGCGGGGTACCGGGCGGTCAAGTACAAGATCGGCTACCCGGACGTGAAGACGGACGTGGATGTCGTCCGCGCGGCCAAGCGTGCCGGCAGCGACGATCTAGTCGTGATGGTCGACTACAACCAGACGCTCTCGATCCCGGAAGCGGTGCAGCGGGGTCGGATTTTCGACGGCGAGGGGGTCGGCTGGATCGAGGAACCGACGACCGCCGACGATTTTGCCGGCCATGCCCAGATCGCCCGAGAGGTGGCGACGCCGATTCAGTTGGGGGAGAACTGGTGGGGCACGCACGACATGGCCAAGAGCCTGGCGTCTGGAGCCTCGGACTACGTCATGGTCGATGCGATGAAGATCGGCGGTGTCAGCGGCTGGTTGCGCGCGGCTGCGCTGGCCGAGCCAGGCGGTATCCGGCTCTCCAGCCACCTCTTTCCCGAAGTGAGCGTGCACCTCATGGCGGCTGACGCCGACGGCGCACTGGCTGGAGTATCTCGATCTGGCCAGCCCCGTCCTACAGGAGCCGCTGCGCATCGAGAACGGGTACGCGACTGCGAGCGACACCCCAGGCAGCGGTATCGCTTGGGACGAGGAGGCCGTGGATCGGTTCCTCGTCTCGTAAGCCAGGGAAGGATGAATGGGAGATTTTCGTCAAGCACGATTGCGGAGCCGTTGACTTTGGGACCGGTTCGGTAAATGGGGTTCACTCCAGTACAGTTT
>CAVVTE010000019.1:0-602694 GCA_963751075.1 uncultured Chloroflexia bacterium | reverse complement strand
TTCCGAGCGCAGGACGCAACCCCACCACCAGGGAGCGAGGGGGCGCCCAAGAAGGGCGGCGAGCTACGGGTTGGCATGGCCGACGAGCCGGACACGATGGACCCTCACCGCACCGAGTCGTCATCGATGTGGTCGATCGGATGGCAACTGTTCGACACCATGCTCATCTCCAACCCGGAAGGGGATATCTTCCCCAGCCTGTTCGATTCATGGGAATTGGCTGATGACAGCGTGACCTACACGTTCACGCTGCACCCCGGAGTGACCTTCCACGACGGCTCGCCGTGGAACGCGGAGGCAGCCAAGTACAACTTCGACCGTGTAGTCGATCCGGACACCGGGTCGATCCTTTCCCGCGACGATCTAGGTCCTTACGCCTCCAGCGAGGTGATCGACGACATGACGTTGAAGGTCACCCTCTCCGAACCATACGGTCCATTCCTTCGGATGCTGACGCAGATGGAATTCGGCGTCCTGCCGGCGACTGCCGCCGACATGGCGGTCGAAGATTTCGGGCAGAAACCGGTAGCCAGCGGCCCCTTCAGTTTTGTCGAGTGGGTGCTGCAGGACCACCTTACCCTGGCCGCCAATCCGAACTACAACTGGGCACCGCAGGACATCTATGCCCACCAGGGGCCACCGCACGTAGACCAGATCACCTTCAAGTTTCTAACCGAGGCCGAAACGCGTATCGCAGCGCTGGAAGCGGGCGAGGTCGACGCGGTCTTCCCGGTGCCGGAGATCGACGTTCCGCGGCTGGAAGCCGAGGGTGGCTACACGATCGTGAAGGCACCGGTCAGTGGCGGGCCCCTCAGCTTCGTGGTCAACGCCAATCGGTTCCCGACCGACGACAACGTCGTCCGGCTAGCCATCAACAAGGGGCTCGACCGACAGCAGATGATGGACACGCTCTATGCCGGCCAGTACGAGCCCGGCTACGGGCCGCTGACTCCGATCACGTTCTCCTATTGGGCGGGGTGCGAAGAGGTCAACGCCTTTGACCTCGAGGGCGCGAAGAAGATGCTCGAAGACGCCGGCTGGGTAATGAACGGCGATGTCTACGAAAAAGACGGCCAGCCACTCGAGCTCCAGGTCTACGTCTTCGGCACCTCCGGACCGGTCGGCGAGGCCTTCCAGTCGGCGATCAAACCGCTCGGCGTCGACGCTAAGATCACCGTCAGCCCCTTTACCGATCAGAAAGCCGTCGGCTTCGAAGGACGCCACAACCTGATGTTGGGGCGATTCGACGCTCCCGACCCGCGCATCCTGCGTCTCCTCTACCACTCGGAGAACTTTGGTGAGACCGGGTTTATGTGGACGCATTTCCAGGAGACGAACCCCGATCTGCAGGCGACGCTCGATGAGGCGCTGGAGACGGGAGACACGGAGACCGATGCGGACGCCCGCGCGGCGGCCTACACCCAAGTGCAACAGATCATCGTCGAAAACGGACTGGCGGTGCCGATGCGCTACGACCACATGATCGCCGGCATGCGCGACTACGTGAAGGGCTGGGCGATGAACGACCTCGGGTTCCAGCCTCGGCTGTACGACGTCTGGCTCGACCAGTAGGGAGCCATGGCGTGGGCGGCGCAATTGCCGCCCACGCCTCGATTTGCCGCCGTAGCGACCGGGCGGGGAAAGCATTCGCCTATGGCAACCCGTTCCGGCGTCCACAGGCCCTCGCCAATCGCTCTGCACGAGGGTCGGGGTGAGAGTAGGCGCGGCGCTGTGACGATATCTCCTCCTTTCAGTTCGTGGCGAGGGAGTAGTCCATGATCCAGTACGTCCTGCGCAGACTGGTGCGGACGATTCCGGTCTTGTTCGGCGTTTCCGTGCTGGTCTTCTCGATGCTCCACTTCCTCCCTGGCGATCCGGCGACGTTGATGCTGAGCGAGACATCGGCGACGTCAAAAGAAGCGGTCGACCGGCTGCGCGAGCAGCTCGGGCTCAACGACCCGCTCTACGTGCAGTACTGGCGGTTTCTGCGCTCGGCGCTGACGCTCGACATGGGGGAGTCGATCCAGACTCACCGCGAGGTGACGTCGATGATTCTCGAAGTCTTTCCCTCGACGCTGGCCCTGACGCTTTCTGCCACGGCGCTTTCGGTCCTACTGGGCGTGCCGCTCGGCATCGCGGCGGCAATCAGACCCCATTCGTGGGTTGACAAGCTCAGCATGGGCGTCGCGTACATTGCGGTCTCGATGCCAATCTTCTGGCTCGGGTTGATGCTCATCCTCTTCTTCTCGGTGCGACTCGGGCTCGTGCCAATCACGAGTCAGGAGGGTTCCGGTCGGTTGCTGCTGCCGGCGTTCTCGCTCGCGTTTGGCGCTTCGGCGATCATCGCCCGCCTGGTGCGCTCCAACCTACTGGACATCATGCAACAGGAATTCGTCACGACGGCGCGGTCGAAGGGGTTGAGCGAGCATCGTATCGTGATTAGTCACGCCTTGCGCAATGCCCTGATTCCGACGGTGACGATGGTCGGGTTGCAGTTCGGCAGTCTCCTCGGTGGCGCGGTTGTCGTCGAGACGGTCTTCGCGAGGCAGGGGATCGGACGGATGGCGGTGAACGCCATCCTGCGCAAGGACTATCCGCTCGTCCAAGCGACGGTGCTCTTCGCCGCTGTGTCCTACGTGGCCGTCAACATCCTGGTCGATGTCTCCTATGCCTGGCTCGACCCGCGCATCAAACACGGGAGAGCCTGATGCAGTCGGCCTACGAGGGGAGCCTGCAAGCAGCAGAATCGCCCACGACCGTCGTGCTCGGTTCGGAGCGGCGCCCTCCCTGGCGCCAGACGCTCGATCGGTTGCGGCGGAATCAGGCGGCGATGGCGGGGATCATCATCGTCGTCGCCCTTGTCCTGATCGCCATCTTCGCACCCTCGTTCGTGCCTTTTGGGGAGACCGACCACGCGGGCAAGAGCCTGACGCCTCCCAACTCGATCAACTGGGCAGGCACCGACGTGCTCGGTCGCGACGTCTTCAGCCGGATCATGCTCGGCACGCGCATCTCCCTCAGCGTGGGAGTGCTGTCGGTGGCCATCGGCGCGTCGGTCGGGCTCGTGCTCGGTCTGGTCGCGGGTTACTACCTGGGGAAAGTCGACGCCGCCGTCATCATGTTCGTCGATACCCTATTGGCGTTTCCCGGCATCCTGCTGGCGATTGCCATCGTCGCCGTGCTAGGGCCCGGGCTGACCAACGTCATGATCGCGGTCGGCATCTCCGCCATCCCCGCCTACACCCGGCTCGTGCGGGGATCAGTATTGACGGCACGGGAGCAGGAGTACGTCACCGCCTCACAAGTGACCGGGTGCGGCCCTCGACGCATGATGTTCCTGCACATCATGCCGAACATTCTGACGCCAGTGATCGTCCTCGCTACGCTCGACATTCCAACGGCGATTCTGAGTGCCGCGGGGCTGAGCTTCCTCGGGCTGGGCGCGCAGCCGCCCTCGCCAGAATGGGGGGCGATGGTCAGCGACGGACGGCAATATCTACGGGTTGCATGGTGGCTCACCGCCTGCCCCGGCGTCGCCATCATGCTCACGGTGCTGGCGATCAACCAGTTTGGGGACGGTCTGCGCGACGCGCTCGATCCGCGATTGCGGACCTGAGCACGGTTTCGGAAGAGGTATCGGGAGTACCATGAACCAACCAATCCGCACGCTGCTCGTCGGTCTCGGCGCACGGGGTCAGATCTGGTCGCGCCTCCTGCGTGAGGAGCCTTTGACCGAGGTCATCGGCTACGTTGACGTCGACCCGGCCAATCTCGATCGCGCGCGGGAGCAATGGGTTGCTGGCAACGACGTCTGCTTCGGCAATCTCCAAGCCGCTCTCCGGGCAACGGAACCGGATCTCGTGCTCCTCGCTACACCGCCTATGGAC
This sequence comes from uncultured Chloroflexia bacterium, assembly GCA_963751075.1. Classification (GTDB taxonomy): domain Bacteria; phylum Chloroflexota; class Chloroflexia; order Thermomicrobiales; family UBA6265; genus JACCXM01. The sequence continues at coordinate 598,807 of CAVVTE010000019.1, read as the reverse complement.
CGATTCGTCGACGCGACGGCAGCACTCGAGCACGGTTGTCACCTGCTGAGCGAGAAACCGCTCACCCTCGATCTCCACGAGGGGATTACGCTTGTGCGCCGCGCGGAAGAGGTCGGGCGGGCGCTCGTCGTCGGTCTGAACTTTCGCTACCAGCACGTCGTTCGCCACGCGAGGCAATTGATTGCTTCCGGCGAGATCGGCGCGCCGAATTTCGCCCGCTTCACCTACTGGCTGAACCGGAGCGGCTACAGCCCAGGCGGGAACCGCTTCCCGCTGACGATGCGGCAGCCAATGCTCTACGAGCAGAGCATCCATCACTTCGACGAGATGCGTTTCGTCTATGGGGCCGAAGTCGAGCGTCTCTGGTGCCGCTGCCACAACCCGCCTTGGAGCAACTACGCGGACGCGGCGACCGTGGCCGCGGTCTTCGAGATGACAGGTGACTTGCTGGTGAGCTACTTCGGCACCTGGCAGGGGCAGACGCAGATGAACGAGTTCACCTGGCGTACCGACTGCACCAAGGGCGCGCTTCTTCAGCGCGAGCAGTTCTCCGATCTCGCCATCATCCGAGCGGACGAACGAGAGCCGCGCCCCGTGACGCTGGCGGAGCAGGAGCGACTGGTCGACGATGCCCGGCTGATGCTCAAGGACGTTGCAGAGCAACTCCTCGCCGGTGTCGCGATGCCCGAGCCATCCGGCATCGATCACATCAAGACATTTGCCCTCGTCGCCGCGTGCGAAGCGTCGAGTGTCAGCGGACGGCCGGTCGTCATGGCGGAGTTCTATGAGGAGCACGGCGTCCCGCAGCAGTGGCTGACCGCCAGTCCCGCGGTTGCTGGAGCTGCGGCGACGTGATGCGGCGATTTATTCAGAAGGAGGTTCCGTAGCCGTGACAGCGAGTAGCACCCAGTCCGCTCCGGCCGAGCAACAGGCGAGCCGGTGGCTCGCCGAGCGCGCGCGCCCATTCGCCGATGCGCCGCTGCAGAAGCGATCGGCGCAGCAGTTCATCAGTCTCTCGCAAGGTACCCCCGATTTGCCGACGCCGCGCCACGCGATCGAGGCAGTGGAGGAGTACCTGCGTGACGGTACGGTCTACTACACCTTCCACGACGGCATGCCTGAGCTGCGGGAGGCAATCGCGCTCAAGCTGGCGCGGGAAAACGGGCTGACCTACGACCCCGAAACGGAGATCATCGTCACGGCCGGGGCGCAGGAGGGGATGTTCGTCGCCCTCTTCAGCACCCTCAATCCCGGCGATGAGGTAATCGCCGCCGATCCCCATTACCGGGTCTACGACGAAGTGATCGCTATGTGCGGAGCGACGGTCCGCATCATCCCGACGATCGTCGAGACCGGGTTTCAGATCGACACCGATGCGCTCGAGGCGGCGATCACGCCGCAGACCCGCGCGATTCTCATCGTCTCCCCTGACAACCCCACCGGCAGCGTGCAGAACCGCGCAACGGCGGAACGGATTGCGGCTATCGCCCGTGAGCATGATCTGCTCGTCTACTCCGACGAACTGTACGAGCGGTTCATCTTCGATGGGGCGGAGCACGTCAGCCTCGCCGCGCTACCAGGTATGCACGAGCGCACGATTACGATTAACGGCTTCTCCAAGGCCTACGCCATGACCGGTTGGCGCGTCGGGTATCTGGGCGTTCCCGCGGACCTAAAACCGGCGATGACTACGGTCAAGCACGCCACCTCGATCTGCGCCGCGGCGCCGTCGCAAATTGCCGCGCTGGCCATTCTGGAGGGTCCACAGGAACCGCTGCAGCTCATGATGGCGGAGTGGACCGAGCGCCGCGCCTACCTCTACGATCGCCTCGAAGCTATGGGCGCGCGGCCGGTGCGCACTCCTGGCGCCTACTACGTCTTCTTTGACGTCGCGCCCTCCGGGATGAGCGCCACAGAATTTACGAAGGCATTTGCCGAGGCTGAGCAGGTTCGGGTCGGCTCCGGAGCGATGTTCGGGCCTGGGGGCGAGCCGTTCGCCCGCGCCTCCTTCATGCTGCCGATGCCGGAACTGAAGGAGGCACTGGATCGACTGGAGCGTTTCTGGAAGAAGGTGACAACGCAGTTGGCGCCGGCCTGAAAGTGCGCAATTGCAGTCACGGACGCGCGACCAAGTGGTGGGGCGATCGGGGCGCCGCATGACTTAGCCGTGTCATTCCGACCGAGGAGAAATCTTGGGTCACGGCAGTGGTCGATCCAGGGGTCACGAGATTCCTCGCTGGCGCTCGGAATGACACCCTTGGCGCAACTCGCTGCACTGGATTGAACACCGGCGATGACCGGGTGAAGGAGGAGGGCATGCAAAGCATTCTGCGGGGCGGGCAGGTGATGGACGTGGTCACGGGCGAGGTCACGCCTGCGGATGTGCTCATCGACGGCGAGCGCATCGCGGCCGTTGGCCGGTCGCACGAGTTCGGCACCGACAACGGGGCGGCCGCGATCGACGTCTCGGGACTCACCATCATGCCGGGTCTCGCCAACAACCACGTCCATCTCGGTTGGGATGGGCTGGGGTGGGATGGCGGTCCGTTCGGGACGTTGCGCGACCAGGGAGTCAACGACTCGCGGGCGGTCACCGCACTAAAGTCGGCGGTCAACCTGAAGAAGTCGCTTTCGGTCGGTCTGACCGCGATTCGCGACCTTGGCATGAACTTAAGCAATATCGACGCCGCCGAGGGGATGGGGCGCGACATCATTGCCGGTCCGCGGCTCTACCACACTGGACGCGCCATTATGTGCACCGGCGGTCATACATGGTGGTGCGGACGGGAAGCGGACGGGGTGGACGGGGTGACGCAGGCGGTGCGGGAGCAGATCAAGGCCGGCGCGAGTTGGATCAAGGTGATGGCCAGCGAGCGACTCCCCCAATACGGCCTCGACGAATTGAAAGTGATGAGCGAGGAAACGCATCGGCAAGGGATGCGGATCACGGCGCACGCGACGATCCCGGACGCAATCCGCAACGTGGTCGACGCCGGATTCGATTGCATCGAGCATGGAGGTCCGGCCGACGACGACGTGCTCGAGGAGATCGTGCGCAAGGGGATCTTCGTCGTGCCGACCCTCTCCCCGATGTTCTTGCAGACGGAGCGCGGCCCGGCCGCAGGGATGCCGGAGCACGTCGTGGAGGGGCGTAAGAAGCGCTTTGCGGCTAACCCACCCGGTGAAGGACCGCGCCGGATGGCCGAGGCTGGGGTGAAGATGGCGTTCGGCACGGACGCCGGCAGCCCCTGTGTGCCGCACGACGAGATTCTGGCCGAGATGCAGAAGCTGATCGAGGTCGGTGTCGCCAAACGGCCGCTCGACGTGATCCAGATGTTGACGGTCAACAGCGCCGAGCTCTTGGGCGAGAGCGCGAACTTTGGCACGGTCGAGGCCGGCAAGTACGCCGATCTGGTGGTGGTCGCAGGGAACCCGGCACAGAACATCGACGACATCGCGAATGTGCAGCACGTTTTTCTCGGTGGCAAGCGCGTCTTCGGCATGTCCGATCAGCCACAAGTGTTGGTGTAGCGTGTGGTGCCAACGTCGCGCCGTGCTAATTGCCGGGACAGCAATCGTGTCATTCCAAGCGCCAGCGAGGAATCTCGAGGCCGCGAGAACAGAGGTCCGTTGAGCCGAGCTGCTTCCCACGTCGGTATGCACCGTCTCGGCAGGCCACCCGCGCGGCGAATCCTCGTGATGCCCAGAGAAGGAGTTCACGGTGTCCGAACAGCGGGGGGTCGTCGTCTTCGCCGATCCCATTGCCGAAATAGATCGGCCCCAAGCCGAGGACGCGGCGGCGAGGCTCGGCGTGGAGCTGCGCATTGCGGCGAATGAAGTGGAGTTGAAGACGTTGCTGGCAGAGGCCACGGTGTTGGTCACGCAGCGGACGCCGGTTGGGAGCGAGCTGATCACCGCCGCGCCGGAGTTGCGGCAAGTGCAAACGCTGGAGTGGATTTCGCCGCCAGTCGACCGCGAGGCGGCGGCCGCGCGCGGGATCGTGGTGGTGGATGTGCCGAATCTCAGTCTGCTTGGGGTCGCGGAGCACACCATCCTGCTGATGCTGGCCCTCGTGAAGCGTTTCCCTGCGACGCTGACGCGCACAATGGCTGGGGAGCGCGCTGACGGGGTCGAGGAGGTGAAAACCACGGCGAACGTGATGAGCTACAACTGGCTCGGGCAGCGCGATCTCGGCTGGCTCTACCGCAAGCGGCTGGGGATCATCGGCCTCGGCAAGATTGGACGCGCGGTAGCGGCGCGGGCCAACGCGTTCGGGATGCGGGTGATCTACTCCTCGCGTCATCGGCTCTCGGAAGACGAAGAGCGACGCCTCGGAGTCACCTACGCGCCACTGGACGATCTACTCGCCGGAGCCGATTTCGTCTCCCTGCACGCCCGGCTCACTCCCGAGAACGAGCACATGATCGGTGAATCGGCCTTCGCCGCCATGCAACCCACCGCCTATTTCGTCAATACGGCTCGCGGCGGGTTGGTCGACGAAGCGGCCCTGATCGACGCCCTGCGCTCGCGGCGGATCGCTGGAGCGGGGCTCGACGTATTCGAGTTTGAGCCGTTGCGTCGCGATAGCCCATTCCTGAGTCTCGACAACGTCGTACTGACGCCGCACATCGCCGGCACTTACGATCCCGATGCCCGCAAAGCACAATTGACCGAAATCTTCGAGCACGTCGCGACGGCGCTCGCTGGAGGGAGCGACCAATCATGAGCGTCACCACCGACCGCGAGGCTGTATCTGCTCTGGGCCGGGCGTTAGCGTCGCGTATTCCCCATGAGGACGTCGGGTTTCGTACGCAGATGCTTGAGCTGGCGGCGGGATTGAGCGATGTCATTGCGCTCGGCCGCGGCGACCCCGACTTCCCGACCCCGCAGCACATCTTAGAGGCAGCCAAAGCTGCGCTCGATGGCGGCGCCACCCACTACACCCACCCGGCCGGCGATCTCAGGCTCCGCCAGGCTATCGCCGATCACCTCCGCGCCTCCACCAGTCTTGACTACGACTCCGCCACGGAGGTGCTGGTCACCCTCGGCGCGCAGGAGGCGGTCTACCTCGCGTTCCTGTCGTTGGTCGAGCCCGGCGACGAAGTGTTGCTGCCGAGCCACCGCTTCACCTCGTACGATGCCGGGATCGAGCTGTGCGGTGGCCGCGTGCGGACCTACCCCACCGTGTTTGGCAACGACTATCGGCTCGATCCCGAGGAGATCGCGCGCGCGATCACGCCGCGAACGAAAGCAATTTCGATCGTCTCACCGGACAATCCGACGGGCGGCGTGGCGACGCCGGAGGCGATCGCCGCGGTGGCGCGCCTCGCGCGCGAGCACGACGTGCTGGTGATCTCGGACGAGATCTACGACCGCTTCGTCTACGACGACGCGCGACACGTCAGCATCGCCAGCGAACCGGGGATGCGCGAGCGCACCCTGATTGTCAATGGCTTCTCCAAGTGCTACGCGATGACGGGGTGGCGCGTCGGCTACCTGGCGGGACCGGCCGATTTTGTGCGCTCAATCATCGAGGTCAAGCACACGCTCACCATCTGCACCCCGGCCGTGTCGCAGGCCGCCGCGCTGGCAGCGCTGACTGGCCCCCAGGAGTGCATCGCCATGATGCGCGACGTCTACGCCGAGCGGCGCGCGTTCCTGATGGGCGCTCTGGACGCGATGGGGTTGCCCTACGTGCGACCGGACGGTGCGTTCTATGTCTACGTCGACATCACTTCAACCGGGAAGCGCTCGCCAGAGTTCTGCCTAAGTCTGCTGCGGGACACGGGCGTGATGATGTTCCCCGGCACGATGTTCGGCACCGACGGCGAGCGCCACGTCCGCATGTCGCTGCTGGCGCCGCTCGACCAGGTTCAAGAAGCCGTGCGACGGATGAGTACGGTCGTTGCGCGGTACCAGCAGGAAGCGGTGGAGACTCAAGCGAGTGGCGCACAATCCTGACGCTCGGGTGGTGGCCGTTACGGGCGGCGCCGGGTTCGTCGGTCTCAACCTGGTGACGGCTCTGGCCGAGGCGGGCCATGCCGTGGTCGCGCTCCATCAGTCGCAACTCGATGCCGTGGCCGAGAGTGTATGGCGCCATTACGACGGGGCGATCGTCTTTGTTCGCTGCGACGTGCGCGACGAACATGCGCTCACAACCGTGCTCAGCGAGCACGACGTCGTTGATGTCGTGCATGCCGCGGCTATCACATCACCGGCGCACGAGAGCACGCTGGCGATGCTGGACGTCAACCTGCGCGCCACACAAGTGCTGCTCGAGTTTGCGGCGGAGCAACCCTTACGCCGGCTGGTCTTCGTCAGCTCGGCGGGAGTTTTTCGTTCGGAAGAATCGGTGACACCGCTCGACGAGTCGTTCCCGGTGACGATGGAGCACCCCTATGCGATTCTCAAGGTGGCCGCGGAACGCCTTGTTGCGTTCGCGCGCCGGGAGCGACAAGTCGACGCAATATCGGTTCGTCTCGGATTCGTCTACGGGCCGTACGAGCGGCCGACAGGCAGCCGCACGGCAATGTCGAGCGTCTACCAGGCGGTCGCGCTGGCGAGGCGCGGCGAGCCGATCGTGGCGATGGCGCCGGAGGTGGGGCGCGACTGGACCCACGCGGGTGATGTCGCTCGGGGAGTGAGGATGTTGCTCGACCACGATGGACTGCTCGCCCCGCTCTACCACCTGGGACCAGGGCGCAATTCCACGATGCGCGAGACGATGGAGACGATCGCCGCGCTGATACCGGGAACGGTCGTGCGCTGGACGAACGACGCGAGCCAAGCGAATGTGGTCGTGGCCGAGGAGAACCGGCGCGCTCCCCTCGGGTTCGCGCGGGCGCAAGCCGATATCGGTTTTGCTCCGGCGTTTTCCCTCGCGGACGGCGTACGCGACTACTTCGCGTTTCTGGCGAACGACGATCGGAAATCAGCGTAAGGGGATGAGATGACAAAGGCCAGCGAGGACGACAGATTCGTCGGCATCCAGATCAGCCCGATCAGTTTTGTCGACGAGGGCGTGGAGCCGCTGCTCGACATGCTCAAGGAGCGATTCGGGATCAACGTCCTCCTGATCGGCACCATCTCGTGGCTCGGTCTAAAGGTGGGACGCCGCATCTCCTGGAAGCTCGACGGCTGGCCGGACCACGGCGTGCCGAGCCCGAGCCCCTTACAGGGTGGCTCCTACATCGCCGATCATCCGGAGTTCTACCAGAACACCTTCATCCGCAACTTCCGCGCGCAGGACGAGGAGATGCGGGGCATTGACATCCTCGAGCTGGTGATCCCCGAGGCGCGGAAGCGGGGGATGCAGGTCTATCCAGAGGTGATGGAGCCGCTCTTCAACTACGCCGATCACGGCTCGGCGCAGCGCATCGGGATTCCCAACCTGCCGCAAGTCATGGAGGTCGATCTATTCAACCGCATCGGTAGCGAGCCGTGCATAAACCACCCCGACTACCGCATCTGGTGGCACTCAATCGTTGAGGACTATTGTCGAAGCTACGCAATCGACGGCGTGATGTGGTGCAACGAACGGCGCAGCCCGCTCGATAACCTCATTGCCGGTCGCTCCCCCAACTGCTTTTGCCAGCATTGCAGCGGGCTGGCGGACGCCCAGGGCATCGACGTCGAGCGGGCCAAGTTGGCCTTTCGCGCCGCCTATGACTACTTCCAGGGAGCCCAATGCGGCGAGGAATTTGACGACGGGGCGTTCGTCGAGTTCCTGCGCGTTCTCTACAACCATCCGGAACTCATGCTCTGGGAACGCTTCTGGGTCGAACGTAACAAGGACATGGACCGGGAGCTCTATGGCATCGTCAAGTGGTGCGATCCGGAGCTGAAGTTCGGACTGAACGTCTGGAACCGCAACCACCTCAATCCGATCCGCAAGGCGCAATGGCCTTGGCTGGAGATGACCGGATGGTCCGACTGGGTGAAGCCGATTACGTATCAGCATCAATCAGGCGGCATTTACCACGCCGAAATGACGAAATTCCATCAGTCGATCCTACGCGACCTCACACCGCAGGAAGCGACACCGATCATGTACAAGCTGTTGGGCCTCGAAGAGGCACCGTGGGACGAGATCATCCAAACGGGGTTTGATCCTGATACCTACGTTTATGGTCAGTGCCTGGCCACCGTGAAGGCCGTGCGGGGCAAGGTCGACGTCTACATGGGGATTGGCGTTGACGCCCCGCGCAACCGCGCTGATCAGGCAGTCTGCACTCCGGACATTGTCCGCCGCAGCGTCCTCGCGACTTATCGGGCCGGTGGCAAAGGGGTGGTCTTTTCGCCGAACTACGCCGGCATGAACCTGACGACGCTAGACGGGGCTGGTCAAGCTCTCTCGGAGCTCGGACTCAAGTAGTAAGCCGATCCCGAGACATAGGACTCTTTGAGCCAAGAAACGGTGGTAGGCCCTCGACGAATGCCTCATCGGGGCCATGCACTGCACTAGCCCGGATTATTCATGAAGCCGGCGATTGGTCGGCGACTGGTCCCAGAGAGGCTGCCCGGGATGGCTGGCGGCCAGGCGCCATGCGAGGTCAGCCGTCCGCCTTCGAAGCGGACCTCCAGCGTTAGCGTGGTCGAACCGGAAACGCACACGACGGCTGCAGACCTCGCCGTCAAGTGGTTGACACCGGTGGGTCATGAGCGTGGCCGATGTCAACTGCGAGTGACGGCGGACGGCGTGATGGCGCTGGCGTACCCGCGGCGGTCAGCTGTCGTCGGCGTTGCCGAAGAAGTAGTGCCGCTCCCCGGCGAGGGTCGCCTTCGTCCACGCATCGAAGTCATCGGGGGTCAGCGTGGCCCAGGGCGGCGTCCGCTCCACCTGGTCACGTCCGATCCGTCGTCCTAGCTCGACTAGGGCGTTACTCGCTGCCGTCCGCTCGACGTCGTAGGCGGCGAGCAACTCGGCCCAGGCATCGTACTCGCGGCCGAGGCGTTCCAGGCAGAGCGCGTCCTGCAGCGCCTTGGTCGCACCGCTGGCGGTGTGCGGCCGACAGACGGCGCCGGCGTCGCCGGCCACCAGCACGCGGTCCGCGACGTAGGCGTCGACGCGTCGGTCGTAAATCGGTTGGATCGAGACCTCGTCGAAGGAGCTTTCCCGCACCACGGCCTGGACGTCGGCGGGGAACGCGGTCGCGAGCAGGCGGTCGAGGTGGCGGTAGAGGTCAGCGGAGACCCCGCCGGGCGGGATGGAGGTCGGCTCGGCGAAGTCCAGCCCGGGCGGCGGCGGCGCGTAGACCAACCAGTTCACCTGGCGATGGCCGGGGTCGACGCGGCCGTCGAAGCTAGGGACCACGTAGACGATGCCATGGCCGCCGGCGAAGCCGACCATGAACCAGGTGCGCTCCGCGTCGCCGCGGTCGATGAGCGCGCGGTGGGCGAGGCGCTCCTCGGGATAGCTGCCGCGCCACGCGACGTAGCCCGCGTAGTCCGGCCGGGTCCGCGCCGACAGGTGCGCGTGGACCCGCGAGCGGTAGCCGTCGGCCCCGACGAGTGCGTCGAACGTCTGCGACGACCCATCGGCGAAGGTCGCCGTCGCGCCGTGGGGATCTGCGCGCAACGCCGCGAGGGCCGTGCCGTCGTGGTACCGGTCGTCGGGGACCCCGGCCCGCAGCGATCGCCAGAGGACACCCCAGTTGTTCGCGACGACCGACCCGGGTTGCCGCCACAGCTGGCGTCCGGACGGGGTGCCGTCGGCGACGATCCATAACCGGGCAGCCAACTGGTCATTGGGATAGTCCGTGGGCAGATACCCCCCGTCGATCAGATCGTCCCGGAGGGCGGGCGGTACCATGATGCCCGCCCCCCGGTCCCGCAGCGCGCCGCTCGACCGCTCGAAGACGTGCACGTCACAGCCGAGACGCGCGAGGGCGACGGCGGTCGCGCATCCGGCGATGCTCCCTCCGACGATCCCAACCGTGCTCCCGCGGACCCGCGCCACCCGCCGCCTCCGTGTCGCGACGCGCCGGGGCCGAAACTATCCGCCGTGGCACCTCGAACCCGGTATGGCGGCATCATACGGGATAGCACCCATGGCCGCGTCTCCGGCCACCGATACTGCCCACCGGTGTCAACCATTTCGTGACGAGGCGTGGACGGCGGTGGCCGTCTGGCGCATCCGGACACCTCCGGGCGCGTGGTTTACCACCACCTCCAGACCAGATCCGCGCGTCGCGGTCACGCCTGCATCACCCGGGCTAGGGGAGGCATCCGCTCGGCGTGCAATCCTGCCCCGTGGGGCAATACGTCTCGCACCTCGCTTGCGGGGGGGTCTGCCCCTGATGGACGACACACTGCTGGCAGCTGGCGACACTGTCGCACGGACAGCAGACGCCGACCAGGCAGCGGTGCTGGCAGCAGACCGGTTGTCCCTGATTGTTGTTGCAGATGTTGTCGCGGGGACAGCAGCCGCCGGCGAAGGGCACCTGCCCGGGAAAGCAGCAGACGTTGGCGTCTGGATAGTAGACCTGCGTGCCGGGACAGCAGGTGCAGGTCGCGGTCGGTGTCCCCGCGTCGCCCCCATCGCCACCGTTCTTGGTGTTGTCCTTGTCATCAGTGTTGGTATTCGTCGTGTTGTTCTGGTTGGTGTTGCGCTGCTTCCGGTTACGCTGCGGGGTGCGCTGCTGCAGCCGATCGACGGGGCGCTGGGCGGCGGCCTCGTCCTCGCCCACCACGGCGAGGGCGCTGAGCAGTGGCAGGCCCGTCAGCAGCCGACGCCGGGTGCCGGACCGCGCGAACGACCGGGCCAGGGTGTCGAAGGCGGACGGGTCCATGGCAACCTCCAGGGTCCGGCGCGTCCTGCCCACGGGCCGGGACCGCGGGTCGAGGGGCTCGGTTGTGCAGTGCTGCGTCGCCCCAACTCTACCCGCGTGGCGACATCACGCCACCGTCTGGTCATGATCCCACCTCCGACCGTCGTGACCGCCTCTGCCAGCTTCATGAATAATCCGGGCTAGGTCGGTCGGCTCCGAGTTCGAGACGGTGGCGAAAGACGCAAACTACGCCGCGTCTGTCGTCGCCGCCGAGACGCGGCCGCGCCGGGCTGCCTTCGTCGCCATCCACAACCCGAATGATCGCGCGACCGCCCTCAGCGCACGCGACATGGCCGTGCCGCTCGGCGACTTGGTGGCCGCCGACCAGCCCGCGTGGGAAATTGACACATTGAACAGAGCCGCGGCGACAAAAGCCGGCCTGCGGGCCGCGCTCGTCGGGGCCAGTCCCCCGGCCCTCCTCTTCGCCGCCTGCCACGGCATGGCGTTCCCCCTCGGCGACCCCCGCCAACTCGGCCACCAGGGCGCCCTTCTCTGCCAGGACTGGCCGGGTCCCAGGGCGCACCGGGGGCCCATCCCGCCGGAGTTCTACGTCTCGGTGGACGACATCGGCGACGACGCCCCGCCGCGGGGGATGATCGCCTTCGTGTTCGCCTGCTTCGGTGCCGGGACGCCGCAGCTGGACGATTTCGCCAGGGGGACGGCGCTGCGGCGACCGGTGATCGCCTCGCGGTCGTTCGTGGCGGCCCTGCTGCGGCGGCTGCTGAGCCACCCGAACGGCGGCGCGCTAGCGGTGGTCGGGCACGTCGATCGGACGTGGTCCTGCTCGTTCGCGTCGCCGACAAACAGGCCTCAACTCGCGGTGTTCACGGCGGCGATGAAGCGGCTGCTGCAGGGTCATCCAGTCGGGTCGGCCTTCGAGTTCTTCAACGAGCGCTACGCTGAACTCGCGACGGCGTTGGGCGCCGAACTGGACGACATCGCCTTCGGCAAGGTACCCAACGACCTCATGCTGGCCGAACTCTGGACGGCCAGCAATGACGCGCGCAACTACGCCATCCTCGGCGATCCGGCCGTCCGGCTCGCCGTCGACGCGGATGTCGCCCCTCGATGACCGGCCTCGAGCCGGCGGGACTCACCCATCCGCCGGCGACGGCGGCGACCTCTACCACGGCTCCCTCCACCCCCGGACCAGTCCCGGCACGGTCTCCGGGAAGCCAACCGTTTCCGCGGCGGCCGTGATTCGCCCACCCCTGATCACGACCCGCACGGTCACATGGCTGACGCCGAAGTCCGCGGCGAGGGAGCAGAGGCTCGTGGTTCCCGCTAGCGCCCGAATCGCTGTTTCTTGCTCGGTTTTTAGCCGCGGAGTGCGGGTGCGACAGCAAGGTCTCGAGGACGGGTCGCGACGCAGTGGCCACCGCGGATCCGATGCGGGTTCGATGCGCAGATCGGGGAACTCAATGCGGTAGCGGCCGTCCGGGTAGACAGAAGACGCGTAAGCGATCCCCGTCGCTTCCGCCCATAGATCAGGACCGGCGGCGCATGAGCCGCAACCGCTTTCTCCTCATCGTTCCCGTCCCTGTAATCGCGGCTCCCAGGACCTTGGTTTCCGTAACCGCTGGCACAGGCATTGCGTTCCCGAACCGAGCGCGGCTGGCAGCACTGTCGGCTGCTCACGTCGTCGCTGCTGTACCAGATGGACCAATGAGCCGCCTGTTTCCCGCACCCCCGCCTACGTCATCCGAGACAACTGAAGCCTCTCCATCGCTGAGCGCCGCCGAAGCTCTGGCCGCGACGCCGTTCTTCTGCGAGTTGAGCGCGGTTGACCTGGCCCGCCTCGTGCCCGATCTCGAGGAACACTTCCATGCCCCCGGCGACGTGGTTTTCCATCAAGGTGATCCGGGTGATGGTTTCTACGTGATCCGTTCCGGGGCCGTCGACGTGATTGTTACGGAAGCCGGCGGCGGGCAGGTCGTTACCAGGCTGGAGGCGCCGGCACACTTCGGTGAGACGTCCTTGCTCACCGACGAATGTCGCTCTTCAACCGTGATCGCCACGACGCCCGTTGTCTTGTGGAAGTTGCCACGGGAGCGGTTCGACGCGCTTCTCCAGGATCACCCGCGGGTGGCCCTCAGCATTGCCGCTGAGTTATCGCACCGTCTCACTGAGGCGACCCGTCAGTTGTCCGCCACTCGACAGCAGATTGGAACGGTGGCGCGCGCGGCCTACAGCGCTCTCGACCCGCCCGCGCAAGCGCTTCTCAGGCGCACGGCGATCTTCGGTCGATTCGACGTCGAACTCCTGCGCACTACGCTCGGTACGGACTGGTCGGAGGTTCCGTTCGAACGGCTTGTCGAGGAAGAGGTCTTCTTCCGGCCAACGGATCCCGCGGGCTGGTTTAGCTTCCTTCAAGACTCGGTCCGCGCGTTCCTGCTCCGCCAGCTCAGATTCGAGCTGGGAGACCGAGGTCTTCGTGAACTGCGTCGGCGTGCCGCCGACGCGCTCCTTGCCCGGCCGGATGCCGATCCTGGTGACGCCATGGATCTGCTGCTCGAGGCTCAGGACTGGAACCGACTTGTCCGTCTCATCGAGGACCGAGGTGCGTCCCAGGTCGAACAGCGAGCCGTGAGACTCGAAGCCTATCTACGATCTCTCCCCGCGAAAGCATTGTGGACGAATCCTTTGCTCGTGCGCTTGCTTGCCGAGTGCTGCGCCACGCAGGGAAAACTCGAACAGGCAATCGAGACCTACCGCGAAGCCGAGCGACGCGGTGGGGCGTTCCGCCAGCCTCCTATTGCTATCGAGCACCAGCGAGCGCTGGCGACCCTTTACGAGCGGATTGGCGAGGAAGAGGCGTCGCTCGCCTGCATCCGCCATGCCATTGAAATGGAACGGCGACAGGCAGACACCACTGACTGCGACGGGATGGAGTCGGGATCACTCACTGAGTCCCCAAGCGAAGCTCACGAAAACGTTCAGACACGGTTCCTGAGCAGCGGGCTGGGATGGGGAACGGGCTACGGCTCTCAAATCGTGTCCCGACTTCGTGACCGGGATCTCTCGCCGCGGCCGCCGTTGGCGCTTGGTGTCCTCACCCTGTTGGCGCTAGCGTGGTTCCTTCCGGTACCCGAAGGCCTGTCGCCGCCGGCCATGCACGTTCTGGTGACGATTGTCGGTCTGGTTGCGCTCGGCTTCCTCAATGTTCTCCCGAACCACATCCTGAGCCTGCTACTCATTGCCGCCTGGGTGGTGTTCGGGATCGTACCGGCTGAGGTGGCCGCGTCTGGCTTCGCCAGCTCGACCTGGTTCCTGCTCCTCGCCAGCATGGCCATCGGCGCAGCGGTAGCGCGGAGCGGACTCCTCTACCGAGGAGCCGTCGAGCTTGTGCGGCGCCTCCCCGCGAGCCACTCGATCCGGTGCCTGACTCTGGCCGCACTTGGCGTTGTCCTCTCTCCCGGCATGCCGGATCCCGCCGGCCGCGTCATGCTGGCAACGCCGTTGGCACAGGACATTGCCGACACCCTTCGCTACCCGGAGCGGTCTCAGGGATCTGCCGGACTAGCGCTCGCGACCTATGTCGGCTTCGGATTGATGGGACCATTGTTCCTGACCGGATCGACCGGAGCGCTGATTGCATACGGACTCCTGCCTCCGGATGTCCGAGGGGAGATGAACTGGGTCAACTGGTTTCTGGGGGCATTGCCGACAATGCTCATCCTCTTTGCGCTGACGATGGGGTTCGTACTTCTACGGTATCGCCCGGAGGGACCAGACACGCTTCCCCAGGCAACTCTTGCGTTGCAAGGTCGAGTGCTCGGTCGGCTCTCGCGCGACGAATGGAGCGTACTCGCCATCCTTGCGCTGCTCCTCGTTGGATTCACCACGCAGGCGCTCCATGGCATCGGACCGGCGTGGTTGGCGGTCGCCGCGGTTGGGCTTCTGTTTCTTCTTGGCGCCATTGATGATGCGGCACTAAGAGAAGGCGTCAATCTCGGTTTACTGCTCTACGTGGGCGTCATCCTCGGATTCGCCGCGGTCTTTGCCCATGTTGGCCTTGATGACTGGCTGGTTCAGAGTCTGACCGGCCTCACTGGCGTAATTGGCGGCAGCGCCCTCATCTGCCTCCTTGTCGTGATTGGGCTAGTTGCTATCCTGGCGATCGTCCTCCGGCCCAACCCGATTGCACTCCTGCTCGCCGTAGCGCTGTTTCCAGTGGCTGGCTCAGCAGGTGTCCACCCCTGGGTCGTGATGTTCGCGGCCATGCTGGCGAACAACCTCTGGATCTACCCGCAGCAGAACGTGCTCTACGAGGCCGCGTACTTTGCCACCGGTGAGCGTTCGTTCTCTCACGAGCAGGCCCGGCCGCTCGCCATCGCCTATGTCGCCTTCGTTCTTGTCGCATTGCTGGGGAGCATTCCATTCTGGAAGTGGCTAGGACTGATGTAGGAATGACTCGTCGCATTGCTGGGGAATATTCCATTCTGGAAGTGGCTAGGGCTGATGTAGAAATGAATTGCACGCCAAGAGTTATAGACCGCCGCTCCTCGCGCACAACTCGTACTCTAACCAGCCGCTCGATGACTCGCCCTCACTTTGTGTCGGATGCGATCAGGTGAAGTCGTCAGCGCTCGTGATCGCCTGAAGGAGTCCAGCGATGTACTCGGGGTGAGCCGCTCCCAGTCTGGCCTCATGCAACCTCATCGAGGCCAGCCCATCCAGCCGCGCTCCGCCCTTCACCGCCATCCACGCCGCCTCGAGATCCTGAGCGGACACGTCCCACTCTTGTCCGCCGTCGAGAGGGCTAACTGTCACATGCTCGCCCCGCGAAACGGCTTTCACCCCAAACGGCTCGCCCTTCGGCGTTTCGATGGTCGCACCCTCGAGAGCCAACAACCGATCCCACGGTACCGGGGTGATCGCCGTGGATGACCGCGTCGAAGCTGCAATTGGGGGAGGTACCGCCTCGTGCCCTTGCTCCGCCAGATGGTCCCTAGTGGGTGCGTCACCCGAGTAAAGTCCCTGCAATTCGTCCAGTCCTTCGCCGCCCTCGCCGATCGAATCCCACCTTCCCGGCATGGGCCTTTGCCCCGCGGCCGCGTCGCGGGCGGCGTTCGTCCGTCCAGACCGCTCGGCGTCAACGGCCTCAGCGTCGTTCTTTTGTTCATCTGAAAGGTCGTACATCCTGTCCTTCCCGGCGCCGGCACCCTTCTCGATCCGGTTTTCGCCGTTTTCAGTCATTGTCGCCGCCTCCCACCCCACACGATCCACAATCGCTCGCCGGTATCTTGCTCGTGATACGAGATCCGGGTGATGAGTGCCGGCATCACGCCTCGGTCGCTGCCGGTCCCCCGTCCTGCCTCTCGTAGTCTTCGTAGCCTTCATAGCCTTCGGAATCTTCCATAACGCGCATCCAGCCTGGGACGTCCCGCCCCCGCCAACCACCCAGAGACCTCCCGCATGCCGTATCAGGCGTTGCAACCGCCATGCCAGGTCGGTCCGAGAGAGGTAGAGAGCTACGATTTCCGTGTGTGCCAAAAGTTCCGTCCCCACCCTTCGAGGAGGCGTGACATCGGTGGACAGATAGACTCTTGTGGAATCAGGAAGTAACCCGCCGCCTGGATAGCTACTCGTGCACGAGGTACGTCATGACCAATAATTCCGAACCCGAACGCACGAGCCTCGATCCGGAGATACTGCGCGGGTTAGCCGACACGGTCGGCGTGGCCTTGACCGATGATCGCCTGGCCGCGCTCACTCCACAGGCGGAGGCCCACTTCGTGCTGCTACGGCAGTTGGCTTCCGCAGCTGACCCAAACACTGAACCGGCAGCGCTATTCCAACTGGATCAATGGACGAAATAAGCCCATGAGTGAGCGTTTGCGCCAGGATCTCTGCGATCTGCCACTGCTCGAGGTCGCAGAAAGGATTCGCAGACGGGAAGTCTCCCCGGTCGAAGTGACGGAGCGAGTCCTGGCACGCATCGACTCCCTCGACGACACGTTCAATGCGTTCGTGACGGTATTGGCCAAACAAGCCCTGGATGACGCGCGGAAGGCGGAGCGCGAAATACTGGCGGGTGGCTACCGCGGCCCACTCCACGGCATCCCGATCTCGATCAAGGACCTCTTCGCGACCAGGGACATCCGCACTACAGCAGGCTCGCGCGTGCTGGCCAACCACGTCCCGGACTTCGATGCGACCATCGTGGAGCGCCTTCGCGACGCGGGCGCAGTCATCGTCGGAAAAACGAACATGCTCGAGTTTGCCTACGCGGCGGTCCATCCCGACTACGGTCCGACGCCCAATCCCTGGGATCTGGCACGATCGTCGTCCGGATCGAGCAGCGGCTCGGCCGTCGCGGTCGCGGCAGGGATGAGTTATGGGTCACTCGGCTCGGATACGGGTGGATCGATACGGCTTCCGGCGTCCTACTGTGGCATCGTCGGTCTGAAGCCGACATACGGGCGGGTGAGCCGGCACGGCGGCATTCCGGTCTCGTGGTCGGCGGATCACTTTGGGCCGCTAACACGGACAGTTGGCGATTCTGCCGCGCTCCTCTGCGTGATCGCGGGAGAGGATCCCCGGGACCCGACGAGCGGGCGCGTGCCAGTCCCTGACTACGTCGCCGGACTCGAAAAAGGTGTCTCGGGAAAGCGGCTCGGAATCAGCGATCTGTACCTGCGGCATCACGTCAGCCCCGCTGTTCAGAACCTGGTTGAACAGGCCATCGCCACATTCGAGCGCCTCGGTGCAACCGTGGAGGAGATCCGGCTCCCCGCGCCATCTGACGCTGTCCCCGCGCTGCTGGCGATCCTGATGCCGGAGGCGACGGTCTACCACCTGCAAATCCTGAGAGAGCAACCGGAGAGCTACAGTTCCGCGGTGAGAGAGAGACTCGAACTGGGAGCAATAACCCCCGCGGTCTCATACATTCAAGGGCAACAGGTGCGACGGCAAATCGTCGATCAGTTTCTGACCGCAATGGAGGGAGTCGATCTGTTGATCACGCCGACAGCCCCTACAGCAGCGACGCTTTTGGACGGAGATCTGGTCACGGGAGACGACGCGGACCCGGAGGTGCTCGCTGCGCTCATCCACTTCTCCGGACCGTTCAACTTGACAGGCTTTCCCGCGGTTTCGATTCCCTGCGGGTTCACGTCCAGCGGACTCCCGGTCGGGATGCAGCTCGTTGGCAGGCCGTGGGAGGAGGGTCCATTGCTTGCAGCCGCGTTCGCGTACGAGCAGGCAACAGACTGGCATCGACGTCTACCGCCCACGATTCCGGCCGGGTGAGCCGTGGAAACCGATCTAGTCAGATGACCGAGCCCCCCATCGTGGGTCCATCCTTTGTTGACACCTGCTCGCCCACCGGACAAGATACCTGTAGACTGCCCGATCCACGAAGTGTTTCAGCTCGTGTGCACGCATCGAGCAGTCATTGACTCTGGACGAACGACCCGATCGACGGTCAGGAGGGTTCCTATGTCCCCGCATCCAAAGCGCACCGAACACCTGGGTAATCTGGCGCTCCAGATTCATGATGGATCGATCAGCCGCCGTGCGTTTGTGGCACGGGCGCTGGCGCTCGGTCTGTCGTTCTCGGCCGCCGACGCGATGTTCCGTACGTATCGCGCACGCGCCCAGGATCAAGCGGAGAACCCGATAACGGTGACCGTCGGCGGCACGCCGATCGCGGCCATGGAAGAGGACCTCTCCAGCGCCACGCCGGGCGGCACATTCCGGTTTGGCCGTTCAACAGACTCGGACAAGCTCGATCCGATCAACCCGGGCTTCAACACAAGCATTTGGTACATAATGAGCATCTACGATCAGTTGATTCGGGTTGCTCCCGACGGGATATCGCTGGTGCCAGGCCTAGCCGAAAGTTGGGATGTTTCCAACGACGGCCTGACATACACGTTTCACCTGCGCTCGAACGTCCTGTTCTCTGACGGCTCCCCGATGACGTCTCGGGATGTTCTTTACTCATGGGTCCGCGCGGCTAATGATCCTGGGCAATATTGGACCTTCACGCTCACCGCCTTAAAGCGGAATGCCGAAGGGCAGGTTGAGGGCATTACGACACCCGACGACACAACTGTCATCGTCGAGCTCGCGCAGCCGTGGACGCCATTTCTCTCGGACGTTGCTATGTTCAACATGTCCGTCATTTCCGAAGCCTTCGCCGCGGGCAACGAAGACCGTCTCGTAGATGAGTGCATGGGAACCGGCCCCTTCGCACTCGGCGAATGGCGAAAGGGCGAGTTCCTTAGCCTCGTAAAAAACACGAACTACTGGGAAGAGGGGCTGCCGTTCCTCGATGAGGTCATCGTGCAACTCGTTCCCGATGACAACGCCCGCATTCTCCAGCTTCAGGGTGGCGAGCTTGACGGGATGATGGACGTACCATCCAGTCGAGTGCCCGAACTCCAACTGGACCCGAACCTCAAGGTCTACCAATTTCCGTCAACGTATAGTCAATACATCATCCTCAACGTCCGCAATGCGCCGCTCGACGACGTGCATGCTCGGCGCGCCCTGCAATTTGCGACTGACAAGCAGACGCTGATAGAAGTGGTGCTCTTCGGTGTTGGCGTCGAGGCGACGAGTTTCATGCCGCGCGGCGCCCTCTACTGGAATGACACGCTGGAAGGATTCCCATACGATCTGGGGAAGGCGCAAGAGGAGCTCGCACAATCGCCGACCCCGGACGGCTTTCCGCTCGATCTCAAGATCCTCGCTGGCAGCGCTGACGACGAGACATTGGCGACGGCGCTCAAGGACATGTGGAGCCAGATCGGTGTCGAAGTGACGATCATGCCTACAGAAGGGAGCACGTTCAACGAGGACTTCACCAACGCCAATTTCCAGACAATGTCTAACTATTTCACGTATGACATCGTCGATCCGGACGAAATCGTCGCATTCGCCGTCCTCCCTGAGAGCGCCGAAGCGTTCAAGACCGGTTGGGCCAATGCCGAGGCGCAAGAACTGGCACGTCAAGGCGCGGCTGAGGCAGACCCAGCCAAGCGCAAAGAGATCTACTTCCGCATCCAGGAGATTTACAATCAAGATTCGCCCATGGTCCTGCTCTACCACAAACCGTACGTCAACGTGACGACGACGCGAGTCCACAACTTCGGTCATCCGCCGACAGGACAGTACGATTGGAAGACGACCTGGATCGAGCAAGGGTAATTTGCGGATGAGTGGCAGTTTTCGCGGCCCGATGCTGTTGTGCTCGGGCCGCGACACGCTATCTCCTTAACTTCTCGCCTCGATAGCGCCTCATGAACCGCGGTCGCTTCATTCTGCGACGGTTGGCACAGATGATCCCAGTCCTACTCGGGATTACGGTCATCGTCTTCGCGCTGTTGCAGTTCATCCCCGGCGATCCAGCCGTCACCATGCTCGGGGTCCAGGCTCGACCGGAGTCGGTGGCGGCGCTGCGCCATGAATTGGGTTTGGATCGTCCGCTCTGGGAGCAGTACCTTCGCTACCTGCGCAATATCGCCACTCTAGATCTGGGGCAATCTCTGAAGTTCAAGGTGAGCGTGGCCTCTTTGCTTCCCGAGCGGCTGGAGGTGTCTCTCGCGCTGATCGTCTACGCGACGATCCTCATGATCATCCTCTCATTGCCATTGGGGATCATTTCGGCCCTGCGCAAGGACGGCATCTTCGACCAGATCATCCGCGTCGTCCTCATGGTGACCCTGGTGATGCCGGCCTTCTGGGTCGGCATCCTCTTCCTGACCTATTTCAGCGTCAAGCTCCAACTCTTCCCGGTTGCTGGCTATGGGGAGGGCTGGCGGGAGCACCTGCACCACCTCTTCTTGCCGGCGCTGACGATCGCGCTCAGCATCACTCCGATGCTCGTTCGAGCGCTACGCACCAGCATTCTCGATGCTTTGGGCTCTGACTACGTGCGCACCGCGCGGGCAAAGGGGCTCCGAGAACAGGGTGTCATCACCGCCCATGTTCTGCGTAACGCGCTCATTCCAGCATTGACCTTGCTTGGATTGTCGGTCGGGTACCTTATGGGAGGCACCGTCATCGTCGAAAACGTTTTCAGCCTGCCCGGAGCGGGCAAACTCCTTGTCGATGCAATCAGTGCCCGCGACTATCCCCTGGTTCAATCGACGACCCTCGTCTTCGCAACGCTGGTTATCCTCGTCAATCTCCTCACCGATGTGATCTACACCTACCTCGACCCACGGGTACGACTGTGAGCGGCGGCTCGTGACATTTGTTGAGCTCGACAATGCCACTGAATCAGGGCTTCCGGGCCAACTGCCAGCAGCAGAACTTGCAGAGCTCGCCAGACCAGGAGCGCGCCCCCATCTCATCGATTGGCGAGAGCGCAACCTGATTGTCGGGGCCGTGATGATCGCCATCATCGTCCTGATCGCGCTCTTTGCTCCCGCCATAGCGCCGCGCGGGGAACAGGACACGGACTACACCGCGCGGTTGCATCCACCGAGCCAGGAGCACCTTTTCGGAACGGACAACCTCGGGCGCGACATCTTTTCACGCGTTCTGTTTGGCGCCCGCATCGACCTGCAAGTCGGACTCATCAGTGTTCTCCTCCCCTTCCTGATTGGCGGGGCATTGGGCTGTCTGGCTGGCTACTATGGCGGCCGCATCGACAGTCTGGTGATGCGGATTGCGGACATCATCCAGGCGTTTCCCTTCCTCATCCTGATCATTGCGATCGTTGCCGTCCTGGGCATCGGACTGACGAGCGTCTATATCGCGGTCGCGCTGGTCGCCTGGGTCAGCTATGCACGGTTGGTGCGCGGTGAGATCCTCGTCGCCAAAAACCACGAGTACGTGGAGGCCGCGCGATCCCTTGGTGGAAGTGACGGGCGCGTCATCGGTCGCCACATCCTGCCCAATGTGATCACGTCAGCGCTCGTCTTCGCCACGACCGACATCGTGCTCTACATCGTCCTCGTGACGAGTCTCAGTTACCTTGGACTTGCGGCGCGTCCACCGAGCCCGGAATGGGGCGCGATGATTACCGAGGGACGGACGTTCATGGCCACCGCCTGGTGGATCAGTCTCTTTCCTGGTCTCGCCGTCGTGGTAACCGGGATCGCGTTTTCCGTCTTCGGCGACGGTCTCGCCGACGCACTCCGGGTTCGCCGCCGCTGATTTCCACAATTTCTGGGAGCGTTCGAGCGCGGCACAAGCGGCCGGGGATGAGCGGCACGGCGAGCGGACTCTGATCCGTACGACCGCGATCAGCCGCATGTGCGAGCAGACCGCCTCAGCAACCGTTACCGTACTGGGACCTCCCGGGTGGGGTTAGAACGCCGTCCCGAAGAGATGTCATTCCGAGTGAGCATGCCCCGGTGGGGCGCCACCACGGCATGAATGACAGAGGTTTTCACAGCAGTCGCAGCGAGGAATCTCGTTGCTCACTGTGTCTCGGCAGGACGACGAGTTCCCTCCTGCACCGTACAGTGCGTCAGGATGACACAACGTCCGCACGCCACAGCCACGAGGGTAAAGGTGATGAAGTAGATGAAATTGATGACGCTGATGAACTTGGCGAAGATAGCAAACATCTCAGGATCCCGGATTGGTGCCGACTTCGCCAACGTTCTCGACCTATCGGAGGGCTACCGATAGCGGGGCAGAATGTTCCCGGCGAACAGTTCCATGCCGTCTCTCTCCGGTGCGTCCATGAACCAGAGCATGAAATGACCGATGCCCTCGGCCATATAGGCGTCGATCCGGGCCGCAACCTGATCCGGCGTGCCGATGATCCAGTCGCTCGCCATCTGTTCGGGGAGATCATCGGTTTCCCCGGCGACAAAGGCGCGAGTCGCGGGGTCAGAGGCGTAGTCCTTGACGTAGGGAGCGATCTCCGGCGGCAGGTGATTTTCCTCCCCCCCGAGCACCAGCAATGCTCCAAGCTGGTCGCGCAGTGATTCCACATCGGGAGCGATAAGCACCTGGCTTTCCAGGCTCAACTCGATCTCGGCGATATCTCTGCCGGCCGCTTGACACGCATCATCGGAGCAAACCGATCCGGCGTCGGAGCTCTGGTAGCGGGACCGGCGTCGTGTTCCACCCCTGGCCATAACGCGCGCAGGCCGCAAGCCCTCCCGGCGCAGCCTCCCCGAACCAGAGGGGCGGATGCGGCTGCTGGATAGGCTTCGGGCCGCAGACGGCATCGGTCACCTCCCAGGTCTTCCCCCGGAACGTCACCGGCCCATCCGCGTCCCAAAGTCGCAGGATCAGCTCCGTGGCCTCGACGAGGTCCGCGATCCGCTCCTCCATGTCGTCGCGCCAGGGCAAGCCGTAGTTGACGTATTCGCGCCGCTGATAGCCGAAATCGAGGAAGTGGATGAGGCGGCCCCCCGAAAGCTGATCGAGAGTAGCGGTCATCTTGGCGGTCAGCGCCGGGTGCCGGAAATAGTGCGCCATGTGGATCATCCCGAGTTTGACGCGGGACGTCGCACCAGCGAGCGCGGAGAGCACCGTCCACCCTTCGAGGATCGCCTCGTCCTTGCCAAGCATGAGGTGATCGGCCACCCACAGCGAGTCGTAACCGAGCGCCTCCGCCTGTCGGCCCCACGGCAAGACCACCGAGGCGTCGAACTCGCCGAAACCCGGGGTACGAAAGAGCTGGATGCCGGGGCAGGCGAAGATCGGCAGGCAGACACCGAACTGGGGCTGGGTCATCTCAGGTTTCTCTCCGAGGCGAGACGTGGCGCGGCCACGCTGGCGTCAAACCAGGTGCTGGATCGGTTCCCCTCGCAGCGAGCGACGTACATTCAGCCAGAGCTGCTGCGAGTCGCGCACCCAGGTCCACGGGCTCTGCCAGGCATTGTGCGGCGTCAGCGTCACTCGCTCATCCGCGCCATCGTGCAACCGGAGCAGTGGATCGTCGACCGGCAGCGGTTCCTCGGCAAAGACGTCGAGCGCGACCGCGCCAATTCGCCCATCTGCCAGCGCATCGGTCAATGCGGCCTGGTCGACCAGCTTGCCGCGGGCGGTGTTGATGAAGAGCGCCGTCGGCTTCATCAAGCTGAACTCGCGGGCGCCGATGATCCCTTCCGTCTGAGGATTCAGAGCGAGCTGTACCGAGAGGATGTCGGAGGTCGCGAACAGCTCGTCCCAGGGAACGAACTCCATGTCATAGGCAGCCTCGAGATCTGGAAAGCGCTCGATATCCCAGTACCGAACCGGCATCCCGAAGGCCTGCGCGACCTTCGCGACCGGGCGGGCAATCTCGCCCATTCCCAGGAGCCCGAGAGTGAGATCCCCGATGTACCTGGTGTCCGGAAAGCCGTGCCAGGAATCGATGTAGGCACGATTTGCCATGTGCGTTCTCAGGGCGGGCAGGCGCTTCGCCCAGTTCAGGATGTACGCCCAGACCTGCTCAGCTACGGTGATGTAGTTGATCAACGGAGTGGCGGCGACCGGGATGCCGCGGGCGCGAGCCGCCTCCATCGGCACGCCCCGGTAGTCCTGGCCGAGATGCTGGATCAGCCGCAAACGGTCGGCCCTCTCCAATGCCTGTGCCGGCAGACGCTCCTTGTGCATGACCAGGTAATCCGCGCCCTCGATTGCTTCGGTGATCTCCTCGACAGAGCGCGTGAAGCGCAAACTTCCCTCATAGTCCGCATAGAGCTGGCCGAACGGAGCGTAGGGAGCGTCGGCGCTGTTGAACCAGGTCAAGTCAACGTCGTAGCCAGCTAGCAACGTCCGCAATGGAAGGGCAACCGACTCAGCAGCCGGGTTTTCACGCAGCAGTGTTTCCCGAACAGAAGCGTCCCAACTCCTCCAAGGGCGCACTCCCAGCAGCGTGTTGCCGATACTGTCCCAAACGACAATCCTTACCCGTTCGCCAGCCATCCTCATCCCCAACGAGGACTAGTTCCGCCGTTCTCGGCTCTCAAGGGCCACAACCCCGATCGTATCGCGAATGGCGGAGCGATTCAGGGCGATATTCCACTTTCGGCTACGTGGTTAGCGCCGTTGAGCGGCCTCGGTCCAATCATTGCCGAAATCAGCCCCCATACCGCGACCGTTCTCAATTCGCGCTCGCGTCCTGACGGGTGCGGAAGAGAGGCACAGCCGGGAACGAGAACGCCTGGATTTGCGGGTCAACCCGGTTCCTGAGAATCGCTATCTTCGGCTACCGGGGTAATGCCATCGATATCGTGGAACGGGTGCAATCGCAGCCTGGTGCGGTGACCGGGGATGGTCCTTCCATCCGGGGAACGGCCGCGAAAGTAGTCCTTCTGCCACCCTTGCGCCACCGCTTCGGAGCTCGGATCGGCGAGATCGGCCAGGAACGCGGCACGGCGTTCGCTCCAGGTCAGAAACTGGGACTGCCGCTCCGGATCAGTCGAGAGTTGTCGAATCTCGGGTCGGGTCTGCTCTAGCAGATCGAGCGAGACGGGTACGACCATGCAGATCGGCTCATTGGGGACGAATGTGACCCGGTGCCGCGGGCGCGTCACTTGCCAGTTCATCGTGAAGGTGGCCGCGGCCCACTCCGTCTCGACCACTCCCTCCAGAGGGTAAATACCGTCTTTGGGCCAGTTCGCCGGGCCGCGTGCCAGGAGCTGAATCCCGGGCGGGGTTTCGAACAGAAACGGGACATGCCAGGTGAGGATTCCGTGTCCGAAGTGGCTCACCGCCGGGTAAGGAGGATTGCCGGAGAGGTAGGTGACGGTGAGATCACCGGGGGTTTGGCCGCCATTCCAGACCACTTCGAGGGTGTGATTATTGAGGATGAACCAGCCAGCCTGGTTGGCAATCAGCAAAGGCAAACATCGATACCCGAAGCGATCCGCTGTCGCATCGAGCCACTGGCGCTCGACCGGCGCCGGCGCGAGGGACAGGTCCGATCCGGCCTGGACCGGATAGGCGATCAACCCGGGCATCTCTGAAGCACCGGCCGGACGAGAATTCTCGAATCCCGTATGGGAGAAATCGCTCGCGGCGGATTGTGACTTCTCCACAGGACCAGCTGAATGACTTCGCTGCATAACCGGCCACCCGCCTGTGCGTGTATTCGAAACGCGAATCGCGCCGTTAATCATCCCACGCGCCGATGGGACGATTATCCCTCATGCCCGGTTCTTTGGCCCGCGCATGTCAGGCTTCGCAGCCAGCTTCGGGTGCGAGAATGTGCCGGTCGTCAAGAGGAGCAAGAGCGTTGCTCTGTTTCCCGACGCGTTGGCCGGCGCCGATTCTGACCGTAGTCATCGGCATCGTCGTTGCAACCGCCACGCTCCTGGGGCTCGCTCCGATCGAGGCCCAGTCGGAAGCGGCCTTCGATGTCCAGGTTGTCGACTTGGCCGTCGAGCCAGGGACTCTAACAGTTGCCGCCGGCTCGCCAACACGCAGCTCCAGGCAATGGCGGCGTTCGATATCCAAGGCCGAGTTGCGCGCCAGCGACTCGCGTTGGCGGTTGTCCTTGGTGAGGACCTCCCCGATGGCAGTTCCCGCATCCCGCTTCGCATCACCCAGTCTGATCTCGCCGCGCTCGTCGGGCCAACACGCGTTCGCGTTAACGTAGTTCTCGTTGGCTTCACTCGCCGCGGGCTGATTTCAATCGATCGCCGGCATCGGATCACCATTTATTACCGTGCCGAGCTCGATGCGCCTGTCGAATGATGGGTAGCGTTCCGGGCCTGAAGTCTCTACGCCGCCTGTCGCACTTCATGCGTTTCAGAGTACGCTCGAACTTCCTTTGCAGGTCGCGTCGAGCGGAGCCCGCCATCGTTCGGAAGGTGATGTGGCGACCCTGAACGGGCGTAGCGGAAGGACAGTAGAACATGGGTGACAACCAGAGTGGACGGACAGCGGGCCGCATATTCGCCGCCGTGTCTCGCCGGACGGCACTCCGGCGGCTAGGAGCCGGCGGACTCGCCGCGGGCGCAGCGACCGGCCTGCAACGGAATGCGGCAGAGGCCCAGTTTGCAATTTCCGCGGCCGCCACCGAAGCGGCTGCCCGGCGCGCGATCAACGCGATCAATCGAGCACTTGCCGATGGAGACATGAGTGTTCTCGACCAGTCCTTTTCCCCGACCTATGTCAATCACACGCCACGACGGTCGTTCGCGACTGGGCAGCTCTACTCCCCGGACCTCGCCGGTCTCAAAGCCGGACTGACGGAGCTTCGTGCGGCGGTCCCTGACGCAGCCCTCCAGATCAGGGATGTCGTCGCCTCGCCCGACACGGCGTCCGTCCTGGCCTCATTTCGAGGGACGCTGAGCGCCGCCGCGGTCAACCTACCGGAGGGGCCGGACATCGATCTGCGAGTGGATGGGGTTGCCTTCGGCAAGTTTTCTGGCGGTCAGGTCGTGGAGAGTTGGGACTACGATGACGCTGCCGAAGTCTATGGCCCACTCCTCGGCACCCCGGTGGAGCAACCCGTGGAGGCACCAGTGGAGGAGCCAGTGGAGGAGCCCGTGACCGAAGACGGGCGGGGCGAGGTGCGGGATGTCCGCGATTTCCAGGAAGTCGCCCTCGAGGGAGTTGGTACCTTGATGATCGAGCAAGGTGACACTGAATCGCTGTCGATCCAGGCCGAGCCACGTGTGCTCCGCCGGATCGAGACCGAAGTCTCTAATGGCAAATTGACAATTCGGCCAGATCGCTCCTTCGAAACACGTGAGCCGATCACCTATTTCCTTACCGTGAAGCAGCTTACCGGCATCGAGCTTGCCGGTGCTGGGCGAATCGAGGCGGGTCAGTTGAGCACGGACCAACTCGTTCTCAACGGCAGGGGAGCCGGCGCAGTCATCATCGAAAACCTGATCGCCAATACGCTCGGGATTACAGCCTCAGGCAACACGAAGGTTGAGCTTGCCGGAGCGGTCGACAGCCAGTCGGTCACGCTCAATGACGCTGCCGGCTATGCTGCCGGGAACCTCAGTAGCCGCATTGCATCAATCACCGCATCAGGAGCGTCTCAGGCTATCGTCAACGTGAGCGAGAGTCTCGAAGCGGGTGTGAGCGGCGCGAGTCGCGTTGAATACATCGGCGATCCGGCCGTCACCCAGGATGTGTCAGCGGCAGGAAGTCTCAGTAAAGTCGGATAACCGCAGGCCGCATCAGCCTCTTGTCGGCTGCCCCTTCGGTGTTTGAGGACAGCAGAATCGGGGTGGCATTGCTTAGCTTGGCTCGTCACCATCTCCGCCTCGACCTACCGGGGCTCTTCCAGGCAGTGTCGCGGTCTGTCCGGGTTTGGGTTCTGATCCTCCTCGCCGTCGGATCGCTCACGACGGCCATTTCGGTATCAGTGCGGGCACAGCCGGGTGCCACGGGCAGTGGCGCGGTCTACGTTGTCCCGATCACCGGCACGATCGACCTGGGTCTCGCGCCATACGTGAGCCGCGTGCTCGACGAGGCGGAAGCAGCGGGCGCGGCGGCGGTGCTCTTGCAGATCGACACCCTCGGTGGAAGGCTGGACGCGGTCCTGCAAATGCGAGACGCTCTGCTCGGCAGCGGCATACCGTCGATCGCGTTCGTCGACCGTACCGCCTTCTCGGCCGGGGCACTCATCGCCATTGCCTGCGAGGAGATCTACATGGCGCCAGGCGCCGTGATGGGAGCCGCGACGCCGGTCGATGGTGCTACCGGCGAAACCGCAACCGAAAAAGTCGTCTCGGCGGTACGCACGACGTTCAAAGCGACCGCCGAGGCACGGGGCCGCGATCCGCTCGTGGCAGAAGCCATGGTCGACCCAGACGTGGCTATTGATGGTCTCGTCGCGAGCGGGGAACTGCTGACCCTGACGACGACCGAGGCAACCGATTGGGGCTATAACGATGGGGTTGCCGCGAACCAAGCCGAGGTTCTCACAGCCGCCGGGTACGCCGATGCTCCCATCATCGAAACCGAACCGAGTCTGGCCGAGAGGGTGGTCCGATTCATTACCGATCCGGTCGTTTCATCGCTCCTGATCACTGCTGGCGTGCTCATTCTCATCGCCGACCTCTTCGTCGAGGGATTCGGGATAGGAGGGGTGGTCGGGCTTGGGCTGTTGGCGCTCTTTTTCTGGGGACACTTCCTGGTAGGTTTGACAGGCTGGGAGGACATCGCCCTCGTGGTCCTCGGGCTGGTGCTGATCGCGGTCGAGATCATCATCGTTCCAGGATTCGGCATCCCGGGCCTTCTCGGGTTGGCCGCGCTCTTTGGTGGCCTGTTCCTGGCAATGGTTGGCCGGGAGATCCAGACGCCGGAGGGCATCGAGCAAGCCGGTATGACCGTCATCGCGTCGTTCACCAGCATCGTCATCGGCGTCATTGCGATAGTCGTCTTTCTCTCTCGCGGCCGGCGACTTGGCCGCCTCGTCCTCCATTCCACGGTCGGCGGTGCCGCCGCCCCTCCCCGTCCGGCCGCTTCCGGCTGGCTCGGCTGGTTCGGAGCATCTTCAAATCTGCCGCGAGGGGAGCAACCGGCTGTGCTCGATTATCAGACCGCCGATCCTGACGGCCAGTCGAGCTCTGAACCAACCAGGGACGTCGCCCTGTCCGATCTTCGACCCAGTGGCATCGCCAACATCGACGGTCAGCGAGTCGATGTGGTGACCTCCGGCGAGCACATCGCGGCGGGCGAATCGATCGAGGTCGTGCTAGACGAGGGCTATCGCCGCGTGGTGAGACGAGCCAGGACGTAAAGGCACAGCCACCGCGGCGGTAGCAATGACCGGCGAAGATGCCGGGAAAGGATGTTCTGTGGACTTCAGCACCATCACGCTGATCGTGATCGCGCTGTGATCCTGATTGCTCTCGGATTCTTTTTCTACTTTGTGCCAGTGGGGCTCTGGATTACGGCGCTGTTCTCCGGGGTGCGGGTCGGCATGGGCACGCTGATCGGGATGCGGCTGCGCAAAGTCAATCCGGCCGACATCGTGCGGCCGTACATCAGCGCCAGCAAGGCGGGACTCGATCTCGACCTCGGACAAATGGAAGCTCACCATCTTGCCGGTGGCAACGTCGGCCGGGTTGTGGCGGCGCTCATCTCTGCCGATCGAGCGAATATCGACCTGCCCTGGCAGCGGGCCACTGCGATCGACCTCGCGGGGCGAGACGTCCTGGAAGCGGTCCAGGTCAGCGTCAACCCGAAGGTGATTCAGACGCCGCGGGTCACCGCGGTGGCCAAAGACGGCATCCAGGTCATCGCCGTGGCCCGTGTCACGGTCCGGGCCAATATCGACCGACTCGTCGGCGGCGCTGGTGAAGAGACCATCATCGCGCGGGTCGGCGAAGGAACCGTCTCGTCGATCGGCTCGGCCGACTCGCACAAGTCGGTACTGGAAAATCCCGACCAGATCTCCCGCCTCGTGCTGGATCGTGGCCTGGACGCCGGCACCGCCTACGAGATCCTCTCCATCGACATCGCCGACGTCGATGTCGGTCGCAACATCGGCGCGGAGTTGCAGACCGATCAGGCTGAGGCGGACAAGCGGATTGCGCAGGCCAAGGCGGAGGAGCGCCGCGCGATGGCGGTCGCCTCAGAGCAGGAGATGCGCGCGCGGGTGGTGGAGGCCGAAGCCGAGGTGCCTCTGGCACTGGCCGACGCGTTTCGCAGCGGACGGCTCGGGGTGATGGATCACTACCGGATGGAGAACATCCAGGCCGATACCTCGATGCGCTCGTCGCTGGCCCTGAACGATGGGTAGGCAGCAGATCGATCAAGTGAGGGGGCCAAACGATGATCCAGCGCCTGCGGCAGGCCCTCCTGCGAGATTTCTCCAGCCAGAATCCCCAGCGCCCGCTTCGGCCGAACCAGCTGCGGCGAGAGGTGGTCAGAGATGAGCGCCTTCGTCGTGAGGCGCGTCGAACGGAACCAGTGGTATACCGGCAAGGACCTTCCGTTGAAGAGCAGCGACCGGGGCCAGCATCATCGTCCGTGCCGCCGGCCGCCCCCACACGCATCGCGTCGCCGCACATTGCTGGGCTAAAGACGAAATCAGGCTTGCGGCAAGCCTGGCTGCTCATGGAAATTCTCGGCCCACCCGTGGCGCTGCGCAGTCCAAATACAGATATTGGCGATCTGTAGCGGGAACTGCTTATCAGGTTTTGGTTTCGTTCAGGAACCGGAGAGAGCGCCTGGTTTCAAAATGACCGGCGCCGCGGGAAAATGGTGGCCTTGTTCTTGCACACATCGTGTCCACAGTGTCTGAGAACTCGCGAGGTCAGCAGCGGTAAGAGTTGAGACAGCGCGAGAGTGCGCTCCAGGAGCAGCATGGACGGGAGTGACGCGGGATTCTTCGACGACATGCAGAGACGCACGATCGAAGCGGCGATGGCTCGCATCATTCCAACCGACCATGAGCCGGGAGCACGCGAAGCGGGAGCCATCGACTTTCTGGATCGCTATCTCGCCGGGATCGATGCTGTCTATGCGAAGCCTGACGGGAGCGGGTTCGCTCCCCCACAGGGAAAACGTGCCGAGGCCTGGAGACAGCGCATCGAGATCGTGCGCCGCAAGTACCTCGACGGAATTGACGAGTTGAACCAGCGGAGCCGGGCTGAGTTTGGGGATGAATTCGCTTTGCTGCCCGCTGACCAGCAGGATGTGGTCCTCACACTGTTGGAGGGACCAGTTCTCGACGAGGAGCAGGCTCGGGAGGAGGCGGAAACCGTCGCCGGGTTTACGCCTCCGGAACCGGCGCTGCAGCAGATCGCGGCGGAGATCGATCTCGACTTCTTCCCGCTCCTCGTTCTCCATACACGCCAGGGCTTCCTGGCAGACCCTATTTATGGTGGGAACCGCAACCGAGTTGGCTGGGACGTCATTGGTTTTCCGGGACCGTCGTCGATGGCCGATGCCCATGCCGGACGGTACAGCACACTCCCCTTTTTTGCTGACTCGGGTGACGCAGCCGCTGAGGAAACCAGTCGATCATGATGAAGCGCAAACCGGATCGAGCGGACGTGTGCATCATCGGCGCCGGGGCGTCCGGGGCTACCGCAGCCAAAGTGCTGACCGAAGCGGGGCTCCACGTCGTTGCCCTGGAGCGCGGCCCGTGGTGGAAACCGGAGCAGTTCGGCGCGGACGAACTGGCTAACGTCCACCGCTTCAATCTGTGGCCCGATCCGCTGATCAATCCACGCACCTTCCGATCCTCTGCCGACGAAGACCCGACTGTGCAGTTATTTTGTCCGGTGCCGCAGATGGTTGGCGGCGGCACGGCCCACTGGACCGGTTGGCTGCCCCGCATGACGGAGAATGAATTCAGGTCGAAGACGATCTATGGCGAGGTCCCGGGAGCGAATCTGGCTGACTGGCCGATTACCTACCTGGAACTCGAACCGTACTACGATAAGGTCGAGTGGGCGTTCGGCGTCTCCGGCGAGGCCGGCGCCAATAAATATGAAGGCCCGCGCAGCCGTGGGTACCCGTGCCCGCCGCTGCCGCCGACGCGGTATAACCAGAAATTCCACGAGGGTTGTGCCAAACTCGGCTACAACTCGTTCCCGACGCCGTCCGCGGCCTTGTCCCGCCCCTACAATGGCTGGCCGGCGACGAACCAGAGCGCATTCGCCCAGCAGCACGGGGACCCGACCGGGACCCGGGGCAACGCGTTGACCCGGTTCATCCCGGCCGCCCTGGCCACCGGGCGGTTCGATCTCCGGCCCGACTGCTATGTTCAAGAGATCACTATCGACGCGCAGGGCCGCGCCAGAAGCGCGGTCTATTGGGACGCGGACGGCGACAGCGCGGAGCAGGAGGCCGATCTCTTCATCCTGGCCTGCGGCGCCATCGAATCGGCGCGGCTCCTCCTGATGTCCCGATCCGGTCGATTTCCGAACGGACTCGCCAACGGAAACGACCTCGTCGGCCGCAATGCCACGTTCCATGAGTACAGTGCCGCCATCGGCGCGTTCGAGGACCCCGTGTATGGATGGGCCGGCGGTGGCTATGTCGGAGCGAGCACCTTCGAGTTCCTGGAGCACGCTGAAGGGCGCGACTTCGTGGGCGGCTGCCATGTCGCCTCGGCCGGAGTCGGCATTCCGCTGCCAATTAGCTTCTCCCTCCCCGACAAACCGACCTGGGGCCAGGCGGCGAAGGATGCCGACCGCGAATACTTCAACCACACGATGGCAGTCGGCCTGGTGCTCCACGACCTCCCGCAGGAGACCAACCGGGTCGAGCTCGATGACGTGGTGAAGGATGCTTGGGGATTACCGGTGGCTCGCATCACGCATACGCCGCACCCGAATGATCTCGCCCAGGGACGGTGGATCATCGACCGCAACGCGGAGATTCTGGAGGCCGCCGGCGCCACCAAGGTCTGGCGCGTCTATATCGACAAGGTGACGGGGAACTGCTCGCATCAACACGGCACCTTGCGGATGGGCAATGACCCGGATTCTTCGGTCTTGAACAAGGAGTGTCGTACCCACGAAGTCAATAATCTTTACGCTGTGGACGGCGGCCCATTCCCGACGTCGACCGGGGTGAACCCCACGTTGACGATCATGGCCAACGCCTGGCGGGTCGCCGAGGGCATCGCGGCACGGCGCGGATTGCCGGCTTAGGCTGTCGTCCGCCGGGATCAATTGGACGAGGAGTGTGGTGATGAAGCTGGCATATCAAACCAACACATGGGGCGGAGTCGTCGGCCACCCCGCCGGCGTGACCAGTGTTAAGGATCTCCTCTATCTTGCCAACGGATCCACTGAGGAAGCCCTGCGCGATATTGCCGCCGCGGGCTACTCCGGGTTCGAGCTATTCGAAGGCAATCTGGCTCAATACGCGGATCAGGAAGACGATCTGCGCGGGCTGATGAATGAATTAGGACTAGAGCTGGTCGGGGTCTACTCCGGAGCGAACTTCATCTACCGGGAGATTCTGGGGGAAGAGCTCGACAAGATTCGTCGTTCCGCGGAACTGGCGGCCCGGTTCGGCGCTACGCACTTCGTGGTTGGCGGAGGAGCCGTTCGCTCGACGGGGATTGCGGATCAGGACTACGCGCTCCTGGCAGACGGTCTCTCCCGGGTCGCGGACCTGGCAGGCAATCTGGGCCTCACACCGAGCTTTCATCCCCACCTGGGGACCTGCGCGCAGACGCCAGAACAAATCGCTCGCGTGTTTGACCTGACGTCGATCGGATTCTGTCCCGACACGGCGCACCTTGACGCCGCGGGCGGCGACTCTGCCGAGCTCATCCGCATCTACGGGGATCGCATCCCGTACGTCCATCTCAAGGATTACGCGGGTGGGGAATTTGTCCCCTTGGGTGAGGGAGAGCTCGATTTCGATCGGATCCTAGGGACACTCAGAGAGATTGGGTATGGCGGCTGGATCACCGTTGAGTTAGACGCCTATGCGGGTTCGAAACAAGAAGCGGCTCGGAACAGCAGGATCTTCCTGGAAGGGAGGCAGTAACCAGCGATCACGGGTATGAGAGTGTCCAAACCAGGGATTGATTGGCGGTGAAAATGGCGGCACTGAACGGGTCGCCGGAGGTACTACCGTGAGCAAAGATTTCAGTAGGCGCCGATTTCATGTTCTCGTGGCGGGAGCGATTACGGTCCCGGTAGTTGGCCTCTCGCCAAGCCTGGCGACGGCGCAGGAGGCGACGCCGGCCGCGACCCCGGGCGCGGCCGGCACTGATGCCCTGGCGCAGATGGAAGGGCAGGTCTTCAGCACCGGGCCGAACGGCGAGAGCCCGACGGCTGCCTCGGAGGTGATGCTGACCGACGAGGAGCTGGCGGAGATCGAGGGCATGGGCGCGACCGCCGCGATCGTCATGCACTACAGCGGTGACGACTGGTCCGCAGCGCAGATCGCCGGGCTGCGCGACCAGTTCGGGAAGATGGGGATCGAGGTCATCGCCGAAACCGACGCCGACTTCCAACCTGAGACGCAAGTTTCCGACATCGAGACGATCCTTGCCCGTAACCCCAGCATCATCGTCTCGATTCCGGTTGATCCCGTCGCCACCGCCTCCGCATATCGGCAGGCCGTCGAGCAGGGTGTGCAAATCGTCTTCATGGACAACGTTCCACAAGGCTTCACCCCCGGTGAGGATTACGTCAGCGTTGTCTCGGCTGACAATTACGGCAACGGCGTCGCCTCCGCTCACCTCATGGCCGAGGCGCTCGGCGGTGAAGGTCAGATCGGTATCGTCTTCCACGCCGCCGACTTCTTCGTCACTCGTCAGCGCTACGATGCGTTCAAGGCCACGATCGAGGAGAACTATCCGAACATCGAGATCTCGGAGGAGCAAGGCCTCGCCGGTCCCGACTGGGCTGGCGAGGCCGACCAGGTCGCCTCGGCCATGCTGACCCGCAATGCCGAGCTGAATGGGATCTGGGCCGTCTGGGACGTTCCCGCCGAGGGAGTCATCAATGCTATTCGCACCGCCGGTCGCGAAAACGACGTGGTTGTCACCACCATCGACCTCGGGCAAAACGTGGCTATCTCGCTCGCCCAGGGTGGGATCGTCAAGGGTCTCGGCGCGCAGCGACCGTTCGATCAGGGGGTGACCGAGGCTATCCTGGCCGGGTACGGGTTGCTCGGCAAAGAGGCGCCACCCTTCGTCGCGCTCCCCGCGCTGCCGGTCACCAGAGAGAATGTCCTGGAGGCGTGGCAAGAGGTCTATCATCAGGATCCACCAGCAGCGCTCCAAGAAGCGGCCGGGCAATAAGCAATAATCGACGTTCGGGGGCGCCAAAGTGCGCCCCCGAACGGTAGGTCTGGCACAAAGGTGATGCAGATGGATCTCCACGCGGTGGAGATGACCGGAATCACGAAGAGCTTCTCAGGCAACCGTGTCTTGCACGAGGTCGATTTCGACCTGCGCCAGGGCGAGGTTCACGCCCTTGTCGGCGGCAATGGCGCGGGCAAATCGACCCTCATGAAGATCCTGCAAGGGGTCTATACGCCGGACGAAGGTCAGATAGAAGTCGAGGGAAAGACGGTCGAGATCGGCTCGCCGCACGATGCCCGCGCGCTCGGCATCGGCATGATTTTCCAGGAGTTCAGCCTCATCCCAACCCTGAGCGTGGCCCAGAACATCTTCCTCGGTCATGAGCCACGCGGATCTGGAGGGTTGATCGACGATCGCGCCAGCGTGCAACAGGCACGCCAGCTGTTCGCGGAGATGGGCGAGGACATCGACCCGAACGCCAGGATGAGCGACCTCAGTACCGGCTACTGGCAGCTCACAGAGATCGCGAAAGCACTAGGGCAGGACGCTCGCGTGTTGATCATGGACGAGCCCACATCGTCGTTGACAGCAGCAGAAGCCCACTCCCTCTTTGCGCTCGTCCAGCGCCTCAAGGCCAGAGGCATCTCGATCATCTACATCTCGCACCGCATGGATGAGATTTTCCGAATTACGGACCGCATCACCGTGCTGCGAGACGGTCGACACATCCTGACCGAGGAGACGGCGAAGCTGACGATGAACCAAGTCATCGACGCCATCGTCGGCCAGACCATGGAGCAGGCCTTCGAGTGGCAGGAACGGATCGT
Source organism: uncultured Chloroflexia bacterium (assembly GCA_963751075.1). Lineage (GTDB taxonomy): Bacteria > Chloroflexota > Chloroflexia > Thermomicrobiales > UBA6265 > JACCXM01. The sequence continues at coordinate 562,550 of CAVVTE010000019.1, read as the reverse complement.
CGATCGCTCGGTGCCCCCATTGCTCCAGGTCCGGAATCTCTGCTCGGGTACGCGTGTGCAGGACATCAGCTTCGACCTCTACCCCGGCGAGATTCTGGGTCTCGCGGGTCTGATGGGCAGCGGACGCACCGAGTTGGCCCGGGCGATATTCGGAATCGACCGCGTCGACAAGGGCGAGATCCTGATCCGAGGACAGCGTGTCGACATTGGTAGCCCTGAAGCAGCGATTGATGCGGGCGTCTCTCTCGTTCCGGAGGATCGGAGGATCCAGGGGCTCATCCTCGATCACACCGTCAAAAACAACCTGCTCCTGCCGTTGTTGGATCAACTGGATAACGCCGGCATCATCAACGATCGCCGGGGAGAAAAGCTCGCGGTATCGATCGTCGACGACATGCGGATCAAGACTCGTTCGATCGCCACGACAGTGAGACTGCTCTCCGGAGGCAACCAGCAGAAGGTCGTCATCGGCAAGTGGCTGGCCACCGAGCCCGACATTCTGATCATGGACGAACCGACCGCCGGAGTCGACATTCAGGCGAAGACGGAGATCCTCGGGGTGATCCGGGCACTGGCGGACCGCGGCAAAGGGATCATCGTGATCTCCTCCGAACTGGTCGAACTGCTCGCCGTCAGCGATCGCCTGCTCGTTCTGCGTGATGGCAATGTGACGCGGGAGATCGATCGCCGGGAGATCCGGACAGAGGAGGAATTGCACAGTGCTGTCCAGGGCGCTTGATGAGGCGAAACACTCGCATCGACTGGCGTCAGTACCTGGTCTACATCGGCTTTGTCGGGCTATTCCTCTTCTTCGCCGTCACGTTGCGGGACGCCGGATTCACCAATCCCAACAATCTCCTGAACATCGTGCGACAGACCGCGATCATCGCCACGATGGCCGTGGCGATGACCTTTGTCATTGCGGCCGGCCAGATCGATCTCTCGGTCGGCGCCATCGCCGGTCTCAGCTCGGTCACCACAGCCCTGGCGATGGCGAGCTACGGTCCGATCGCCGGAGTGCTGGCCGGATTGCTGACCGGGCTGGTCGTCGGGGCGGTCAATGGGTTCCTCACAACCTGGCTGGTCATTCCGTCGTTTCTCGTCACCCTGGGGATGATGGGTGTCGCCCGCGGCTCGGCGATGTGGGTTACCGATACCGCCCCGGTTCCAATCCTCAACCAGACGTACAACAGCTTCTTCGGTTCCGGTCAGGTCGGTCCGGTCCCTTCGCTGCTGATCTGGATCGCCGTGATCACGGCGATCGGGTACGTGGTGTTGCGCAAGACCCCTTACGGTCGTCAGGTGCTGGCCACCGGCGGCAACGAGCAGGCCGCGCGCTTCAGCGGTGTCAACACGCGTCGCATCGGGTTTCTGGTCCTCACCGTCTCGGGCGTCGTCGCTGCGCTCGCCGGCATGCTCTACGCCGGCCGGCTGCAATCGGGCCGCTTTCAATGGGGCGAAGGTGACGAGCTCTCGGTGATCGCGGCGGTCGTCCTCGGTGGTACGAGCCTCTTCGGTGGATCTGGATCCGTCATCGGTTCGGTGCTCGGGGCATTGCTGATCGGGGTCGTCAACAACGGCCTCATCCTGATGGGTCTGGAGAGCAGTCAGCAGATCATCATTCGAGGCGGCATCATCATCGTGGCGGTCGCGCTCGCTCGGCGGCGGTAACCGCTTCTCGCACACGCGAATGAGATGCCCGTTATATGCCTCGCAGGCGGCCGGGTCAGACTCGGTAGACCCGGGTGGCCGTCTCCCGTAGAACGTTGTTCCGGTCCTGCTCCGAATACTCGCCGAGCACGACCGCGTAGGCTCTCCAGAGCGTCGCGAAGTCGGTCCAAATCTTCTCAATCGGAAAATTGCTTCCGAACATGCAGCGCTCGGATCCGAAGAGAGAGACGCAATCGTGGACGAACGCCGGCGATGAACGCGGTGTCGACCCGGTACAGAAACGTTCCCTGGCCGGAAAGCTTGGCGTAGACGTTGGGGTGCTCCGCGAGGCGCTTCATCCCGTCCAGCCAGGCCTTCCGGGCCGCGGGAGCGTTGCTCTCCAACATGCCCGCGTGGATCAGCACGAAAGGGATACCCGGAAAATCGGCGACGAGCCTTGCCGCGTCAGGCATCTGACCGGAAAAGACCTGAAGTTCGAAGAGCCAGCCGAGCTCCTCGATCCGGGCAAGGTTGCGGCGGAACACCGGATCATTCATCCGGTCGGGAACGGGCGCGAAGCGAAATGCCGGGTTCTCATGCCAATGAAGCTGCAGGCGAGTCCCCCGCATGAGCGGCGAGATGCGGGCCTGCTCCGCGAAAACCGCCTGGCATCCATCATCCATCAGGTCCGCCGAGCCGACGATGGCGTGCGGCCAGCCCGACTGCTCGGCTACGCCCTGTACCCATCGCACTTCTTCCACCGACTTTTCCGGCGGCCAGTTCGTCTGGACGTAAACCGACTTCTCGATCCCGAATGGGGTCACGTCGGACAGATACTCGTCGATCAGGTAGTCGCGCCTGATCGATTCATACGGACCAAAGATGCGGGGAACCATCGGCCCGGAGAGCCACACCAGGTCATCTCTTCGCCAAATGTGATGATGCGCATCGACGATCCCGGATGTGCTCACGCGATCCTCCGCTCGTTCTCGCGCTCGTATGCCACGCGTTGGCGCGGCCCGCGGTCGATCTCGGGCAAGCGCCGCAGCGCGGCCAGTAACGCCGCTGCCGACGAGGCATCGCCGAGTTGATCGAGCGATCCCAGGATGGCCCTCATTCCGCGCGTTGCGGGGCGATAGGACGGGTCGCCCATCAGCGGCGTGAGCCAGATTAGCCGGTGCCCCAACCGCGCCAGCCGGTCGGTCGTCTCGGCCATCAATTCGGGATCGCCACGCTCCAGCCCGTCCGAGAGGACGATGATGACCGCGCCGCGAGCCAATGAGACATAGCGGCTGTCTGACAGCAGAGCATCGAAAGCGCCGCCGATGCGCGTACCGCCATCGAAGTCATGGATGACGGATTCGAGACCGGCCAGCGCCTCATCGAGGTCGGGATTCCGGAGTGCAGATGAGATGCGGGTTAGGCGGGTGCCAAACGTGAAGACCTCGACACGCTCCGCTCCTTGAACCAGGGCATGCGCGAACCGCAAGAAATCCGGACTATTGAGTTTGAGCGATCCTGACACGTCGATCAGCAACAACACCCGGCGCATGCGCCGTGGACGCCGCCGATACCGCAGATGCAGAACATCGCCGCCGGTGCGCATGGACTCCGCAAGCACGCGCCGCACGTCGATGATCCCCAGCCGCCGGTGTCGCATCAAGCGGCGTCCGCCGGTGCGAGGGACTGAGCTCCCGGCCGCGATGACCATCTGCGCCCATATGGAGCGCTCATTCTGCGATGCTCTCGCAAGCAGTCTGCGGCTCAACAAATCATCACGACTTGCCTCTCGTCCCGTTCCCTCGCCGAGCTCTATCGCCGATGACACCTCCTGCAGTCCCGCTCCGGGCCGCTTCGTCTCGCTCGATCTCATCGTTCTCCTCGTCAACGACACGTGGCTCGCCCGCCGAGAGCGAACGGAACCAGGCGTCAAACGCGTGGTCAAATGGTTCGACCTGTTCGACCCCGGAAAGCAGCGTGACCCGGGCAACCCAGTAGAGATCGTCGGTCGAGCGCAACGGCGTAAGCGTGACCGCGCGCAGGAAATCGACGCGTCGAGGAGCCTGCACGGAAATGCCGCTAGCTCCGAGCGTGTCCAAGAAACCCTCAAGATGCCTAAGGGCGACAGGCGTCATCGCGTCTCGGTCGCAAGCAAGTCATCCGCCTCGGTCTCCACTCGGGCCAGGTCATTCTGATCCTTGACTAGCAACCCCAACGACCGCCGCAATGCGACCGGCCAGGGAGCGCCCCTATCCTCCAGGATCTTCGCCCCACGAGCCCATTCCACCGTCTCCGCGATCCCCGGCTTTTTCAGCAGCGGCAGACATCTCACCCCGGCCACGGCATCGACTAGCGCGGCCGCCGCCGCGTCGGCAATACCTGGAGCCAGCGCGGAAACGATGCGGCGCTCGCGTGCCGGCTCCGGGAAATCGATCCAGTGATACATGCACCGACGCTTCAACGCGTCGTGCAGCTCGCGGGTGCGGTTCGAGGTCAGGACCACGACCGGCGGGGACACCGCCCGCACGGTTCCCAGCTCCGGGATCGTGATCTGGAAGTCGCTCAGGAATTCGAGCAGGAACGCTTCAAACTCGGCATCGGAGCGATCGATCTCATCGATCAGGAGGACAGCGCCATCGGCAGCCCGCAGCGCTTTCAGGAGGGGCCGCTCCAGCAGAAATTCCGGCGTGTAGATATCCGCGAGTCCGGTTCCGGATCGTTCGCCTGATCGCAAATGCAGGAGCTGGCGCGAGTAGTTCCATTCGAAAAGTGCCTGCGAAGCGTCGAGTCCCTCGTAGCACTGAAGCCGGATCAGCTCGCGCCCGGTCGCCAGGGCCAGCGCGCGCGCGACCTCCGTCTTCCCGACGCCTGGCTCTCCCTCCAACAGCAATGGCTTGCCCAGCGCGATACTGAGGAAGACGGCCGTGGAGAGGCCCTCGTCGGCGAAATATTTAACCGTCGCCAACTCCTGCCATACCGCCTCAGGGCTGTCCAATGGCCTCGTCACCCTCGATCGGTTTCCGCTCTCAGGAACTCGTCCCTCGTACCGCGTCGAGACCGCGCAGGATCTTCTCGGGCGTGATCGGTATCGATTCCACCCGCACGCCACAGGCATCGAAGATCGCGTTGGCGATGGCAGGGATCGGTGAGTTCGCGGTCATCTCGCCGATCCCCTTGGCCCCGAAAGGGCCGTTCTCCGCCGGCCGCTCGAGGACCACGCTCTCCATCGCCGCGAGATCGGCCGGTCCAGGCATCAGATATTCGCTGAAGTCCGTCGGTCCGTGCTCGCGGCTCGGGTAGTACGGCTCCGTGGTTTCGAACAAAGCGTGCGAAATGCCCATCCAGGCGCCACCGACGATCTGCTGATGCGCCATGGCCGGGTTGAGCGCGCGACCCATCTCATAGACGTTGTACATGGCGAGCACGTCGACCACGCCCGTCTCATCGTCAACCTCGACCTCGGCAACCGTGCAGGCGTGAGCCTGACAGGAATCCGGGTCCATCTCACCTGTTTCCGGCACCGGCTCGCTCTTGGGCTTCAGGAACATGCCGCGTCCCGAGATGGTCTTGCCCTGCTTGAAGTGGGCGGCGAGGGCCAGGTCGACGATGTGGATCTTCTTCTCCTGCGAACCCTTGACCTTGATGAAGCCCGTGCCGTCCGTCTCCAGGTCGAGGGGATCGACCTCGAGCTCCTCGGCGGCGACCTCGAGCATGACCTCCCGCGCCTCACGGGCCGCCATGATCACGGCGTTGCCGACGCGGTGGGTGCCGCGACTGGCAAACGTGCCCATGCAGTGGGGACCCGTATCGGTGTCAGCGGTATCGACCAGGATCATCTCCAGTGGAAGGCCTAGCGCCTCTGCCGCGCACTGCGCGACCACGGTTTTCAGTCCTTGCCCAAGATCGACCGAAGAGAGGGTGATCACGAAGCTGCCGGTGGTGGTGGCGTGGATCAGCGCCTGCGACGGATCCCCCCCAGGTTCATGCCAGTGGGATAGTTGACGGCGGCAAAACCACGGCCACGGAGCCTGGCCATTACAGTCCCTCCCTGGTCGTCGACGACATGGCCCGGTGTGTTTCGGGCAGCGGATGCGCGACGAGATCGGCTGCACGCTGCATCACCTCAACCAGCGCCGCTCCGTCGACAATCTTGCGGTGGGCTTTCATGTCGCCATCGCGATACGCGTGCTCCAGCCGGAACACTAGTGGATCGATCCCGAGTGATTTTGCGATCCGGTCCATCTGGCTCTCCAGAGCGAAGTCGGCAATTGTCACACCGAACCCTCGCATGGCGCTCGACGGAGTCCGGTTGGTGTAGACGCAATAGGCGTCCACCCAGACGTTGGGGATGGTGTAGGGTCCCGGCATATGCGCCGCGGCCTTGGTTGTGCCGTATGGACTATGACGGGAATATGCCCCCGCATCGACGTAGAGTGTGACCTTCCGCGCCAGGATCCTGCCGTCCCGCGAGACTCCGTCCTTGATGATGATGCGCTCGGCGGCCCGCGGCGAGGAAACCTGCATCTCTTCCGCACGGTTGTACACGTACTTCACCGGCCGGTTGATTAACTGAGCAGCGATACAGGCGATGGGCTCGACCATCACGTCGACCTTACCGCCAAAACCGCCACCAACTGTGCCCCCGACAACTCGCAGCCGGTTGAACGGGACACCCAATGTGAGCGCGGTGTTGTCGAGCGTGAAGTAGCACGCCTGCGTGTCGGAGTGGACCTTCAGCCGGCCGTCACCCTCCGGCTTGACGATGCAACCGGTCGGTTCGAGCGGGGCGTGCTCGATCGGCGAGGACTGGTAAACGAACTCGAAGATGTGGTCCGACCGAGCAAATCCGTCCTCGATGTCGCCAAAGCGAATGCGCCGGCAATGATGACCCTCGTAGGTGAAGTAGTTGTGGCCATGCTTGGGATTGATCACCGGAGCGTCGGGTTTGAGCGCGTCTTCCACATCGAAGACTGGGGGCAGATCGTCGTACTCGACGCGGATGCGGCTGGCCCCCTCGATCGCGGCGCCCTCAGTTTCGGCGATGACTGCGCAGATTGGCTCCCCGCTGTAGAGCACCCGATCCTCCGCCAACACCGGCTCATCGTCGGGCTGCACCCCAATCAGCCGCAGGATCGTGTACCAGTTATTCGGAACATCCTTCCACGTCAGCACCCGCAGAACACCCGGGACCGCCAATGCCGGGGTGACGTCAACCTCGGTAATCAGGGCGTGGTGACGCGTTGAGCGGTGCATCTTCAAGTGCGTCATGCCCGGGTACTGAACGTCCTCGAAGTAGACCGTTTGCCCGGTCACATGGCCGCGCGCGTCTGACCGCTGGGCCGGGGTGCCGATCACCTGGAAATCGGCATCCCGCTCCTCACGGAAATAGGCCGGATCGATGGTGGCGAATTGTTGGGTCATGCGAGTCATCCTCTCTAATCGGCGACCGCAGCTTGTTCGTTGCGGGTGCGCGCGGCGGCGAGGATCGCGTCGATGATGGCTTCATATCCGGTGCAGCGACAGACGTTGCCGGAGATCGCTCGCACCACGTCTTCTCGGGTTGGCTCGGGATTCTCCTCCAGCAGCGCGGTTGCCGACATCAGCATGCCCGCCGTGCAGAACCCGCATTGTGTGGCGAAGCCATCGACGAATGACTGTTGCAGCGGCGCAAGCTCGCCGCCCGCAGCCAGCGCCTCGACTGTGCGCACCCGTGCGCCATCGATGGTGACAACCGGAATGAGGCACGAGGGCACGGCCTGATCGTCGACGATGACTGTGCATGATCCGCAAGTGCCCTGAGCGCAGCCGCGTTTCGCGCCATGTAAGCCAAGGTGCTCGCGCAGCGTTGCCAGGAGCGTTGTGCCCGGCTTGGCGAGGAATTCCACATCCTGGTTGTTGACGATCAACGTCACGATGGTCGAAGCCACGGCGTCTCTCTCCCTGACTGCACTAACGGCGGGTGGTGCGTCGCCTACTCTCCGAGGATGGCTCGCCGGAAATGCACCGGCAGGACCCGTGCCCGGTACCACGCGCTGGCATAGGCATCGGAAAAGGGCTCAGCATCATCGAGGATTCGGTCCGCAGCGGCGGCTATTGCTGCTTCATCGAGCCGTTGCCCGAGGAGCGCAGTTTCCGCCGACCGCGCCCGCAGGGGCCGCGGTCCCGCGCCTCCAAGCGCAATTCGCGCGATGGAAATCATTCCCCTCTCAGCCGAAATGACTGCCGCCACCGTCACGATCGCAGCCGAGTTCAGCCTGCGGCGCATAGCCTTGGTATAGAACCAGGAACCTGGCGCCGGCATCTCACAATCAATCGTGGTCACGATTTCGCCCGGCCTGAGTCCTTGCTCGAGAAGCTCGGAGACCGGAATTGTCCGAAGTCCATCCACGGCTGCAACCACTGCACTACCGTCGAGGGCCAGGAGCGCCACGGCGAAGTCGCCGTACGGCTGCGGGGCAAAGAGATTGCCGCCGACGGTGGCCAGGTTGCGGATGGAGGGTGAGGCAATCGATTCGATGACCGGCGTCAGGAAATTGAGGCGAGCATCGCGCCCAACGTCAGCAAGTGGTGTTGCGGCCCCAATTCTGGCCCGGTCGCCATCCACCTCAATGCCGCTCAGTTGCAGCCGCCTCACGCTCACCAGATTGCGGATCGAGGACGTCTCGTTGTTGACGAGAGGCATCACCAGGGTGCCGCCCGCCAGGAGGGTGTTCGCCGCATCGCCCGCGAGCGTGGCGAGCGCATCGCCGATATCAGTGGGGACAAATACGTTCTGCAACACCGCAGATTTACCTCCATTGGCGATTTATCGATTATCGATGATCATAGCGGTGGCAAGCTCCGTGTCAACAGATCGCTAACGCGACCCCGGTACTTCGTGACACGGAATGGACGTAGATCGGCGACGCGTCCTTCCGCCTCAGGAGATGGTGTATGGCGTTGAAGCGGCTCTCTCTCCGCGAGCAGGTGAGGGACGCTCTCCTGCGCGATATCATCAACGGCGCCTATAAACCGGGTGACCGCCTGGTAGAGATGAAGATTGCCCGGGACCTAGGCACCAGTCAGGCACCGGTGCGGGAGGCGCTACGGGAGCTCGACGCGCTCGGATTCGTGGCCAGCGGTCCTAACCGGGGCACCTTTGTCAGCGATGTCTGGAAACGTGGTCTGCGTGAGATCTACGCGGTGCGAGGAGGACTGGAGGAGCTTGCCACCAGGTTAGCGACACCAGCACTCGCCGGAAATGTCTCCCTCTTGCAACACGAAGTCGATGCCATGCACAGGGCCGCGTCCGCAGGTGAGGTCGACGATCTCGTCTCGCACAGCTACCAGTTCCATCGCGCGATTGTCGAAGCGAGTGGCAATCTCTTGCTCCTGAGCGTGTGGCAAGGGCTGCACATCGAAACTCACACGACGATCACCATGATGACGCAAGGGCTCGATTTGATGGAGATCGCCGACAGCCATCAACCGATTGTGGACTCGATCGCGTCTGGCGATATCGAGCATGCGTGCAGGGTTACACGGGAGCACCAGCAGTTCTTTGAGCGGCTCCCTGCTCCAACTTGTCTCAGCTCGTAGCGCCGCCCCCGTCGAGCAATCCGGCCGTCTCTGCTAACGGTCTTCGCTGCTCCGTCGGGCTCCTGTATCGGAGTAGCCTCTCCACAGCAGAGCCGAAATGGCGGCACCGCCGGTCATCACCAGCGCGAGCCACCGATTGCGAGCAGTTTCAGAATGAGTCGAACCTCGACCCGTATTGGGAAGCTTCACGGGCGGGCAAAGACCACTGGGGCAGCCACAAATACCTTCAAAGCAGGTCTCGCCGCCGGTGCAGACGTTGCCGCAGGCGCCACAGTTGTTATTGTCACAGCAGGTCGCCACGCAGGCGCCGTTGCAGACCACTTCGCCCTCGGCACAACAGAGACCGCTCGGACAGTCGCAGATTCCCTCGAAGCAGGTCAGACCCGGCGGGCAGACGTTGCCGCAAGCTCCACAGTGGTTGTTGTTGCAGCAGGTATCGACGCAGATTCCTCCACAGTCGGTCTGGCCCGACGCGCATCCACCACCTGGACCGCAAACTCCGCCACTGCACATACCGCTCGCGCACGCGTTTGCACATGCTCCGCAGTGCTCCGGATCGGAGGAGAGGTCCCGACAGAGGTCAACGGCGCCGCAATACTCCAGCCCAACCGGACAATTGGCGCGGACGCACTCGCCCCCTCGGCAATCGACGGCCACCAGTTCGCTTTCACAGACCTCGCCACACGCGCCGCAATGTTCGAGATCGGTTTGAAGGTCAACGCACGCGCCAGCATCCGGACAGTACGTCAGTCCGTCATCACATGGTGGAGCGGAGGCATCGTCCTGCGCGGCGGACGCTGTTCTGGGGCCGCTGGTCGCGATGGCCATCGCGGCGAGGAGTCCCATCGCCTGCCGGCGTGAAGCACAGGCGGAAAACGCTCGGGTGAGGAGATCAAATCGCTCGGTATCCATGGAGCATCTCCTTCGCTGATGTGATGGAATGAACGACGGCCAATGCCGCCTGCCGGGGGCATCCTGATGCTGGCCACGCTGCGACACGGATGCTGGAATTCCACCGCCATCCGCACGCTATCGCTAGAACGGGCGAGACGTCAAGGTGTTCCGCGAGTGAAAAAACAGCGGCGATTTAACATCCGCGCAATTCGTGTCTCCAATCTCGAGATGAATCGCCTAGATTTGACCAGGCGGGAGTGGGCGATTCCCGCTGGCTGGCATTGAACGGAGCCGGAGGAACTCGATGTCGGAGAATGCTGATGCCCGGGATCTGATCCCTATCGGGACTCAGGTTCAGTTCGCCAAGACGATTGGGGAGTCAGACATTTATCTCTTCGCCGGGGTAACCGGCGACTTCAGCCCCAACCACGTCAATGCCGAGTACATGAAGACGACGCCGTACGGTTGCATCATCGCCCATGGAGCACTCGTGGTCGGGCTGATGTCCACCTGCTCCACGAAGGTCCTCGATTACGCATCTTCCCGCCGTCCCGCGGTCTCGTACGGCTACGACCGAATTCGCTTCGTCAAGCCGGTGCGTGTCGGCGATACGGTGACAATACGCTACGAGATCGTCGCCGCGAACGAGAACGAGGCGAAGACCACCGCGGCGGTGACGGCGACCAACCAGCACGGCGAAGTGGTCGCGGTGGCGGACCACATCCTGAAATTTCTGTAACCCATCTCCGGCTCACTCTGTCGTTGTCGCCGCCTACCTAGCCTCCATGCAGTTCGATGTCGATATCGACCTCCTGGATATCGCCGCTGACAACCGGCCCGGCAGCGACGTAGCTGAATCCAGACCCGGCGGCGGGAGTCGCGAGTTCGCCCGCATTAACGGCGTCACCAACCGTCAGGTCTACGGTGTCCAGGCCAGTCCCTGGCAGGTCCACGTCGGTCACCACGAGCTGAAATGGGTACTCGTCTTCGTTCACGCTCATCGTCCCGACAATACGACGGGTTACGCCCTGGTCCGGCTGAGCCTCGGGCACGATGTAGGCCGTTACTGCCGTGCTCGTCATCGTGAGCCCGACTGTCGCATCGACCCAGATCACGCTGCCGACAATGACCTCTTGGTTGTCCTCTTCGATCAGCCGCGACGCGAAGAACGAAAAATGCGCTTCGCCCTTTTCGAACTCCACCAGTCCGCCACCGACCATCCCGCGCTGGACAACGACTCGTCCCGCACTCACGCCGTGCGGCAGCGACAACGCTGTCGCGCCGGTAAGCGCACCAGCAATCGCCGCGCGGCGGTCCACTGCTCTCAGCCACGACATTGTCAATGCAGCCTCCTCGCTTCTTTCTGGCCGACCCACGCCATCACCGGCTTCGGGCAATTGCCGCTGCCGGTATTTCTTACCAACTGTGCCACCGTGCTAGCATCCTGCCCAGGTTCCCCTGGGCGAGTTCAGGCGGAAGCACCCCAGGGACACAGGCCAGCCTCCATGCGCGACTTCCCGAGCGGCACCGTCACCTTCCTGTTCACCGACGTCGAGGGCAGTACCCGCCGGTGGGAGCAGGATTCGCCGGCGACGCTTGCTGCCATCGAGCGCCATTTTGCGCTTCTCGACGAAGCGATCGTCTCCCACAACGGCGTCCGCTTCAAGTCTATTGGCGACTCTGTCCAGGCGGCGTTTTTCACGGCGCTCGATGCGGTTCTTGCCGCGGCCACTGCCCAACGGGCCCTTATCAAGGAGGATTGGGGCGCGCTCGGCCCGATCGCAGTCCGCATGGCCCTCCACACGGGCGCAGCCACCCCTCGTGACGGCGATTACCTGGCGCCGGCGCTCAACCGCCTCGCCAGACTCTTAGCAGCCGGCGCCGGTGGCCAGATTCTGGTGACCGAAGCGACCCGGCAACTGGTACGCGATGACCTCCCAGCCAGTATGCAGCTCCTCGATCTCGGTGAGCACCAGTTGCGCGACTTGCGAGACGCCGAGCATGTCTTTCAGCTCACCGGTCCTGATCTCCCGCGAGACTTCCCTCCCCTGAAGAGCGTGGCCCAACGATCGCATAATCTGCCCCTCCAACTCACGCCGTTCATTGGCCGCGAAGGGGTAGTCGCGGCAATTCGCTCCCGGCTAGAACTGCCCGCGGTCCGCCTGCTTACCTTGACGGGACCAGGTGGTGTCGGCAAGACCCGGCTCGCGCTGCGCACCGCGGCGGATCTCGTCGAGGATTACGCCGACGGCGTGTGGTTTGTCGCGTTGGCGTCGATTACAAAACCTACCCTCGTCGCTGCCGCGATAGCCGAAGCCGTCGGGGTTCGCGAGGCGGCCGGCGAGCCGATCGAAGAGACGCTACTCGCCTATCTCCGGCCGAGGCAACTGCTCCTCGTTCTCGACAATTTCGAGCACGTTCTTGACGCCTCGCCACTGGTCGCTGAGATGCTCGCACAGTGTCCGACGGTCCGGATTCTGGCGACCAGTCGCGGTCCCCTCCACATCTCGGGAGAGTTTGAGTTCCCTATCTCGACACTGGAGTTACCAGCCGCCGATAGCGGTCTGAGTCTTGACGACGCGGAAGCGTCAGAGGCGGTGCGCCTTTTCATTGATCGCGCCCGCGCGGTTCAGAGTCACTTTCAACTGACAGAGGAAAACGTGGCGACTGTCGTGGCCATCTGCCGGCAGACTCGACGGCCTCCCGCTCGCCATCGAGCTTGCCGCATCCCGTATCCGGTTGCTGCCTCCAAAAGCCCTGCTCGCCCGGCTTGACAGCCGGCTCTCGCTTCTGACTGGCGGTGAGCGAGACCGGCCCGAGCGACAACAGACGCTCCGAGCAACTATCGCCTGGAGTCATGATCTCCTCGGTCCCGCGGAACAGATTCTCTTCCGACGGCTGTCGGTATTTGTTGGCGGCTGGACGTTCGAGGCGGCAGAAGCGGTGGTGCCGGGCAATGGCCTCGATCCCGCTCTCCCGGTCCTGGACGGTCTCGAAGCACTGCACGACACCAGTCTTATCCGACAAGAAGAATCGACCAATGAGGAGGCGTCTGCCGCACCCCGATTCATGATGCTCCAAACCATCCACGAATTCGGGAGCGAACAGCTAGCCGCGAGTGGAGAAATGGCGGCCGTACATGAGAAGCATGCTTCGTTCTTCCTGGATCTTGCTGTCGAAGCCGAAACGCACCTAACGGAGTCGACAGGCGTCATCTGGTTGGATCGCCTAGAAGCCGACCATGGCAACCTGCGATCAGCTCTCGAATGGCTGAGCAGTCAAGGGAGCGCTGAGCGACTGGTGGGGTTAGCCGCGGCGTTGTGGCGCTTCTGGTGGATTCGGGGTCACGTCAACGAGGGACGCAAGCAGCTCGATACAGCGCTGGCCGTCAGCGGCACTGTGAGAACGCCGGCGCGGGCGGCGGCGCTGGATGGCGCGGGCGTATTAGCGGAAACGCAAGGATCGTACGACGAGGCGGAGACCTATCATCGCGAGTCGCTAGCCCTATCTCAAGAGCTTGGAGACACCATCGGTGTCGCGCGAGCCCTTGGCAATCTCGGTGTGGTCGCCCTCGGTCGCGGGGACAGTGATCTCGCGGTCGTGCATCTCGAGCAGAGCCTGGCTCTAGCGAGGGAATCAGGCGATCGGGTCCTGGTTGCCACCGCACTCAATGATCTTGGAAACGTGGCCTACGGCCGCAACGAACTCGATCAGGCAGAAGCGCTATATCAGGAGAGCCTGGCATTGCGGCGCCAAACCGGGAGCATCTCTGAGATCGCACGTTCGCTAAACAACCTCGGCAGTGTCGCGTTCAATCGAGGCGATTTTGATCGGGCCTCTCAGTTCTACCGTGAGAGTCTCGCGCTTTATCGTGACGCCCGAGACAAGTGGGGCGCCGCCGGAGCCCTCGTTAACCTCGGCACGGCTAATTACCGCCAGGGCGACATTCCGCGCGCGACCGCGTTGCTCGAGGAGAGCCTGTCATTGTTCAGAGAGGTCGGGGATGGGCGGAGTGCGGCGCTGGCTGCGCTCAACCTCGCCGATGCCCTGCGGGACAGCGGTGACCTCAAACAGGCGACAGCCCATTACCAGGAAGCACTTGTCACATTTGGCGATGTCAACGATCGAGATCGGGTCGTGGATGGCCTTCTAGGGCTCGCGGGTGTCCTCGTGCGTCAGGGAGCCTTCAAAGACGCGGCGAGACTCCTTGGCGGGGTCTCCGCCTTGTCGATCGAACAGCCGCGAGACTCCTTGGAGTCAGTTGAGGCGGCAAACGACGTCGAGACCGTTCGAAGCGCACTGGGCGAAGTTGGGTTCTCCACCGCTTGGGAATCCGGGCGTGAACTCTCACTCGAGGCAGCGGTTCAAGCGGCTGTCGTGGCAGCCGGTCACGAACAATCTACTGCCACCCCTTGACACGCGCACGGCGAGCTTGCGCAACCCTTATTCCTGACGTTCCGCTCAGCACATCATTGAAAACTCGCGTCGCGAGTGCTGGCACGCGTGATGCGACACGCTGATAAGCGAGTCGAGGATTTGCCGAGCGCTATTGGCTCAGACGAGAAGCCGACGACGTCGCTCAGATGCTCACTCGGCGGTACGAACAATCAGTGATCTCATCGGGAGTGTAAGCACAATGTCGATATCGTCACCAGCCGCGGAAGCTCAGGAAACTCGCCCGAGTGGCAATCAACGCGGCGGAGTCCCGAGGAACTCGGAAGTCGCTCAATGGGAGCCGTCCGCCAGCCAATCTTCGAACGGCCATAGCGGTGCCGCGACCAACACCGAAATAAGCGCTCTCGCCCGTGCCCTCGGTTGGTTCAGCCTGGGATTGGGACTGGCTCAAATCGCCGCCCCCAGCAAGATGGCGCAGTTGATCGGGGTCGACGATGACGACGCCACGATTACGATGATGCGCGTGGTGGGCGCGCGCGAAATCGCCAGCGGTATTGGCATTCTCACCCAGCCAAAGCCGACGCCGTGGCTCTGGGCGCGAGTCGGCGGCGATGCAATGGACCTGGCCCTACTCAAATCGGCCATGGAGTCGCCTCATGCAGACCGGAATCGTGTCGCGACCGCGACGACTGCAGTCCTTGGCATCGCGGCGGTCGATGCGCTCTGCGGCACCCGGCTCACCGCCGAATCAGATGCACCGGTCCAGGCGACGCATCAGGGTGGTGCGGTCCACGCGACGTCGGCGGTGACGGTGAATGCCCCGATCGATACGGTCTACGGGTACTGGGAGAGTTTTCAAAATTTGCCACGCTTCATGGGAGATTTCGCCTCGGTCCAGGTGTCGGGAAACAGCCAATCTCGCTGGAGGCTAACCGCTCCCGCTGGCATCACCCTGGAATGGGACGTCGAGATCACAGAGTCCCTCCGGAATGAGCAGATTGCCTGGAGAACGTCCGAAGGGTCGCATCTCAACGCCTCCGGCGTGGTGCGGTTCCGCACCGCGCCCGCCAACCGAGGCACTGAGGTCCTCTTCGACGCCCAGTTCCATCCTCCGGGAGGCGAGCTCGGAAAAAAGATCGCGGGCTTCTTTGCCGAGGCGCTCGGCACCAAGATCGGCAACGACTTGCGCCGCTTCAAGCAACTCGTCGAGCTCGGCGAAATCGTGCACTCCGACGACAGCATCATCCCGGGGCCCAATCCTGCTCAGCCACCCCGCGATATCCCTGCTGGTCTGAGCGCTGTGGGGAACGCCGTCTGAGACCCGGCTAACACGATACCGACTAATCGAGCACCCGGTGGACCCGGCAGGATGCCTGGGCCCCGGGAAACGAAGAACACCAGGAGACTCCGCATGAAAGCCACCGTCTGGAAAAGACCGAACACCGTCGAGGTCGAGGAGGTGCCCGACCCGAAGATCCTCAATTCTCAGGACGCCATCGTCAAGATCACCTCGACGGCGATCTGCGGCTCCGACCTACACCTGTTGCAGGCTTATGTTCCGGCCATGGTCCCGGGCGACATCCTGGGTCACGAGTTCATGGGCGAGGTCGTCGAGGTCGGCCCCGGGGTCAACAACCTCAAAGTTGGTGATCGGGTCGTGGTGCCCTTCCCGATCTCCTGCGGCGTCTGCTTCGCTTGTCAGAAGGGGATGTACTCGATTTGTGAGAACTCCAACCCGAACGCCTGGATGGCCGAGAAATTGTTTGGCCACTCGATGGCCGGCGTCTTCGGCTATTCGCACTTGACCGGGGGCTACGCGGGCGGGCAAGCGGAATACGCCCGGGTGCCGTTTGCCGACGTCGGCCCGCTCAAGGTGCCGGACGGGATGACAGATGAGCAGGCGCTCTTTCTCTCCGACATCCTGCCTACCGGCTACATGGGGGCGGAGATGTGCGATATCCAACCGGGGGATACGATCGCGGTGTGGGGGTGCGGCCCAGTCGGCCAGTTCGCCATCGCCAGCGCCTACCTGCTGGGGGCCGAACGGGTGATTGCCATCGATCGCTTCCCCTACCGGCTGCAGATGGCACGGGAGAAAGCCGGGGCCGAGACGCTCAACTACGAAGAAGTCGACGTCATCGACGCGCTCAAGGAGATGACCGGCGGACGCGGTCCGGATGCCTGCATCGATGCGGTCGGCATGGAAGCCCATGGGCACGGTCCGATGTATCTCTATGACCGAGCGATGCATGCCGCTCGCCTAGAAACCGACCGGCCGGTGGCCCTCCGCGAGGCCATCATGGCCTGTCGCAATGGCGGCACTGTCTCCGTGATCGGGGCGTACGGTGGGTTTATCGACAAGTTCCCCATGGGATCGATCATGAATCGCTCGCTGACGATCAAGGCGGGGCAGTGCCACGTCCAGCGCTACATGCAACCGCTGCTGGAGCACATTCAGAACGGGGACATCGATCCGACCTTCATCATCACCCACACTCTGCCTCTGGACCAAGCTCCGCACGGCTACCACATTTTCAAGAACAAGCTCGATAACTGCGAAAAGGTCGTCCTCAAGGCGTAGGTGTCGGTCAACCCAAAGGTCGAACCGACCCAGCGGTCTTGATTACCTGTGATCGCACGGGCAGGCAGGGCGGGCCGAGCGGTTCGCCACTGCCGGCTCTTGTCGAGAACGCATGCCAGCGAGCTCCTTGCCCCGAAAAGGAATCAGCGCTGACCGGTCGTCCGAGAAACCATCCTCCGGCCTTTACTCGTTGTAGCGCTGAAAAGTAGTCCGTGTCACGAGGAGGAGTTCGGTGCATCGCCTGGTCGCGCTTTGGTTCGCATTACTCATTCTGGTCTCCGGCAGTCTGATCGGGATCAGCGCCGCGTTTGGCCAGACCGAGGACGCGGCGTCACCCGCACGCGGCCAGGCATCGGTGATCGCTCAAGGTGTCGCCACACTGCCGATCGGCGAGATTGGCTGGCGCGTCAGATTGGCCACGACTTCGGAAGCATTGGACCAGGCGTCCCGGAGTGTGCCGGGCTTCCTACTGGCGGACCAAGGCGGGCTCCTGCTGAACGAACTCCAAAGCAACCGGCAGACGCGGCTCGCGGCAGGGGAGGCGGTGTTTCTACCATCCGATACTCCGTACCAAGAAGAACCACTTGGGAACGGGACTATCTCCTACTATCGCATTGACCTCGTTGCAGCCGATGAAGTCAGCGACGCCGGGAATGATCAATTAGCGTTCATCGGTGAACCGTTTACCTCGCCCGGTGGCAGCCGAGACCTGGATCTCGTTCGTGAAGTCCTGGATGCGGATGAATCTCTCGACCTCGCACTGGGATCCTATACTGCGCCAGCCCTCCTACTCGTCACCTCAGGCGCGGTCGAGCTGATCCCCGCCGATAACCCAAACGCGCAACCAGTGAGACTCCCGGCTGGTCAAGGGGCGGCTGTGGGCGGCGACGTTATCGCACGCGCTGGAGACGGGGTGGAGGCCACATTCGTGACGGCGATTGTCGGGCCGGAGGTTCCACCGATCCTCGCTCAAGAAGCCGCCACAGGAACGCCAGCGCCCGAGCTTGCCTCGTTCACCGTCCAGGCCCTCGCCTGCCCAGTCGCCTATGAGGGGACGCAATACTCCGTGGATTGCGTCGAGCCCCTGGCAGACATCGCGTTCGAGCTGGGAGCCGCGGCGACCGGGATCTCCCTTCAGGGAACGACCGGGACCGATGGCGCCGTGAGTTTTACGGACCTCACGCCGGACACCTATGCTCTATCTGGCGGCGTACCAGGTGAGTTTGCGGCCCAGGTCATCGAATGTTCGGACGAGGACGGTTCGGTGGCGACCGAGGCGTCGCAAACCGGCGTTCCCGGTGCGATCGTCACTGTTGAAGGTGGCGATGCCGTCGCTTGCCGCTGGTATGTAGTTCCGGAGAACCTTCGCGGTGAGGACGAGGGGACCGTGGCAGTCGCCGTGCATCTCTGCCCAGGGACCCCGGTCGACCCGTACGCCGACTGCTCCCTGAGCGATGCCTCCGGAGTCGTCATCGACGGACCAGTCGTGTTGACGACAGACGCGGCCAGCGGCGTTCCAGTACAAATCCAGGGTGCCACCTCCGTCTGGGGAGAGGAGGGAGGCGTACCCTTCGGCACGTACTTCCTGCAACCTGGGGGCATCGCCGTACCGGCCGAGTACGAGCTCTCCGAGGTCCGCGGCAGCGTCGGCGCCTCCGGGAACGGCTGGACCTTTACCCTTGACGAAGCGAGCCCCAACGCCATCCTGGATGTCATCTATGTGCCCGCTACAGAGCCGGCAGACGAAGATGCGGACTCGGATGGCGACGGTCTGACGGACACCCAGGAAGCGGAGCTCGGCTCCGACTCAGCCGATCCTGATACAGACCAAGACGGTCTGTTGGATGGTGCGGAAGGGGCTGCCGGCACCGATCCCCTGATCTACGATTCTGATGATGATGGGTTCGGGGACAATGCCGAGGTCACCGCAGGATCCGATCCCACTGACCCCGCCAGCGTTCCCGAAGGCGAGCCTACCGCCGACACGGACGGCGATTTGCTGACCGACGCCCAGGAAGCCGAGCTTGGCACGAATGCGGCGACAGCGGACACGGACGGCGATGGCATTAGCGACTTCGCCGAAGTCGGCTTCGAGCCGGAATCCTCAACCGGCACAGATCCGCTCGTTGTTGACACTGATGGCGACGGCGTCAATGACGGTGACGAGATCACCAATGGGACTGATCCGACTGATCCCGCGAGCACCTGACCTGTCTCGGGTCAATCCGAGGACAGGGCAGGCGCTCGTGGCTCCATATGAGATTCAATTACCCTGATTCGGAATCAGCCACCAGTGTCGTCGCCAGAGATACCGCCGCCGATCGTAATGCCGCCCGCGCTGCTCCCACCCATCATGACGGTGCCGCCGCGGTTCCCGCCAACATTGATGTCGCCAGAGACAGTGGCTTCATCTTCGGCTGCTCCGCCGCCGAAGATCTGAGCAAAGATTTCCGCGACAATGCTTTCAGCATCGGCAACGCCGACGCTCACGTCTTCTTCCTGGGCCAGCGTTCCCGACAGGCCGACCATGCCGAACATGGCGACGCTCACTGCCAATCCGGCCACCTTCGCGAATCGATGCCCCGCTCGGCCCTTGCCCTCGCTTTCGTGAGCTCGATCGTTGGCCATATTTTGTTCTCCTTCCTCTTAAAGGCTGAACGGCTCAACCTTCCGCCAGCTTGGCCAGCAATTCGTGTGCCAGGAGCCATCGCGCCGAAATCACGGCGGCACTAGCTACGACAGTATCGGCACTTTCTCTCGTATGAGCGCGTCGCCCCGGAGGATGGCCCGCGCGGTCGCGCAGACGCCGGTCTCGTTCATGCCGCGCGTGGGTTGATACACTCCGGCCATCAGCACATGATGAAGGAACGGGAGGCGGAATGAGCTTTGCCGACGATGTCAAACCGCTGTTTCGCGAGGAGGACCGTGCCTCGATGGATTTTGCCTTCGATCTGTGGTCCTACGACGACGTCAAAGCAAACGCCGCACTGATCCTGGAGCGAGTAGAGGATGGCACCATGCCGTGCGACGAAACCTGGAGCGAGGACAGGATCGAAATCTTCCGCAACTGGATCGCCGAGGGATGCCCCCCGTAGGGCTACAGCCCATTGCACATTCGGTGGTGAAACCGTTCTCCTTGACTTCTGCGCAGTTCGGACGCACCCTAGACCACACTCAAGAACCATGACCGCAGGGCGCGGTCTGTCGATACGATGACAAAGCTGTCATGAGGAGTAGGCAATCATGTCCCGCATCGATCCGATCCGTGGCCGACTAGGACGACGCGATCTCCTAAAGATCACCGGAGCGGCCGCCGGAACCGCCGCCCTGGGAAATCTCACCGGCCAGGGAGTGCTTCCCACGCGGAATGCTCTGGCTCGCCAGGACGCGGCCAACGCGATCATTTTTGGCGTCGGCACCGATGTCGACGAACTCGACCCGCGCACGACCGATACCCAGGAAGGCTACATCGCCTGCGCAAATATCTACGACTGTCTCGTGCTCTACGATCTCGGCGCGACCACTATCCGGCCCGGACTTGCCGAATCGTGGGAGATCTCCGACGACGGCCTGGACTACACGTTCAACCTCAGGCAGGGCGTCAACTTCCATGACGGCGCGCCCTTCAACGCCGAAGCGGTGGTCACCTGGTTCAACTCCATCAAAGAGGGCGCACCAGGTTCCCAGTATGACGCCACAAGAATGGTCTATATGCAGGATTTCATCACGGACTGGATCGACTCTGTTGAAGCGGTTGATGAGTCGACCGTGCGCATGACTCTGCCCACGCCGTACTCTCCACTCCTGGCCAACCTCGCCATCCCGATCGCCAGCATCATCAGCCCGACCGCGATTGCCGCTGGACTCGATTCGGTCTCCGTCAATCCATCTGGGACAGGGGCATTTCGGTTGGCGCGGCCGGAGGACTGGACTCGCGACAGTCAATTGGTGCTGGAGGCCAACCCCGACTACTGGGGGGGTGCTCCAAAAGTCGAACAGTTCATCATCAAGATCGTGCCGGAAGGATCGACTCGCCTGCAGCAGGTTGAGAGCGGCGAGCTCGATGTCGCGTGGGCGCTCACACCTGAGGATGTCGAGCGGGCACGAGAGAATCCAGACCTCGTCGTCGTCGAGGACGCCGGCTTGAACACGAACGCAGTCCACTTGGATGTGATGCAGGAGCCGTTCACGTCGAAAGAGGTGAGACAGGCGCTCAATTACGCCGTCAACAAGGAAGAGTTGTCCGAAGGGCTCTACAACGGCAACATGGTGACAGCGGGTGGGGTGCTGCCTCCAGTCGACTGGGCATACAACCCGGATTTGCAGTCCTATCCGTACGATCCCGATAGAGCCAGGGAACTCTTGACGGAGGCTGGCTACGACGAGGGCAATCCGCTCACCTTCACCTTCATGGCCTACACGATCCCGCGCGGGTACAACCCAGTTGGCGATCGCCTGGCGACGGCGATCCAAGAGTACTGGTCAGACATCGGCGTCCAGGCCGATATACAGACGGCGGAGTGGACGCAGTACCGCAACGATCGACGTGCCAATAAGTACCAGTGCTCGCTCGTTGGCTGGCAGGGGGATAACGGCGATCCAGACAACTTCCTCTACACGTTTTTCTCCAGTGCCAGCATCGGGGCGGAGAATACCTCTCGCTATGAGAACCCCGAGGTCGATGACTTGCTCAACCAGGGGAAGGAGATTTCCGACCAGGAGGAGCGGAAAGCGCTTTACCAAAAGGCCGAGCAGCTCATCGTCGATGATGCGCCCTGGGTGTTCCTGGGCTACCAGAAGCATCAGGTTGTGACACGGACGAACATCACCGACTTTCAGCTCCAACCGACCTACATCTACTACATGTCCGGTGTCAGCAAGGCCTAGAACGCGGAGAACTCTTGCCCTAACCCCTCTCCCAATGCGATGGGAGAGGGGTGCGCTCAATGTGTCTAACGCATGTTCTCTTTTTCCACGCAAGGGCGAAGGAGTACGGATGAGGAGCGTTCTCCGGTCCAGCGCAGCCATTGACATGGCCCAAGCATGACGCGATACGTCGCCCGCCGCCTGCTCCTGTCCGTTCCGGTGCTCCTCGGCATCATGACGGCGGTGTTCGTCATGATTCAGCTCATTCCGGGCGATCCAGCGATCGCCATGGCTGGCGACAAGGGGAGCGCCGAACAAATCGCGCGTATCCGTGAGGAACTCGGCCTCAATCGGCCCTTGCCTGTCCAGTTTGCCTACTTTCTAAAGGCCGCTTTCACGCTCAATTTCGGCGACTCCATCCGGACCAACCAGCCGGTCGCCAGTGAGCTCCGTCAATTCTTTGGCGCCACAATCGAGCTCAGTCTCGCCGCCCTCACGATCGCGCTCGCCATCGGCATTCCGGCCGGCGTTATCGCCGCAACGCATCGCTCTACGCCGCTCGACTACGGCACGATGATTGGCGCCCTCATCGGAATCAGCACGCCAGTCTTTTGGGCCGGTATCGTGCTCATCTACATCTTCAGCTTTCGCCTGGGTCTCTTCCCGATCGGCGGCATCATCGGCACTGGTATTCGCCTGGATCGCATTACCGACGCCTATGTTCTGGACAGCGTGCTGACAGGTAACTGGCCAGCCCTCCGCTCCAGCGTCCATCACCTCCTCCTACCGGCGTTTGTGCTCTCTACCATTCCGATGGCCATCATTGCCCGCATGACGCGCTCGTCGATGCTCGAAGTGCTCGGGCAGGACTACCTGCGGACCGCCCGCGCCAAAGGTCTGGAAGACCGGTTGGTCGTCATCCAGCACGCATTGAAGAACGCACTCATTCCAATTGTGACCGTCATCGGTCTTCAGTTCGGCTCGCTCATTTCTGGGGCGTTTCTAACCGAGACGGTCTTCGGTCGTCCCGGTCTGGGGCGGTACGTCGTGCAGGCCATCGGGGCTCGTGACTACCCGGCGATCCAGGGCACCGTCCTGGTGGTCGCGGTCGGCTTTGTGCTGATTAACGTATTGGTCGACGTGGCCTACGCCGCGATCGATCCCCGAATCCACTACGCTTAGGGCGAAACGCGCGAACCGGTTCCGAATCATTGGCCCCGGCATAGCAACACCCACGAGCTGACCGCCGTGGCCCGCACAAGTAAGGATCCATCAGATGGCGATGGACGTGAACGTCCAATCGACCCCGGTCCGCCACGAGACAACCGTGGTCAGTCTCCCAACCGTGCAGGCACCTGGGATCGACCCGACATTACAACGAGCCGAGCGGGTTTCGGCCGGGTTGTGGAGGGATGCCGCCCGGCGTCTTTCTCGGGATCGCGCAGCTGTGGCGGGTCTCGTAGTCGTAGCCGTCCTGGTCGTCGTGGCGCTCCTGGCACCGGCGATTGTTCCCTATGACCCGATCGACCAATCGTTCCGGATCAAGCTGCAGGCGCCGAGCGCAGAGCATCTGCTGGGCACCGATGAGTTCGGTCGCGACGTGTTCAGCCGGATTCTCGTCGGGACGCGCGTGGCTCTCGGTGTTGGCATCATCCCGGTCGCCGTTGCCCTCGTCATCGGAGTCACGCTTGGATTGATCGCCGGCTACTTCGGCGGTAGCGTTGATCAGGTGGTCATGCGCGTGATCGACGTGTTGCTCGCGTTCCCCTGGCTCTTGCTGGCGATCGGCATCATGGCGATCCTCGGCCCCGGCATCCAGAACGTGGTCATTGCAGTTGCCATCGTCTACATCCCGGCCTTCGCCCGCATCGTGCGCGGCTCGGTCCTCTCCATCAAGGAGAAGGAGTACGTGGAGGCCGCACGGGCAATGGGACAGCCCACCAGCCGGATTCTCATCCGGCACGTGCTGGCGAACGCCTGGGCGCCGATCATCGTCCTCTCCACGCTCTCCATCGGGCAGGCGATCATCTACGCCGCCGGGCTGAGCTTCATCGGGCTCGGCACGCAGCCGCCTGACGCCGACTGGGGAGTGATGCTCACCTCCGGTCGCGAGTACCTGCGCGATGCGCCCTGGCTCGGTTTCTTTCCCGGGCTCGCTATCCTGATCACCGTGCTGGCGTTCAACCTCTTCGGTGACGGGCTGCGCGATGCGCTCGATCCACGCCTGCGCTGAGTTTTTTTGTCAGCTTTGCTTCTTAGGCCGTCTCCCGCTATGCCGCCAGACACGCAAGCGTAACGGGACTTAATGGCGTCAGCTGTGCGGTCGCTGGGCGACTGGAGCAGTAGTCCGTTCCCTTTCCTCTTAGCGACCAACTTGCCGATCGTTTTCCTAACCGCTGCCTGTGCGAGACTATCGAAACGGGTCCGAGCCAATGACGAGAAGGGTGACGATGAATCAGGTACCTGCATTTCCACGTGATGACGCTGATGCCCTCGATATGATCGGGTTCCCCGCATCGGGAACAGTGCGACGGGGAAATCTTCGTTTTTCGCGTCCCGAACTGGCCGATTGGTCATGGCCCTATACGGTGGTCCGTGGCCGCGAGGACGGTCCGCACGTTGCCCTGATCTCCGGCGTCCATCCGGCCGAGTACCCGGCCATCGAGTCGAATATTCGCTTTACCCGCAACCTCGATCCGTCCCGACTACGGGGCACCGTTGTCTCCCTGCCGTTGATCGATGTACCGGCGTTCCTTCCTCGCTCGCCATTCGTCTGCCCCATCGACGGCAAGAACCCAAATCGCTTTTTTCCTGGCGATCCGAACGGCAGCTTCACCGAGATCATGGACGACGCCGTTTTCCGCGCTGTGATCGCCCCCGCCGACACCCTCATCGATCTCCACGGCGGCGATATGGTCGAGGCGCTTGTCCCCTTCTCGATCTACAGCGTCAGCGGCAACGAGGAGATCGACTCGCGGTCAATCGCATTGGGGCGGGCATTCGGGCTCCCCTATCTCGTCGCCTCGAAGCCCCAGCCCGGCGGCATCGGCGGCACCACCGCGCATGCGGCAGCTGCCGCCGGGATCCCCAGCATCATCGCCGAAGCGGGCAGCTCCGGACTCCTGACCGAGCCCGAAACCCAGATGATGGTCGACGGCATCGAGAATGCGCTCCGGTCGCTGGGTATGATCGACGGTGAGGTCGAGGCGTTTGACCCTGTTGAGATCGGGCAATTCAGCTGGCTTCGGTCGCCGGCGGAAGGCATGTGGTATCCCTCCGTCGCCGTAGGCGAGCAGGTCCGCGAGGGGCAGAACATCGGCCGTATCGGCAATCTGTACGGCGATACGCTGGCTGAGATCAGCGCCCCCCATGATGGCGTCGTGTTGTTCATCACCAGTGCACCGGCCATGCCGCTGGATGGGCTGATGACCGCGGTCGGCGGAACATAGTGCTGGCTTCAGTGTCCTTGGTATCCGATAGCCGATTATCTATTGGGTGAGACTGAGCAGCGAGACTACGCCAAACCCTATGAGCACTGCCCCGGAGAGCCGGTTCACCCAGCGCAGGCGCTCCACCGTCAGTGCTCGCCGGAAGAACCCGACCCCACCACTGAGCAGGAGCCACCAGAGCGCGGACCCGAGGAACACGCCGCAGACCATGAGCACCGACGATCCCCGGTCTCCGGTTAATCGTGCCAAGTCCGAGACCGGCGAAAACCGCCACGAAGGAGAGAATCGTCGTCGGATTGGTCAGGGTAAGCGCGAGTGTCGACCCAAACGCCGCTGCCAAACTCCGAACCGTACCGACCTTCGATTCCATCGCGGGGTGTGTTAGGGCCGTGCGCGCGCCGAGGTAACAGAGAAAGACCCCACCTACCAGGCGCACCGCGCTCTGATGCGTCACGAGTGCTGAAGAAATCGCCGTCAGGCCGAGGGCAGCCACAGCTCCGAAGCAGGCGTCGGCGGTGGCAGCGCCCATCCCGGAGACAAACCCCGCCAAGCGGCCATTTGCCAGTGTCCGCCAGATGCAGAGCAACCCGATGGGTCCAACTGGCGCCGCGATCGCAAAACCGATCGCGAGTCCTTGCGCGAAATAGGTGATATCCATTCCGGGATGCCTTCTCGATGTACCCCGGAACTCGCAATCGCTCCAAGGCACAAAAAACCCACCAGCCGGTGAAGGTCTGGCGGGTCGCCGTGTGCCGGAGCAGTACGCAGCGAGCCTAGCCAGACCTCCTGGTCTGCTGGGTCTGCCGCGTCATGGAACTGTTTGCAACAAAAGACTGGTGATTCAAGAGTCGCATGAACGCCTCTCTTTGCCGTCCTTGCGAGCATATCGACGCGCTATTCAACCGTCAAGTCATCCTCAGGTGTCCCGGCGTCAACAGCACGCGGGTTCGCGATGCCGTCGAGGAGGAGGTCGGCGATGGTCGCCGCCAGCCGGTCATCCGGTTCCGGGGACCTCGTTCCGATATTCGACCACCAGATCTGGCTGCCCACCATCGCGAAAAAGAGCCGGGCCACCAGGTCGGCGTCGACGTCGCGCACTTCGCCGTCGCCGACGGCCCGCGCTACCGCAGCGCTGATTTGCTCCCAGGGAGCCGCACAGCGGCCCATCAACTCTGACCGCCGCTGCCCCGAAACATTATCCCGCAGATCGGCTGCCAACCGGCCGAAGTCGGATTGACGGGAAGCAAAGATATACGCGGCCACGCGCTGGAGCTGGTGTCGTAGGCTGCCGCCCTCGCCGATTACAGCACCGACGCTTGAAGCGAGCCGTCCAAATTCCTCCACCATAACCGAGACGAATAAGTCTTCCTTGTCCCGAAAGTGATGATAAAGCGTCGCCTTGTTCACCGACGCGGCGTCAGCGATCTGTTGCATCGAGACCGCGGCGTACCCATGCGCGGTGAACAACGCTCGCGCCTCACGGAGAATGCGATTCCGTCCACTTATTTCTGTCGGCGGCAGCTCAGTGTTGATAGAAACCATGGTAGTCCCCCGCGAGATGCCGCGATCGTTGCGTTGACGACGAGCCTGGCGAGGAGTATATTCGCATTATTGATTACCAACCAACCGGTTGGTTTGTATTGTCTCTTGCTGTACTTGTAACTCCAGGGAGTGGGACTAGTGTCTGAAGTGTTGAACGCGCCCGGTGCCGCCAGGGGTGCCCGGCCGGCAGTGGAGGGCGTTGCCGCAATCGACGAGCCCCAGTACCTCTCTCACCAGCAGATCGTAATCGTTCTCTTCGGGCTCATGGCCGGGGTAATGCTCGCCGCGCTCGACCAGAGCATTGTCGGCACTGCTCTACCCCGCATCGTCAGTGATCTTGGTGGTCTCGACAAGCTGGCCTGGGTGGTAACCGCTTACCTCCTGACGGCGACCGCCACCACGCCCCTATGGGGCAAGATCTCCGATCTCTACGGCCGCCGTCCCATCTTCCAGGCCGCCATCCTGATCTTCCTTATCGGTTCAGTATTATGTGGACTGAGCCAGAATCTACCCCAATTGATCGCCTTCCGGGCCATCCAAGGGATCGGTGGAGGTGGGCTAATGGCCATCGCCTTCAGTATCATCGGGGACGTCATCCCTCCCCGTGAGCGCGGTCGTTACCAGGGGTATTTCGGCGCCGTGTTCGGTGTCTCCAGCGTCGCCGGTCCTCTCCTCGGTGGTTGGTTCACCGACGGACCGGGCTGGCGCTGAATCTTCTACATCAACCTCCCAGTCGGCATCGCGGCCCTCGTCATCACCTCAATGGCGCTGAAGTTGCCTAGCGTCCGCCGTGAGCACACGATCGACTATCTGGGCGCCGGGTTGATCGTCGCCGCCGTCTCCGCGCTGCTCCTCTACCTCGACTGGGCCGGGAATGAATTCGGCTGGTTCACGCCAACGTCCCTGGCCCTCCTGAGCGCCTCGGTGATCCTGTCCTCGCTATTCGTAAAGGTCGAACAGCGCGCCGCCGAGCCGATCATCCCTCTACGCCTGTTTCAGAACTCCATATTCGCGATTGGTAACGTGTATGGGTTCCTGGCCGGCGCCGCCATGTTCGGGGCGATCATCTTCTTGCCGTTCTATCTACAAGCGGTAATGGGAATGTCGCCTACCGAGTCCGGGCTGGCCATGCTGCCGGCCGTACTCGGTATCCTCACCACGTCGATCGTCTCCGGGAGGCTGATCAGGCACACAGGTCGGTACAAGATCTACCCAATTCTGGGGGCGGCGGTGCTCATCGTTTCACTGCTCCTGCTGTCGCGCTTGCGGGTGGACACGCCCTACTGGCAGGTAGCGATCATGGAACTTGCGTTCGGCGCCGGGCTGGGCATGACGATGCAAACGATCGTGACCGCCGTTCAGAACGCGGTCGAGTATCGCGATCTCGGCGCCGCCACCAGCGCCACGACATTCTTCCGTCAGATGGGCGGCACAATCGGGGCGGCCGTGTTCGGTGCAATTCTCGCAAACCGGCTGGCGCTCCGTTTGACCGAGCAACTTGGACCAGCCGCCGTCGCGGCGGAGGGGAACGGCTCCATCAACACCAACAATCTGCAGGCGATCCAGGCGCTACCCGAACCGGTCAAGACCTCCGTGTTGACGGCGTTCACGTACGCGCTCGACGATGTCTTTCTGGTCGGCGTGCCGGTGGTCGCCGTGGCGCTCCTGGTTGCACTGTTCCTAAAGGAGGTGCCACTGGGTACCGGGCGGCGGCCAGGATCGGGCGCACGTCCGTCTACCGAATCGGCATCGGGTGAGGCACTCAGCACCGGGTTGTGATGGTGTTGGCGTTCACGTTTCGCTCCGGTACATGACGGCTGGCAGCGCGGGATGCTCAGTGGAACTCGAGTGAAAACGATGAGGTGGCTGGCCCCAGGCAGGAGAGTCGCAATGACGGCAAGCGATCGAGCGGACCTGGTCGTCGATCTGGCACGGATGAGTTCCCGAAACCTCGCCGTCGCGGGCGGCAAGGCTGCCAACCTGGGCGAGTTGTTGCGCGCCGGATTCCCGGTTCCCCCGGGCTTCGTGATCACTACAGCCGCATACGATCAAGTTGTGCAGAAAAATGGTCTCCACGATGCCATCGTTAGTGCCGTGAGTCCAGGCGGTGGCGCCTCCGTTCGTGTCAGATTCGAGACAGCGACGATCCCGCCAGATATCGAACGGGCCATCCTCGACGCCTATCGACGATTGGGTGAAGGACCGGTTGCCGTGCGCTCGAGCGCGACCGCCGAAGACTTGCCGGAGGCAGCGTTCGCCGGTCAACAGGAGACGTTCCTCGGGATCGTCGACGAGAAAGGTCTGCTCGACGCCGTACGCCGCTGCTGGGCGTCGCTCTGGAGCGACCGCGCCATCTCCTATCGCGAACGGCAAGGGCTGGCCGATACCCCGGTGAAACTTGCCGTCATCGTGCAGCGTCTCGTGCCAGCCGACGCGGCCGGGGTGATGTTTACCGCGAATCCCGTCACCGGCGCACGCGATGAAACGATTATCGACGCCAGCACGGGACTCGGCGAAGCCGTCGTCAGTGGGATCGTCACCCCGGATCACTTCGTCCTCCGCAATACGCGCCATCGCTGGCAGATCGTGGAGCGGCAACTCGGGCGGCGAGAGATCGAGGTGCGGCCGCGAGCCGGCGGTGGCATCGAGCACGTCGCTGGCGCCCCATCCCCCGGACCTGCTCTGCCAGATGCCGGACTCCTCCAATTGGCCCGCATGGGCGCGTCGATTGCAAAGCACTTCGGGCGGCCCCAGGATGTCGAGTGGGCGTGGGCTGATGGAAAGTTGTTCGTCCTCCAGTCCCGGCCAATCACCGCCCTGCCGGAGCCGCCTCCACAGCGTGCGCGGTTTCAACCACCTCAGTTCGCCGCGGACTATCTCCAGGTACGGCCATATCCTCTCGATATGACGACATGGATGCCGGCTGTTGCTGATGCGCTGCCGCGAATGCTCCCTGTCGGAGGTCTCATCCCGTCATTCTCGCGGATGTGGGTGGAGGAAGACGGAGTCGTCGAGCGTTTTGCCGGGTTCCCTCCCCTTCGCCTGACGCCAGAGATTCTGCTTGCGCCAGCCCGCATCGTTTCACTCGCGCGGCAGTACGATCCGGCCAACTGGCGCCGAGACCCAATCCTGGCCAAGATACAGGCTCGGGTTCGGGCGCTGGAAGAGAGGGAACTGGAGTTTCTCTCCTGGGTCGAACTCCTGGACATAGCGCGCGAAGCCCTCACGATGCCATTTGCTCTCATGGAGGTTCGCCGCCGCTATTTCCCACGCGGCGTTCTCGCCCTTGGAGGATTGCGTCTGTTGCTCGGCGCCCTCGGCAAGGGGGACCGTTTCGGCAATTTGCTCTCCGGGGTCGATAACCGCACGTTGGAAGCCAACCGAGCGCTGGAAACGCTGGCTGCGGAGATCCGGGCCGACCGCGACCTTGCAGCACAATTTGAACGCAACGAAACGGAAAAACTTTTCGATGCGCTGCAACATGGCGCATCAGGCCGGGCATTTCTCGAGAAATTCCAAGAGTTCCTGAACGCGTACGGTCATCGAGAAACCGGTTCTCCCTTGCTCGTCTCGGAGCCAACCTGGAAGGATTCGCCGGAAACAGTCCTCAGCATCCTCAAGGGATTGGCGCGTGCAGAACCTCGACCAGAACCCGACGGCCGAGCCTGGGAGGCAGCTTGTGAGGAACTGCTGGCACATCCCGCCCTACGACTTCCGTTCCTACGATCCCTCGTGCTGGCGCTGCTCACACAGGCCCGGCGCGTATCAGCTCTGCGCGAGGACACGCACTTCGCTCTTACTTTCCCCTTACCGCTCCTACGCCGCTCACTCCTAGAGCTTGGTCGCCGGCTGACCGAGGTTGGTATTTTGGAGTGCCCAGAGGACGTTTTTCATCTCCGGTTCGATGAGTTAGAGCGGCTCAATGGCGCCTGGCCCCCTCCTACCAGTCTCGCGACTGAACTGCAACAGGCCGCGAGACGACGCGCGCGCCAGCGACTTGCATTGGCCGACACACCGCTCATGGAGCTGCCGCCCAGTTCATCGCGGCAAGCGAGTGAGGAGAGTCTTGTCACGGGTACACCGGGCAGTCCGGGAATCGCCGAGGGTCGGGTGCGCATCGTGCGGAATGCGGCGGGGTTTGGCTCGTTGCTCCCAGGCGAGGTGCTGGTCGCGCCCTACACCAACCCGGCCTGGACGCCCCTCTTCGGACGCGCCGCGGCAGTCGTCGCCGACTCCGGCGGCGCGATGTCGCACGCGGCCATCGTCGCCAGAGAATACGGCATTCCAGCAGCAATGGGGACCGGAGACGGCACCCACCAGCTCACCGACGGACAGTGGGTCCGCGTCGACGGCAACCGCGGCCAGGTCTTCGCGGCTTCACCGCCAGGCGAAGACGCTCCGGCGCGAATAGCTGTCGATGCCGACCGCCAGGATGAGAATGGTCCCAGTCGCGACCGGTTGCCAGAACGCCGACACCCCATAGAGATTGAGCGCATTCGAAACGAGACCGAGGAGAAAGACGCCGAGAATCGTGCCGGCCATACCGCCCCGTCCTCCGCCCAGTGACGCTCCTCCGACGATGACGGCCGTGATCGCCGCCAACTCATAGTTCAGAGCCGCCTGGGGCTGCCCGCTCGCTGTCTGGCCGGTGAGAATGATCCCGGCAACGGCTGCGCTCGCGCCCACGAGGGCGTAGACGGCTAGCTTCACCCGGCGCACGTTGATCCCCATCTCCGCCGCGGCGACGATGTTGCCACCGATGGCGTAGACGTAGTGTCCGAACCGGGTCTGATGCAGCACAAAGGCGAGGATTACCGCCGCCGCCAGGAAGATCCAGGTCGCGTTCGGCAGGGGACCAGTGCGGCCCAACCCAACTACGGTGAAGCTCATCGGCACGCCGAAGAACGGCGTTGCGTTGGTGCTGACGTAGATGAGACCGCGCACGACAGTCGCCGTACCCAGCGTCGCCACAAAGGGATTGACTCCCGCATAGGCGATCAAGAAGCCGTTGAGCAGCCCCAGCGAGAGTCCGGCCACCAGCGCCCCGGCGATACCGAGTGGGATGCCCAGCTGGATGATCAACCAGGCGCCAACCACACTCGAGAGCGCGGCCCCGGCCCCGACCGAAAGGTCAAACCCGCCCGAGATGATGGCAAACGTCATGGCGCAGGCGATGATCCCGATGACCGCGTTTTGCTGCAGTACATTTCGCAGGTTGGCCGCGGTTCGAAACTGGGGAAGTGTCGTCGCCAGGATCACCAGCAAAGCGACGAAAACGACGACGATGCCGTAGCGACGGGCATAGTCCATCGCCCGGGACTGGGCCGAGATAGTCGTGGTGACCGCGACTGTACTCACCCGGATTCACCCAGACCGCGCACGACCACGCTGGCACCGGTGATCATCGCGACAACGTCATCTGGAGTCACGTTTGCGAGCCAGCGGTCCCCAATCATCCTTCCTCGCCGCAACACCCAGACGCGATCGACTAGCCGGAAGACCTGCTCGAGATTGTGACTGATGATAAGGACGGCAAAGCCACGGTCCCGCAGTCCGGCGATGACCTCCTCGACAGCGTGCGTCTCCGCCGGTCCGAGTGCGGCCGTTGGCTCATCCATGATGATCACCTTGGAGCCCCACGCAGCCGCGCGCGCGATGGC
Source organism: uncultured Chloroflexia bacterium (assembly GCA_963751075.1). Taxonomy (GTDB): domain Bacteria; phylum Chloroflexota; class Chloroflexia; order Thermomicrobiales; family UBA6265; genus JACCXM01. The sequence goes on along the minus strand of CAVVTE010000019.1, from coordinate 529,935 downwards.
GATCGCCTGGCGCTGCCCTCCCGATAGTTGCGAGGTCGGCGCGTTAATGGGTGGCATATTGCGGCTGAGGCGGGAAAGCATTGCTTCAGCCTCGTCGGCCATGCGGCGCTTATCAAGGACGTTGAGGAACTTCGCGCCACGGAGCAACTCACGGCCGAGGAAGATATTGGCCCAGACCGGCATGTTCCCCGCCAGCGCCAGATCCTGGTAAACCGTCTCGATGCCTGCCGTCCGGGCCTCGGCTGGAGAGGTGAAATCCACGGGCACGCCGTCGATCTCGATCGTGCCACTATCTGGATTCATCACAGCGCTCAGTATCCGGATCAATGTCGATTTACCGGCGCCATTGTCGCCAACGAGCCCGGTAATCATTCCGGGAGCGATCTCTATCGAGACATCATCGAGCGCGACGACACCGCCGAACCGTTTGCTGACATTGCGGGCACGGAGGGTCGGTGGGCGACCGCTCTCGCCATCAATCTCCGCATCGGCAACATTGGCGTGCGTCACGGTGCTACTCAGACGCGGCAAGTCGTGCATACGCACGCTCAACCGCAGACCACGCGGCCTCCGGATCATCGGGCGCCAGTCCGGACATCGCGACGCACGCGAGATACGACCAGACCGCGATCGTCGTGACGCCGGCATTGACCAAGGTAGCCACCGCCTGTTCGATCTCTACCTCGCGTCCCGCTGGCACGTCAAACGCCTGCACCCAACCGAGGGGCTCGGCGCTGGTTCCCGCTATCGCCGCCAGCATGCGTTCCGCCCAGAGTGAAAGATACGTGTCCATGTCAGCGCGAGAGATACCGTAGAAGAGCCAGAATGCCGTCGTACCTAGATAACGGACCCCTGGGAGCAAGGCCGCGGCTCGCCAGCGAGCGGGGTCATATCCCTCATTGGCAAGGAACACAATCGAGCTGTGGAGTCCGCGCGCCCTCGCCAAGTCGACCAGCCAGGTGAGCGTTTCCGAGATGAGATCATCGAGGAATGCCTGCACCTCCGCGGTAACCGTTCTCGGCATTGCCTCATCGAAGCGCGTTTGGAACGCCTCCTGGCACGCGCCACAGCGACACGCCCAGCGCACGGTATCCCCACGATAGGAGAGTGCCAAGTGCAGCTCATCCCACTGGACGACCTCTGCGCCGGCGGCGGCAGCCGCATCGATCCACTCCTCCATCAGCGCGCGAAACACCGGCTGCCGGGGGCAGAGCGCTGGAAGATGCTGTCCGTCATTGTCCCGCTGACAGGCCTCCGGGTGTTCACCGACTGCGTAGCTCGCCGCCTCACCACCGAACGCGCCGCCAACCGCCCATGGCGTCAGCCACGGTTGCAGACCATTCTCATTCCCGATCTTGACCAATTCGGCCATTGTGCCGGGATTCCATCGCAGGTCGGCTTCGGACATGACGTGGACGACGAAGCTCGCGCCGGACGACGCCATGGATCGCAAGTCCTGCCGAGCGTGGTGCGGGTAGCGATTGCCGAAGTAACTGAGACCGAGGCGGATCGGGGTGGTGTCAACCACCGCCAAGTCCTCGCAGCACCGCCCGTTTGCCGCCACCCTCAGCCTCGTCGACAAGGAAGTCGGTCCAGTGGTAGAAGACAAGCCCATCCGCGCCGGCCTCGAGCGCCGCGCGAGCCGTCCGATCGAGTTCGTCGGCTGTGATCTCTATTGCTCTGCCGCGGCCGGCATGGATGCCCTCGATGTAGAGGGGCGCCGCCTGCAGCGTGCAGAAAAGCGGCCGGTCAGATACGGCGACTCGCGCGTCCGTGATCACCGTCTCCAACCAGGCGTCCGGACGATCCAGAATCTGGAGATAGGTCATCAGCTCGAACCGGTCGACGGATCCACGGAGTTCTGAGAGATCCTGCGCGGCTATCTCTTTTCGCACGTCGAGCCCATTGAAGTCAGACGCGGGAAAGGCCAGCGTGTTGAGCATGATCTGGAGGTCAGGATGCTCGGCGCGCACCACTGCCGCGACCCGGTCGATGCTTTTTACAATGCGTTGCGATCGCCACTCCGTCCACGCCTCAGCGTGCTCGCCGAGGATGAAGCGTGCCTGGGCCGGCGCATTGTCAGGACCGAGATCGACCTCCAGATCGCGTGAGAATTGATTGCGACATCGCCGGCAGAAACAGAAGCGGTCAGTGTTGGTGAAGATGTATCCCGGGACCCAGTTCTCCCAAAAGCCGGGGTAGCGGGTGAACGAGAGGAACAGGCCATCCGGCTCCAGCTCGGCGACGACCTTGCGTAGGCGATCGATCTTGGCCTCGAGATAGCCCTCATGCGTTGGACAGACACCCAGATACCAGTCAAAACCAGCATCGGGATTGCCATTGGCATCAATCGGCCGCGCATCCGGGAATGTCTGAAGCAGGTCAGGATCGAAAAACAGGGCCGTCGTCTGGTAGACACCCAGGCCAGCCGCGCGTAGCGCATCGGACCACGCGCGGTCTGTGGCTACTGACAGCGGTTCGCCGGATGCCAGATACAGCTCCTGATCGACCCCGGACGTGGGCAACGGGTCGATCAGGTTCCGGACCAGGACCGTATCGACTCCGTCTCGAGCGAGCTCAGCCGCGGCGGTTGCGGCGTCCATCCCGAACGACGCTGACCATTGATAGTCGTAGACCTTCATTGCGAGCGACGGCGTAGCCCTACCCTCCGCTCCAGGGATCGCCACGACGAAGCGCTGCTGGACCTGGCACTCACCGTGGCTCGTTTCGAATCAGTCCGCGCGATCTAGCATCCCCAGGCAGGCGGTGTCGCTTCGGCGTTATCAATGGTGATGATCGGCAACTCCAGGAAATTCGGCTTTGGAATGGCGTCCTCTTGCCCATTGAAGTAAAGCGATGCCATGTGCATCGCCTCGTAGGCCTGAGGGTACGGATCCTGATTGATCGTGCCCAGAACGTCACCGTCAATGATCGCCTGCCGCACATCCGCCGGGTAATCGCCAAGAATGAACCGCACCTCTTCACGTCCATTCTGGCGTGCGAAATCGGCGGCGGCAACGCCCTCTGGCCCCTGCATGACGATCACGTCCAACTCACCCTTGGGGAACCTTGAGAGCAGATCTTGCGTCACTGCTAGCCCCTGGGCGTTATCAAAGTTGTTGGAGACCTCGGCGACGATCTCGTACTCCGGATGTTTGGCCAACTCTTCCTTGAACCCCTGTCCGCGCAGGATCTGCGGCGACGTGCCGGGTATGCCGATGACGTAACCGATCGTTGCTGGTTCGCCACCAAACGTCTGGTCCAATAACACGGCTTGCAAGCGGCCGAACTCGACATCGTCCGCGCCGACGTAGGTCACCACGTCCGCCTCGTCGCTGCCAAACCCGGCCCGGTTGTTGACCTCGATTACCGGGATACCAGCCTCGTTAGCCTGGATGATGGCAGGAATGGTCCCCTCGCTCATCGGTGTTAGGAGAATGAGATCGACTCCCTCGGCGATGAAGTTCTGGATGTTCGCGACTTCGGTCGCCGGGTCGCCCTCGCCGTCCCGCAGGTCGTACTCGAAACCGAATTGGCGAGCCCCGTCCTCGAGCCCTTCCTTGAAGCCGGCGTAGAACGGGACCGAGAGATAGGCGACCGTGACGCCGATTCGCTTACCGGTCGCTGCCAGCGGGGTACCGGCCGCCACCGGTGAGGCTTCTGGCGGGCAGCTCACCTCCTGAGCAGAGACGTGCGCGCCGATCACGAATGAGGGATGCAGCGCCGCCATGGCGGGCGCCGCCAGGCCAACCACCAGCGACCGCCTCAACAGCGTGCGCCGGTCAAGACGAGACAGCCGCAAAATCCTCATGTCATCCAAGGGCTTTCGATCGTGTTCGAAACGTTCATTCCGGCTCACCATCGCTACCTCCCGCTCACGACCCGTCAACGTCACGAATCCTCTTTGCGTCGGGGACGCTATCACCGGGTCTCGGGTCAGTCAACAGTGACAGCGCGGCGCGAGCGGCTCGTCAAACCGGACCAAGACAGTCATCTTTCAGACTTTTGCCGCGAAAGTCGCCCGCGCTAGGAGAGAGTTCGCATCCAGTAATGCGACTCTGTTTCGTGCTGGAGTTGAAAGCCAAGCCGCTCGTACAACCGGCGCGCCGGATTGTTTCTAAGCACTTTGAGCGCGACCGGCACCCCTCTCAGGTTCAGCCTCCGTGATGAGTGAGCGCAATACCACGGTGCCCAGTCCCTGACGCTGCCACTCCGCGGTGATGTAGAAATCGGTCAGAATCGCTTCGCCTCTCATCCACTCCACGGCCATGGCGCCGACATCGCGGTCGTCGACGACGATCACAGCAAAGACCGCCGGGTCGAACCGGGCACGAAATCGATCCAACTGGGCCGCGTCGTCCCAACCCCTGATCTGGTCGACGTATTCGCGCAATCCTGCTGCCCGGATCGTGTGAATGAACCAGAAGTCGCCTTCGGTCGCGGGACGCAGGGTGAAGCGCGGGATTGCTGGACCAGGATGATCGGTGGTTCCCACCTTTCGGCCTTTCTTCGGACCCTCCTCCCGTCCATCCGAGAGTACCGGGTGAAGGGCGCCAAGAGGGCAAACAGTGGAGTGGGCGTGGCAGCCGAGGTTGAGCGAGAGGAAGCCATGAGCCGATTCCGCTACACACTGATCATGCCGCCTCAGCTCGAACGCCACCGAAGCGTCCAGCTCGCCCGTCTTGAACGATCGCCTGTTAGCACCACTTTGGGCAAGACACTCGAATTCGCTCCGGGCGGGACCGAGTGACGAGTTTCCGGTGAGGAATCCCTCACCGTGCACCGAAACAACCGGGTGACGAAACACGCGCTCCTGGGGACGAGAACCAGGAAGGAACCCGATGATGCGACCACTGATCCTGACCGGCGGCCAGCAGTCGGGAAGACGACCTGCGGACGCGCACTCACGGTCGAATGCGACCGCGTCGTGGACATCGATGTGGACGACATGCGACAGCTCATCGTCGCAGAACTCGGTCGAAACAGATGAGAGACCTCGTCTCACGGTGTCCCCGGGGCCTCGGTCAGGTACCGACGTAAGCAGCGAGGTGCTCGCCGGTGAGGGTGGAACGGGTGATGAGGGCGTACGGCACCGACGGTTGGGCGACCTCGCCACGATGGAGCGCCACTCGTGATTTGGGGAATCGGCGGCGTGGCCGAAATGCCGTACGTCGATTTCAGCTTGTCTCGTTCGACAAGTAAGGCGAGCAGGTCAATGGTCCTGCACTGGCGGAACGCAATTGGAGACAGCAGATGCGGAAACTGGTGGCCGTCACGTTCATGACCTTGGACGGCGTGATGCAGGCTCCCGGCGGCTCCGACGAAGACCGCGAGGGCGGGTTCGCGCACGGCGGCTGGGTGATACCCCACTTTGACGAGCAGCTCGGCGCGCATATGGTGGAGCTGATCCAGCGGGCCGGGGCGCTGCTGCTCGGTCGCAAGACCTACGACATCTTCGCTGCCGCGTGGCCCCACGCGCCGGACACTGATCCGATCGCCGCGGTCTACAACCGCATTCCGAAGTACATTGCCTCGCGCTCGCCGCAGACACTCGAGTGGGCGAATTCACATCAACTCAGTGAAGACATCGCCGGCGAGGTCGCGAACCTCAAGGAGCAGGACGGCGGCGAGATTCAGGTCCCCGGCAGCAGCGAGCTGATGCAGGCCTTGATGAAAAGCGACCTGGTCGACGAGTTCCACCTGATCGTTTTCCCGGCGATCGCGGGCAGCGGGAAGCACCTCTTCGGCAATGGCGCCATTTCGCGAGCCCTCTCACTCAAGAGCATCGAAACGACCGCGAACGGGGTGGTGATCCAGGTCTATGAACGAACCGGTGACCTGAAAACCGGTGAGATCGGCCCCGAGTTCGAAGAATCCTACCGCTCGAATCGCTGAGCGCGGACATGCGGGGCGGGAGGCAGCGGCCTGGGTGAGCGCCCGCAACCAACGCACAAACAAACTCGGTACGCTGTGCCGAGTTTGTTTGGAACTGGATGGCCTCCTGTGGTTAGCGGTCGGTATGGGTGCCCGATTTCCGGGTGAGCCAAGGAGACTCAATTGGGAAACGTGAGCGACGAATCGTCCAGCAATAAACCGACGCGCGAGCCCGTCTTCACCGAAACGATGCAGATTGGGATCGTCGTGCGTGACCTGGACGCGACGATAAAGAAATACGTCGACGAGTACGGAATCGGCCCGTGGGAGAGGCACGAGGAGCTCACCCCGGAGAACGCGACGAATTTGCGCGTACACGGTCAGCCGGCCGCGCCCTGGCGCGTCGCCGCCGCCTCGACGATGGTCGGCCAGGTGATGTGGGAGCTGATCGAGCCGCTCGACGAGGAGAGCGTCTTTGCGCACTTCCTCGCCGAGAAGGGCGAAGGCGTCCACCACATCGCCGTCGCCACGCCGCGCTTCGACGACGCGGTGGCGGAGCAGGCCAAACGGGGAAACACCCTGGTGCTCAACGGCACGTTCAGCGGGATCGACGTCGCGTACCTCCCCACCGACCGCGACCTGGGGGTGATCCTTGAGATCTTCAGCGGCATGCCCGGCGCCGAACAGGAGCAAGACGCGACCTAAGCCGTCGGCGGCGAGCGCCGCGCCTCCCGGTCGCGGTGATCCTCAATGCCGGGCAAGTGCTTGCATCTTGTCCCCGGTTTCGCTTTGGTACGACAGGCCAGTTTCAACGTGCAATCACCGTGCGTACAGGAGGCATCATGTCCCAGGTCCGCGTGCACAACTTCTCGATCTCGCTCGACGGATTCGGCACCGGCGACGATCTCACGCTTGAAGCCCCGTTCGGGCACGCTGGGGAGCGTCTGCACGAGTGGATGTTCGCTACCCGGTTCTGGCGCGCGATGGTCGGCGAGGCGGGTGGCAGCATGGGCGTCGACCACGCCTTCGCCGAGCGGCACGGCCACAGCATTGGCGCCGAAATCATGGGACGGGGCAAGTTCGGCCCGCCGGCCGGCTTCGACGCCGACGACGAGTGGCGCGGCTGGTGGGGGCCGAACCCGCCCTTCCACACGCCGGTGTTCGTGCTCACGCACCACCCGCGCCCGTCGCTCGAGATGGAGGGCGGCACCGTGTTCCACTTCGTCGACGCCAGCCCGCACGAGGCGCTCGACCTCGCCCGGCAGGCGGCAGGTGGCCTCGACGTGCGCATCGGCGGCGGCCCGACGACCGTGCGCAACTTCCTCGCGGCCGACCTCATCGACTTCCTCCACATCGTCCAGGTCCCGATCCTGCTCGGCCGCGGTGTCCGCCTGTGGGACGGGCTGGAAGGCATCGAGGAGCGCTTCGACGTCGAGATCGTCTCGTCACCGAGTGGCGTCGCGCACGTAACGTTCACGCGTCGATAGACGATCGCACTGGCGGCAGCCGAGGCGCCATGCCCGCGACAATCACCCTCTTGAAGGGCGACTGAGGATAGGCCCCGGTTAGAACCCGACATAGGCCGCGAGGTGCTCGCCGGTGAGGGTGGAACGGGCGGCAACGAGGTCGGCGGGTGTGCCCTCGAAGATGATCCGGCCGCCGTCGTGGCCTGCCCCGGGCCCGAGGTCGATGATCCAGTCGGCGTGCGCCATGACTGCCTGGTGGTGCTCGATGACGATGACCGACTTGTCGGAGTCGACGAGCCGGTCGAGCAGGCCGAGTAGATGCTCGACGTCGGCGAGGTGCAGGCCGGTGGTCGGCTCGTCGAGGACGTAGACTCCGCCCTTTTCAGCCATGTGGATAGCCAACTTGAGCCGCTGCCGCTCGCCGCCGGACAGGGTCGTGAGCGGCTGGCCAAGGCTGAGGTAGCCGAGGCCGACATCCGCCAGCCGATCGAGGATGGCATGTGCGGCCGGCGTGCGCGCGTCGCCGGCAGCGAAGAAGTCCTTCGCCTCGCTGACCGACATCGCGAGAACTTCGGCGATGTCCCGGCCGCCGAGCGTGTATTCGAGAACGGAGGCCTGGAAGCGCTTGCCCTCGCACTCCTCGCACGTCGTGGCGACGCCGGCCATCATCGCAAGGTCGGTGTAGATGACGCCCGCGCCGTTGCAATTCGGGCACGCGCCGTCGGAGTTCGCGCTGAACAGCGCGGGCTTCACGCCGTTGGCCTTGGCGAACGCCGATCGGATCGGATCGAGGAGGCCGGTGTAGGTCGCCGGGTTGCTGCGCCGGGATCCGCGGATCGGCGTTTGGTCGACCGAGACAACGCCCGCGCCGGCGGGGATCGACCCGTGGATGAGCGAACTCTTGCCGGAGCCGGCGACGCCGGTGACGACGACAAGCACCCCGAGCGGGATGGCGACGTCGACGTCCTGCAGATTGTGCGCGTTCGCGCCGCGGATCTCCAGGGTACCGGTGGGAGTCCTCACCGTCTCCTTCAGGGTGGCCCGGTCGTCGAGATGGTGGCCGGTGATGGTGCCACTGGCCCGCAACCCCTCGACAGTACCCTCGAAGCAGACGGCGCCGCCCGCCGTACCGGCGCCGGGGCCGAGGTCGACGACGTGGTCGGCGATCGCGATCGTCTCTGGCTCGTGCTCCACGACGAGCACCGTGTTGCCCTTGTCCCGCAGCCGCAGCAGCAGGTCGTTCATTCGCTGGACGTCATGGGGGTGCAGGCCCGTAGTGGGCTCGTCGAAGACGTAGGTGACGTCGGTCAGCGCGGAGCCGAGGTGGCGGATCATCTTGGTGCGCTGGGCTTCACCGCCCGACAGCGTGCCCGACGGCCGGTCGAGCGAGAGGTAGCCCAGCCCGATCTCCGCGAACGAGTCGAGGGTCTCCCCTAGCGCCGCCAGCAGCGGAGTCACCGACGGCTCGCCGATGCCGCGCACCCATTCGGCAAGGTCGCTGATCTGCATCGCACAAGCGTCGGCGATATTGATCCCCTTTATCTTCGACAACCGAGCCGCCTCGCTGAGCCGGGTTCCGCCGCACTCAGGGCAGACGGTGAACGTCACTGCTCGCTCGACGAACGCGCGAATGTGCGGTTGCATCGCCTCCTTGTCCTTGGAGAGGAACGACTTCTGGATCTTGGGGATCAGCCCCTCGTAGGTGAGGTTGACCCCGTCGACCTTCACCTTGACCGGCTCCTTGTAGAGAAAGTCGTGGAGTTCCTTTTTGGTGTAGTCGCGGATCGGCTTGTTCGGATCAACGAAGCCCGACTCAGCGTAGACCCGCACGGTCCAGAAGTTGTCCGACTTCCAGCCGGGGATGGTGAACGCGCCCTCGGCGAGCGACTTGCTTTCGTCGTAGAGCTGAGTCAGGTCAATGTCGGTCACGCTGCCCATGCCCTCGCAGCGCGAGCACATGCCACCGAGACGGTTGAAGGTCGCCTTCTCGGTCTTCGTCTTGCCGGCGCCGCGCTCGATGGTGATGGCACCGCTGGCCTTCACCGAAGGGACGTTGAAGGAGTATGCGTTGGGCGGGCCGATATGCGGCTCCCCCAGCCTGCTGAACAGAATGCGCAGCATCGCGTTCGCGTCAGTAGCGGTACCGACGGTGGAGCGGGGGTTGGCCCCCATCCGCTCCTGGTCGACGATGATCGCGGTTGTCAGCCCTTCGAGGACGTCGACCTCGGGTCGGACCAGCGTTGGCATGAACCCCTGCAGGAAGGCGCTGTAGGTCTCATTGATCAGCCGCTGCGATTCCGCGGCGATCGTGTCGAACACCAGCGAGCTTTTGCCCGATCCCGAGACGCCGGTGAACACTGTCAGCCGGCGCTTCGGGATCTCGATGCTGACATCCTTGAGGTTGTTCTCGCGCGCGCCATACACGCGGATCAGATCGTGGCGGTCGGCAACGTGCAGCGCAGGCGGCCGCGTATTCGCCATCGTGGCCATGCTCATCGTGTCTCCATCTGTTAGGCGGAGCCGTCTGCGCGGTCTCCGTCGGCGTTGCCTGGCTCGATCTAACCAGCTTCGAGCCGTACGTCTGATGCTCCTTCGTCGTCGATCGTCCCTACACGAACCACGGAAAGCGTCGCTTTGGCAGAACAATTGTACTGTACGTACATCAATCGCGGGTTGTCGTTTTGTGGAAGGGCCCGGCCATGCAACGCGCCCAGGCGAGGCGTCAGACCAATCAGCGGCCGTCGCCTATCAGCTCGCGGTCGAGCATTTCGTTCACTTCGCGCCAGGCCTGGACGTGGCGCGGAGAGAAGCGGACCCAGCAGCACGGCGCGGCCAGCGCACCTGCCCTGGATGTGGGGCGCAGGTCTGAATCCAGTCCCCCCGCCCACGTTTCGAATCTGTAACTCGGATTGGCGCTACATCCTGAAATCCAGCAAGACATGACCTCCAAGCGTCACGATGGCGCCGTCGAACCCCGCCACCCGGTCGAGGCTGAGTCGACCGGGTGGCGGGATCCCGGCGGCGGCTCTGTGCCGAGCGACGGCAGCGCTCCCGGAATGCTGCTGAACGTCCGCCTTACCAGCGCATGAGTTGCGTGATTTGAATGAGATTGCCGCAAGTGTCGTTCAGCATGGCGATCTTGGAGCCGGTCACGTCCGTTGGTGGCATGGTGAACTCGGCACCGCGCGCTTTGATGCGCTCGTAGTCGCCCTGCACGTCGTCGGAATAGAACATGGCCGCGGGCTGACTTTGCTGGAACATCGCCTGCTGATAGGCCCCAGCTGCCGGGTTGTCGTTGAGCGCCAGCTGCAGCTCCGTGCCGTCCGGCTCCTCTGGCGAGGCTACCGTCAGCCAGCGAAACGGCCCTTGCGAAACGTCGGTCTTCTTCACGAAGCCCAGCACGTCGGTATAGAAGCGCAGGGCCTTCTCCTGGTCGTCCACGTACACGCTGGTCAGTTTGATCTTCATCGGTTCCCTCCTGATGTCACATTCGCGGGCGCTGCCGCGTCACTACTCTGACGAAACGCAGCGGGAGAATGTGACCGATCAGCGAAGACGAATGGTTGGCGGAGCAGTGACGAAACGTAGCGGGAGAATGTGACCGGTGAGCGAAGACGAGTGGTTGGCGGAGCAGTTCGAGCAGCATCGCGTCAACGGATCAACGGCGACCAGGACGGTCGCGGCCTCTTCATGGATTCCCTTCCCCTGACCGTCCCGTCTTCCATCGGAGCGTTTCGTCCCTCCAACGCGACGCCGGCGTCATGCGCAAGTGCGTTCCACGAATACAGGCCCAGCGCCGACGATCCATCGCCGAGGCCAAAGCTGACCCATTCGCCGTAGTTCTGCAGGATCGGTCATCCGAGACCTTGGCTATAAAACTGCTTCGCCCGGTTCAGGTCGGTGACTCCGAGCGAGATGACGCTGTCGTAGGGAATCATTGTGCTCCTTCCTTGTCTATCTACCTGCCCTCGTCCCATTCACCGGACGTCATCCGTCACTACCTTGACGAACCGCGACGAGCGAATGTGACCGATGGGCGAGCGAGACACGCAGCGTCTATAGCGCAGCCGCTTTGCCTTTGCGGAGATCGCGCGGGAAGATCGTGCGGACGAAAGGACGTGATGATGGGTGAGCGCGATTGGCTGGCGGAGCGATTCGAGGAGCATCGGTCCCACTTGCGGGCGGTGGCCTACCGCATGCTCGGCTCGTTGAGCGAGGCGGACGACGCGGTGCAGGAGACCTGGATTCGCCTGGGCCGTAGCGACACCAGCGAGGTGCAGAATCTGGGTGGATGGCTGACGACGGTGGTGGCCCGCGTCTGCCTGGACATGCTGCGCTCGCGCAAGGCACGGCGCGAGGAGCCGTTGGACGAGGTCGTCCCCATGCGAGCCGCCAGCAGTGGGGCCGGCGCCGACCCTGAGCAGGAAGCGCTCCTGGCTGACTCGGTCGGGCTGGCGCTGCTGGTGGTGTTGGAGATGCTGGAGCCAGCCGAGCGGTTGGCGTTCGTCCTGCACGACATGTTTGCCGTCCCCTTCGACGAGATCGCGCCGATCGTGGGGCGGACGCCTGCCGCGGCACGGCAGCTCGCCAGCCGCGCCCGCCGCCGGGTGCATGGGGTCGGTGCGCAAGTAGGGACTGGCGGACGAGAAGGAGGAAATGGCCGCGAGGGAGTTGTGAAGGCGCGCGGCGGCGACCTCACTCAGCAACGAGCCGTCGTCGACGCCTTCCTGGCCGCCGCGCGGGGTGGCGACTTCCAGGGATTGCTGATGGTGCTTGATCCGGATGTCGTCCGGCGCTCTGACGGCATGGGGGCCCTTGCCGGCAGACCACCGGAAGTCCGTGGAGCCGAGACCGTGGCGACAGAAGCAATGCGAGGACGCGCACGGGCCGCGCAAGCCGCCCTGGTAAACGGCAGCGTGGGCGTGGTGGTGGCGCCACGAGGCCGCCTGATAATGGTCCTCGACTTCACGATCCGCGACGGAAAGATCGTTGCCATCGATGCCATCGCCGATCCGGAGCGACTTGGGGAGCTGGAACTGGCGGTGCTCGATGGGTGAGCGGAGGATGCTTTGAGCCAGCAGCGGTACGAGGTGGAGCCGATCGGGTGGGTCGAGTCACCGCTCGTCGATTGTGCGAACGCGCCGAAGCAGGGGAACGAAGGCGCTCCCGACGCCTGGTTGCTCATTGACGATCGAGTTCGTGAGGGGCTTTTCGGACTGGAGGTCGGCGCGGAGGTGATCGTGCTGACCTGGCTCGATCGCGCCGAGCGCGACGTGCTGCTCGTCCATCCGCGAGGCGATCCTGGCAACCCTCTACAAGGAGTGTTCAACACCCGCTCGCCGAATCGGCCGAACCCGATTGGCTTGCATCGGGTGCAGATTCTGGCCATTGAGGGCAACAGAATCCACGTGAGCAACCTCGAGGCACTCGACCGGACGCCGATCGTCGATCTGAAGCCGGTCCTCGACCCAATCCGGGAGCGCTGAGCGGAGCCGACTCAGGTTGCGTCCCAGCCGAGCGTTCAGATCGACATCATCCCTGCCGGAAACGACAGGCCATGATGACTATTCGTCTACAGTCGAGAAGCAGCGTTTGATTGATCGCGCCGTGCTTTGAAATTCGCCCCGTGAACACCTGAAAGCAGCGGATTTCATCCACCGGTGGTGGCTCGCAGAGCCATGAGCAAGTAATAGGAAATCGTTGCTGGTAGGGGTTTCGCGTTCATGATTCGCGCAATGGCACTCCAATAGTGACCGACATGGCGCGCCGCACAAACGGGGATTGAGGGATGCAACCCGTGAACTCTCGGGCTTCGATGTTTCGATATTCGATGGGTCTCAACCCAAAATGCGGAAATTCACGGGTAACGGGACGGCCGCGAGACATGCACACGTCCAGCAGGCATCAACCGGCGCCGAATTCGTGAGTGGTCGTCGCCATTTCACCTTGTTGTGATATGGATGTAACCCCGCGCGGGGTCGCTTCCCTGGATCAAGAGCCACGGGGCCATCGCGATGGCCCCGTGGCTCTTTTTGCTCCGCACTGGCACCCCGTTCGGGCAGGGCCCGGGAACCGATTGCTGTTCGTCACCTCTATGAGAGCTGGATATAGTCCGCGGTAGGTACTGGTACTGGATCGGCGGTCGGAATTTCATCCGACGACTCGGCTGCGACACCCTGACTTGCCTGGTAGAAGAACCGATCGCAGTCCCAATAGTCCGGAATGCAAGTGCTCGAGAAGCTGTTTTGACAGTGCTTCCACCCCGGCTGGCAGCAAACGCCGAACTGGCCGGTGCAGGTGTTCAACCCACCAATGCACGCGCCACCATTACCTCCGCAGCACGAGTACCCGGATGAAAAGCTGTGATTACCGCAGCAGACCGGAAAATTGTTTGGCACGCAGACCGAGACGCCGCCCTGGTCACAACAACCCCACCCGTTCTGACAGTTTTGTCCGCCACATTGCTGGCCGCCACCATCGCCGCCATACCAGCAGCGTCCGGACCGGCAATTCTGGAAACAGCAGTCTCGGTTTGACGAGCATGACCCGCCAAAACCGCGGCAATTCCCATTCCTCTTGTTGTTATTTCTGTTTCTCTTATGTTTCTTGTTCCTTTGATGGGCACCGGCGTCCTCGGCGAACAGGCCACCCGCCGCGGTCAAAGAACCGCCTAATACGAGGCCTAAAGCACCTCGCCGGGTTGCCCTTTCACCCAGCCGGTGAACGACCACTGACAACCGATCGAACGACTCGCCATCCATGTCTGAGTTCTCCGTCTTCAGGTAACTGGCCGCCGCTCATTCACAATCGAGATGAGTCAAACTCGCCGGCCAGCGCATGCGGCGCTTGCGGATAGCACGACCTCGGACACACTTACAACGCATTCAGTCGGAAGATCGTGTCACTTCACCTGCCCGGCGCGGAAAGTATAACCGAGAGAGCCCGAAGGGCTGACAATCTCGCGGCAATTGAGCCAGAACAGGTCCCTTTTTCAGGCATACTTGATCGTGAAAAGCCTAAGGACCGGCTCCGCTACTGAACAATGACCAGGATGGGCGTATGAGGCCACACTGCGAAGCCGCAGAAACGTGGATCGTTGTCTGGAAGCGCTCAGCCGAGCCCGCACTCCTCGGCAATCTGCCCTAGCTCGTCTTCGATCTCGCCAAGCCGGGAGCCCGCGTCGTTGAACGTGTTCATCACTTCCGTCAGCTCGAGGGACACGTCATTGCCCGCGTTATCAGCGCCCAGGATTTGCTCGAGCGCGCTGCTATGGGCGCGCAGCGTCGAGACGAGCGACTTGCCCGCAGCTTCGGCTTCCGCTGGAGGCTGGTCAGCGAGTTGCTCCTCTGCAAGCGCCGCGTACTTGCCGACATGTGCCGCGAGACTCTCGAGATCCACTAGCGTTGCGTCATCGAGGCTCATCTCGGCGGCACGCTAGATGCGCTCCCGCGTGTCACCTAGCCAGCGTTCGAGGTCCGCACAGCCTCCGCCCGCGGACGCCGTACTCGCGATCGGCGTTGCCTCATTATCGACGGCGACCTGGAAATCGGCGACTGAGGAGCTGTCCGCTGACAGGACTGGTGTAGATCCCGGACAGGCCTACACCCTCCGGAACGATGAATACAACTGCCCCCGAGAGGCGATCTTCCGGTGCGAGCTGCGCGCTCGTGATGTCGGGGACCAGCTCGGTTTCCTCCAGCCGGGTCATGCTCGTTGAACTCCAGAGATTGCCGTTCGCGTCGCGAAGGAGCAGGCCGTACGGCTCGACGAAAAACCGGCCGTCGGCCGGTGTTCTCATAGACCAGGTTCACTAGCACAAACCGCCCATCCTCTGGCGGCGTCTGAGTCGGGTCGACGTCCTCGAAAGGATCGACGCCCTCGGTCACCGTGACTGACCCGGTTCCGCCCTCGGAGTCGACGATCGAGACAGCTTCTCCCAGCGCTGGAGGTTCTTCGCCCGAGAGGTCTTGCAAAGGGATGATCCGGCTGCTTTCGGGCTGATAGAGGATCCGTGCCGGAACGCGTCCCTCCGGCATGACGAAGCCGACGACCCCCGTGATCCGGCTGCCAGGCCCGAGAGTCTGGCTCGAGAGCTCGGGAACGAGCGCATCCTCCGCCAGGACCATGCTCGCCTGGTTCCGGAGGAAACCAGCATCGACCTGCAGGACGATCGTGTAGGGAGCGATGTCGAAGCGAGTGCCGGCGTCCGCTTAAAACGCAACGTTGACCGCCACATAGCGCCCGCCTTCTTCCGGCGGATTGGCGGGATCGAACTCGGTGAAGGGGTCGATGACGTGGGTGACGGTGATCGTCCCGACAGCGACGCCTTCTTCATCAGTGACCGGCACAGCATCAGCTTCGACGGCGCCGCTATCCTGTGCGACCACCGGCGATACGGGGAAGACCAACAATCCTGACCCCAGGAGTGCCGACGCGATGAATAGTGCCAACAGCACGCGAACATGACGCATGGCAGATCCTCAATGTCGGGCAAATTAGGCCACGTTGCCCGCGCCCAGAAACCGCACCGTAACTGGGACGTACCCTCCCAATGTACACCCATTTCGACACTCGGTTATGGGTTCAGTCGCGATCACTCTGCGAGCATTTCCAGCGCCGCGCGCAGCCCACTCCATGCCAGCCGGAGTATTTGGGTCGAGCATGAGTTGGACGTGGCTGATGCCGGCATCGGCGTAGCTTGCCAAATGCGCGGCCAACTCCTGAGGCTCTCGTGCTTTGAGTCCGGGCTTCTCTTCGCTTGGCCGGCCCGTGGCGGTCGGAAGATCGACCAACAAGCTCACCGTCCGCTCGACGGTTGCCGGGTCGCGCCCCGCCTCCTCCATTGCGGCGTCGACCTTCTGTCGATCCTCTGCCAGTTCTTCGAGAGTCTGCCGGGCCCAAGCATTCCAAATGTCGCCGTATGAGGCCAGCAGGCTCAGCATCCGCGGCGCAGTCGAGCCAATCATGATTGGAGGCCCTTCCGGTCTCGGTCCGCGCGGCCGCAACTCGCAATCCTGCGCGGAGTAGTACGTCCCTTCGAAATCGATGTGCCCGTTCCGTAGTAAGCCGTGGATGACGGCGATCGCCTCGGCAAACCGGCTGACACGGTGGTCGAAGGGGTAGCCAAAGGCGATGTACTCCGGCTCGTGCCACCCCGCGCCGAGACCGAGAACGAGTCGCCCATTGGAAATCTCGTCAACGGTATCGGCGATCTTGGCCAGCAAGGCGGGATTTCGAAATGAGGAGCAGCTGACCAGCGGGCCGATCTCGACCCGCGTTGTGACGGCGGCGAGCGCCGCCAGCAGCGACCAACTCTCCCAAGGCCCTTGGACCGCTTTGCCGGGAAACCGATAAATGAGATGGTCCGCATTCCAGATCGAATCAAAACCAAGGTCTTCGGCCAGGCGCGCCATAGCGGCGAGATCGCCCCACCGGGCGGTATCCCCGCCCATCTCCCGCTCTGTGTCAGGCAGGATGATCCCGACCTTCAGCGGCCGGGTTCGAACGACATCCTCGGCCTCAGCCTGAGACTCGGATTCGGCGTCTGACGTCATGGACTTCATCCCCTACCCGCGATGTGCGGAACCTCAACGCGCGATACTTGGTAGCTCGTCCTGCATCGTCAGACTGTTCGCGGCCAGGGCGGCCTCCAGGGACTCGTACCGAACCATCCTGCTCACTTTTCCGTCCTCCAACCGGAAGGAGGAGGCGATGGTGGCTGGCTCGGTCATGCCGCCGTCTGTCGTTCGCCAGGTCGCTATTTGCTCGACAACGACAGTGCCCAGACCGGCAAACCATCGCCGAGGCTCGAGATGAATGCCCGCGCGACCGACCCAATCGCGCAGCACCGAACTTCCGACTGCTGTCCCGCGCGGACCGCCGATCTCGATTTCCTCACGGGACAAGGCGACGAGTTCGTCCGCATCACCGCGATTGACGGCGTCGTGCCAATCGCGAACAACATCGAGCAATTCATTCACGACCAAGTCCTCGCCGACCACGTGTGGGATGTACTCCCCCTGACGTCTCATCGAGCATTCTAGAGACCGAAGGCTCCAGCTTCCTTGAGTCGCGCCACGGCGGCATCGTCGAAGCCGAGCTCGGTCAGGAGGTCCGCTGCGTCGGCGCCTAGCGCCGGAGACGCGCGGTATGTCGGGGTGAATCCCGAAACTCGTAGTGGTAGCCCGACACTGCGCACTTCGCCTAACCGGGGATGGTCGTATGAAGCGAGCATGCCTCGCGGCTCCAACTCCTCGGCGTGCAACGCGCTGGGAAGGTCGCGCACCGGCGCGCAGGGAACTTTGCCTTTCAGCCGGGAAAGCCACTCCTCGGTTGGAAGCTCCCGGATTCGCGGCGCATAGGCGATCGAGCAACGCTTGCCGGTGCTCGAGCCGCGCAGCGAACGATGTAAACCGGGGGTCCTCTGCCAAATCCGCCATCCCGATTGCCTTGACGAGCGCCTGGAAAAACTTCTCCTTGGCGCAGGCGATCGCGATATGGCCGTCGGCGGTCGCGAAGAGTTGGAAGGGAACGATGCTCGGATGCGCCGAATGAGGCAGCCGTGCGGTCTCGATCCCCGCCGACAACCACCAGGTGGCCTGATAACTGAGCATGGCAAGAGCAGAATCGAACAGCGAGGTGTCGATGTCGCGGCCGAGCCCGGTACGGCGCGCGTCAAGCACTCCGGAGAGCAATCCGCACGCGGCAACGAGGCCGGCGGCATAGTCGGCCATGGGCAAGCCGCTGCGGGATGGAGGACCGTCAGGCTCACCGGTGAGGCTCGCCCAGCCAGCTTCAGCCTGCACCAAAGCGTCATACCCCGGCTCGCCGCGGCGTGGACCCTCTCGCCCGTATGCCGAGAGCGACACGCAGACGATCGCGGGGTTGGCGTGACCCAGTGCCGCATAGGTCAAGCCTAATCGGTCTGGCAGATCGCCGCGCAAATTGTTGAAGACGGCATCCGCGGCGGCGACGAGCCGGGTGAACACTTCCCGCCCCGCGGGATTCGTCAGATCGAGCGCAATGCTGTGCTTGCCCCGGTTGAACGCCTCGAAATAGAGACTACTGCCGTCGGCAGCGCCGGGTGGCACACTCCGCCCCACATCCCCGCCGGCCGCTGGATCCTCGACCTTGATCACCTCAGCTCCGAGATCCGCGAGCATCAGAGTGCCGAACGGTCCGGCGCCGAACTGCTCAACCGTGACCACGCGCAGCCCGGCCAACGGAGCGCCTCTTTCCTGACCTGGAACCGGGTCGTTCATCAGTCGACTTCGTCTCCTCTGCTTTTACGGTTGCCAATCCACTCTCGAACCTCACTATCATGCAGCAATCAACTCCGTGCTGACGGTAAAGTGGTCCCCGGCAGGGTCAACGGTGGTATGACCGCGAAATCAGTTCCAAGGACTTCTCAGCGAGGCGGGGCGGGAGCCCGCCATCTGTGGGCGGTTGTGCCCGCTGGTGGATCGGGGACTCGGCTTTGGCCGCTGAGCCGTGCGGCTCGGCCAAAATTTCTTCTCCCGCTCCTCGGAGACCGCTCCCTGTTGCAGCAAACAGTTGACCGCATCTCCTCAACCGTGCCTCCCGAGCGCACTCTTGTTGTCTGTGGGCCTGCACACGCCGCGCCGGTCGCACGCCAACTCCCCGGGCTACCGGAGCGCAATGTCCTGGTCGAGCCTTCGCCACGGGGCTCGGGCCCGGCGATCGCGCTCGCTACGGCGCTCATCTACCGCCGTGACCCCGGTGCAATCGTGGGGAGCTTTGCCGCGGACCACGAAGTGTCGAACTTGCCGGTCTTTGACGCGGCGCTGCGCACGGCCATACAAGCCTCCCGCGAAGGGTGGTTGGTAACGATTGGCCTGACTCCGACCCGGCCGGAAACGGGATTTGGCTACATCGAGCGTTCCGACGACGTCGTCGCCTGCACGGCGGATGGATCAGCGTACCGAGCCGTGCGATTTGTGGAAAAGCCGAACCCAGAAACCGCGGCCGAGTATGTTGCCTCGGGTCGCTTTCTGTGGAATGCGAGCATGTTCGTATGGCAAGCTCAGGCGCTGCTCGACGAAGTGGCGCGGCTCCAACCCGATCTCCACGCCGGTGTCAGCCGCATAGCGGCGGTCTGGGGAACGCCGGAGCAGGACCGGGTTGCCGCCGAGGTCTGGGCAAGTCTGGCCGAATCGACCATCGATCAGGGCATTCTGGAACAGGCTGACCGTATCGCCGTCGTTCCCGCCGAATTCGGCTGGTCCGACGTCGGCGATTGGAACAACCTTGGCGAGTTGATCGAACGCGACGATTTCGGCAATAGCGTGCGCGGAGACGTTGTGCAATCACAGACGCGCAACAGCGTCGTCTGGTCGGAGACAGGGCGACTCGTGGCACTCGTCGGCCTCGAGAACATCGCCGTGGTCGACACCGAGGATGCGTTGCTCGTCGTCGACCGCAGTGATGCGCAAGAGGTCCGCCGTATCGTCGAGCAACTCAAGATCATGCGGCGCGAGGGATACTGACCACCAAGAGACTCATGGGAGGATGCGGGTGAGCAAGGGACCCGTGCGGCCTGTTAGGGTGAATCCCCGACTCGATCCGAAGCCCTGGGGCGGCCGTCGGCTCGAGGAGTGGGGCATCGAACTTCCTCCACATGCGACGATTGGGGAAGCCCTTCTCACCGCACCGGAGGCCACGGTTGCGTCTGGCGATCACCTGGGGACACCTCTCGGCGAACTCGCCAGCCAGGATCCCAGTGCGTGGATCGGCACGCGCGGACTGGCGGCCACCGGCGGCCGGCCGATCTTCCCGTTACTGATCAAACTGATTGACGGTCACGCCGATCTGTCGATCCAGGTCCATCCAGACGATCGAGCAGCTGCCGCGTTGGGTCTCGGCACGGGAAAGACAGAGGCATATCACATCCTGGCGGCCAATAGCGGAAGCGTCATTTATCTCGGACTGGACGAAGCGACAAGTCAGGAGCGGTTTTCGGCTTCGTGCCTTCGCGCCGATGCTTCGGCTGCTGGTTGCCTTCGCCAGGTTCCCGCCGAGCCCGGGATGACGGTGCTCATCCCGGCTGGGACGCCCCACGCCCTTGGCGCCGGCGTCGCCCTCTACGAAATCCAGCAGCCCTCGAACGTTACATTCCGGCTCGACGATTGGGGTCGACTAGACGCTTCCGGAACCGCGAGAGCTCTGCATCACGCCGAGGGATTAGCGGTCATCGACCCGCACGCGAGACCCGAGCCAATCCCACCCATAGCCCTCGCCGATCCTCAATCAGGTCGCTCGCTCCTCGTGGCGACACGGTATTTCGCTTTGGAGCGCATCGTGCTCGATGCGACCACCGTCGTCCGGATCCCGGAGCTGGACAGTCCTCAGGTGTTGACCTGTATCGAAGGGGCGGCAATGGTCGATGTCTCGGGATGGGTGTCGTCCGCAGGAATTGGAGAGACGCTCATCGTCCCGACAGGTGTAGTGGCCACGTTGACCGGACGACGGCACGGGGTCATCATGCGTGGCTGGGTTCCAGACCTCGAGCTCGAGGTAGTTGCACCCGCCCGCGCGGCGGGATTTCCCGATGACGCAATCCGTGGACTTGGGGTGGAGACAGGATCCGAGAGAGCCAAATCCGGCGAGGCGATCGATATCGGCATCTCCGGGGCAGCAGCCGGTGGATCCATGCTGCTAACCTAGACGCCGCTCGACCATGATAGTGGCGCTGCTTTCCCGCCGGCCGCGCCTCTGATATTCCTGGTCGCGCGTTGCCAATCGCGCACTGTGGAACTCCAACCGGGAGCCCAGCTGGCGGCAATGCAGCCTTCTGAAAGTCGTGCCTCGGAGAATAGGGAGGGAATATGGCCGTTACTGAGACATGGAACACGACTGAGCTGATTTCACAGGACAAAGCGCACCTGTTACATCCAGTCTCGAACCTGCGCTCTCTGCGCGACAACGGACCGCTGGTCATGGTGCGAGGAGAGGACGTTTTCCTCTGGGACTCGGACGGCACGCGTTACATCGACGCTTTCGCGGGACTCTGGAATGTCAACGTCGGCCACGGGAGGGCAGAACTCGCCGACGCCGCAGCGGCTCAGATACATGAGGTCGCATTCGTGCCGAACTTCTTTGGCCTGGCCTCGCCCCCGCCGATCGAACTCGCCTCCCGACTCGCCGCGCTCTTTCCCGGTTCGCTCAACCATTTTCAGTTCACGTCAGGCGGCGCCGAATCAAACGAGACCGCGCTGAAAATCGCCCGCTACTATTGGTGGTTGAAGGGAAAGTCGCAGAAAGTCACGATTCTCTCCCGCAGAATGGCCTACCACGGGATCGCCATGGGCGCGCTGGCAGCGACTGGCATCCCGACTTACCACGAGGGGTTCGGTCCGAACGTCCCCGGCTTCGTCCATCTCACGCCACCGTACCAATATCGGCACGGCGAAGGCATGAATGAAGAGGAGTTCATCGCCTCGCTGGTCCGCGAGCTCGAGGAGACGATCGAGCGCGAAGGTGCGGAGACCATCGCCGCCATGATCGGGGAGCCCGTGCAGGGCGCCGGCGGGGTCGTCGTGCCTCCACAAGGGTACTGGGAGGCCATTGCCCCCATACTGAAGGCGCACGACATCCTCCTCATATTCGATGAAGTGATCTGCGGTTTCGGGCGCACTGGCACCATGTTTGGCATGCAGCAATACGGAGTCACCCCCGACATCGTCTCCTTCGCCAAGGGGATCACCTCCGGCTATGTACCGCTTGGGGGAGTCGGTGTCAGCGACGAGGTCTGGGACACGCTGAGCACCCCCGACCGCATGTTCATGCACGGGTTTACCTACTCCGGACACCCGGTCGCATGCGCGGTCGCCCTGCCGAATATCGACATCATCGAGCGAGAACGCCTTCCGGAGAACGCCGGGCGCGCGGGAGCCTACTTGCTAGGCGCCCTGCACGATCGTCTCGACGACCATCCTCACGTTGGCAATGTCCGGGGCAAGGGATTGATGCTCTTCGTCGAACTCGTCGCCGACAAGGCCACCAAAACGAAGCTCGACCCGGCAATGAACATCGGAGGACGGCTGACGAAAGCGACACGAGAGCGCGGGATCATTGTGCGCCCCGTCAACGACGGCATCGCCATCGCCCCGCCCCTCACGATTCAGCAACGAGAGCTCGACGAACTGGCCAATGCGATTGCGGATTCAATCAGCGAGGTATTGGGCTAACACATTTCGGCACCGCGCGTTGCCCCATCCGAACTCAACGGGAGAGGGGCAACGCGTGATGGCTAGGACCCTTCCCGCCGCACGGTTCCGGCAAGCAGTGCCGTGACGAAGCAGAGCACGGCGACCAGCGCGAGCCCCGATCGCAGACCTGCTCGATCCGAGATGAACCCAATCAGGGGCGGTCCAACGAGCAAGCCGGTGTACCCCGCCGTGGCCACCGCGCCGATGGCCGTGCCCGACGCCATGCCCGGCGTGCGGCCGCCTGCTCCCAAGGCAATGGGGAACGCCACTGCCAGTCCCGCTCCCACACCAGCAAATCCGACGAGCGCTGCCGGAACTGTGCCACTCAGCAGCGCTGCCGTCATCCCCAGACCCGCAACCAGACTTCCCACGCGAACCAGGCGTACCGGACCGAAATTGCGTGTCAGGGAGTCCCCGGCAAATCGCATGCCGGCCATTGCCAGCGACGATGCAGCATATCCGGCTGCGGCTACAGCCGCTGTCGAACCCAGGACATTCTCGAGGTAGACGGCGCTCCAGTCGGCCACGGCGCCCTCCCCGAACAACACGCAGAAGCTGAGGATGCCGAGCCCGAGCAACGCTCGCGGCGGAACCGCAAACACCGGCGTCCCATCCTCGGCAGAACAAGCCGCCATGAGCGACCTACTCGCAACGGCAATGAGGACGAGCAGCACCAGGGCAACACCAAGCAGATGGGTGAAGGGTGGAACACCCACTCCCGCGACCACTCCCGCGATAGCGGCACCCAGTAGTCCGCCGACACTGAAAACACCATGAAACGTCGACATGATCGGCCGGGCGTACCCCTCTTCCACGGTCACCGCCTGGACATTCATGGAAACATCGAGCAGTCCGAAGCCAATACCAAAGATGAGGAGAGACAGCATCAACAGCGGCATTGTCGGCGCCACCGGCAGCAACGGAAGTGATACGCAAACCACTGTCGCCGCGATCCGCATCACCTGGGGGTTGCCCCATTCGCGAATCAGCCAACCGGTGGCGGGCATCGCCAGAATCGCGCCGACAGACGTACTGAGCAGAGAGATGCCGAGCCGTGCGTCATCGAGTTGCAAGCTGTTCTGAACGGCCGGGATGCGCGCCACCCAACTTCCAAGCACGATCCCGAGGAGGAGAAAAAAGGTTGTGGTCGACCAACGAGCCTCACGCAATCGGCCAATTTCGTAAGCGCCATCGCGGACGGGAATCGCATCGATGCCGGAAATACCCACCCACTCCTGCTCTAGATCAGCTCACCCCGCGCATATGGAGGGTCAGACGGTAGCATATGAGCGCTTGCCGCTCGGTGTTTCTGTAGGGAGTGATGACCGAGGCCGAACGCATCCGCCGCCTCTACGACGACCGTGCCGCGACGTATGACCCGTCGATCGGGATGGTCGACCGACTGCTCCTCGGACCGTTCCGGGAGGCATTTGGGGCCTCATTGCAAGGCGAGACAATCGAGGTCGGCGTCGGGAGTGGCCTCAACTTCCCGTTTTACGCCCGGGACGTCACACGAGTCGTCGGCGTGGATCTCTCCGGAGAAATGCTACGGCTCGCACGCAAGCGGGCATCCTGTCTCCATGTTCCCTACGCCTTTGTCCAGGCCGACGCCGAGTCGCTGCCTTTCCCGAACGCCTCGTTCGATACTGTCGCCATCTCACTGTCACTCTGCACGATTCCAAACCCGACTAGAGCGTTGCTCGAGCTTGGTCGAATATGCCGGGCCAGCGGCAGGATCGTGATGCTCGAGCACGTCCGTTCAACGACGCGTCCGCTCGCCGCCCTGCAGCATCTCCTGTCGCCGCTCAACGAACGTGCCATAGGTTGCCATCTCGACCGGGACACCTTTACGCTGGCGAGATCACTCGGTTTTTCATTTGACGAGACGCAGAGCCGTCTTCTGGGATCTGTGAGATTGGTCGTGGCGCGTCCACCTGTGCCGGAGCGTGCTACCCTCGCCTGATTCGATTCAAGCCGGAGGCACGAACAGATGACGATCACAGAGCGGCCCAGGACTCCTACTGAACCCGCGATTCGCTTTGACGATGTGCAGGCCGCCGCTGAGCGCCTTCGCGGTGTCGCACACCGCACTCCAGTGCTCACCTCTCGCACGCTCGACGGGATCACCGGAGCTCGAGTCTATCTCAAAGCCGAGTCATTTCAGAGAATCGGCGCCTTCAAGTTCCGCGGGGCGTACAACGCCATCTCCGCGCTCGAAGCAGAGGTCCGCGTCCGCGGCGTGGTCACCAACTCTTCCGGGAACCACGCGCAGGCTGTCGCGCTCTCCGCGCAACTCTTCTCCATCCCAGCGACCATCGTCATGCCGACCGACGCTCCCCCCGCGAAGATCGCCGCGACGCGAGGCTATGGCGCGGAGATCGTCTTCTACGATCGGTACACGGAAGATCGCGCCGCGATCGCGGAACAAGTTGCGCGGGACCTCGGTGCGACGATGATCCCTCCGTATGATCATCCGCTCGTCATGGCGGGAAACGGCACGACCGCGCTCGAGCTGATCGAAGAGGTCGGTGACCTCGATCTTCTCCTCGTCTGCCTCGGCGGCGGCGGACTCCTTTCAGGTTGTGCAACCGCAGCGAAGGCGCTTTCTCCCGAGATCGAGATCTGGGGAGTCGAGCCCGAGGCCGGCGACGACTGGGCGCAGTCGTACGCCAGAGGCGAGCGCGTGCGACTGGCCGAGGTGCCGCGCACGATTGCTGACGGCCAACAAACCGAAGCGCCTGGAATTCTCACCTGGCCGACCGTTAAACCCCTTGTCAAGGGCATCCTCACGGTCAGCGACAACGAAATCCGCGACACCATGCGGTTTCTCTTCGAGCGCATGAAGCTCGTCACCGAGCCAAGCGGAGCGTCCGCCCTGGCCGCGCTTCTTTCCAGGAAGATCGATGGCCGTGACAAACGGATTGGGGTGACGATCTCGGGTGGCAATATCGGCGTCGATGGTTTCTGCCAAATCATCAATCAACAGAACGCATGATCCTTATTGCGGAGATCTCGCTGACGGTATCCTGAGGGATGCCGCGGACTGATTACGAGTTCGCACGATGAAAAGGATGAGGACCGATGGCGGAATGGACCGGACAAAAGCGAACGCTCAATAGCATTCCGCCGGAGGACGATCCCCCTCTCGACGACACATCAGTTCATGTCCCGCGGTCCCCACAGGCGCCGGCGGCCACGACATCCCCGCAGCGTCCGGGTATGACCCCGGACCAGCCTGAGCTGCCTGGACGCTCACGCGGATCATTGCCCCCGTTGGTCAGCAATCGGCGTCCTCTCACTGAGTACGCAACCGCGCAGCGGCTTTTGGGCATCCTGACCCCGAAGCCAGGAGAAGAGATGCAGGCGTCGGACTGGGAACAGGGTCCTTCTGCTCTGGAAGAGTTGCGGAAAGCGGATCCGGCGCTACTCACACCGATCAGGCCGCTCAGCGGCCACGGGTTGGGAATCGGCCGAGAGACTCCCGCAATAACCGGGGAAGCCCTGGAGGCGATCGGCGATGCGTCGGCGGCGACACTGGAGGTAACGCCCTCGGCCGCGGAAGCGACGAACCCGGCTGCTTCTTTGGCAACCCCTGCAACGTCCTCCCCTCCCCCAGCGCAGGATATCCCTGAAGGCGCTGTTCGCGGGGATGGCACGGTCACGTGTCCGTCAGAATTCCCAGTCAAAGGGGTTGCTCAGTCGAGGATCTATCACACGACCGAGTCACGGGTGTACCAGCAGACCGTCGCCGAGTTCTGCTTCTCGTCCCCCGAGGCTGCCCAGGCAGCAGGCTATCGTCCACCCAGGAATCTCTAGGTCTGTCTCCATTGCAGTCGTGCTCATCTGCCCCACAAGCGTGTCCCGAGATGCTCCGCCTTTCACCGGCCAACCAATAGGGCTGGCACGGCCTGCTTTCACGCCGCGATCAACATTCCGTGAGTCCGGACACTCGCGGCCGGCTGCAGTCACCACGCGGGTACACTTTGTGTGACACAGGAGCGCTGGAGTCGTCCGGGACCAGGCAATGACATCGCAGGTCAACGCGGCGAACGCTCCGGACGGGAATCGACGTTACGAGACGGAGTCTGCATGACCCGGTTGTACCGGTTCGCGCTCGCCACGGTCCTTTTTACTCTCGCGCTCATCGCAATTGGCAGCATTGCTCGACTGCACCCGGCTGGGTCCGGATGCGGAAACGACTGGCCACTCTGTAATGGGAGCTGGCTGCCCTCGGCCGCCAGGGAGTCTATCGTCGAATACGTCCACCGCGTTTTGGCGATCACCGTCATCGCAGTCGCGGCGGCAACGGTTCTGACGGCGTTTCGGACCCCGTCCGCGACCCGCAACGTTCGCCTGTTTGCGGCGGCCAGCCTGGTTGCCCTCCTGTTCCAGAGTGGAGTCGGCGGATTCGCCGCGCGTTGGGGTGCACCTGCCGCGGTTGCTGTCGCGCACCTGGCCTCGGCGATGTTCTTCCTGGCCTTTGCCCTGATGACACTCGCGGCAGTCGCCGCGGCCCGAGGCGCACCGCAATGGCTGGCTGATCTAGGCCGCGCTCCCATCAGAACCGCCGACCGCCCCTTCGCGATCGTCGCCGCCGTCGGTGCCGCGACCGCCTTGATCCTCCTCATTTTCGGTGCTTCGACGACCGCCACCGGCGCGTTTGCCTGCGCCACCTGGCCGCTCTGTGCCGAAGGCGCAGATGGAACCGGTGGTTTCCTGGTGGTCCATCTCGGCTATAGGGCAACCGCGCTCTTGGGGACCCTGGCGGCCGGGAGCACCGCGGTATTTGCCTGGCAACGCCGTGCACCCGCTACCGCCCGATACCTCACGGGAATCGCCCTGGTGCTCGTCGCACTCCAAAGCGCCATGAACGCCGCCGCATCGGCCACGGGTGATCCAGTGTGGATGTCTGCTCCGAACCTCATCGTCGCGACGCTTTTCTGGATGAGCATGCTCGGAGTTGCCCTGGTGGCCTGGGGACCGCGTCTAGAACGTGCCGCCTCGGAACATTCAGCGGTGCCGGTGGCGGGCTCCCACACTGAGCTGGTGTTAGATATTCGCAGCGATTCAGCATCCGCACCGCAGGGCGCGTTGGCCCTCGCCGCGGACGTGAGCACCACGCTAGGACTCGATCTCAGCCTTGCGCCACTGCTTCGCGCGCGCCATGTGATGGCCGATTACGTCGCCCTGACCAAGCCGGGGATCATGACGCTCCTGCTCACCACAACGCTCTGCGCCATGCTCATAGCCGCCCGCGGCTTCCCGCCGTTCTGGCTCATTGCGGTCACGATGCTTGGTGGGGCTCTAGCCGCCGCCGGTGCAAACGTACTGAACTGCTTTATCGATCGCGATATCGACGGTCAGATGGCACGTACGCGGAATCGAGCGATCGCGGCTGGCCGCGTCAGCCCGGACGCGGCGCTGGCATTCGGTATCACCCTCACTGCTACTTCGGTCATGTTGCTCGGGCTAGCGGTCAACTGGGTTGCCGCCACACTCGCCTTGGCCGGCAATCTTTTCTATGTGTTCGTCTACACGAAATGGCTGAAGCGCGCGACTCCGTACAACATCGTCATCGGCGGCGCGGCGGGAGCGGCACCGCCGCTCGTTGGCTGGGCGGCAGTCACCGGCGACCTTTCTCTTCTCGCCTGGGGGTTGTTCGCCGTGATCTTCGCCTGGACACCGCCCCATTTCTGGGCGCTGGCGTTGCTGAAGCAAGGCGACTACACGCGGGCCTCGGTCCCGATGCTGCCGGTCGTCAGCGGCGAGGCCGAGACGCGACGGCAGATCGTGATCTACACGATTGTGCTTACGTTGGTCTGCATCGCGCTCGCTCCGCTCGGGCTTGGCTGGATCTACCTCGGCTCGGCGCTGGTCCTCAATGGCATTTTTCTTTGGTTCGCGATCAGGCTCTACGTCGATCCGAGCAAGCGGATCGCGCGCCAGATGTTCTTTTTCTCTCTGTGGTACCTGGCCCTGCTGTTCACCGCCGCGGTCGTCGATCGCATCGTTATTTCGTAGTTTGGATGGGTCTCCACTCGGCCGCGATTGCAGCCGATCCCGGGTGTGCCCGTGGTACGCTCCGGGGGTTGCGGGTCAGGACGGTCTCGACTTAGCGACCAATGGACGACTTAGGGAGGAACCTCGCGCCTAGTGGTTGAACAGATTCAAGCCATCATCAGCATCATCATCATTGATCTCGTGCTTTCGGGTGACAACGCCGTCGTCATCGGTATGGCGGCCCGGAGTCTTTCCCCGGAGAATCGCCGCAAGGCGATCATCTTTGGCGGCGCTGGCGCAATCGGGCTGCGGATTCTCTTTACCGCACTGGCGACAATTCTCCTCGGAATTCCGTACTTGCAGGCCATCGGTGGTGTGCTGCTCGTCTATATCGCCTTCAAACTCCTGCGGCCACAGGGTGATAGCCACGGAAACATCAAGGAAGCCGGAACGTTGCGGGAAGCGATCCAAACGATTGTCCTCGCCGACGTCGTCATGAGCCTGGACAACATCCTGGCGGTCGCCGGCGCTGCGCACGGCGACATTCGCCTGCTCATGTTCGGTCTACTGCTCTCGATCCCAATCATCCTCTTTGGCAGTGAACTGGTTGCGCGGCTGCTTGGCCGCTTCCCGGCCTTCCTCTACATCGGCGCCTACGTCCTTGTGCACGCGGCGGTGGCAATGATCTTTCAGGATCCAAACTTTGCCAGCCGATTCCACGCCAGCCTCTGGCAGGAACTTGCTCTTTCGCTGGCGATCACAGCCATTATTGTTGGCGTGGTACGGCTATTGGAGCGATCTCAGGGCACTCGCAATATCAGGATTGCCCCGACCGGAGCTGATCCACACGGGTAGGAGTAGGTCCGGGAATCCGCCCTTGGCGAGATGACTGGTCGGCAAGGAGATGAATCCGGCCGCACAATCCGGACGTAAGCCAAGCCGAGAGCGTCGCCCCAGCAAAAAACGACGCTCTCTCCTTGAGCCCGTGGAGCGCCGCACACGCTCCACCCTCCCCTTCCCCGCACGAACCCGGCCGCCCGGCCGGGTTCGTGTACTTTCCGAGGGGTCATATCACCCTTCGCGAAGCATGCCGCCCGATGCCAGCGGGCGGGGTCGACTGACGAAAGAGCCCGGTAATGGCGATCAACGTCAAGATGTACGGAAAGGCGATGATGAGATCCTGGGGGATTGGCAGGTCGAGCGCCTGGACGTGGAAGCGCAATGCTTGCGCAAACCCGAAAAGAAGCGCGGCACCCATAGTCGCCCACGGCATCCAGTTGCCGAAGATCACCGCGGCCAGCGCAATAAAGCCGCGGCCGGCGGTCATATTCGTCGTGAACTGAGACAGATCCCCAATCGAGAGATACGCCCCGCCGACCGCGGCGAGCACACCGGACAGGACGACCATGGCGTATCGGTACCTGGCCACGTCGATACCGACCGCTTGCGCGGCCTCAGGCTTTTCCCCACAGGCCATCACGCGAAGCCCGGGTGTCGTCTTGAACAGAAACCAATGGGTCACCGGAACGAGCAGGAAGGCGACTGGGAGTAAGACGTTCATGCCGAGCCCGATCGTCGGCAGCCGTTCGACGCCGGGCGAACTGCCGGCCTGTCCCCAGATCTGCTCGGTCAGAAATGACGTCAGGCCGAGGCCAAGCAGAACGATCGCGGTGCCGGCCACGATCTGATCGGCTTTCAGCGAAATCGCCCAGAAGGCGAAGACGAGACCGCCCACGGCGCCGGTGACGACCGCAACCAACAGACCAACGAATGGATTGTTGGAAAACCAGGTCCCGGCCACTGCCGCGAACGCGCCCATCAGCATGAAACCCTCGAGAGCGATATTGGTGACGCCGGAGCGCTCGGACAGGAGTCCCCCCATCGCCGCGAAGATGAGCGGCGACGCCGAACGTAGCGTCGCTGTCAGCAGCGCTACCGAAAAAAAAGAGAGCAGTTCGTCCAGGGGTCGCCTCCCGCCTGTCAGATCGCGCGCGGTGGAGAGGGCGGCTCCACAATCGGTTCGCCCGCGGCGTCCGCGGCACGGTCGCGCGTCATGCCCCGTGCCCTGGACGCCAACCGCTTCGCCTGCCGGAACTGCTGGGCTACCGCCAGCCCCGACACCGACAAAATGACGAAGGCAAGTAGCACGTACACGATATCCCGCGAGATGCCCGCCGTGTTCTGCATCGTCGTCGCTCCTGCCGCCAACGCTCCGAAGAGCAAACCGGCGAGAACGACCCCGAATGGCGTGTTGCGCCCAACCAGACCGACGGCAATCGACGTGAAGCCGAGCCCGAGCGTGATGTTGTAATAGCGGCCCTGTAGTCCGAGCGCGTCGACCGTGCCGCCGAGCCCTGCCAGCAACCCACTGAGGAGCATGGCGAGCGCGATCGTCCTTCCCCACGAGATGCCGGCAAACGCCGCTGCGCCGGGACTCAACCCGACGGTGCGGATCTTGTAACCAAAGACCGTGCGGTAGAGGAGGAACCAGACGACGACCGCGGCCACGAGTGCAATCAGGATACCGGAATGCAATCGAGTCCCCTCGATGAGACGAGGTAGCCTTGCCGCGTCGGCCGCGGGCTGTGTCGCCTGCAATGCGGGATTGACGAGCGGCAAAGTGTCCTGACCGATCACCACAGTGCTGATCCGGTAGGCAAGGTAGTTCAGCATGATGGTGGTGATCACCTCATGGGCACCGGTCTTCGCCTTGAGAAACCCCGGAATGAAGCCCCACACCCCGCCAGCAACCATTCCCGCAAGCACGGCTAGCGGCAGATGGACGATGGCCGGCAACCCTGGATCCCATGCGGCGACCAATCCAGCACAAAGCCCGCCCAACACCATCTGACCTTCGATACCGATGTTGAAGAGCCCCGCCCGTGAAGCGACGGCGAACGCCAACCCGCCGAGGATCAGCGGGCTCGCCATCACCAGGGTCTCGGCCAACTCGCGCTGCCCGCCGAATGCCCCAGAAAAGAGAGCCTGGAACGCGGGAACCGGGTTCTCGCCGGAGAGCCACAGCACGATCCCTCCCGCGACGAGGGCGATGGCCACGGCAAGCAATGACGACAGGACAGTCGGCAGAGCGCCAAGAATTCGATTCGCCGGGGAGGGAGCGCCCCCGCTAGTCGGCGGCGGGAGCATGCTCATCGAGGCTCCGACCCCCCATCAGCAAACCGAGCTCTGTCCGCGTTACCGTGCCGCTGAGGAAATCGCCGACGATCTGGCCTCCACAAATCACCAGGATCCGGTCACTGAGGTCCATGATCTCATCGAGATCAAAGGAGATGAGCAGGACTCCACGCCCCTTGTCACGTTCGGCGACGAGTTGCTTGTGCACGAACTCGATGGCTCCAACATCGAGGCCGCGTGTCGGCTGGACAGCGAGGAGTGCGTCAGGCTCACGGTGCAACTCGCGGGCGATGATCAGTTTTTGCTGGTTTCCGCCGGAAAGTGCGGCGGCTGGCGTCTCGGGAGCAGGCGCGCGGACGTCGAAGGCCCTCATCAGCCGCTGGGTCAAAGTCCGGATTCCGGGGTAGTCGATCCTGCCACCGCCGCTGAACGGACTGTCCTCGACATTCCCCAGGAGCACGTTCTCCGTGAGTGAAAACGGGAGCACCAGACCGCGTCCATGCCGGTCCTCTGGAATGTAGGAGAGTCCCATGCGGCGGCGCGGGTTGGGGCCGGTGGCAGTAACGTCCTGACCTTTCAACAGCACCCGCCCTTGTTGCGGCCGGCGCAGTCCGGAGAGCACCTCGATGAGCTCTGCCTGCCCATTGCCCTCGACTCCACAGATGCCAAGGATCTCGCCACGACGCAGTTCGAAGCTCACTCCGTTGAGCGTCTCCTGCCCCTGACTTCCCTTCAGGTGCAGGTCGTCGGCGACCAGCACCGCCTCACCAGGGTGCGCGGGCGGGCGATCGACACGCAAGGAAACAGCGCGGCCAACCATCATCTCGGCGAGTTGCGAGGCGGTGGTCTCCACCGTATCACGCGTGCCCACCGTCTGGCCGCGACGGATCACCGTGACCCGGTCGCTGATGGCGGCAACTTCGCGCAACTTGTGAGTGATGAAAATGATCGTATCGCCGCTCTCCCGGAGCCTGTTGAGCACACTGTAGAGTTCGTCGACTTCCTGTGGCGTCAAGAGCGCCGTCGGCTCATCCAGGATCAGGGTCTTCCCGCCCTGATAGAGCGCGCGCAGGATTTCCACACGCTGTTGCATCCCGACGGGAAGGGTGGCCACCACCGCCTCTGGGTCCACGTCGAGTCCATACTGGGCGCTGAGCTCGGCAACCCGCTCCCGTGCCACCTCGCGGTCGAGAGTGACGCCGGGCCCCTCGGCACCGAGGATGACGTTCTCGGCCACAGTAAACCGCGGAATGAGCATGAAGTGCTGGTGGACCATCGCCAGCCCGGCCCGCACCGCGTCTCGCGCGTTCTCGAACCGTACGGGACGCCCATTGACCCGAATTTCGCCCTCATCCGGGTGATACAACCCGAACAAGATGTTCATCAGGGTCGTTTTGCCGGCGCCGTTCTCGCCCAGCAGCGCGTGAATCTCGCCTTTGCGAACGGCGAACTCGATCCCGTTGTTGGCCACCACGCCCGGGAACCGCTTGACGATCCCCCGCATCTCGACCGCAGGCGCGGCAGCATCGCCGACCCGGTCCATCATAGACTTAACTCCGCGAATCCCCCTCTCCCGGCTCGTCGGGAGAGAGGGCTAGAGGGGTGAGGACGCACCGTGGCACGACCGACTGATTACCCGAAACTTGATTTACGCGGAAGGTGTGGCGACCGGGGTGGCAATCGCGTCGATCGCCACCGGCTCAAAGGCGGCCAGCTCTTCCTCATCCGCTGGCACGGTGATCGTGCCGTTGATGATCGCCTGCTCGTAGGCGGCGACGATGTCGAGCACCTCTTGCGGGACCGACTCGTGCGGGTTGCCAAGCCCGACCCCGTCTTCCGCGAGACCAAGTGACTGCTCCCCACCCTCGAAAGTTCCCTCGACCACCTGCTGTGCGGCCAGGAAGAGCGCGGTATCCACACCCTTCTCTGCAACGCCGAGCTGGTGCTCGGCGCCAAGCTGGCTTTGATCGGTATCCGCGGCGATGACCCAATACCCCTCGCCTAGCTCCTTGGCGGCGTCGAACGACCCAATGCCTGTCGCTCCGGCGACTGGGAAAGCGATATCAACACCCTGGTTGTATTGCGCAAGCGTCAACTCCTTACCGAGTGCCGGATCGCTAAAGGTGTCGGCGTAGGCAACTACGACCTCGACATCCGGGTTGACGGACTTCGCGCCGGCCTCGAAGCCAACCGCGTAACGCACCACCGGCGGAATCTTGATGCCGCCGACGACGCCTAGCTTGTTGCTCTCCGTCATCAATCCGGCCAGTACGCCGCTGAGAAACGCCCCCTCTTGCTCCCGGAAGAGCACGCCCGAGACGTTCGGCGCCTCGGAAACCGAGTCAATAAGCAGGAAGTTTTTGTCGGGGTACTGGTTAGCGATCTCGGTCATGGCCTCCGTGAGCAGGAAACCAACTCCAACCGTGAGGTCACTCTGCTCCGCCCCCTGAGACAGGTTCGGGACGTACGAGGCCGCATCGCGGCTCTCGATCACTTCGCCCTGAACGCCGAGCTCCTCGACCGCTCGATCGAGTCCCCTCTTCGCCAGGTCGTTGAAGTTCTGGTCTCCGAGCCCAAACGTGTCGGTCACCATGGTGACGACGATAGGATCCTGGGCTTGGACCGCCGGCACTCGCGCCAACGCACCGGCGAGTGGCGCCATCGCCATAGCCGCCAATAGCGGGCGACGCTTCACGCGGGCCGACGAGATCGGGGACGACATGGGCGAACCTCTCCTTTGCGAAATTGCTTTTGAGCCGATTGTCTGCGCTCCGTTTCGGGAGTTCTCGGCATGGTAGCAGTTACGCGATTGACTCGGACCGCGCGCTCGCATGTGGCGGAGACCGACTAGAGAAACCCTGGTAACGTCGCTGGCTCGTACCATCCCGGCGGTTGATCCGCGATCAAGCGCGCCGCGCGAAGGGCGCCCTCGGCGTACGAGGCGCGGCTGAATGCTCGGTGAGACAGGCGAATCTCCTCGCCGTCACCGGCTAGAATCACCGTGTGTTCTCCCGGATTCCCTCCGCCCCTGATCGCGTGGATCCCGATCTCTTCAGACTCTCGCGAACGGGCTCCCTCCCGGCCATACCGGGCGCGGCCCTCGAGATCTCCTCCACTCGCCTCAGCCACAACCCGCGCCAGGGCCAGCGCGGTTCCGGACGGCGCGTCCGCTTTGTGCCGGTGATGGCTCTCGACGATCTCGACGTCGTACCCCTGGAGGGCGCGCACGATCATTGGCAGCACAGCAATGACGGCGTTGACCCCAGGACTCATGTTGGCCGCGTGGAAGACGGCGACCCGCTTGGCCGCGGCTCGCAGCGATGCCTTTTGGTCCGCGTCGAGGCCAGTCGTTCCACAGACCAGTGGCACCCCAGTGGACGCGCACGCGCCCGCGTGCGCGACCGAGGCAACCGGAGCCGAAAAGTCGATGAGCACGTCGATCGCCGTTAGCAGATCGCTCACTTCTTCGAAAAGAGGGATTCCATTCGGTCCTGGTTCGGCGTCGCGAACCCGCCGACTCAACCCACCGACCACTGCGACTCGTGAATCGTTCGCGGCGAGGGCGGCGATCTCGCGCCCCATGCGGCCGCGGATGCCAGCAATACCGATGCTTACTGTCATGGCAATGCTCCTCGACCGTGGATGCGGCGCCGGAAGTAAGTGTTCGCCCGGCGCCGTGGATGTGTCAGGCCGCGATCGCGGTGATCGTCACCGCCTGCCACGCCGCCAGCGCGATTTCTACCCGTCGTTGTGCTGCCTCGCTCAGCGGCGCCAGCGGCAGCCGTACCTCAGGCGAGCAGTATCCCAAGAGCGCCGCGGCGGCCTTCACCGGCGTCGGGTTCGTCTCCACGAACATCGCCCGGCAGAGATCGAAGAGCGCCAGATGCACGGCGCGACCCGCTCGCGAAATCGCCCGCCAAGCAAGCGGAGGTGAGCGCAGAGACCGCCTCGGGAACGATGTTGGAAACGACGGAGATAATCCCCGTACCCCCGATACCGATAATCGGCAATGTGAGCGAGTCGTCTCCAGAAAGAACGACGAAATCTCTCGTTTGCCTCGCGCACGATCTGGCTCGCCTGGTCGAGCGATCCGCTCGCCTCCTTGATACCGACGATTCCGGGAAAATCCGCCAGTCGCACCGCCGTTTCCGGGAGCAGATTAACACCGGTTCGACCGGGCACGTTGTAGAGAACGATTGGCAAGTCGACCGCCTCCGCAATCGCGGCGAAATGCCGATACAGCCCCTCTTGCGTTGGGCGGTTGTAGTAGGGCGTCACCACCAGCGCGCTGTCCGCTCCGAGCGTCCGCGCTGTTCGCGTCCGCTCGATTGCAGTCGTCGTATCGTTCGAGCCGGTGCCGGCGATGACCGGCACTCTCCCTCCGGCTGTCTCCACGACGAGGGCAATAACGCGCTCCCATTCGGGTGCCGACAGCGCCGGGGCCTCGCCGGTCGTGCCACATGGGACCAGTCCGGAAACGCCCGCGGCGACTTGCCGATGCACGAGGGCACGCAGCGCCGGCTCATCAATCTGGCCATCGCGAAAAGGTGTGATCAGGGCGGTGTAGCAGCCGGAAAGGGCAATCCCGGTGGTGCTGAGAGTCATCGATGACATAGTTCGTTTTCTCTCCTTCGGCGCCATGCGCCAGGTACTCGCTCCCCGTCTGGTTCGCGAGCGTGATTGCAGTTGATTAGGGTGAGATCAGGGAAACGATGAAAGAATCAGGCGCGGACAGCGCTCGCCGTCGCGCCTAGCGCTTGGCGCGGTTGCCTCCCGGATGAGGGAGGGTGGCGAAATCGATGCGTCTGCGAGTCTGCAACATCGTGGCCCCCGGGCCGGCTCGTCAACGCGACACCAGGGTATTGCCGGGGTGCGGCGTGAATGCGCCGTGAGGCAACAAAAAACCGCCGTCCCGGTCAGGGACGAGCGGTGTCAGGCTCGTGGTACCACCCCACTTCGCGGCCACATGCAACGCGGCCACCTCTCCCCGCACGGCGCGACAATGCGCGATGCGGCAACTCGGTAACGGGAGCCGATTCGCCCTGCCGGGCGCCCGCCGCCGCCTACTAAGGCAGATCTCTGTCATGCCTGTTCGGGGCGGAGCTCAAAGGTCTTTTTCGCCGGCTTTCCTGGTCCCGCTTCGCAGCGACCGCGGTTCTCTAGCCCGTTCCCGCCGGCTACTCGTCCTCGTCATGGCTTCGATATGCGGTTGTGTGCGCACCCTAACAGGGAGGCAGGTGTCCGTCAATACCTTGGGGCCGTGTTCAGCCCGCGACTCCCGCCGCCGCGACTCGCAACGCCTGATCGCTCATCTGTGCCAAGCCGAGCGCCGAGAGGTCGCGTGTTTCGGACCGAAAATTCGTACTCAGGGTCGTCGAAGCCAGCGTTACCAGGGCATCGATCACAGGTGTCTCTACCCCAAGCCGGTCGCCGAGCAGCGCCCACGTCGCCAGTCCAAATGGGATGTCCTCCGTCAGCCAGCGAGTCTCGACCTGTCCCGGAGCACGAAGAGCCGTCAACATCCGCGAGCCGTTGATCGTCGACCAGAAATCACCCGCTGGTCCGAACCCGGCACGGTGAAATGCCTCGGCCACGGGGGTTAGGCGCAGACCCAGCGCCGCACCGAGCGCCAGTCGCTCGCGGTCAACGCCCTCGATGACATTTACCACGGAAGGCGTGACCCCTTCCTCGTAGAACCAGAATTCGCCGCGGCTGCGCTCGATACGTCCGGCGTTCATCAGTACCCCTGGGGGATGCACTACCGGGTTCAGCGCCGAGAGACCCGCCTCCAACGCACTGCCATAGGCGACTGCCCCTGGAAACAGCGCGCGCAATATCGGCATCGCCTCATCGGTCTGCGATGGCGGTTCGACGCCGATACCAAGGCCGGTGACGGTTCCCCAGATCACAGCTCGGTCGGGCGCACTCTTGCGACAGACGTACGGCGCCGTATCCGACTCGGCGACCAGCACGCCCTCGATGCCCGCCTCGCGCAACGTCGTCGCAACCGCGAGTGCGCCGAGATTCCCCGGCAGTAACGCCAGGAGATGCCCCGGTTTGAGATGCGGCAGCAGGTGTTCGAGAAATGGCGCGTGAGCATACGACGGGACCGAGCAGACGAGCGTCTCCGACCAGGCCAGCGCCTCGGCCGGATCAATCGTGACGGCGGCCAACCGCGCTGCTCCAGACCGCTCGCGGCCATCAAGGTGGATCGTGAGCGATTCCCGGATGGGCTCGATCGTGCTCGCGAAGTCCGGGTGCTCCCAAAGCAGCACCTGGAATCCGGACAGTGCGAGATTCGCCGCCATACTGAAGGCGGTGTTCCCACCGCCGAGGACCGTTACACGGTTTCCTGCCACCTTCGTCCCCCATTGCCCTCGTGACATTCCGCGGTTGCACCCACTGCCACCCCTGAACTCCAGCAAATGGGAGTATCAGGGATGGCTGCACAACAAGAAATAGGGCGGGGCAGGCGACGACAGTCTGAGGTTAGACCTCGAGCGGTTGCCCGTTCAGCCGCGACTCGCCTCGAACCGAAACCGGCTGTTGCAGGATATCCAGGACTGGGCAATGGGCGTTGACGGCCTCAACGAGGCGCGCGACATCTTCAGGGGCAGCCGGGCTGGAAATATCGACCGTAAACGTCACATCCTGGAAGCCGGCCGGCACGTCGGCGACTCCGAAGAATCCGCGCAGGTCCACCCGACCTTCAGCGGTCACCGCGACACCATCGATAGGGATCCCAAGCACCCGGGCATAAGTCGCGTAGACGATCTCCTGGCAGGTACCCAGGGCGGCGAGGACGAGCTCGACCGGCGTCGGGCCGGCGTCCGTGCCACCAATCAATGGCGGCTCGTCAACGTCAAGCGAGAATTCGCGGATGCGGACTTCGGTGCGGTACTCATCTACCAGCGAAGTCGCCGCCGAAAAGGTCACGATGGGCGGTTCTGGCGCATTTCCCAGATCGGTTCGGACCTGTTCGATCACGGTTCCCAGCCGATCGACCTGTTGCACAACCACGCCGGACTCCTTTGCTAAATCCCGGCAGCAAACTCGTCCACACGAGCCTCCGTCCACCGGAGGCCACATAGTAGAGTTTTAGATCAACAAAATGCAACATGAGCCTGGGCGCGGCAGAAAAGCCGAGCTCATCGAGTTAATTCTGTGACGAGCAATTGCTAGGCCGCGGCGGCAGCCTTCTTCGGTCCGCGCAGGACGTAGCCAACTCCACGCACCGTCTGGATAAGGCGCGGTTCACCGCCCTCCTCCAATGCCTTTCGCACCGTTGAAACGGTCACCGCAAGGACGTTTGATTCCCCCCGGAACTGGCCGCCCCAGACTCGCTGCATCACCGTGTCGTACATCAGGACCTGGTTCGGCTGCTCCATCAGCGCCGCGAGGAGATCGAACTGCTTAGCAGTCAGGACGACCTCGCGATCGCCCCGATACACGGTCCGGGCACCCGGATCGAGTGTGAGATCCTCAAAGGTGAGGATATCCCTCTGCTTCGGGCGCACCTCCGGCGCTCGTGAGCGTCGGAGCAGGGCACGCACCCGCGCCATCAGCTCCGTAATCGCGAACGGCTTGGGCACATAATCATCGGCTCCGACATCCAAGCCACTGACCCGGTCTGGCACGGCGTCGAGAGCAGTCAGCATCAGCACCGGTACCGGTGCCTGACCATATGCGGCTTCCATGGCCCGCACCCGCCGGCAAATCTCCATGCCGTCGATATCGGGCAGCATCA
Organism: uncultured Chloroflexia bacterium; assembly: GCA_963751075.1. Lineage (GTDB taxonomy): Bacteria > Chloroflexota > Chloroflexia > Thermomicrobiales > UBA6265 > JACCXM01. The sequence continues at coordinate 490,486 of CAVVTE010000019.1, read as the reverse complement.
GGTCCAGGACGATCAGGTCGGGAGGGGTATCTCGCACCAAGGCGAGAGCGCTACGCCCATCGTTTGCCACATCGACCTCGTAGCCTTCGAGGAGCAGACTTCGCTGCACCAGGCGAGCAATGTCTGGGGAGTCCTCAACCACGAGAACACGCGTCATAATCATCACCCCTTCTGGTGCAGAACTGCGCTCAAATCACAGACAGTGTTTTGCAGGAGTTTACATCCAAGTTACGTTTTCGGTGAGCCTGGTCACCTGGAAGCCGACGGTTGGAGGATCAAGATCGGCAGAATTGTGACGATTGGTGTATTTATCTGGGCCGATGTTCGCTTTGCTACGTGATCACTTTCTTCATGAGACATATCGACCGACGCCGGAGCTTTATTCGCCCGCGAACTCTCCCTGAAGCGAACGTCGCGAAGATCGGTTCATCATGGCCACACGCATCCCACACCCAACGGCACCAAAGCCTGCGACAAACGCGGTTGTTCATTGACCGATCGAAATCAATCTCCTACTGTCGCAGATCAGCGACGTGGCGGATGGCCAAGGTGGTACAGAGATGGCGTATATCTGGGTCGCGCTGGGAGGAGCTGCCGGCGCTGCAGCGCGTTACGGCGTAGTGCAGTGGACGGGGGGACGCTGGGGATGGACATTCCCCTGGGGGACGCTCGTCGTCAACGTTACCGGTTCGCTGGCAATCGGACTTGTCATGACACTGCTCCTGGCGCGCAACGCCGATGCAGCGTACCGGTACCTGTTGGTGACTGGATTCCTCGGTGGCTACACAACGTTCAGCGCCTTCTCGTTCGAAACGCTTGCGCTCGTGGAATCACGCCGCTGGGACGCGGCCACGCTCTACATCGCTGGCAGCGTGGTACTCGGCTTGCTTGCCACCGCTATCGGACTTGGTTTGGGGAGGCTCATGGTCCGCTAATGCGGACCAAAGCGTCACTCGCTCCGGGTCTGTACCCGTTCAATGCGCAGCGCGAAGACGTTGAGGAGGAGCGCCGCCAGAAGCACGATTCCCTGGAGCGCCTGCTTGAACGTGATCGGGATGTTCGGCAACAGGTTGAGTCCATTCGACAGGATGCCGAAGATCAAGAGGCCGAGAATCGTGTTGCGCATGCCGCCTTCGCCACCGAACAGCGATGTCCCGCCCAAGACGACCGCGGCGATCGTGCTGATCAAGATGTCCTCGCCCGCGGAGGGGTTGGCGCTGCTGAGGCGACCGACAAAGAGGAGACCGGTCAGACCAGCGGTCACGGCCGAGATCACCAGCGACATCATGATGATTTGTCGGGTATTGACCCCGGACATCTCAGCGGCCTCGCGGTTCGCCCCGGTCATGTAGACGTATCGCCCGAACCTCGTGTAGCTCAGGACAAATTCGCCAAGCAAGAGGACCGCGAGGGCGAAAATTCCGATAACGGGAATGCCGAAAATCTGACTGCTGACGCTGCCGAGTTGTCTCAGCACCGGGGGTGCTTCCAGGATCTTGCCGCCGCTGACGAAGATCGACATGCCGCGTGCAATCGTCAGCATTGCCAGCGTCATCATGAATGAGGGAATACCGATGTAGGCGACGAGATACCCGTTCACCAGGCCAACCGCCGCGGCCACAAGAATTGCGACCGGCATTCCCCAATTGCCAATCGCAATCACATCCCCAACCCAAAGCCAGGCCGCAAAAACGCCCGTGAACGACGCGACCGACGCAATACTGAGATCGATCTCGGCGCAGAGCAGCACGAACGTGACGCCAGTCGCCGCGACGGCGATCGGCGCGATCTGGGTCACGACGTTCTGCAGATTCTGTATGGTCAGGAAGACATCGGTCACCAGGCTAAAGAAAATGAACATGCTGATCAACGTGACCAATGGCGCCAGGAGTCGGGCATTGCGGCTCGCCCAGTTCAGCGCGACCTGCCTGCCGGTGCGCTGAGCGACCTGATCGCTGAGCGGCGCCCCCATTCCTTGTGGCATCTCCTGTACCATCACCCGTCCCCTACGCGTAGCTCATCAGCAGGTCCTTGCTGACCCATTCGCCGGCAAATTCCTTCGCTATCTGTCCTTTGGACATGACCAGGATGCGGTCCGCTTCCGCCAGCACGGTTTCCGGCTCGGTCGAGATAAGGATGACCGCGACGCCCTCTGACCTGAGTGCCTTGATCAGGTCGAGCACCTCGCGCTTGGCGCCGACATCCATACCGCGCGTCGGCTCGTTCAGGATCAGCACCTTCGGTTGCATCGTGAGCCACTTCGCCAGCGCCACTTTCTGCTGGTTACCACCACTCAGATTCCCAGCGGCCAGACTCGGATCCGGCGGCCGCACGCCCGTCCGCCGCACCAGGTTGCCGGCGATGTTCACCTCGCGCGACTGACGAATGACGCCGCCAACGATCTCGTCGAGATGGGCCAGCGTGATGTTCTTGAAAATTTCGTGGCGGGGAAAGATCGTTGCCCGCCGGTTCTCGGAGAGATAGGCGATGCCCAGCCGCTTCGCCTCGCGCGTCGACTTTGGCGCGATCGGCTTCCCTTCGAGGCGCATCGTCCCAGATGTGGGCCGCTCCCGGCCGAACATGACCCGAGCGACTTCGGTCATTCCGGCCCCGAGATTGCCGAAAATGCCCAGGATCTCGCCGGGCCGCGCGTCGAACGACACGTCGGTGAAGCTCCCTGCCACACTTAGCCCTTCGGACTCCAGAACCGGCCGCGCGGTCGACTGGGGCGGTAACGAAACGCCACCTTCGTAGCTCTCGGCCAGCGTTTCGGCGTCCCGACCGATCATCAGCTGGATGAGCTGGTGCTTGGTCAGACCGTCGTTTGCCAGCGTCGCCACTTTGCGCGAGTTCTTGAGCACCGTGACACGGTCGGAGACGGCGAGCACGTCCTCCAGGAAGTGCGAGATGAAGACGAGGCTGGTACCGCGCGCCTTGAGCCCATCCATCGCGGCGAAGAGCCGCTTCGCCTCTGGTCCCGACAGCGCCGAGGTCGGCTCGTCGAGCACGATGATCGATGCGCCGGAGAAGACGACACGGGCGATTTCGACCAGTTGCTGCCCGCCAAGGGAGACCGTCCGCAACGGGCTTGTGACGTCGACGTCGATACCAAGCGCGCGGAGATGCTCGCCAGCGTCGCGGCGCATCTTCTTCCAGTCGATCAGTCCTGAGCGCGTCGTGGGGTGACTGCCGAGAAAGACATTCTCGGCCACCGTCAGTGCCGGCATGCAGGAAAGCTCCTGGTAGATCATGCCGATGCCGCGTGCTTTCGATTCGGCGGGGGTAGAAAACTGCACTGCCTCGCCGCGCAGCACGATCTCTCCTTCGTCCGGCATGTGGACTCCGGAGAGGATCTTCATCAGCGTGCTCTTGCCGGCGCCATTTTCGCCGACCAATCCGTGGATCTCGCCCGGCAGCAGGTCGAAATCGACAGCGTCAAGCGCGATCGCGCCGCCGAAACGCTTGGTGACGCCGCGGAGCGTCAGGATCGGCTCCACGGCGTCAGAGCGTGTCAGAGATGCGGACGGGGCGCCGTCCGCACTCTCCAGGTCATTGATCGTTGCCATCAGCAATTTCGTCGTCCATGCCGCGGTGGGCGACGCAGACGATGCCTGTACTCCCGATTCCGTTAGTACTGCATGTTGTCGTGCAGCCAGATGTATCCGGCCGCAGTTTCTTTGACGATTGGTCCACCGTCGGTGCGGATGAACTTCGGAATCCCACCCTCGGCCATGTCGGTGCCGGAAACGGTCAGGTAACCAGCCCAGATGGCTCCACCGTGAATGCGTCCGCTCGGGTTGATGACCGTGGCCAGGAGTTTGTCCTCGAGAATCGCCTCAGCGGCGTTCTTCAACCCGTCAACGCCTACCAACACGACCTGATCCTGTTTACCAGCCGCTTCGATCACGCTGCGTGCAGCCAGGGCCATGTCGTCGGAGTGGAAGAAACCGCCCTTGACGTTCGGGAAGCGCTGCAGCAAATCCTGCCAGAGGGAGGCTGTCTGATCGACCAGCCAGTCACCCGGCGTCTCATCGACCACCGTAATGTTCGGGTAATTGGCGAGTGTCTGCTTGAATCCTTCCGCTCGACCCTGGGCGCCAGTGTGTGAGAGCAAGCCCTGCGTGTGGATAACCTCGCCCTCGCCGCCCATCGCTTTGAACAGCTCGTTAGCGACGGTCGACCCCATGTAAATGTTATCGGGCTCCAAGAAGGTCAGATGGCCGAAGTTCGCGAACTCCTCCAGATCCTGCACCAGGCGGGTATCCATGTCGATGAGAGGAGTGCCTTTGGCGATGATCTGGTTCGCCGCGTCGATCAGCGCCGTGCTGGACTGCGGGTGCACCGCTACGAAGTCGTAGTCTTGCGATGCGATCGACTGTAGATCTTGCAGCTGCTTCTCGACGCTGAAGTTCGCCTCGAGCGAGGTTACCTCCACGCCCAACAGGTCGCCGAAGAACTTGGCCGTCTCCATGCCGTGTGCAACCCACGTCGAGGCTACCCCGACCTCAGACGTCGCGGCGGTGTACTTCTTCTCGGGGAGGTCCTCAGGCAACAGTCCAAGCGAGGCTAGTCCCTGCGCCGCGGTGACGTGGCGGCCCACGCCGGTCGCCATCGCCAGCGCTCCTAGCGTGGCGAAGGTGCCTTTGAACGCGTCCCGCCGCTTGAAACCCTTCTTCAACCGGTCACCGACAAATTCGAGCTCCAGCCCGGCGAGCGGACCGCGCTTCCCAACATCTCCCATCGAAGCTACCTCCAACTGGACTGTTCATTGTCCGTACCAGCGACCACCGCCGGCTGTCGTTGTACCGCTTCCCCACGCAACCGTCCCGGATTCATGATCCGGAACGCTCGGGGAACTCGGAACCAAAAGGAAAACCGGGCTCAACTCGCGGCAGGCCGTTAGAGGCCGCCCGCCCGGGAACACGTCTCGGACCCTGTTCTACTTCCACCGTCAGGGCAGGCTTTCGCAGTTTCACAATCGCTTGTCGCGTGCGCTGGACAGTATCACAAGGTCCAGGCGCGGTCAACGACCGAAGTAGGGGCGATGGGATGATTGGAATGAACGACCGACAGCAACCGAATCCAACCCGTTAACCTGTTCCCTATCACCCCATCCTCCTCACACCCTATTACCCGTCGGCGCGAAGCGCCGGCAAGACTTCGGCGGCAATCCGTTCCATCACCGGGAACTGCTCCTCGTGCGGCGCTTCCATCAGGAATTCGCTCATACCGGCCTCCCGATAGCGGCCGACAATGTCGACGAACGCCTGGGGGGAAGACCATGGGTCCGCGCCCATCGGGATGGTCCAGCCGTAGAGGGAGCGGATGATCTCGCTAGGCTCCCGACCGATCGCCACGCAGGCCTCGTCGAGCCGGTCGTTGCGCTCACGGATCTCCTCGGACGTGCCATACGAATTCCAGCGGTCGGCATAGCGCGCGGCAATGCGCAGCATCCGCGGTCCATGCGCGCCGAGGGTAATCGGCGGTCTCGGTCGTTGCAGCGGCGCGGGACGGAACGGGGCATCGTGGACCGCGTAATACTTGCCCGCCCAGGTCATGACATCATTGGTGAGGAGCGCGTCGATCAGCATGACGGCTTCCTCGAAACGCCCTACCAGCTCGGACGTCTCCGGAAAGGGCACCCCAAACCGCTCATGCTCTGCCCTGTACCAGCCAGTGCCAATCCCGAGCTCCAGGCGCCCGCCAGAGATGTGATCGACCGTCACAGCCTGCTTGGCGAGCAGGGGCGGGTGTCGGAACGTGTTGCTGCTGACGAGGATGCCGATGCGCGGTTTCTCGGTTTTCAGGGCGAGCGCCGCCAGAAGAGTCCAACCTTCGAGAAATGGCGCCTCGGGAACACTGGGCCGCTGATAATGATCGGCGTGCCAGATGGAGTCGAACCCGAGTCGCTCGAACGCCTCCCAGTGGCGAGCCAGTGTGTCCCACGGCAAATTCTGATTGCGCACGATCCCGAATCGCAGTTGTTGCGGCATCTCCCCTCCAACTAGCGCCAGAGCCATAGGGCGGTAGGGTGCTAGGAACGGATCGCGGGCGGTGGCGAGACCAGTCCCTGGGCTCGCTCCCCATCACGCTTCACCCTAACCATCTAACACCCTATCCTTAGTCCCATGGAAACGAGTGTCAAGCCAGTGTCACGAACCAGAGACGATCTTGACGGTATGACCGCCCTCATCACCGGGGCCGGGTCCGGGATCGGGCAAGCGACCGCGCGGGCGTTATCCGCGGCGGGCGCGCGACTCATCGTGACCGAGCTCCCAGATCGTCTGGAGCGAGCGCAGGTCACCGCTTCCGAAGTGGAAGATGCCGGCGGCAGTGCTCTTGCCCTCGCGCTCGATGTCCGCGATCTGAGGAGTATCAGCGACTGCGTTCGTGTCGCCGTTCAAGCTGTGGGCCGGCTCGACATCCTGATCAACAATGCCGGCGTCAACGTCCGGCAGCCAGCGTTCGAGGTGACCGAAGAAGCCTGGGATCTGGTGTTGGATACGAATCTGAAGGGGCTGTTCTTCATGGCGCAGGCCGCCGGTCGCGCCATGCGCGATCAAGACCCGCCTGGCGGCAGCATCATCAATATCTCTTCGATCATGGGGCTCGTCGGCTACTACGACCGCGCGGCGTACTGCTCCTCCAAGGCGGGAGTGGTCAACCTTAGCCGCGTGCTTGCCGTCGAGTGGGCACCGTATCAGATCCGGGTGAATAGTATCTGTCCGACGTTCGTCGAGACACCGCTCACGCAGGTGATGTTCGAGAACGAGGCGATCAAGACCGACATCCTGGGACGCACGCCCGCAGGCCGATTGGCCACACCGGAAGAGGTCGCGGCGGCGATCGTCTTCCTCGCTGGGCCATCCGCGGGGATGATGACCGGAGCAGCCCTCACCATCGATGGCGGATGGACGGCCATCTGAGCGGTAACAGCCGAACCGCGGGGGGCGGGCATATCGTCGTACTCGGTGGAGGCATCGCCGGTCTTGCCGCCGCGAACCGCCTGTTGCTAGCCGCGCCAGAGGTTCGAGTCACGCTTGTCGAGGCGGAAGCTCGCCTGGGAGGCAAGATCATGACCGAATCGGTTGACGACTTCGTCATCGAGGGCGGTCCAGATTCGTTCCTTGCCGCAAAACCACGAGGCGTCGAGCTAAGCACGGAAGTGGGCCTTAAAGAACGCCTCCAGGGCGTCACACCGCAACGGCGGCGCGCATTCATCCTTACCGCCGGTCGGCTCCATGAGCTTCCAGAGGGTCTCACCGGTCTGGTGCCGACGCGGCTCGCGCCGCTCGCTCGCTCGAGCCTCCTCTCACCAGCGGGCAAGGCGCGGATTGCGCTCGACTATGTCATCCCGGCGCCCCGGAACGCTGACGACGAATCACTTGGGAGGTTCATTCGCCGCCGGCTCGGTACGGAAGCCTGGGAGCGCCTGGTCGAGCCCCTTATGGCCGGAATCTATGCGGCCGACGGTGACCAGCTGAGTCTTGCCGCGACGTTTCCTCAACTCCGCGACGCCGAACGCGAGCACGGCGGGCTGATCAAGGGGGTTCTCGCTACCCGGCGCCCTGAGCACGTTCCTGGCGTGGCGCTAAAGCCGGGCTTCCTCACCCCGGCCGGGGGTCTCAGTGAGCTGGTTTCCGCGTTGGAGCACCGAATCCAGGAGCGCGGGGCTACCGTGCGGACTGGCGTCGCGGCCACGGCGGTAATGGACTCAGGGTCTGGCTACCAGGTTCGGCTCGGAGACGGTGAGGAGATCCAAGCCTCCGCGGTCATCGCTGCTACCCCGGCTCACGTTGCAGCGGATCTGCTCGCGGGCCTCGATCCGGCGCTGGCAGCTGACCTCGCGGCCATCCCACATGCCTCGACCGCCATCGTCACCCTCGCGTTCCGGCGCGACGAGATTCCGCACCCACTCGATGGCCATGGCTATGTCATCCCCCGTTGCGAGGGAGGACCGATCCTGGCCTGTACGTGGTCGTCGCGAAAATGGGCCGGACGGGCGCCTGACGGTTGGGAGATCATTCGCGTGTTCATCGGACGCTCAGGGCGGGAAGAGATTCTCTCCGCGGACGATGACGCGCTCATCGCGTTGGCTCACCGGGAGGTGGCCCAGCGAATCGGCGCGACCACCACCCCCACGTTATCGCGCGTGCATCGCTGGCCACTCGGCATGCCGCAGTATGTCCTCGGTCACCCCGAGCGGATCGCCAGGATCGAAGCCTCGTTGCTCGCTCACCCAGGCATCTACCTGGCTGGCAATGCCTACCACGGGGTCGGCCTTCCTGATTGCATCGCCTCCGGCGAGCGTGCCGCTGACGCGGCGGCAGTGCATGCTTGCCCGGAAGGAATCGAATCCACTTCAATTCCGCTGCACGACGTCTCGGCGGCAGTTCCTTAGGCGTCCGCGGTCCGCTGCTGATCGTCGCGCAACGAATGTTTCACGCGCCGCGTAGTACCCTGCAAAGAACTGTGCCCGCACCAGGACGTGTGCCGGTTGGCGATATGCGTGAAACGCATGTCGAGCAGGAGCTAACGCTGAATGACGACATCGAACGGGCCCCAAAGCGCTGCGCTCCCCGAGCGGATCAGCGGTCTCGACCCGCTGTCCAGGAATCTGTGGTGGAGTTGGCAGCCGCAGGCTGAACAACTCTACCGCGACCTCGACCCCATGCTGTTCGAAACCCTCGAGGAAAATCCGGTTCTACTGCTCAGCGCGGTTGCACCGGCACGGTTGCAGGAAGCGGCAGCCGATCCCGTCTATCTCGCCCGCTATGACGAAGTCATGGCCCGATTCAGTGCGCTGATTACCGCCAACCCCACGACGACCTGGGTAGGCGAGCATCAGCCAGAGCTGATGGAGCGTCCGGTCGCTTATTTCTCAGCGGAGTTCGGTGTTCATCCCGCGCTGCCTATCTACTCCGGCGGTCTCGGCGTCCTGGCCGGCGACCACGCCAAAGCCGCCAGCGACCTTGGGTTGCCGCTCGTCGGCGTCTCGCTGCTCTACCGGCAAGGGTATCTGCGGCAGCGCTTGACGCACGATGGATGGCAACTCGATATCACCCCGGTCCTGGAACCAGGCGCCGAGCCAACGACACCCGTGTTGGGCCCGGACGGCGAGCCCCTCTGCGTCGAGATCGTCCTCGACGACCCCAACTCGCCCGTGCGGTTACAGATCTGGTGTGTGCAGGTTGGCCGTGTCTCGCTCTTCCTGCTCGATGCAGACGTCGAAGGCAACCCCAGCTGGACTCGTACCGTATCGTCGCGGCTCTACGGCGGTGACCAGGAACACCGCCTGCGCCAGGAAAAAATCCTGGGGATTGGCGGCGTCCGCGCACTGCGAGCGATGGGTATCAATCCCGTCTATTGGCACGGCAACGAAGGCCACGCTGGGTTCCACTTGCTTGAGCGCGTGCGCGAATGGGTCGCGGACGGACTCACCTTCGACGAAGCAACCGAGCGGGTCATTGCGTCGTCAGTTTTCACTTCGCACACACCGGTTCCCGCAGGCCATGATGTCTTCCCCCCGTACCTGATCGACCGGTACTTCAGTTATTTCTGGCCGCAGCTTGGCTTGACTCGGCAGGAGTTCCTGGCGCTCGGCCATCATGACGCGAGCGGGGACGGGTTCAACATGACCGCGCTCTCCATGCGCCTCTCCGGGTTCCGCAACGGGGTTAGCGCCCGTCATGGCGAGATCACCCGTGCAATGTGGCACGATCTCTGGCCCGACGTGGAGCCTCCAACGACCCCCATCACGTCGATTACAAACGGCGTGCACCTACCGACATGGATCACGCCCCCGCTGCAGGAGCTACTCGATCACTATCTGCCGTCCGACTGGCGACTGCGCATGCAAGACGAGGACATCTGGGCGCCGGTTCTCGACATTCCGGATAGCGAGTTCTGGAACGTACGGCGGCAAAACAAGCAGATCCTGCTCGCCTACCTGCACGAGTACACACGTCGCCGCTGGGCGTCCGGAGAGATCGATCCTAAGCAGGTCGTGGCCTCTGGTCCGTTTCTGGCGGCGGAACCGCTGACAATCGGGTTTGCCCGACGCTTCGCGACCTACAAGCGGGCGACGCTCGTATTCAGCGATCCCGACCGCCTGGCTCGCATCCTAACCAACCCAGAACGCCCAGTACAGCTCATCTTCGCTGGGAAAGCACACCCAGCCGACGACGGCGGCAAGCGACTCATCCAGGAGATCTACTGGCGATCACTGGATTCGCGGTTCCAGGGTCATATTGCCTTCGCCGAGGACTACGACATGTTGCTGGCGTCTCGACTTTATGGAGGCGTCGACGTCTGGCTCAACAACCCGCGTGCGCCGCTCGAGGCGAGCGGGACCTCTGGCATGAAAGCCGCCGCCAACGGAGCGTTGAACCTATCTGTACTCGACGGCTGGTGGATCGAAGGCTTTGCCGCGAATCCGGACGCCGGTTGGGGCATTGAGCCCTCCGAGCTGATGGACGGCAAGGGCGATGCCGCGGACGCGGACGCCATCTATACCGCTCTCGAGCGCCAGATCGTGCCGCTGTACTACAAACGGGACGAGCACAACCTGCCGCGAGAATGGATCCACAGGTCGAAGGAGGCGATCCGCTCATTAGCCCCGCTCTTCTCATCGCAACGGATGGTGATCGACTACATCACCCGGCTCTACGTGCCGGCGTCGGAAGGCGGGGTCCGCTGGACCGCACAACCAGTGACAGCGGGACGAGACCGGGATTAAGGCGACAGGCGCTCAATCTTCCAGTTGGCCTCATCTCGACGATAGCGGAGCCGGTCATGGAGCCGGCTCGGTCTACCTTGCCAGAACTCGATCCACTGAGGGACGACGCGGTAGCCGCCCCAGTAATCAGGCAGTGGTATCGCGCTGTCGGCGAACTCAGCCTCCAGACGCCTGAACTCCTCTTCGAGTTGTTCGCGACCGTTGATGACCTGACTCTGCCGCGAAAGACTTGCCCCGATCCGACTCCCCACCGGACGGCTGTCGAAATAGATCCGGGAATCCTCGCGGCTGATTCGGTCGGTCTCACCCGAGATCCGTACCTGCCGCTCCAGTTGTGGCCAGTAAAACGTCAACGCGGCGCGCGGGTTCTGGGCGAGGTCCCGCCCTTTCGGGCTCTCGTAGTTCGAGTAGAAGACGAAACCGCGCTCATCGAAACCTTTGAGCAGGACGATGCGGGCCGCAGGCTCACCGTCGGCCGATGCCGTTGCCAGCGTCATGGCGTTCGGTTCAACGACTCCCGCCTCGTGTGCTTCAACGAACCATTGCTCGAACTGGCGGATGGGATCCGGGTCGACAAGGGCTTCCTGGAGACCCGCGAGCGTGTATTCCTTCCGCATGTCTCCCGCATGCAGCACCATGCCCTGTCTCTCCAATTCTCACTGTCCCCGGGATCGCTCGCGGTCGTTGCCGCCCCACCGTGCATCTATGTAGGTTTCACGTCCTCAACCGGCCGGTTGGCGGCCTTCCAGGCGTTGAAACCGCCATCCATGTGAGCCACATTGGCATAGCCGATCTGCTGCAGGGTGTCGGCGGCGAGTGCCGATCGCCCACCCGAAGCGCAGTGCAGAATGACGCGGCGGTTCGGATCGAACTCAGCCCGATGATAGGCACTTGCCGGGTCTGCCCAGAACTCGATCATCCCTCGAGGAGCATGCACCGCCCCCGGGATTGCCCCTTGCTCTACCCGCTCTCCAGGCTCGCGAAGATCGACAAGGAGCGCATCGCCCCGCTCGATCTCATTTGCCGCCTGATCAACTGTCAGATTCTCAACGCGCTGCTTGGCCTCGGACACGAGTTCAGCGGCGGTCTTCGCCATGACTACCTCCACATCATTACGTCCAATAGAACGCCCACTACCACCGCGAAGCGGGGCCGCACCGCATGATGCATCCGAGCATCTAACCCGTTCTCGCCGCCCGCAGGGCAGGATCGTCATTCCTGAGTGTTATCGCAGATCAGATCTCGCGACAAGGGATCTCCCGCGGCTATTATCGCCGACATGCCAGATATCCACTCTCCCGTTACGCCGATCCGCTCCCTGCTCATCGCCAATCGCGGCGAGATCGCCGTGCGAGTGATCCGCGCCGCGCGCGAGCTCGGCATTCGCGCGGTAGCGGTCTACGGAGAGGGTGAGCAGGAGGCAGTGCATGTGCGGCTAGCGGACGACGCCCGGCGCATTCCGTCCGAGCGCACCGATTCCCTATCTCGACATCGCGGCCATCATCGAGGTCGCCCGCGCCGCAGGAGTGGACGCCGTCCACCCCGGATATGGCTTCCTCGCCGAAAATGCTGCTTTCGCCGAAGCCTGCGCCGAGGCCGGTGTCGTTTTCGTGGGGCCGCCCGCGGGGGCGATCGCGGCGATGGGCGACAAAATCGAATCGCGGCGCATCGCTATCGCGGCGGGTGTTCCGGTGGTCCCGGGTTCGGATGGACCGGTTGCCTCCCCAGCGGATGCGCGCGCGTGGGGAGCCGAATTTGGCTACCCGGTTGCGGTGAAGGCATCGGGCGGCGGTGGTGGACGCGGGTTTCGCGTCGCGCGCGGCCCTCAGGAGATGGACGAGGCGTTTCTCGGGGCAGCCGGTGAAGCGGCACGATCGTTCGCCAATCCAGAGGTCTACCTGGAACGGTATCTCGACGACCCTCGCCACATTGAAGTACAGATCATGGCCGACACCCACGGACAGATCATTGCGGTCGGCGATCGTGACTGCTCGGTGCAACGCCGGCATCAAAAACTGCTCGAGGAGGCTCCCGCTCCGGGAGTCCCCGCCAACACCCGCGCCGCGATGGCGGACGCCGCGATCTCGCTCGCGAGGGTCGTCGACTATCGCGGCGCGGGAACGGTTGAATTCCTGCTTGATGGCAGCGGGACGTTCGCGTTTCTTGAGATGAACACTCGCATCCAAGTCGAGCATCCAGTCACCGAGATGACAACTGGGATCGACCTTGTACGCGAGCAACTCCTCGTCGCCGGCGGCGCGCCATTGTCGTTTATGGTCGAAGAGACTATCCCACGTGGACACGCCATCGAATGCCGCATCAATGCCGAGGATCCGGGCAAAGGGTTCGTGCCGGCGCCAGGGGCCATTCGGCGTTATCAGGCTCCCGCGGGAATGGGCGTCCGCGTCGACAGCGCGACGGAGAGCGGAACCAGCATCCACCCTGCCTACGACTCGCTCATTGCAAAGGTCGTCACCTGGGGCCGCGACCGCGTCGAGGCCGCCGCGCGGATGCGACGAGCCCTTGACGAACTTGACGTCGAAGGAGTGCCGACGACGCGAGAATTCCACCTCCGTCTGCTCGAACACCCCGCCTGGCTAAACGGCACGGCATCCACGACGTTCCTTGACCTCCATCCGGAGGTCATTCCTCCGCCCACCGGATTCTCTCCTGGCCCGGAATTGCACGATGACCGCCCTCTGGAGTTGGTAGCAGAGGTGGATGGACACCGTTTCGAGATCCGGATGCACGGCGGATCTAGACGTGCATCCGCTAGCAACTCCGTCTCCCGGCGTCCGAAACCCGCGGCAAAACCTGGCACCGACCGCACCGGCGACGATACCCTCCTACGCAGTCCAATTCAGGGAACCGTGGTCCGGGTAATGGTCGAGACTGGAGATCACGTTACTCGAGGGCAGACGGTTTGCGTCGTCGAAGCCATGAAGATGGAGAACGACGTCACGGCACACCGGGACGGTGTTCTCACCAGGCTCACCGCCGGGCCGGGGATCCCAGTACGCGTCGGCGACACCATCGCGGAGATCGCCTGAGGCCCTGTCTATACTCCCAACCATGCGACAGACATCCTCCCCATCTGGCTCCCTGGACCTCAGCGACGATCTGCTCGAGGCTGCAAGAGTCTTTTTTCCGGAATACACCGACACGCAGCAGATAGCCGGACATCCAAACATCGTCAAAGTCACGACAGCGACGGAAGTAGGGCGGGTCCGCCGGTGGCCGGCGGGCGTTCCCGCGGCCGAGGTGGCTTTCACCCGTGAAGTCATGGCCACGGCGAGAGAGGCGGGGATATCCGCCACTCCAGCGCTCGTCGTTGCGCCGAACGCTCCTGAGGAACCCGCGCTGCGCATCGGTAGCCATCTCTATGATGGCCAGATGTGGTGTCCCGGAGCATCACAACCGCGGGCGGAGGCGGCCTGGCCTGACCCGGAAGACCGCATCGACATTCCCGCAGTTCTTTCCGCCTCCACGTTCGCCGACGTCATCGCGGCGATCGCATGCCTCCATGAAACGACGACCGCGTTGGCCGGTCGTCGGGAGATCCCGACTGCTCCCTTGTCGATGCTTCCCGGCGCCGTGCGACAGGCTCATGGCCGTCATCTTGGCGCGCTCCGGGCCCGTGCCCGGAGGGAGCCAGCCATCCAGCGCTGGCTGGCCACCGGCGAGCGCCTGATGGCGACCGCCGAGCCAATCGTCCTCGCCGCGATCGAGGTGCAAGAGTCCCCGCCCAGCGTGCTCCATCTCGGACTCTGGCCCGCGCATATCTTGCTCAACGGTGATGCGCTGGTTGGACTGCTCGGTTGGGAACGGGTGGCGGCAGGATCGCCCCTGCTCGACATTGCCCAGGCGACGCTCCGACTGCAGGGGTGGAGCGACGATGCAGTCGAGGCCGCTCTGGCTGGCTATGCCGAGACACGGTCTCTCTCACCCGCAGAACGCCGGCTTTTGCCTGCGGTAGCCGCCCTGGACGCCGTGGCGACCACCGGGCGTCTCCTCGAGCAGACGTACGCGGTAGAGGAAACCGCGCGACCGCCGACAGCACTGCGCGCGGCAATCGAGATGATGCTGCACTCGATGGCGGCACTCGACCGGAATTTGATTGCGCAGTCGGCAGTGGGCAAGAGCAATCGTACGCCGTGGCGGCGTGGTCCTCGACCCATCCCGCCCCAAGCAGGAGGAAAACCCCGTGCCCGACGCCGCTGACGCCCCTGATCTCCTCAGCGAGAAATGCGTCGCCTGTCGACGAGACGCGCCACTCGTAACCGACGAGGAAGCCATCGCGTTGACACCCCTCATCCCTGATTGGGAACGGCATGAGCATGACGGCGTACCGAGATTGGTACGCACCTTTCGGGTGCCCAATTTCAGAGAGGCGTTGGCCTTCAGCCAGCGCGTCGGGGATCTCGCCGAAGAGGAAGGGCATCACCCGGCCTTGCTCACCGAGTGGGGGAAAGTGACCGTCTCATGGTGGACGCACAAGATCCGTGGTTTGCACCGTAACGACTACATCATGGCGGCCAAGACCGACGAACTTGCGCGTGACGCGGGCATTACCTAGCAGGATCACCTTTCACGCCCGGCTCGTCTTCGCTACGTCTGGTGAGTCCTGTCAAGTTGGTGGCTGGGCCGAGCTAATTGCGGTCATGGCTGCCGTTACTGCATCCTCGGGGTTCTCCGCGGAGACGATCATTCCTTCATGGTCGGGAAAACGGACGCGGCCTTCGTCGCTGAGAAGCATCTCCGCCAGACCGCCCAGAAGCACGACCGGACGTCCCAGACGGAGTCCCAGCGCGATCTCGGACAAGGTTCCCCAGCCTCCGCCAACGGCGATCAGGGCCTGGCCGGTGGCGGCGACCAATACGTTGCGGGCCTGTCCCAAACCCGTGCAAACCACATGCTCAACCCACGGGTTCGCCGCTCGGTCGTCGTAACCAGGGATGATCCCGATGGTGACACCACCGGCCTCCCTGGCGCCGCGACAGGCCGCGGCCATCGCGCCGCCAAGACCCCCGGTGACCAGCGTGCAGCCGCTCTCGGCAAGGAGTCGGCCGACCGCTCCCGCAAGCAGGAGCTCATCGTCGGAGGCCTCGCCGGGCGCGCAAACCGCGATCCGCGGAGCGCGTTCCTGGAAAGCGGTCATATAAGCGCGCTCCGTGAGGAGCCGAGCGGGAAGGATGCTATTGGTTCGTGCCGCGCCCCGCTCTTTCCCAGGTGACTTCGCATCAGAACGACCTCACGCACCGGAACCGGCTCTGGGGGCGGACTGACAGCCGCTCCGGTACCATGGTCGACGAATCGGCCTTTCACCGCATCCGGCAGATCACGCAGGCGGACGAGCTCGCCGTCGTCGTTGCGAACCCGACCCAGCGTGATGTGCGGGTGATATGGCTCGTCTCCGACGGCAAACCCTAGCCCGCGCAGCGCGCTTCCGACATCTTGCTGTAATGACTCCAGCCGGTGGACCGGTCCATGCAGCCCCAGCCAGAGCACACGAGGTCGGCGGAAGTTGGGGAAAACGCCGAGTCCCGCCGTGCGCAGATCGAAAGGTCCGTGGGTGGCAACCACCTCCGGCAGCGCTAGCCGCACCAACTCCGCTCGCTCTCGCTCCGTCTCACCGAGGAAGTGCAACGTCAGGTGCGATGTTTCTGGCTGTACCCAGCGCACCGGCCAGCCTTCGGCCCTGAGCATGGCAATTTCTTGGGAGACGAGATGCTGAACCTCGTGGCCCAGCGGCACGGCGAGGAATAGCCGCCACGGCGTATCGACCGCGTCTGGCGCAGGCGGACGGACCTTCGATGTGCGTGGTTTTCGCGGCGACATACCGCTATTTTACTGGCGGTAATCGCGGGCCGGCTTCGATGGGCGGATTCCAGCGCGCTGATCCACCTCGCTGCTTTTGCCGGCGTCCCATGGCGCAGGGCCGGGACGTTGTCCCAGCCCTGCTCGTTTCCTTTTCGGTCTACGGGGTCGGCGTGGCGTCCGCTGTGGTGAAGTGGGCGACATTCACCACCCACGCGCTCGCCGGCTCAGCGCCGTCATTGCGGACCTCGCCGCTCAGAAATGGCGGGAAGAACGCGGAGTCCCCCTCGAGCAAGGTGAACTCAGTGTTCGCCGCCACCTGCTCCGGCTCTGGAGCCGGTGTACCGGGGTCGACCCTCCGCGCGACCGGCGTGTCGCCTTCGACCCGGAACGTCATCTCCCCGGACGCGGCGTAGATGAGGACCCCTGCGGGATCTGTCGGGTCAAAGGTGATGACCGCTCCCGGTTCGAGGGTGAGGCGCCCGAGGCTGAGGAAGGCAGTGCTTGGCGCGGTGACCTCGATCGTGCCAGAGGCGACCGTCCGGGCTGTCACCCCTTCGGGGAGCGCGTCGGGGGCCGGTGTTGCCTCTTGGGCCAGCGCACCCTGATCCATATCTCCAACGACACCCGCCGTCAACGTCAACGTGATGAGCAGCACAACAATGGAACCCCAGCGCATGAAACGCTCCTCTCTCCATACCGTTCGACGAAACCGATGACTGTCGAACGAACGCCAGTCAATCAGGTATCGGGTGCAAGATCAATGCCGGGCTCCGATTGAAGCGGAAATCCGAGTACGCGAGCGGCCCCGGTTTCGGGTTGATGGCATGCGACGGTAGTATACGGAGCAGCGTTCGGAATTCCGGGAAAAGGTCGATGTAAGGATCACTATGACCACGGCATTTCTGGGACCGCCCGGCACGTTCAGCGAGGAAGCGGCACTGCTCCGCGCGACGGCGGAGGATCTGGTCGCATTCTCATCGTTTCCGGCGCTCGTCTCTGCGGTCGAGACCGGGCTTGCCGACGAGGCGGTCCTGCCGATCGAGAACTCCATCGAAGGCGCGGTGAGCACGACGCTCGATCTGCTGATTCACGAGACCGCCCTCCGCATTGCCGGCGAACTCGCCGTCCCGGTACGCCATTTTCTGATCACCGCCCCCGGGGTAAGACTGGCGGATGTTCGCGTTGTCACGTCGCACCCGCAACCATTCGGCCAGTGCCGGCGCTTTCTTGATCGCTGCCTGCCCGGGGTCGAGCAAGTTGCCGCCCTGTCGACGGCCGGGGCCGTCCAGGACGTGATCTCGAGTGCCGATGAACACCGGGCCGCGATT
This sequence comes from uncultured Chloroflexia bacterium, assembly GCA_963751075.1. GTDB lineage: Bacteria > Chloroflexota > Chloroflexia > Thermomicrobiales > UBA6265 > JACCXM01. The sequence continues at coordinate 472,600 of CAVVTE010000019.1, read as the reverse complement.
GGGACGGCACGCGCGGCCGAGCTCTACGGCGGCACGATTCTGGCGCACGATATCCAGGACGTGCACACCAACGTCACCCGGTTCGTCGTGCTCTCCGGCGAAGACGCGCCGCCGACCGGCGACGACAAAACCTCACTCGCGTTCCGCATCCGGGAAAATGTCCCGGGTGCCCTGCACGATATCCTGGCCGAGTTCGCGGTCGAGAACCTTCAGATGACCAAGATCGAAAGCCGCCCGAGTAAAGGCTGGCTCGGCGACTACGTCTTTCTCATTGACTTCGAGGGGCACCGCCAGGACGAGCGGGTAGCCCGCGTCCTCGACCGCATTCGCGAGCGTTGCTCGATGTTGAAGATCTTCGGGTCGTACCCCAGGTTCCCACTCGATTCGCCGCACTCCTCGATCGATCCCAGCCAGTCATTCGACTGAACCGGTTCAAGACGATGTGGAAAGGACTGTCCCGTTTGTGCGACTGCTGATCGTCGACACCTTCGCCACCGCGACATATACCGTTCCGGTGACCTCCAATTGGGTGCCACACCCGGAAGTCCTCGGGGTTGAGTTGGTCGACCATCTGACCTCAGAGACCGTGGCAGAAGACACCGCCGTTCTCGCTTCGTCGTCGGAAATTCCGCGACTCCAGCAGACCCATGTGGTGGTCGGAGACATTGCCGTGGTGGCCGACGGCGTTGGCGCCATCACCATGCGGACCCCCGTCCGCCCGGACGAGGTCGAGGCAACACCTGTTCGGCTCCTCGACACAAGTGACGCGGCGGAGTTGCTGGCCAGGGCGACGCTGAAGCCCTTCTATGGCATCGAGCCCACCCGCTGGGTGCGTGACGACGATTCGCCGGAGGCGGCCCGCTCCGAGGTCGTCATTGTCGAGGGGGCGGAGGCGCTGCGCGAGCCAGAGGGCGGCTTCAGCGAGGATCTAAGCAAGGCCTGGTTCATTCTGACCGCGCAACCGGTTGTCAGTCACGTACTCCTGGTGCCACGCACATTGCCACCAGGCCTTTTGAAGGACATTGTGGAGTTTCTCGACGCCGTGAGAGTTGCGGGGCACGAACGGCGTCGAGACTGGCGGCCGCAACTCGCCGATCGGGAAGGAATTGGCAGGGATCGTGCGAGCGCCTTCTGGGCGGCCCAGCGGCTGAGACTGGAGGAGACAGATCAGCGGGCGCTGCTCGATCTGCTTCAGAAAGGTTCCCGAGGAACGTCTAGGCCGCCCCTGAGGAGCGTAGAGTTCATTGAGGGAGCCGAAACAGAGTAGCCGGCCGCGAAGATTACGTTCGTATTGGAGCCAGAATTGAGGAGAAAGGGATGACCCGCGAGCTGAGCCAGTTCGAAAACTATCTCGTCCATGAGTTCGTCGACGACTATGTCGATGGGATCATGTCGCGGCGTGACATGATACGCCGCGTCCTCCATATCACCGGCGGCGTCGCGGCCACGGCGACCGTGCTGACCGAACTCGGGGTGAAATCTGCGTCAGCACAAGAAGGAACTCCTGCCCCACCGCCAACCCCGACAGGGCCGCGAAGCACCGTCAGTGTGCCTGAGGACGATCCGAGCATATCCGCCTCAGACATCACCTTCCCTGGTGCCGACGGCGCGGAGGTGACTGCCTATCAGGCGATGCCCTCCTCCGGTGACGGTCCCTTCCCGGTTGTCCTGATCTGTCACGAGAACCGCGGCCTGACGCCGCACATTCGCGATGTCGCTCGCCGCTGGGCCACTCAGGGCTATATCGCGGCGGCGCTCGATCTCGTCAGCCGCGAGGGCGGGACGGATTCGATTGCCGATCCCGCCGAGATTCCGGCGCTCCTTTCGGACGATACCAAGCTCCAGCGGCACGTCGACGATTTCAGATCCGCCGCCGCCTTTTACACCACCCAGGACAACGCCGATGCCGTGCGTCTGGGCATGACCGGGTTCTGTTTTGGCGGTGGCATCACCTGGCGCGTCGCGACCCAGATGCCAGAGTTGAAAGCCGCGGCGCCGTATTATGGCCCGCCTCCGCCGTTGGAGGAAGTCCCCAACATTCGCGCGGCGGTCTTCGGCGTCTACTCGGACGACCCGGAGGACTTCGCCAATGAAGGTCGCGAAGAGCTGATCGCGGCGCTGGAAGAAGCCGGAGTGACCTTCGAAATCGAGGTCTACCCGGACACGCAGCACGCCTTCCACAACGACACCAGCCCACGCTGGAACGAAGAGCAGGCGCTCGAAGCCTGGAACGACACCGTGGCTTGGTTCGAAACGTACGTGAAGAACGGGTCAGCCGAGGCAACGCCAACGTAGTCCATGACATGACGATGCCTTTCCGCTGACGCGGAAAGGCATCGTCTGCTCAGTCAACTCTCTTCGTTCAATTGTCCTCAGGTGGATGACAAACTCGTTTCAGGTTCAAAGCTGCCGCCGAGTCTGGAGCGAATCTCCTCTGCCGCCTCATCGCGAATCCGGCCGGAAAGGGCCGCAATGTGAAGGTCCATGGCAGCGTCCAGTGCCTCGGAGAAGGGGGGTGGACTTAGCCGCTCGCCCGGTGTCGCCTCGAGACCGAGCGTCGGCGCGACGCTGGCAACGCGGACCTGCAAGGTGTAGTGACGAAGACCTGCCTCGGCCCACTCCAGGTAGGCAGCACCGGCGGCGGCGAGATCCCGCACCGCGGTCTCGGCAAACCGGTCGCTGGCATCACGAATGGCATTCTCGGCCGCGACCAGGTCGCTGTCATAGGCATCGACGATAGCCTGCGCCCATTCCCGGCGCCGCGCCTCCTGCTCCTCTCTTGCTCGCTGCTGGGCCGCAGCCGCTTCTGCCCGAGCTGTCGCGGCACGTTGCATAGCGGCCTCAGCCTCAGCCTGAGCTTCCTCCGCCTCCCTCATCTCCCGCTCGAGATCGCTACTCTGCCTCGGACCTCTCTGACTCTCCATGATCAGTCTCCCTCCACGCGAGTCTTTGCTCACCACCTTCGTGGCGTCCATCCGAACGCCACATGAAACTCTTTGCGTTTCGAAGCACCGGTCTATCGCCGTCGCATCGGAGTAGCACGTTTTTAGCCAGAGAAACCTCATGCACCTTGACTCACCCCAATTGGTGCCGATAAACGGACTGTCGTCCAATTGCGGACTGGTACGGAGCTTGCACTACAGCGGATCGGGAGCCACGGGCGAGGAGTTTGTCGCCCTCCAGTGAGGAGCAACGCGGTCACGGAGATACAGGCGTCCTGAGGCCGCTGCACGTAGACAGGGACTACTTAATCATGGAGCGTGGACCAGACGGCGCCCAGGAAAACGGTAATAGGCTGAGCCCTCAACCGGAAACAGGTGAGTCCGGAAGGTTGGGGAACCCCACGCGGATTTTTCCTCGTCAGACACCGCCCGAGGATCCGGTCAGCATCACCCCTCATCCCGCGGTATTCGAGGACGAAGAGGGGGTCCCACGTCGGCCATCGGCGTTCGAGGGCGGCCGGCTCAGTCCGATGTTCGGCCCGGGCACGTTCGGCAACAGGCGTATCCAGGTCTGGGGGTGCTCTCCCGGCTGCCTCATCGCCTCGCTCGTCGCATCCGTCGTGCTGACCCTACTCCTCAACGCCATGTTCTAACCCGACGCGAATTCGACAGCTCCACGACCGACACCCCGGGTTACCCAGTAGCCGCACCCGAGCGGCGATAGACAAACAGATCGAGCGATCTCGGGTCGGTGGCGAGCAAGGTATCCGCAATGCCCTCACCAACGGTCGAGTAGAGCGTCACCCAACCATTCGTCGTGGTCCCAACTGGCGACCAGAGATTGACTAGGAGGTAGCGGCGGCCGCCTGCCAGCACCAGATCGGGATTGATCTCCATCTCTTCAGCACGTGCTTGCAGTTCTGCGGATGCCTCGACCACATCTCCCCCCTCGGGGACATACTCGGCGATGACATCGCCATCCACCGGCACCGCGAAGACCCGCTCCGGATCGGGGGCATCTGGATCCTGGGCAAAGACGATCGACGTTACGCTGCTGTAGATCGATCGCTGCCACGTCTCTCCTAGCACATAGCGCTGATCTCCGGCGGTGATCACCCGCGCGTCGCCCGCGAGCGTGAAGTCGACGGCGAAGGAGGAAGTGGCTTCGTAGCGGTAGACCGTCTGCGCTGTTCGGCCCAGACGGAGATAGACGACCCGACCGTCACCCGTTCCCTGGGCCTGCGCCGCTTCGAACGGCCCCACACAGCCGATCCGTCTCAGCCTGACGTCGTTGGTGATTTCCTCCTGGGCGGCAAAGCTGTATGCGATGCCCGACAGCTGAATGCGCGCGGGCAGCCGTTCCGGCAGTCCATTGGCGTCAATCTCGCCGGGATCACCCTGGCAGCCTCTTGCGCGGAGCGGAGATTCCGCGACTAGGCCGCTCGGTGGAGTTGGTGATGCTGTAGCGCCCGGTTGCGGCTCCAGCGGCACAATGCGCACATTCGGCAGAGGTGTCGGTGTTGGAGCGACGATGACGGTCGTCTGGAGCGTGATCTGGACGAAGCCCGGTGGTGGCGGGACCACCACCGGCGGTGGAGGAACCTGGCCGCTTGGCGCGATCACGATCTCCGTAGCGATGAACTGATAAACGCGTGTGTCGATGACGGTGAAGGTGGTCGTCAGGGGGACGAGAGCTTCTGCCTGCTCGATCGGCGCATAGAGCGGGAATGGGCCAGAGCAGCCGATGCGCCGGAACTGGGGCTCAGTCATTGTCACGCTGAGCTGCGCTTCGTAGCGAAACCGTGTTTCCGCGAAGATCAGATTGTTGAACGTGACCGGCAGTCCGACCTCGTTGAGCACAATGTAGCGCTCCAGTTGATCGCCGCTGACAACGAAGACTTCCGCAAGACCGGGATACCCCCCGGCCCGGACCAGAATCTCCCGGCCGTCCTCGGTGAGCGGGATGCTCCCAAGCGCGGTCACAGTCGTCGTGCGCAGTTCCTCGACGGCAATCGTGGTTTCAATACTGGCGAAGGTGTAGGTGTAGCGCTGGTTTTCGAACGTTGTGGAGAACGTCTGCGCGTTTGCTTCCGCCGAACAAGGGGAAGTGACCTCAGCTGTTCCCGTTGCCGTGATCGTCACTTGGGAGATGTAACGAGCGACGACTCCGGTCGTGACCGAGACCGCGTAGACACGACCGAACGGTCCAACCGGGGCCTGGTACAGATATGCCGCGCTTGCACCGTCAAGCTGATCGTCGGTTGACGCGAAAATGTTGAGCGTCGTTCCCGGAGTCTGCACGACGTCGATCTGGACCAGTGTCCCCGGATCCAGGTCGACCTCGAGGTCGAATGAGTAGCGAATTCCCTGGACCTCGATTTCCTGCGGTAGTTCAGCCGGGATCGGCGGGGGAGCGTCGACCGGGATGTCTGAGATCGGCGTTGTCGCCGGCGCCGCCGTCGGCAGGGCAAGCGGGGTCGGTACCACGTCATTAAGTGGCGCCGCGGGGCTCGCGGGAGGGGCAGGAGTATCTTCGGCGGCCGGCGTCGCCTCTAGCGCCACCACTGTCGCCACCACTGTGGCCGGCGTCGCCGCGACCGCCGCCACTGTGGGAGACGGTGTCTCAATCGTTGGGGTGGGAGTTTCCACCGCCAGTTCAAGAGTTGCGGTTGGCGGAACCGGCGTGCTCGTTGGGGGAACGGGCGTGGCGGTTGGTGGAATCGGCGTCTCCGTCGGAGGGATCGGTGTCTCTGTTGGGGGAACCGGGGTCTCCGTTGGGGCAGGCGTTTCGGTAGGAGATGGGGTCTGCGTCGGGACAGGCGTCTCCGTGGGAGGAACCGGAGTTTCCGTGGGCGGTATCGGTGTCTCCGTCGGAGGAACCGGCGTCTCCGTCGGTTGCTCTGCAGGCGCCACAGTCGGCAGCGCTGGCTCGGGGGTAGTCTCGACGGCAGTTCCCACGGCAGTGAACGCGAGAACTCGTGGCGTCTCATCGTTGAGCACGATGAAGAGTTGGTTTAGCTGGTCGGCGCCGGTGTCCTGGCCGGCACGCGCCGAGAATGGACCGACGCACCCGACTCGTGACAGGGCGTCTGGCTCGACCTCTCCGGTCGCATCCCGGTCGAACGTAAAGGTTTGGCCAGCGAAGACGATCGATTCTCCGATCGTGGCAGGTACGCCGCGATCATCGAGCAAGACGAATCGATTGAGTGTGTCACCCTCCTCGAAAAACAGCTCGGGGAACGGCTCCGCCGGCGTCTCGGCGAATACTGGTGCACCTTCGCCGGTCTGAAGCACCGGCTGCAACTGATCGGTCGTCAGGTCGAGCTCAGGCCCAGCATAGACGTACTGGGCATCGCCGACATCCAGCACACTGAAGTTGGCCGTGTCGGCAAGACAGGGCGCCGTGGGCGATGGAACCCCGTCGGGACCGATCGATTGCTCCGCGAGGTAGCGTCCGGAGCGCGCCGTCGTCACATCGGCAGTGCCATAGACGCGGTCGAACGGTGACGCACCGGGGACGGCGAAGAGTTCCAGACCGTCGTCTTCACCGACCTGGTCGAATCCCTGCGCTACTGGGTCGATCGGTAGCTGACGGTCGAGACCAAAGCGCGCTTCATCCAGGACGACCTCGAGTGGAAGTGCGCCTTCTTCCGCAACGACCGTCGCCTCTTCAAGCGCAGGCGTAGCTGTCTCGAGGGCCTGGCCGGTCTCCGTGGTGGTCTCAGTTGCGGCCAGATCGTCCGCAGTCGCGGGTGTTTCCGTTTCAACAGTGCCGGCCTCGGGGGTCGTCCCTTCGGCGATCGTGGCCTCCGCCTCCAATGGTTGCGCGGGATCAGGCGTTCCAGCCGTCGCATCAACTTCGGCGCGATACGCCAGAAGGCGCTCACCTACCGTCGCGTAAAGTTGTTCAACCGTTCCCGCCTCGACCTGATCGAGAGGCGACGCGAGAGGGAATGGACCGGCACAGCCGATCGGGGCTAGCGTGGCGGGATCGACCGTTCCTGCCACGTCTCCCTCGAACACGTAGAAGACGCCTTGAAACTGGAACGTCTCGCCAAGGACCGAAGGGCGCTCCTGGTCGTCGAGCAAGACAAAGCGCACCACACCGGCGCCGGTATCCATGAGGAGATCGACAGGCGGTTGCTGAGTCGGGTCGGCATAGACCGTGTATCCCTCAGCAGTCGTGGCGATCGAGGCCAGACCGTCAAGAGGGATGTCCGCTTCCGGTCCGGCAAACGCGTAGATCCCAGCGCCACTCTCCAGATCACCAAACTCAGGCGGTTGCGCAAGACAGGCATTCGCCGCGGATGCTGTTCCATCTGGGCCAACAGGAAGTTCCGCGAGATAGCGGGCCAGGGTTTGCTGTTGTGCGGGAGAGGAGACAAAGATGCGATCGTAGGGATCTTCGGCCGTCTCGGCGTAGACGATCAGATCATCCTGTCGCCCCACCTCCACCAGTCCCTCGGTCGCAATCGGTATCTGGCGGTCAAAGAGGTAAAACAGGTCGTTGAGGGTGATCTCGAGGGGGAGGTCCGGGGGCGGTTCCGCCGGCTGGGCGTCGTCCTGCGCCTGGACCCGGATGCCGGGTCCGAGCAACGACAAAAAGAGCCCAACCAGGAGCGCCAGAAATGCAACGAGTCTGAGCGTCCGGTTGTGCCTGGTCATCGGCGCATCTCCCCCACGGCTCATGCTCGAATTGCCTGTCATGTCCATTGTTCGTGCCCCCGCGAAGCACGCCTCAACTATGCGGCGTCACCGCGAGATAGTCCTACGCGCACGAACTAGGCCACCAACTTGGTCGCAGGTTCCGCAATCGCTCTTTGATGAAGTTGGCACGTTCCATGCGGCGGCGTAACCTCACGGCCGCCGGAGCTGACCGTCAGGCCTCGGCATCTCTGCCGACAGCGTGTCCGAAACTCGAACTCGAGGGGGTGAGATGATGCGTTCGCTGACGCGCGCTCTGGGCCGGGTGCACCGTGAGTTCATCCTGCTGCTCGTTCTGACACTCGTCGCAACTAGTAGCGGCGTTTTGAGTCTTCTCAATCCACCCCCAGCCGCCGCGGCTCCGGCGAAACAAGACGATCAAGCGGTTCGCGTGGTCAATCTCGAGCTCATCCTCGACCTCTCCGGTTCGATGGCCCGCGACATCGGCGGCGGCGAGACGCGCATGCAAGCCGCTAAACGCGTGATGAACGACGTCATCGACGCACTCCCCGAGCGGGAGGGTGTCAACGTCGGGTTCCGCATTTATGGGCACCTGGGCGACAACACCGACGCCGGCCGTGACGTGAGCTGCCAGTCCTCGGACCTCGTCGTCCCGATCCAGGGTGTCAACAAGCCGGCCCTCCGCGATCAGGTCGCGGCTGCGCAGCCAATAGGCTGGACCCCGATCGCACTCTCCCTGCAGCGCGCTGGCGGCGATTTTCAGCCGGGGGAAGGGGTGGCGAACCATATCCTGCTTGTCACTGACGGCGAGGAGACCTGCGGTGGCGATCCGTGCGCGGTCGCGGAGTCACTTCGCACGGGCGACGCAAATCTGACGACGCACGTTGTGGGATTTGCACTGACCGAAGAGCAAGCGCGCCTCGTCAATTGCATCGCTGAGCGCGGAGGCGGGCTCAACCTTCGTGCCGCCAGCGCTCGCGAACTGAGCGACGCCCTCTTCTCGGTGCTGGAGGAGATTCAGGTCGTCGTCCAGAACGGCTTTCTCGAGATCGAGGAGATCGGTGGGCTCTTCCCGAGGGCCACAATCACGTTTGTGGCCACCGGCGACCAGGATCCCCGCGACGCCGTCACCCTGACGAATGACAACCGGGTCGAGCTAACCGTTGGCTTCTATGACGTATCGTGGACATATGCGACTGGAGGCGAGATCACGATTCGAGTCAATATCGAGGCAGGACGCACCACCTGGGTGCGAGGTTCACTCCTGAAGTTCCCGCAAGGGGCCGGCGAGATTTACATCGTTAAGGATCTCGCCGGAACCGTGATCTGGCAGGCGCCTTTCGAACAGGGTGACTACGTCTGGGTTCTCCCCGGTATCTACACCATGGAGCTCGTCGAGCGCGTCGGTGATCCGGTGCTGATCATGGCCCAGGTGCAAACGCTGCCGGGAAGTGCGACTCAACTCGAGATCTTCACTGCTCCCTGAGTGAGTGGCAAGACTGTGGCAATCGGGGATTAAATATGGGGCCGATCGCTTCTTTACCGGTTCCTTGATTGCCAGGATTGTGAGGGCGTGTCCGGCGTTGTGAAGACGAACATGCACCGGCGTGTAGCCACCACTGGAATTGTCCTGGTATTGCTCGTCATCAGCCTCGGCGTTGGGGTTGCGCGTACGGCCGAAAGCAAGGCGTCAATTTGGGGCTCGAACCAGCGCGTCCCGGCACCGGACTCGCTCGCGCTCGCCCGGCAAGCATCCGCGACAGCGACCCCGACGCCGAGGGTGATCCTCATCAAACCGACGGCGACTCCAGGCGCTCCTCCGACCGCAACGTCGGTGCCGAACAGGGCCGCGCTGCCGACAGCCACCTCGGTGCCAGAAAGGGCAGCACTGCCCACCGCGACCGCCCCGGTCATAATCGTCGAGACCATGGCGCCAACGAGTGCGACATCGACCCCGACCGCCGCTCCCTTACCGACCGCGCCACCCACTGCCACGCCATTACCGACCGCGCCACCCACTGCCACGCCATTGCCTACCGTGCCGCCGACTCCAACTGCCACCCCATTACCGACGGCAACACCTGCTCCCACCTCGACGCCGTTGCCAACGGCAACGCCAAGCCCAACGCCGGTACCCGCCGTTCCGACCTTGGCGCCGGCCCAGGACCTCCTCATCAACTTCAGTGCGGAAGACTGGGTTGGCGGCTATTACCGCGGGGATAGCCTGGCATACGGCCGCCCGTGGGTTGCAGTCTACGGAGCCCTGAGCGAGTTTCCACGAGCGGCGCTCACCTTCACCCTGGACGCGACACCGGGTCGAGCGGCGACCATCAGCATCACCGGTTTGGATGATGAATGGGCAGACCTGAACCCAATTTCCCTGGAGGTCAACGGCGAGTCCGTCTTCTCTGGACCAAGCCCGTACCTGAATTGGGATGGTGTGGGAACGGGGGCCAATGCCGCCTGGACGACCGTGCCCTTTACGATTCCCAGTGGCCTCCTGCGCGCGGGACCGAACGAGATCGCGTTTGCCAATCTCACGCCAGTAGCCAGTTTCAATGCGCCGCCCTATGTCTTGCTTGCTGACGCGAGCCTCGAGATTTCGGGGCAAGCCGTTGGGGCCTCAACGGCCCCGACAACGCCGACGCTGGTTCCCATCGTGCCTTCCCTCTGGCGCAGCGTTCACTGCCGCTGACTGGGGTGGCGCGTTCTATCGCGGGGACGATCAGTTCTACGGTCAGCCGTGGGCGGCGATCTACGGCTCCGCGAGTCAGAATCCAAGAGCGACGATCCGCTTCAGGCTCGACACCGAGCCAAGCGGACCCGCGACCCTGACCCTCACGGGACTGGACGATGAACTAGATGCGTTGAACCCGATTGTCATCGAGGTGAATGAGCAACAGGTTTTCAGCGGTCCCAGCCCATTCCTGAACTGGGACGGCATCGGCAATGGCGAAAACGCGGCGTGGACCGAGGTCGAGGTGACGATTCCCGCGCAACTGCTCCGCCGAGGCCGAAACGAGATCGCGGTCGCCAACCTGAGCCCCAGCGGGAATTTCAGTGCGCCGCCCTACGTCCTGCTGGCAGACGCCGCGCTGGAAGTGCCGGGAGCGAGGGTGAGACCTATCACTCCCGGCGATGCTTGATCCCAGCGTGATCGGGGAAGCGACGATGGCGATGACGGCTGACGAGTGATTCCTCAGCCCGCAACCAAACGATTGCGCAGCTTGCCGAGTCCCTCGACCTCGACCTCGACCACATCACCGGGAACCATCCACCGCTTCTCGGCCATTCCCAGAATGACCCCCTCGGGCGTGCCCGTGATGATCACGTCACCCGGCTCGAGTGTGAAGTGACGGCTGATGTAGGAGACGATCTCCGCGACCGGGAAGATCATGTCGTCGGTGTTCGAGTTTTGCCGCAACTCGCCATTCAGCCAGGTGCGAATGGCGAGCGACTGGGGATCCGGCACCTCGTCCGCGGTGACCAGATACGGTCCGATCGGCATGAACTTGTCCATCGTCTTGCCCAGCAGCCACTGGCTGGTTCGCGTTTGCAAGTCGCGTGCGCTGAGGTCATTCGCGGTTGAGTACCCGAAGACTCTGCTCAGGGCATCGCCTTCTGAGACGTCCTTTGCACTCGCGCCCATGACGACGGCCAACTCGACTTCGTAGTCGTACTGCTCGGCCGCTCCAGTCAGCGGCACATCTTCGTCCGGCGCCGCGACGGTGTTCAGGAACTTCGAGAAGAGCACCGGCGAGGTGGGAATCGCCGCGCCCGTTTCCTCGGCATGCTTCCGGTAGTTCAGACCAACGCAGACGATCTTGCCAGGATGTGGTACCGACGGTCCGAGAGTCAACGCGCTCTCTTCCTTCAACCACGATGTGCCGGCGGCATCGGCTGCTTCGGCCCGGGTGATGAGTTCGCCGAGCGCCGTACGCGCGGCATCTCCGCCGGCGATGAGAGCCTCAACCGAGCCTGGTACACCAGCTTCGCCTCCAAGCTCCGCCTGCGCTGCCGTCACGTCGATTACGCCGCGGTCAGTCCGCACACCAAGCCGCAGATCGGCGCCCTCCCGGAATGTGAGCAGAATCATCCCTCGTCCTCTCCCTTTCGCTCGTTTCCGCCCGCCTCAATCCAACTTCTCGTTGTTTTACGCCATGTTCCCCGCCGCTACCGCCTCAGCCATCGGCAGCGCATCATGCCGCTCCGCGAAGCGGACGATGCGCCGGCACCCCTCGGCCAGATCGTCATCCGCTGTTGCCAGGGAGATGCGGATCATGCCCTCAGCCACGTCGCCGAACGTCGATCCCGGCGCCACCGCCACCCGCTCCTCCTCCAGAAGCAGCCGCGACAGATCGCGGCTGGCGATGCCGGCCCCGCGCAGGTCGACCATGGCGTAGAAGGCCCCAGCGGGGATCGTCGGCAGCAGCCCCACTGGTTCCAGAATCTCGCGCACCAGGTCCCTCCGGCGTTGATACGCGACCCGCATCTCCTCGACCGCGTCTTGGGGCCCGCGCACCGCCGCCTCGGCGCCCGCTTGGGAGACAGCCGGCGGGCAGGAGACGAGCGCCTCCTGGATCTTGCCGCAAAGAGCGACCAGCTCAGGGTTTGTAATAGCCCAGCCAATGCGCCAGCCGGTCATCGCGTAGCTCTTGGAAACACCGGAGACAGTGATGACTCGCTCCGGGTCGAACCGCGCCGCCGGCACGTGCTCACCCTCAAAAACGAGATCCTCGTAGACCTCGTCCGAGATGAGCCAGAGATCGTGGTTCTTCGCCAGGTCTACCAACGCTCGCACCGTCGCTTCGGGAAAGACTGCTCCGGTCGGGTTCGACGGATTGTTGATGATGATCGCTTTCGTGCGCGGCGTGATCCGCGCCTCGATCTCGGTAATGTCCGGTAAGTACCCGTTTTCGAGAGGGAGCGGATATCTCACCGGAACTGTCCTCGCCAACTCGATCATCGAGACATAGTTTGGCCAGCCCGGATCAGGGATGAGGATCTCGTCGTCTTCTTCGGCGATGGCGGCAACAATCGCCGCCAGGGCGTTGACTGCTCCCGCTGTGACCAGTACTTCGTCCGATTTCACGGGCCGGTCGAACTTTCGCGTGTACCGTTCGGCGACCGCGGAGCGGATACCGGGCAGTCCCGCGTTCGGCGTGTACTTGGTCGTTCCCTCATGAGCCGCCTTGGCCGCTGCGTCAATAATGTGAGCGGGGGTATTGAAGCTCGGTTCGCCGACGACGAGAACGATGACGTCGTCCATCTGCCGGGCGAGATCCATGACCTCGCGGATACCTGAGCGCGGCAGCGCTTGAGCGAGAGCCGAACGTGGTTTCATAACCTCTTTCCCCCGGTGCACGATGACGAGCGGGATCCCCGCGGACCGCCGCTATAGTAGCGCGAGTAGCGGGGGAGGACGTTGTGGTTCAGCAGCGAAACAGTAGCGTCCGCGGTGAGATGCATGCGATGGGACCGCGTTCCATTCTCGAGCGGAGGCACCATGCGTATCCGTGATATCCAGGCCGTCGGTCTCACCGGCGCGACACCGGAGGGGGGCTGGAGCAACGAGCTCCGACCGGAGGATAGCGTTCACACGCTAGTGATCGTTCGCAGCGACGAGGGTATTACTGGACTCGGCAGCGTCTTCACCAACGCCGGCCTCGTGCGCGCGGCTCTCGCGGTTATGGAACCTTTGTACCGGGGTGAGAACGCCCTGGAACCGGAGCGAGTCAGCGAGAAGCTACACCAACACACCTTCTGGCTGGGCCGCGGCGGGAGCCTTACCCACACGATCAGCGGAATCGATATTGCCCTCTGGGACATTCTCGGACAAGCGACCGGCCAACCCGTAGGCCGTCTCCTGGGGGGCCGCTATCGAGAGCGCGTGCGGCCATACGCGTCCCTCCTGATGGATCAGCCGGAGCCCCTTGCGGAGCACCTTCAACAAATCGCGGCGCGGGGCTTTCGGGCATTCAAGATCGGTTGGGGTCCATTTGGCCGTGAAAACCATCATCTTGACGAGCGAATCGTGCGTGCCGCACGCGAAGCCGTTGGTCCCGAAGCGATGCTCATGGTCGACGCCGGTGGCAGCGACGCCTACTGGCCGAACGGGCTGAAGTGGGCGTTGCGAACGGCGGAGATGCTCGCCTCGTATAACGTGGCCTGGTTCGAAGAGCCCTTGAAACCTGATGCGCTCGAAGATTTCGTGATTCTGCGCCGGCAGGCGCGGTTGCCCATCGCTGGCGGCGAGGTGCTGACCCGGCGGCAAGCATTCACGCCCTGGTTGCAGGCGGGCGCGTTCGACGTCGTGCAGCCAGACGTCACGAAAGTAGGCGGCATTTCTGAGGAGCGGCGGATCGGTTGGATGGCACAGGAGCACGGCGCACGCTTCATCCCCCACGGCTGGAACACGGCCGTTGGTTTGGCGGCGGACCTGCACCTGGCATCGGCGTTTCCGGACACTGACCTCGTGGAATACATTGACGGCTCGCCATACGTCGACGAGATCGTTTCCGAGCCGTGGCGTCTCGACGACGATGGAATGCTTGCCATTCCTGATAGTCCCGGGTTGGGCATTCGGCTCGATGCAGACGCGGTCGCCCGCTTTGCCGACGGTGACGTCCTGATCGAAACGTAACGGCACAGTATCGCGGATGGTCACCGCCGCTGTTCTCGAGATCGGGGCCGGAACTGGCTACTACACGCTCGACGTAGCGAACGCGATCATGTCCGGTGGCCACCTTGACATCCTCGACCTCAAGCAGCAGATGCTCGATGCGACGGTGCAACGGGGCACCGAATAGGGGAGCGTGAATATCGTCCCAACTCAGGGAGACGCGCAGGCATTACCCTATCCCGATGCGATATTCGACGGTGCCTACCTCGTTGCGACGCTGGGAGAAGTACCCGACAAAGACGCGACACTGCGCGAGCTTCAGCACGTCTTGCGGCCGGGCGGGCGCATCGTCGTTGGCGAGGTTCAGCCCGATCCGCATATGGTCAACTTCCCTGTGCTCGAGGAACGGCAATGGCGGCGGAATTTGACTTGGAGCAGCGCATGGGGAACCGGCTGAGGTATATCGCGTGATTCCGCAAGGCATGAGGAGTGCGTTGTCCCAATAACAGCCGATTAGGCGCGAAATGACGTAACGTCCGAAGGGGGTCTCCAGTGATCTTCAATAATCCTGAACGCGTCGCCGCCCTCACTCCGCTCTACACGAGCGAGCGATTCGATGATGGCCGGCCACGCGTCCCCGACGAAATCCTGGAGCGCATGCGACACGTCACGAACGATGAAGCGTGGGGGGTGGTCGAACGCGGGCACGATTACCACTTCCAATTCGAGGGCGATTGGGTCAATCTACACCCCGATCGCGTCCTTGTCGGCCGGGCGGTCACCGTGCGCATGGTGCCGTTGCGACCGGATTTGCAGGAGGTCGTCGAGGGCGTCGGCGCGGCGGAAGGTCGCAGCGGCGGCCAGAATACCTGGGTCATCGATACCCTGGTTCCCGGCGACGTGCTGGTTGTCGATCTCTTCGGCAAGATCGAGGATGGCACGTTCATCGGCGACAATCTCGGCACCGCGATCGCAGCTCGCGCGGGAACCGGGCTCGTCGTTGACGGGGGTATCCGCGACCTGGAGAGGGTCTATCAGCTCCCCGATTTCAATGTCTTCTGCCGGGGCGTCCATCCCTCAGCCATTCTGGACGTGACCCTGGCCGAGGTGAACGGTCCCATCCGCATCGGCAACGCCACGGTGATGCCAGGCGACGTGGTTCTCGGCGCGAGGGAGGGAGTCACGTTCGTGCCGCCGCACCTCGCCGAAGCCGTCGTCACCAGGTCAGAAGATGTGCGACAGCGGGACGTCTTCGGGAAGAGCCGCATCGCCGATGGCATCTACACCTCCGGCCAGATCGACGTCTCCACCTGGGCTGAGGAGATCGAAGCGGACTACCTCGCCTGGTGCGAAGAGCAGGGCGTCGAGGCAAATCCGCGTCGTTAGGATCCTGCTGTTACGGCGTATCGCCGAAAAATGACGTTCCTGGCTTGAGGTGCGCCCGCGCGACGTCCTCTATTGAGCGTCATGCCGTGCCCGGGACCATCGCCGAGCAGAATGTAGCCATCGCGGATCGGCGGCTCGCCGTCGACCAGGTCTCCCCACCACGGCACGTCGTGCGCGTGGAACTCGATGACCAGAAAATTTGGAATCGAGGCGCAGACGTGGGCCGCGGCCACGGTGCCGATCGGACTGGAGACGTTGTGTGGGGCGACGTTGATGTAATAGGTGTCCGCCATGTCGGCCACCTTGCGCGCTTCCATCAGCCCACCCATCTTCGGGATGTCTGGTGCGACGATGTCCGCCGCCTGCTTCTCGATGAGCTCCCGATAGCCATGTTTGCGATACAGATTCTCCCCGGTGCAGATTGGGGTCCTCGTGTTGGCGGTCACCTTGGCCTGGGCATCGATGTTTTCAGGCGGCACCGGGTCCTCCAGCCAGAGCAGATCGTACGGCTCCAGATCCCAGGCCAGTTTCAGCACGGCATTGACGGCGAACTTCCAGTGACAGTCCATTGCCACCAGAATGTCCGGTCCGACCGCATCGCGGACAGCTTCGACGACCGAGACCATCCAGCGCCGCTCCGCTGTGCCGATCGTGCGGTTGAACGGCTCGTACCACTGGCGGAGCGGGTGAAGATCCTCGGAGATGTCGGCGGTAAAGGGGTTGCCCGTGTCGAGGTCGAACTTGATGGCGGTGAAGCCAGCGGCGGCAACCTCCCGCGCCCTCTCGGCGTAGGCGGCCGGTTCAGGAGTGGCGCCCGCGTGGCAATCCGCATAGACCCGAATACGATCCCGGTAGCGGCCTCCAAACAGATTGTAAATGGGCGTGTTCAATGCCCGACCGACGAGGTCCCAGAGCGCAATCTCAATACCACTGATGGCGGTCACGGTGGCACCAGCGAGCGAGCCCTCGCCGGAGAGGCAGCGGATCATCATGTCGCAGAGCTTGCCGATGTTGTGCGGGTTCTCGCCGATAATTACGGGGGCCGCCCTGTGCACGAGCTCGGCCACACCGACGCCCCAATACGCCTCACCGAGCCCGGTGACACCCTCGTCGGTCTCGATTTTCACCAGCACCCAGGGAAAGTTACCCTCCACGACTGCCGTACTGACCCGCGTGATCCGCATGATTTCCCCAACTGGATATCGGCTGTCAGATATCTGGCTACCGGCTAACTGGCATGGCTACGCCGCCACGGACAAAGGAAGCAGCGCTCCCGGAAGCACAGACTCATAGTCAAAAGGCGAAAGCCCGCTACACGGCAGCCGCTTCGCGGCGAGCGCTCACTCGCAGTGGCATCCCGGCGTCTTCGAGTAGTTGCTCGGTATCGGCATCGAATAGATGGAGATGGTCCTGGTCGAACATGACCCAGATGGGCGCGTCCGGAGCAGCTCGGAAATCGGCATGGTTGCTGGCAACCAACAGGTGATCACCAAGTTTGAGATGGACGTACGTGAGATCGCCCGTAGGCTCGACAGTGTAGATGCGGCCTTCCATCCATCCGGCCCTTGGTTCCAGGGAGAGCTGGATATGCCCATGCCGCACACCAACTATGACCTGACCCGTACTGCTGGACAGCGCGCGGCGACCGGGCCGGTCCGCCAATGGCAGGAGCCACCCGCCGTCTCCGGCGATCGCCACCTTGTCGTCCTCCGTTGTCACCCGCCCGCGCATTAGGTTCATGGCGGGACTGCCAATGAAGCCGGCGACGAAGGTATTGAGAGGCCGGTTGTAGATCTCATCAGGTGTCGCGTACTGCTGCAGCACGCCAAGGTGCATGACGGCAATACGGTCGGCCATCGTCACCGCCTCGAGTTGGTCGTGCGTGACGTAGATCACCGTCGCGTTCAGCTCCAAGTGGAACCGCTTGAGCTCGGCGCGCATCTGGACCCGCAGTTTGGCGTCCAGGTTGGAGAGCGGCTCATCCATCAGGAACGCCTTCGGGTTGCGGACCAGCGCCCGGCCGAGAGCCACGCGCTGCTGTTGACCGCCGGAGAGTTGCCGTGGGTGACGGTCGAGCAGGTGGTCGATGCTGAGGACGTTTGCGGTCCGCTTCACTTGCGCGTCGAGCTCCGACTTGGCGACCTTGCGCATTCGCAGTGGAAAGGCGAGATTCTCGAAGACGGTCTTGTTGGGGTAGAGCGCGTAGTTCTGGAAGACCATCGCCAGGTCACGGTCTTTGGGATCGAGGTTGTTGATCGGCCGGTCGCCAAGCAGGATCTCCCCACCGGTGATATCGATGAGCCCCGCGACGAGATTGAGGGTCGTCGTCTTACCGCAGCCGGACGGGCCGACCAGAGCGACGAACTCCCCATCGTCGACCTCGAGCGAGACGCGGTCGACGGCGACGACATCGCCGTAAGTCTTCACTACCTCGCGCAGGGTTACACCGGCCATCCTGTTTTTCCCTTTGCTACGTGTTCGGCGTACGGGCCGACGGACGCGTCAACGAAGGAACTGTGCGCCCCGAAGCGGAATCATCAATGAGGGCAGCCAGGCGCTTCTGTCTGGTTTCTTCCCTCTTGGCACTGACTACCCACCAGATTGCCGCCTTGCGATACCAGGCGGCCTGAGTCTGGAAGAACTCCCATGCCGCGGTATTGGCGCGAAACGGCAGCTCCAGTTCGTCGCCGAGCTCGATGCCGTCACCCTGCTCGTAGGAATAGACACCTGACCTGTCCTCGGTCCGCTCGGCAAATGCCTTGAGTCCGGCCGGCCGCATCCGGCCCGCGGCTTGGAGCTCCAGCACGCGCCCGATATTGACCGCACTCCAGGTACTACGGGCTTTCCGGGGTGTGAATCGAATGACGTAGCTCGTTTCATCAATCGATTTACGTACACCGTCGATCCAGCCGAAGCAGAGCGCTTCATCCACGGCCTCCGGCCACGTGATGCTCGGAAGGCCGAGAACCCTTCTTATGAAAACCGACCCATAACTCCGCCGCTACCGCGTGATGTACTTCGAACCAGTCGCGGAACTCAGCCGGCGTGGCGAAAAACGTCGCAGTGCGCCCGTTCCAACTGCACCACCATGGCGCTAATGCTTGACCGCGCCTTCGGTGAGGGCGCGCACGAAGTGACGCTGCAAGACGAGGAAGAGCACGACCACCGGCACACTCATGATGAAGGAGGCCGCCATCAACCCGGGCCAATTGGAGACATATTCGGAGAAGAAGTTCTCCAGTCCGACCGGACTGGTCATCAGATCCTCCGAGTTGATGAATGTCCGCGCATAGACATACTCGTTCCAGCCCTGAATAAAGGCATAGATCGCCGTCGCCACGATTCCCGGCGCCGAGAGCGGCATCACGATCTTCCAGAATGCCTGGAATCGCGTCGCCCCGTCGATGCGCGCGGCTCGTTCCAGCTCCGGCGGTATGTTGTCGTAGAAACCTTTCAGCAACCAGATCGAAAGCGGGAGACCGAATGTCAGATAGGTGAGGATGAGCGAGAGGTGGGTATCGATCAATCCTAGCCGCTTCATCAAGATGAACAGCGGGATCAGGAAGACCACCACCGGGAACATGTTCCGCACCAGCACCGAGAAGAAGAGGGGTTGGCGTCCCGGAAAGCTGAATCGCGAGAACGCATACGCGGCGGGGACCGCCACGAGAATCCCGAGCACTGTTGTTGCCGTCGATACCCAGACACTATTTCGGAGATAGCCGAGGAACAGCTGACCCGTTTCATTGGCCGGCGACAGGAGGGTGAAGTATTGCTCGAACGTCGGTTCGTCCGGGATCCACTTGGGTGGTTGCTGGGTGGCCGCGAACTCAGACTTGATCGACGTGGAGAACATCCAGAGCATAGGCACGAGGGCATACGCGACCAGAATCACAAGAAATATCCAGCGTGCCAGGCTGAGCAGATTGAATCCACTTCGCGATGCAGACATCGTTCCTATCCCTGGTGCCGCGGTGTATTCGCGGTCAGCGCTTTCACGTAGAAGTAGCCGAGGGCCAGCATGGTGATGAAGAGGATGACGGAGTACGCCGACGCCAGCCCGTACTGCAATGAACGAAACGCGACGTTGTAGATCTCCGTGATCCAGAGTTGCGAAGCATTGGCCGGCCCGCCTCCGGTCATCAGCCAGACGAGCGTGAATGAGTTGAGATTGATCACCACGAGCAGAAGCGTGGTGATCAGGATGACACCTTTCAGATGGGGCACGGTCACGTGCCAGAACTGACTCCAGGTGCTCGCCCCGTCAATTCGGGCCGCGCGCAGCAAACCCTCTGGCACGGTCTGCAACCCGGCCGTCAACATGACCATGACGAATGGAAACTCTTTCCAGACGTTGACCGCGATGAGGGTTGGCATCACCCGGGATTTGCTATCCAGGAGGACGAGCGGGCTATCGATGATCCCCCACTGGATCAAGCTGCCACTCACTAGCCCGAAGTCGCTATGCAGCACCCAACGCCACACGTATGCGGCGGCAACGGCTGAGATGACCCAGGGAATCAGGAGTGCGGCCCGTATCACACCGCGGCCACGAAATGGCGCATGCAACGCCAGCGCCGCGCCGAATCCCAGCACGAAGGCGAAGAACGTCGATCCGATCGTCCAGTAGACCGTCTGCCACGTGACCCGCCAGAAACGGGGATCGCTCAAAACCGTCTGATAGTTCTCCAGACCGTTGAAGACCCACTCCCCTGTGCGGGGTGGGGTGGCATGAAACGACTGCCAGACGGTGTAGACCAGCGGATAGCCGATCACCACCAGCATTACCAGGAGCGACGGGAGGATATAGAGGTAATCCGCCCAGTGCCGCCTGACGCGGTGCGCCAGGGACTCTCGCATCGCCACCGGGAGAGGTTCACGTTCAAGGGGAACGGCACGCGCTTCGGCGATCGCCATGGCTGATCAGCGCTCCTACGTCGGAACGGGATACCGGGCGGGTGGAACTTCCCACCCGCCCGGATTTTCAGTTGCGATGCGCGGCTACCGCGACGCGATCAGAGCGTTGATTCGCTCCGCGGCGTCGTTGGCGGCCTCCTCGACGGTCATCGACTCGGTGAGCGCATTCTGCAGCATCTCCGGGATGATGATGTTCATGATCTCGGTCGATTCCGGCACGACCGGGAAGGGGATGCCGTAGGGGAGCATGGCCGTCGTCACTTCGAGGAAGGCGATTTCCTCGAGGCGCTGCTTCATCCACTGGGTCTCGAATCCGGCCAGGTTTGCCGGGTTCGAGCCCGCCCAGTTCAGCTTGAGCGACCATTCCGGTCCGGTCTGGGCGGCGACCAGCGCGCGCGCGGCGTCGCGGTTGACCGGAGCGCCATGGGCCTCGTCAGCAAAGATGTGGATGTTGGAGCCGCCAAACACGACCGCCCGCCGCGCCGGACCTTCCGGAATCAGCCCGTAGGCCATGTTGGCGACGATCTGGTCCGCTCGCTCCTTGTCGGCGCCCGTGGCCTTGGCGGCGAGATCCTTCATGGCCTGGAATTCGCTCGGGTGGGCGATCATCATCGCGATCTCGCCGGAGAAGTAGAGTGGCGTATTCTCGACCTGGGTGTTGGTCAACGCGGACGTCGGGACCGACTTGTCGCGGACGTACATGTCATAGAAGACCTGCAACGCCGCGATCCCTTCCGGACTGTTGATCATCGTGGTTTCATAAGTCGGCTCGTCCACGGCCTCATCGAGTGCGCTGGCGCCATAAGCCCAGATCACCGGCATGGCACGGAACGGGGTGTTCCCGGCATTGACCTTGGCGACCATGCCGTAGCCGTTCTTGCCGGTCTCCTGCTTGATCTGGTTGGAGTAGGCGACGACGTCATCCCACGTCGCCGGGGGAGTCTCAGGATCGAGCCCGGCATCGGCGAAGATCTGCTTGTTCCAGATGAACGCCATCGTCTCGTTGTTGGTCGGCACCCCATAGAGCTTGCCGTCCCAGGTCACCGACTTGATCGCGCCGGGCCAGAACTGCTCAGTGGTCCAGCCGAATTCCTCTAGGGTCACCTCCGAGAGATCACCCCGGGCCGCAAACTCGACGCCCCATAGGATCGGCATCTTGGCCACATCCGGCGCCGCGCCGCCCGCGGCCGCCGTGCGGATTTTGTCGAGGAGATCGTTGTAGTTGACGCCCTGATTGTCGAGGGTGATGTTCGGGTAGTAGTCGGCAAACGCATCGAGAAACGCCTGATACATCTCGTGAGTGATCTCAGGCTCGGCCTGGTTCGGTTCGACGTTCCAGTACTGGACCGTACCTTCGGTCGTTTCCGGAACTAGGGCATGCAGTTCAGCGGCGGTGTCAAATTCCTTCGTGCCCGCCATGGCGTTGATGGTTTCGGGGTTCCACTCCTCGGCCGTGACGCCAGTCTTCTCGGACTGGAGATAAGCGAGGGCCTCGCTCCGGGTGACGATACCAGCAGCCACGGCTCCCGCCAGGAAGCCCATCAGACGCCGGCGGTTGATAATCACGGGATTCCGGGTTGGCTCGTAAAACGACATCAGCGTTTCCTCTCTCGCTCATCAACGAACGAAATGATTCGCCATGGCCGCGGGCCCGTCATCACCGACGGGGGCAATGGCGCCATTCACGGTCATCTGCTGACCTGAGGTGACCTCCTTGCCGTCGCGGCACGCTTCATCTTGGGGACGATCCGACCCGCGTGGGTCGTGTCATTCAAGCAGGGGGCCGCGGCGATTGTCAATGCGAAAGTTCCCGGATCGCGCCCGCGCAGGGGCTGATCAGGCGACCTCCCGCACGGCCAACGTCAGCAGCTCAGCGGATCGTTCCCCACCGTTGGTGACGCCACACTCCGCTCCCTGAGGGAGGAAGATGATGCCGCCAGCAGTGATGCCGCGTGTTTCTCGTGGGGCAACTGGTCGCAACGAGCCCGGCGTCGAATACGGCGTAGACGCTGCGGCCCGGGCGGCGAATACTTCTCCCGCCGTGGGCCTAAGTTCGATAGCCCCGGCCTCGATGTACATCAGCGTCAGCCCGCGGGAGAGGTCCAGGGGTAACTCAACCTGCGCCCCCAGGCGCACTCGCTCCAAAATCAGGGATATTCGTCCTCCGGGAGCAGCGTCCGCGCTGGCGCTTGCCAGGAGCTGGAAGCTGATTCCGCCGTCGGTGGTGAACGCCCGCGAGATCGGCCGGGGTTCTTCTTCGAAGACCGCAACGTCGAGCGCAACGACCGAGCGACCACCTGGGTTGCGCACCTGAGAGACGCCCATCGACCCGAACGTCACAGTCGTTCCAGCCGGGACGAAAAGCTCATCACCCTCGTCGGGCGCCGGAGCCGAAATGGCGAGCTCAGCCGCAGTGAACGGCTCGTCGTCTTGAGAGGTCGCCGAGACGGCGAGCACGCCCGACTCGACCATGATCATGCGCGCGCCGTCGGGCGTGGCCGCTAGTGCGGACACACCCGGCCGCAGTACGACGCGGGCAATCCCCATGGTCAGCGGGGGGAAAAGGCCTTCGTCGCGCTCGACCCTTGCCATAAGCTCACGCGCGCTCGAAGACGGACTCGCGTTTTCGCGAGCTATAGAGTCGAGCGGGAGCAGTAGCGGAGCGACCAAAAGCTGACGGCGAGTGATCCGGTCAGGTCGCTTCATCTCATGGATCACGACGGACCTCCGCATTCTCGTCGAGTGACGAGTGGTGTCCATCATCGCGGATAGGCGAAGCCGCGCTTCGAAGAGTTTAAAGGGTTTAAAGAGTTTGAACTTCTCGCGCACTTCGGTTCGCGAACTCTTTAGCGCCGGGAGTGTGGAACGAGCGAGGGACGTTAGCCGTTTCCCGCGGGTCGCCCGGGTGAAGCAGGTCATGCACAGCAAAACGCCGACAAGTCCAGCGCTTGCGCGCCATCCTCGTCGGCGTTTGCTCGCCTCGTGCTTCGGGAATTGCTCCCCTCCGCATTTGGCATGGAGTGAACGTACACCCTCCGTGCCGATCTGTCAATACCCTAGCAGGCGACCAGGCTGTTCATCCCACGTTAGGGTCCGCCTGGAAATGGCGGATTTGGCACGGGTCCGTATTCCTCATGACGAGCCGATTTACCGACTTGCCATCGCGTGCTCCATCTGGAGCATCTCGACGGTCGTCGCAGGTATTTGCTGGAAGAGGAATTCAGCCATTGCCTGCTCCTCCCGCAAAATCTGCTGGCAAACTGACGTTGTTTCCTGTTCGCCCAGATCTTGGGCAGCGGCCATGAGTGAGGTGTAGCAGGCGATTTCGAAGTGTTCGGTTCCGTAGTCGTGCAGCGTGTTCTTGATGAGCGTATCCTGAGCTATCTTCGTGGACATGCCCTGGACCGCGCCCATGACCGAGGCCATCCCGGTCTTGATCCCAGACGGTTTCTCGCCCACGCGCTCCAGGCAACCCTTAACGAGATCGGCGTGACGCCGCGTCTCATCGAGATGCTGTTGCAGCCGGGCGTGCATCTGCGGATGGTCTTTAGCATCCGCGGCATGTCTTTCCAGGACCTCCGCGATCCCCTGCTCCATGGCGTGGGCGTCGTTCAGCCAGGCGACGAAAAGTTCCTTGTGCGCCATTTCACGTACTCCTCTCGAACTGCGCGGCCGCGTTCCCGCCGCAGGTCATATATTGCAGGGGTCGTGCCATGCACGGCGGTTTTCATGTGGGACGTTGCTGACGACAACGGCATAGTTGCGGGGACTTACGTTCGCCCATTGGGACGCGGCACACTCGCCCCATAGTCCCCTCGGCCCCGGCGCTAATCACCAGTTGGTGTAGCTCCCGTCGCGCCTTTTCCAATGCGGCGCTTCCCAGAGCTCGAAGGGATGATCAGCCGCGGCACGAGGGTCGAATTCAACGCCGAGTCCGGGCGCCGATGGCAGCGGGAAGCTGTCGCCGTCGATGGCGGGCATGACCGGGAAAAGATCAGCCGGATAGGCCTCGGCCAGCCGGTGTTGATACTCCAACTGCGCGAAATTTGGGAGCGCCGCCGCCAGATGGATCGTTGCGGCGGTCGTCACAGGACCCAATGGGTTGTGTGGCATCACGTCGATATAGTGGGCCTCACACCACCCGGCGACCTTCTTTGACTCGGTCAGGCCACCGACATTCGAGACGTCGAGCCGGGCATAGTTCAACAACCCCTGCTCGATGAACGGGGCAAAAGCCCACTTGCTGGAGAACTCTTCGCCGATCGCGAAGGGTATGTGCGTCATGCAGCGGAGCTGTCGATACGCCTCCGCGTTCTCGGCGCGGATCGGCTCCTCCACGAACTGGAGATGGAGCGCCTCGACGCGCTGGCAGAAGAGCGCGGCCTCGGCGACCGACAGCCGGTGATGGAAATCGATCGACAGCTCCACGGAGGCGCCCAGTGCATTGCGAATCTCGGCCAGCCAATGCACCGCCAGCTCAATCGATTCGAACGGTTCGTAAACATCAGTCAGGTCGTCGTCCTCGTCAGTGCCGGCCATTCCGGGAACGAATCGCATGTATCGCCATCCGATGTCGGCCATCGCCCTCGCCTGCTCCACACAGGCGGGGCCGTTGAGCACGCCCGGTGTGGCGAAGCACTGCACTCGCTCCCGAAAGGCGCCTCCAAGAAGCTGGTAGACGGGAACCCCAAGCCACTTGCCGAGGATGTCCCAGAGCGCGATGTCGACTGCCGAGATCGTGGCGGCGGTGATCTTGCCGCCCTCGAAATAGGCGCCGCGGTACATGGTCTGCCAGAGCTGCTCGATTCTGCGCGGATCCTCCCCGATCAGGAAACCGCTGAAATGTTCCAGCATCCCCTGCATCGCCAGCTCGCGGCCAGAGATTCCCCCTTCGCCGACACCAGTGATCCCCTCGTCAGTCTCGATGGTGACGATGAACTGGTTGCGGTGACCGACTTTGACCGGATACCCGCGCACCCCGGTAATCTTCATGCCCTCTCCCCGCCTCCCTCGTTCACCACGGCATTCTGTCCCATGGGCGACGAGCCTTCCGCACTCAAAAAAAGACCCCGCTTCCGTGCTCACGGAAGCGGGGTCCGAGGACTTCGTCCTACATCTACTCGAAGGTCTGGGCGGCTTCGCTTGTCTCCTGTGCCGCCGCGCCGCCGGCGCTCGCGGCAGTGAAGTCATCCCATACCAGAGGGTTGGTGAAAATGCCGAACAGTTCTTCTCCGTCGGAGGCGCCGTCCCCGTCCGTATCAAAGACTGTCGGCGATGTCCCGTAGATGTTCAGCTCGTCGCCGTCGGCGAGGCCATCATCATCGGTGTCGGCGTCATCCGGATCGAGGCCGAGATCCCACTCCAGCTCATCCGCGTAGTTGTCGGCGTCGAGATCCGTCGGGCTGGCAACGGCGGTGTCGGCCGCCACAGTCTCACTCGTCTCGGTCACTGTCGCGTCGGAGACCGGTGCGGGAGCGACTTCCGTCACAGGCGCCGCAGCGGGGGGTGGTTCAGCTTCGGGAGCGCGGACCGCGTTGGCGCCCTCACGGGCGGTGCCCGCCGTAAGCGTTCCTGGCGCCATCGAGACACTGGACGTTCCTGGTTGCCCGGTTCCTGAAACGGAAGTGAGTGCCGGGCCAGGAGGCAGCGCCCCCAGCGGCGGCGTCAGGTTCGCCCCCAACGGCACCTCTGGCGCCGTGGACGTCTCCACAGGAGCGTCGGACGCGGACTTCCCGTCCTCCGCGGACGCGGATTCCGTTTGCGCGGAGACGGCGCTCACGGAGAGCGTCACTCCCAAGGCGACACTGGTGATAATCGCGCCGGCGCGTGCCAGCTTCATTCGTTCATCCCCCATCCGGCTCGACGCGCGAGCCTGCCTTCCCTGAATGCCACACGAACCGACCGCGCCGATAGAGCAAGGTCGGCCCGCGCATATGTTCTCTACCATGTTTACGAAGCGGACCCCACGCGGGTTTCGCGGCTTGAAGAAATTGAGCGGACGTGGTCAAAGCACCGGAAGGCACGCTCAAACTTTGTGCATCATGCACGAATCGTCCATTGAAAGCCGTTCATGCTGCACGATGACGCGGCCCTCTGTCCTCTATAAACTGTATCGGATGGCGGGAAGGTACTGATCTCCCGAGGGGTCCCGGTCCAGGCGCCGGGGCGAATCGAGTTGTGGAAGGAAGGTTTGGCCGATGGTAGCGGCGGTCGCTGAGCCGATTGGCAGCTCGAAGCTGCACAAGCAGATTCTTGGGGATAGCCCGAGCAAGCGAGAAGTTCTGAACCGGGTCCAGGAGGAAGGCGTCGAGTTCGTCGACCTACAGTTCACCGACGTCATGGGCCACGTCAAGAGCGTGACGATTCCCGCTTCCATCTTCGAGCACGTGATCGATGGTGGCCAGTGGATCGACGGTTCCTCGATAGCCGGCTTCACTCGGATCGCCGAGTCGGACATGTTCCTCACTCCGGACCTGTCCACCTTTGCCGTGATTCCGTGGACAAGGGGCGAGCACACTACGGCCCGCGTCATCTGCTGGGTGCATAACCCGGATGGAACGCCGTTTCCGGGTGATCCGCGCGGTGTCCTGCTGCGCCAGCTCGAGCGACTGGCTGAGTTGGGTTACACCTTCAAGACCGGCCCCGAGCTGGAGTTCTTTCTGTTCGAGAAGAACGGGGACGAGATTTCGCCACTGCCGCACGACCGCGCCGGCTATTTCGACTACTCCAGCGACCTTGCCTACACCGTCCGTAAGGACATGGTGAAGGCGCTGGAAGACATGGGGATCGACGTCGAGGCGAGCCACCACGAGGTAGCTATCGGCCAACACGAGATCGATTTCGAGTACGGCGACGCGATCGTCACCGCAGACCGGGCGACCACCTTCAAGTCGGTCCTCAAGGCGACCGCACAGCAGCATGGACTGCACGCGACGTTCATGCCGAAGCCGATCGAGGGGATCAACGGCTCCGGCATGCACGTCCACACGAGCCTGGGCTTCGTCGACAAGAAGGGCAACGCCTTCGTCGACGAAGACGACGCCTATGGCCTGTCGAAAACGGCCAGGCATTTCATCGCCGGTCTCCTCGCGCATGCGCGTGGAATGTCGGGCGTGCTCTCGCCGCTCGTCAACTCCTACCGGCGCCTGGTGCCGGGATACGAGGCCCCGGTCTACGTCTCCTGGGCGCGCACCAACCGTTCAGCGTTGGTCCGCGTGCCGGCGATCCGGGGTGGCCACACCGCGGCCACCCGCGTCGAGTTGCGCTGCCCGGATCCATCCTGCAATCCGTACCTCGCCTTCGCGGTGATGCTGGCGGCGGGAATGGACGGCATCGAGCGGGAGCTCTCGTTGCCGGAACCGGTCGAGGAGAACCTCTATCACTTCACGGACGAGGATCTGGAGCGGCGGAATATCCCGACCCTCCCCTCAACCCTCGGCGAGGCCGTAGCGGAGATGAAGGCCGATCCGCTCATTCGAGAGGCGCTCGGCGACCATGTTTTCGAGCGGCTTACCAGCGCCCAGCAGGCGGAGTGGGACGACTTCCGCAAGCACGTTTCGCAGTGGGAGCGGGATCGCTACCTCGAGACGTACTAGGTACGGCACCGCGTGCCGTTCCCGGGCGCGGCGGCGGTCCAACCGCGAAAAGTCACGCATTCAGGGAGGGCGGCCAATTGGCCGCCCTCTCAGCGTCTCAGGCGCCCTCCCCGATGCAGCGGCGTCTCTGAACCAGCGGCATCCGCCGCCTCAGTCACGCCCACATACTGAGCCGCGTGCCAGGGCCAGCGGCCATCGATTTCGACGTCGATGCTGAGGCTGAGTACCGTCCGCACGAGAACGATGATCGCCAGCACGATCACACTGTCGAACGTCGGCTCGATGGCGACCGTCTTGATGATGTCTCCGGCCACCAGGAACTCGAGCCCAAGCAGAAGTGAGCGACCGAGGAAGGTCCGGAGGTGGCTGTAGGCCTTGACTGCAGCTTCGTGGCGGATCAGGTCCCGAGCGCAGAGGGCGACACCGATGACGGCGCCAAGCGCGATGATAATGACGCCCGTGAAGTCGATCACTTCGCTGATGATGAAGATGATGTTCTGGGTCTCTAGAGATTCCACGCTCTCGGCTGCCCCCTTTTCGCCGTGCATTGTCAGCGAGGAAGACAATCCGCGCATGGGCTCCAGTTCCTCGCCTCAGATGTTGGCGTCCCTTTGCGGGCAGGCGACGGAGCGTCACACTTGGGACATGGAGCCCAGATGCCACCGCACCAAAGGGGAGGTCAGAACCTGTGACGGAGAAACCGGCGTTCGATGCGTTCGGCCGTGAATACGCTCGTCTGTCATTCGGGATTGAACGCCACGTACCTGGTTTTATCGACGCGTATCTTGGTCCGCCTGAGGAGCGAGCGATCCTCGATCCCGATTCAACGCCACCGCCGAGCGAGCTCGTCGCGGCCGCGCTCGAACTGCGGTCGGGTATCCCGGCGCTAGACGCGAGTGAGAGCCGCAAAGAGTATCTAACCAAGCAGGTCGAGGCCATGCTGACGACCGCCCGGCGAATTGCGGGGGATCAGCTGCCTTACCGAGACGAGGTTCGCCTCCTCTTCGATATCGAGCCACGAGCGACCCCGGAATCGGTCTACGACGCCGCCATCGCCGATCTCGAGACGCTCTTACCCGGTGATGGCCCGATCTCCGAGCGGATGATCGCATGGCGACGGGACTACACGATCTCCCCTGAGACCGCGCGACGACTGGTCGATGTCGTCCTACCGGAATTGCGCGAGCGAACCCAGGAGATTGTCGAACTTCCGAGGGACGAATCGATTGAGATCCGCATGGTCCAGGACCAGCCGTGGAGCGGCTACAACTGGTACCTCGGGGATGGGCATTCTCGCGTCGACCTCAATACCGATCTTCCGATCTACGCCTACCGGCTGACTGAACTGCTCGCCCATGAGGGATATCCCGGTCACCACACCGAGCACACGCTCAAGGAACGCCTCTACACGGAGCGGGGATGGGGTGAACACGCCCTGCAGCTCATCAACACGCCGGAGTGCCTCATCTCGGAAGGGATAGCTACAGTCGCGGAATCGATCATCTTCTCTCCTGAAGAGCTCGTCCGTTTTCGGCGTGAGCGGGTTTATCCGGCAGCCGGAATCTCGGGTGATCCCGAGCGCGAAGTGGCGATCGGCGCGGCACAGCGGGTTTTGCGCTCGGTGCCGGGTAATGCGTCACTGCTTCTCCATGAAGAAGGACGCGACGCCGAGGACGTCGTCCACTACCTGCAACGCTATGCGCTGTCGACCGAAGCGGAGGCACGTCAGCGGCTGAGGTTCATTGCCGATCCCCTCTGGCGCGCGTATATCTTCACCTACCACGTTGGATTCGAGCTCATTTCTTCCTGGTTAGATCAGGCTTCGGTCTTCGAGCGCCGCGACCGGTTCCGCACCCTTCTCACCGACCAGGTTTACCCATCGCAAATCTCCTCCTGGACGATGCGCGACAGCGGTCCACTTCCTGCTTGACGGGATTGGATCAGGCGAAGCACCGCCGAAACTGGTACAAACCCGCGAGGAGGATCCAATATGGCGAAAGATCGGCACACGGTGGCGTTTGTCATCGGAGCGGCTGTGGGAGGCGCGATCGGTGCGGTGTACGGTCTCATGAATGCCCCGCGTCCGGGTGCGGACACCCGCGCCAACCTCACCGAGCGCTGGCACGACGTTGTCGAGGGCACCGCGGAAGAGATCGCCAACCTGGATACCGAGGTGCGCGATCGCATCGCCCCGGAATGGTCACCGAAGGGCAGAATTGACGTCCGTGTCGACGGCCCGGCGCGAGCCTGACGTCTCTTCGTCGAGCACGGGACACGGGTTTGTCATTCACACCGGAGACCGGTGATTGCCGGTACGAGTCTCCGTTAAAGACTACGCGAGGGCACGAGAACCAGGGGAGAGTCGCGGTGATCCCGATTGGCGACGAAAATGCCGGAACGGTTATCAAACCACTCGTCAACTGGACGATCATCGGAATCTGCGCGCTCGTCTTCGTGTATGAGCTCCTGCTCCCGCCTGGCCAGCTGGACGCCTTCTTCATGCAGTGGGCAGCGATCCCCGCCGAGATTACTCAGTTCCGTGACCTGCACGGACTCATCACGTCCATGTTCCTCCATGGCGGTTGGGCACATTTCATCGGCAACATGGTCTTTCTCCTCATCTTCGGCGACAACATCGAAGACGCGATGGGCCACCTCTCGTATCTCCTCTTCTATCTTCTGACCGGGATCGCGGCCGGTCTCACGCAGGTCTTCCTCAGTGCGTCTTCGTCGATCCCCTTGATCGGAGCGTCTGGGGCGATCTCCGGCGTGCTCGGCGCCTACATCGTCCTCTTCCCACACGGAAAGGTGCGGGCGCTCGTCTTCTTCGGCTACTTCGGTCAGGTCATCCTGGTGCCGGCCTGGGTGATGATCGGCATCTGGTTCGCCTTGCAACTCTTCAGCGGCTTCGCCTCTCTGGGGGCGCCAGACGTCGGCGGGGTCGCGTTCTGGGCGCATGTCGGAGGCTTCGTTGCCGGCACGATACTTGTCTGGCTTTTCCGCAACCGGGAGTCCGTCGCGAGACAGAACGCGATCCGCGCGGGTCACCACGCCTGGGAGCGCGTTCCGAGCAGCGCTCAGTCCCGGCGCAATCCTTTTTGATAGCTGACAGAGGGTTGATATGCAGCTGAACCCATTTTTCCGCTTTGACGTCGATCTGGACGAGCTCACTGATGCCATGTGGGAGTTCGTCACGGACCCCTACCCGTCACGCAACGAGCGACCTGTGGTGAAAGCGTTGGACGACATTCACCCTGACAGTGTGGACGTGCTGGAGGCGATGCTTCTCGACGGTACCGAGGAGCGCTCTGACGTTGCCGCGTACGTCGCCACCGTGTTCGGCGGCCGGGTCGGACTCGAGCGCTAGTTGTGAAAAGTCATGCCCCTGGCTTGCACGGAGGTTGGTCGCGTGCGGCGTCCGGTCCGTAACGCCGGACTGCTGCCGGTTTGGAAACAGCGTTTCCGACCTCGTCGTGGTGCGGCTGGGAGCACGGGCGACGCAGGCATCGCCCCTACAGGCTGGGTAGCCGCTCTCGAGCCGCGTTGCCGAATCAGTGTATAGGGGGATCAGTCTGCCGGCAGTGACTCGCTCAGTCGCAGGGAGAGCACCTGCGAAACGCCATCGGCGCCCATGCTGACCCCGTAGAGGGTATCGGCGATCTCGATCGTCCCCCGGTTGTGCGTCACCACGATGATCTGCGTCTGCTGGGCGAGCTCTTGCAGCCGCTCGCGAAAGCGGACGACATTGGCCTCGTCGAGTGCCGCGTCGACTTCGTCCAGCAGGCAGAACGGCACGGGATTCACCTTCAGGATCGCGAAAAGGAGTGCGGCCGCGGTGAGGGCGCGTTCGCCGCCCGAGAGAAGGGCCAGGCTCTGCAAGCGCTTGCCCGGGGGCTGGGCGATGATGTCGATGCCAGGCTCGGCTCCATTGTCACCGGTCGTGAGTACCAGCTGTGCCGTGCCACCACCGAAGAGGGTGGCGAAGGCATCGGCGAACGCCGCGGCGACCTTCGCAAAGGTCTCGTCGAAGCGGGCCCGCATGGTCGATCGGAGGTCGGCCAGAAGGTCGCGCAATGCCGCCGCGGCGCCCTCGACGTCGGCGAGCTGCTCGCGCAAGAACGCCTGGCGCTCGTTCTCCCGTTCGTAATCGGCGACCGCATCCTCGCCGACGTAGCCGACGCGCCGTAGGCGCTCTCGCAGGCGAACGATCTCCGCCTCTCGATCCGAGGCAGACGTTGTGATGGCGCTCGTCGCCAGGTTCAGGACGTCGTCCGCGTCCGCGAGATCGAGGTCGTCGATGATGCGCTCCCGCAGAATATCCAACTCCTGCGCGGAGCGCTCCAGTGCGAACCCAACGCGATCGCGCTCCCGGTCGCACTCGATCTGCGCAGCGCGAGCCGCTTCATGCGATTCGGCGATCCGGCCGGCGGCGATCTCGGCGCCCATCACCTCCATCCGCATCGGCTCGCGTTCCTCTGTGACGGTCGTCAATGCGTCGATGCTCGCCGCCACTTCTTGGGAGAGACGCGCGTGTTCGGCCGCCAATGCCTCTCGCTCGCGATCGAGTGCCGCGCCGCGTTCGATGCGCAGCGCTAATTCGTCAGCCAGAGCGCGTTCTTGAGACCGCAGTCCCGCCTCTCGACGGCGCTCACCGCGGAGGCGTTCTTCCAGACCGGCCAGTCGCCGTCCCTCTTCCGCCGCGGCACGCTCCAAATCCGACGTGGTTCCCGTGAGGATCGACAATTCCGCCGCGGATTCTTCGCGGACTTGCGCCATTCGCCGCTTTGCTTCCGCAACCCGCGTGCTCTCCCGATCGACCTCCTCCTGGCCAACCAGCGTTCGCTCGCGCTCGTCGCATAGTTCTTCCCGGCGGCGCTGAAACCGCTCCTGTTCTTCACGCAGCTCGGCGAGCCAGCCCGCGAGCCGGTCGCGTTGCTGGCGCCGCTCTTGCGCTGCGGCGTGCAACGCCGCGCGTTCGCCTTCAGCACCGCGTCTGGAATCCAGGATGACCCGGACTACTGCCGCGGCTTCATCTACCCGAAGGCGCGCTTTTTCGAGATCGCTTTCGAGCGCCGCGATGGCATCAGGTAGCTCCCGTAGCTCGCGTTCCCGGGCAAGCGCGCCACTTTCGCGTGTCGCGGACCCACCGGTAACCGAGCCACCCGAGCGGGCAATGTCTCCCTTCAGCGTGACCACGCTCCAACCCGGGGCGAGTTGCCGTAACGCCGCACGCGCGGTGGCAAGGTCGTCGACCACCAGGGTCCGTCCCAGGAGCGCGACGACGACCGGAGCAATTTCTGGACGAGCAGTGACGAGTGCCGCCGCGACGCCGAGAACTCCCGGCAGTGCCTGAATCTCGTTCGAGAGTACGTCGACCCGGCCGGCGCGGACGGTATCAAGTGGTTGAAAGGTGGCTCGCCCCGTGCCGGACCGCCTCAAGTGTGCGATCGCCGCCTCGGCGTCTGCCCATGTAGCGACGACGATGTCCTGAAGACGACTGCCCAATGCAACCTCGACTGCAACCTCAACGGTTGCCGGGACCACAAGCAGCTCCGCGACGGAGCCAAGAACCCCGTCGAGCCGCCCGTCTGCTCCCGCCGCAAGCACTTCCCGCACACCGCCGTACAAGCCGGCACCACTCTCGTGCATCCGCCGAAGCACCTGCAACCGCGTCGATGCTTCCGCCAGCTCACGGTGCAGCCGCTCCGCCTCACTCTGGAGTGCGGCCAGCTGCTCCGATGCCACCTCGAGCTCCGCAACGAGCGCGTTGATGCTCTCGTCCAGCGCGATGATCCGTTCACCATCGGTCGTCGTGGCGACATCGGCAGCCGCGGCGTCCGCTTCGAGAGCGGAGATTCGTTTGGCGCGGTCCTCGATGGCGCCAGCTACTCGCTCATACTCAGCGGTCAGCGCTTCGCCGCGCTCGGCAAGGACGGCCCCCTGGCGCGCCAGCTCGACTTCTTGTCTCTCATTTTCGGCAAGCTCGCGGGAGGCCGCGGTAAGCCGCGCCTCGACTGCCGCTCGCGCCTTGCGCCGGGCACTCACCTCCCGATTGTGCCCTGCGGCCGCTTCGCGGGATTCCCGCGTCGACCGCTCTAAATCGCGCAAATCGGTTTGGAGCCGGCCCAGTTCCGCCGCTACGGTCTCGACGCGTTCGTCAAGCCCTTCCCGAGCGTCGTCCATGTCGGTGCGCCGCTTGCTCAGCGACTCGATCCTGGCGGCTGCGAGGTCGCGCTCATGGGTCTGACGCCGCAGCCGGTCTTCGAGGGCCGTTCGTTGCTCGTCGTGCTGTGTCAGTCGCTCGCGCGCGGTCGTCAAACGGCTGGACGCCCGCTCACCGGCCGCGGCCAGCTTGACCACTTCGTCATGAGCGACAACGGCTGCCCGTGCCGCGCTCTCCGCCTCGCGCTCAGCAGCGACACGTGCCGCTTTCGCCGCCTCGAGCGCCTCCCGATAGTGGGCGCCCTGGAGAGCGCGGAGACGATCACGGAGCGTCTGCCATTCCTTGGCTTGCCGCGCGGCGCGTTCGAGTGTCTTCAGGCGCGGCTCCAACTCGATCAGCAGATCACTCAAACGCGAGGTGTTGGCATCGGTCTCGGCGAGGTTCCGCTCTGCTTCGGCGACCTTCAGTCGCAAGCCCGACAAGTCCGCGGCATGCTCGAAAAGGCCACGGCGCTCTTCGGCGCGGAGGCTCAATGCCGCATCGACGAGTCCCTGCCCAACCACCACGTGACTCTGGCCGAGGCCGGCGGTGAGCAGGGCCACGTCCTTGAGCCGCACCTTCCGCCCATTGATCAGGTACTGGCTCTCGCCGGAGCGGAACGCGCGGCGCGTGACCGAAACTTCAGCGAACTCGATCGGCAACCATCCGTCGGCGTTGTCGAAGGTAAGTGTTGCCTCAGCCATTCCAGCCGGCGCACGATTCTGGCCGCCGCTGAAGATGACGTCCTCGGTCTTTTTGGCCCTCAGCGCGTGCTGCCCCTGCTCGCCCAGCACCCAGCGCACCGCATCAGCGACATTCGACTTGCCGCTGCCGTTCGGTCCGACGACGCCGGTGATTCCCGGTTCGAACGCGAAAACCGTGCGATTGAGGAAGCTCTTGAAGCCCTGGATCTCGAGGCGGGTCAAACGGGGAGCGCGAAACAGGGTCACGTCGTCGGTCATGCGGCGGAGCCCTTGGCAACGACACGGATGTTGGCGCTGGATGTGCCTGAGAGGCACGAGCCGGATGGTACCATCGCCCACCGCACCCGGGCAACGGACCCGGCTGACCCGACCTGGAGGACGCGGCTCTGTGACCGAGGCCCGAACGGCAACCCGCGGTGGACGGCGCGGAACCCTGCGGATGCTGCAGCCACCGCGCTTGCGGCTTGGACTCTCGACCGGCGCACTCTATCCCACACCGACTGAAGACGTTCCCGAAGCGGCCGCTCGCGCTGGCCTGTTCGACCTGGAGATCATGCTCCAGACACCCGGAGAGTACGGCACCGGCTTTATCCGAGAGCTCTCGGCGCGTTGCCGCGATGCCGGTTCCCGCGTGCATGCGGTCCACCTGTGGCAGGAGCTTCATCCTCTCCTCTCGCCGTACGTTAGGCGAGCTCGTGAGGGACGCACACTGTTCGCCCGCGCGATTGACGGCGCGGGGCAGCTGGGCGCCACGGTGATCGTCTGGCACGGGCCGAATCGAACGGAGATGCGGTCCCCAACCTCTTATCCGCACTTCGTCGACGCCGCCGTCGAGCTCGGGGGAGCCTGCGCCAGCGCAGGACTGCGTCTCGCTGTCGAAAACGTCTCCTGGTGTGCGCTGGCAACGGTGCGCGATATTCTGGCCTTTTCGGCAAGCATGAAGGAGTTCGACCCGCGCGCGGAGCGGGTCGGGTTTGCCTTCGACCCTTTTCAGGCCGACGAGGCTGGCGCGAATCCATTCATGGTCCTGTCGGCGATGGATAACCGCGTCTTTGACGTCCATCTGAGCGACCGCCGCGAAGACGATTCTCAGGCCCGGCATCTGCCTCCTGGGGAAGGAGACCTTCCCTGGCCGGCCCTCCTGCGCGCCATCTCCGGCGCGTATTCTGGACCGCTGATGCTGGAAGGGGTTGTGGGCGAAGACGTGGCGCGGATCGAGGCGACACGCCGGCTTCTCGATCCAGTCCTGCGGGAAATCCTGGAGGAGAGCCGGACGCCGTGCGACGGAAAGCCACCGGGCGGGCTACTCGAGGGAATACGGCTGTTCAACGACGGGGAATTCTATGCCTGTCACGAAGCAATCGAGCATGAGTGGCACGCCGAGACCCGCCCTATCCGCAGGCTATATCAGGGCATTCTCCAGATTGGGGTCGGATTTCTCCACGCGCAACGCGGTAATCACACGGGCGCGCTGTTGCTCCTGAGCGATGGCATCGACAAGACCGTGGAGTTCGCGCCGGTCTGTCTCGGGATTGACACCGGGCGCCTTGCCGCGGAGAGTCAGGCCGCACTCGACCGCCTGCAGGAGCTTGGACCGGATCGGCTGAGTGAGTTCGACTTCGCCACTGCGCCGCAAATTCGGTTCGTAGCGGCAGGAAGGGCTCCTGGTTCGGAGCCCGAAGCCGGAGGTCCGTGATCGAACCGCTCGAGGATCGGCCCTCGGTCGTCGTAATCGTCCCGACATATAACGAGCGTCCGAATATCGATGCGCTCGTGCTCGGGGTGCTCGAGCAAGGACCGCAATACCATGTTCTGGTGGTTGACGATGGCTCGCCCGACGGCACCGGTGAACTAGCGGACGACCTAGCATCCGCCCATCCCGGGAGAGTTGAGGTCATCCACCGCCCTCGTAAGAGTGGGCTCGGTCCGGCGTACATTGCCGGATTCCGCTGCGCGATGGCGATGGGCCTGGATCTCATCGCCCAAATGGATGCCGATTTCTCCCATGACCCCAATGCGCTGCCTTGCCTTGTCGCCGCCGCGCGAGATGCCGACCTGGTTGTCGGCTCGCGATACGTTCCGGGAGGGGATACTGAAGGTTGGCCACTCTGGCGGCGGCTGCTGAGCCGCATGGGCGGGAACTATGCCCGTGCCGCCCTCGGCGTCCCGATCGCCGACCTGACGAGCGGGTTCAAAGTCTGGCGACCCTCTACGCTAGAACGCATCGCGATCGACAACCTGCGCTCCGACGGCTACGCGTTCACAATCGAGGCGACCTGGCGCGCGCTCCGCTGCGGAGCGCGCGTCACCGAGGTGCCCATCATTTTCACCGAGCGCGTCGCGGGAGCATCCAAGCTGTCGCGGCGCATCGTCGTCGAAGCGGCGCTGTTGGTCTGGAAGCTGCGCTGGGAAGTGGCCCGGTCGACTTCCGGAAAACGGTCTCTATAAGGTCTCACCGAACCCCCTGGATCGCCTTGCCTACCGGAAATAGACGCGGGCTCCACGCCTCCGGTTGGCGGGGTCTGGGCGCATACGTTGCTACCGCCGTGGCAAAGCGGTTCCGCCTTGGCAGCGAGTCCACTTCTTGAGTCCGCAACCGGCATAGTCCGTGCATCGGGATCCCAGATTCGTGCGGACGCAGTCGAGGCATCCACGGGACAGGAATGAGTCTGGAAGACTGGATTTTCAACATCGACTGGGAGCACGTATTCGTTCCGAATACGCCGCTCCTCGAAATCGTCCTGCGTGGGTCGGTGATGTACCTCGGGCTCTTTGCGCTGCTGCGCCTCGTCTTGAAGCGGGAATCGGGCGCGGTTGGGATAACTGACCTGCTCGTGGTCGTCCTCCTGGCCGACGCCGCGCAAAACGCATTGGCCGACGATTACCGCTCGATCCCCGACGGTCTTCTTCTCGTGGCGACGATTGTCTTCTGGTCCTGGGCCCTCAACTGGCTCGGCTATCGCTTCCCGGTATTCCAGGGCATGATCCACCCCAAACCGCTGCCGCTGGTCAGGGATGGGCGTTTGTTACGGCGCAACCTGCAGAAAGAGCTGA
Source organism: uncultured Chloroflexia bacterium (assembly GCA_963751075.1). Classification (GTDB taxonomy): domain Bacteria; phylum Chloroflexota; class Chloroflexia; order Thermomicrobiales; family UBA6265; genus JACCXM01. The sequence goes on along the minus strand of CAVVTE010000019.1, from coordinate 434,513 downwards.
TTACCGAAGGTGAGTTGTTGGGTCAGTTGCGGCTACAAGGAGTCGACGACATAGCGGAGGTTTCAGCTGCGTACATGGAAGGCGATGGTCGGATTAGCGTGATCCAGCAGAATGGCGCAAGTCGAGGAGCCCAGGACCGTTCTCGAATCTGAAGTAAAGGGAATCTGAACATCTGCGTTCAGCTAGGCGCCTCCCCCTTCGCTGCCTCTGATTCAAGAGCGCTTGACGCTGCGAGTACACTTGGGAGGTTGTGGTTCCGGGTATTTGTGGCTGAACGTCAGTCCTCGGAACTGATCTGAGTGGGTCCGCTCGTGTCTCATTCGTCGTCACTGATGACGGCTAGAGCGACCCGCGGAGTGCCATGAATGGCGACCGCTCGATTTCGTCCTCCTCGTCGTCACAATGCAGCAGCAGCGGACGCCGACACATCATCATCAACAAGCCAGGATCTGCCATCCAGCCCATCCCTGGAAAGCGACGGAGCCGAGCCGCAGCGGCCGGCGGGTCGCTTTGTCCGTTCGGGTGAGAACGGCACAATCGCGGATTCCGACGCCCAGCGGCCGTCCCGGCGGGTGCGCGCGCCGCGGCGCCAGGGTCCTCACGTACAAGGAGACCTGGTCGGCAAGCTGGACATGCAGGGACGGCTTATTGGTGACCGTTACGTCCGGGTCTGCCGGGTTCAGACCGCGGATTTTGAGCGTGCCGCGCCGGGCCACCTCATCGCCACCGAGGAAGCCCTTGAGGCACGCGGATCGGCCGGGCGCGCCTTCGGCAAGATCAAGCGTACGGTTATTGGCGCGCCTCTCAGCACGGCGGAGGCCGCGCACGAACGCTTGACCAAACCCAAGGCGCTTGCAGTGCTTTCCTCCGACGCCCTCTCGTCGGTGGCCTACGCGACGGAAGAGATCCTGCACGTCTTGCTTCTGGCCGGTCTTGGGGCTCTCGCGCTAAGCCTCCCGATTGGCGCGGGTATCGTTGCCTTGCTCCTTATCGTCGGCATCTCATACCGCCAGACGATCAAGGCCTACCCGGCCGGCGGCGGGTCCTATATCGTCGCTAAGGACAATCTCGGGGAGTTGCCAGCTCTGGCTGCCGGCGCAGCTCTCCTCTTTGGCTATATCGTCACCGTCGCCGTGAGCATCGCCGCCGGTGTGGCCGCGCTCACCTCAGCGGTGCCTGAGCTTCGCGACCACCGGGTTACCCTCGGACTTGGGTTCATTGTTCTGGTAACCCTGCTCAATCTTCGCGGCATCCGTGAATCGGGCAGCATTTTCGCCGTGCCAACGTATCTGTTCCTGGTTGGCATCATCGCCATGATCGCGCTCGGTCTCGTTCGTGCGGCATCCAACGGTTTCGTGGCGCAGGCTCCGGAGATGCCGGCTGGTGAGGTACAGACCGCCACCCAGGCGGTTGGCATCCTGCTGATCCTGACCGCGTTCAGTCGTGGCTGTGCCGCGCTGACTGGCGTCGAGGCGATCTCGGACGGGGTACCAGCATTCCACCCACCGGAGTGGAAGAACGCGCGAGCAACACTGACCTGGATGATTGCCATCCTGGCGACGACGTTCGCGGGCATTACCTTCTTGGCGAACCAGTTCGGCATCGTGCCCCACGAACCGGATCATCCGGGCGGATATGAGACGGTCGTCTCACAGATTGCAAGCACGATCTTCGGCGCCGGTACCCCCGCCTACTACTACATCCAGGTCGCCACGCTGGCGATCCTGATCCTTGCCGCGAATACCGCCTACTCCGACTTCCCGCGCCTCTCGTATTTCCTGGCTCGCGACCGCTACCTGCCGAAACAGTTCACGTTCCGCGGGGACCGGCTCGCCTACTCAACGGGGATCGTCACTCTTGGCATCCTCTCCTCGTTAATGCTGGCTGGCTTCGGTGGCGAGACCACTCGCATGATCCCGCTCTACGCCGTCGGCGTCTTCACCGCGTTCACGCTGTCCCAGGGCGGTATGGTGGTGCGTTGGCTCCGGCTGAAAGAGCCCGGCTGGCAGGGCGGGTTGGCAATCAACATCATCGGCGTGGTGACGACGGGGGTCGTGGCGGTCGTCGTCGGGGTGACGAACTTCACCCGGGGCGCCTGGATCGTCCTGCTCCTGATCCCGCTCCTGATCATGATGTTCCGCGCCATTCACGGTCACTACGCGCAGGCTGCCGGGGAACTGGCCGCACAGACCCCCCTGGAACCGGATGAGATCGAGCACACGGTGATCGTGCCGGTGGCCGCGGTGAACCGTGTGGCGCGCCAGACGCTGGCCTACGCTCGCTCCATCTCGTCGAATGTCACCGCGGTTCACATCACGGACGACGACGCCGAAATCGAGCAGATGCGCCAGGACTGGCAGGCGCTCGGCTCGGACATCCCGATGGTGATCATCGAGTCGCCGTACCGCAGCCTGGTAGGACCGCTGCTCTCCTATCTCGACGAGATCGACCGCCAGCGGCCGGACGACACCCTGACCGTCGTGCTCCCGGAGTTCATTGCCCGACACTGGTGGGAGCAGGTTCTACACAACCAGACCGCCCTGCGCATCAAGGCGGCGCTCCTCTTCCGGCCCGGCACGGTCGTCACCAGCGTGCCGTATCACCTGGAGCGCCGTCGAGCGTAGCAGTCGGCTGTCACCTTACTCGGATAGCAGCGCGCGAAGATCACCAACGACGGCGATGGCCCCGGCGGCCAGGAGTGCTTCTGCCGGGCGATAGCCGCCGGCGTAGCCGACCGGGATGGCTCCGGCAGCTATCGCCTCGGTCATGTCGTACTCGCTGTCACCAACGTAGACCAGTGATCGGTCAGCCGCAATCACGTCACGCAGTGCGGCCTCCTTTGACGCCGCCTCGGGACGGAGGAACGCGAGTTTGTCCCGAATGCCGAGCCGGCTCGCGTCACGCTCGACCGAGGTGGCGGACGCGGCGCTGATGATCCCCGCCGGCCTGCCTCGCTCCCACAGGGCGTTGATTGTCTCCGCCGCGCCCGGAGACAAGGGAGCCTCTCGCGTTTCGATGCCCTCGTACCACGCTGCGACGGCAGGATCGATCTCATCGCGCAATAGCCCAAGATCGGCAAGCATCGTTTCCAGGGGCAGACCGAACGCGCGACGGAAGGCGGGGTCATCGAGCTGGTCCCGGTCGAGATCGGCAAGGACCGCGTTCAGCGCGGCGAGCGTGCGCTCGGCGTCGTCGAGGATCGTACCGTTCCAGTCGAACACGATCTGCGCGTGCGGTAGGAGCGACCGCAGCCGGGCGGCGTCCCCGGCGATCTCGAAGCCACGAGCGCTCACGCGCGCATGGTGACGCGGGGCACGATCTCGCGCGCCAGGAGCTCTAATGTCTCTGTGTCGCCGGAATCGACCTGCATGATGAAGTACTGCGCGCCGACATCCGCCAACGCCTGATAATAGGGAGCAACCTGTTCTGGAGTGCCGGTCATGAACGCGCTCGGCTGCGCGCGGCGGGTTGCCGGCGAGCCGGACCCAGCCTGACCGATAGCGGCGACCTTCTCCGCCACCGCGCGCTCGTCGGAGGCTAGCACCAGGCGCAACGTGAAATGCGTGCGCAGGACTTCGTCGAACGGTCTGCCGATCTCTTCGCAGTAGCGGCGGACCACGTCGAACTTGTGCGCGATCAACTCCGGCCCGCCAACCCGTTCGAGGCCCCGCTCTGTGTGAGCCACGTCGTTCACGTTACAAGCGTCGGCATACTGTGCCACCAACCTCAGACTTCGCTTTTCGCCGCTGCCGCCAATCATCAACGGCGGGCCAGGCTGTTGTAACGGGGGCGGCGTGACCTGCAGCGGCCCGATCTGGTAGTGCCTGCCGACATAGGCGAACTTCTCTGGGCCCCAAACACCGGGGATAATCTCCAGCGCCTCTTCCAGCGCCGCGAACCGCTCTGGAGTGGGGTCAAAATTCGCCCCAAACGCCTCGAACTCCGGTTTCAGCCAGCCGATACCCAGACCGAGCATGAACCGACCCTGGCTAATGTTGTCGACGTCAGCGGCCATGCGCGCGATCAGCGCCGGATGCCGGTACGGCACACAGCTGACCACCGAACCGAGGCGCACGCGCCGGGTGACACCGGCAAGCGCGGCAATACAGACCCAGGGATCAGCCTGGATCGCGGGGTGGTCGAAGATGAAGCAGCCGTCGAACCCGAGCGATCTCGACCGTCCGGCCGGCATCGAGCAATCGCCCCAACCCTTCGTCTCCCAGGACGAGCTGAATACCCCAGCGGAGGCCATTGTCGGCTTCCGCGACCCATGGATGGCGCGCCACGTTCTCCCTTTCCCGCTCCCTGTGATCAACCGCCGGCGTGCGCCGGCTCGTTCGTTTGCTCAGAAGGCGTCCACACGCGCAAACGCTGGACGGCATCCGTGATGCGCGCTCGTACCCTGTCCGCGCCGATGACGCGCAGGGTCTCGAATAACCCTGGGGATTGAGTACGGCCCGTGACCGCGACACGTACCGGCATGAAGAGGCTGCCGGCCTTCAATCCCAGCTCATCGGCCAGCGTGCGGAAGCGCGCCTCGGTCGCTTCCTCATTGTCGACGTCGACCTCCGGCAAGAGGGCGGCGACCGCCTCGAGCGCGGTTAGAATCTGGTCCCGCGTCATCTTTTTCGGCACCAGGAGAGCCGGGTCGTACGGCTCCGGGTCAGGCTGAAGGAAATAGGACATCAGCTCCGGCGTCTGGTCCAGCGTTTCGATGCGGTCCTTGAGAAGAGCGACCGCCGGCCGAACCCGCGCGAAGTCCGGATGCGCGGCGCTAAACGGGCCTGGTGCAATTAGGCCCGCGGCGCCCAGGTAGGGCATCACGCGAAGGGTGAGATCGTCGAGCGACAGGACGTGGTTGATGTACTGCTGATTGAACCAGCGCAGCTTGTTGTAATCGAAGGTTCCTGGCGAAGGATTGACCCGCTCCAGCGTGAACGTCTCGAGTAGGTCGTCCCGGCTGAACATCTCAGTCGTGCCGTCGAGACTCCAACCGAGCAGCGCCAGGTAGTTCATGAGGGCCTCGGGCAGATAGCCCTGGGCACGGAACTCCTCCATCGCCGTCGAGCCATGTCGCTTGGAGAGCTTTCCGCCGCCGGGCGCCAGGATCAACGGCATGTGCGCGAATTGGGGCGCGTCCCAGCCAAAGGCGTCATAGAGTCGAAGGTGGATCGGCGCAGTCGGAATCCACTCCTCTCCGCGCAGGATGTGGCTGATCTCCATCAGGTGATCGTCGACGACGTTGGCGAGGTGGTACGTCGGGTAGCCATCTGACTTCAACAGCACGAGATCTTCCAGGTTCGCGTTGTGAAAGGTCATTTCGCCGCGCAGGAGGTCGTGGACGGATGTGTCACCATCCAGCGGCATGCGAAAGCGAATAACGTGCGGTGTGCCGGTTTCGAGATTCGCTTGCACCTGCTCCGGCGCGAGGTCGCGGCAGAAGCGGTCGTAACCGGGCGCCTGCTTGCGCGCAACCTGCTCTTCCCGCACCTGCTGCAAGCGCTCCGGGGTGCAAAAACAGCGGTAGGCATGTCCGGTTTCAAGTAATCGGTGAGCGTGCGCCCGGTAGAGCTCGGTCCGTTCGCTCTGGCGGTAGGGACCGAGCGGGCCGCCGACGTCCGGCCCTTCATCCCAGTCCAGCCCGAACCAACGCAGGATATCGACAATCCCCTGCTCGGCTCCTTCGACGTAGCGGTTGCGGTCAGTGTCCTCGATACGGAGGAGAAACGCGCCGTCCCGTCCCTCGCGTCTCGCCTGCCCATGTGCGAGCAGCCAGTTGAAGAGCGCGGTGCGGGCGCCGCCGATGTGGAGCAGCCCGGTTGGGCTCGGCGCAAAGCGAACACGGACGGGCCGTGATGGATCGGCTGTCATCAGAGACGATTTCCCCCGGTCAGTAGTCGAGACGTGGAGTCAGCGTATGAACGGTAGATCGACAGCGAGTATAGCGGCGTAATTAGCCGGGACTCAGTGATCGCCTCGCGCCAGGCCGTTGGCTCCGATGGGTGCTTGCGATGCCGGCGCCTCCCAGCGGACACATTCCGAATGTAGCGAACACTCCATTCGAATCAGACTGCGGCGCGAAATTGTCTCCGCGAGTGATCCAAGCGCGCCGGGGGTCCCGTAGTGCTTCCTGAGACTGCCAAACCGGCGGATCCGGAACGCCGCGCTGGCAGCGCACGACGTTGGCCTTCGAGAGGAGAACATTGTGAAGCTATTCCATGAACGACTGCTCGCCGAGATCGCGGACGAGCGACGGCGACTATCGCGCCGCGGCATCCTCACCGGCTCGTTGAAGCTGGCCGGCGGGGCAGCGGTTGCGCTCTCGCTCGCGACTGTTCCAGGCACTCATAGCATCCGGCGCATGGTGGCAGCCCAGGAGATGACCAGCGACCTCGACGTGCTCAACTACGCGTTGACGCTCGAGCATCTCGAGTACAGCTTCTATCGGGATGGCATCGGGCTGTTCACCTTCGGCAATGACAGCCGTGGACAGTCGATCGACACCAATTTCGCCGCGATTCGCGACCACGAAGGCGCACACGTCGACACCCTGACAAGCGTCATCACCGACCTCGGCGGCGAGCCAGTGGCCGAGGCCAGCTATGACTTCGGCGACGCCTACGCCGACCCCATGGCGTTCATGGCGACGGCGGCCGCCCTCGAGAACACCGGCGTTAGCGCCTATGACGGCGCCGGGCAGTTCATCTCCGACCCTGAGCTGCTGACGGCGGCGGGTTCGATTGTTGCGGTCGAGGCGCGGCACGCGTCGTATCTCAATCTGCTCACCAATGAGGTGCCATTCCCGGCCGCGTTCGAGACACCGTTGACCATGGATGAAGTGCTCGAGATCGCCGGGCCATTCATCGTCTCGTAGGCCATGACGTTTCAGAGCGCCAGACGATCAGCACATGAGGCACGGGTTGGAGCCACGGTGGCCACCGTGCCAAGCGATACAGGAGAAGGACCGAAATGCAAGACCCAATGATGCTCGAGACACCGGTCGACGTCCTCAACTACGCGCTCACGCTGGAGCACCTGGAGCACGCGTTCTACCGGGACGGTCTCCAGGAGTTCAGTGCCGACGATTTCGAGACCGCCGGGTATGCCGGCAATGTCTACGAGTGGTTCGGCATCATCCGCGACCACGAAATGGAGCACGTGAACGTCATCACCCAGGTGATCACCGACCTTGGCGGTGAGCCGGTCGCGGAAGCCGACCTACGACTTCGGGTACACCGACCTGGCCGGGTTCATCGACGTCGCCCAGGTTCTGGAGAACACCGGAGTGAGCGCCTACCAGGGTGCAGCGCAGTTCCTGATCGACGAGGACGAGCTCCTCACCGCGGCGCTGACCATCCACGGGGTGGAGGCCCGGCACGCGGCGTACTTGAACGGGCTGCAAGGCGAGTCGCCCTTCCCGGATGCGGTCAACCCCACGTTGACCCCGGACGAAGTGCTCGCCGCCGCGGGTCCGTTCATCGTTTCGTAGGAAGCAGCGCCGCCGCGAACATGGTTTCCCTGTAGTTACAGCGATGGCGCCGTCCACTGGACGGCGCCATCGCCGTGGGTGTTCCCGCGTTGCGGCGCTGCATTATCGAATCCTGAGGAACCCGGCATTCTCTGCTGCATCAAGCATTCCCCGGATGTCATCGTAGTCGTCATCCCGCACCGGCACGAATCGCTCCACGAACCCTCGAGCAAGCTCCGTCCGAGCCGCGGGATTGATGCTCATCTCCAGGAGCACGGCACGGAGTGCGGCTTTCAGATCGGCCGACAGGTGTCGCGCCGCGACCACTGGCTGAATCGACGAAGGTCCAAGTGTCTCGATGACGCGCACCTCTTCGCCCAGTCCTGGCTGATCGCGAAGCTCGATCGCGAGAACTTGCGAATCGATGGCGGCGGCATCGATCTCTCGCGTGGCCACCAGTTCGATTGCCCGCTGGTGAAATCCCGCCTCGACCACGCGGCTAAAGAAGCCGCGAGTTTCCCCCAAGCGCACGAGATATTGGCGGGTCAGGTTGTAGCCGGAGTGGGAGTCCAAATCGTTGTACGCCCAGGATCGCCCTCGTAAGTCAGCGAAGGTGCGAAATGGGCTGCTGCGGTGCGTGATGACATCAGAGAAATAGACGGGGCGTCCGCCGTAGCGCTCCCCCGCGATCACCGGCGCCGCGAGGAGCTCGACCGGGGCCGGTGTCTGACGCGCGAGCTGAATGTACGGCAGCCCGCAGATGAATCCAACATCGATCTCGCCGGTCGCGAACTGATCGAACGATGTGCCGACAATCAGCTGGGTGCGACAGCCGAGCTCCCGTGCGATGTGGTTGGCGATGAACTCGTAGACAGGGAGCATGTTCGGGGCGAGGAAAGTCGCGACACGCAGGGTCCGGGACATCTCGAAATTCTCGTCAGCGGGACGGTACGGCGCAAGACCAAGCGAGGTCGCCGATGCGAGGACCGGGCGAGCCGGCGCCTGGTGACCTGGATGATTGTTGTCAGGCCAGGGCAAGCGCCGCCTGGCTCCGCTCCTGGCGAACGCCGCGGACGACCACGAGGATCGCGACACACCAGAGGCCGATGAGGGCGGCGTATGCCGCGACCTGGGGATTGCCCGCGACTCCCATGACATCGAGAACCGTGCGGCCGTTGGTCAGCACGATCAACCCACCGACCGCCGCGCCGAGAATACGCGGGTGCAGCCAGCGAACCGTCCAGGCTGCGATCGGCGCGGCGATGGAGCCGCCAACGAGGAGCGCCAGGACTACCGGGAGCGCGAAGACCGAGGTATCGAGCGATACCAGGAATCCAATGCTGGCGCATAGCGCGACGACGAACTCGCTGGTCGAGACCGTGCCGATAACCTTGCGCGGCTCCATGCGGCCGGACGCCAACATGGTTGGGGTCGCCAAGGGCCCCCAACCGCCACCACCGACGGCGTCAAGGAAACCGGCCACGAGTCCGAGCGGGGCCAGCAAGGGTCGCCGCAGCGATCCCTCACGGACCTGGATGCGGCCGCCCAGAAACGCGAATCGCACGAGCACGTAGGCACCGAGAATGACCAGGAAGAAGGAAATCCAGGGCCGGGCGGCATCACCATCGAGGTTGCTCAAGACGGTCGCGCCCGCGAACGCCCCTACGCCGCCGGGAAGGGCCAGCCAGCGCACGGCGCGCCAGTCCGTATTGCCCAATTTCCAGTGGGCCGCCCCGGATGCCAGCGTGGTGCCGACCTCGGCGAGATGGACGCTGGCTGAGGCAACCGCCGGGGCCAGACCCGCGGTCAGGAGCAGCGTGGTGGAGGTGAGCCCGTAGGCCATCCCTAGCGCTCCGTCGATGAGCTGGGCGACGAGCCCGAATATCGCCAGCAGCAAGAACCTCTGCAACCCCACGCCCGGCCCCCTCAGACTATGTCCACAAATCAAGTGGACATTAGTCATTCTATCGAGAAACCGTCGTTTGTCAAGCGGGAGGTCGTGTATTCCTGGCGCGAGACTTCCGGCAGCGTTGCTAGGGTGGCATTCTCGTCGACGGGGAGGGGTAGGATCAGCGTGTGGAGCCCACGCACGGGTTGGGACCGATCCGCTGCTGGAATGGTTCATGCATTGTCACTCGCGATTGCTCTCGTTCCTTCGCGACAGCTAAAGAAAGGAGTCCGCAAATGGTCCAGCCTCTCTTGCGGGGCGCCGTACGTCTCGTCCCGTTCCTGTTGATCGCGTTGGCCCTCGTCATCGCCCTGCTGCCGGTGAGGCTCATCGTCCGGTCTGGGCGCAGGAGGAGACCGCGGAAGCGGATGCCACGCTGCGGGTGATTCACGCCTCACCCGGCGCCCCGGAGGTCGACGTCCTGCTCGATGGTCAGACCCTGCTCGCCAATCTGGCGTATGGCACGACCAGCTCCTACGCGACCCTCACCGCTGAGGAGCACCGGCTGCAGATCGTCCCCACGGGACAGACCGCCGATGCCGCCGTGGTCGATGAAACCATCGACGCTGCTCCCGGGCAGGCCTATCTGCTGGCAGTCTTCGGTCTGCTCAATGAGATCGGCGGGGCCGTCTACGAGGTCGATCTGAGCGAGATCGAGCCGGGACAAGCCCGGGTGCGCCTGATCAACTTCTCACCGGATGCTGGCGACATCGATCTCCTGGAAACGGGAGGCGACGAGTGGTTCGGCAACGTTGCCCTGGGCGACGCCTCCGACTATCAGGATCTGGCTCCCGGCACGTATAGCGCCGACGTGCGCGGCGACGACGATAGCGTTCTCGAAACCATCCCCGAGCTGACCTTCGAGGAGACGCGGGTCTACGACGTCGTGGTGCTGGGGCAGGTGGCCGACGATTCCCTCGAAGTGCAATCACTCGTCACCACCGTCTCGCCACCCTGCGCCGAGGTCCTGGCACTGGAAGGTTCAAGCGGCGACGCCTGTATTCGCCTCGTCCACGCCGCCCCGGATGCGCCACCGGTGGACGTCTACTTCAATGACGCCCAGATCGCGCAAGGACTGGCGTTCGGCACGGCGACGGAGTATGTGACCGCGCCCAGCGGCGGTGACCGCGGGATTCGTGTCGCCGCCGAGGGCACGCCGGTCGAGGAGGCCGTAATCGACACAGCGCTCGATTTCGATCCCGGCCAGGCCTACGTGCTGTTGGTCACTGGGGGCGGAGACGATCTCGAGCTGACCATCACCGGGACCGACCTGCGACCGCTGGCCGCGGGTCAGGCTCGCCTGCGCCTCATCCATGCCTCGCCGGACGCGGGGGCCGTCGATATCGGGGTGGAAGGGAGTGAGGACAACCTCTTCGAGGGGGTCGACTTCGGCGATGCCACGGACTATGTCGTCCTCGACGCCGGCGACTACGCCTTCGAGGTGCGGCCGGGCGGTGAGGACATGACGGTTGCGCTGCAATCAGATGCCACACTCGAGGAGGGGGTGACGTACGACCTGGTGGCCCTGGGTCGGCCCGAGGACCAGACGTTGACGTTGCTGGCGCTGATGGCCGAGGTGGCGATCCAGACCGGCGACGTGGCCACCCCGGAGGCCGAATCCGGCGAGGAGGCCCTGGCCGAAACAGTCGTGCCGGAGGCCATCGAGGACATCGAGGTTTCGCCCACGCCGGCCGGGTGACACGACTGTCTATCCTCACTCCAACCCCTCTCCCAGTGCGCTGGGAGAGGGGCTTTCGACTGCTGTGTGAATTTCAATCTTCCTGTCTCCCTACTCATCGAGAGAAGGGTCGCGGAGGACGTGTCGCGCGGGATCGGTTGCTTGGCCACCTGCGGCCACGACGACTATCGTTGACACGGTCGCGCCCGCTTCCATAGACTCTCCGGGTACATAGTTCAGACAACAACAGCGTGGTCCGGTGACCGGAGATAGGGCCCGCGTGGGAAACGAGATTGTGCCGCCCTCGCGATTGGCGCCTCGAGCCTCTCCGAAACCACAAGACGCGGGAGACTCCAGCGGTGGTTCAGACCCAACCTCAGCCGAGGTTTACCGACGCGAACGGCGCACAAACGACCGGCGTTCCTGGCGAGCGTCCGATCACGATGTCGGTCCAGAACGCGACCAAGCACTATAGGACCGGCACCGGCACCGTGCACGCGTTGGAGGATCTTTCGCTCGAGATCCCGAAAGGGCGAGTTCATCTGTATCCTCGGTCCGTCCGGCTGCGGCAAGAGCACTCTGCTCTGGGGCATGTCCGGCTTGCACGATCTGACCAGTGGTCAGGTCATCGTCAACGGCACGCCGGTTACCGGACCTCGGCCGGAGATCGGGATGATTTTCCAGGATGCGAACCTGCTGCCCTGGCGTGATCTCTGGCAGAACATCCAGTTCCCGTTCGAGATCAAGAAGATCGACTTCAAACCGTACGAAACACGCGTCCGGGGCTTGCTGGACGAGGTAGGGCTGGCAGGCTTCGAAAAGAAGATGCCGCGCGAACTCTCTGGCGGAATGCAGCAACGCGCCAGCATCGTGCGCTGCCTCTCATACGATCCAGAGGTCATCCTCATGGATGAGCCTTTCGGTGCGCTCGATGCCTTCACCCGCGACGAGATGAACCTGCTCATCCAGAAGATCTGGATGGAGACCGGGAAAACGATCGTCTTCGTTACTCACAATGTGTCGGAGGCAATCTTCCTTGCCGACCGGGTCGTCGTCCTCACACCTCGTCCGGGGCGCCTGGCGCACATCTTCCCGGTCGACCTGCCGCGCCCGCGGACGATCGAAATGACGTTCTCCCCGGAGTTCATCCAGATGATCCTGAAGGTCAAGGCGACGATCGAGCGCGGTGTCCACGGTAGCTCTGCAGCAATGGCGGACGTGCTCGATTTGGGCTAACCCGCGGCAATCTCCGCAACTGGGGGGCGCGGGAGGAGATAGACGTTGGCGAGCGAGCTACGCGAAACGATTCCGACATTCAATCAGGCTGGGGCCGATGACCAAGGAGATGTAAACCTCACCAACTGGTCGGCGCTGACCAGTGCAAATTTCGCGCGAAGTTGGGGCGAGGCGATGATCATCGCCCTCTTCGCCGTGCTGCTGATCGGAACCATCGAGTTGGCGGTCCGCGCACTTGCCATCCCGTCGTATATCTTCCCGCTGCCGTCCGAAATCGGTTCAACCCTCTTCACCCAGTTCGACCTCTTCTGGCCCCACCTCCAGGTGACAGTCAGGGAGCTGTTCGTCGGTTTCGCCGTTGGCGCCTCAATCGGCTTAATCCTGGCCGCGGTAATCACACAGTTCCCGTTCGTCGAGAAGGTGATCACCCCCTACATCCTCCTCCTCGTTACCACACCGATGATCGCGCTTGTGCCGTTGCTGATGCTCCGGTTCGGGTTCGGCAGCGCACCACGCTACATCGCCGTGGCCCTCGCGGTCGGCCCAATGGTCATGATCAACTCGGCAACCGGTTTTCGCCGAACCGATCTGGCGAAGATCGCCCTTGCTCGTTCTTACGGTGCCAGCAACCTGCAGATTTTTGCCAAGGTCCGTTTTCCCCTCGCCCTGCCGATGATCATTGTCGGCCTGATGGTTGGAAGCATTTTCGGTTTGCTTACCGCCGTTGGCGCGGAGATGGTTGGTGGCAAGAATGGACTCGGCAACCAGCTCTCGGTTTATGCCTCACTCATCAAAATGGCGCACTTCTGGGCGATCATCTTGCTCCTCGCACTGATGGGCGTGACGATCTACGTGATCTTTTTCTGGATCGGTAAGAAGTGGGCGAGCTGGCAGGCATAGCGATGATTGCACCGCTGCCCTGATACCGCAATCAGGCTCTTGACAGGTAGCGGGCAGTGCGCAATTGTTCCGCCACGCATTGGCGCGCAAGAACGCATTTGCACTCGGGTGCTCGGGGGTTCCGGTCCGTCCGAAATGACGCGCCGTCGCGATAAGGCAGCCGGCAGCGTGTGCCGGATTCATTCGGGACTTCGCAGTCCATACCTTCTCGAAGGGAGAGCAGTCGCGTGATTACACTCGATAATCTCATTACCGATTTCACGAGCGGTCGGATTTCCCGGCGGCGATTCATGCGAGGGGCAGCGGCCGCGGGTTTGTCGGCAACCGCGCTGCATAGGCTGAACACCTCGTATGTGTTGGCCATCGAAGGCAACGTCGTGCGCTGGGTGTCGCCTCGCGCTCGCCTCGAGGTCTTCGACGATTATGCGTATTGGGTCGCCGTAAGGTACGGGTATTTCGGCGACATCGAAACGGTCATCGAGGGCGGCCCGGCGGCTGGCTCCGAAAGACTGGTTGCCGAGAATCAGGCTGATATGGCGTATCCATCGCCTGGCGTGTTCGTCAGCAACCTCAATGCCGAGGTTCCGCTCGTCTCCGTTTTCCAGATGGCAGCGTACGACGTTTTCGACATCGCCTTTCGCAAAGGCGAAGCGACAGATGATCTCAAGACGCTCGAAGGGAAAACGATCGTCATCGGTGACGCCTCCTGGCAGAACATCGTCGATCCGATGCTGGCGGCAGCAGGAGTGGACCACACCAAGGTCGAGTACGCCATCGCCGGCGTCACCGCTTGGGGTCAGGCACTTCAACAGGGACAGGGCGACGCCGCGCTGTCATGGGCGGGCTTGCGGGCTCAGTGGAAATCTGAAGGACTTGACTTCGAATACTGGCTTGGCAAGGAGAACTCCAGGTTCCCGGCAAACTCGTACGTGATTCGCCGCTCTGACTTCGACGATGAGTCCACGCACGAGATCTATGAGAAGTACCTGCGCGGCTGGGCGATGGGTCTCGAGTTCGGTCATCACAACCCTCGAGCAGCGGCGCAGATCACCAACGAAGTCGAGCAGCTCAAGGCGACCCTCGATCAGTCGTTCCCGGGCGAAAAGAAGGCTGACGCCGTCGCTTCGATGTGGGAGCTGGGTGATGTCTATCGTGGCAACTGGGAGGCTCGCGAGGGCTGGGGCTGGCACGACATCGAGGCGTGGAACCTCTTCTTTGACACGGTACGAGAGATCGGTTTGCTGGAAAAGGAATTTGCGACGGAGGATGTCATCAAAAACGATTTCATCGCCGCCGCGAACGACTTCGACCACGAGCAGGTCAAGGCCGACGCTCTTGCGTTTGAACTCTCTGAAGAGTACGCCGCGATTCCAGAACCGGTAGGTGCCGGCGCCGAGGGCGCGTACCCGATCTAAACTCGCCGTACGACGAGTCGCATCCAGGTTGCAGGTGGTGGGTGATGAAGAACCGCCACCTGCACCGGCCCACATTCATACAAGAGGTGCATACATGGCGTCCGAGCCGGAACCCCAAAAACGGTTCCATCACATCGGTCTGCGCACATTCGAGCCACAGTCCAAAGAGGACCATGTCGCGCCCTCCAAGTGCTGGGTCACCAATCCAGCGCACGACTCGAATCGCATTGAGTGGCTCCGCTATGCGGAGGATAGCCCGATCGATCCTGAATTCATGAACTTTCCGCACATTTGCTACACCGTCGATGAGTTGGAACCGCATCTCGAAGGGAAAGACGTCTACCTGGCGCCATTCGACGTCGGCGATCCGCCTTTCGCCACGGTTGCCTTCACCCGTGAAAACGGGGTGTTCGTGGAGTACATGAAGATTCGACCGGGTCGCACCTGGTTCAACGAGTAGCGGCCCGAGGGCCGCGCAACCTTGGAGGATTGTTCACGATGGCCGACCGTCTCGCCGCGTCGACGAACACCTATCACTCGTACAGCCTCGAGGAGGCGCTCGACGGCATCGCCCGCGCCGGATTCAGGTCGGTCGAGCTGACCAGTGTTCCCGGCTGGACGGAGCACGTCAGCCGCGATGCCGACGATGCGGAGATCCAGCGGGTGAAAGATTTGCTCGCTCAGTACGGACTAACCGCGGTGAGCCTCTCCGGACACTCCGATCTCGTCAGCGATGAGGGAGTTACCGAGTTCCGAAAGGCGCTCGATCTCGCCCGCAAGCTCGGGATCACCAAGATCACCACTTCGACGGGTGGCCATGCCGACACCTCCAGCGGCAGCCTCGCGGAACAGCGCGCCGCGTTCCTGGAGCGGATTCGCCCACTTGCGGACGAAGCGGCGCAGGATGGCATCGAGATTTGTCTGGAGACGCACGGCGGTCTTCTGGCCACCGGCGAGATCTCGAAGGCGTTGATCGCGGACATCGGCCGGCCGAACATCGGCATCAACTACGACCCCGGCAATGTGATCCACTATGGAGACACGCGTCCGGAAACCGATCTTCCGAAGCTCGGTCGACAAGGTTACCCACATGCACGTCAAGGACCAGATCGGCGGCGTCGGCGTGTGGAACTTCCCGCAGGTTGGCACGGGGGAAGTCAATTTCCCAGCGCTGTTCAAGGTCCTCGATGAAGCTGGGTTTGACGGGCCATGCTCCATCGAGATTGAGTTCCAGGGTGAGCCATGGCCGCCGTTGGCAGACGTGGATCGCGCTATGGCTGAGTCGTTTCGGTACGTCCGGCAGTTCGTCCCCGAAACTGCCTGAATTGCCGTCACCGAGATGCAACCGCCCAAGCGAATTGTGGGACGGCGCCTTTCGTCCCCGCCGCCGGGAATTCGGCGCGACGCGGTTCCCGCAATCGTTCAATTCCGTGATGAAGAGGGAGTAAGGCAATGGTCCGTGTCGCGGTGCTGGGCGCGGGGTTCATGGGAGGCACACACGCGAGAGCGTACGCCGCGATGCCCGACGCGGACGTCGTGGCGGTCTTTGCGCCAAGTCCCGACCGCGGGGAGCCGTTGGCGCAAGAGATTGGATCGCGCTGGACCGACGATCTTCAAGCGCTGCTCGCCGACTCCTCGATTGAGGCCGTCGACATCTGCCTTCCCACCCCGCAGCACCGGGAGGCTGCCGAGGCGTCGCTGGCGGCCGGCAAGCATGTGATCCTCGAAAAGCCTATCGCCCTTTCGCTCGAGGATGCCCGGGCGCTCGTCCGGGCCAATGAAGAGACCGACCGCGTCTTCATGATTGCCCACGTCCTGCGCTTCTGGCCCGAGTACGTCGAAATCGCCCGTCGGGTGGCGACCGGTGAGCTGGGAGCGCCTCGTTCCGGATTTGCCTCTCGGCGGCAGCCCTTCCCGGCCTGGTCGGCGCTGTTCAGCCGCTCCGATCTCACCGGCGGCGCGGTCATCGATATGATGATTCATGACTACGACGCGTTGAACTGGATCTTCGGCGCGCCGCAAGCGGTCACCGCGCGCGGTATCCGCAACTCCCGTTCCGGTGGATTCGACCAGGTGCAGGTGCTCATCGATTTCGATGATGGCGCGTCCGCGCTGGTCGATGGGGGCATGATGATGCCCGAGTCGTATCCCTTCTCGTCCCGGCTCGAGGTGCTGTGCGACGAAGGCGCGATGGAGTACGCCTTTCGCGCCGGTGGCCGCAGCGTCGAAATGGGCGGCGGGGTCAACGAACTTACGCTCTTCCCCAACGAGGGTGATCCCCTGCTGTTGGCTCCGGCTCAAATCGACCCGTATGCCGCTGAGTGCAGCTACTTCGTCGACGCGATTCTTCACGGGTCCGCGGCCGACCGCGCCACGCCCACGGACGCGCTCCAGGCACTGGCTGTATCGCTCGCCGCGCGGGAGTCGTTGGAACGCGGTGGCGAGCGAGTCGCGATTTCTGAGTAGAGGTGCAGCTTCATGCCGTGTCATCTGATACGGAATCCGGTTGACCCCTGTGCCGGATGGCGGGTGCAGGGTACTCGTCCGCCGAATGATCGTTATGAAAAGTTGCAGAGGCTACGCGAGGCAGAGCAGGGACCGGCTACGGCGATGTTCGTCCGCGGCAGTCAACACGCGATCGTTCGGCATAAGCACAGCGTCTCATGCGAGTGGCGCTAACGTCCGCTTAGCACGAGATTGCTGAGCTGGCACCTTCGTGCAGACCAAGCTCTTTCACCTTCTCTGTTGGATCACCACAAGCCTATCGAAAGGAGCGATCCGGGATGACAGCGACGACGGGTTTCCTTTCTTAGCGCCACCGGAGCTCGTCGGCGGTCCCGCTGGGAGGACGCCCACGAGACCCGGGTGGCAAACTGGATCCGGCCCTGGGATGGCGAGGAACCATTCGACGTCGGCCTGCTGATGGTGCCGATCGCGCGCGGAGCCATCAAGCACGTTGCGGCGCACCTGGGTCCGAATGCACTGCGAATGGTCTGGCCGTTCTTCACGACCTACAGCATCGATTACGATGTGGACATTGCTCCATTGCGCGTCCGCGATCTGGGCGATGTCGAAATCTCCCTGCTCGACGTCCCTGAGGCGCATCGCGCCATCGAAGCGGCCGCGACGGCTGTGCTGACTCAGAACCGTGACTTCTTCCCGATCACCATCGGTGGCGAGCACTCGCTCGCTCATCCGCTACTACGGGCGTTCAAGGCAAGCCGAGGGTACGAGCGCATCGGGTTGATTCAGTTCGACGCCCACATGGATTTCCAGACCGGCGAGCATGGCCCCCACAACGGCACACCCATTCGCACGATCCTGGAGGAAGGCATCGTCGATCCGCGGAATCTCGTCCAGATCGGCATCGCCGGGTTTGTTCAGGCGGAGTGGCATACGCGTTGGGGGCGGGATCAAGGGGTGACTATCTTCACCTCGCGCGACGTGGCGACCCGAGGTATGACCTCGCTACTGGAAGAAGCCATCACCATCGCCGGGCGCGGTGTCGACGCCATCTACGTCACGTTCGACATCGATTGCTTCGACCAGGCGTATGCTCCCGGTACGGGCGCTTCGCTGCCGGGTGGGATCACCCCCTGGCAGGCGTATGACGCCCTGTTCCAGCTCGGGTCCGACCCTCGGGTCAAGGGGTTCGATCTGGTCGAGGTTGACCCATCACGCGACCTTCACGACATTACCGCCCGATTGGCGACCAAGCTGATGCTGACGTTGTTGGCGGGATACAGATCGCGCCCGGAAAACGCGATGTAGAGTTGGACGACAGCGCTCGTCGTTCCGTGGATCGTTACCATCAACACGCTCCTGAACGGCCCGTGGCTTTGGCATCGGAATCGGTTGAATACCCAGGACAGGAGGACGGCATGAGAATTCTCTCCAGCTCGATCGCTCGGTTTGGACTCGCGCTTTTGGTCGTCGGTCTGCTCTTTCCTGGCATAACCGCCGCCCAATCGACACCAGAGGCGGCCAGCGGGGAGCCCGTTCCCCTTCGGCTGGCAGTCTCCTCCTGGGTCGGCTACGGACCGCTGTGGTTGGCCGAGGAACGCGGATTCTTTGACGAAGAAGGAGTCGCCGTCGATCTCACCCTGGTTGAAGTCTCGGCTGACCGCATCACCGCCATGCAAGCGGACCGACTCGACGCCTCAGCCACCACGATCGACACCTGGGCCCTCTTTGCCGCGCAGGGGGCCGATCTCGTGCAGGTGCTGGCGGTTGATGAATCGGCCGGAGGCGACGGCATCGTCGCCAAGCAGGAGATCGCCTCGATCGCCGATCTAGCAGGGAAGACGATCGCCGTTCAGAGCGCCTCGACCAGCCAGTTTCTACTGGCGAACGCGCTCAATGAGGCCGGGCTGTCACTTGACGATGTGACCCTGCTCGACATGTCCTCGGGTGACGCCGGTGCGGCCTTCGTCGCCGGTCAGGTCGACGCCGCCGTGACCTGGCAGCCCTGGCTGGCCAACGCTCGCGAGACCGATTTCGGCCATCTCCTGCTCGATACGAAGGAGACCCCTGGACTGATCGTCGACACGGTCGCATTCCGCCCGCAGTTTGTGGATGAGAATCCGGAGGCGGTCGCCGCATTCGTTCGTGGCTACTACCGGGCGGTCGAGGAGGTTGAGGCTAACCCCGACGAGGCAAATGCGATCATGGCCGAGAGCATTGGCATGGAGACGGAGGAATTTGTCGCCACCCTCGCTGATCTCCGGATCTGGGGAGCAGAAGAGAACGAAGCGTATTTTGGCACGGCGGAGCAGCCTGGCCCGATCAACGATCTCGTCGAGCAAGCGGGGCAGTTCTATGAAGGAATTGGCGTAACGGACAATGTCCCCGCCCCTCAGACGATCGTCGATCCACGCTTCGTCGACGGCGCGGCCGGCTAGCGTTGGCGACTCAAGACCGGCCCCCAGCGCGCCCGAGTGACGGATCGGCGCGAATGCCGGTCTTCATTAGCGAGAGCGTTGCGTCACCGCGGCCGGGTGACAGGATCGAATCAGGAAGCGGGCCGGCAACACGACCTCAGGCCATCGTGCCTGTCCCAACTCCGGCCCCTGGTGGGAGCGTCCCGGGCCGGTTCTGGAAGTACCTGGCCCCCAAGGAAGCGATCCCTGCCCGCATCGCGGTGGGTCTGGCTTTAGCCGGGGTTGGGCTGTTCGTCGGCATCTGGGCTGCCCTGACCTATGGCGGTCGAATCTCGGATTACTTTCTCCCTTCACCCACCGCGGTTCTCACCGAATGGGGGCAGCTTATTCGGGACGAAGGGTTTTTCGAAGACGTCTGGGCCAGCACTCGCCGCATCGTATTCGGCTTCGCAATCTCGGCGGCGATCGCCGTGCCGCTCGGGATTGTGATGGGGAGTTTCCGCTTCTTCCAGGCGCTTCTCGAGCCGATCATCGGCGCCGTTCGCTACATGCCGGCCTCGGCCTTCATCCCCCTCCTGATCATCTGGCTTGGCATCGGGGACGCACAGAAGATCGGCGTCGTCTTTATCGGCGTCTTCTTCCCGCTAACGCTGCTCATTGCCGACGTTTCGGCCGGAGTGCCAAAAGAGCTCGTCAATATCGCGTATACCCTTGGCGCCAGCCGCTGGCAGGTATTTTCACGGGTGCTGCTGCCGGCTTCGCTCCCTGGCGTTGTCGACAACTTGCGTATCACCATGGGCTGGGCCTGGACCTATCTGATCGTCGCCGAGCTCGTCGGGGCCCAAAACGGCATCGGTCACCTGATTCTGCAGAGCCAGCGCTTCCTGGCGACCGACCGGATCATCGCCAGCATCCTCACCATCGGTCTCCTCGGGGTACTCACCGATGGGCTGTTCCGGCTCCTCTCCGCGCGCCTCTTCCCGTACGTCGAGAAGATGCAGTCGTGAGCGACTTGCGAATCCGCAACGTGTCAGTCTGGTTTGAGGATCGCCAACGTGGCCGGGTGCTGGCCGTCGACGACATCTCCGCGGCCATCGCTGACGGCGAGTTCGTCTGTATCGTCGGTCCCTCGGGCTGCGGTAAGTCGACGCTGCTCAATGTGGTCGGCGGCCTCGTCCATGCCAACGCCGGGGAGGTTGTGGTCGACGGACGGCCCGTCACTGGTCCTGGCCCGGATCGGGGCATGGTCTTTCAGAGTTACACCCTCTACCCCTGGCTAACGGTCCGGGCCAACATCGAGTTTGGGCTCAAGCTGGGGAATATGTCGGCCAAGGAGCGCCGGCGCGTCTCTGATGACTTGATCGAGCTGGTGCGCCTGGACGGGTTCGCCGAGGCCTACCCCAAGGCGCTCTCCGGCGGGATGCGCCAGCGAGTCGCTATCGCCCGGGCCCTAGCCAACAATCCGCGGGTGCTGTTGATGGACGAACCGTTTGGCGCATTGGATGCGCAAACGCGAGCCCTCATGCAGGAGCTGCTGCTCGACGTCTGGAACCGGGACGGCCGAACGGTCCTCTTCGTCACCCACGATATCGACGAGGCGATCTTCCTGGCCGATCGGGTCCTGATCATGAGCCACCGGCCCGGGCGCATCCGCCTCGAGCTGGCGGTTGCACTCCCTCGTCCCCGCGGTTACGCAATGCTGGCGACCCCGGAGTTCGGGGAGCTCAAACGCCAGGTGCTCGACGTCATCCACGAAGAGAGCCTTCTGGCACTGGAGCACCTGGGAGATCGGGCGGCCGCCGAACGCTGAGCGCTGCCGCCTGCCTGCTAACCAGCCCAACGACGGCTGATCTCCTCCCAACTGGGCGGTGGTCCTGGCAGCGGCGCGCCAGAGGTATCGCGCAACGCGTCGAGCAAGAGCGCCAGGTAGCGATGCCGCAACTGCCTGGTACGTTCCGGATCGTCGACCTTGATCGCTGCCAACTGCTCGAACAGCAGCGATAGATCGCCGACCTCGATCTCCTGGCGCAGGGCACCCGCCGCTTTTGTGCGGGCCAGAAGGCGCGTGTTGAGCTGGGCGGATTTTTCACCGTCGCGCCAATGGGCCTCGGTTGGAGTAAAGGTGCCGGCCAGATGCAGCGTGAGGGAATTGGTGTCCGCATCGACGGCGCGACGCATGAAGGCCGCGAACGCTTCCCAGGGATCGCCGTCGTCAGCCAACGCGGCCTCCACCTCGACGATATAGCGGCGTAGACCATCGAGGCTGAGCTGCTGCAGCAGCTCGTCCTTGCTCCGGTAACGCCGATAGAGCGCGCTGATCCCGACCCCGGCGCGCTCCGCGACCGCGGAGATTGGGGCACCGGGGTCGGAGGTGAAAACCGCGCGCGCCGCCTCAAGAATCACTCGATCATTGCGAGCAGCCTCAGCCTGTCGGCCCGGGAGTCGGAGTGTCATTTCAGATTCCATGCTTCTCAGTATACATGGAACGGACCATTCCGTTCTGATATAATGGAACGGAGCGATTCGTTCCGAATCGAACGCGGGAACTGTCCCAATGGTTGAGAGGAGGATTAGGTGCCCCACAATCGCGCCGGCCGAATAGCGACTGGCCTGCTGGACAAGCGAGTCGTTCGCCGGCGCTTCCTTTCCACCAGCGTCGCGGCCTTGGGCCTCGCCGCCACACCGCTCGGAACCGGGCCATTGTCGGCCTCACAAAAGGAGGACACCTTGGTTGATTCGAGAGGCGCTCATTTGGCACAAACGCCGACCTTTACCGCTGAGGAGATCCGGCCATTCCGCATCGATGTTCCGCAGGCCGACATCGACGACCTCAATGACCGCCTGGCGCGCACCCGCTGGCCAAGTGAGCTGCCCGGCGTTGGCTGGAGCCGCGGAGTGCCTGTCGACTACTTGAAGCGATTGTCCGAGTACTGGCGAACGGACTATGACTGGAGGGCGCACGAGGCGAGGCTCAACGAGTTTCCTCAATTCACGACTGAGATCGACGGGCAGACTATCCACTTCCTGCATGTGAAGTCTCACGAACCGAACGCCATTCCGCTCATGCTCATCCACGGCTGGCCCGGCTCGTTCATCGAGTTCCAGGAGATGATCGGACCGCTGACCGACCCCGTAGCGCACGGCGGCGATCCCGCCGATGCCTTTCATGTGGTCATCCCGTCGGTTCCCGGCTTTGGGTTCTCGACGCCGCTGAGTGAAGCCGGTTGGACGCACGGCCGCATCGCCAAGGCGTTCACGGAACTGATGGCCCGGCTCGGTTACGACAGATATGGCGTCCAGGGTGGCGACATCGGCGCCTTTGAAGCCCCGCTCATGGGTCAACTCGATCCGGAGCACATCATCGGCGTGCATGTCAACGCGCTCGTGACCTTCCCTTCGGGCGACCCGGCCGAACTCGAGGGTCTCACCGCGGCAGAACAAGAGCGCCTGGCGCGGTTTCAGAATTTCGAGCAGGACATGAGCGGTTATATGTCAATTCAGGGCACCCGGCCCCAGACGCTTGCCTACGCACTTGCCGATTCCCCAGTCGGCCAACTCGCGTGGATCGTGGAGAAGTTCAAGGAATGGACCGACCCCGCCGCCGCCCTACCCGAAGATGCGGTCGACCGCGACCACATGCTGACCGACGTCAGTATCTACTGGTTCACCGATACCGCTGGCTCGTCGGCCAACCTCTACTACGAGACCTACCACGACCCGAGCCTGTTCGCGCCCCGAGAGCGCGGAACGGTGCCGACCGGCGTGGCTGTCTCCACCACGTCAGGACATTGCTATCCGGCGTCTGGCAGAGCGCGACCACAACGTCGTGCATTGGACAGAATTCGACAAGGGCGGCCACTTTGCCGCGATGGAAAACCCCGAGTTTCTGGTTGACGACGTGCGGTCCTTCTTCCGCGGACTCCGCTAAGGGGGTACAGCACAGCGCCGTCCGCGAAATCGGCGCCCTGTCAGCAATGCGTTGATAACGCGATCCGGAATGGGGACGAACCCTGAACGCAAGGAGCGATATCGTGACAAACATGGTTCCTCATGGGATGACCACCGTTCGCCCCTTTCTTATCGATGTCCCTCAGGCTGACCTGGACGACCTCCACCGCCGTCTAGCGCTGACGCGTTGGCCAGATGATCTTCCTGGGATCGGCTGGAGCCGGGGTGTGCCGCTCGACTACCTCAAAGGTCTTGCCGACTATTGGCGCACCGGTTACGACTGGCGAGCGCAGGAAGCACGGCTCAACGGGCTCCCCCAGTTCACCACCGAGATCGACGGACAGACCATTCACTTCGTTCACGTTCGCTCGCCAGAGCCCAACGCGCTTCCCCTGATCATCACCCACGGCTACCCGGGATCAATCGTCGAGTTCCTCGAGATGATCGGGCCATTGAGTGATCCCCGTTCCCACGGGGCCGACCCGGCTGATGCGTTTCATATCGTCGCTCCCTCAATCCCTGGCTTCGGGTTCTCCGTCCCAGTTAGGGAACCGGGCTGGGACATCCCTCGCATCAGCAGAGCCTTCACCGAATTGATGCGGCGCCTCGGCTATGAGCGCTATGGCGCCCATGGTGGTGACATCGGCGCGGGTGTGACCGGCATGCTCGCCAGCACCCAACCGGATCATGTCGTCGGGGCGCACAGTAATACCGACCCGACGGCGTTCATCCTGCTCGGCGATGAGATCCCGATCGACACTTCCGGACTCTCCAAGACGGAGCAGGATCATGTGAGGCGCATGCAACAGCAGTACCAGCCCGATGCCAAGGGCTACCTGCAGATCCAATCCACTCGTCCGCAGACACTCGCCTACGCATTGAATGATTCTCCGGTCGGTCAGCTCGCCTGGATCGTGGAGAAGTTCAAGGAGTGGACAAACCCGGCCGCTGATCTGCCCGAGAACGCTGTGGACCGCGACCAACTCCTGACAAACGTCAGCATTTACTGGTTCACCGGCAGCGGAGCGTCCGCGGCGAACTTTCTGTACGACTCGTACCACTCCGAGGAGGGGTGGGTGCCCCCATCCGACGTTCCGCAAGGGATGGCCGTGTTCAACAGCGATCCCATACTGCGCCGCCTGCTCGACCCTCGGCACGAGATCACGCACTGGTCAGAATTTGATCGCGGCGGGCATTTCGCCGCCATGGAGGCCCCGGACCTGCTGATCGGCGATATTCGAGAGTTCTTCCGCCCCCTCCGGTAACGTCCGACGTTGCGCCATCTGCCTGGATGATCCATTGTCGGAGGGTCCGTCGACGGACCCTCCGGCCAGATCCCGGAAGGAGTCACGATGACCGTCGCAAATCAGAGCAGAGTTCAGCCAGTTCCTGAGGGTTATCACACGGTCACCCCGTGGATCATCTCGCGAGATACGGCTCAATTGATCGAGTTCGTGAAAGCGGCGTTCGGTGCGGAAGAGATCGCTCGGGTCGTTGGAGATGACGGCTCCATCGGTCATGCCGAGGTGCGAATCGGCGACTCAGTGGTGATGATGTTCGACGCGAAACCACATTGGCCCGATACCCCGGCTTTCCTCCGCCTCTACGTCGCTGATGGCGATGCCGTGTTCAGGCAAGCCTTGCAGGCTGGCGCAACCTCGGTGACCGAGATGACGCACCTTTTCTGGGGTGACCGTGTCGGCCGAGTGCGCGATCTCTTCGGCAACCTCTGGTGGATCCAGACACGTATCGAGGATGTCAGTCTCGAGGAGATGGAACGACGCTCCGCGGAGAAAGAGTGGGTCGATGCCATGGATTACGTCCAGGGCGCTCAATTCTTTCCATCCGCTAGCGGCAACGCGAGATAGCGGGGCATGGATGCCAATCTGGTGGAAAGGCCCCGGGTGACACGATCAACAGCAATGCAACAGCACGTGCGCGGTAAGGCGGAATCCGGCGATGTCCTGAGCCAACGCGCGCTCAATCGCGCATTGCTCGAGAGGCAACTCCTGCTGCGGCGCGAGAAACGATCCGCTGCAGAGACGATCGAGCATCTCGTCGGCATGCAGGCACAGGTACCCGGCAATCCCTATGTCGCCCTCTGGTCGCGACTGGAGGGATTCCAGCCCAGTGAGCTATCCCAGCTAATCGCCGGGCGGCAGGCAGTGCGCACGTCGCTCATGCGCGCCACGATTCATCTGGTCACCGCGCGCGACTGCCTGGCGCTGCGTCCCGTGATGCAGTCTGTGCTGGAGCGGACATTTGCGAGTTCGGCCTTTGCCAGGAATATCGCGGGGGTAGACCTCGAAGCGCTCCTCACCGCCGGCCGGGAGCTGCTCGAGGAGCAACCGCGCACACGTGCCGAACTCAGGCCGCTTCTGGCTCGGCGGTGGCCAGGCTATGACGACGACTCCCTGGCCGCCGCTATCGGCTTCCTGCTCCCCGTCGTACAAGTCACCCCTAGAGGGTTGTGGGGTAAGAGCGGCGCGGCCAGACTGACCACCGTCGAGGACTGGCTCGGACAACCCCTCGATTCCGACTCAAATCCGGACAACGCGGTCCTGCGGTATCTGGCCGCGTTCGGTCCGGCGACGGTGGCGGACATCCGCATCTGGTCGCGCCTATCCGGGCTGCGCGAGGTTGTCGAGCGGCTGCGCCCGCGCTTGCTGACATTACGTGACGAAGTCGGCCGCGAACTCTTCGACCTGCCGGACGCGCCGCGCCCCGATCCGGAGACACCCGCTCCGCCTCGCTTCTTACCCGAGTACGACAATATCGTGCTGTCGCATGACGATCGAAGCCGCATCATTCGAGATAACCGGGTGCTGCCAATGCCTGAAGGTCGCGGCGGAGAGCTCGGGGCGGTGCTGGTCGACGGTTTTCTCAGCGGCATGTGGCGGATTACTCGCGATCACGGGAATGCCACGTTGGTTGTCGAAACCGACGGCTCCTGGACGAAATTGGACCGAACGGCTGTTGCCGGTGAAGGCGCCCGGCTACTCAGTTTTCTCGCTACCGATGCTCATCACCATGACGTGCAGCTGAGAAAACACTCCTGACGCGTGTGAGCGACGCCGATAAACGCTCGCGGTCGCTCGGGCACGACTTGTGCTCGTACCCCTCAGCGCATGAGGGGAACGACACTGTCGAGTCGGCGATGAGGAGCGGACGATGACGGCGAGAACGGAAACGGTCGGGCTCGACCAGAAAATCTCGAAGAGCATGCCGTGGCTGGATGGCATCGCGACGACGATGGAGAAGGCGTTCGCGCCGCTCCTCGGCCAGGATGCGCCGCGCGGGCCGCGTGACTTCCTCTATGGCACCTGGCTCGGCCACTCGTTGCACGCCGCAGTCATCCCCGTTCCGGTCGGAAGCTGGTCGGCGACGATGCTCTTCGACCTGATGGGAGAGGAGCGGGCGGCTGATCTGACCCTTGCTCTCGGTCTCGCGGGTGCGGCCGGGGCCGCGGTGACTGGCGCCGCGCAGTGGCAGGACACTACGAATCAGGAAGCCCCACGTCGGCTCGGCGCGCTCCACGCCCTCCTGAACGTTGCCGCCACCGGTCTCATGGCCGGCTCGTGGTTGATGCGGCACCAGGGGCGGCGCACGTCGGGGGTTGCCCTCTCCACGGTGGGACTCGGCGTCAACCTCGCCTCGGCCTGGCTTGGCGGAGAACTCGCCTACGAACTTGGGATCGGCGTCAATCACGCCGCATTCGAGGATCCACCGTCTGACTGGACCGACGTTGCCGCCCTGGACGACCTCCTCGACGGGACGCCGCGGCGTGTGGAGGCGGATGGCACGCCGGTACTCCTGCTGCGGCAAGGAGACCGGATCCGGGCGATCGGCGCGACGTGTCCTCACCTTGGCGGTCCCCTCGACGAGGGGTCGATCGATGGAGACACCGTCACCTGCCCGTGGCACGGCTCCGTCTTCAAGCTCGGTGACGGCGCACTCGTCCACGGGCCGTCGATGTATCCGGCAGCGGCCTATGAAGTCCGCGTGGAGAACGGCCGGATCGCGATCCGCGCCAACGCCGAGCGGGCCGGCGCTTTGCTCGGGTCGGCAGCGGTCTAGTAAAAGAACCGCTCGCTCTTCTCCTGCTCGACGTACTCCGCCCGTGCCTCGCGCACGGTCGGCACTTCGGACACCTCGGCCACCGGCACATCCCACCAGGAGTCGAATCCTGGAACCGACGCGTGCTTCCGCACCGGTACGTGGATGACGACGGTGCGCGTCTCGCTCTTCGCCCGCTCGAGCGCCTCGCGCAACTCTGATTCGTTCATGGCCCGCATGGCGACCGCGCCCAGACTGGCGGCGTTAGCCGCGAAGTCGATCGGAATATACGGTCCGTCGAGCTCACCGGTCTCCGGGTTGCGGTAGCGCAACTCGTTGCCGAATGAGGGTGAGCCGGTCGACATCTGTAGCTTTCGGATGATCTGGAATCCGCCGTTGTCGACGACGACGATCGTCAGCTTCATGCCTTCTTCCAGAGACGTGACGATCTCGGTGTGCAGCATCAGGTATGAGCCGTCGCCGACCATCACGTAGACCTCGCGCGAGGGGTCGGCCATCTTGACCCCGAGACCACCGGCGATCTCGTACCCCATGGTGGAGTAGCCATACTCCAGGTGGTACGCCTTGGGATCGACCGGACGCCAGAGTTTCAAGAGGTCGCCCGGCAAGCCGCCGGCCGCGCAGACCACAACGTCGCGCGGACCGCTGGCGGCGTTGACGAGACCGATCACGTTTGCCTGAGTCAGGTCCGATGGGTTTTCGACGGCGCGGATGGAATCGACTGTGGAGTCCCATTCGGCCTTGAGCGTCTCGACACGATCGCCATATCCCGCACCGGTGCGGAACTTCCCGGCGGCGAGGGTCTCCCGGAGCGAGTCGAGAGTCGCCCGCGCATCGCCGACGAGTGGCATCGCTCCGAACTTGTGGGCATCCCGCGAGGAGACGTTGATGCTGAGAAACGTCACCTCCGGGTTCTGGAACTGGGTGTGCGAGGCTGTGGTGAAGTCCGCCAGGCGGGTGCCGACCGCGATGACCAGATCGGCCTCCAGCGCCAGACGATTGGCGGCCAGACTCCCGTTGGGACCGATCGCTCCCGCGTTCCAGGCATGGTTCCAGGGGAGAGCGCCCTTCCCGGCCTGGGTCTCGCAGACCGGGACACCAAGGCCGTCGGCGAAGTCTGACAGCGCGGCCGTCGCCTCGGAGTAGAGCACCCCGCCGCCGGCGATGATCAGCGGCTTCTCGGCGTTCCTGATCATCTCGACCGCGCGCTGGAGATCCTCAGCCGGCGGCACCACCCGCGAGATGTGGTGGACTCGCTTCTCGAAGAAGTTCGCCGGGTAGTCGTACCCCTCGGCTTGCACATCTTGTGGCAAGCAGACCGTTACCGCGCCGGTCTCGGCCTGATCGGTCAACACGCGCATTGCCTCCGGCAGACTCGCCAGGAGCTGCTCCGGACGATTGATGCGGTCCCAGAAACGCGAGACCGGGATGAAGGCATCGTTGACGCTAACGTCCAGGCTGAGGGGATACTCGAGCTGTTGCAACACCGGATCGGGCCGGCGAGAGGCGAAAATGTCGCCCGGCAGGAGCAGCACGGGCAGACGGTTGATGGTGGCCATTGCCGCGCCGGTGATCATGTTCGTCGCACCGGGACCGATGGATGACGTGCAGGCGAACGTCTGCATGCGATTCTTCATCTTGGCGTACGCCGCGGCAGTGTGGACCATGCCCTGCTCGTTCTGAGGACGGTGGAAGGCGACCTCGAGCTTCAGCTCTTCCAGCGCCTGGCCAATGCCCGCCACATTGCCATGTCCGAAGATGCCCCAAACTCCGGCGAAGAATGGCTGCTCGACACCGTCCCGCTCGACATGCTGCTGGGCCAGGAATTTCACCACGGCTTGCGCCATGGTCATGCGCGCCGTTTCGATCCGCGTTGCCATGTGTTCCCCTTTCTGCGCCTTCCTGGGA
Organism: uncultured Chloroflexia bacterium; assembly: GCA_963751075.1. GTDB lineage: Bacteria > Chloroflexota > Chloroflexia > Thermomicrobiales > UBA6265 > JACCXM01. Next base: position 405,055 of record CAVVTE010000019.1, on the reverse strand, counting down.
CTAGTGTGGTCGCCGGCCCGCTCGGCCATTGAGCCGCTCGTCGATGTCCCGCCAGGAAGCAAGTCCTTCGTTGAGATCGTCGCCCCAGGTTCCACGTACCCAGGCGTAATCTGGATCGTCGCTGGGTTGCATCGTCCGTACCGGCTCATCCCCCGCGAGCACGTTCAGGTAGTACCCGGTGTACCCCTGAGCGATGGCAAACGTGTGATACCCCTCCGGCACCAGCAGCAGGTCGCCGTCGTGGATCACGTAGGCCGCGTCGGTCTGAGTGTCCGCGGTGTAGAGCCGTTGCAACCCAAATCCATCCGGGGGGTCAATCCGGTAGTAATAGATCTCCTCGAGATCGGCCTCGTGCGGCATGTCGTGCACGTCATGCTTGTGTGGCGGATAGGAGGACCAGTTGCCGCTCGGTGTGAAGACCTCCACCACGAGGAGACGATCAGCCGCGAACGACGGTTCGATGATGTGGTTGATCTGGCGCGCCGCATTGCCCGCGCCGCGGATCTCAACTTTCACATTGTCCGGCGTCACCAGCCTCGGCGGGAATCGATGCTCCGCGCGGGCAGCGCACACGGCCAACTCGAGAGGGGTCTCGGCGCTGACCTCGAGCGCACTGTCGCGCGGCAAATAGACCGCCCATGGCTGACCCGCGAAGGGGTTCTCTCGTTCGCCAATGGTCCAGGTCTGGTTCTCGGCAACGACGGTGCAGCGACCCCCAAGCGGCACGAGCGCCACTTCATCAGGACCGGTTTCACGGGTCCAGCGCTCCCCGACTCCCAGTTTCACCACGGTGAGTCCCGTGAACTCCCACCCAGCACGCGAGACATCGACCTCGATGAGGGTGCCGGAGCTCTCACCGAGGTCTTGCGACTTCAGGAGCAGGGAATTGGCATCGACGGTGATCGCCATGCGGGGACCTCCTCAGTTTGGAAACAGACGAACCATTAATTGCGAGCGAAACGTGAAGGCGAAACGGGCGAGTTCTCGCGTCGCGAGGCCTCGGCCGCATAAGCAAGTGTCATGGCCGCCCGCGCGTCCTTGCCATCTACCGGCGGTTGCGTATTGTCAATGATGCAATCGATGAAAACCTTGAGCTCGTCGATATATGCCTGGTCGAATCTTTCCAGAAACCAGTAGATGTGGTCACTGTGAACGCCGGCGGCGTCCAGACGAAGCATCGGCGTGTCGCGGGAGTAGCCGATCATCAACGCGCCTTCACTGCCGAAGACCTCGGTGCGCACGTCGTAGCCGAAACCAGAGCGACGGCTATTGTCGATCACGCCCAGGCTGTCGTTGCCAAAGCGAAGCGAGATGACGCTGGTATCAATATCATCCAACTCCTGAAACACCGGGGCCACGACGGCGCTCCCCATCGCGAAGAGCTCCGTTACCTCTTCGCCCATCATCCAGCGCACGCAGTCAAAATTGTGGATCGTCATGTCCCGGTAGAGACCACCCGAAGTTTCGAGATAGGCTCGCGGCGCTGGTGATGGATCGCGCATCGTATCTCGGATGGCCTCGATGCGGCCGAGCGCCCCCGTGTCAATGAGCTCCTTGGCCTGGTGATACGCCTTGTCGAAACGGCGCTGGAATCCGATTTGCAGGCGTACACCCGCCCGCTCAACCGCGTCGAGGGCGCGGTCGGTCGCCTCTAGATCGAGGGCGATTGGCTTTTCACAGAAGATCTGCTTGCCTGCTCGGGCGGCATCAGTAATCAGCGCCGCATGGCTATCAGTCGAGGAGGCGATGACCACCGCATCAATGGTTGCATCGGTGAACACGTCCCCGGGGTTATCCGTCCAGTGTTGGCAACGAACCCTGTTCGCCAGCGCCTCTGCTGATGGGCCGTGGACATCGGCGACAATCGCCAGTTCGGCATGCGGAATCGCCGACGCCAGCGTGGCGGCGTGACGCTGACCGATCCGTCCCGCGCCGATGAGCGCGACCCGCACCCGTTCCGGCATGCTTTGTCTCCTGTATCGTCCGCTGGCTATCGGTGACGAGGGTCGTAGGGTGATGGGGTGATAGGCACGCAGTCGTTTGCCTATCACCCATCACCACTTGCGTGCGCAGCCGCGCAGCAAGTAATCACCTATCACCCAAAGTAGTCGATAGCCTGTTACGGAACACTCGCGGGGTCGAGTGGGTTGGTGCCGAAGTTGAAAACCTCCTCGCCGTCGCCAACGCCGTCGCCGTCTGTGTCAAAGACGTCGGGTGTAGTTCCATAGACGAAGATTTCGTCGTCATCAACCAACCCGTCGCCATCGGCATCAGAGCTTACCGAGCTTGTGCCGAACTGATTTACTTCCTCACCGTCGAGCAAGCCATCACCGTCACTGTCGTTGTTGAGCGGGTCCGTTCCGTGGATGTAGACCTCTTCTCCGTCTAGAAGGCCATCGGCGTCGTAGTCGCGATTCAGAGGATCTGAGCCGTAGCCGGCCTCGTCCACATCGCTCAATCCGTCACCGTCGATGTCCCCGCTCTCAGAGACCACCGCCGGGACAGGGGTCGGTTCCACGACTGGCGCGGGTGCCGGGGTCGGCTCCACTGGGGCCGCTGCCGCGGCAGGAGGGGCCCCGGCAGCGGCTGTAGGAGCCGCGTCCACCGGAGGCAGGAGGACCGTAGGCACGGGTTGTCCGGGCACCGGCGTTGGTACGGCCTGGGCCGCGGCCGGCTGCTCGGCGCCGTCGACCGGCTCGCCCAGCGCGGCCACAACGAAGGCGGCGGGCTGTGTGTCGCCGTTGCGCAGCGTCAGAGCGCCGGTGACGAGACGGCCACTGCCCGCGTTAACCGGCGCCGGCTGACCGCCATCGGCGGTGGCCTGTATACGCCCGGACGTCACCATCATCAATGCCGGACCGGTGTGCGGCGGTAGCTCCGAGACTTCCCCCGGCAGCAGGATGCCGCGCTGAAGCTCGACATCGAAGGTCCCGCGCGGGTAATCATTGATCGCATCGCTCGTGAACAGCACCGTCCCGGTGGCCGCCGCTCCGGCCGCGGCGGCTTCTGGCGGCACAAGCTCGATGACCCAGACAATGCTGGGATCGGAGCCAACCGCGTAACGGAGGTACGGGTCTCCCGCGGGCATGAATTGGGCTTCGCCCGCTTCCAGGCGCACACGCCGGCTGGTCAACTCGTTACGGACAATCGCGGCGCCAGTTCGCTGGAGGGTAAAGGAAGACGACGCCGTCTCCGGGGCGCCGGTGGCAGTCAATCCAACTTCACGCACCCGCCAGACGAGCGGACTATCGACGCCAATCAATCCCTGGGCTACCGTGTGGACGTGGGGAGCCCCAGCCGTGAACTCGGCCGGCGCCGCGACTTGTGCGGCCGGCGTCGGCTGCGGGGCCGGAGTGGACGCCGGCTGGGTCGGCAGATCTTGAGCAGCCGCGCGCTCCCCGCCGGGCAACAAGATCACCCCTGTCATGGCGATCCCCAGCAGCACGGCTCGACCGCGAGCCGCTCCCGTTGGCAGTTTCCCGGACAATCCTGCCCGTCCCATGGTCCCTTGCTCCTCTGTCTTTCTGGCACCGTAATCGCCCGACCCCAGGGCCGCGGGCGCGCGGGTCGATGCGAATGCTCGTGATGCCAGCGCCCATCCCCGGCTGGCGACTGCGACCGTTGCGGAAGCGTAAGGCCACCCGCGCTACGGTTCGCGCAAGTGGGGAGACTATACTTTCGTTTGGCCATGGGCGTTGCCAAACGGGCATCGACCGAATCAAATCCGGCCTTGAGGAATAGAGCGCGTGTCTGCCACCAGTACTGTGTTTCCTGTCCAATTTCTTGAATCGCATGATCCAGAGTCAAATACTGGAAAGCGAGTGGTCGTCGCCAAGGAGCTCGGCTACTGCTGGGGAGTGCGGCGTGCGCTCGAGATCGTCGAAGCCGCGGCTGAGACGACGGGTCCGATCGCTCCAATCGGCGATGTGATCCACAACCCGCAAGTGGTCCAGCGCCTGCGCGAGCGCGGAGTTGAAGGCGCAGCCTCCGTTGCCGAGGCCGCCGACCGTGGGTTCCGGCGCGTGGCGATCACTGCCCATGGGATGGGGCCCCACCTGGCGGGAGAAGCGGCGTCCGCGGGAATGGAGCTGATCGACACGACCTGCCCGTTGGTCACGAAGGTGCAGCGCCTCGCCCAGAAGCTCGTGCGGCAAGGGTACTATCTGGTCGTCTACGGCGATTCCTATCATCCAGAAGTACGCAGTGTGATCGGTTGGGCCGGCACGTCTAAATCAGTCGCCGCCAAGAAGATTGACGATTTACCCTGGAATGCACCCCGCGGCGCAAGGGGTGAGGGCGTTGCTACTCCTCCGCGGAAGGTTGCCGTCGTTTCGCAGACGACGAAAAACGTCGACGAGTTGATGCTCTTCGCGCAAGAACTGCAGGCAATGGTGATGCCTGAAGGAGGCGAGTTTCGCCTCTGCAACACCATTTGCGAACCCACATCCGAGCGACAGAATGCGCTCAAACGACTGGTCGAAGAGGATCAGGTCGATGTCATCCTCGCTATTGGAGGGCGCAAGAGCTCGAATACAGCTCGCCTGGCGGAGGTTGGTCAGGCGCTCGGAGTCCCTTCTTATCACATAGAGCGAATTGAGGATATTGACGAGGCGTGGCTTGCCGGCGCCGAGACTATCGGTGTGACGGCTGGAGCCTCGACCCCTGACGATGTCATCGAAACTGTAGTCACCGAGCTAGCCCGACGCGGCTATTCCCCACCGGAAGGTGGCATCCGTCCAATTGATCCGGAATACACTCCTGCATACTAATTCTCGGAATCACTACCGTTCACAACGAATTCACGATAAAACCGTGGTTTGACACGCGATATTTGCTGGGATATGCTCCAGCCACGTCAGATAAAGTGGCCTACAGTCGGGGCCGGGCAGCGCATGCGTTCACAGCAGGTCTGTCCAGATAGGTTTTTGGGGCAACTCCCGCGTTGGCGGGCATTGCATGACGACCGGCGACGTTGCCGGCGATGAGCACGGAGGATCATGAATGACTAGTCGATTCGACAGGCTGGTGGATCAGCTGCAACGTGGCACGATCAATCGCCGCACCTTCATTGTGCGCGCCGTTGCCCTCGGCGCGGCCAGCTCGGCAGTGATATCGGCCCTGTCCCGGATCGGTCCGGTCGCTGCGCAGGAGGGGAGCGCCGCTTCGATCGGCAATCCGGATATTCCCCATGTCGAAGGAACCGACAAGGGTCTCATCAAGGTCTACTCATCGTGGCCACGGACCGGATCCATGGAAGGGATCGGCGTCGACGCCTACGAGGCGGCTAAGATGGCCTTCGCTGACTTCGGCAACATGGCCGGTGGCTTCGCGCTCGAGTACGTGGCCCTAGACTCCGGCATCGCCGCGAACAACGGCGGGTGGGATCCGGGTGTCGAGTCGGCAAATGCAAACCAGGCCATTGCCGACCCGGATGCCATGGTGTACATGGGAACGTACAACTCAGGCGCGGCCAAGATCTCTATCCCGATCATGAATGAGGCCGGGATGGCGATGATCTCCTTCGCCAACACGTACCCCGGTCTCACTAAGGATTGGGTTGGCAACGAGGAAGGCGAGCCAGACGTTTACTACCCGTCCGGCAAGCGCAATTACAGTCGCGTAATCGCCGCGGACGATCTCCAGGGCGCGGCCGGTGCGAACTGGGCAGTTGAATCAAAGAGTGTCAGCTCAGCCTATATCCTTGACGACCAAAGTCTCTATGGGCACGGCGTCGCTCAAGTCTTTAACGATTCGCTCCTTGAGCTTGGTGCCGAGGTTCTCGGCTTCGAAGGCTATGACCCGAAAGCACCCGACTATCAGGCGCTGATGACAAAGATCGCGGACGCGGCTCCGGACCTCGTGTATCTCGGTGCCACTGTCGAGAACAATCCCTCCAAGGTTCTTCTCGACATGCGCTCCCTGATGCCGGTGGACCAGGTCGTCTTCCTCGGCCCAGACGGTCTGAATGCCCAGGCATTGATCGATGGCGCAGGAGATGCATCCGAGGGCGCGTTCATCACGTTCGCTGGCGTCCAACCAGTTGAACTGGAGGGTCCTGGGGCCGATTTCGCGACGCGGTTGGGCGAAATCCTCGGCCACCCGCCGGACGCTTATTCGACTTACTCGTATGAAGCGACTGTCGCCGTCATCCAGGCGATCGATCAAGTACAGGAGAAGGATCGCACGAAGATCCTCGATGCCTTGATGGGGACCAACGACTTCAAGGGCCTCGTCGGGAAGACCTGGGCCTTTACCGAAACGGGTGACGTTGATGCTGTGACCATGTCGGTCAGCGAGGTCAAGCCGAACGACGATGGCGCGCTCACGATCCAGTTCCTGGAACTGATCGGCGTCTAGTCGGTCTCGCTGGGTCGCATGAGCGGGCACAGGGTTCCCTGTGCCCGCTCATACCAACGGACTCTCGACTGAGCTCTCCACGTAGTTCGAGTTTCATGCTGAGGCCGGGATGGATTTCAACTGGACCCTCTTTGCCCAGTACCTGATTCTCGGGGTGACGAACGGGGCGCTCATCGCCCTGATCGCGCTGGGGTACACCATCGTCTACGGTATCGTCGAGCTCATCAACTTCGCTCACGGCGAAGTCTTTATGATGGGCGCCTTCCTTTCGCTGTCCGCCGTGAGTGCGTTCGGTCTTGTCTCCGGCGCTGGCTGGGCACAGATCGCCCTCGTCTCTCTCGTCGCTTTGCTGGCGGCGATGCTCTTCAGCGGCGCGCTCAATTGGAGCATCGATAGGGTCGTCTACCGCCGCCTGCGCTCCGCACCGCGGCTGGCGCCGCTGATCGCCGCCATTGGCATCAGCTTCATCCTCCAGGGTATCGGCATCTATTGGATGGGTTCAACCACGGTTCTACCGCCAGACCTGATTCCAACCGATGTCCGCTCGATCAATATCTTGACTGAATGGTTCGGCCTCGAGACGCGAATTCGTTTCCGGGCGCTCGATCTCGCAGTGATCCTGCTAACTATCCCCCTCCTGGTTGGTCTCTCGTGGCTCGTCTATCACACCAGGACTGGCAAAGCCATGCGTGCCGTGGCCCAGGATCGCGGCGCCGCGGCTCTCATGGGGATCGATGTCAATCGCACGATCGCAACCGCGTTTCTCGTCGGCGGCATTCTTGCCGGCGCCGCCGGATTCATCACGGCCTACTACACCAACACAGCCCGCTTCCAGATGGGCTTTCGCTACGGTCTATTTGCGTTCACGGCCGCTGTCCTCGGCGGCATTGGCAACCTCAATGGCGCCGTCCTCGGAGGGCTCATCATTGGCCTTGTTTGGTCGATGAGCGACGGTTTTCTCCAGACTTACATCTCGTGGTGGGGAGCGCAATGGACACCGTTGATCATCTTCGGTGTTCTCGTCCTGGTGATGGTCTTCAAGCCGACCGGTCTGCTTGGCGAAGCCGTTCCCGAAAAGGTCTAGGAGGCGGTCATGGCTGACGTTGCGCGCGTCCAGAGGGCCGGCGGCAGCTCGGCGTCGGCCGACGCCGCGACTCCCCGCTCACGGCGGGACACCGTCGTCTTCGGCGCCATCCTCATCTTCTTGATCGCCTTTCCATTCATCGACCAGGCGCTCGGCCTTAACTTGCTGGGAGCGCTCCTCCCGATCGGCATCTATGCCCTGCTCGCCATGGGGTTGAACATCGTCGTTGGTTACGCCGGACTGCTCGATCTCGGCTACGCCGCGTTCTTCGCCATCGGCGCCTACACCGTCGGCTTTCTGACGTCGCCGACGTCGGTCTTCGTTCGGGCCGGATTGATTCCTCCGTTTTTCCAACAGTTCTGGCCAGCGCTCATTGCCGCCTTCATCGTAGCCGCCATCTTCGGTGTCCTTCTAGGAGCACCGACACTGCGCCTGCGCGGAGACTACCTCGCCATCGTCACACTCGGCTTCGGTGAGATCGTGCCGAACTTCTTCCTCAATGCCACTCCACTTACCGGCGGCACGCGCGGGATCAATCCGATAGCCAAGCCGCCGACGCTTGGTCCGTTCGATTTCGGACAAACCGCCCAGCGCAACTGGTACTGGCTGATCCTGGGGATCGGACTCCTTTCGATTTTCATCATCCTTCGCCTCTACAATTCCCGGCTCGGCCGCTCCTGGCAAGCGATCCGCGAGGACGAGCTCGCCGCCGCAAGCATGGGGATCAATCCGACAAGGACCAAGTTGTGGGCGTTCGCGCTCGGCGCCTCGTTCTCCGGGTTCGCTGGTTCGCTCTTTTCCGCGGCCTTTCAGTATGTCCACCCCAGTCAGTTCGAATTCACGTTGTCGATTCTGGTCCTCTCAGCGGTCATTCTCGGCGGCATAGGCAACGTCTACGGCGCGGTCATCGGGGCAGTGCTGATCGGATCATTCGACCGAATCCTCGCCGAACGATTGACCGGGCCACTTAATGCCTTTGGCGAGCGAATTGGCAGTGACTGGCTTGCCAACCACAACGTGGGGGAGGATCGCTACGTTGTCTTCGGTCTCGCTCTGGTATTGATGATGCTCTTGCGGCCCGGAGGGCTCTTCCCGAGCAAGCAGCGTGCGGCCGAGATGCAGCCAGACGCGGAGGACATCTCCGTCCAGGAGCAGCAAGACCTGTTTGACGTCCTTCAGCATGATGATGAGATGTCAGATGTGCGGGGAGGGCAGGTCGCATGAGCGCGGCCGCCACCCAGTCGGCCTTCGCCGAGGACATCCTCGTCATCAATGGTCTCACCAAGCGCTTCGGCGGCCTGGTCGCGGTCGACAGCGTCGATATGTTCGTCCCGCGGGGATCGATTGCCGGACTCATCGGTCCGAACGGCGCCGGGAAGACGACCATCTTCAACATGATTGCGGGGATTTACCAGCCAAGCGAGGGAGTGATCCGTTTCGATGGAACGCCCCTCGCCTCTGATGGCTCGGACGGCGCCAAATCCAGCCGGCTGCGACCGGATCAGGTAACGGCGCGGGGGATCGCCCGCACCTTTCAGAACATCCGGCTCTTCGCCAACATGTCGGCGTTGGATAACGTCCTGATCGGCATGCACTCCCAGCTGAAGTCGACGCCGCTCGGCGCGGTATTGCGTCTTCCCTCGGTCAACCGCGAGGAGAGCGAGTCCCGCGCCAGGGCCCGGGAGCTCCTCGAATATGTTGGCTTGCGCGGTCAGGGTCCGGTAACCGCCAAGAATCTGGCCTACGGTGACCAGCGCCGGCTCGAGATTGCGCGCGCCTTGGCCAGCCAGCCCAAGCTGCTCCTCCTCGACGAGCCAACTGCGGGGATGAACCCGCAAGAGACGGCGCAGATGACCGACTTCATCGACCGCCTGCGTCGCGAGCTCGACCTGACCATTCTTCTCATCGAGCACGACATGAAAGTCGTCATGGGCATTTCTGACCAGGTGACTGTGGTCGACCACGGGCACAAGATCGCCGAAGGGACGCCAGCGCAGGTTCAGCGCGACCCGAAAGTCATCGAGGCCTACCTTGGGATGGGCGCCGCCGAGGCCGTGGAAGCGAGCGAGCCAGTTTCTGCCGCGGCCCCGGTCACGGGACTCGCAATGGAGAGACCTGATGGCGCGTAGCGTCGCGAACAACGGCCACGACAACTCCGTGGCTATGCTCGACGTTCAGGACATCACCACCTACTACGGCAACATCCAGGCGCTCAAAGGGGTCACGCTCCACGTCGATCAGGGTGAGATCGTAACCCTGATCGGTTCGAACGGTGCCGGCAAAACGACGACCCTACAGACCATCTCCGGTCTTCTTAGACCGAGGACCGGCGCCATCAGCCTGAATGGGAAGTTGATCAGCGACAAACCGGCTCATGTCGTCGCCGGGATGGGGGTGGCTCAGGCGCCGGAAGGCCGCCGCATCTTCAACCGCATGACCGTCATGGAGAATCTCGAGCTCGGGGCGTACTCTCACGGCAAGCCTAATCCGGACGACCTGGCACGGGTGTTCGGGCTCTTCCCTCGTCTGGAGGAGCGAAAAAACCAGATCGCGGGAACCATGTCCGGCGGCGAGCAGCAGATGCTGGCAATCGGCCGCGCGCTCATGGCCCGGCCCTCGGTGCTCCTGTTGGACGAGCCCTCACTCGGGCTCTCGCCGATCCTGGTCGACACCATCTTCCAGATTATCCAGGACATCAATGGTCAGGGCACAACCGTGCTGCTTGTCGAGCAGAATGCGCTCAAGGCCCTGGCGGTAGCCAACCGCGGCTATGTGATCCAGACTGGGCAAATCGTCCTTTCCGGCACCGGCCGCGAACTCCTCGGCAACGACATGGTGCGCAAGGCCTACCTCGGCGAGGATTGAGGCTAAGCCCTCGACGTCAGAGCGTGGTATTGGGATCCGGCTGGCCCGCCATCCCGGCGGTGTACTGGGTCCGGGTCGCCACCGATATTCATGTCCGGGGTGCGGCGCAGTTTCACCTGAATCCTCAGTCTCCGGCGGCTTCGCTCCGCCGCATTGCCGCCACTCGCCGGTCCAGCCAGCGTGAAACTCGAGCTCGCTCCGGAACGAGACCCCGCGGGTTGATCAGGAGCACGACGACAATGATCACCCCCACCAGAGTATCGCGCAGGTGTGGGATACGTCCCTCGACGAACGCTGGCAGGTCAAATCCCTGTAGTTGGAGTGTCGTCGACCACAATCCCCAGATCACATAGACACCGACGATCGCCCCGACCATATTGCCGCTGCCACCGGCGATCAGCATCGCCCAGAAGATGAACGTCCCGAAGAAGTGCGTAAACGTTTCTGGAGAAACCGCTCCCTGTTGGAAAGCGAACAGCGCGCCGGCCGCACCCATGATCGCCGCCCCAAAGACAAATCCTTGCAGTTTGAAAGCGACGACATCCTTTCCGGCGGCCGCTGTTGCGTCCTCGTCCTCACGGATCGCCCGGAGAACCCGTCCCCAGGGTGATCGGATACCACGGTCGACAAGCACATAGACCAGCAGCAGCAGCGCGACGACAATGAGGAGAAAGACGTAGTTATTGGCGTCGGCGTCGACCCAGCCGGCAAGTGGGCGTGGAATTCCGCCGAGACCGCGACTGCCGTTGACGAGCCAGGGCTCTTCAGTCGCGATTCGCCGTAGCACCTCGGCAGCCCCAATGAGAGCGATCGCCAGGTAGTCCTCACGCAATCGCATAATTGGCCCCGCCAGGGGCAGGGCCAACGCCGCCGACAGCGCGGCGGCGGCGACGATGGCAACGAGGAACGGCAGCCAGGCTCCGGCGCCCGGTAACGGCACGGCTGCAAGAGCGTCGCCGAAGCCGCCGATATACGTTGCGAACTCGCCGTCCGCCGGGCTCTTCGTCACGATCGCCGCTGCATAGGCTCCGACCATGAAGAACGCGAGGACTCCGAAGTTGAAGATTCCGGTGTAACCCCATTGGACATTGAGACCGATGCAGACGATGGAAAAAATTGCCATTGTCGCTAACGATGGCACCAGGAACGAGACGACTGAGCTGATGTTGCCAGTACGCAAGAGCGGTAACCCGACGAGGAATGCCGTGATCAGGACCACAACAGCGATTGCGAGCAGCTTTCCCTTGCGGGTCACAATTGGTCTCCAAGCAGTCCGCGTGGACGGAGCAGGATCACGGCTATCAGCATGGCGAAGACGACGGCCATCTTGTAGCCAGGGGCAATCACCCCGAGTCCAACCGCCACTTCGCCCACGACACCGACGATGAGGCCTCCCAGAAACGCTCCGTGCGGACTGCCGATGCCGCCCAGGATCGCGGAGGCGAAGATCGGCAGCAGCAATATGAAGCCAAGTTCTGGTGAAAGTTGCGACTGTAGCGCGAGCAGGCATCCCGCCGCGGCTGTCAACCCACCGCCGACGACCCAGGTCCAACGGCGAGTGGTGGCGATGTCGATTCCGCTTGCCCGCGCCAGGTCGGCGTTGTCGGCCATGGCCCGCATCGCCGTGCCCAGCCTGGTCCGATACAACACGACGTACGCGGAGGCCGCCAAGACCCCGGCCGCCAGCATGATGAAGAACTGGTCGGCGACGATCCTCGGCAATCCCGGGATGTCGACAGTCGTACGGATGCCACCTACGTAGCGGCGCCCTGTCGGACCCCAAATCAGCAGCATGACCCCGCGCATGCTAATAGCCACCCCGAGGGAGGCGACGGCGAGGATCGCTGTACTGGACCCGCGGCGGAGGAGGGGTTGATAGACGAACCGATCGATCGCGAGTAGGACCGGCACCACGAGTGTGGCCCCGATCAGGATCGCGAGCACCAACCCATAGCCGAACGAGAACCGCCAAATAGGCTCAGTTGCGCCGGGAAGCTGACCGAGGTGAAACGGGAAGACAACGTCTCCAGACTGCGAGCCGACGACTGCCCCGGTCAACGCGAAGAACGCCAGGTACGCCGCGAACATCATCACGTCGCCGTGGGCAAAATGCGAAACCCGCGCGATCCCGTAGATCAGCGTCAGACCGACCGCGGAGAGACCGTAGAGGCTGCCAACGATCAAGCCGACGACGAACTGGTCTGTGCGGGCGACGGCGGCCCATGTTCCAAATCCGCCGATAAGCAGCCAGGGCAGCCATGGCCCAAGCGTCTGCCACCAACTGGCTGCCCGCCGCCGGGCCAGAGCCACCTCGCGCTCGACTGCGTTGTCTACTGTGGCCCGCACCATGCATCGCGTCCTATTCGCCGAGGTAGAGCCGGCGCACCTCGTCGCTCTCCAGCAACTCCAAGCCTGAGCCTTCGAGTCGGTTCTCCCCGTTCGCGAGGACGTAACCTCGATGGCTAATCGCGAGCGCCCGCCGGGCATTCTGCTCGACCATCAGCACTGCAGTTCCCCGGCGGTTGATCTCAATTACACTCGCGAAGACCGTCTCGACCATCTGTGGCGAGAGACTTGCGGACGGTTCGTCAAGCAACAAAATCACCGGCTCCAGCATCAGGGCTCGTGCCAGCGCGAGTGTCTGTCGCTGTCCACCAGAGAGCCGACCCGCCCGCTCTCGTGGCCGCTGGGCCAGGACGGGGAACAAGTCGAATACCCAGTCGATGCGGTCCTTCACTCCATCAGTCCGCGTGAATCCCCCCATTGCCAGGTTTTCCCAAATCGTCAGACTGGGGAAGACGTTGTTGGTTTGCGGCACATAGGCCAGTCCGCGACGGACTAGCTTTTCTGGAGTCAGCCCCGTAACGTCATCACCGGCCAGCGACACCCGACCTTGCCAGGCCGGGAGGTAGCCAAAGACGGACTTTAGGAGCGTCGACTTGCCAGCGCCATTAGGGCCGATGATCGTAACGATCTCATCGTGAGCGACCCAAATCGAGACATCGCGGATGATCGGGACTTCGCCGTAGCCGCTGGTGAGTCCGTCAGCGACAAGTGCCGGCACGTTCTCCGCCATCACTTGACCTGGCTTCCCAGGTACGCTTCGAGCACGGCAGGATCCTGCCGCACCTGATCGAACGAACCCTCGAAGAGGCGCGTTCCCTGGCTCATCACGATCACTGGATCACAGAGGCGGGCAATGAGATCCATATCGTGTTCCACGATGAGAAAGGTGACGCCGTGATCGTGGCACTGCTCCTCGATAAGCTGGGCAAGCTGCCGCATGAGGGTGCGATTGACTCCGGCCGCTGGTTCGTCGAGGAGGACCAGCCGCGGTCGGATCATCAAGGTTCGAGCGAACTCCAGGAGTTTTTTCTGACCGCCCGAGAGGTTGGCGGCGAAGGCGTCACGCAGGTGGATCAGCTTGACGTAGGCGAGAATCTCCAGTGCCTGGTCGACAATCGCGTCTTCCTGACGGCCAACCTGTCCGGGGCGACACCAGGCATTCCAAATCCGCTCCCCGGTCTGGCCCGGCCCCGCTAGCACGAGGTTCTCCAGCACCGTCATCGTCGGAATCGGGCGTGGAATCTGGAAGGTACGCGCCAATCCCCGGCACAGACGCTCGTCCGGTCGAAGACCAGTGACCGCCTCACCGTCAAACACGATCAGGCCAGCGTCGGGGCGCAGCGCGCCCGCGATGATATTGAGCAGTGTCGACTTGCCCGCACCGTTCGGTCCGATCAATCCTGTGATCGTCCCTCGCCCTACGGCGAACGAGCAGTCGTCGACCGCCCGGTTACCGCCGAACGCCTTGGTCACCGAGTGCACCTCGAGGATCACGTCCCGTTGGATTTCTTCCGTTGGAATCGGTTGCTCTTGGATGGCGGCCGTCGTCATCTCCCTGACCTTACCTCGTCCAGCATGTCCAATCGCGGCCGCCGGCTAGAGTGGCGTCGCTGGCCCATGATGCTTTCGCTGCACAGCGGAGCCGATCCGCCGTAATGACGGATCGGCTCCGGCAACAACGTTCCTGACGGCCAGGCCGAGGATTGAATCTCAGGCGACCGGGGTCGCGGCCGCCTCTTCTGCTTCGAGGTCAACGCCGCGCTCGTCGGTGTCCTCGATAGCCTCGCCCTGGATCTGCCAGATGAGAATCGCGCCCTTCGAGACGTCGCCATTTTCGTCGAAGTCGACCGAACCAGCAGCGCCCTCGTAGTTGACGTCGTCCCCAGCAGCGATCGCCTCCACCGCAGCCTGCCAACCCTCTTGGCCGGGACCGACAACCGTCCCCGGCTCATTCGCCACCTCCCGCAGGGCATCCCGGATGGCTGTTGAGTCGTTCGAATCCGCTTGCTCCGCGGCAAGCGCGATCAGGTAGATGGCGTCATTGATCTCGCGCAGGTACGGGACGGCCGGAATCTCGCCGTACGCATCTTCCCATCCCTGGTCGAACACTGCTGTGGCTTCCGATTCGAACAAGCCAGCGGCGGTGCCGTAGTTCCCCTCGAATACCTCCCAGCCCAACTCGGCGAACATCTCTGGCGACTTCAGACCATCGCTGAAGATCACACTGGGCGCGTCGCCGCTTTCCGCCAACTCGCGCAGGAAGACGCGCCCGCTTTCGGGATAGGCCGCCGCAACCAGTACATCCGGATCGCCCTCGGTGCATTGGGCCAACTCGGACGCATAACTCGCCTGCTCTTGCTCGTGCGGCACCTGTGACGTGATCGTCCCGCCGGCCGCGGTGAATAACTCCGAAAAGGCGTCACTCAATCCTTGCCCGTAGGCGTTGTTGACGTAGAGGACGCAGGCTGACTCAAATCCTTGCTCGCGGGCAAGATCTGCCATGACGATACCCTGCGCGGCATCAGAAATGGTGGTCCGGAAGAGGAAATCGTTGTCATTGGCGATGGTCAGCGCGGGCGAGGTGGCCGACATGGTGATTTCCAGCACTCCGGCGGGTCCCGTAACCGACTCGGCGACTGGTAGCGTCTCGCCGCTGCCCGCCGGGCCGACAATCGCCGACACCCCTTCGAGCTCGATGAGGCGGCGTGCCTCCTCCACCGCCTGCTGGGGCGACGTCGCGGAATCGCCCTGGACAAGCTCGATCGGCTGGCCATTCACTCCGCCCGCGGCGTTGATCTCGTTGACCGCGAGCTCCGCCGCCTGGAGGAAGGGTTGCCCGAAGTCAGAGAGGTCACCTGTGAAAGGGAAGAGGACGGCGATGCGCAACGGCCCCGCCTCGTCTTGCGCGCGGGCGCCTTCTCCAGCCTGGATGGCGACGAGTGGAATCAGCAGCATCAACGCAGCAATGGCCCGCAACCCCCAACGGCCGGACGAGCACCACGCCGCGACGTTTATTCGGCAGAATTTGCCAATCGACATCCTGACCTCCCTTGTCATCTCTCCGAACACTTTCCGATGCGCAATCCAAAACCGTCCTTCGCTCATTATGGAGACGGAATTCTCCTCATGAGCTGGATTGAGCCAGCACGAACGGTGCCAAACCTCGCTAGCTCAGGCGAACGAGCACACCGAGAAGAGGACACTGCATGTCTCCTCCATGGAGCCGTCGGTGATGTCGAGGTCAAGGGGGAATAGCGAACGAAGGGCTGGATCGCAACATTGCGGGCAAACCTCAATTCGAGGGGTCATCTGATGAATAAAAGTAGCGACCGATGCGCATAATAGCATCAAGCTTCGCTTCACTTACCACTACTGAACTCCATGACTCTATTTGGGACCATCATGACTGAATTCGATCAGCAACTCATCCTCCTTACGGGCGCGGCAGGCCGAATTGGAACTGCGTTCCGGCGGGCATTTGGCGAGCGTTACCGCTTTCGCCTGGCCGATCTCCATCCCGGCACCCTTGCTGACAATCCGGGGACCGGCCACGAGGTTGTTCGCCTCGATGTCGCCGATGCGGAGGCCTGCCACGAGGCGTGCGCGGGAATTGACACCGTTATCCACCTCGCGGCCGATCCTTCACCGGAGGCGGACTGGGAGAGCTCGCTCCTCCCGAACAATATCTGCGGCACGGTCAATATCTTTCGGGCCGCGTACGAGGCAGGGTGCCGCCGGGTCGTCTTCGCCAGCAGCGTCCACGCGATCATCGGCTATCCGCCTGGCGAGACGGTGGCGGATGACGCCCCTCCTCGCCCGACCAATCTCTACGGCGCGAGCAAGGTCTTCGGAGAAGCGGTTGCCTCCCGCTACTCTGCAGAAGGTCTCTCCGGAATCGCCGTTCGCATTGGGGCCTATGATGCTCCCTGGTTCCACGAGGACGGAACAGCGACCGATGCCATGGCTTACGTCAGCACCCGTGATCTCAACGATCTCCTGGTGCGCTGTGTTGAGACGCCGAACATCTCGTATGCAGTTGTGGCCGGAATCTCCAACAATGCCCGCAAGCGGTTCGACCTGGTCCGCACCCGGCAGCTTCTCGGCTACGAACCGCGGGACGATGGCTTCCGAGTGCTTGGGATTGACCCGACCGGGGAGATGGGGTCATAGGGAAGGGACCCAACGGGAGGGAACCAGGGTTGGTTAGGAAGCTACGCCGCCTGTGTTGCAAGGCAGAACCGTACACTGATTGGAAGTGAGCACGAGATGGGGAGTGAGAAAAACTTCCTATCACCCTGTCATCGCACCACCCCACCCTCGTCGCACGGCATATTCACGTAGCCGCTCTTGAACGGCAGCACTTTGCCCTCCTCCGGAAGAAAGCGGTGCCGCCAGATACAGCCGTTATCGATCCCGAGCAGGTGGAGTGAGACTGAGGTCTCCGGCGAGGTCGTGCGCACTCTGTGGATGTCCGTCTCGGGCAGCAACTCGTAGAGATCACCAGGTTTCAACGCCCGGCTCTCTACGATCGTGAGTGCCGCCTCCTCTTCGCTCGATCCGTCGTCGGTGCGAGTGAAGACATCCTCGTCCTGCGTGCCGCGATAGAGCCCGACGAGCCCCCAGGCGAGATGGTCATGCACGGGGGTCTGTGCACCGGGCGGAACGACCAGCGCCGAGAGAGCGAGGCCACCGTCGCCGGCACGATAGAGGAGCCACGTACCGATCCCGGAGCCCATGCCGCCGTCCGCGGCCGGCTCCTGGTACTGCGCGGGGAGCCAGGTCTTGTCGGCGAGCAGGTCAACAAAATGCGGCCGGATGGCGGCCAGGATCTCCCGAGGATCATCACCGTCACGCTGGATGCGGCTAACTTGGGTGATGAACGCGCGAAGTCGCGGGTTATCGACGACGTACTCATCCTTTCCGGTCTCAGTCATGGCAGTCATGGAAACCTCCCTCGTCGTTGCCTAATGTCTTCGCAGATGCCCCAGCCTACACCTATTCGTAGCCAGTTGGCATGCAGCCTGCGAGCCCATTCGCATAAAGCACCGTGCGAAGTCGGAAATAATGAGACGGAACGGTTCCGCGCACGATTCGATGTGCTTCATCCAGGAGTCTCAGGCACCACGTTGCGGGGCGGTCGCAGAGTCGTCGTTCGGGAGGCAGCCTGTTGACATGCTCCTGAAACAATGCGAAACGTGATGGATGGTCCGAAGTTCTTGTCATGAAGCGGCCAGAGGAGAAGACGCGCGATGCGCATTGCCATCTTCGATGCCACTAGGATAGGTGTGGTCGCAAACGACGATACGGTCGTCGATGCCACCGATCTCGTGGAGCAGTTCGAGCCCCTGGGTCCTGAGGATCTCCTACCAGACCTCATCACTCACTTCGACGACCTGAGACCAGAGTTGGAGCGCAGGGTCGCCGTTGGCGGTGGCAAGCCGCTTCCTGAGGTGCGCCTTCGCTCCCCGCTGCCTCGGCCATCGAAGATCATCTGCCTGATGGGCAACTACCGTGAGGGTACCGACCGGCCGTTGCAGATCCTGGATCTCTTCTTCAAATCCCCGGAAATGATCTCCGGACCCGGCGACACTATTATCCTCCCACCTCACCAGGCCAACATCTTCCATCATGAAGGCGAAATCGCCGCCGTCATCGGCCGCGAAGCGAAAGATCTGAGCGCGGAGGAGGCGATGGATGCCGTCTTCGGCTATGTCGCCTACAACGATATTTCCGCTCGCGGCCTGGGGCGGTCCGGAATCAACAGCTTCCTTGGTAAGTCGTTCGACACCTTCGCTGCCTTCGGCCCGTGGATCGTGACCAAGGACGAGATCCCTGACCCGCAAGCGCTGAGCATCACCGTCGACGTCAACGGCGAGCGCCGTCAGGATTATTCGACGAGCGACATGGAACGGCCAGTCCCGGAGCTGCTTACCTACATCTCCTCAGTGACGACGCTTCATCCCGGAGATGTCATCTGTTGCGGCACGAACCATCAAGGTCTTGGCTCGGTACAGGATGGCGATGCGGTCGTCACCACGGTATCGGGTATCGGGTCGTTCACGCTCCATGTGCGAGACGAGCACGAGCGCGCCTGGCAGCGTGGGATCGATCGCGAAGCGGGCGAGCGCGTGAAAGCCGCGGCACAACATCCGGTGGCGCAGGCGCCAGTGAGTGGAGGATCCGCCTAAATGAGGCTTGTACTCAGCCGTGACGACCGAATCGGCGTGCTGCGAGACGGTGGTATGGTCGATGTCTCCGACGCCTTCGCCGACATCCGCTATCGCACGGCCGCCGACCGCATGCCCCGCGTCCTGGCGACGTTGCGAGACCGGCGGAGACGCATCGAGGAGATGGCGGCAGGCGGCGAGACAGCGCCGCTCCCTGAGCTGCAAGCGCCGGTGCCACGACCACCCAAGTTGATCGCCGCGTTCGGCAACTTCCGCGAGGGTTCAGATCGCGAGCGCCAGACGCAGGACATGTTTCTGGAGAGTCCGGATTCAGTGATCGGTCCCAACGGAACCGTCGTCCTTCCGAACCATCCGGCATCCATCTTCCATCATGAAGCCGAGCTCGCATTGGTCGTCGGCCAGCAGGCGAAGGATCTGCCGTCCGATGACCGCGCACTCGAGGCGCTGGCAGGGTACACCTGCGCCATCGACGTCTCGGGGCGAGGTCTGGGGCGCATCGGGCCCAGCCGCATCGGAAAATCGTTCGACACGTTCACGCCGCTCGGTCCAGCCATCGTCAGCGTCGACGAAGTTCCCGATCCTCAAGATCTGCGCGTGACTTTGGCGGTGAACGGTGAGCCACGACAGGAATATTCGACGACCGACATGGAGTACAGCGTCGTCGAGACCCTTGGGTTCATCAGCTCCTACATGACGTTGGTCCCAGGGGACGTCATCATGTGTGGAACGAATCACCAGGGGCTCGGTGCGTTGCAGGATGGGGACCAGGTCGAGATGACCATTGAAGGGATTGGATCCCTCTCGGTTTCCGTCCGCGATCCGCAGCGCCGGGAGTGGCCGCGCGGTGTCGACGAGGAGATGGCCGCTCGACAGCGCGTGGTCGGCGCGTCATAGTCCCGATCGGAACGTTACGCACAACGCAAGAGCAGACCAGTAACTCCAGGACTGCCATTCCATAAAGGTGCGTAGAGAGCGATGTCACAAACCGCCAAGGAACGAAAGGAGTGGCAGCGGGACGAGTCGGCAATCGTGTTAATTGGCCACGAACCAATGCCAGGGTAGCCACCGCGAGCCGGTGATAACTGCAAAGGAGCAGGAGCATGAGCCAGCGTGACCAACAGAATCAGTGGGGAACGGCACCGATGAAGGACCAGTTCCTCAGGCGGCGCGTGAGCCGGCGCTCTATCGTGCAGGCGGGGGCGGCCGGCGCGGCGGGGTTGACGGCGGCCGGAATGCTGGCCCCGGTTGGCGCCGCGACGACTCGCGGCACCAGGTTCCGCATGGCAACTCTTCTCCAGGAGTCGACCCCGGCGGCTGAAGGGGTCTACGGTGGACGCCTGCGAGTGGCGACCACCGGCCAGCCGGCAACACTCGACGGTCATTTTGTGGCGCAGAGGACTATCGGGCTCATCGACTGGAACATGTTCGAGGCGCTGTTCACCTTTGACGGCGAATACAACACGGTCCCGATGCTGGCCGAGGGGATCGAGGTAAGCGACGACGGATTGACGAACAAGATCACGCTGCGCCAGGGCGTGCCGTTCCACAACGGAGAGGAAATGCGCGCGGCCGACGTGGTCGCCTCGTTCAACCGCTGGGCTCCGGTGGCCAGCCTTGGTCAGGGCATCGCTGATTTCCTTGACGAGGTTGTCGAAGTTGATCCATACGCGGTCGAGTTCAGGTTGACGTCCCCACTCGTCGCCTTACCAAGTCTGCTCGCTCGCCAACAGTCGGGTCTCTCGATCCATCCCAAGGCGATCATGGAGGCCGCGGCGTCGGAACCTATGACCGGCGACCAGTACATCGGGACCGCGCCCTACAAGTTCGTGGAGTTCCAGGCGGACCGCTTCACGCTTCTCGACCGCTTCGACGACTATGTCGGGCTCGATAGCGAGCCGAGCGGGTACGCCGGCCGCAAGGCGGCGTATCTCGACGAGATTGAGTTCATCCCAGTGCCCGAAGAAGCCGCGCGGGTTGCCGGGTTGCAGGCGGGTGAATATCACTATCTCGAAGAGATCATCCCCGATCAGATCGCGGTCTTGCAGGACTATCCAGGTGTCACCATCGAGATTCTGCCGCCGCGCAGTTACGGCGTGATCATCATGAACACCGCCGGCGGATTGATGACGAATCAGACGCTGCGGCAGGCGGTACAGGCGGCGATCGAGGTCGAGTCGAGTGGTCAGGCCACCCACGGCGAGGGCTACTTTGAGCTGGGTCCCGGCATCATGCTGCCGCAAACGATCTGGGCATCGGATGTCTCCGCGGAGCTCTACAACCAGAACAACCCGGAGAAGGCGCGCCAATTGCTCGAAGAGGCCGGCTACGACGGCACGGCTGTCCGACTCCTGTGCACAGAAGAGGACCTGGGAGATTACAACGCGGCCGTCGTCGCACAGCAGCAACTCGAACAAGCTGGTTTCACCGTTGAGCTGGAGGTTACTGACGAGGCGACACTTGAGGAGAACCTCGAAGACGATGAGCGTTGGGACATAACCACGAATGCGATCGTATTTCGACCCGACCCGGTCCTCATCGACCGCTTCGTGAGCTGTTCGCAGGACGGCAAGTGGTGCACGCCGGAGAAAGTTGCTGTTATCGAGCGGCTGCAAACCGAGTCCGATTTCGAGGCTCGATACGCGGCGCTCGAGGATCTGCAGCGGCTCTTTTATGAGCAGGCGCCGATGGTGAAACTTGTCAATAACTACGGTGTCGCCGCACTGGCGTCGAATGTTCAGGGGCTTCTTGGCCGAATGCACTTTGAGATCGAGCCCGAGTTCACGAACTGCTGGCTCGAAGAGGCATAAACGCTATCGGCTATCAGCTATCGGTCAGCAACTGATAGTTGATAGCGGAGGCGACGCAGGCGTTGCCCGTACAGCCAGTGGCTTGCGCTAGCGGTAATTCGCGGCGTACCGAGTTGGCTATTGACTGCCGGATTTCCGCTCGCATCTCCTCTGGCACCGGGCGGAATGGCAATTGGCAGTAACTGATGGCCGATAGCCGGTAGCCAACAGCGGAGACTTCGCGTGCTGGCATACATCATCCGTCGATTACTGCTCCTCATTCCGGTGCTCCTGATCGTCGGTGTGATCGTCTTCACGCTGATGCATCTCACACCCGGGGATCCTGCATCGGTGATGCTGGGGCGGGATGCGACGCAGGAGCAGAAGGACGCTCTGCGAGAGCGACTCGGTCTCAATGAGCCGATACCAATTCAGTTCATCAATTGGTTTGGGAGTGCGCTCCGACTCGATTTCGGTGATTCGCTTTTCTTGGGGAAGCCCGTAACCGAAGCATTGTTGGATCGAGCCGAGCCTACAGTCTTGCTTGCGTTCTACTCGTTCACGCTCGCGATCATCCTGGCGATTCCTGCCGGGGTGATCGCCGCGGTCCGAGCCAACTCAGTTCTAGACCGGTTGCTGATGGTTGTGTCGATCAGCGGTGTGGCAATTCCCAGCTTCTTTTTTGGCATTCTGTTGATCCTGCTCTTCGCCGTCGTCCTCGGCTGGCTCCCGTCCGGCGGTTATGTGGACTTCGGGGAAGACCCGATCGAGCATTTCAAGTACATGATCTTACCGACACTGACGCTGGGCTTCTCCGTGGCCGGGCTCTTGGCTCGCCTGGTGCGGTCGACCATGCTCGATGTGCTCAATGAAGACTATGTGCGCACCGCCTACTCGAAGGGCCTGGCGGAGCGGCATGTGGTGCTCTTGCATGCCTTCCGCAACGCGTTGATTCCCGTCCTTACCGTCGTCGGCGTGACGCTGGCCGGCTTGCTTGGCGGCGCCGTGGTGATCGAGAACGTCTTCAACATCCCGGGGATGGGCCGACTCCTGGTGCAAAGCGTGACGCGCAGGGACATTCCGATGGTACAGGGAGCGGTGATGACGGTGGCCGCGATCGAAGTCCTGATCATGCTTCTCATCGATCTTCTCTACGTTTATGTCGATCCGAGAATCCGCTATGGCGCTAACTGAATCCCTCAGCAGAACGAGCCAACGCTCCGCGACGAAACGCGGTCTGTGGGGGCTATCGTCACTTACGCCGTCATCTAAGTACTACTGGGTCCGACTTCTGCTCGAGAATCCGGCCGCTGTGGCGAGTCTCGGTCTTCTCCTGCTGATCTTGGTTCTGGCCCTGGCGGCGCCAGTTATCGCGCCGTTCGACCCTAACTTCGTCAATCCAGCCGATCGCCTCGATCCCCCTTCCTCAGCATACTGGTTTGGCACCGATGATCTGGGACGTGACGTTTTTAGCCGCGTGATCTATGGCGCGCGAGTCTCACTGCTGGTCGGGGTCACCGTGATGATCGGAGCCACCGTCCTCGGTTCGCTGATTGGACTCATCGCGGGCTATTACCCGCGGCTCGACACGCTGTTTATGCGCGTCATGGACGGGCTGGAGGCATTTCCCAGCATTCTTCTAGCGCTCACGATCATGGCCACCCTGGGTCCGGCGACAGAGAACGTGATCGTGGCCCTTTCTGTGGTCTACACCCCCAACATCGCCAGGCTGGTGCGCGGCACAACGCTGATGAACCGCCAACAAACGTACGTCGAATCGGCGCGGGCCATCGGCATGCGCGACTTCCCAATTATGCGCCGCTACATCTTCGCGAACTCGCTCTCACCGCTGATCGTCCAGAGCACGTTTGTCGTCGCGTTTGCCATCCTCACTGAAGCGTCGCTCTCGTTTCTCGGCGCGGGGGTGCCGCCTGACACCCCGACGTGGGGCAGCATTGTCAGCAGCGGTCAACCCCGGCTGCAACAGGCCTGGTGGATCTCGGTCTTCGCCGGTTCCTTCCTCTTTGCCACCGTCCTCGCCACCAACCTCATCGGAGACGGTCTTCGAGACGCCCTCGATCCGCGATCGAGGAAGCGGTAGCCGAACTCGCTCGAAGACGGGGTGCAAAGATCGGCGAGCACGGATGGACCAAGGCCGGCACGCCGGCCGACCGTAGTCCGCGCTCCATTACGAACCGGATTCATCCAGATGTCTGTCGTAATTCAGTATATACAGATCAACTCAATGGGAATTGAGTAATCCCCGCGCGGGATCGTGGGCGGGGCATCCCGCGGCCAGATGCTACGTTATGGAAGATTGCAAAGGCTGCAAAGAATGCGACGGCTACGGGAGGCAGGGTGGGACAACGGTCGCGGCCGGCGTGGTGCCGATGCTCATCACCCGGAGCCCGCACCAGCCTAGATTGGAGAGCTCACTCTCGTTTCAGAACTGATGCTGAACCTGGCCAGCCGCTGAGATTGATGTTCGATGCGCCGACGCTAGGGCGAGAGACGGGAGTACTGGGCAACGATTCCATGGGCCGGAGAATTGCGCAGTGAAGAACGAAACCGGGGCCGATGAGCTCAGCGACAACGAGAGCACCGAAGCGGCCCTGCTGCTGGCTGCGCCGCGCGTTCATGTTCCAGTCCGCCTGCGGCGACGGAGAGGTTGCGGAGGCGAACGATACCGACTGGACCATGGTCGCGCGGTCTGCTCGAACACGCGGCCATGGTTCCTCACCTGTTTGATGAACCGCTGGCCAGCGTCGACCAACTGAGCGACGCAGACGTGGGACGTATCGCACCTCGTTGGGCTAGCAAGTCGAGCTCCAGTACCAGGATCGGTCAACGCAACCCGACCAGTTCAACGTCACTCGGAAGCAGTGGCTGTTTCCGCACTGATCTGAACCCGGAATACCGCCCCTTCCATGCGTGTAACCCTGTTCGATTGAGCCGGGTATGCTGCCAACACCATCGTTGTGTCTATCGATCGTCGTTTGGAGGTGTCCGTGTCTCTTGGCGTTCCACCACGATTCGGAGTACCGCATCTATCGCCCGCGAGCGTGACCAAGCGTGCGGGGTGGCAGGATAGCGAGGAGCTGCGGGTCAGCAACTGGCTGACGCCCTGGGATGGTGAGGACCCGCTCGACGCCGGATTAATCGGGTTGCCCTACTCTGCGGCCTCGATCAACCCCTCGGGAGCCTACGGCGCACCCGAGTCAGTACGACTCGCCTTCCGCTACAACACCACGTACTCGCCCGACTGGGACACCGACATCCGGGGTTTGCGGGCGCGCGATCTCGGTGACGTCGGCGGCCATCTGACCGACGTCACCGTAGCCCACGCCAAGATCGAAGCCGCGGTCGCTGCCGCCTGCGCGATCGAGCCGCGTTTCGTGCCAGTGATGATTGGCGGCGACCATTCCGTCACCGCGCCGGCTGTGCGCGGCTTTTGCGAGGCGAATCCCGGCAAGCACGTCGGAATCATCAACATCGACGCCCACCTCGACGTGCGCAACTTCGAGCACGGTCCGCACAACGGCACCCCGTTCCGCGCCATTCTCACCGGGGGTTTGCCGATTGACGGACGCAACGTTGTCGAGCTGGGCATCCACGGATTCATGAACGCGGCGAACTATATGCAGTGGGCGCGTGAGCAGGGCGTCACAGTGATCAGTGGCCGCGATGTGGAGCGGCGAGGCATTGCCGACTGCATCGCTGACGCACTCCGTATTGCCGGTGATGGCACCGACCTCATCTACGTGAGTGTCGATATCGACTGCCTCGCTTTCCCCTGGGCAATCGGCACATCGGCCACCTCGCCTGAAGGCTTGAGCGCCTGGCAGCTTATGGAGGCGGTGTTTGCCTGCGGCCTCGATTCCAAAGTCGGCGCGATCGACCTTGTCGAGATCGACCCCAGCCGGGATGTGAAAGATCTCACCAGCCGCACTGGCTGCTCGGTGCTGCTGTCGTTTTTCGCGGGGCTCTACCGGCGGCTGCATGATGACGATGGGTACTCTCGGTGAGCGAGCGCGATCTGAGAGGGTTTGTCGCGGTGATCACCGGAGCCGGCAGCGGTGTCGGGCGCGCAGTCGCCATGGCCCTCGCGGAGGCCGGCGGAGCGCCGGTTCTCGTCGGCCGCAGTCGTGGACCGCTTGACGAGACTGCCTCACTCGTGGCCGGTATCGGGGGCAAATCGCTCGTGCTCCCCGCCAACGTCACCGACGAAGCGGCAGTGCAAGTGATCTTCGCCCGGGCCGCGGACGAGCTGGAGGGGATCGATGCCATTATTCTCTCGGCCGGTATTGGCCGCAACGGAGCGATCGAGTCGTACCCGGTTGCCGATTGGGAAGCCACCATTGCTACCAATCTGACCGGCCCGTTTCTCTGCGCCAAAGCCGCCATCCCGCACCTGCGAGCCCGCGGGGGCGGCGTGATCGTCGCGATCTCTTCTGGCGCCGGCAAGCAGGGCTATCCTCAGCTCGGTGCGTACAGCGCCTCGAAATTCGGGTTGATGGGGTTGATGCAGGGGCTCGCAGCCGAGGTTGCGGACGATGGCATCAAGGTCTGCACCGTCGTACCCGGGTCCATCCTCACACCATTCGGGGGTCGTTCCGTAGCCGAAAAGCGCGACGCCATGATGAGCGACCCGGGGCGGAAGTACCTCTATCCGGAAGACGTCGCTGAAGCTATTCTGTTCCTGCTCCGCCAGCCCCGCCATGCGTGGACGCAGGAGTTGAACCTCTGGCCGTTCTGACACCACGATCTCCATTGAGACCGGGCACGCCCATGCCGCCGCTGGTCGGGCGTTGGACAACGGTTGCGGGACTACGCGTCTACTCCCGGGTGGCCGAACCGCCCGAAGCAAACGCCCACCCGATCGTGCATATTCATGGTCTCGCCATCTCTGGTCGCTATCTGGAACCGACCGCGGCTCAACTTGCATCACGCTACCGGACGCATGTTCCCGACCTTCCGGGGTATGGATTCAGCGACAAGCCGCGCCGCCCGCTCAATATCTCCGAACTGGCCGAAGCACTCGCTGGCTACCTCGATGCCGCCGGCGTGCCGCGCACGGTCGTCGTCGGTAACTCGACGGGAGCTCTGGTCGCCGCGGAATTCGCTCACCGCTATCCGGAGCGCACCGAGTCCGCGATCCTGGTGTCGCCCGCTGGCGATCACCACAACCGGCCCATGCTCAAGGGACTCGTCCAACTCGCACATGACGCCCTTCACGAGCCCTTTTCACTGGCGCTCATTGCGATCCCAGACTACATCCGTTTCGGATTCTTGAACGCGGCTCAGGCGTTCCAGCGCATAACCCGGTACCCAACCGTGGAGCGTCTGTCGCAGATTCCCGTGCCGTTCCTCACGGTTATCGGCACGCGGGACCCGCTTGTTTCGGATGCTCAACTGGAAAGGATCTTGCGTTCCGCGGTCAATATGGACCTCGTGCGTCAAGTTGGTGCCGCGCATGCGATCAATTTCAGCCACCCCGAGTCTCTGGCGAGCATCGTCGATGCGTACCTTTGTGGTCGACCCTTGAGGGAACTGATGGCAGATGCCCCGATCATCGCTCATGTGGAGAATGGAGGAAGGCGATGAGGGAGTCTGTGCAGGCTCCATCGAGACCCCTTGCCTATGAAGTGACTGGCTCTGGACCACCGCTTATCCTCCTCCACGGGCTCTCCGGTTCCGGCCGCTGGTGGAGCCGGAACGTTCCTGCCTTCGCTGCCGACTTCCGCACGTACACCGTCGATCTTCCCGGATTCGGGCAAAGCCGACAGGCCCGCTGGTCGCGGTTGGACGGCACCGCGGATAGACTCGCCGACTGGATCACGGCCGAGGGCCTGCCGCGAGCCCACATCGCCGGGCACTCCCTCGGCGGAGCGGTCGCGGCGCGGCTAGCGGCGCGTCACCCAGACCGCGTCGACCGGCTCGTGCTCGTCAATGCCGCGATCCATCCTCAGGGAACGCGTCGCCGCGTGCGAGCAATGGACGTTGTTGTGCCCTCTGTTAGAGGCGACTCGGCAGGGTTCGCCCCAATGTTGGTACGCGATCTTTTACGCTCCCATCCCCGGAGCTTCGTCACGGCCGCGGTCGACGCGCTGCAGACGGACTGGGCATCGCATTTGACCCGCATCACGGCCCCAACGCTCGTCGTCTGGGGTGGGCGCGATGCCCTCACTCCGCTGGCGCTCGGGCGTGCCATCGCCGAAACGGTTGCCGATGCCCGTTTGATCGTGTTGCCAAACGGCGGCCACAACCCGATGTGGGACTGCGCCGGGGCGTTTAATGCCGAGGTGCTCCGCTTCCTGCGCTGATGACGGGATCCGGCTGCTCGACCGCGGCCCACTCCCGGTTCTGCACCACCGGCAATTGCAGGGCACGCTCACGATCGAGGTCGAGGTTGCCTATGTGCAGCGAGATGGGCGCCTGGACCCACTTGTAGATGGAGCCGAGGAATAGGCGGGTGAACTTCTCGATCCAGCCTCGGAGATGGTCCCGTGTATAGCCGGGGAACATGGTGACCAGGACTACTTCAACTTCTTGCGGCAGCAGCTTTTCCGCCCCAAAGAGATGGAAGCAGGCGTCGAGCACCGGGAAGGGCATCAGCTCGTTTTCGCCCTCCTGGTCCGGCGCCAGCTCCGGCCCGGCAGGTTTGGCCAGCACGTGACCGATCCCCTCGTATCCCGTCCGCTCCTGGAGGTAGTCGAGGAGCGCCATCACCACTGTCTTCGGGACATTAGCGAGGACGCCGAGGGCTCCCTCGAGGTCACCTCCGATCGTGGTATAGCCGACCGCCTTCTCGCTCATGTTTCCGGTTTGGAGGAAGAGCCCGCCCGAAGAGTTGGACCAGTTCCACATTCGCTGGCCGCGAATTCGCGCCTGGATGTTCTGTCTGGTCAGTTCGGTAACCGTTTCACCCGGCCCGAGCATCGCCTCGGTGGCCGCCAACTCGCGTTCGAACGCTTCGTCGATCGGCACGATCTCCAGTGGAACACCCAGTTCGCGACAGATCGTCTCAGCCGCTCGTCGTGTCTCGAGCGACGAGTAGCGGGACGGCATATAGAAGGCGCGCAGCAACGCCCCTGGGTCCTCTGGCCGCACCCGGCTGGCGTAACGATGGGCCACCAGCAGCGTCAGCAGAGAGTCCCGACCGCCCGAGAGCGCCACGCCAATCAGGCGGAAGAAGGGATTCTTCTCGAAGTAGTCCCCCACGCCCATCGTCAGCGCGTCGAGAATCTCCTCGAAGAAGACCTGGTGCGGCGAGGGCGGTGGCGACGGGTCCGGGAGGAAGAATGAGCCGTGCGTCGGGACCGGGTAGGTTAGCGCTGCGCGACTCACCGCCGTGCTGAACTCGTGTGCCGGTACGTCGATCAACTTCACCGGTGAGTGGGCCGCGAGGTAATCCTCAGCGTCGATACGCCAGGTGGTGTTCTCTGCCCGCAGACGGCTGGTGCGGTCGAGGTCGACGGTCACCGCGGCGAAGCCTTGCCGCCAGCGCGGTGCATCGAGCATCCACTTGCCGTTCTGGTTGACGTAGCCACCGCCATCGAAGATCAGCCCATCATTGGCGCCCGCGAGGTTGGCGTAGGCGAAACAGCACTGGTAGTCGGCGGCACGAGTGGCGATCAGCTCTCGCCGGGTCTGCACCACTCCCAACCTGAACGGAGACGCGGAGACGTTGCAGACCAGCTCAGCGCCGGAATAGGTGCGCCGCTTGGTCGGCCCGTCGGGACTCCAGAGGTCCTCGCACACTTCCGGGGCGATCGTCCCGAAGTCGAAGCGAATGATGAGGTCGCCGAAGGGGACGCCATGAACGTCCGAGACGGCTCCCGGTACACCGCGGGACATGGTTCGTCCTTCGTAGAAGATGTTGTAGGTGGGCAGCTTTTCTTTGGGTGTCAAGGCGCGCACGATCCCGCCCGCTACCGTCGCCGCGCAGTTAAAGCGCAGCCCTTCGTGCAATACGGAGACCCCAATGACGAAGACCGTCGGAAGATCCTCCGTCTCGCATGCGAAGCGCTCCAGCGCCGTCCACTGTCGTTCGACGAACCCTTGCCATTGGATGAGATCCTCGACTGGATAGCCGCCGATAGCCTGCTCCGGGAAGACGCCGATCGTCACTCCGTCACGAGCCATGTCGTGGGCGATCGCCAGCGCGCGGTCAGTGTTTTCGCGAAACCCGCCGACCGTCGTGTCGATACTTCCCAGCCCAATCCGCACCAGTCGCATTCGGCGCCCCTCGCTCGCTGCCGGCATCATCGTGTCCACGCCCGTGATGCCGGTAGTGTAGGAGAATGCACCGCAGGTGCCGTAAGCCGCGTTGACCAATGTGAACCCGTCCTCGCCTGCCTCAGCCAAGCTCGGTAACCATCGTGGGAACGAATCGGGCAGGAAGCTGGAGGAGACAGGGTGATCGACGAATCTACGGCAGCAAATGCGGGGAGCGCGCCACGATACCCGGTGCGCCGGGAACGCAATCTGCGGATCCCAATGCCAGACGGCGCAACGCTAGCCGCCGACCTCTTTGTCCCGGATGCTCCCGGCCGTTACCCGGTCGTCATGGAGTACCTGCCGTATCGCAAGAATGACACGACGTGGCAGGGGTACTACGGCCACCGCTATCTCGCGGAGCGTGGGTATGCCGCGATTCGGGTCGATGTCCGCGGAACTGGTGACTCGGACGGCCTCGCGCTCGACGAGTACTCTCCCCAGGAGCAGGATGATGGTGTGGCCACCATCGCCTGGCTGGCCGAGCAGCCGTGGGCGAGCGGCGCGGTCGGGATGTTCGGCACCTCCTATGGAGGATTCAACTCCCTTCAGGTCGCGATGCATCGACCGCCGGCACTGAAGGCGATCTGTCCCATGTATTTCACCGACAACCGCTACACGGACGACTGCCACTACAAGGGTGGCACACTGCAGATGCTCTATGACGTCGGCACGTACGGCTTGAGCATGGTGGGGCGCAATATGCTCCCGCCCCGCCCCGATCTCGTCGGAGAGCGGTGGGGCGAGATCTGGGAAGAGCATCTGCGCAACGAGCCCTGGCTCCTGCGCTGGCTCGCTCACCCGACCCTCGACGACCAGTGGCGCCAGGGGTCACTCTGCGAAAACTATGGCGCAATCGAATGCGCCACCTACCTGATCGGAGGGTGGCGCGACGGATATACCAATTGCAACCTGCGCACGTTCGCCAACCTGGAGTGCCCGAAGAAGGTGATGATCGGTCCGTGGCTGCACGTGCAACCGCATGTTGGCCGGCCGGGACCGCGCATCGATCACTTCCGCGAGATGGTGCGCTTTTATGACTTCTGGCTGAAGGGGATCGACAATGGGATCATGGACGAGCCTCCCATCGCAATCTACGTCCAGGGGTACGACCGCCCCGACGCGAACCGCGCACTCACCACGGGGTACTGGCGCTACGAGTCCGCGTGGCCACTTGCGCGGGGACGAAATGAGACTCTTTTCCTCGCTCAGAACCGCTTGGACGCAAGTGGCTCGAGCGACGAGGAGACCGTAACGAACCTGGAGTACCACCCGGCAGTCGGGACGGCCTTCGGCATGTTCTCGGCCGGGTCTCCGCATGTGCTGCCGGCCGATCAACGCGCTGAAGAGGCGTACTCAGCTGTTTACACTGGCCCTGTGCTGACGGAGCCACTGGAGATCCTCGGGCGCCCGTGCCTCACCCTCCGGGTCGATAGTGATGCCGAGGTGATCACCTTTGCCGCGCGACTATGCGACGTCGCTCCCGACGGCAGTTCCGCCCTCGTTACCAAAGGGGTGCTCAACGCTACCCATCGCGACTCGCACAGCGACCCATCGCCCCTCATTCCGGGTGACCAGTACGAATTGGTGATCGACCTCGACGCGACGAGCTGGCGGTTTGAGCCGGGCCACCAGGTTCGACTCTCCGTTGCGAACGCCGATTTCCCGAACGCCTGGCCTTCACCGACGCTGGCCTGGAGCCGGCTGCACCTCGGTGGCGACCAGCCTTCACGGTTGATTTTGCCGGTTGTCCCTGAGCCGACCCAACCGTTACCCACGCCCGATTTCGCGCCATCACCATTTCCGATTGAGGACGAGCCAGCAGCGGAACCCCGGCCATGGCGGGTGACACGGGATCTGACACGTGGCCGGACGGAACTGACGATCGAGGGGAGCGGCACCAGCCAACCCGACCCCGGATACATTCTGGAGTCCAGCTCATTAGCGACGGCGAGCGTCGACGAGCGCAACCCGGCCCATGCCTGGATGCGCGGGCATCAGGTCGATCGCTATCGGTGGCCAGGGCAGACGATCGAGCTGGAGAGCCGCGGACAGATCACGAGCACGGAAACCGCCTTCAACGTTACTCTGCACGTCGAGATCACCGTCGATGAGCTTCCTCACTTCGAGCGCCGGTGGGTTGCGAGCTTTCCTCGCCACCTGCTTTGACGTCCACCGTCGCCGCGAGGAATTGAACGAATGAACGGAGGGCTCACGCATGAGTACCGCCGAGATCGGACAGGCCGTCCAAAGTCAAGCACCATCACGGGCCGATCTGGCGCAACCGAACACACAACCCCGGACCGCCGTGTCGTGGTGGGGAGACGTCTGGCGTCGTTTTCGGCAGCAGCGGCTTTCCCTCGCGGCGGCGGTCGTCTTGATTACGCTGGCCTTGCTGGCGATCCTGGCTCCGGTGATTTCGCCCTACGATCCTACTGAGCAGTTCCGGCGCGAGGGGTTGAGTGAACTGGGAGAACCGCTGGCACCCAATGCTCGCTTCTGGCTAGGCACCGATGGACTGGGGCGTGACCTGCTCAGTCGCCTCCTATGGGGCGGACGCATTTCACTGGCGATCGGGATATCGGCAACCGCCATCGTGATGACGACCGCTCTGCTCATCGGGGGCACCGCGGGGTTCGCCGGATCGAAGACCGACTTCCTTCTGATGCGCCTGGTCGATCTGATGATCAGTGTCCCGCAGTTCTTCGTCATGCTGCTGCTGGTCGTCGTGTTGCAACCGGGCGCCTGGGTGGTCGTGCTCGTCGTCTCGCTCTTCGGCTGGCCCTACCCGGCTCGGGTTTTCCGCTCTCAGATTCTCTCGATCAAGGAGTCGGACTTCGTGCTGGCCGCACGGGCACTCGGCGTGCCGGAGCGCCGCATCTTCCTGCGCCATGCGCTGCCACATCTGCTGCCGC
This sequence comes from uncultured Chloroflexia bacterium, assembly GCA_963751075.1. Lineage (GTDB taxonomy): Bacteria > Chloroflexota > Chloroflexia > Thermomicrobiales > UBA6265 > JACCXM01. The sequence continues at coordinate 372,237 of CAVVTE010000019.1, read as the reverse complement.
TGGTGACCGTCTATTTCGCGTTGAGCATGCCCGGGGTGATCTTCGCCGAGGCGAGTCTCAGCTTCCTCGGTCTGGGCGTTCCCCCTCCCACCCCATCATGGGGATCGATGATCCAGGACGGCATGGAGTACTACCGTGTGGCTCCCTGGCTCGTGCTCTATCCGGGGCTCGCCATCACGCTGGCGGTGGTCTCCTTCAATCTCGTCGCCAGCGGGCTGCGCGAGGCGATGGACCCCACCCAACGAGGACGGTGACGCATGGTGGCCTACATACTCCGCCGCCTGGTCTGGATCGCGATCACCCTCTGGGGAGTGTCGCTGCTCACCTTCGGCTTGCTCTTCGCTGGACCGACCGATGCCGCCCAGGCGTTGAGTGGGGGGCGCGCGCAGGCCGCGTCGGTCGAAATGCTGCGCGAGCGGCTGGGACTCGACCGCCCCATTCAAGAGCAATATGTGACATATCTGGGCAACCTCCTCCGCGGTGATCTTGGGGACTCGTACTACTTCAAGCGCCCGGTCACCGACGCCCTGCGGGAACGATTTCCGGCGACGGCACAGCTCGCGCTGACCATCTTCGTGCTGGCGGTCGCACTCGGCGTCCCGCTTGGCGTGGTTTCGGCTTCGCGGCGCGGGGGTGTGATCGACCGGACATTGATGGTTTCTGGACTGGTGGCGATCTCGATCCCGAGCTTCCTGTTCGGGCTGCTGCTGCTGTACGCGTTTGCGTTCCGCCTGAAGGTGTTTCCAGTCGGCGGCTACGGCAGCCCTGCCCACGTGATTCTGCCGGCGCTCACAGTGGCACTGCCGTGGGCGGCGTGGTACGGCATCGTCCTCCGCTCGAACATGCTCGACACCGTTTCGCTCGACTACGCCCGGACAGCGGCGGCGAAGGGGTTGAGACCCGGGATCATCGCCTGGCGGCACCTCTTGCCGAACGCGCTGCTGTCGGTCGTGACGATGCTGGGAATGGATCTGGCAGTCCTGCTGACCGGGCTGGCGCTCGTGGAATACATCTTCGGTTGGCCCGGCATCGGCTGGCAGGCGCTGCAAGCGGCGCAGAGATTCGACGTGCCGATGATTATGGGAAGCGTCCTGTTCGGGTCGCTCCTGATCGGACTGGCCAATCTGCTCGTCGATCTTGTTTACAGCTGGCTCGACCCACGAGTGCGGATAAAGTGAAATGGGAATGGGCTACGAGCTATCAGCTATCGGTATAGATGATGAACAGTCGCGTTCGCGATGACGCGTTCCCCGCATCGGTGGCTGCTCACCAGCAGCAGTTCACTCCACGAGTCGTATCACCAATACCCGATCGCTGATAGCTGATAGCTGATGAGCTAGGGTTACTCCTGGGCGATCCAGGCCGCCTCCAGGAACGGCCATCCATCCATCAACCCATTCAGCGGGTCATCGTGGACATTCTCGCGGCCGAGGGCGATTGCCTTCTGATTACCCATGCCGATCATGCCCACATCGGTGTTGACTGCCAGCTCCTCTATCTCGCGGTAGGCGGCGATCCGCTCGGGGTCGGTCTGAGGCATAGTTTCGGCAGTAGCAACGAGCTCATCGATCCGCTCATTGCAATAGCCGCCGTCGTTATAGCCTGTCTCGATCGAGGCGCAGGTCATCCAGCCGGAAACGAAGTCATAGGCATCAGGGAAGCTGGCCGACCAGCCATAGAGGGCCATCTGGACTTCGCCGCTCTTGACACGGTCCCGCCAGTCCTGGAGCGTCCCGACAATCACCTCGGCCTCAATACCAATCGCGCTAAGATCGGCCTGAATCCCTTGCAGTGATGCCTCGTAATCGGGACTACCGAAGATCTTTATGCCTCCGATACCCTCGCCATGCCCAGCTTCGGTCAACAGTGCCCTGGCCGCTTCGGGGTCGTACGCATAGCTGCTGCGGAAGGACTCCTCGAACTGCGTCATGATCGGGACGTAGATCCCCTCGAGCGGATCAACAACGCCACCAGTGCTACGGGCGAAGAATTCCTTGTCAACGGCTGTGGCAACTGCCTGCCGCACCAGGAGGTCGTCGAATGGAGTGGCCCGGGTATCCATGATCAGGCGCATCGTCACCGGAGTCGCCGCCTCACGACGCGTGTTGGCGAACCGCTCCTCGGAGAGGACAGCTGGAACGTCGGCGGAGGGAATGTGTGGACGAATTCGGCCTCGCCGCTCTCCCAGCGCAGCATCTGGACCGACGGCTCGACGTTGAGGGACAGCTCAACCCGATCGAGATACGGCAATCCCTCCCGGAAGTATTCGGGGTGACGCTCGAAGATGACGCTCTGACCCTGGTTCCATTCCACGAACTTGAACGGCCCGGTGCCGATGACGATGGATTTGCCCCATTCAGCGCCAGCGTCGATGGTCTCCTGCTTGGGGCTGATTCCGTTCATCGTCATGGTGAGTATCGCGGGGAAGACCGCCTGCGGACGCTTAAGGGTGACCTCCACGGTGTAGGGGTCGATAACCTTGACCCCGGAGAGTTCCTGAGTGTCGCCCGCGATGACCTCGTCATAGCCAACGACGTTCTCCATGTATGTCTTGCCCCAGCTGTAGACATCGGGCCACAACTGCCAGGCGAGCGAGAACGCGACATCATCGGCGACCATTTCACGCCCGTTGTGGAACTTCACGCCCTGGCGCAGCGGAATCGTGTAGACAAGTCCGTCTTCGCTCATGCCTGGGAGTTCCGCGGCCAGGTCTGGGAAAAACTCATTGGCCGGGTCGTACGCGTAGAGACGATTGAACAGGAGCCCCCCGGCGCTCCACCAATCTTCACTTCCCTCGGCGCTGCCGACGTCAAGCCCACGAACGTCGCCCGATCCCATCAGACGGTAGACACCACCGGGCTGCGGCTCCCCAGCAGCGTCCTGTGCCCGGGCGCGGTGCGGCGTCGCGACAAGCGAACCGGTTCCCAGAAGTGCAGCACCCCCGGCGACGCCCGCCACGAGTGTTCGCCGGGATAGGCGTGCGGGACACGGCTTTGTGTTCATCGATATCCTCCGTTCAACGAGTAGTGCGCTGAGCTCACAATGGCCAGCGCAGCGACAACAATTTGGAATGGAGCAACGTCCGCGACATCCATGGACCTGGGTACGCCACGTCGTCGTCTCTCCCTCCACGCAGCTTGAAGCCGATGCCGGCAAACTAGCGGATCAAGGGAACGTCGTCAACTCGCGTTTTGAGCCATGGTCCAAGGGCCGACTGTCAGCGCTGGCACAGATTCGGCGTCTAGTCGATCGAGTGCGCTGTGGTACCATTTCCGGTCGGGTAGAAACCGGAGGCGGGCATGGCAGAGGGTCCAACTCCGGAGCAGAAGGACTTGCGCGCCGTCGGCGTCGCGACAGGGCTTGGATGCTCCATTGTCGCGGCGCTCATATTGTGTATTGGCGGCGGTGTTTGGCTCGATTCCCGATTCGGCACCTCTCCAGTACTCACGCTAATCGGCGTTGCGCTCGGTTTGGCGGCCGCCGGTTATCAACTCTGGGAGCTGGCGAAAGTCGGAAGCAAGACAGCCCAACCCGGGCCGATAACCCGGACGATTGCACGCTTGCCGATGCCCTCCCCGCGTGCGACGCGGTTTCCGAAGGAGCAGAGCCAGGGCGTGACAGAGCGTGGCCGCGAAAGATACGAGGAGTAACGTCCAGGGATGGAGATCCACATCTCGATCGCCGCCGAGACCCTGTTCATGGTGGGTCCTGTTCCGGTTACCAATTCGATGCTGACGATGTTCATCGTCATGGGCCTGCTTCTGCTAATCGGCGCGGCCATTGCGCGGGGGGCAAAGATTGTTCCCGGCCGATGGCAGGGCCTCTTTGAAGTTTCCGCTGATTTCGTGCTCCAGCTTGTCGAGAGCACCGGCGGCAGGTCATTTGGCCGCCGTCTCTTCCCGCTGATTGGGGCCCTCTTTCTCTTTATTGCGGTCGCAAACTATTCGGGGGTCCTTCCAGGCGTCGGCACCATCGGCTTCTATCACACGGAAGCGACCGAAGAGGATCACTCTGAAGAGGACGTTGGCGCACCCGAGGAAACTGAGACCGCCGTCGTCGAAAGCACGACTGGAGCCGTTGACGCCGAGGAGGTTCCGGAGGAAGAGCACGCCGTGCTCGTCCCGCTCTTCCGCGCTCCCAACGCCGATTTGAACATGACGCTGGCTCTCGCCCTGGTGACGTTTACCACGATCCAGGTCGCGGGCATTCGGGCGCACGGCGTTGGCGGTCGTATCAAGCACATGGCCGACCCGCCGTTCCTTTTCCCGATCGAGCTTGTCTCGGAGTTCGGGCGCATTATCTCGCTATCGGCCCGTCTCTTCGGCAATGTGTTTGCCGGCGAGGTGCTACTCGCCGTGATGTACGCATTGGCGAACGCGGTCAAGATCGCGATCCTGCCCCTTCTGGCGCCAGTGATATTCATCTTCCTCGAACTGCTCTTCGGCACGATTCAGGCGCTGGTCTTTGCCCTCCTCACCGCCATCTACATCACCATGGCCGGCGGCGATCAGGGGCACGGACCGGAGCATGCGGCACACGCCCACGGCGATCTGGACGACGTTCACGGCCCGGGGCAGGCTCCGGCAGCACGGGTTCCGGCCGCGGCGGGCGACTAATTTTCGGTTTGTCTCCAAAGGCGTCACAGGTGTGGCGCCCTTCGGTGGAACAGCACGGGCGGGAGGTCCGCTCGAGAACAGGTAAGGCAGCCGGGAGTGACACGGCTGCCCGGGTAAAGGGGAGGAACGAACAATGGAAGTGGATGCTGCCAAGGCGATCGGCGCCGCGCTGGCGATCGGTCTCGGCGGTCTCGGCCCCGGCCTCGGCATCGGCTTCATTGGACGCGGCGCGATGGAGGCCATTGGCCGTAATCCTGAGGCGGCGGGCGAGATTCGCACGGTCATGATTCTCGCCGCGGCACTGGCAGAGGCGGTCGCGATCTACGCCTTCGTTATCGCCATCATCATCGCCTTCGTCGTTTAGTAGAGGGTGACAGGGTGGCAGGGTGACGTGGGAACGCGATTCCCCAACTCCCTGTCACCCTGACACCTCGCCACGTCCACCGGAGTTTCGCATGGGCGCATTAGGCATCAATGCATGGGGATTGGCGGTCCAGATCATCGCCTTTCTCGTCTTTATCTTTCTCTTCTGGAGGTACGCGCTCGGCCCCATCACGAACATGCTGGACGAGCGCTCGCGGCGAATCTCCGAGAGCATGCAGGCCGCCGAGCGGATGAAGCAGGAGTTGGCCGCGGCCAGTACCCGCAACGAGGAGATTCTCGCCGAGGCCCGGCAGCAGGCTCAGCAGATCATCACCCAGGCGCGAGAGGTGTCTGACGCCACCATCGCCCGGGCGCAGCAGGAAGCTGGCGAGCAGGCCGAGGAGTATCTCACCCGCGCGCAGTCAACGCTCCGCCAGGAGACCGATCAGGCGAGGCTCCAACTTCGGCAGGAGCTGGCCGACCTCGCGGTCATGGCCGCGGGCCGCATCGTCCGGCGAGAGCTCGATCCTGCCGCGCAATCTCGCTTGATCGAGGAAGCACTGGCCGAAGCGTCTGCAACGCCGGATGGGCGACGCTAGCGACCGGGTAGCGAGAAGGGACCACTGTGGCCAGCAGCGCGGCGAAGCGATATGCACAGGCAGTCTTCAGCCTGGGCCAGGAGCAGGGGACGCTCGACGCCTGGGGCGAGGACCTGGCCATGCTTTCGCGCGTCATTGCAGACGATCGTATTGCAACCTATCTCATCAATCCAAGTGTTGCCGCTGAACGGAGGATTGAGGCACTCGAGTCGTCGCTCGGCACGAACGTCCAGCCCGAGGCGCGCAATCTCGCCAGGATGCTCATCGAGCGCAATCGGACGATGCTCATCCCGCAGATCCGAGAGATGTTCGACGCCCAATTGCGCGCCGAGCGAGGCATCGCGGTCGCCGAGGTGACGACGGCGGAACGGCTGACCGATGCCGAGCGGGACGACGTTCGCAAAAGACTCGAGACCATGACCGGTAAGAAGGTCGAGCTGATGCTCAAATTCGATCCAGAAATCATCGGCGGTATCATCATTCGTATTGGCGATCAGGTTATTGACGGCAGCGTCCGCAACAAGTTGGAAAAGATGCGCTCGCGCCTCATGGCAGGGCGGCTTTAGCCTATCGAAATAGCCAGATGGCGAGACGGCCAGCTGGCAAGAGGAGCAAACGCCATGGCGGTTCGGCCCACTGAAATTAGCGACATCATCCGGCAACAGATTGCCGGATTCGACGACACCACTTCAATGACTAACGTCGGTACCGTCGTCAGCATCGGTGACGGCATTGCCAACGTCTACGGTCTCAGCAACGTAATGGCCTCAGAGCTGGTTGATTTCCCGCGGAGCGGCACAACTGGCCTTGCCTTCAACCTGGCCGAGGATTCCGTCGGCGTCCTCGTGCTCGGCGAATACCGCGCCATCGAAGAGGGTGATGAGGTCCGGGCTACGGGCGCTGTTGCCTCGGTCCCGGTCGGCGATGCGCTCATTGGCCGCGTCGTGAACGCGCTCGGCGAGCCGATCGACGGCAAGGGTCCGATCGTGACCGACCGGCGCCGGCCGATCGAGATCATCGCCCCCGGCGTCATTCAGCGCGCGAACGTCGATCAACCGCTTCAGACCGGTATCAAGGCGATCGACGCCATGATCCCGATCGGTCGTGGGCAGCGTGAGCTGATCATCGGCGACCGTCAGACCGGCAAGACCGCAGTCGCTCTCGACACGATCATCAACCAGCGCGACAGCGATGTGATCCCGATCTACGTCGCTATCGGTCTGAAGCAGGCGCAGGTGGCGCAAGCCGTGCGAGTGCTCGAAGAGCAGGGTGTTCTTGCCAAGTCGATCGTCGTCGCCGCCTCCGCGGCAGACCCCGCGACGCAGCAATTCCTCGCTCCCTTCGCCGGGACGGCCATGGGCGAGGAGTTCATGCACTCCGGCCGGCACGCGCTGATCATCTACGATGACCTCTCCAAGCACGCGCAGGCCTACCGTGAAGTCTCGCTCCTGACCCGTCGCCCACCGGGCCGCGAGGCATACCCGGGTGACGTCTTCTACCTGCACTCTCGCCTGTTGGAGCGCTCCGCGCGCCTCAGTGACGAACTGGGCGGCGGGACGCTGACCTCGCTGCCGATGATCGAAACGCAGGCGGGTGACGTGTCGGCCTACATCCCAACCAACGTCATCTCGATTACCGACGGTCAGATCTATCTCGACCCTGACCTCTTTTACGCCGGTATCCGGCCGGCCATCAACGTCGGTATCTCCGTCTCCCGCGTCGGTGGCGCGGCGCAGGTGAAAGCCATGCGCCAGGTCGCCGGTCGCCTCCGCCTCGACCTCGCGCAGTACCGCTCGCTGGCGGCGTTCGCCCAGTTCGGGACGAGTGATCTCGACCCGGCCACGCGGAAGCAGATCGAGACCGGCGTGCGCATGACCGAGATTCTGAAGCAGGGTCAATATCAGCCAATGCCGGTCCAGGAGCAGGTTGTCGATCTCTGGATGGCCGGGAACGGTTACCTCGACAACGTCCCGGTCGAAGAGGTGAAAGAGTTCGAATCGCAGTACCTCGATTACATGCGCACCGCCCACCCGAATCTGCTGCAACAGATCGCTCAGGAACAGGCGCTCTCGGATGAGATCATTGAGAGCCTGCGAGCGGCAAGCGATGCGTTCAAGGGGGGGTCGCAGTGGGCCTCGACGGGCGCGCGGACGGCGGCCTGATGAAGGGGGGGCGTAGCAACCCCCTTCCCCTAGCAAGGAGTGAGCGCAGTGCCGAGCACGCGTGAGATCAGGCGACGCATTCGAAGCGTCGGGAATATGCAGCAGATTACCCGGGCGATGGAGATGGTCTCGGCCGCGAAGATGCGGAAGGCCCAGCAACGGGTAACGGCCAGCCGTCCCTACAGCGACCAACTGCGGCAGATCATGTCCGACCTGGCCACCCAGCAGCCCGACCCCGAGCAACTTGCGCAGTTCCCGCTGCTGCAAAAGCGGCCGGTACAGAACGTCGAGCTCATTGTCGTCACTCCTGACCGCGGTCTCACCGGGGCGCTGAACACGAATATCCTGCGTCGCGGCAGCCGCTACATCCTGGATGAGACTCCCCTCTCCAGTGGAGGGGGGCCGGGGGGAGACCAGAGCTTCGGTGCAGGTCATCGCCGCCGGCAAGAAAGCTCGCGACTACTTCGTGAGAACGCGGCAGGATGTTGTGGCGGAGTTCATTGGTCTAGGAGACAACGTCAGCCTCGACGCCGTACGCCCGATCGCAGACATCGCGATCGACGACTTCGCCTCGGGCAAGGTTGACGCGGTTTACGTCGTCTACTCACGGTTCGTCAACACCTTGATACAACGGCCCGAGGTGATCCAGATCCTTCCGGTCGAGCCTCCGCCAGCCCACGAGGGATACGCTGACTACATTTTTGAGCCCTCCCCTGAGGAGGTGCTGAACAACCTGCTTCCGCGTTATGTCGAGGTTCAACTGTACCAGGCTATCCTGGAAGGTCTGGCCTCCGAGCATTCAGCCCGCATGGTCTCTATGCGAAGCGCATCAGACAACGCCAAAGAGATCCAGCAAGAGCTGACACTTTCCTACAACAAGGCGCGCCAGGCGCAGATTACGAGTGAGGTTTCTGAAATTGCGGCCGGCGCGAATGCGATGGCCGGCTAGCCCTAGATAGACGGGAGTCATCATGACTGACGTACGACCACAACAAGACGTGATTACCGTGGCCCCGGACGTGGTATCCGCAAACGGTCACACGACCGGTGGAGCCAACGGCACCATTCTCCAGATCACCGGCCCGGTCGTCGACGTCCAATTCCCGGCGGATTTGCTGCCAGAGATCTACAACGCTCTCGAGGTGACCAGGGACGACGGCACCATCCTGACGATGGAGACTCAATCCCACCTCGGCAACGACGCGGTGCGCGCTATCGCCATGAGCTCGACCGATGGTCTGCGACGCGGTACACCGGTTCATGACATCGGGGGGCCGATCACAGTTCCGGTCGGACCGGAAACGCTTGGCCGGATCCTCAACGTCGTCGGCGAACCGATCGACGAGGCAGGTCCGGTCAATGCGACGACTGAGTATCCGATCCACCGGCCCGCGCCGCGCTTCGAAGATCAGGCCACCGCCGTCGAGGTCTTTGAAACAGGGATCAAGGTCATCGACCTCATCGCCCCCTTCACCCAGGGCGGCAAGACGGGCGTCTTCGGCGGCGCCGGAGTCGGCAAGACCGTCATCATCACCGAGCTGATTCGCAACATCGCCGCGGAGCATGGTGGCTACTCCGTCTTCGCCGGCGTGGGCGAGCGCACTCGCGAGGGCACGCAGCTCTGGGGCGAGATGCAGGAGTCGGGCGTGGCCGACAAGACGGTGCTCGTCTTCGGACAGATGAACGAGCCTCCCGGCGCCCGCCTACGGGTCGGTCTTACCGCCCTGACGCTCGCCGAGTACTTCCGTGACGAAGGTCGTGACGTCCTCGTCTTCATTGACAACATCTTCCGATTTGTCCAGGCCGGGTCCGAAGTTTCAGCGCTCCTCGGCCGTATGCCGAGCGCCGTCGGTTACCAACCGACGCTGGCGACCGAGATGGGGCAGCTCCAGGAGCGCATCACCTCGACCAAGACGGGATCGATCACCTCGGTGCAGGCGGTTTACGTCCCAGCCGACGACTACACCGACCCGGCGCCGGCGACGACGTTTGCCCACCTGGACGCCACGATCGCGCTCGAACGCGCTATCGCTTCGCGCGGTATCTTCCCGGCGGTCGATCCCCTGGGATCGACCTCCCGCATTCTCGATCCCCTCGTCGTCGGCGAAGATCACTACCGGGTTGCCCGGGAAGTGCAGCAGGTATTGCAGCGCTACCGCGACCTGCAGGACATCATCGCGATCCTCGGTGTCGAGGAACTGAGCGACGAAGACAAGCAGACCGTCTCGCGGGCGCGCAAGCTCGAGCTGTTCATGTCGCAACCGTTCTTCACGGCCGAGGCCTTTACCGGGACCCCTGGGCAGTTCGTTTCGCGCCAGGACACCATCCGCTCCTTCAGGGAGATTTTGGATGGCTCGGTAGACGATCTGCCGGAGCAGGCGTTCTATATGGTCGGCGACATCGACCAGGCCAGGGCGAAGGCCGCCGAGATGGCCGGTCCGGCAGCGGCAGCGGCATAAGACGAGAGGGGGCGCTTGCGACCAGGGGGGTCGCTTCGCTTAAGGGGGGGGGGCTGAGGGGGAGGAGGGGGTGAGGAGCACGACGGATCACCTCGTCGTTCTTCCCACCTCTTCCCCCTCAGCGCAGCGTCCCCCTCTCCCCCCACGAACAGGAGACCCGATCATGGCCAAGCTGGATGTTGAGATCGTCACGGGGGAGCGCGTCGTCTTTCAGGAGCACGACGTCGATATGGTCGTTGCCCCCGGAGCTGGCGGCACACTCGGCATCCTCCCCCAGCACGCGCCGCTGATTACGACCCTCTCGTTCGGGGAGTTGAGAATCAAGAAGGGAAGCGAGGAGCAGTCGATCCTCGTCTACGGCGGGTTCATGGAGGTTGGCGACGACAAGGTACTTGTCCTCGCAGACAGCGCCGAACGCGCCGAAGAAGTCGACGTCGAGCGCGCCGAGGAGGGACGCCGGCGCGCCGAGGAGTCGATTGCCGGTCGTCAGTCCACCATGGACCTCGAGGAGGCGCAGGCAACGTTGCGCCGGGCGAACCTGCGGCTGCGAGTCGGTCAACGGCGCGGTTCGCGCCGGTCGCCGGTTCCCGGCGGGGATGGCTTTCCCGGGTCCGGCAGTTAGTTTCCGAGTCACTGGCCGGCGAACGCCTTCATCTCATCCCCTCTCCCAGCGGAGTGGGCCGGGTAGTGGGCACCTTCAGGACTCGGTAGCCGCCGGGGTGACGGCGTTAGCCGCGCCATGGATCAGCCCCTCTCCCCAGCCGGTGCGCTCTTCGTTCATGAGCCGTCCGATTCAGGGTATCCTCTTCATTCCGGGGAGTCGCCGCGGAGACTCCTCACCATACCCCCGCAGGCAGGAGGCCTTGTTGGCGACGTCGATCCAGGCACCCGGTAGCGCGATCGCTCCCGATCCCGCGCCCCCCGAGCGCGTGTTGCGCGTCCGTGCCGGCGGACAACTGCGTGGCGCGGTTGCCATCAGTGGCGCCAAGAACGCCGCTCTGCCGGCCCTCGCGGCAACGCTGCTCACGTCGGATGAATGCGTCCTCAGCAACGTTCCCGATCTTGCCGACATCGGCACGATGCTCTCCCTGTTGAGGAGTCTGGGAGCGGAGGCCGAGCACGACCGCGAACGCAAGCGGGTCCGCATCCGTGCCGCTGACGTCACCCGCACTGATGCTCCAGCGGATCTCGTCGCTGCCATGCGCGCGTCATTCCTCGTCGCCGGCCCGCTTCTGGCAAGGATTGGTGAGATGTCCGCGTCGGCTCCCGGAGGATGCCAGCTTGGCGCCCGGCCGGTCGACGTCGATGTCCGAGGCTTTCGGCAGATGGGCGCCACCATTGATTTCGATGATGAGCGCCAGCATATCGCTGGTCGTGCCGGGGGTCTGCGTGGCACCTCGATCTATATGGATTACCCAAGCCACACAGGCACGGAAAATCTGCTAATGGCGGCCACTTTGGCCAGTGGTCGCACGACGATTGTCAACGCGGCCTGTGAGCCGGAGATCGTCTTCCTGGGGAATATGCTGAACCGCATGGGAGCCTCGATCAGCGGCCTTGGCTCCCCAACGATCACCGTCGAGGGGGTTGACCGCCTCCATGGCGTCTCCGAAACGGTCCTGCCGGATCGGCTCGAAGCTGGCACGTTCGCCATCGCCGCGGTGATCACCGGCGGCGAAGTGACGTTGAACGATGTGCGCGAGCAAGACATGCTCCCGCTCACCGCCAAGCTGCGCGAGGCGGGCGCCGATATCTGGGTCGACCACGATCGCATGCTGGTTCGCCCGAGCTTCGGCTTGCGGGCGGTCGAGATCCAGACCTTGCCCTTTCCAGGGTTTCCAACCGATCTGCAAGCGGCATTCGCGGTTCTCATGACCCAGACACGAGGGCGGTCGAGAATCTACGAGCGGGTATTCGACGATCGTCTGCGCTACACCGATCAGTTGCGGGAGATGGGGGCAAGTATCCGCGTCGAGCGGCTGATGCCGATCGATGAGGCTGGAAATCCCTCTATTGGCACAATCCGCTACGGCACACGCGCAGAGGTTTTCGGGCCGACCTCACTGACCGGGCAGCCCGTGCGTTGTCTTGATATCCGAGCCGGAGCCGGGGTGGTCCTGGCTGGTCTCATCGCTTCCGGCGAAACGGTTGTCTCCGCGTTGCACCACCTCGACCGTGGGTATGAGGGATTCGTGGAGAAGCTGAAAAGTCTTGGGGCCGACATCGAGGTGACGGCCGCCGCGCCCACGGAGATGATCGCCACCGTATGACTCCGCAGGCCGCGGCTCGGGAGCAACTGTCCGCCCAGGAAGCTCGGGCGCTCGCGGTGATCGCCTCTCGCCTCGACCGCAGACCACGCCCGACGCGCGATCCCACCGCGCAGAAGAGCCGCCTGTTAGAGACGATCCGCGCGCTTGGCTGCGTTCAACTCGACACCATCAGCGTCGTCTCCCGTTCTCATGAGACGGTCCTCTGGAGCCGGTTAGGCCCTTACGACCCGGCGCTGCTGGGGTCGCTGCACTATCCGGATGGGCTGCTGACCGAGTATTGGGCGCACGCCGCGGCGATCATCCCGGTCGAGTCGTTCCCCCACTTCCGGGATGCCATGGACTGGTTTCAGGAGAAGTACGAACGGCCCGGATCGTGGGCGGAGCGCAATTCGGAGATCATCGAGGCGGTCTATGCTCGCATCCGGGACGATGGTCCCCTGGCCTCCCGCCACTTCGAGCGGCCCGAAGGTCCGAAACCGGAAGCCTGGACATGGTGGGGAGGGAAGCCCGCCCGGCAGGCGCTCGACCACCTCTGGTCGCGCGGCGACATCATGGTCGCCCGGCGGGAGAGTGGATTCCAGCGGGTCTACGACCTTACCGAGCGGGTAATCCCCGAGACGCTGGCTCAATGGGCGCCCAAGCCCGGACGAGCAGCGCCGCTTCTACACCGGCGGCGCGCTGCGGGCTCTGGGGGTGGCCACGCCGCGTTGGGTGGCAGACTATTTCCGTAACTGGGCACGCCCGTACAGCTCCCCCAAAGCCAGCGCCCAGGGACTGGCGGAGTTGGAGCAAGATGGTCTTGCCGTCCCAGTCACTGTCGAGGGTTTAGCCGAACCGACCTGGCTCGACGCCTCGCTCCTGTCGCGGCTTGATGAGCTGCGCGCGGGACGCGGGCAACCCTCCCTCACCACCTTCCTCTCGCCCTTTGATAATCTCATCTGGCATCGCGGGAGGATGAACGATCTCTGGGGGTTCCACTACCGAATCGAGGTCTACACGCCCGCGCCGAAGCGCATCTATGGCTACTACTCGCTGCCGATCCTGCATCGCGGCCGGCTCGTTGGCCGGCTGGACCCGTCGCTCGACCGCAAGAACCGGCTTCTTACCGTGCGCAAGCTTTTCCTCGAGCCCGGTGAGCGCCCGACGGAGTCACTTGCGGCCGCTATCGCCGGGGCACTCTGGGATTTCGCCACGTTCCTCGGGGCCGAGGAGGTGCTAATGCTCGCGGCCGAGCCTGAGCCTTTCGGGTCAATGCTCGTCGACGCGCTAGCGCGTCCTGTGTCGTAGGTCCCGGCATGCGATGGGCAAACGGCGAGTATGAGATCGACGACGAGCGGTCGCGCCTGGACACGGACCGTATCGTCGGCTGGTTGGCGGAGTCCTACTGGGCACGATCCCAGCCGGCGGCGGCAGTACGCCGCTCCTGGGATGCGGCGGGCGTCACGCTGGGACTCTATCACGGTGACGAGATGATCGGCTGCGCCCGCGCGATCACCGATTTCACGCGGTTCGCCTACCTGTCAGACGTCTACGTCGAACCAGAGCACCGCGGTCACGGTCTCGGCCGGTGGCTGGTGCAGACCATGCTCGACCACCCTGACGTCCCACGCGTGCGCTGGGTGCTCCACACCAAAGACGCCCACGGCCTCTACGGCCAGTTCGGATTTCTACCGGCGGACGAGACGGTGATGCAGCGGCCGAGACCCAATTGAGCGCCTCGCCGTCGACCCACAGCCGGCGCTCTCCCTCTCTGATTTCGAAGGCACTCATCACCCAGCGGTAGGGTGACTCATGCCAACTAGGATAGACCGCTACCCGCACTCCGAGGTCGGACAGCGCCTGCCGTCTCCCCGCGTAGTCGAGCGCTTCTGTCGCCCCAGCCTGCTCGATCGCGGAGATGGTGGCCTCAATACGGTCGCGCCGGGTCGCCTCGTCCTGCATCTCCTCGACCAGCCGCTCCCGCGTCAGCTCATCCACCCGCCGACGTGCCTTGGTTTCCCGCAGCTCGGTAAGGACTGACTCCAGCGCGTCGTCGCCTTCCTCCCACTTAGCCCCGAGGCGGGTCAGTCCGGACTCCTCCCGGCAAAGCTCCTCGATGCGGCGGTCAATGGCGGCGATCTCGCCAGCCAAGTCCCGAATCGGCTCGGATAGCACAGCGCGCAACCGCTCCGGCTCCGCGAGGATGACCGACACACGGGACCACACTCCCTCGTCCAACAGCGGGGCCGAGATGACGTGCAAGCGACAGGTATCCCGGTATTGGCAGATGTAGCGGACCTGCAAGCGATTACCGCTCATGGAACGCTTGACCGTCATGCGCCGTCCGCATGCCCCGCACCAGATGAACCCACCCCGAAGCAAGCTGTCGGTTGAATCGTTGGGCCGGACCAACTCAGCCTTGTTCCGCTCCAATCTCGCCTGCACGCGGTCGAAGGCAAACCGGTCGATGAGCGGGGGGATGGTGCCAGAAGGAAGCATGACCATCTCGGACTCAGGACGCAGCGCGCGGGACTTGCCATCGTCACCGTAGGTGGTCCGCATCATGACCGCTTCGCCGAGATAGGATCGACAGCGGAGCAGGTTCCAGACAGTCGGCTTGTGCCAGCGGCCCGTTCCGGTGTTAGTCGGGATGCCCTCCTCATTGAGTTCGCTCACGATGCGGGAGATGGACTTCCCCGCCACGAAGTCGGCAAATATCCGCTTCAGGACCGGTGCTTGCATCGGGTCGATCTCGTATTGCCCCTTCTTCTCCCCGGCGTAGCGGTAGCCGAACCGGGAGTTAGCACTGACGAGCAAGCGTCCATTCGACACCCGCCCCTGGCGCCCCATGGCGGAACGGATGGCAATCTTCTCCAATTCCGCCTCGGCCACGAATGCCTTCGCGGACCAGGTGAAGCGTCCGATCGCCGTATCCTCGAACTCCTCCGTCGCGAACTCGATGCGACCCGAGCCGCGGATTGTCTCGTCAATGGTGTAGATGCCGGACTGCTGACGGGTCAGCCGGTCCAAGCCGAAACGATGAAGGCCGGATTGTCTCGCTGCGGGTGGCCCTGCGGCGGCAGGTGATCCCACGAAAGCGTCGGCCAGTCCGGCCAGCGGCTGGAGCGGTTCGCGGACGAGCCGCGACTGCCCGCGCACACGCAGGTCGACCATCACCCCAACGGTCCGCTCCAGCGGGAGAGGCGTTGGGGTGAGGGCAGACCGCGACCATGGTGCTGTCAGTAACCGGAACACGTCTCACCGGAGGTGCACCTACTGGCGACGTCCTTCGATTCGCCAGACGATCGTCACCACGATGGCGATCATCACAAAGACGGCGCCGACGCCGGAGGCGAGGAGCGGCAGGCTGCCGGCTAGTGGCGCCGCTGACAGAACCGCCGCGACAACACAGATGCCCAGCGCGGAGAGCGCCACCGCCGCGACCGTAAGAGCGTGACGCTTGAAGAAGCCCGGTTCAGCGCGGCTGGGCATCCGCAGCTGGATGGACAGGAAGGTCAACTCGGCGACAACCAGCAACGCAGCTCCGTAGATGGCGGCAGTCAAACTCGCCTGCACCTGCCGCGCCGCGAGTGCCAGCACGAACTCGCACGCGAGGAGAGCGATGGCCCACGGCACGACGACCATCAGTCCCAATGCCAGGGCGACCACCAGGACGACAACCGCGGCCCCACCGATTAGCGGTAGGGCGCCGACATCCGGCCAGCTCATGGCGGGATACGCCGCCAGCGCTAACGCGGCGGCCAGGGCGGCTCCCGCCGTGATCAAGCGCGCGCGAGACGCGCGGAGCGGCGAAATACCTGCACCTCCTGCACGGCTTGCTCCAGCGGCTGACCTGCGGCCCAGACCACAACCGGAACGCCAAGACGCCGGAATCGCTCGCGCATCACCTCCCGGTCGAGGCGCCAGACGCGCAGCGCCAGGTCGTTCACTGGCGCGGCTACGAATGGCTCGGGAGAGACTTCGATGATCGCCAGATCGAAGCGGCGGGCCCTCAGATCGAGCAAGGCGCCGATGGCCCGCTCGTCGAGCAACGGCGAAATGGCGATGACCAGCGACTTCGGGCGGAGTACCGCCGGAGGAATGGACTTGATCTTCTTCCAGGCGTAACTGAAGACGATATCGGTCTCGATCAAGGCATCGATGATGCGATAGCGTTGCACGAGTCCCATCGACGGCTGCAACCACCGCAGGATGCCGCCGTAGCTGACGAGACCAATGCGATCCCGCCGCTGCAGATAGAGGTCGGCGAGTGCCGCCGCCGCCCGCACGGCCTGGAAGCGAGTTCCTTCCTCATCATGACGCGCCTCCGCGAACGTATCGAGGAAAATGATAATGTCGGTGTTCCGCTCCCGGTGCATCTCGTTCACATATGGCTCGCCCAGCCGTGTGGTCAGTCGCCAGTTGATCCGGCGCAGGCGGTCGCCCGGCATGAATGGCCGAGTGTCGGCAAACTCGATCCCCTCGCCGGTCGCGCGCGAAAGCTCATTGCCGGCGAAGACCTGCGTCTCCATCGGCGACACGACGGAGCGCACCGTCTCCGGGCGGGGGTAAACGCGCAGCGGCAAACTGGCGCGCACCCAACGCTCGTGGACGAAGAGACCCAAAGGATCCCGCGCGCGAACGAAGATGTCGCCAACCAGGTATCCGCCCCAGCGGCGGCAATGAATCGCGTGTTGCAGTTGGCAGACCACCCCGGGGGCAAGCGTGACGAGATTCGCTGCTGGTTCCTCTGCGGGCGCGAGCCCATCCGGCAGCCGCAATGCGACCTCGACCCACGACACTGGCACGGCCGACGCGAGCTCGATGTCCAGCGTCACGTCGTCGCCTTCGTTGACACGGTCGTTGAGGAGCCGCGCCGAGACCTGAACGTCGAAGGGCCGCATCAGCGCGACCCCGATCACCAGTGCGACGAGGAATGGAGCGCCGAGCAGAACAGGTTCCGGGCGCTCCAGCGCCAGCCCGAAGAGGCATCCCGCGGCGCCGAGCGCGGCAAAGGCCGGGAGTTTCGGCGACGCGTTGGTCATCATCGCGCGACCGCGTGCGGCTCTTCTGTTGGCGGTGTCGGCACAACGTCCAGGCAAGCGCGCACCACGTCCTCGCCGCGCACGCGTTGCACCCAAAGCTCGGGCCGCAGCGTCAGGCGATGGGCGAGGGCGGGGATGGCGATCGCTTTGACATCCTCAGGGATGACGAAGTCGCGCCCCAGCATGGCCGCCCGGCAGCGCGACAGTTTGAGCAAGGCGAGCGACCCGCGGGGGCTGGCGCCGACCAGGACCTGGGAGCTGCGCCGTGTCGCCGCGACCAACTCGACCATGTATCTCCCGACACTCGGGCCTACGTGGACCGACTCCGTCGCCTGCTGCATCGCGATCAACGTCGCGCCGTCGACGACTTGATCTAGCTCGACCTCGTCGTCCTGGCGGGCGATGCGACGCGACAGCACCTGCCACTCCTCCTCGCGCGAGGGATAGCCCACCCCGGTCCGCACCAGAAAGCGGTCGAGTTGGGCTTCCGGCAGAGGATACGTGCCCTCGAATTCGATCGGGTTCTGCGTGGCCATGACGATGAACGGCGGGGGTAATGGGTGCGTCGTCCCCTCGATGGTCACCTGCCGTTCCTGCATCGCCTCCAGCAATGCGGCCTGGGTCTTAGCAGGGGCGCGATTGATCTCATCGGCGAGGAGGAAGTTCGCGAAGACCGGCCCCGGGCGAAACACGAAGTCACCGCTGCGCTGGTTGTAGATAAACGAGCCCGTGACGTCGGAGGGCATCAGGTCGGGGGTGAACTGGATGCGCTTGAAATCGAGCCGCGCCACCGCGGCGAACGAGCGCGCCATCAACGTTTTGGCCAGGCCCGGAACGTCTTCGATCAGCACGTGGCCATCGGCGAGGACCGCCATCAGGACCAGGGCGAGCACATCACGCTTGCCGACGATTGCCCGCTCTACTTCGCCGATGATCCGGTCGGACAGAGCGGCGACCTGTTCAAGCGTGAGTGCTTGCACCGAGCTCCTCCAACTTCTCCACCGCCGCGCGCACATCGTCGGGATCGATGCCTCTTGCACGCCGTGCCAGTTCGAGATTGACCGGCGTCAGCAGCGTCCAGACCCGCTCTCCCAGAATGGCTCGCGCCGCCGCGGGGTCCGCGTCGATGTCGATCGTCCGATACGTCGCCAGCCGCTGCGCGGCGATCGCGCGCAGAATCGGCCGCAACTCGAGCTCGAAACCCGCGGCATCCCAACCAGCACGAGTGACAAGGCGGTTGATGGCTCGTATCCGCTGCGGCAGCTCGTCGAGGTTGGGTTGGTCTTTGGCGCGGTCGGCGGATGATCGCCAGAGCACGGGATAGCGCGCGGCTATGACGCGAATCGCGACGATGACGCCGATGGCGCCGACGAAGAGCAGGTACCAGCGGAGCACGAGCGCGGCCCGCGTCGGGACGACGAGGATATACAGGATCAGACCGAGCGTCAGGACAGCGGCCACGGCAGCGGCCGTCATCACGACACGGCGGACTGAGGCCGGCCCGCCATTCGCAGTGGTACTCATCGTGCCGCCCTCAGTTCCTGGTCGATGACTGTCAGAGCCCCGATCGCGCGTTCCTTTGTGGCCGGGGAAATCACGTGATGGCTAAACCGGGCCAGCTCGAAGAGCTCGGTCAGCGTCGCGAGCGCGTCGGCGCGGACATTGCGCTCCGCGAAAAGGCGTGTCATGTATTCGAGTGGCGCCTCGACTTCCCGCCGCGGCCAACCCTGGGCCGCCAGCATCCGTTCCATCGTCGCGTAGGCGGTAATCACGGCACGACGCGGGTCCGGCTCGAGCCTCGCGTCGCGCAGGCCCGCTCCGACCGCCGACGCCAAAGCGCTCGTTTGCCTCAATACCTCGGGTTCTTCATCTGGCGTCGACACAGGAGCACGGTACGCTCGGAAAGCACGGAGGATCGCGACGAACGCCACGACGGCGAGAACGACCGCGATCAGGACCTCCCACCAGCTGAGCCCGAGGTTGGTGACCACTTGTTCGACAAAACCGCCGCTGCCGGGCGACGCGCCAAAGTCCCCAATCGGCGCCAACTCGAGTGACTGATCAACAGGCCGCGAGCGGGTGATGGCGACGATCAGCGCGGTCAAAACGAGCGGCGGCAGCAGACTGGAGAGGAGCCTGACGAGCCAGTGCACGCGCACCGGCTCTTGGTAGGGCTCATCGTCATCATCCTCGTCCCGGCGGCGAGAGAGGCGAAACACGACGATAAGGATGAGGATGGCAAGAAGCTCGAGGGCGATGCCGACGATCTCGATGACATGCACGATGGCGATCACCGGACCGGCGTTTGTCGGACCGTCACCTGCCTGGAGCGAGGATGAGCGAGCGGCGAGCACGACAAGCGTGATGAGCACGGTAACCGCGACACCGAGAGCGGCCAGCAACAGGCGTCTGCGCGAGGCGGTTTCCATCGCATCGGCCTCGATACCGCGCGGTGCGCTTACATCACGCGATGCATTTCCTCAGGCACGAAAGGATACGCCCAATGCTCGCTCCAGGGCGCGAGGGCGAAGGCGCGCCTGACAACCGCGGTAACGCATCGCGACTTGACAGGACCGCCGGGGGTGCGTCAATGCCAGCGCCACGGCGCAATCTGCTATGGATCGCCGGCGTTCGTCGTTAGTCCGGGCGTGCTTGGGAAAGTAGGTTCCCTAGAGCGTGTTATGGACTTTGCACTGCATGGGTGACGCGACGATGGAGCATCAGGACGAGCAGTCACCGTCAGACGAGGCCTTTCCCCATCGGCCTCCTTGTCGGCAAACAACGCTGCTGCTCGACGTCAACCACTTCATGACGAGGTGTGGTGCTGTGGTTACCCCATTCGTGCAGGCTGCCGGTGTGTCAGCCGGCATTGCCGGTGTGCTAGCTGGCATGGCCGGTGGAGCCCTGGTAGGTTCAGGTAGTGCCGTAGCGGCCCTCACGGGGGACGCGAGCGACTCATCGGGCTCCTTCATCGTCGTCAGCCACCCATGGTCTTCGTCGTATGCTTGACTCGGTCGTTCGTTTTGGTGACGCGATGGCCGCGGTTCACGTGTGCACGCAATGTCGGTAACGGCGCGGAGCAAAGGAGATCCCTCAACGATGCCGCTCACCGGAGACTACGAACCGAGCCCATCCGACTGGGCACGCGAACAAACCGAACGCTTCGAGCAATCGGGAGGCACGGAAGGCAACACCCTGCGCGGCATGCCCATCATCGTGATGACCTCCGTTGGCGCACAAAGCGGAAAGCTGCGAAAAACACCGCTGATGCGCGTCGAATACGAGGGCGAGTACGCGGTGGTCGCGTCACTCGGCGGCGCGCCAAACCACCCCGTCTGGTACCACAATCTCAAGAAGAACCCGCACGTCGAGTTGCAGGATGGACCGGTCAAACGGGACTATCGTGCCCGCGAAGTGACGGGGGAGGAGAAGGCGGTGTGGTGGGACCGCGCCGTTGCCGCCTATCCGGACTATGCCGACTATCAAGAGAAGACGACCCGAGAGATCCCGGTGCTCGTCCTCACGCCGATGACCGAGGCGACCACGGATTGAGCATCCGGTGCCGGGAACCCTGCGCTGAATGTCCGTCACACGCACGACCAGCGGTGTTCGTGCCTTGATACGCTCATGGCTTGAGCGTCGACTGCAGCCAGCGCCGCGCCCCGGGCCGATCTCGAACCGTCACGCGAATGATTCCGCCAAGTCCAGCCCTTACGCCCTGCCGACGCCGCGAACTCGCCGTCCGGGTTCCGCCGCAATGATTCCTCAGATTTCAGCAGGAACGCTAAGGTTGATAATGAGTTGCTTCAGCTGAAGTTTCGCGTGACTGCAACCAACCCCAAATGGGCCGCTATCGCGCCCTGTAGGTCGCGTGCGGCCCGTGCGCGTCGCCGTAGCCCCAGGGCGCGGTCGTCGTGGGTACGTATGCCTGCACTAGCCAGGCGTCACTCCGGCACGCTCTACCGATTTTAGGAGGTGGACAGCGCGACCTCCTAACTCCGTTAGTCTTAAGAGATGGCCAGGAATCAAATCGACGACGAAACCAGCCTTGAGAATCTCGATTAATCCTTCCGATTCGGGAGTCGGAGCTGCATCACCCGTGGCCAAGAATTACTGTCAGGTAGAGTAGTAGTAGCCCGCAACGCGAAATGCTTTGGTAATGTGTCTTACCAAAACATCGGCTACTCCCGCTGCGTCGGCCAAAGCAATGCGTTCGATTATCAGCGGGTCCCGCGAGGGAATAATCAATGGATCCGGGAGCCGGTGATCCGCGATGGTCATGCTAGTGAGCTCATGCTTGGGAAGCTGCCCAAAATACCTCGACTCCGTATTGAATAGGCAAGCGGCGACGTACACCCCCTGCACTGGCTTATCAAACTGTGCATATGCTGCATTGGCAAATGCAATCGAACGCTTCAGTTGGTCACGAACGGCATCTTCGCTAATGATGTGCGTTCCAGCCATCGTGTGCGTCGGGTCGGCTTCAATGGCGACGCCTTGCGCGATTACACCATCGGCTTCGATACGCAACTGCGCGGCTATCTTGGAATACCAATTGAAGCGCTGCTCAATCAACAATCCGTCCATTGTCTCACGGAGTTGAGTCCCGCGATGAGCACTAAGCACATTTCCTGGGGGAGTTAGTGCAAGTCCTCGGAGGCGCCCCTGGAAGTTCCTGTCGCCCGGAGTGAGGTCATCGAGCAACTGAACGCCGAAATCTACTGGAACGGTCACGAGTCCGACCCACACCTCAGAGGCCCAACCGGTACCCAGCTCCTCATCGGGAAGACCCCAACGATACCGTTCGAGAATCTCTGCCGCGCGCACTGGATCGATTGCTGCCGCAGACGTGGGAGCGCCACTGCCCCGTTCGGGTGCGGACCGATCCTCATGACCGCCCGGAAATTGAGGCGCATTTTCGCCACTAGATATTGAGCCCGGGTAGTGCGGCCGCGTTGTTGGTTTGGCTCTGGAGAGGTCGAGGCCGGCCAAGAGTTTGTCCCGAGCTGCATTTTCATCGAGGCCCACAAGGCTAATGCGGATGATGTTTCTTAGATAGGGGGGCGGTTCAGAATCCCTGACGCGTACGGGAATTAAGAGCCCACGTTCACCTCTTGGGTCCTGCGCGAAAGCGTCTTGCCACTCAGCCGCCCCGAAATCTGATCCCAAATAGTCGGATGAGACAACTGCAATCGTCCTTTCTGCTTCGCTTGCCGCACGGCGCATGGCGGACACGAAATCCATTCCAGGTCGGAAATCCCAGGCCTGAAGCGTGGTCCTGTGTCTAGCCTCTTCGAGTTGCCACGCAATCCACTCCGCCCAATCCTTATCCTCGTCCGCATAGCTCACAAAGAAATGGGTCATTGGAAACCTCGTGCTCTAGTTCATCGACGCCGAGTCGGCCACCGAGTGCCGCTAATCGGTAGCTCAGGTCCGTGGCTTGACCATCTTCGACGGGTCATCACAGTAACTCGATTTCGCAGGATTCCGAAAAGTCCCCTAAGAACGCCGGGGTCAGATGCCGCACGACGCGAGGATCCTCCGGCAGTTGGTCACGCAACACTGAGAATGCGAGATAGCGGCACGCTTGCTTGAGTGGTGGCGAGAGCCGCGAGAATGTGGGCCGGTTGACCTCAGACAGCACCTTCGTGCGCCGCTCATCGGGGGCAACGAGATAGAGCGGGATCGTGAGATTGGGCTGCATCGCCAGCAGGTCCGCCATCCGGAGTAGGCCGGAGTAGATGCTGGTCGTGCTTTCTATCTCGAAGGCGGCGACGAACGCATTGCCCTTCAGCCAAAGTACGTCGATCAGCTCCACCGTCTTGTTCGTCGCCTCGTCGAACTGGTTGGGCAACGCGTGCCGCAGACGTGGCATGGCGCCAAACGGTTGACCGTCGTACTCCCGGCTCCGGTCGTTCCGAGCGACCCACACGTCCAAGCCCATGTCGCTCCCGAGCTTGAGTAACCGCCATTGAATCTCGGTGTGCGCGGTGGCTTCCGGAACCGGCGCCGGGACCGCCTCGGGTGCCGCGACCACCGTCTCGGCTGGTTCGTCGTCTGCTGGGACCGTCACCGGACCTATCTTGGTCTCGACTACTGGTGGCTTCTTGGCGAGCTTACGCGGGTCGACTGGCCGGATGACCGGATGTGCTTGGGCCTCGAATACAGCTAACGCAACGGATTCGCCATCGGATTCGGACCACCGGGTCGGGGAGCCGCGCACTCGGCCAGTCCATGCGTGAGGGCCGGTCATGTTCTGGAAGAAGGACAATTGGTCGGAGAGTTCGGAAATCGGCACTGCAGCGTCCATGGGCACCGAGGCCACTACCTCGACTTTGACGCGGCAGGGGAAGTCCTCGTCCTTCCAGATGCTCCGTGTCGGGTCCAGAAAGGGCTCGCTGGTGACTTCCAAGACACCGATGAACCGGGAAACTTGGGTCAGGTAACAGAGGAGATAGTCACCCGGCTTGATCTGCTGGACGGTGGCCCAACGGCTCTCACGGAAGCCAGAGACGGTTCCGCCCGACTCCAGGAACTCTTGCCACGTCGTGGGCGAGAAGAGGTCCAGCCAATATGTCCTCGTCGACACGCCCGCCACCTCCGCTGCTCAGGCTGGCTTGTCTCGCACGTTCCGTCTCATCTCGAAATAACTAGCACTTACAAAAGTTTGCGCGCTTTTTGAAATCCACGTTATCTGGTTCGTTCGTATGGCCTTCGCTCTGCTCGCTCAGGCCCGAACACAAGTTCAGCCGCCCCCAGTCAATCACTGTCGTTATCCAATTTTTGTGTCGTTATCCGGGCATCACGCCCTCTGACGTTGCCTGGAAGGAAATGAGTTGCACGACCCTCGTCCTTGAAGTACGATGGCGCCGGTATCTATGGTGCATAAAACGCGTCTCCGCTCCGGCACCCACTGCATTATTGTCCGCTAGTCAATCATAGCATCGAGGTGCCATTAAAAGCGACAGTTCAAGAGTTTGGTGATGGAGATCGCGATGATCCGACTCGAAGCACTCATCTTGATCGGAATCGGGTTTGTCGCAAGCGGTTTTCTGATGCGAAAAGCCCGTTTGCCGCTATACTTTGAATCCCGTCCCCGCCGCAAACGAGCATGCCCCGCATAGGCAGGTCTCAATGCCCTATACCTCAATGTGCGAAGATGATTTCTTCGCCGTCGGCTGGGACAGCTACTCCGAAACCTTTTCGCAGGAGCGCCTGCGCGACGACCTCCTGCGCCAGGTTATCAATGGGCCCCTGCCTGGCGTTCCCGATATCGAACTCTGTGACGTCCTCGTGCACTTGGCCCGCACTGAGTTCACCGCGTTCGGTACGAGCATGACGCAGCGGATCACCGACGCCGAGTCCCGGTTGCTTCTGCGCGCGTGCAGGGTCGCATGTGACCGGGCCGATATAGCTTTTCCCAAGCTGCCGTTTCGGGATCTTGAAGGGTTCAGGGAGCATTGGATCGCGGAGGAGATGGCGGGTAACTACGGGAAGCGGAGGCGCTACCTGGAGATCCTGTTCGAGCCGATCGAAGAGGAGATTTTGAACCGCTCGCTCAAGACCTGGCGAGACGCCTTGGTGACGCCGGTGTCCCCGCGTAGTGGGACCGGGTGGGAGGCAATCGACGCTGAAATCCGTGAGCTCCGCGAGCGGTTTGCCGCCGCGCGCACCGACCAGGACCATTGCGCGGTCGGCGCCGTCTGCGTGCGAGTCTTGGAGACCTTGGGCGAGGTTGCCTACGATCCCGCCATTCACCTGACCGCCGGCGTGCCGATGCCGACCCGGAACCAGACGAAGGTCCGCTTCGAGGCGGTAATCGCCCACGCCATTCCTGGTCCAGAGAACGACCACCTCCGAAAGCTAGCCCGCGCGATCGTCGAGCAGGCCCAGGAGGTCAAGCACAGCCGAACGCCGTCGCGTCGGGACGCCGGGATCGCCGCGGATAGCGTAATTATGCTCGTCAACATGCTTCGACGGCTGGTTGATGATCAACCGTGTGTGCCGCAATCCACTGTCGGCCAGCTGATCCAATTCCCATCGCTCAACTGATCGACGGTGCATTCTAGGCGCGAAGCTCAACCGCCGGCGTTGCGATTGCCGCTCCTCTCCACACCAGCCGCAGCCAGGTGGCCCCGTCTCGACGGGGTCCTGAACGGCTACTGGCCTTCGCAGCGTTGGTGATGATTGGATCGCTTGCTTTTTTCCCTTGTCCACACCCACAGTTCTTTACCGGCCTCATTCAGCGCCCCTGAGGCGACTTCCCTCAACACGAATATCCCGGCGAGCACGAGATACCCTTCGACAACCTGGAGATTCGACAATTCTGGGTACGTCATTGCGGCCACGGATGGATGAGCCTCCACGCGCTGGGCTGGGTCCCAGCAGGTGCGGTCCCTTACAGCGGCGCTGTGGCGCTCCGGGCCGTTGTTGGGTGTGCACGTGATTGAAATAGCTAGGCGGCTCTCACCGCCCACTCGATTCGTACGGCTCCGGCGTACTGTACAGGCGACGACGCAGCTTCCCGTTTCGGGAGACCTTTACCGCTCCCGGCTCGGACCAATCGGTGAGCCATTGCAAATAGCGGCGCACCAATTCCCACTTGTTGGTATCGCCTCTCGAGAACCGTGAAATCTAATCCTCGTCGGTCATGCCGGCGCTCATGTCCGGGCCAACCACAGCGATGTGGTCCCAGCCCGCCGAGGCAAATTGACTGGGCCTCTCCCGAGCGATAGCATGGGATTACAATCGTTAGGAACCGCGGGTCTGTTGAACAGCTGAACGGATGGCCCCCGGCGGGATCGTCAAGGAGGATATCGCGATGGAGCAGCGGCCCTCGACTCTCAGCCGACGGACGCTTGTCGGCCGCACGGGCAAGCTCGGCATCGCCGCAGCGCTCGCCGGTGGTGTCACTAGCCCGGCTGCCGGTCCATGGATTCAGCGCGCGGGCGCTCAGGGCGACGAAATCGTCGTCTCGGCCCAGCAGTTCAGCCACGAGCCGCTCCAGCCGTTTGTCGACGAGTTCACCGAAGAGACCGGCATCCGCGTCAGCTTCTTCGCCAATCCCGCCGCAGGCGGCGACCAGGTGGCCCAGCTCACCCCGCAGTTCGCCGCCTCCTCGACCCCGGTCGACGTCCTGAGCTCCTCGGACGAGGCGGCGCCGCTCTTCGTCCGCGCCGGCTGGATGGAGCCTCTGGACGACATCATCCCGGACGGCTTCTGGGATGATTGGGACCAGTCGGTCCGCGACTACGTCGCGATCTGGTCGACCGTTGACGATCAGGTCTACCGGATCCCCCACGGCTGGAGCGTCGGCTACTTCTGGACCCGACAAGACATACTCGGCGAGATGGGCATGGAGGCGCCTGCCTCTTGGGACGACCTGCGCACGCTGGGCGAGGCCGCCAAGGCGGACGGCAAGTACGCCTTTGCCGATGCGGCCTCGAAACCGTCGCTCGCCTTCGTCTACGCCGCCTACGTCGTCGCCCAGGCGGGCGGCAGCATCTTCGACTTCGACGAGGGTACCCGGACGGCGTTCGAGTTCGCCCGCGAGTTGGTCGACCAGGAATATTTCCCGCGGTCCGCCGCCAACTGGACCTACGACCAACTCAATGCCGCCTACATGGACGACGCCCTTGTCACCATGCGGCAGTGGCCCTTCTTCTACGACGTCTCCCGCGACAACACCGAGTGGTTCGCCGAGGAGAAGACGGCGATCGTGCTGCCACCGGCTGGGCCAGGCGGCCAGCGCGCTACCTGGGCCGGCGCCTGGGGCTGGATGGTGCCGCGGTTCAGCCAGAAGATCGACGCCGCCAAAGAATACATTCGGTTCATGACGGCGCCCGAACGGGCAGGCCCTCTTGCGGAGGCGATGTCCGACTACATCACTCCCCGGCAATCGACCTTCGACGTTCTCCAGGGGCAAGGCTTGGCGGCGAATCTGGCCGAGTACAGTGAGGCCGGCGTCATCACCCCGCGGCCCTTCCACCCGCGCGTGAGCGAGGCGCAGGCGATCGTCGATACCCTCTTCAACGGCTACCTGACCGGTCAGTACACCATCGACGAAGTGATAGCCAACGGACAGCGCGACATCGCCGCCCTCACCGAGTGAGCGGCAGCCCCGCATCTGGCTTGGGCGGGGTCGCCACCGTGCGGAGGGTGACGCCGCGAACAGGCGGCCGGCGGCTGGCGCACCAACCGTTCCTCGTTGCGATCGCGCTGATCGCCCCGGCGTTGGTGCTGCGCCTGGTGACGAGCGCATGGCCGTTCTTCAACACGGCCTGGCTCAGCTTACACCGCTCGAACCCGACGCTCGGCCCGGACGTCTTCATTGGGGCGCGCAACTATGAGCGGTTGCTGGCGAGCCCCGCGGTCCAGGAGACGGCCTTCTTCACACTCTTCTACACCGTCGCCTCCACGGCGGCCGAGTTGGTCATCGGGATGGCAATTGCGCTCCTGCTCTACGCACCGTTCAGGTTGCGCCACCCCGCTCGAGCGCTCAACTTGATCCCCTGGGCGATGCCGGTGGTGGTCACCGGCATCGCGTTCCGCTTCGCGCTTGACAGTGACTTCGGCCTCTTCAGCGACATGCTCCGACGGGCGACGGGGATCGAGGTTCTCTGGCTGCTCGAGACGTGGCCGGCCCGCCTGGCGGTGGTCGGCACCAACGTCTGGCGCAACGCCCCCTTTGTTGCCGTCATCCTGCTCGCGGCGCTGCAGACCATTCCCGAGGACCTCTACGAAGCGGCCCGGATCGACGGGGCCAGCCTCGTCCAGATCTTCCGCGGCATCACCCTGCCGCTGATCACTCCGGTCATCGTCTCGATTGGCGTCTTCTTCCTAATCTGGCAAATCGCCTCGTTCGACCTGGTGCTGGCGATGACCGGCGGTGGGCCTGGCAACGCGACTCAGGTGCTCGGCTATCTCGCCTACCTGGACGCCTTCGGCAGCCTCAATTTCGGCTCCAGCGCCGCTCTCAGCATGCTGCTATTGGCGATCGTCGCCGCCTTTGGCCTTGGAGGTACGGCCCTCCTGCGGCGGATGGAGCGGGCCCTGTGACACGCGGCTGGCAGTCCCGAACTCTTGCCGGGATGGGCTACCTTGCTTTCGCTGTCGCCGTCTTCCTCCCCCTCTACTGGATCGCCATCTCGTCGCTGACGCCGCGGTCGGACCTGCTCAGCTCACCCCCGGACTACGTGCCAGAGACGCTGACGCTCGCCAACTATCGGCGCATGGTCGACAGCCTGCCCTTCGCCGACTACCTCTCGAACTCGCTCCTCTTCTCGTTCGGCTCGGCGCTGCTGGCGGTGGCTTTCGCCTTCACTGCCGCCTACGCTTTCGCCCGGATCGAGTTCAAGGGCCGCACCATCTTCTTCGTCTTCTTTATGCTGACGTCGACGCTGCCCAGCATCGCGACGGTCATCCCCCTCTTCCAGCTCTTCAACCGGCTCGGGCTCGTCAATACCGTCCAGGGACTGGTCCTGCTGATGGGCAGCGCCCAGACGCCCTTCACGATCTGGGTGCTGACCTCGTTCATCCGGCAGATCCCGCGCGAGGTGGAAGAGGCGGCACGGATCGACGGTGCCAACCTACTGACGGTTCTGATCCAAATCGTGGCCCCACTGGCGATGCCGGCGCTGGCGACGCTGTTCCTGATCAACTTCATCATCTCGTGGAACGAGCTCTTCTATCCCCTGGTTTTCGCCAAGGGCAACGAAGCCAAGCCGCTAACGCTCGGGCTGATCGAGCTGACCCAGGGCGCCGGCGAGGGTGCTGGCCGCCCGTGGGACCTGATGAGCGCCCTCTCGATGGTGATGGTCATCCCAACCGTGATCCTGGTCACCGTCTTCCAGCGACTGATCGTCCAGGGACTGACCCGGGGTGCCGTCAAGTAGTTGGTGATTTGGTAGCGGTTGGGGGCCGAACGGGAATAGGGAGCGCGCGTTGAACAGTGACAACGAGTTCGGGATCGTATTTTTTGGAGTGGGCCATCCTCACGCCGGGCCATGGGCGCGGGCGGTAGGCGCGATACCGGGCGTCCGCCTGCTCGGTGCGCACGACCCCGACCGCACTCTCGGCGAGGCGTTCGCGCGCGAGCACGGCGGCGCGTGGGTCGAGCCCGAGGCGGCAGCGAGGCCGGACGTGGCGGCGGTCGTCGTCGACGGGCGGAACAACCAGGTGGCGGAGTTGGCATTAACCGCACTCGACCACGGCAAGCCGGTGCTGCTCGAGAAGCCGGGCGGGATGAACGCGGGCGAATTGGCCCGGATCGAGGCGAAGGCGCGACGGGCAGGGCTCGTCGTCCAGATCGGCTACTTCCTCCGCTACGCAGATTCGATAGCTGAGGCGAAACGGGCACTGGCAGCTGGAGAGTTAGGCACCGTTTCGCTGGCGCGGATCCACGCGGCGATGCCGCGTCGAGCATGGGGGGAGATGGCTGATTGGTTCCGCGACCCGACCAACATTGTGGGAATCTTCCAGGAGGACGCCTGCCACATCGTCGACATCGCCTTCCACCTTTTCGGCGAGCCCAATGGCGTTTCCGCCCTCCGTGCCGTCGGCGCCTTCGAGGCGAGCATGCGGGAGGATGCGCTAGTTGCCACCCTTGACTACGGAACGTTCCTGGTGACGCTCGATTTCACCGCCCAGGAGGCGAACCCCTGGGTCGAGAATTGGAGCGTCGAGATCTACGGCACCAGCGCCACGCTACGCGCCGGGGTTCGTCCATCGTGGATGGAGCGGTTCGACGAGGGCGGATTCTGGCGGACCTCCGACGGCGCGCGCCCTGCCACCCGGGAGGACTACCTGGATCGAGGTCCGGCAGCCGATGTCGAGCATTACCGTCGCGGCGCGGCGGCGTTCGTCGCGGCTGTTCGCGGCGAGGTTCCGTCACCGATCGATGCCACGACCGGCCTGGCGGTCTTCCGTGGCGTCGAGGCCATTTACGAGGCAGCCGAGCGACGGGCCTACGTCGAGTTTCCGGGGGGCGAGCAGTGAGGACAGAGGAGAGGACAGCCAACGACCGGGGATGGGCAGTCCCGGTCGACTACAAGCCCCGCCTGCCCGAGCAGCCCTTGCCGGGCGTCGGGATCGTCGGCGTCGGCGGCATCGTCAAGCAGGCGCACCTGCCCGCCTACAACCGCTACGGGATTAGCGTCGTCGGCGCCTTCGACGTCAACCCTGCCGCGACCGAAGGGGTACGGGAGGCATTCGAAGTCAGTAAGGTCTACGCCTCGCTCGACGACCTGCTGGGCGACCCCGCCATCACCATCGTCGACATCGCGACCTTCCCGGCCGAGCGGGCGGCGCTCGTGCACCACGCCATCGAAGCGGGTAAGCACGTCCTGTCGCAGAAGCCTCTCGCGCTCGACATGGATACCGCCCGAGGTTTGGTTGAGACGGCAGAGCGGCGCCGTGTGAAGCTTGCCGTCAACCAGAACGGGAGGTGGGCGCCCTCGTGGCGGGTGGCCACGCTCCTGGTCACCGCCGGGGCGATCGGCGACGTAATCTCGATTGCCCACCGCGTAGAGCGCTCCTATCGTTGGACGATCGACACCCATTTCGAGCGGATCCCTCACTGGGCGATCTACGACTACGCCGTCCACTGGGTCGACATCTGCCGTTGCTGGCTGGAAGGCAAGCAGCCGGTCGAGGTGCGCGCCCGCGACTTCCGCTCGCCGAACCAACCGCCGGAGTCGCTGACGCCGTGGGGGTTCTGGATCGAGATCGCCTGCGCCGACGGGGCGAGCGCCTCGATCCGCGGCTCCGGCAATGAGCCGGTCTCGGATGCTGGCCACCCGTTCGTCGTCCACGGCACCGAGGGCGCGATCCGCGGCGGCGTGCTCGGCAACGACTACGTCGAGCTGGTTCGCGACGGGGCGACGATCCGTTACGACCTCGAAGGCGAGTGGTTCCCGGACGGCTTCGCCGGCACGATGGGCGAGCTGATGACTGCGATCGCCGAGGACCGCGAGCCCTTCAACTCGGCCCGCCATAACCTCCTCTCACTCGAACTGACCCTCGCAGCCGTGCGCTCGGCCGAGGAGAACGGCACCCCGGTGTCAATTCGAGTTGAGCAATAAATCGCTGTCCGGCGCGTCCAACTACACAGGGCTGTCGGTGCGTTCAAGCAATCCGTCGCACAGCGCTGCGATGCGCAACATCAGGGTGCTGAACTCGGCGAGGGTCGCCGTGTCGCCGTTATGCGGCGGGAAGCCCAGCAGAAAGCTGGCAACCTGCGTACCGGCCTGGTTGAGGTACTGGCTGACAGGCTGCAGTGCCACTGCCTGCTCAGCACTCGGCGGGGGAAAGTGATGGATATGTTCGCGGTGATCGGCCACGGGAGGAGGCTCCTTCACGCGACAGGAGGAGTCCCAGCAGGCGCGGTCCCTTACGGTGGCGCTTCTGCGCTCCGGGCCGTTGTCTGGACTAGCTGCCGCTCGGTCAGTCCCACCCGCGTGCGCCACTTGCGGTGAATTAGTTCAATCCCGGTCATTGCCTCTCAGTCCTGCCTTCACTCAACTGACTCGGCGCCGGCCCTATGAGGATCGATCCCATCCCGGTCGACTTGACAGTGCGGCCAAAAGGTGTAGGCTGGGTGGCGTTCGGAACAATCCAAGCGATTTGCGGGAAAGAGCGTCAGCCGGACTGCAAGGAGGCAGGTCATGACCTTTTCGCCGATCTCCCGACGAACGCTCTTGCAGCAGGGCAGCGCGGCGGTGGCCGGGCTGAGCGTGCTCCGGGTGGCGGGGCCGACTTACGCGTTCCAGACACCCATCGCGGGCGAGGTCATTCCCTGGTTGGACCAGCCCGAGCCCAACCCGGCACCGGAGGCGATTGTCCGGCAGCTCGAGTGGGAGCAGCTCGATTCCTGGATCACTCCGAATGACCAGTTCTTCGTCATCAAGCACTTCAACGAACCCACGTTGGATGAGGCCGACTGGCGCCTGGAGATCAGTGGACTGGTGGACCAGCCGATAACGCTCACCCTCGATGAGCTGAAAGCCCGGGAGCGCCAGGAGGTGACGTTCACCCTGGAGTGCTCCGGCAACACGGGGCTGCCCTTCTTCTGGGGAGGTGTCGGTAACGCGACGTGGGCAGGGACGCCCCTGGTCCCCCTCTTGGAGGAAGCGGGGGTCCATGAGGAAGGCCGCGAGGTCCTCTTCTGGGGTGCGGATGCCGGTGAGCAGACCTGGGGCGAAATGACCATCACCGAGCAGTTCGCCCGCAGCATGGCGCTGGAAGACGCCATGAACCCCGACAATCTGCTCGTCTACGAGATGAACGGCGAACCGCTACCGAACCTAAACGGCTTCCCGGTGCGATTGATCTTGCCGGGCTGGTACGGGATCGCCAATGTGAAGTGGCTGACGCGTATCGAGATCTTGGATCGAGCCTACCAGGGCCACTTCATGGCCCGCGAGTACGTGACCATGCGGGAAGAGGAGCGGGATGGTGAGACGGTCTGGACCTTCACCTCGGTTGGGCCCAACCGGCTCAAGTCCGCCCCGGCCAAGGTGACCAAACAGGGGGACGCGTACCAGATCATGGGCGCGGCGTGGGGCGACCCGATCGCCGGGGTCGAGGTCCAGATCGACGATGAGGATTGGCAACCGGCGACGTTGACCGAGGGTGCGGGGGAGGAGTTCGCCTGGACCTTCTGGACGCTGGATTGGGGCACCCCTTCCTCGGGCGAGCACACGGTCACGTCACGCGCTATCGCGGAGAATGGCGAGGTCCAGCCAGCGCCGGACGACCCGCTCCTGGCCGGCAAGACCACGTACTGGGAGAGCAACGGCCAGATCACCCGGCGTGTGCGCATCGACTGACTCCCATGATTGGGGCGGGCTCGAACGGCTGCTGGTCGCGCCCGAGGGGCTACTCCTAGCCACGGCAACCGGAATGTCCGTTTTGAGAGCCGATGTGCCGTCGCTTCGACGCTGGGGCGGCGCTCATGCCACCTCCCTTGGCTCGGTGTCGTTGCTGGTCCAGCGCAGCGGAACGGGGTGTTGCGTTCCGCACCAAAGACGCCCACTGCCTCTACGGCCAGTTCGGATTTCTACCGGCGGACGAGACGGTGATGCAGCGGCCGAGACCCGATTGAGCGCCTCGCGGTCGACCCACACCCTTCTCGCCCCGCCCGTCATTGTAATCCGGGTGTTGCTGGTGAGCGTCGTGGCACTGCTAGCGCGCATTGCGGAGCCTTAGCTCGTCAGTCGGTGCGCTCCCACTCGATGAAGTCAATTGATGTCCAGGGGATGAAACACAGCACCTTGCGTCGTGGCCCTCCGTGCTCTGACGACACGGCGTGTGAGCGACGCCGGTCCTCCACCAACACACCGGTTGACCTCACCTCTTCGATTTGGCCCGACCGGTTTTCGTCACTGTGGAGATTGACAAAGACATCCACTCCCAAGAAGTTGTGTGGCAGCGTTGCACCGCGAACATCCCGTTGCCACCGTTTGGCGTCCTCCCAAGAAGCGTTCCTCGCCGCCCCGTCATCGTCTGCATTCGCAGGAGATTCAATGACCGTCTCCACGGCATCCCAGGCGATGAACATGCGCTTCGGCTCGGACTTGTGGTCGAGAGGCGTCTCATAAATGACGGCAGCCCCGGACCAACCAGAAGCCGCGTGGTGTGCTGTCCTCGACTTGGCCGTGATACGCCCTCCCGCCCGTGGTGGTGACGAAGACGTAATTACCTTTTGTCAGTCCGGCGTCTATTTCACTCGTCATATGCACTGTCTCCTCAATCCGTCACGTCGGTTTGTCTAAGAACACCGTCCTCTTGGCCAGCTCCACTGTCCCTCATTTGGCTTGTTCAGGTCATTGTGGCTGCTCCATGCACTTCGTCAGGTTTGCCCGGCTCGGCTAGCAGTAGGCTGGCGGACCATTATCCCGGTGTCCTCGTCTCGTTCCCCTTTCCTACGGAGCCTCCGCTCCGGCACCTCGCGCTCTCGGAAGGCAGCGAAGAGCGGGGCTGGGTCGTACGTCACAGCCCGGAACGCGAGCTGGCAGGACCCTACACTGTCGACGTCCAGCAGGGCGTACCGAGCCAGCGGCTCGGGCGAGCAACCGAGCGCACTCGGGTTGACGTAGCGGGCGTGCCCCACGACCTCCGCCGGGATCGAGGTCGAGTGGTGCACGTGGTCGTAGAAGACCAGCCGGGCATGTCGCGGCGAGAACAGTCGATCCAGGGCGGCCGGGTCGGGGTCGGCGACCGGTTCAGCGAAGCCGCGCCCCGTCACGCCAAGGGCATGATGGAGGAAGGCGACCGGCGCCCCGCCGACCTCCTCCTGGATCACCCAGGGCCAGGCCGCCACGACCGGGCGCGCGCGGGTCGAGATGGGCGTGGGTCCAGTGCTGGTTCGCCAGTTCTCCCTCGCTCATCCAGGGCGGCCTCGGGTCTGGGGGCCGAAGGCGAACCATGCGTCATCGTTGCCCGTAAAGGGGCGCAACCCTGACTCGTGGAGGAGGCGATCGAGCGCCTCGGCCGGGAATGGGCCGATCCCGATCGCGTCGCCAGTATGGTAGACGGCATCCGGCCTGTCGGCGCGGATCACCGCCAGCGCGGCCTCGAGGGCGGGGAGGTTGGCGTGGGCGTGAGTGATGACCGCGATCCGCGTCCGCATCCGTCCCTCCTGGTTGCCTTCCGCCGGTTAGCTCCGCAAGGGTAGTTGCACCGACCCGCCGGCGCACCAGTCGTCACGGGGCAGATGCCCTGGAGGGACGGAGCGAACTCACAGCCAGAGCAAGATGCGGGCAATCGTGAACATCGCCCGGTAGTTGGGAGCCCACTTCTCGTAGCGAGCGGCGATGCGCCGCCACTGCTTGAGGCGGTTGATGAGGCACTCCACGGCGTTGCGCTCCCGGTAGGCCACCCCGCTATCTTCCTGGTCGATTCCACGGCAGCTTGAACAGCCGCTTCCGCAACCCGGCCCGATCCAGCACGACAATCGGTCCCAGTAGCCTGCCCACCCGGTAGACCTTGACAGCTCCCGGCTCGGACCAATCGGACCCCCAATAGGAAGCGAATCCGGGCCTGGTACTGCTCGTTCAACTCCCCGTCCTTACGCGGCACCAACGCCGCGAACTCCCCCAGCGCCTTCTCATCGTCGCTCATGCCACCTTCGCCTTCCTTGGTTCGGTGTCGTAGCCGGTCCAGCGCAGCGGGACGGGGTGTTGCGTTTCACACCAACGACGCCCATGGTCTTTATAGCCAACTCGGTTTTCTGCCCACGGACGAAACGGTGATGCAGCGGCCCTGGCCAGTCGCTGCGTAGCGGTCAGGAACCCGGCTGGTATTGAATCCTTAGAAGCCGAAGCAACGAACGCGAAGATGCTGTTCCTCCCGTCTCCCGAGAAGTTCAGCACCTTTAGCACCTTTAGCACCTTCAGCACCTTTGCCTTTCCGGCGCGACAAGTGGCCCGCCCCATGCGGTGTACGCTGCGCCCTACAGCACCCCAATCGACGATGGCGACTCGGCGCCGTCCTGGCACTCGCCTCCACCGCCCTTCGTATGTGAGCAGGAGGCTGGCGCCGAAACGGTGATGCAGCGACCTCGGCCCGTCACTGGACACTGATCAAGAATCCGCCATTCGCCGCAATAATTCGGGCTTCCGGCAGTGCTCCTCCCGCACAAGACGATATGCGCGTTTCATCCGATACTCGTGGCCGAAACGTGATTGGGCGAGAGAAGAGCGAATGGGGAAGACTGTGGATACGCACGAGCAGGCCTGAGGATCGCGTCCGTACCGCTTCGCGGCCGAGTGAGCTCAAGATCACCGACCTGCGCACGGCGACGGTCGGGTGGGATAACTGGCACTTCACGCTCGTCCGCATCGACACCAACCAGGGGCTGAGCGGCTACGGTGAGGTGCGTGACCTCGCCAGCAAGAACTACGCCCTGATGCTGAAACGCCAGTTGCTCGGGGAGAATCCCTGCAACCTGGACAAGCTCTTCCGCAAGATCAAGCAGTTCG
This sequence comes from uncultured Chloroflexia bacterium, assembly GCA_963751075.1. GTDB lineage: Bacteria > Chloroflexota > Chloroflexia > Thermomicrobiales > UBA6265 > JACCXM01. Next base: position 335,764 of record CAVVTE010000019.1, on the reverse strand, counting down.
GGCATCACGGACGGCAGGGGGGCGGCGTCTGTGCCGTCGAAATGGCGCTGATGGATCTGGCCGGCAAGACGTACGGCGTGCCCGCCTACGCACTCGTCGGCGGCAAGTTCCGCGATCGCATCCGGATGTACTGCGACACGCCCAACGAGTCGACCGGCGCGGAGATGGGGCGCGCGCTGATCAAGCGGATCGAGCAGGGCTTCACGATGCTGAAGATGGACGTAGGGGTCCAGCCGCTGATTGGCGTCGAGGGGGCACTGAGCTGGCCCCAGGGGATGCTCCCGGGTGACTCCGAGGACAAGGTGGAGGAGTTGTTCAACACCACTGAGGTGATGCACCCCTTCACCCACGTGCGCCTGACCCCGAAGGGGATCGACCTCATTTGCGAGTACGTCGCCGAGGTCCGCTCGGTCCTTGGCGACGAGGTGCCGATTGCCGCCGACCACTTCGGTCACATTGGGATCGACGACTGTCTCCGCCTCGGCCAGGCGCTCGAGCCCTACAACCTCGCCTGGCTGGAGGACCTGGTGCCATGGCAGTTCACCGACAAGTGGGTGCAGCTGGAGCGGGCACTGAACACCCCCGTCTGCACCGGCGAGGATATCTACCTGCTCGACGGCTTCAAGCCGCTGCTGGAGGCTCGCGCTGTCAACATCATCCACCCGGACCTTGCCACCAGTGGAGGGATCATGGAGACGAAGAAGATCGGCGACTACGCGCAGGAGTACGGCATCAGCATGGCGCTGCACATGGCCGGCACGCCCGTCAGTACCATGGCGAGCGTCCACTGTGCCGCCGCGACGCAGAACTTCATTGCCCTGGAGCACCACTTCAACAGCGTCTCGTACTGGGGTGACTTCATCGACGGCGTACCGAAGCCGATCATCCAGAACGGCTACATCCCGGTGCCCGAGGGTCCGGGGCTCGGCTTCGAGTTGAATCTGGACGTGGTGAAGGAGCACCTCGTACCCTGGGACCGCGGCTTCTTTGAGCCGACCCCGGAATGGGACGATGTGCGAAGCCGCGACCGTCTCTGGTCGTGAACCGGGATGCCCGGCGCTGTCACTGTTGGCAGTAGACCGCGCACGCTGTAGCCCTTGGTCACCTCCATCACCCTCCACTTTCGTGTTGTCACTGGTACAGCGCAGGGGAACGGGCCATACACCTACCCACCAACGACGCGCACGCCGTCTATGGCCAGTTCGGTTTTCTACCCGCGGACGAAACCGTACTGCAGCGTCCACGTCTGTCTGACTCGTAGTCGGTCAGCCTGGCGCACCCGCGGTCTGCAACTCGCGGAAGCGGGCAACCGATTCGTCGGTACGGTCGTCGGCGAGCTTGACCGTTCGCGGGTTCGGCAGGGTCAGGTCGGGTGGCGGGGTGAGGCGGAGCCAGCGCAGGAGCGCTGTCGAGGATACCGCAACCCGCGCCTTGCTCCCGGGCCGCCAGGTGCTTTGCAACGGGCTCTAAATCCGCCCGGCCGGCGTTGCCGTAAATGTACGTACAGCTAAGGACGAGGAGGGTCCATGCTTCAGGCAACGCTTCGTGACTGGCACATGCTCTCTACCACGGCGTCAGTCCCATGGCTCCGACAGGTGATCGATCATTCCCTGCCGCTGGACGCGGACGATGACGAGGTGGTCACGGTCGATGTCTTGGTCAACACCTCACCGGTCCCGGTCAGCCCTGATGTCGTCGCGGACCGGGTCGTGGACCGGGCGCGCGCGTTCGGACTGGCCACGTGTCGAGCGACACGCGGATGCCCTGGTCGATGGGGTGACCTGCTGGCGCGCGCCAGACGGCACCGCGAGAAGCTCGATCCCGCAGCGGCACGTCCACTATGCGCCGAACGGGGTTCGACTGGGGTTTTGGTGGCAGTGGTCCCGCGGATCTTGCCCTCAATGTGCTCGCACTCTTTCTCCCGCTGACCCCGGAGGCTACCGGTGTGGCGCTACGGGACGGCTCTTCCGTCAGTGAGGCCGCCTGGGCGTTGCACCAGGAGTTCAAGTACGACCTGATCGCGACCCTCCCGCGGGCAGGCGGTGACATCTGCGCCACGACGATCCGAGCCTGGATCACCACGCATCCCATCGTCGGAGCGGACCCCCTGTTTAGTCCGCTCGACCACTTTGATGGAGGACCACACGTGGCATTCGGCCAATGACGAGGCCAAAAGCCGTTTCGATGGCTGACCGGTGATCGACGTTCCGGTGAGCCACGCGCCGATCACCTCGTCGGGGTTGCTACTCGGCTGACGCTTGCCCCGGGGTCGATGCCGATCTCCTGGAAATCGCCGGTGACAACCGGCCCGATCCAGATCAGCCGCAGCCATGTGGTCCCAGCCGGACGAGGTGCCGAACGGCTATCGGCCTTCGCAACCGGGGTGACGATCGTGTCCCGAGCCTCTGTTCCTCGCCCACGTCCAAAGTTCTTTGCCAGCCTCTTTCAGCGCTCCGGACGTGATCTCCCTAAGCACGAACAACATCGCGAGCACGAGATATCCTCCGACAACCTGGAGATTTGAAAAGTCTGGGTATGTGATTGCGGCCACGGCAGGATGAGCCTCCACGCGCTGTGGTCGGTTCCGGTAGCCGCGGTCCCTTACGTTAGCGCTCCGGGCAGAAATTGGATCACATGTTCCTTTTGAGATTCCGTCAGGTTTGATCATCCTCCGGTGTGAAGGTCCCACTCGGTCCGCACGGTCGAGGCCTGTTGAACACGCCTTTGTGGTGACCGCGCTTTCAGGGGCTGCTGCGCGGGAAACGCGGCCCGCGAGCCACGCGTTGACAGAGTCGGCACTCGTGGCCCGTCAGCGCGTGTGCCGCCACAGGTCGTGGCTCTAGTCCATCCGCTAAACCCCGCACGGGAAGGTCATCCATGAAGTGGCTCATCATCGCCGCCGTCAATCTCAGCCTGGGTCTGGCGGGATTGAGCGGTGGCGTCCTGGCCCAGACGAACAGCGGTGTGGTGGTCATCGACGACGCCAGCGGCGCCAACGGGACCAACGGCACCTGCGAGGTTTCTCGACCTCTCAGAGACCGGACAATCACCTGCGGCGATCTGGGTCCAGGCAGCGGGATCACGGTCACCGACCCGCCGATAGAGCCGGCGCCGGTGGCCACGGAGGTGCCTCTCACGCCGGCACCAGCACCTGAGGCGGAAAGCGCATCGGAGACGAGCGAGACGGCGGTCGCCAGCGCGACCGATCAGGATGCGGACAACGCGCCCGACGAGCTGGAGCCGGGTCTTGGTCTGGACCCCACCACCCCGGACACCGATGGCGATGGGGTCGCGGATGGTGACGAGACTCAACCTCTACGGCACCGATCCCGGAGTCTGGGACACCGATGGTGACAGTCTCTCTGATGGCGAGGAGCTCTTTACCGTGGGCACGGATCCCCTGGTGTGGGATACCGATAACGGTGATGCCTCAGACGCGGGAGCGGAGACTGCCGCGAGCAGCGAGTTGGTCGTGGCGGAGGAGGCCGCACCCGATGCATCGGGTGTCGATAGCGACAACGATCGCCTCGCTGACGCCGACGAAGCCGCCTTCGGGACGGACCCCACCACGCCGGACGCCGACGGCGATGGGTACTACGACGGCGACGAGGTGAACCTCGGCACCGATCCCCTCGATCCCGTGAGCTTCCCGACAGCGGAGCCATCCCCCGCACCGGTCTGAGGCGGCTCGTGCGCTGAGCGACAGCAGCGTCTCCCCCACGCGAGATGGAGCGAGAGGCCCAGGCAGCTCAACACCTCGCTCAATACCGGAGGGCTGATCGCCCGGAGGAATGATGAAACCGGTGCTCGGATCCGGTTTCATAACTTCGCGCGACCGAAGCGCCCCAGCGGAGACTGCCGGGGTGTCCGACCACGCCGCTGATGCGATCGCCAGCGACGTCCGGGTATGCTACGACCAGTACCTCGACACAATTACGCGCCTGGCGGCGGCGTCTGTGGGGCACAACGGGGCCATCTACGGGTGTAGCACCTGGGTCCTCTACGACCCCGAGAGCACGGTCGCGATCGTCGTCCTCGCCAACCGTTGCGAACTGGAAACGGCGGATGCCAGCACGAATGCCTCGGCATCATTGCACGGCTCGTCCCGGGTCGGATCGAGGCGGCGATGGCCGCCCCACGCCGTCCCCAGCATGACCCACCGACGCGACACCGGACCGACGACGGGCCGGCCTGAGGCATCTCTAGCGCGGTAGACCGCGCCTCATGCTGCTGCGGAGTGAATAGCCCTTGCAGCGGACACGGGTGATTGTGTGTTCGTTCATGCCGCCTCCCTTGGTTCCAGGGAATCTGCGGCGCAGCGTAGCGGAACGGGCCGTATACCTGCGCACGCACAGGACGCAGGCGACTTGTGGCGGATTGGGTAGAGGCACCGCCATTTGGACGGCCAGTGAACGATGCGTGGTCAACGCGCGTGGTGATCCGGGCGCTGACAGCGCACCCCGCATTGGTCGCGAAACGGGGCTCGGCCGGGATCAACCGCGCAAGCGCGCCTGGGCACCCGATTTCGCCGTAGCGCTGAGGCTGGTTCCGGTCACGGAAGCGGTGGGGCGCGGCAGGCTTAGCTGGCAGCACGATCTCGACGGTTACATCAATGGGCCGAACTGGACACCGATCGCACATGGGGTTGTGCCGGTCGGCGTCACCCCGCCTCCGGCATCGGGGCGTCGAGGAACGGCACGATCATGCCCAGCAGGAGATCGGTCTGGAGAATCACCCCGATATGCGTCGTGCCGGGAAGAATGGCGAGTTGCGACTTCGGCAATCCGGTCAGATCGCCGGGCACGCCTCCACCGAGCAGGCGGAAGACCTCCACCGCGTGCTCGGGAAGGACGATGTCCGAGTCGCCGATGATGTACAACACCGGCGACTCGATACCCCGAACTTCGTCTGGCGTCAACGAGTAGGCCTCCGCGTTGCTGCCCATTGCCTTGATCTTCTCGACCAGCACCGGCCAATCGTCCGGGTTGGGGGACACCGCGAAGTAAGACGTCTCCATAGGCGAGCCGGCAAAGGCCTCGGGCGAAAGAGACTTCATCCCCGACACGATCTCGGGGTGGGCCCCGGCGCCTGATGTGTAGACGGCGGCGATCACCAGCTTGCGCACCAGCTCCGGCCGCTCGACGGCGAGCCGAAACGCGATGCCACCGCCCATGCTGTAACCGAAGACGTCGACCTGCTCGAGCCCGAGGTGCTCGATCAAGGCGGCGGTGTCGTCCGCCATCTGGACCACGCTCAAGGGGCGGTCGATGTCGGCGGTGCGCCCGTGCGCCTGCTGGTCCATGACGATCACCGTGCGCGTCTCGGCCAGCGCCGGCACCAACTCGCCACCGAACAATCCCGTGTTGCCGAAGGCACCGTGGATCACCAGCAGCGGCACGCCGCCCGCGCCATGGATCTCGTAGTACATGCGCAGGCCGTTGATCGGGGCATAGCCGGATTGCGCGTCTGTCTGCATCGTCGTCCCACCTTCCGCCGGCGTCACCGTGCCGGCATTGTTCTGCGCCAGTGCAGTTGGGCCGCTCACTAGAGAAAGGCTGGTCGCCGTGACGCCGGCTACGAACGTTCGTCGCTTCATGACACTCCTCCGCATCGGTGCCTACCGGTCTGCCGGGCGGATAGATTTTCGACTGAGTCCCGAACACTGGCTCGACGGGCCCCGCTTCAATCTTCGCCCACGACGTGAACACGTCGCCTACCTCTAAGTCGAATGAGGACCGCTTGGATCGACATCTCCCCCAAGCAGTTCAGGCCCTCGGTCACCAAGATGTCGTCGCGGACGATGTCCTCGGGTTGAGGACGTCCTCAGCCCGGAATATCGTCCGCGACGAGGCGGAGCCGGGCTGGCAGACCGCGCTGTTTACCGGCCCCATCGCGCTGGCACTCGACTTCGGCCCTGGAGACCGAGGAGGGTACGGGTGACTTCCTTTTCGACTTCTGCTTTCCTGAGCCGGCCGTCGCGGTCGGTCATGCGGCCACCCTCGGCTCATGTTCACAGTCGATCCAGAGCAGAGGCAACGGGGTGCCGGGCCGTATGCCTGTGCACCAGGGATGCGCACGGTCTCTACAGCCGGTTCGGTTTTCTGCCGGCCGACGAGACCGTGATGCAGCGTCCGCGACCGGTCATTGAGTTGTGACGAGGGAGCCGGACAACCTGACCTTTCTGGTAGCGCTCCAAATGCCGGATGCCATCATGTAGCGATTCCACTGAGATTACACCTCAAACCTGGTATCGGGACTCCTGGCTATGGGGTCAGTCCTTTGTCTCGACGCGTCGGCTCCTTCTGGCGCACCACGAAATAGCAATCCCGAAATTACTTCGTGACCGCTTCAACGCCGTCTCCCGCGATCGCCATGACCAGACGCTACATACGCGCCTTCGTCACCCGCTACCCCACCCGCAAGGTCGCCGCCTGGACGATGCCATCCACGGCGGCACATCACCATAACTACATACTGATCTACATAGTTCAGAGGATGCCAGCGCTGGCAGGCGCTGCCATGCTCGACACGTATCACGCTGCGCGCCGAGCAACGAGGGTCTGCCATAGACGCCAAATGTTTCGATTCCCTGACCTACCTCCTGACCGCCGCTAGTTCCCGACGACGTGCGGTGGTCGCCACGCTCGGTTGGTCACTAGGATTACGTGGTCTGGCCGACCTCGACACAACTGAGGCCAAGCAGAAAAAGAAGAAGAAACCGTGCCCGCCTTGCAAGAAGCGCAAGAAGGGCAAGTGCAAAGGCACCCTCCCCGATGGCACGGGCTGTAGTGGGGGCGCTTGCCAGAGCGGGAGCTGCGTCGCCAACGTGGCGCCCGCGGTGAATCACCCCCACCCCCCCTTTGCTGCCATGTACCCCGAATTGCAGCGGCAAGGACTGTGGAGATGATGGCTGCGGCGGATCCTGTGGTCCCTGCACGAAAGGCACTTGCACCAGTGGCGTCTGCACCTGCCCGGGTGAGCCGTGGCGCTGCGGCAGCGGGTGCGTCGACGAGTGTGCCGGCGCAACTCCAGTGCGTGATACGGTCACCTGCACGTGTTGCACCGCGAGCGGGGAGTTGTCGTCATGCTCTGCCAACTTCAACACCTGCTGCTCGGGCATCTGCGCATTCGACCCCAATCAGTTGGTCAGCCCGTGCGTCGGACGCCCACTGGGGGCCACCTGCCAGTTCAACCCGCAGTGTGGGACCCGGGACTTCTGCGCTCAGGGGCAATGCGTCGTTGGCCAGGGGTCATGTGCGGCGGGCGCCGTCACTGCGCCACCAATGCGTCCATCACCTGCGGTGCATCGAGTGAGTGTCTCTGCTTCAAGACCGTTGACAACCTGACCAGGTGCGGGAGGGTCTTGGGTCCTGGGTGCAGCACCTGCACGAGCGACGGTGACTGCGAGACGCTCCGGCCCAACGTTCCGGGAATCTTCTGTGCTCAGCGCACCGGGGCGCCACCTGTCCCTGCACGGTGGGACAGGGGTTCTGCGCGGCGCCGTGCCAAACCTAGGAATGCATCCGGCAGCCGGCGCTCGAAACCGGCCGGAAGATTCGGGGGTGCGTCTCGCTGCTCCGCGACCGCTGCCCGGAACACGATAGTCGCGGCAATCGATACCGCGTGATCGGCTCTGCACGGTACCGACCTCTGTCATAGTTCCAAATGGATGATGAGATACGCACGGTCGCATGAATCGCCGTAAATTGACCGCCGCGCACTGGTGCAGCTCTGCGCGTAGCTGCCTGCGCGGTAGTAACCTTATGGCCGTCCTGCCAAATACCACTGAATCGTGCTCGGTGGCATGCTCTAGCGGCCGCGCACGGACAGTCCCTGGCGCCGCCTCCCCGCGTGCTCCGGCGCCAGGAAGACCTTCGTCGGCCGCTTCTACCGCTGGCACTGGGCCGCGGCGTTGTGGGAACGCGTCCAGGTCGAACGACCGTTGCCGGCCGACCACGAGAGCAGACGGGTCTGGAGCGTGCGCATTGTCGACTGCAACCGCGATTCGGGCTCATCACCATACGCCCGGAGTAAACGGGGAGACCACTCGGAGACCGTCGGGCACAACCTCGGCAGCCAGCGAGCGATGATCCGCGTCATTCGCGATCGGGGCTGAAACGTTCGATCGAATTACCTGTACACTGTCTCGAAGCTGCAAAACAATTGACGATGGCGACTCTGCGTCCCTGGCGTCTGGTCTCCACCGCCGCTCTCGGGCGACTCGGAGGGCCCCATGCGCATCCTCATCGTTGGTGCCGGGATCGGCGGCCTGACCGCCGGCCTCGCCTTACGGCAAGCCGGCTTCGACATCCACGTCTACGAGCAGGCTACTGTTCTGCGCGAGGTGGGGGCGGGGGTCGCGATCAGTCCGAACGCCGTCAAGGTCCTGCACCGGCTCGGGCTTGCCGAGGCGCTCCGCGCTGTCGGTGTCGTTTCCCACTCGATGGACTCGCGTGATTGGCAGACCGGCGCGCTCCTCGGTCGGGTACCGCTCGCCGAAGCGGCCGTGGCGCGCTGGGGCGCTCCCTTCTATCACCTGCACCGCGCCGACCTCCACGACGCGCTGCGCGCCGCCCTGGGTGACCGGCACATCACCCTCGGCGCCCGCTGCACTGCCGTCGAGCAGCGCAACGGCGCGGTGACGGCCCGCTTCGCCGACGGGCGCGCGGCCACGGGCGCGCTGCTCATCGGCGCCGATGGCATTCACTCGGTAGTCCGCGACCACGTGGCGGGACCGGACCGACCCATCTGGTCGCGACAGATTTCCTGGCGCGGCTTGGCGCCCGCGGCGGTTGGGCGCGGCCTGGGGCTGGAGGTGCGCCACCACTCGTTCTGGGGGCCGCGCACCATATTCGTCTGCTTCTACGTCTCGGGAGAGCGGCTCGTAAACTGGGTCGGCAACACGCAGAGCGACGACGACTGGCACGAGGAGTCGTGGTCGGCCCGCGGCGACCGCGAAGAGGCGCTAAGTCTCTTCGCCGGCTGGCATCCCCATGTGCGGGCGCTGATCGCGGGCACCGAGCAGGTGTTCACGTGGGCGCTGTTCGATCGGCCTCCGCTCGAAACGTGGACACGCGGGCGGGTGACGCTTTTGGGCGACGCCGCCCACCCGATGCTGCCCTACATGGCGCAAGGTGCTAGCCAGAGCATCGAGGATGCCTCGGTGCTGGCGGCCTGCCTCGCCGCGGACCGCGATGATCCTCGACGCGGGATCGAGGGCTACGCGACCCGTCGCCGGGAGCGCACCGCCGCCGTCCAGGCGGCGTCGCGCGAGGCCAGCCGGGTGGTTCGCCTGACGGACCCGGCCCAGGTCCAGGCGCGAAACGCGCGACTGGCTGAAAGCCCGGAGGCACCCGTGGCCCGGTTCGACTGGATCTGGAACTACGACGCCGAGCGCGCCGTGGTCAGCGAATAGGAGCGAACGTCGCAACACTTCGCCTGCCCGGCTCTTGCCATGTTTGCCAAGTTCGCAAACTTCCATAAACAAGGGGACGGCTGCGGATCATCCCCTGCCACGCCAGGGGATACCCCCACTCGGCTCCGGCGTTCATTCCCTCGGCGGGTGAGCCACGCCAGCCGCCACCGGGCCCACCCGCGCCTGCCCCCTCGCTTCGTGGCCATCGGGCTCGGGGACGAGCGGGAGAAAGGGGGTGCGGGACTCCGCCCCAATCGGCCGTAATCACCGAGATGCCATATCAGAGAATCGAAAATAATGGCTACATTCGGGCGCTGAAACGTAAATGAGTTCCCAAAATGACCAGTCAGTTCGCGACTCCAACTGACTGGTCGATTTGCGGTACAGCTGGTGCTGACGTGGCCCGGGTGGTCAGAGATGGCAGGCCGTACCCCTGCAGCGCGATGGTCACGCTCCACGTTAACTGAGTCTATCTTCAACTCTCTCAAGCAGGAAAAGACTATGCACGGTTTGCATTATCTGGCGGTCCTGGGGTACCCTTAGCGCATCCCACCAACAGTAGACGAGACGGAGAGCCGCGTGACCGTACCACACCACTTGCCGACGTTCAGGGCGCCTGCGACAGGGATAGCCTGCACCTGTCCAGGGGCTTCGGCCGTCAGTGCCGGGGTGCTGCAGCGGCGATCCATAACGTGCAAGGAGCAACCATGCGCGCATCCATGAGTACCTGGCGGCTGCTGGACGGCACGGAACCCGAGGATATCGATCGCGTCGTGGCCCATCGCCTGGCTTCGTTCCCGCCGAAGGGGCTCGTGGGCGCCTTCGCGCTGCAGACGGGGCCTGACGCGGTGACGGTCGTGGTTCTGGACGGCGGAGCGACCGCGAATGCCCTTGATGGCCTCGCGGAGCGATTGGCCGGGCGCGCCGAGCCAATCGAGGAGCAGGTCGGGCAGGCCCGCGACCTCGTGGCGCTGGCCGACGACGGGCGGGTGGCCCTCAGCTAATCCACACCGCGTGCTCACCCCAGGTCTGGACCTTCGGGAAGGAGAACGTGTCATGGCAACCGCCCTAAACCTGGCGAAGAAGGATCTCTCGCACGTCAACCTCGCCATGGCCAATCTGGCTGGCGCCGACCTGCATGAGGCCAATCTGCGTGAGGCCACACTTACGGAGACCAATTTCACCGGCGCGGACCTGACCGACGCGAACCTGACCCATGCCAATCTTGCCGGCGCCTGCTTGCGCCAGGCCACGGCGGCGCACGCGAATCTGGAGAATGCCGACCTGCGGGATGCCGACCTTGCGGGAGCGAATCTGCGTGGGGCCCGTCTGGTAGGGGCGAAGCTGCGTGATGCTGACCGGGTGATTGCCGAGCTGGCCGGGGCCGAGTTCGAGGAGCGTATCGCCGAAGGCGGCACTGCTAACGACCGCTAACCCCGCCGGCCTGGATCCGCCCGCGCTCCTACCCTGGCGTTGAGATTCAGCTCAAGCGCTTCAGCCATTCAGCCGGCAGCGACCCCGGCTGCCAATCAGGTAGGTGGCCGGTCTGCCGCTCCTGCGGCCTGCAACTCCCGAAAACGGGAGACCCATTCATCTGTGCGGTCGTCGGCGAGCTTCACGGTGCGTGGATTTGGCAAGGTTAGGTCAGGTGGAGGGGACACGCCCAGCCAGCGTAGCAACGCGAAGACCGTGTCTTCGTAGCGGGGGCTGAACTCCTCGTAGATGACGCGGAATGGCGATATCCCGCTCTCCGCGAAGAACAGATCGATAGCGGCGTCTTCCGCTTCCGCCTGCCGCTTGAGGGCCGCGATTCCATCGTAATCGAAGGCGAGTTCTCCCGGTTCCAGTGGCTCGTCCCCGAGCCGCCAGGCTCGCCCCAACTTCGGTCCGCTCTGTCCCTGGTCCTGCCCCCAGACACCAGTCTGCCTGGCTTTGAACCAGGAGATCGCCTGCCGTACTTTGTCCTCTCGTGTCACCCAGACCCAATGCAGGTTCGGGAAGAGGTGATTGAGGATCTCCTGCAATGGCAGGTGCGCGAGCTCAGGATCCTGTCGTGCCATGTTCTCGAGATGAAGGAGTTGCCGGTAGAGCAGTTTTGCGCCAAAGACACCGTTCGACGTCGCCCGCGCCTGACTCAGCCGGGCGGCATAGGCTGGGAGGGTCGGCGTTCGCCAGCGCTCCATCCAGAACGCCATCTTGTGCCCGAAATACTCCTTTGGCTCACCGGCCAGGCCGCTCGCCTGCAAGCCCTGCCCGAGGAGCGTACTTCCCGAGCGCGGCGTCGCCAGAATGAGGTAGTTCGTGGGTTGCATCGACTCCCGGTTCCTTCTAATAGAAAAAGACGAGGAGGGTCACCACCAACAGCGAGCCAATGAGTGCCGGCCAATATGCGACGACAGGCAAGAGATCGCCACTGTAACCGATGACCGGAATACGCCAACGCTTGACACGCAGCACCGCGGTGAGCACGACCAGCACGATGAAGACATCGAGGATCAGGGGGACCCACTCGAGGTAGCTCAGATCTTGTGACTCGACGACGCTCCGGATGGAGTTGTGATCGAGGATGACGGCGAAGAGGAGACCGCCAGAGGCAACGATCAGATCGAAGATCGTCAACCCAATGCGGTCCTCTAGATCGGTATCATGCGCCATCAGCACCAGCAAGAAGAAGAGGAGGATGGCGATGGCGCCCACCAGCACGAGGTGTTCGAGCATCGGTCCGAGGAAATCACGCTCTACCGAGAGGTTGAAATAGAGCTCAGGGTCAGGCGCGCCGGTGAATCCCTGCCCGAGGCCGAAATCGGCGTTGTAGTCGATCAAGTCGTAGCTGAACCCGGAGTTCAACGGATCCCATCCACCGTAAACAAATTGAGTATCGACCCCCGGCAACGAGCCCGGTGCCAAGTCGCGATAGGCACCGAAATCGGGGACCGGAATGACACCCTCGATTGGATCTGGAGACCAGATCCGCAGCCAGATATCCTGACGGTCGAACGGGTAGAGGCGATAGTCGAAGTTCTGCCGAAATGTGCCGCTGAAATACCAGCCGATCTGTTCCTTACCATCTTGCTCGACCCGCCAGACCTCGTCTGCTTTGTACGCCTCCTCTACGGCTTCCGGCAATACGATGCCCCGCATGACGTGATCCGGTATCTCCGGCCCGTACGTCTGCCAGACAAAACCAGCCATTTCGACGTTATTGGTGTTGAGAAACTCAAATGATTGCAAGAAGATGCCGGTCGGCACACGGTAGTCGTAGGCGGCGAATGAATCCGGATGCGCGGCGACGAACGCCTCGAGGTCCTGCTGAGACGAAATTCTCGTCCCAACAGCGCTCTCCCAGCGGTGAGAAACGACAATGACGCGCCAGGTGAACACAAGGGCGACCAGCAAGGCGATCGTCCACACGATGGATGCGAACTGACCTCTGTTGACGTTTCGCATCCCCAGCCGCGGCATCGCAATGGAGAGCGCAAGGACAAACCCCAGCACGAGGAGCATGACAGTCATCAGCTCGTTACTGCCGGACTCCAGGTCCCAGCCCTCATGATCGCGAAGGTAACGGCTGGCGGCGAGGACGGCTAGCGCGCCAAATAGAACAGTCAGGGCCATGGCAACGCGGCCCATTGTTTGGGAGCGCGTTGTCATGACGCTGACTCCACGCTCAACCTAGTGGCGACCAAGCCGCTCTACCAGCGTGCGGCCGGTCGGAGCCTTTCCTGTCCGCTCTGCATTGCGGTCGAGACGGGCAAACCCTTCCTGCGCGTAGCGGATGCCCAGCCACCGGAACGGCTCCGGCTCCCAGCGAGGGGATCGGTGATTGACCGTCGGGAGCTGAGTCAGCGCCGTCACCTCACCTGAGATCAGGTCGGTGAGAATCCTCCCGAAAAGGTTTGCCGTCGCTACGCCCTGGCCGGTATAGCCTCCGGCGCGGGCGACGCCCGCCGCCGCATCGTACGATGTCGTTGGCATCCAGTCGCGCGGCATCCCCAACGGCCCGCCCCATGCGTGCGTGAAGCGGACATCCTTGAGCATCGGAAACCATTCGATGGTCATCCGGCGCAGCATGTCATGGGTCGGGCCGTGCCGATCCAGGCTGTCATCGATGTGCGAGTGCATCCGGTACGGCGCACCTCGTCCCCCGAAGAGGATGCGGCCGTCAGCCGTGCGATTGAGGTAGTCGACCGACATCCGCGAGGAAGCAACCAACTCCCGGTTGCGCCAGCCGATCTGTTCCCAGTCGTTTTCTGAAAGTGGCTCGGTGAGGACGATCAAGGAGTACATGGGCACGAGCGTGCGCCGCAGCTTCGGTAACTGCGGCGAATAGGCTTCACCGGCGAGCACGATCGTCTTCGCCCGGACGTCGCCGAGTGAGGTAATCAACCGCGGCGACCGGCCGGTCTCGTAGTCGACGACCGGCGTCTGTTCGTAGATCGTGCCGCCGAGGCGCTCCACCGCGCGCGCCAGCCCCCGGGCCAGTCGTGCTGGATGGACGCTGGCGCCGGCGAGGTTGTACAACGCGGCGACTGTGTCACTGACGCGCACCCGTTCGGCAGTCTGGGCCGCGTCGAGCAGCTCGTACCGATCGGCGAGCCCCAGCGCTTCCAGCGTCTTGTAGGCGCCCTCGACGCTGGCCCGCTGATGCTCGCCGCGCGCCAGGCGGAGCGCGCCCCCGCGCGCCCACTGCGCGTCGATCCCTTCGTGGGCGATGACGCGTTCGATCTCGTCGACGGTCTCGAACATCGCGCCGGAGATCGCGCGCACGGTCTCTGTGCCGAAGCGCTCGCGGAGTAATCCAGTCGATACCGGGAAGCCGGGATAGCACCACCCGCCGTTGCGTCCGGACGCGCCGAATCCCGCGATCTCCCTCTCGACAATCGCTATCCGCAACGACGGATCCCGCCGCAGCAGGTAGTAGGCGGTCCAGAGGCCGGTGTAGCCCGCACCCATGACCGCGACGTCGACGTCGATCGACCCGTCGAGTCGCGGCCGCGGCGTCAGGTCGTCACCGCTCGTCTCCAGCCAGAACGAATAGCTCGCGTAGTCCTTCACCAAATCATCCTGACCCGCTGCACCACCGGCTGTAGGACCGACACCTGCGTCGCCCGAATCTACAACACCGAGACTTTCATTGGTGGCAAGAAGGTCAGATCGAACATGCGATCGTGACCGGACCATCAATCGAGGGATAGACGGCAAAGACGCCAATGTTGGCGAACTTGGCAACAGCGAGAACAGCCGATAGCCAAGAGCCGATAGCCCCGTCACTCTCGGTGAGTTGAGCAAAAGCCCGCCCAAGAGGATAATCCGTCGAATCCGCGCCCGGGCCACCAAGGACAGCCGGCCGCGTTCGTGAGCCTCGAGGGGTAGCAGCGCCAGACATGGCCAATCTCATCACCATTGCCCGGCTCATCCTGCTTTTCATCGTCATCGCCATGATCCATTTTCGTCCGGTCGAATTCGCGCTGCTGTCGATGTTCCTGCTCGGTGTCGTTTTCGCCGGAGACGGCATCGATGGCTGGGTCGCGCGCCGGCGTGGTTCGACGTCGCCGTTCGGCGCCGTCTTCGATATCGCGGGCGACCGGATCGTCGAAACGGTACTCTGGGTCTACTTCGCCTGGGAGCGCGTGATCCCCCTCTGGGTACCGTTCCTGGTCATTGTCCGAGGCGGCATTGTCGATGCCCTGCGCTCCATGTCCTACGTCGAAGGGATGACCGCCTTCGGCGAGAACACCATGATGCGCTCCACCGTCACCCGCTGGCTGACGGCTAGCCGCTTTATGCGCGGACTGTATGGGTACGTCAAGGCGGCGGCATTCGTGTTCCTGACCGGTTACTACGGATATATCCAACCGGAGCACGAGAGCTGGCTGGACAAGGTCTACAGCCTGGACGTCGTGCGCTGGTTCGGTTGGGCGAACGTCTGGCTAGCGGTGGCGCTCACGTTGATTCGTGGTCTGCCGGTACTGTTCGACGCGATCCCGTACATTCGCCATGGCGGCAGGGCAGCCGTTTCGGAGTCCGTCGCGATGGTGGCAGGCGGCCGAGACCGTGGCTCCGCGGGATGACCCACGCGTGACAGTCATGCCGGCACCTGTAACAACCGTAGCCGACAAAGCCGACTCCGTGCCTTCGGCGCCGACTGAGACCCCCGGCAGCCGACTCCCACGGCGTCCTAGCATCCGCTACCGGCAGGAGCGCCCTCGGCAGCTCCGCTACCGGCTCGCCACCGCAATCGCCAGCGTCGCCTCGCGGGTCGTATCGTGGCTTCCGGATCCGCTTCGCGATGGCATCGCCGATCGGGCCGGTGATCTCTGGATTCGGTTAACTCCGGTCTATCGAGCAAATGTCATCGCCAATCTCGGCCAGGTCCTGGGACCCGAAACTTCGCGACCGGAGCTGGAGAACATGGCGAAGCTGGTCTTTCGCATGTCGGCCCGGAATTTTGGCGAACTGCTCCGTCTGCCGCACCTGACTCGCGCAGAACTACTCGCCCTCGTGCCGATCCCTGCTCCGACCATCGCCGCCTTGCGTGAGGCCCATGAACGTGGGCAGGGAGTCGTCGTCGCAACCGCGCACATGGGTGCATTCGACATGCTCGGGCATGCCATCGCCGCGCTTGGGGTGCCCATGACCGTCATCACCGGACGAACCACCTCCCGGTTCGTATTCGATGGGGTCACCCATCTCCGGCATTCCCAAAGCATGATCATGGTCGAGCCAACCCCAGGTGGCGTGCGCCGCGTCATCCACGCGTTGCGCCGGGGAGAGATCGCTGGATTTGTCGTTGATTACGATTTTTTTCAGAACGGATTGCCGATGACGTTTTTCGGGCGCGAGACGACGCTACCGCCCGGCGCTATTCGTATCGCGCGCGATACTGGGGCCGTTAGTGGTCCCAATCTTTCCCCGGCGGGGGCCACATGGGCACGAACTGAGTGTGGGCGAGTTTTTCCAGGTGCCGAAAACACCCGACATCGACGCGGATGTCGCGGCCGGCATGGAGATCTTGAAGTCTCGACTCGAAGCGGGGATCGGCGCTAATCCCGACCAGTGGGTGCTGTTCCAACGTGCGTGGCCATTGGCACCAGCGCCCCCTGTCCGCGCTTTTCCGGTCGGGTCGCCCCTCGAGAGCGAACTGATGAAACGCGTCGACGCCGTCGTCCCGCCGCTGCGGGACGGGAAGCTCTCACGCCAGGTGGATGCGCCCACAGATCGTACGGACCCGCCTCCGCGATCTCGAGATCAATAAGCGCGCCGACCGGCAACTCGCCCGGCACGAAGACGAGACCGTCAACCTCCGGTGCGTGCCGCCGGGCGCGGCCTACGGCGATCGGCTCGCTGCTGCCCGCATCGTCTTCCGCCTCGAGTTCACCGACCGCCTCGATCAGCACCTGTAGGGTCTGGCCTACGAGCGCCTGATTCTTGCGCAGCGAGATTGCCTGTTGCGCTTCCATGATCGCGTTGCGCCGTTCTTCGGCGACCTCGGCGGGAACCGATGGCAGGTCGAGCGTCACCGCCTTCGTGCCTGGCTCGGGCGAGTAGGTGAAGACGCCAACGTGGTCGAACTCCTGCTCTCGCACGAAGTCGAGCAGCGTCTGGAACTGTTCGTCGGTCTCGCCGGGGTAGCCGACGATGAGGGTGGTGCGCATCACGACGTCCGGCATTTTGGCGCGGGCATGGTCTATCAGGCGGCGGGTCATCGCGATGTCGCTGGGACGGTTCATGTTTCGTAACACGGTTCCATCGGCATGCTGAATCGGCATGTCGAGGTACGGTAGGAGTGCGTCGTGCTCGGCCATGACATCGACCATGCGCAGGGTCAGCGGGCTGGGGTAGATGTAGAGCATGCGCAGCCAGGGGAGATCGGGAACGCCGTCCGCAATCTGCTGAAGCAGGCTCGGTAGCCCGTGCTTGATGCCAAGATCCGCGCCGTAGCGGATGGTGTCCTGGGCGACGAGCACGACCTCCTTCGTCCCCTGACCAACCAGGTCCACGATCTCCTGCAACACGTGCAGTGGCCGCTTGCTCACCTGTCGCCCTTTGATGCTGGGAATCGTGCAAAAGGCGCAGGCGTGGTCGCAGCCGTCAGCCACCTTGACATACGCCGAAGGACCGGCCTGTGCCCGGCTGAAGGTGGTAAGCATCCCTTCGCAGCCGGCGACCTCCGGCTGCGAGGGCTCGCCGAGCAAGCCGCCGACGACGTCGCCGATGCGGTGCCACTCCCGGGTGGTCAAGACGTGGTCGACGCCACTGGGGATGTCATTCCGATAGTTGCCGAGGGCCGGCATGCAGCCGGCGGCGATGACGACCTGATCCTCCCGCCTGCGGCCGAGCAACTCGGAGATAGCCGCCACTGACTCGTCACGTGCCGCGCCCAGGAAGCCGCAGGTATTGACGATCACCACTCGGGCCTCCTCTGGGCGCGCCGAGGCGGTCATCCCGCGTGAGCGCAGGAGATGATCCATCCCGTCCGAATCGACCCGGTTCTTGGAACATCCCAGGGTGAGAATGTGAAACGCGCGATCACTTTCTCGCGCGGGGGCGTCGACCACGATTGTTCGCTCCTAGATTGGCCGTTGGCTATCGGCTGTTGGCTCCGGCCGGCTTACGACTCCCGACTCCCGACTACGCTCTTCTAGCCGTCTTGCCGACTTCGACTGATTGCCGATAATCGATAGCCTCTAACGGTAATTCGTGAACTGCAACGCGACCGGGTAGTCCTCGGCCTTGAGCGCTTGGATCACCGCCTGCAGGTCGTCTTTGTTCTTTGCCTGGACGCGGACGGCGTTTCCCTGGATCTGCGGAGTCACTTTCTTGAAGTCGTCACGAACGCGCTTGCTGATCTGTTTGGCGAGATCCTCGGGGATCCCGCGGCGCAGTGTCACGACCTGCCGCACGCGACCACCGGAGGCAGGCTCCTCCTCACCATAGTCGAGGATCTTCAGCGAGAGCCCTCGCCGCACGAACTTCGACTCCAGCAGGTCTCTGACCGCTCCTAGCGTGTATTCGGAGTTCGAGTTGATAGTCAACTGGTTGTCCGTGGCCTCGATCGTCGTCTTGGTGTCCTTCAGGTCGTAACGCTGGAGAATTTCCCGCTGCGCCTGATCGAGGGCATTCTTCAATTCCTGCTGGTCGAAATCCGAAACAATGTCAAAAGACGAAAGCGAAGCCATACAGATAAACCTCCAGCGGCGCCAAACACCCAATTCTACAGGATTCTCATGGTTTCCTCCGGGCGGAGGCGATCTAGTCTGCCGTGTGTCTTGATCATCGAGTCGCAACACCTAACCAGTTTGATATTGCGAGCGTGATAACTGCCATGGCCGCAGGAGTCCTAGTGTGGGTTGGGAAGCTCGCCGCCGTTTGTCGGTTCAGGTTGGCGAAGGAGTACCGGGAGCGCGAATGAGGCTCGTACGCGCAGAATGGCGCAATTTGCTCCTATCTCCGGGATGAGATCGCTCGAGGCTCGTCTTCGCTGCACCTCACGGTGCCCTCTTCGAGGAGTACATCTCCGCGAGCGAACCTCCACGACCGCAACCTCAAACCTTTATCCTCCGGAGCGCTACCGGATTCTCCAGATCGGTCGCGCTGGCGCGCGAGTCGGCGTTGACTCGCGAAACGTTGGCTGCTACAAGGGGGAAATCGAGTCCATAGGCTCATCGTTGTGCCACGAGGGAGTTGATGCTCACGATTCAATCTGTCAGCAAACACTTCCCAGGTGTGCGCGCCTTGCATGACGTCTCATTCGAAGTCGCTCGTGGTGAGGTGCATGCGCTCATCGGGGAGAATGGAGCCGGTAAATCCACCCTCATGAAGATTCTCAGCGGCGTCTACACGGACTATGAGGGGGCGTTTTTCCTTGACGACCAGCCGCTGTCACTTGGAGGACCGCGTGATGCCCAACTTCGGGGCATCGCGATCATTCACCAGGAGCTCAACCTCATCCCGGAGCTAACGGTCGCCGAGAACATCTTTCTTGGTCGAGAGCCGCGAACTTCCGCTGGGTTACTTGATGTCTCCCGAATGGAGCGGGAGGCTAATGCCCTCCTAGGAAGGCTGAATCTAGCGATCCCACCCAATCGGCCCGTGAAATGGCTGCGGGTTGGCGAGCAGCAACTCGTCGAGGTGGCTAAAGCGCTCTCGCTCGACGCCCGGCTTCTCATCCTGGATGAGCCGACTTCGGCCCTGAGCCAGGCGGAAATCGATCGGCTCTTTGCGGTGATCGCCTCCCTGAAGGAGCATGGCGTCACCATGATCTACATCTCACACAAGTTCGACGAGATCTTTCGCATCGCCGACCGGGTGACCGTGCTGCGTGACGGGGAGTGGATCGGCACGCTCTCTATCGATGAATCCGACCAGCAGGGGTTGATCAGGATGATGGTCGGGCGAAGTCTCAGCGACCTCTACCCGAAGGAGGTGGCGACGGTGGGCGATGAGGCGCTGCGAGTCGAACACCTCCAACTGCTTCCGGACAGCCAGGGCGATGGCCGCACGCTGAGCGACATCTCCTTCACCCTCCGCCGCGGCGAGATCCTGGGCATTGCTGGATTGATGGGCGCTGGACGCACCGAGCTGTTGGAGACCCTCTTCGGGGTCTATCCTGAGCGACGCGTCCGCGGCCGGATCGAAATCGCCGGTCAAGCGCGACGACTCGGATCGCCTGCGGCGGCGATCCGAGCTGGGCTCGCTTTCGTCACCGAAGATCGCAAGTCGCAGAGTCTAATCCTGAAGCTTTCGGTGGCGCACAACCTGACCCTCGCCGCGCTCAACCGCTTCCTTCGTCTCAATATTGTCCGGCAGCGTGAGGAGAACGACGCCGTCGGGCGCTCGATCGAGCAGTTGCGGATCAAGACCCCAAGCCCCAGCATTGACGTCGACAAGCTCTCCGGAGGGAACCAGCAAAAGGTGGCGCTGGCCAAATGCTTACTTACGCGGCCACAGGTCCTGCTGCTTGACGAACCGACTCGGGGAATCGACATCGGCGCCAAGGCGGAAATCTACGGGCTCATCAGCCGGCTCGCGCAAGATGGGGCCGCAATCGTCATTGCATCGTCGGAGCTGCTCGAGCTCCTCGCAATGTGCGATCGAATCCTGGTCCTCTGCGAAGGGAAGCTCACTGCTGAGCTGACGCGGGACGAAGCGACCCAAGAACGGATCATGGAGGCGGCCACGGCGCGGCAAAAGCTGGTCGCCTAACGACGGAGCGATTCCATGGAACAAGCTGCGGTCGAGCAGCGAACACTGCCGAGTGATAGTGCCCAGCGTGCTCTGGATATCCTGTTGCGCTTCCAGAGCGTGTTCGGGTTGATCGTCATTCTCGTGCTGGCGGCGGTCCTCTCTCCGGTGCGAAACGGGGCGAACGTCTTCCTGGAGCCGAGGAATCTGCTCAACATCGTTCGCTTCGCCTCGGAGAACGGCATCATCGCCATCGGTGTCACGCTGGTAATCCTGACCGGGGGCATCGACCTCTCCGTCGGCGCCGTCCTCGCGTTGTGCGCGGTCGGCGCCGCGGCGTTCATGACCCAGTACGATCTCGATACGGCGCCAACTGTACTGCTGGTGCTGGCCCTGGGTGGTTTCGTCGGCGTGATCAATGGGCTCGTCACCACTCGCTTCAACATCCAGTCGTTCATCACGACCTTAGCGATGCTGGGTGTAGCCCGTGGCGTTGCTTCACTGTGGTCGGGCGGATATGCCATCCCGCTTGCCTTCGGAGAAGGCGTAGGACTCGCACCGCCGAGCTTCAAGGCCATCTTCGGTGGCCAGGTCACCCTGCTCGGTCTCGAGATCCCTGTCCCGGTCTTCTACTTTCTGGGAGTTGGATTGATTGCCTCGTTCCTCTTGCGCCGGACCGGGTTCGGCCGTCACGTCTATGCCGTTGGTGGCAACGAAACCGCGGCTCGGCTTTCCGGCGTCAATGTGGACCGGGTCAAGGTCATCGTCTTCGCCATCTCCGGGTTGCTGGCCGGCCTGGCGGCACTCCTTCATGCCGCCCTGGTCAATCAGGGGAGTCACATCGACGGCAACGGCTACGAGCTCAACGCCATTGCCGCGGTCGTCATCGGTGGCACCAGTCTCGCCGGCGGCGTTGGCACGGTCGCAGGGTCGATGATCGGCGCGCTGACGTTGAGCATCCTCGACAATATCCTCGGTCTGAGAAACGTCCAGTCGGAGTACCAGGCCATCCTCAAGGGCGTCATCATCGTCCTGGCCGTTGTTATCCAACGTCAGCGGCGATAACAGGCGATTCCGGTGCGACAATCCTGCGGCCCGGTTGGCAGCTACTTGGGGGCGACCTGGATACGAGCGCTCCGATGGGGGAGGATCATCTCTATGACATCCAGGGCGCCGCCATGGCAAGACATCGCCAATGACGTTCCAGGCTGACGAACGTGGACGAAGACGTTGTGTAGGATCTTTGAGGAGGGTCAATGATGACCGTACGACAGTGGCTCTTGATCGCCCCAACTACGTTGATGCTGGCGCTGTCCGGGGCGGTGCCGGCATATGGCCAATCCACGCCCACGGGCGAGGCGGCCACCGGGACATGCATCCCCGAGGGCGGTATCGCCCAAAAGGACAGCTACCTGATCGGCATGTCGCAGGCCAACGAGGGTGAACCGTGGCGACAGGCGATGAACGACCAGATCGCGGCGGCGGCGGCCGCGCATCCTGAGTTGGAAGTCGTCTTCGCCGACGCGGCGCAGAACAACGCCAAGCAAGTCGCCGATGTGGAGAACTTCCTGCAACAGGGGATCGACCTGCTCATCATCTCGCCGAACGAGGCCGCGCCGCTCACCGACGTCGTTGCCAATGTTTGCGCCGAGGGCGTGCCGGTCATCGTGCTCGACCGCAAGGTCAACGGCGATCAGTTCACGATGTGGATTGGCGCCAACAACGAGGAGATCGGTCAACGGGCAGGAGAGTACGCCGCGGACTTCTGCGCAGAGCAGAGCCTTGACCCCTGCAATATCATCGAGATCCGCGGCCTCGAAGGGTCAACGCCGGCCAAGGAACGCGGCGACGGCTTCCGAGCCGGCATCGAGGGGAACCCCAGCGCCACGATCATCGCCCAGCAGAACGCGGACTGGCTGCGAGAAAAAGCGATCCCTGTCTCGCAGGCGATGTTCCAGGCGAACCCTGAGGTCCACGTTGTTTACACCCACAATGACCCGATGACCGAGGCCGCCATCATCTCGGCCCAGAACGCCGGTCTGAACCTGGACGAGATCTTGTTCATCGGTATCGACGCACTGCCGACCCCGGACGGTGGCATCCGCTCAGTGATCGACGGCCGCATCGACGTCACCTACGTCTACCCGACCGGCGGTGCGGAAGCGATCGACTACGCGGTACAGATTTTGGAGCAGGGCGAGACGCCACCGGCAGAGGTCGTCCTGGAGACCGAAGAGGTGGTTGCCGAGAACGCTCAACAGTTGCTTGACAAGTACACGGGCGGTGGTGCTGAGGCTACCCCCGCCTCATAGCGGCGGGACTACTCGGCATCCAACCGAATAGTTGGTCCGGTGCGGGGGAGCGGGGAGTCGCTCCCCGCTCCCCCGCATGCAGCTGTACCCCGTAGCGAGCAACCTTCACCTGCGCTATGATGCCGTGCCCGGAAACATCGGGATCGCCGGCGCCAGAAACGCCGACGGAGATGGGTCATCGGTGACCCATCGTTCGCCAGTGGAGGAAACGGAGACATCGATGAACCGCTTCATACGGCTGGTAACCCTGATCGCCATCGCCATGGCCGCGTCTATCGGCTTCGGCTCACCGGCGTTTGGCCAGGACGACGCGGCGAGAGGCGATCTGCGCTTCATCGTCGTGAGTCACGGTCAGGCCTCGGACCCGTTCTGGTCGGTGGTCCAGAATGGCGTCAATCAAGCGGCCGAGGACATGGGCGTCCAGGTCGAGTACCAGGCCCCAGACACGTTCGACATGGTGGCCATGTCGCAACTGATCGACGCCGCGGTCGCCACCGATCCGGACGGCCTCGTCGTCTCGATCCCCGACGCTGATGCCCTCGGAGAATCGATTCAGGCTGCCGTCGAGGCCGGCATCCCGGTTATCTCAATGAACTCCGGCAGCGACGTCGCCGAAGAGTTCGGCTTGCTGACCCACGTTGGCCAGACCGAGTACGAAGCCGGGCTCGGCGCCGGCCAGCGGATGGGCGAATCGGGCGTGACCAACGCGATCTGCATCAACCAGGAAGTGGGCAACGTCGCCCTCGACGAGCGCTGCCGCGGCTTCACCGACGGGCTAGCGGAGTCGGGTGGTACGGTCGAGGTCGTGGAGACCGACCTGAACAACCCGACCGAAGCACAGTCGCGCGTTGAAGCGGCTTTGAGTGCCAACCCCGACATCAATGGCGTCCTCGCGCTCGGTCCGACCGGCGCCGCCCCGGCGCTGGAGGCGTTGCGTGCTGCCGACCAACTCGGGACGATCCAGCTCGCCACCTTTGACCTGTCGCCGGATGTTCTCGAGGCGATCGCGGCCGGTGACATGCTCTTCGCCATCGACCAGCAGCAATACCTGCAAGGCTATCTTCCGATCGTGCTGTTGACCCTCAACGCAACCAACCTGAACACGATTGCCAACCCGGTTCTCCAGACCGGCCCCGGCTTCGTGACCCAGGAGAACGCTGAGCGGATCATCGAGCTCTCGGCGGCCGGGACACGCTAAGCAGAGCGCCATTATCCCGACCCCTGTTCCAGTGCGCTGGGAGAGGGGTCGGGGCGCCCTTACCACACCGCTACACTTCGACCGTGCTCAAATCACTCAATGGTGTTGTCGTGGATCGACGTCGAACCGCGACCGGGGCCGTCAGGCAGGAGAGAGGGAGCATGAAGCATCGCAGCTCACGGTTTATCGCTTTGCTCATCGTTGTGGCGCTCGCCACCGTTGGCTTCGGCGCCCAAGCACTCGGTCAGGATGACGCGGCTAGAGGCGATCTCCGGTTCGTTGTCGTCACCCATGGTCAGGCTTCCGACCCGTACTGGTCGGTGGTGCAGAATGGGGTGAACCAGGCGGCAGCGGACATGGGGGTGCAGGTCGAGTACCAAGCCCCAGACACCTTCGACATGGTGGCCATGGCGCAGTTGATCGATGCCGCGGTCGCCTCCCAGCCGGACGGAATGGCAATTTCGATCCCCGACGCCGATGCCCTCGGTGATTCGATCCAGGCAGGTGTCGACGCCGGTATTCCAATGGTCTCGCTCGACTCGGGAAGCGATGTCGCCGCGGACATGGGGATGCTGACCCACGTTGGCCAGACCGAGTATGAGGCAGGGCTCGGCGCTGGGCAGCGGATGGGCGAAGCTGGCGTCACGACTGCGCTTTGCGTCAATCAAGAGGTTGGCAACGTCGCCCTCGACGACCGCTGTCGCGGCTTCACCGACGGATTAGGCGAGTCGGGTGGCACGGTCGAGGTGGTTGAGGTCGATTTGAATAACCCGACCGAAGCCCAGGCACGGATCGAGGCGGCGCTATCCAACAACGCCGAAGTCGACGGCATTCTCACGCTCGGTCCGACCGGCGCCGCCCCGGCGCTGGAGGCATTGCGCGGTACCGACCAACTTGGGACGATCCAGCTCGCCACCTTTGACCTGTCGCCAGATGTCCTGGAGGCGATCGAGAGCGGCGACATCCTCTTCGCGATCGATTCCCAGCAGTACCTGCAAGGGTACCTGCCGATCGTGTTGCTCACGCTGCACGCGACCAATCTCAACACGATAGCCAACCCGGTCTTGATGACCGGCCCTGGCTTCGTCACCCAGGAGAACGCAGCGGAGGTCATCGATCTGGCGGCGGCGGGAACTCGCTAGCCGAGGCGGCGGCGGTTCGCCCGAATCCGACTGCTTCGACGGGGAGGGAGCACCATGCAGGTGACGCAAGGAGCCGACGTTCGTCCCTCGGCTGCTGCCGACGAACGGGTGGCAAGAACCAACCCGGTGCGCCGCCTGCTGGTACGTCCCGAAGTGGGCGCCGCGGCCGGGGCAATCGGCGTTTGGGGGTTCTTTGCGATTGCCGCCGGCAACCGTGGGTTCTTGTCGGCGCGAGGAACGGCGAACTACCTCGAGGTGGCTGCCCAGCTCGGCATTCTCGCGGTCGCTGTCGCGTTGCTGATGATCGGCGGTGAGTTCGACCTGTCGATCGGCTCGACGATTGGCGCTTGCGGCATCATCTTCGCGCTGCTCAGCGTCGAGCTCGGTTGGAATGTCTGGCTGGCGATGCTCATATCGCTCGCCTTCGCCCTGCTGCTCGGTGTGTTCAACGGCTACCTGGTGCTACGCACCAGCTTGCCGTCGTTCATCATCACCCTCGGCACGCTGCTCATGATTCGTGGAGTGACAGTTGGTGTCACGCGGCAAGTGACGGGGCGAACGGTCGTCAGCGGACTCGACGACGTGCCCGGCTACGACGCCATCCGCACCCTGTTCGCGAGCGACGTGACGATTGCCGGCGCCGGGTTCTCGATCGCGATTGTGTGGTGGCTCGGGATCGCGGCCTTCGCCACCTGGGTGCTCCTTCGCACCTCATTCGGTAACTGGATCTTCGGCGTCGGCGGGAACCAGCAAGCGGCGCGCAACGTGGGCGTACCAATCAGCCTGGTCAAGATCGTCCTCTTCATGGGCACCGCGGTTGCCGCCTGGCTGGTGGCCATGATCCAGGTCCTCGGCGCTCGCAGCGCCGACGTGGTCCGCGGCGTCGGCAGCGAGTTCACCGCGATCATTGCCGCTGTGATCGGTGGCGTGCTGCTCACAGGCGGCTACGGTTCCGCGATCGGCCCCGTCTTCGGGGCGCTGATCTTCGGCATGGTGCGGCAGGGGATCGTCTTCATGGGCGTCGACCCCGGGTGGGAAGACGCCGTTCTCGGCGCCATGCTGGTGATCGCGGTCCTCGTCAACCGCTACATTCGTGTTCAGGCCATGGGAGCCCGCTGATGAGTGAGACCGCGACCGCCAATGGAACGCCGCTGCTCGAGGTGCAGAATGTCTCGCGCTACTTCGGCAGCGTCATTGCCCTGAAAGACATCTCGATGAGCGTCCATGCCGGCGAGGTCATGTGCCTGCTCGGCGACAACGGGGCCGGCAAGTCGACGCTGATAAAGATCTTCTCCGGCGTCCACCCCCCCAGCGAAGGCCGCTACCTGGTGGAGGGAAAGGAGGTCCATTTCAACTCGCCGCGCGAGGCGCTCGCCGCGGGCATTGCCACGGTCTATCAGGACCTCGCGATGATCCCGCTGATGAGCATCTCCCGCAACTTTTTCCTTGGCTCGGAACCGACGACCGGCTGGGGTCCGTTCCGCCGCTTCGATGTCAAGTCCGCCGACCGGATCAGCCGGGACGAGCTGCGTAAGATGGGAATCCATGTGCGCGATACCGGCCAAGCCGTCGGCACATTATCCGGCGGTGAGCGGCAGTCGGTAGCGATCGCGCGGGCGGTCCATTTCGGGGCCAAAGTGCTGATCCTCGACGAGCCTACCGCGGCCCTCGGCGTCAAGGAAGCCGGGGTCGTTCTGCGCTACATCGCGCAGGCGCGGGCGCGCGGACTCGGCGTCGTCTTCATCACCCACAACGTCCATCATGCCTATCCAGTCGGCGATCGCTTCACACTGCTCAACCGAGGCCGCTCGTACGGCACGTTCTCGAAGAGTGAGATCACCCGCGAAGAGGTGGTTCGGATGATGGCGGGCGGTGAGGAACTGGAAGAGCTCGGCCACGAGTTGGAGGAGTTCGCCCGGCTCGACGCCAATTCAGCCGCGGGTCCGGTGGAGGCGAGGACCGACGCGGCACTCCTACAAATGGGGCAGGAGTTTGAGGCCGAGGGACGAGCGGTCGAGGGTGAGCGAGTGTCAGGATGACCGGTCACCCAGCCAACCGGCCACGTTCGTCGAGCTCGATTCGCGTTGCCAATGCGCCCGTCTCCTGGGGCGCGCTTGAAATCGAAGGATTCAACCAGAAACCACTGACATACGACGTCGTTCTCGACGAGATCGCCGAAACCGGCTACGCCGGCACAGAGCTCGGGGACTGGGGTTTCATGCCGACCGATCCCGTGCTGCTGCGGGATGAGCTCTGCCCAGCGCGGCCTGGCACTGCTGGGGGCGTTTGTGCCAGTGAGACTTCGCGAACCAGACGCGCTGTCCGCGGGTATCGAGCACGCCCTGCGTGTCGCCCGTTTGCTGGCCGCGGTCGTTCCAGATGGCGACCGCCGCATCGGGCCGTTCGTCGTCGTCGCCGACGACAACGTGACCGACCCCGGACGCACCCTACATGCCGGCCGCATCAAGCCCGAGATGGCCCTGCCCGAAGACGAATGGGCGGGCTATGCCGGTCGTGCGGAAGCGGTCGCCCGCGCGGTGAGCGAGGAGACCGGACTACACTCGGTCTTCCATCCCCATTCCGCGGGTTGGGTCGAGACACCGGCTGAAACAGACCGATTCCTCGCCGAGACCGATCCCGAGGTCCTGGGTATCGTCTTTGACACCGGGCACTACCTGTTCGGCGCCGGCGACGACGGACCGTCAGTCACCGAAGCCCTCGACCGCTGGGCAGACCGCATCTGGTACATCCATTTCAAGGACAACGACCGCGATCTCGCCCGGCGTTCGCGCGAAGAGGGATGGGATTACTTTCAAGCGCTGCGATCGGGCATCTTCTCTGAACTGGGTCAAGGCGGGGTCGACTTCCACGCCGTCGTACGCTGGTTGGACGATCATGGATACGACGGTTGGGCCGTGGTCGAACAGGACGTTCTGCCCGGCATGGGAACCCCAAAAGAGAGTGCCCGCCGCAACCGACAATTCCTCGCTTCACTTGGACTGTAATCAAGCGGCGCCTCGAATACCGATACTCGTGAAGAAGGTGTCTGATTGCGTCGCTATTCCAGCGTCAGTCACGCCCACCAGGCCCGTCTAGAGCCGGAGCAATTCCCCTGTGGCAGGACTCGCACCTGATGCGTAACACCCGTGAAAACGCCGAAGCGACGCGGTTCCTCCTGCACGAGATCACACGAGAGGAGGCCGCTCGCCGTGCGGCCAACGCGTTGCTGGTTCTTCCGGTCGGCGCCACCGAGCAGCACGGGCCACACCTTCCCCTTGGCACCGATTTCCTGATCGTCGAGCACATCGCCCGAGAAGCCGCTCGAGAAGCTCGGCAGCGGGTTGACATCCTGGTGGCGCCGACGCTTCACGTTGGCTCTTCGCATCATCACCTCCCGTTCGGCGGCACCATCTCGCTGTCGACGGAGCGGTACTACGGCGCGCTGAGCGACATGGCGGAATCACTGATCGAAGGCGGTTTCCGCCGCATCTTCATCCTCAATGGCCACGGCGGGAACCACGAGATCATCCAACTCGTGGCGAGAGATCTCGCGTTGCAGCATCAGGTCAACCTTGGCGCCGCGTCGTACTGGGATCTCGCACAGGAGGCGGTCGCCGAGCGCGAGCCAGACCTGCACGGGCGCTTTCCGGGCCATGCCGGCGTCTTCGAGACATCGCTGATCATGGCGTTGCGCCCCGATCTGGTCGATGAACCGCGGCCGCACCGGACGGCAGAGGAACTAGCGAGGACGGCCGTCCCGCCAGATCAGTTTCGAGCCGAACGTTACGGCTTCTGGCAGAGCATCGACGGGTACACGGATAGCCCAGACCGGGCGAGCCCGGAATGGGGGCAGCGATTGCTCGGGGGCATCGTGCCGACGGTAGCGGGCGCGCTCATCCGCTTCGCTCAACTGGCGCTGGTGGCCGGCGAGACCGAAGACTGATCGCACGAGTCCTCCCGGCTTCATCTCACACCCCGGGCGTCAGGCTAGTTCTCTCTTTGCGGATGGGGTAGGGAGAGCACCGTCGCTGGCAGACGGCTGCGTTGGACAACGCCATGGGCATGATCGTTGCTACAGCGAATCGTTCAGGCCACGTGACGATGCGAGAAGTGCAGAGGAGACCTTCATGACTGACGCGACAATGCCGACCAAAGGCGAGGTGCTCGCCGCGATCGATCGCGAGCGTGATCAGTGGGAAACGCTGTTGGTCGAGGTGGGCGAGGCACGGATGCTGGAACCAGGGGCAATGGGCGAATGGACATTCAAGGATCTTACTGCCCATCTCACCGGCTGGCGGGCTCGCTCAATACAACGGCTGGAGGCCGCCGCCAACGGACGACCCGAGCCTGACCCGGTGTGGCCGGCCGATCGGGTCAGCGATGACGAGATCAACGACTGGATTCACGAGGTGAACAAAGACCGCCTCCTGGGCGAGGTGATCGGCGAATCGCGCGAGTCGTACGCGCGACTGGCGGAGATCGTGCAGATGCTTCCCGGATGACGCGCTTACCGATCCTGACCGATTCCCGTGGCTGGAGGGGAACGCGCTCGGTCCGCAGATCGTCAGCGGTGAGTTCTTTTCTCACCTGCATGAGGAGCACGAGCCAGAGATCAGGCGCTGGCTCCAGGAATCGGCCTAACTCGCGTCGTCCCCTGATCCAATAAGTCGATCTGATTCGGCTCCTACGCCAGCGCCCGCTACACTCTGGGACGGTCTGACGCGACGGGGGCGGCGCGTAAAGGAGCTCGAGATGGATCAAGAACAACTCGACCTGTGGCTGCGATTCGCGAATCGGCGAAACTCGCGGCGTCGCTTAGCACGAGCGGCCGGGGGCGGGCTCGCCGCTCTGCTGGCCGCACAGGTGCCTAGCAGCGCGACTTGGGCTCAGGAGAGCACCCCCTGCCCGACGACGACCGCAGAGGAGGCCAAGGCGATCGCGGAAGCGTATTTCGCCGCTTTCAACGCCGGAGATGCCGACGCGCTCGGCGCGCTGCTCGCCCCGGACTATCGACACCACGGCGCGCTGGTCAGCGAGCAGGACCGGGCGCTTCATCAAGAGCGTCTCCGCACACAACCGGGCGGCGTTTCCGGACGGTCAGTACGAACTTGCCGACATCTTCGCTCAGGACGATCTCGTCGCCATCCGGAACATCTTCACCGGTACCTTCCAGGGGCCGTACGCGGGAGTGGAGCCAGCGGGTCAACCCGTTGCCGTGCGCGCTGTTCACATCCACCGGGTTGCCTGCGGGCAGATCGTGGAGACCTGGAACTCCGGTCTGATTCCGAACTGAACGTAAGAGGCCAGGTGTTCGCTGCCGGAGACATCGGAAGGGTCCATGCAGGCGCAATCCTTCAACGCATCGCGATACATCGCTCTACGTCTCGATCCGGGCGAGGACGTGCTCCTGGCGCTACGAGACGCGGTGCGAGAGCAGGGCATTCGCAACGCTGCTATCCTGTCCGGGGTCGGTTCCCTTGACCGCTACCATTTTCACGTCGTCAAGACTACGAACATGCCGCCGGGGAACACGTTCGTTCGCGGAGAGGGGCCGTTCGACATCCTCACGGTCACCGGGCTCGTGGTGGACGGCGAGGTCCACGCGCACATCACCTTCAGCAACACCGAGATCGCGATGGGCGGCCATCTCGAGGAAGGCTGCCGGGTGCTCACGTTCGCCGTGATCGTGATCGCCGAGGCGCTCGATGTGGACTTCACGCGGCTGGGACAAGCGGGGACCGCTCTAGCCTGGTTCGAGGAAACTCTGAACTCCCGCGTCACGTCCTCCACGCGGAGCAATCTCGTTGCCAGGCGATGCCTTCGGTCGCGCTCCAAAGCGCGCTCTCAAGCTGTGCGAAAATCCCGCTCTCGGCTATTCGCGGCGAGATAGCAACTATCCGGGGGCGTCGTGCTGGCAAAGGTCTTCTCGTGCGCGGTCGTTGGCCTCGACGGATTGCTAGTCGAGGTCGAGGTCGATGTTGGCCAGGGGATGCCCGGCATGGTCGTCGTCGGACTGCCGGACGCCGCCGTGCGGGAGAGCCAGGACCGCGTCCGCGCCGCCATTCGCAACTCCGGCGGACGCTTCCCCCTCGGCCGGGTGACGGTCAACCTCGC
This sequence comes from uncultured Chloroflexia bacterium, assembly GCA_963751075.1. Taxonomy (GTDB): domain Bacteria; phylum Chloroflexota; class Chloroflexia; order Thermomicrobiales; family UBA6265; genus JACCXM01. The sequence goes on along the minus strand of CAVVTE010000019.1, from coordinate 304,399 downwards.
TCCGGCTGACTTGAAGAAAGCCGGCCCGACCTACGACCTACCGATTGCCCTCGGCATCCTCCTCGCCAGCAACCAGGTGGCCCCGTCGCCTCAGCTCGACGACGCGCTGGTGGCCGGCGAGCTTTCCCTGGACGGCGTGGTGCGTCATACCCCGGGCATCATCTCCATGATCTCCACCGCTGCCGCGAAGGGGATGCGCCGCGCCTTCATCCCGGCCGTCGATGCCGGGGAGGCGGCCCTCGTTGGCGACGTCGAGATCATCCCCGTGCAAACCCTCGCCGATCTCGTCAACCACCTCAGCGGCGAAGCCCCCATCGCTCCTCACTGCGCCGATGCGACCCCGCCCGACTCGCTCTACACGGGAATCGATTTTTCCGAGGTGAAAGGGCAGGAGCACGTCAAACGCGGGCTGGAGATCGCCGCTTCCGGCGCCCACAATGCTCTTTTGTCCGGACCGCCCGGCTCCGGCAAGACGATGCTGGCCCGCGCGCTCCCCTCGATCCTGCCGGCTATGACTGTCGCCGAATCCCTGGAAGTCACCAAGGTCTACAGCGTGCGCGGTCTGTTGCCGCCGGAGACGCCGCTGCTGCGCGAGCGCCCCTTTCGCGCCCCGCACCACACCACCAGTTATGTCGGTCTGGTTGGCGGTGGCTCCTGGCCCCGTCCCGGCGAGATCAGCCTGGCCCACCGCGGCGTCCTCTTTCTGGACGAGCTGCCGGAGTTCGGCGCCACCAAGCTGGAGGGACTGCGCCAGCCCCTGGAGGACCGCTCGGTGACCCTGGCCCGTGCCGCCGGCACCCTCAGCTTCCCCTCCAATTTCACCCTTATCGCGGCGATGAATCCCTGCCCCTGCGGCTACCATGGCGATCCGCGGCGGGCCTGTACCTGCGCCGCGGGCGCCGTCAGTCGTTACCAGAAGCGGATCAGCGGACCGTTGCTGGACCGCATCGACATCCACCTCGAAGTCCCCCGCATTCCGCACGAGCAGCTCTCGGATCGCCGTCCCGGCGAACTCTCCTCCGCGATCCGGGAACGCGTGGAGCGCGCACGCCAGATCCAGGAGACGCGCTTCGCCGGCGGCTCGCTGCTGACGAATGCCGATATGGGACCCAAGGAACTGCGGCAGTACGCCGCTCTCGACGAGGCGGGAGAGACGTTGCTCGGCGCGGCGGTGCGCCAGATGGGCCTCTCCGCCCGGGCCTATCACCGAGTGTTGAAGCTGGCTCGGACTATCGCCGACCTCGCCGCGGAGGAGCGCATCACCACGGCGCACGTTGCCGAGGCGCTGCAATACCGGCCGCGGGTGGCAGACGCGTAGGTCCAGTCCAGGGGTACAGCGCGGCATTAGCGATGGAGGATGGTCATGCAATTCCGGATAACGGCTGATGCGGAGCTTCGAAACGCGCCTGACCGCAAAGCGGCGGTGGTTGCCAGGCTTCCGATGGGCACAGTCGTCGAACGAGCGGGCAAGCAGAATCGCCGCTGGATGCCGGTGCGTCATGGGGCGACCGAGGGATGGGTTGCTGAACGCCTGATCGAGAAAATCGATGAACAGGGATCTAACGGAGGTCATCACGGAGGACAATTCACGACTGAGGCCCAGATCATCGAGATCATCCGGGAGGCGGCTCGCGCGTTCGGCCAACCGGAGGAAGACCTGGTTCGCGTTGGCCGTTGTGAATCGAACCTCGATCCGCGTGCGATCAATCAGGCCGGACCGTACTTCGGACTCTTTCAGTTCCTGGAGTCGACATGGGCGAGGACGCCGTTTGCCGATCGAGATATCTTCGATCCGGTGGCCAATGCCAGTGCCGCGGCCTGGATGTGGCAGCAGGGAAGGCGCGGCGAGTGGACCTGCCAGTAAGCCCGGCGCTCCGCCTCCCACATTGCACCAGTAGTCTGAGCCTATTGCTCTTGCAGACCACCGCTTCGTCCGGGTCAATTTGGCTGCCTGCCACATTTTTGCGAAATATGAACATTTCCTATTGAATCACTATTTCCAGCGATGATATATTTTCGCGAAACATTTAACAAAGCCAGGGGCCGACAGTGGCGACCCCCGTTGGCAAGACGAGAAGGCTCATCGCACGTTCGCGACTTATTTTGGTCGGGCAGTGACTGTTGCTCGGTACCGTCTCTACTCGCGGGATTCTGATGTGCTGACCCGATTCTCGCCATTACTCACCCGGTTAGCGCTTCAGGTCCCGCTCTTCGTCTACGGCACCGAGACCTCAGAGCCTGTGTGGAAAGGGAGGTCATCGGGCCAGTCGCCGGAGCAGGAGGCGGCAGGAGGCGGCGTAGATCCAGGCTTCTTCGCTGGCTGGCAGCGCCTCATAGTCCTTACTGAGGCGCCGGTTGCGTCCCAACCAGGCGAAGGTGCGCTCGACTACCCACCGCCGCTTGAGGACGCGAAATCCGGTCGGGAGCGTGGGCGGGTCCTGTCCCGGTGCCACCCACACCACGCGCACCCCCGCCTCCGGGTGCTGGACGACGGCGACTTGCCAGCCCAGCTGTCGCTCTACCCACTCGCCGAAGCGGCGCTTGTAGCCTCCATCGACCCAGATCAGCGCCATCCGGACGAAGACCTGATCGAGCCCCGCCAGGAGAACCTGACCGCCCACGGCCTCGGTGTCGTTGGCGGGATGGACGTGCGCTTTCAGCAGCAACCCCTCGGTATCGACGAGGAGATGGCGTTTGCGGCCGCGGATTTTCTTGCCCGCGTCGTAGCCGCGTGGCCCCCTTTTTCGGTGGTTTTCGCCGACTGGCTGTCCACGATTCCCGCGCTCGGCGTCGGCTCGCGCCCGAGGCGTGTCCGTGCCTGTTCCCGCAGCACCGTGTTGACCGCCTCCCACACCCCGTCCTCGCGCCACCGCCGGAAGTACCACCAGACCGTGCCCCACGGCGGCAGGTCATGGGGCAGCGCCCGCCACTGGCACCCAGTACGCAGCACGTAGAGGATGGCATTGACGATCTCGCGCCGCGCATGCCGCGGCGGACGGCCGCCGGGGAGCGGCACTGGCACGAGCGCTCGAGGATGGCCCATTCGGCATCGGTCAGGTCATAGGGGTAGCGAGGGCGAGGCATGGTCGTCTCCTGCAGACTCCAGCGGCATTGAGGTATTGTGGGAGCCTCGTCCCCAGTTTACCCCTTTCCACACAGGCTCTTAGACCGTGACAAGAATCTCGAGGAGATCGCGAAGCTCGCCACGCACTTCGAGAAGACTGTCGGTATTGCGGATGCGTGACGCCTGACAGCGCGAGAGGACAGGCGATGGTCGCTCACTTGCCTGCTCATTGACGTGCCCGGTAGCTTGGCAAGCTCCCCGGCCAACGTGGTCTTCCTTTCACCATAAAACTTACGAGATCAGCGGATGTAGTTCAACGGAATCTGAGATAAACTAGTCATGATTCAGAAGCAACAAGAGTGACGATCTTCAGCGGTGTGCTCGGTCGCGGTCAACCCGGCGCTTGGTTCATGGCTGAGAGACCTTGGGTGCCCTACATGGCCGCTCTGTGACGACAAAGGAGTTCCGGGTTTTTGCCGCATACCCCGTTTTCTGAATTGCACTCCACGCCGTGAAAGGGGTACCCGTAACATGCCAACGCAAATCGCAGGGAGAGTCCGATCGGAATCGCGGGATTCCGACCTCAGCAACTCGATTTCGGTTTGCCTGCTCGGCAGCTTCCGTTTGCTCCAATATGGCCAACCGCTAAACCTCTGCGTTGCCGGCAAAGCTATGACCTTGCTCTCCTCGTTGGCGCTTCACCTGGAGTCCGGTGTGCCTCGAGAGACGCTGCTGGACGTGCTCTGGCCGGAGCAGGACACCACGCAGTCGGCCGTCTCATTGAACAGCCTGGTCTACAACATCCAGCGCCGGGTACGGCATGAATCGCATGACGCCACGCCAGTGATCTATGCCAACGGTTCATACTTTCTCAATCGAGACGCTGGGTACACCACGGATATCGTTCGCTTCGATGCCCTGATCACCGGCGGCAATCGGCTGGCGGCAACAGGCAAGGACACCGAGGCTCTCGCCAGCTATGAGCAGGCCATTGACTTGTATCGTGGTGATCTTTGCACGGGAACGGACGTGTATGCCGTCATCGAACGGGAACGCCTGCGGGCCAACTACCTTTCGGTATTGGGTTGGCTGGCGGACCACGCTTACCGGTCGCAGGACTATGGGGCGGCGCTGCATCACGCCCTGCGCATTTTGCGCTGTGACCCATGCCGTGAGGACGCCCACCGGATCGTGATGCGAGCCCACGTCCGCCGCGGCGAACGTGCTCAAGCCCTGCGCCAGTACCGGGTCTGTGAGCAACTGTTGCGAAGCGAGTTTGACATCGCCCCAGAAGCGCCGACCACGGCGCTGTTCGAGGTCATCCTCCACGATCCGGCCAGCGTCTGAGCGCTCGGTTGCGCATCCCGGTGGCCCACGCCCGCCGGGTCAAGCGGGGCTAAGGACTTCCTGGTTCGCCAGCCACCGCAGACTCGCGTGGAGCGGTAAGAGGAGTGCAGTGCCGGGCTGCTCGTCTCTGCCAATGCGCCCCGAGATCGCATCTGTATAACTATGACATCAGTGCTTATCAAACGATAAAGCACATGCCGTAATAGCGAATACTTGCTTTCGCAACCGAAGAAGGGCACCTCTCTGCGACGGCCTACGAGGTCAGCCAGGAGACCGCGCTCAGGGAACGTGACTTCGTCTTCACGGCGTTCTAAGCGGATTGACAAAAGTTATGGACTAGGGCGATTCCTCCAGGATCGGGCTGATGGAATCGGGCCTGGAGGTGGGAGAGCAGATTGGCCGTGGCCGCCTCGAGCGCTGCTTGATCGGCCCACCAGCGGTGGCAACTGAGCTTGTCTTTGACATAGCCCCAGACGCGCTCCATCAAGTTCAACTCGGGAGCATAGGTTGGCAGCCACAGCGGACGGATTCGGTCATGATGGGCCATCCACCAGTTCTTGGCGAGCCGACCTTTGTGATAGCCGACATTGTCCAGGACCAGGACCAGCGACGCCTCGGGAAACTGCCCAGCCAGATGATCGAGAAAGGCCACAAAGGCCGTGCCATCCTTGGTAGGGCTGAGCTGCCAGAGCACCTGACCCGAGGAATAGTCAAGCGCCCCGAAGACGACGAACTTGCTGTCCTCCCCGGCTGCCGGCACTTTCAGTGGACACCCGCGTCGCTGCCAGACCTTCGCCAGCCGGGGATGGCGGTGGACCTCGCACTCATCGACGTAGAGGAGGCGAAGCGTGCCGGGGGCGTCAGTGCTTTTTTTCGCAGCCATGCCAAGACCTCCGTGGTCGCCGCGACGGCCTCGTGATCCTGGCGGTGCCGCAGATCATGGCGCGGACGGCGATAGCGGTAGCCCAATCGCTGTACCGCGCGATGGACGGTGGCGGGGCAGACGTGAATGCCCAACCGGTGGGCCAGAACTTCTCGCAGGTCACGGATGCTCCAGATCGTGACCGGCAGGCCGTAGGCGTGCGGGCCGCCCTCCAATGCTTCCTCCAGAAATGCCAGGGCCGCCGGATCGAGCTTGGGTGGGTGGCCGCTCCGTGACTCATCAGCCAGGCCTTTCCGGCCCGCGGCCAGGAAACGCGAGCGCCACACACGCACCCGATGCGGAGCGGTTTCGAACAGCCGGGCGACTGCTGCTACTGAGTAATCCTCGCTCAGTAAGAGCAGGGAGTGGGCACGGTGGCGGACGCGCGGATCGGGATCTGTTCGGGTCAGGTGTCGTAGCAACTCCTGCTGGCTGTGCAGGTCCGACGACATGGCAGTCCTCCTTGCGAGGCTGCCCCTCTACCCTAGTCCAAAACTTTTGTCAATCCGCTTAGAGGGTGTCTGAAAAGGGGCTAGACTGGGTGCGAACTCCCACGATAGCCGTTTGCGTCCGGAGTCTGCCATGCCCCGCCGACCCTATCCCTCCGACCTGAGCGATGCCCAATGGGCCTATTTAGAATCGCTGCTGCCGACGGCGCGACCCGGCGGGCGACCCCGCGCGCATCCCCTGCGCGAGATCGTCAACGCCATCCGCTACGTGCTGCGCGGCGGCATTGCCTGGCGCGCCCTGCCTCATGAGTATCCGCCGTGGCAGACGGTCTATCACTACTTCCGTGCCTGGCGGATCGATGGCACCTGGGAGTGCCTCAACGATGAGTTGCGCGGACTGGCGCGGGCACGAGTCGGACGTAACCGGCAGCCGAGCGCGGGCATTCTCGATAGCCAGTCGGTCAAGACCACGGAAAAAGAGGCCACGCGGCTACGACGAGGCCAAGAAACTGAATGGGCGCAAGCGCCACCTGCTCGTGGATACCGGCGGGCTGGTGCTCAAACCGTGGTCCATGCGGCGGATGTGAGCGATCGCGAGGGAGCGCGACTCGTCCTGGTGGGCATCACCGACCACGTCCCGACCCTACGTCACCTGTGGGTCGATGCCGGCTACCAAGGCAACGCGGTGACCTGGATCGAGCAGACCCTGAGCTGGAGTGTGACAGTCGTGCGCAAACCACGGCGATGGATGCGGGTGCCGGCTGACCAGGAGCCGTCTCCCCTGCCAGCCGGATTTCAGGTGTTGCCGCGGCGCTGGGTGGTGGAACGGACCTTCGCCTGGCTGGGGCGCTATCGCCGCTTGAGCAAGGATTACGAGGCTCTACCCAGCACCGAGGAGGCCTGGATTCACCTCGCCATGATTCCATCATCTCACCCACCTCGCCCCTGTCCTCTTCGCGGCGTTCAAGACATTTCAAATCAGTGTGCAGCAGGTCATGGACAAGGCGCAGATCGACTTTACAGGGCTTGTCGACTACGACGGGTGTGACGAGTTCTCCCACTCCCAGAATAGGACCGGGCAGCCCGTGGTCAAGGCCCTGGATAGCCTGGAGCAGATCCGGATCTAGAGATCACCGCGTGAGGATCCGCGAATGCCCCATGATTCAACCATTCACTCGCCGCGTCCTCATGCCGCCGGTGACCAGGGGTTGAATGCGTTGTTCACCGTGCGCAACGCTGGGCGCAGCGACGGGAAGTGGCGCAGGATAACGGTCGACATGGTGTTGTCGGCAACCCAGTCCAGACCGGTCTGGGTGTACACCTGAGGCGTGAAGTCGGTCGTGAAAAACCGGTCGCTGGTGAGGCGGCGGGTCGCCATCAGGACGAAGATGCGAAACGCCGTGTCGCTGAAGGCGAATTTGGCGGGTTTCGGCTCCGCGAACATGCCGACCATCAGATCGACGCGATCGATGTCATCGTCATAGACCTGCCGCAACTGCTCCTCCCATGCGGGATTATCGGTCAACTCCTTGAACGTCGAAATCGGACGCATGTGCAGGAGCTTCCGGAACGCCGTGTAGCGCGGCACGCCCAACTCGCGCGTACGAAGGATGTCGGTCGCCGCCAGGTCCTGCCAGGGTCCGCCGTGGGGTCGCTGGAACTCTTGCAGACCGCGCGGGAAGTTGTGCAGCGTGAGCTGCCCTGGATGAGCGACCCCGAATGAGTAGAAGAGGTCACTCATCGGCACTTGGGCCAGCACCTCGAGGGCGGACCGCTGCGCCACGCCTCTGAAGTCCCGCTCCAGGAGGACGCGGTGATCCTCCGCGGCACGGAAGACGTAGTCGTCAGGGAGCAAGGGATGCATGCGATAGACGGCGACAAACTCCTCCGTCAACGAGTACGGCACACCAAAGTGGTTCGTCGGTGAGCCGACGACGCCGCTGATGATCTCGCGCTCGCTGAGCCGGCCGAGGAGCCGGCTCAGCCGTTCGCCCTGGAGCCCCCACCAATCCCCATGCAGAGCGCGGACCGTGGTCGGATGATTAATGATGGCCGGGGTCCATTCGACGGTGTGGATCTTGGCCAGCAGCGCGGCGTTGACAAGCCGGGCATGGTCGAACAGCTCGTCGTCCGACCAGGACGGGTACTCCGCGCGGAAGCGATCACAGATGGCGTTGTGCTCGAGGGTGAAGAGCGTGTGCAACATCGACAGACCGATCCAGAACCCGGGCACGTCGGCCGGATGCCTGTCGTTCTTGCCATCGGGGCTCGGTCCGATGTCTGGCAGACCGTTGGCATCGACCCGGAGCTTGCCGTCGACCCCGGACCGTACCCGCCCTTGAAATCCAGCGTTGCTGCCGTAGATCTGCGACGCGTCCCACCAGTGTGTCTCGGTGTTGACGAAGGTGGGGGGAGTTCTATCGTCTCCCGCGGGACGCGTCGGGTCCGGGATGGTGCGGAGGATGGTCATTGGCCGTTGGTCTTGCGGCCAATCGTCGTCGGGAGTGAGCGCCAGTTCCCATGGTGGCCGACTGGTGTCGCCGGGACCGTGGCTGAACCAGTCGCGGATGAGGAACTGGATCCAGGGGGCGACCAGAACGTTGAGCGTCTCGGCCGGTTGAAACTCGTGGCGAGTCAGCAATTCGCGGCTGACAGTGCGCGGGTTGGGGGAGAGCAACTGTGGCTCCGGCTCCCGGTAGGTTTCAGAGATAGGGACATTGCGTCCGAAGCGGGCGCCGGCGCTCCCCATCTCAGGCCTCTCCAGATCGTTGAAGGTGCCGTCGGCGGTCCGTGCGGTGAGGTGGCGCGTTCCCGTAACGATCGGGACCGGTCGCGGCTGGGACGGAGTGATCGTCGATGGGTCATGGAGATTGTCGCGCCGGAGCTGGCGCAGAAACGACACGACGATGGGCAGACCGAGTGGCCACGGCAGGCGATGCCAGCCGATCTTGTGATCGATGAGGTTGACGAGCGGGATCCAGGGTCGCCATGCGGGAGGGCGGTCAGCGACTGATCGATCGCCTCGCGCCCTGCCCGCCATGATGGCAACAATCGCCAGCACCATCGGCGTCCAACGCCACCACGGCGACCGCGCAGCGCTCTGATTTCCCTTGACCGCCGTCTGGTCCCGGTGATGACCTTTACTCAACTCCCGCCTCCTTTTAACTCTCGCGTGCTCCCGAGGACGCGAGATAGCGCGTCTGTCCGCGGCAGAACAGCTCGTCGCTCAGCGCTGCGCCACGTGAGTCAGGGGGAGGAACGCTAATCGCTCGCGGCGTACACGGCGTCCGTGGCAGCGAATGTCGATGAGCTCTGCTCGTCACGATCTACCACTGGCACCTAAGAATTCACTGATATGTGGCTGATATCTCGCTGAAACCGCGATGATCTCACAAAAAATTGCTGCAGGCCCGGTTGGGCGCGTTAGGGCGTTTCGTTCCAGCCGGGTCTCTCCGCCTCCATCCACCATCGAGTCCTGGCTCGAAACCCGATCGCGAAACTCCAATCGCTATCAGAGCGTTGGAGGGTCGTAACGAGCCAATCCACTCTGAACGGAACGACGTACCAGGATTGCAAGACGGCGGGATCAGGGATGGGCCCGCGGTCAGTTCGCCGACAACGCGCAGGTCGGGCGCCTGGCGCGGCAATGGAGGGAAGGACCGATGCGTCACATCGAGGGACGCGCCGCGTGCCGGCGTGGCCTCGCCTGCGTCATCACCATCGTGCTCTGCTTGGGCCCCGCGATGGCGAGAGTGGGCGCGCAAGAGACGCCGGCCGGTGGTCCAACGACCATCGCGTCGTCGGGCGAAGCAGTGCTGCTACGCGAGCAGCCTGGTTACGATGCCGCCGTTCTGACCACCCTCGGCGATGGAAGCCCCTTGGAGGTGACCGGCGGAGTGGTGACGGCTGCCGATGGTACGTCTTGGCTGCCGGCGGTCGCTGGGGGTCAGAGCGGATACGTTCCCGCGGGGTACGTTTCCGCCGCTCCGCTCCCGGCGGCGCCGGCCGATGCTCCTGGATCTGTTCCCGCCACCGTACCGGAGCCGATTGCGGCGTCATCGATGACATCGGCGTCTACGCTGGTCCCGGCTCCCAATCCCGCCGCTCCAGGGCAACCGGGTGCGGCGACAACGGCCGCGGCAAATCTGCGTTCAGGGCCGAGCGCCACCGCCGAAGTGCTGGCCGTGCTCCCTCCCGGGACGTCTGTTTCAGTCGACGGCGCACCGAGCAATGGGTTCGTGCCGGTGACTGGCAACGGCGTCGCGGGCTGGATCGCAGGTGACCTGCTGGCCGGGGGCAGCGCTCCGGCAGCGCCCTTGCCGGCACCGGTTCAGGAAACGACGACAGTTCCGCCAACCGGCGATGTCGCCGTTCCACCATCTGCCGCCGCTCCAGCTACGGATCCCGTCGCTGCGGCTGCGCCCGAAGCCCCTGCTCCCGAGCCCGCGGTGGCCAGTAGCGAGAGTACCGGAATCGCCTGGCCCTTCTCCGGTGGTGAGTGGGAAGTCGTCCAGGGATACAACAACGGTACTCACACGAACCGCAGCGGTTTTGCTCAGTACAAGTACTCGCTCGACTGGGCCAGAGTCGACGGCGACACCGCCGGTCAACCGGTTTTCGCCCCGGTCTCGGGATCGGTTCGCTGGGTCGACCGTGGCAGCGGCGGCATGCTTGTCGACGCCGGCAATGGCTACGGGGTTGCCGTGTTCCACGTCACGATCGATCGCGGCCTCGCCCGTGGTGGCAGCGTCGACCGCGGCCAGCGTATCGGGACAGTCTCCGGACCCGGGGGAGATGGGTTCATGTCGATGGCACACGTCGACATCACCGTTTGGCGACTCGTCGACGGCGGTCACGAGGCAGTCCCGTTCGTAGGTCCCAACGCTATCGCCGGGCAGGAGTTTCCCGACACCGGCGGCGCGAATCAGCATATGGGGGCTAGGGTAGCCCCGTAGGCCAATTACCTGGTCGATGCACGTTCGGCTCCGAATGCCGGTGTGCGAGGATCTGTCAGGCTTGGATGAGGGCAACAGGCAGTCGTCACGCAGAGAGCAACGCTTGATCGGTCTCAGTTCGATTCAGCGATGCGACTAGTCGCGACGTCACGGTCTCTCCGCGCCGCGCTTGGGGCACTCCCCGGCGCGGCGCTTCCCGACTTCGAATCGCGTGAGACGCGTGCCAAGCGTAAATGGCATCGCATGGGTCTCGCGAACCAATGCACCCGCACCTGCGATAGCTGCGAGGCCCGCGACGGCAATCGCTGCATCTGGATCTGCGGCTAAGGCGGGTCCTCATCTACGAGCGAGCGCCGGCATTGGACTCGACTTCGGTGAGGAACTCGTCCAACACCCGCATGTAGCGCTCCGGCTCCTCGGCGTGGGGCATGTGCGAGCTCTCCTCGAAGATAACCCATCGCGAATTCGGAATGCCCTCGTACACGGTTCCGGCGATCAACGGCGTCGCCTCATCGTGGCGCCCGGAGGTCACCAGCGTCGGGACACGGATCTCGCCCAGGCGGGGAGATGATGTCCCAGTTCTTCAGCGTGCCGATCACGTGGAACTCGCTCGGCCCGTTCATGGTGTGATAGACCTCTGGATTGCGATCGATCGCGGCGAAGGAGCGCTGCACATACTCCGGCCGGGGATCGACCCGGCAGACGTGCCGCGCGTAGAAGACATCAATGGCGGCCTTGTACTCGGGGCTGTCAAAAGTCCCTGCCGCCTCATGATGGAGCAGAGCTTGTTGCACATCTGGGGGCAGATCCTCCCGTAGACGGTTCGCCTCCTCGACCCACTGGATCATGCTCGCCGGTGAACTGGCGACCGTCAGACTCTCCAACCCACGCGGCTGGGTAAGGGCGTATTCCATCCCCAGCATGCCCCCCCACGACTGCCCCAGGAGATGGATGCGATCGAGCCCCAGTGCTTCACGGAGAGCGTTCAGCTCTTCGACGTAGAGGACAACTGTCCACATTTCAGGCATCGATTCCGGAATACTCGACCGGCCGCAACCGAGCTGGTCGTAAAAGATGACCCGGCGGCCGGTATCCGCCATCGCCTGCAGTGACTCCAGGTAGTCGTGCGCGGCGCCAGGGCCGCCGTGGAGGCAGACCAGTGGGAATTTCCCGGGTTCTTCACCGGCCCCGACGAAGCGGTACCAGGTCTCGTACCCTCGGAAGGAATTCGTCCCATCCTGGACTGGAAACGTCACACTCACTCGTTCATCCTCCTCGAGTCGTGAATCCAACATCTGCCCTCGATCTTCGCACAACGCCACCCCGGAGCCAGACGCCTGTGTCATTGCCGATCACCACTGGTATTGACAGGGCCGAATTCAGTGATACCCTGACGAAAAGCCATGGGAGCGCTCCCACAAACTATTGCGGCCCCGTCCTGGGCATTGCTCGTTTCGCACGCGTCCGACCCCGAGTGGAGAACGCCGTGACGCTCGAGGAGATCGCTCGCCTCGCCGGTGTATCTCGATCCACCGTCTCCCGCGTGGTCAATGGCGACCGCCGAGTCAGCGACGCCGCGCGCACTCGTGTTCAGGATGTCATCCGCGACCACGATTACCACCCAAACGCGGCCGCGCGCAGTCTGGCCTCCCGGCGCATGCGCGTCCTTGGTCTCCTGGTCTCGAAATCGGTCGGCGGCCTCTTCACCGACCCCTTCTATCCAATCCTGATCGAGGGGACCGCTGACGCCTGTAACGCGGCCGACCACACATTGACGATGCTGATGGACACCTCACCTGATGGTCACGCCATCGATCAGCTCTATGGGCGCGTCATTCGCGGCCGGCACGTCGACGGTCTGGTCCTCGCCTGTCACTGCCGTCGACGATCCACTCGTGCCGCGTCTGCAAGCGGACCACATCCCCTTCGTCCTCGTGGGACGCCACCCCGGGGCCAAGGTGAGTTTCGTCGACGTCGATAGCCGCGGCGCGGCGCAAGGAGCTGTCGCCCATCTCCTCGGTCATGGCTATCGCAGGATCGCCATGATCTGCGGCCCGCCACATCTGATCGCCTCGATCGATCGCCATGCCGGGTATGTGACCGCGCTGCAGGAGGCGGCGGTGCCACCCGAGCCGTCACGGGTCGTCTTCGCCGAATTCACGCAACGGGGCGGTCACCGTGCAATGCAGGGGTTGCTCCAGAACGGGAAGGGTGTACCCGAGGCCGTCTTCGCCGCCAGCGACGCGCTGGCGTTCGGCGCCATGGCGGCGATTCAGGAGGCGGGCTTGCGCGTGCCTGGCGACATCGCGGTGATGGGATTCGATGGGTTGGCCGAAGGTGTCGATACGCAACCGCCGCTCTCGACCGTTACCCAACCCGTCGCCGATCTCGGTCGCGAGGCGGTGCGCATGCTGCTGTCGTTGATCGACGACCCGGATCGCGCGCCCATGCAACGATTCTTGCCAACGGAGCTGACGACACGGCGGTCATGCGGATGCGCTGTGACCACCGTCGACGAGGGAGGAGGTGTGGAGACCGAGACCGTTCTGTCGATCGCATAGTCGCAACCAGCGACGATTGGACGACAGGGTGGGAAGGAGCGCCGTCTATTTCGAGTAGCAGGTCGGCCATCAGAGACCGCCCGGGATGCGCCGGCTACGGAGCCGGCGACAAAAGCGGATCCAAAGGAGGAGACGCAGCAATGGCATTCGAACCATTTGACGAGCTTGCCCGCCACCTTACGACCTACCACCTGGATCGGCGCCGGCTCATGCAAACCGCCGGAGCGCTCGGTCTTTCAGCGACTGCCGCCGGTGCGGTCCTCTCCCGGGTCGAGCCGGTGCGAGCTCAAGAGAGCGACCTCAAACTGGTCACCATCTCGCACCAGAACCCACCGACCTGGATCCGCAACTTCAATCCGTTCCTCGATCCGAACTCGGTCATCTGGCCGACCCAGGGCGGTATCTACGAGCCGATGGTCATCTACAACACGATGACCGGCGAGATCGTGCCCTGGCTGGCGACCGCTTGGGAGTTCAGCGACGACAATACCGCCATCACCTTCACGCTGCATGAAGGGATCAATTGGTCCGACGGGGAACCCTTCTCTAGCAAGGACGTCAAGTTCACCTTCGATTACATGATCGAACATGAAGCGCTGCCCGGCACCGAGGGAGTGCGCGGCGTGCTGCCATACGTCGATAGCGTCGACGCGCCGGACGACACGACCGTCGTCGTCAATTTCAATCAGGTCTTCACCCCCGCGCTCTACGACATTGGCGAGCAGATCATCGTGCCGGAGCACATCTGGGCGGAGATCGACGATCCCGTCAGCAATCTGAACGAGAACCCGGTCGGCACCGGACCGTTCACCGAGATCGGAACCTTTCAGCCGCAGTACTACGAAATTCACAAGAATCCGAGCTACTGGCAGGAGGGCAAGCCATACATCGACGGCTTCCGGGCCCCGGTCTACCCAAGCAACGATGCGGCGAACCTGGCGCTGGTCAGTGGCGAGATCGACATGGCCTCGAACTTCGTGCCCGATATCGAGAACGTCTACGTCGCCAAGGACCCGGAGCACTTCCACTACTGGTTCCCACCTGTTGGCGCCACCGTCCACCTCTACACCAACACCACCCGCGCACCCTTTGACGACGTGAACGTGCGCAAGGCGCTCAGTATGGCGATAGACCGCGAGCAGATCGTCACGGTCGCCATGTTCGACTACACCCGCCCGGCCGATGCCACGGGTCTCAGCGACGCCAATGCCACTTGGCGCAGCGAAGAGGCGGTGACGGCGGGAGCAGAGTGGGTCACGCGCGATGTGGCCAAAGCGAACGAGCTGCTCGACGCCGCCGGTCTCACCCGGGAAGGCGATACCCGCGTGCTGCCCGATGGCACACCGATGACTTACGATCTGAACGTCGTCTCCGGGTGGTCGGACTGGGTTGCCTCCTGCCAGATCATGGCCCAGAATCTTGAGGAAGTGGGCATTACTGCCTCGGTGCAGACCTACGATTACGCCGCCTTCTACGACCGGCTATCGAAGGGCGACTTCGACCTCCAGATCTGGTCCGGTGGCGTCGGCCCGACCCCGTACACCTACTACCGGAATGTCATGGGGAGCGTGATGGTCGTGCCCGTTGGCGAGGCGGCAGCCCAGAATTTCCATCGCTATGGGAATCCCGAGGCCGACGATTTGCTCGAGCAATTCGCCGCCACCGCCGATCCCGATGAGCAGCAGGCCATCGCCGACCAGTTGCAGATGATCTTTGTCGAAAACGCTCCCCTTATCCCGATCTTCCCTGGACCGGACTGGGGCGAGTTCAACACGATGCGCTTCATCGACTTTCCGAGTGAGGAGAACCCGTACGCGCTCCTGGCGGGGTACGAGAACCCGGAGCGACTTATCCAGTTGACCACGATCAAACCGCGGCCGGAGGAGTAGCCCTCACCCCAACCCCTCTCCCAGTGCGCTGGGAGAGGGGCAAGGCCGCGGCGCGATCTGGGCAAGTGCCTCCATCGTTGGCTCGGCTTCGATACACTGTATGAGCGTTCGGCGCTCCACCAGCGATTTGTAGGAGCGGCCCGTGAGTTACCTCGTTCGCCGCATCGGGTTTTATCTGCTGGCGGCCTGGGCGTCACTGACGCTCAACTTTTTCTTGCCCCGGCTGATGCCGGGCGACCCCGCCTCGGCGATGTTTGCCCGTTTTCGGGGGCAACTGCAGCCGGAACAGATCGACGCCATGCGCAAGGCCTTCGGTCTCTCCGAAGGGCCGCTGCTCGAGCAGTACGGAACCTACCTGAGCCACGCCCTGCGCGGCGACTTCGGGATCTCGATCAGCTCCTTTCCGGCGCCTGTCATCCAAGTCATAGCCACCAGCCTGCAGTGGACGCTACTGCTGGGAGTGGTTGCGACCGTGCTCGGTTTCGTGCTGGGAAGCCTCCTTGGCATCTTTGGCGCCTGGCGCCGCGGCGGGTTCACGGACTCCGTCCTGCCCCCGCTGCTATTGTTCGTTGGCTCGTTTCCCTACTTCTGGCTGGCGTCGATGGCGCTCTTCTTCCTCAGCTTTCGCTGGAAGCTCTTCCCGCTCAATCACGCATATTCCGACCGCCTCATGCCATCCTGGAGCTGGGAGTTCATTGGCAGTGTCTCCTACCACCTCGTTCTTCCAGCCGGGACGATCCTCCTCGTCGCCATCGGGGGCTGGATGCTCGGCATGCGCAATACGATGATCGCCGTCCTCGCTGAGGACTACATCACCATGGCGGAAGCAAAGGGACTTCCCCAGAATCGCATCATGTTCTCCTACGCGGCGCGCAACGCGCTCCTGCCGAACATCACTGCTTTCGGCATGGCGCTCGGATTCGTCATCAGCGGCGCACTGGTGACCGAGACCGTCTTCTCCTATCCCGGGCTCGGCTATCAGCTGCTGACGGCGGTGCGCAACCTCGACTACCCCCTTATGCAGGGGATCTTCCTGATGATTACCTTTACCGTGCTAGCCGCGAATCTCATTGTCGACATCCTCTACGTGCGACTCGATCCGCGCGTGCGCGGGTCATAGGGACAATTCAGGTATGACTCCACAATCCGGATAAGCGGCTCGGAGGCGACAGCGATGCAGGTCGAAGCGCAAGACCGGCCGGTGAGCCTGGCGGTGGAGATAACCGATGCCGGCCAGGCGATGCCCCTGACGGATCAGCGATCGGCACTCGTGCTGCCGGGCTGGACGAAGGCGGTACGGCGGAGCCGCAAGGCGACTGCCGGCATCATCATTCTCGTTCTCTTCGCCGCGGTCGCCATTTTGGCACCCGTTATCGCCCCGGGTGATCCAACCGATTTCGTCGCCCGACCCCACCTGCCGCCGTCGGCGGAGCACCTCTTCGGCACCTCGGGCACGGGCCAGGACGTCTTCGCGCAAACAGTTTGGGGGGGACGCGTCACGCTTTCGGTCGGGATTATGGTTGGCGTGCTAACCACGCTCATCGGCATCATAGTCGGGATCAGCGCGGGCTATTTCGGCGGAATCGTCGATGATCTCCTTTCGTTAGTGACCAACGTCTTCCTGATCATCCCCAGCCTGCCGCTCCTCGTTGTACTCGCCGCGTTCCTCGGCAGCGGCAACTTTCTCTACTTCGTCCTCGTCCTGACGGTGACCGGCTGGGCCTGGCCGGCACGCGTTATGCGCGCGCAGACACTGTCGCTGCGAACGAAAGACTTCGTGGCCGCAGCAAAAGTCGGCGGCGAAAGCGGGGCGCGAATCATCCTCACCGAAATCCTGCCAAACATGCTCTCGATCGTCGTCGCCAGTTATCTCGGTTCAACTATCTTCGCCATCGGCGCACTGGCGGCGCTCGAGTTTCTCGGACTGGGCAACCCGAGCGCCGTGACTTGGGGCACCAATCTCTACTGGGCCGCGAACAATGCTGGTCTCCTCACCGGAGCCTGGTGGACATTCGTCCCGGCCGGCGCCTGCATCGCGCTGGTTGCCTTCGCCTTCGCCCTCGTCAACTACGCCATCGACGAGCTCACCAACCCGCGGCTGCGCGCCAATCGGGAGACGACCGGCATTCTGAAGCGCCTCCCCTTCGGGCGAGCGAGCAGCCGCGCGACGCCGGTGGTGAGCCATGCCGGCTAGAGTAGCGACACCTCGGCGTGTCATCCTGAGGAACGAAGGATCTCGTCTGAAATCTCGCACTCATGTGTGGCGAACGAGATTCTTCGCTGGCGCTCAGAATGACACGGGGTTTGCGTGCAGGGTTGAACGGTCTCGATTCTCTGCTGTCGGTCGCGTCGAGATCCCGCAATGACCAGTGCGGCATCGGCGCGGCTTATTCATGGGGCGGCGTCCCAGTCCGAGCAGGCGCCTCTGCTCGAGATTCGGGATCTCCAGGTCGAGTACCTGACGGCACGCGGCCCCGTCCGTGCCGTCGACGGCGTCTCGCTGTCGATCAAACCGGGCGAGGTGTTCGGTCTGGCCGGGGAGTCAGGCAGCGGCAAGTCGACAGTCGCCCACGCCATCACCCGCATCCTGCATCCGCCAGCGGTCATCACCGGCGGCGAGGTCCGCTTTCGCGGCCAGGACGTGCTGGCGATGAGCGACGCCGAGTTGGGTCGCTTCCGCTGGCGCGAGGTCTCGATGGTCTTCCAGAGCGCGATGAACGCGCTCAATCCGGTGATGACGATCGGCGATCAGATCGTGGATACGATCCTGGCGCACGAGGTGGTAGGCAAGCGCGAGGCGCGCCAGCGGGCGGCGGCCCTGCTCGACGTGGTCGGTATCGAAGCGCGACGCCTCGACGCCTATCCCCACCAGCTCTCGGGCGGTATGCGACAGCGGGCCGTGATCGCCATCGCGCTGGCCCTGAACCCGCCGCTGATGATCATGGACGAGCCGACGACGGCGCTCGACGTGGTCGTGCAGCAGGAGATCCTGGAGCAGATCGAGGAGCTGAAAGTGCGGTTCGGCTTCTCGATCCTGTTCATCACCCACGACCTGTCCTTGCTCATTGAGTTCTCCGACCGCATCGCCATCATGTACGCCGGCCAGATCGTCGAGCAGGCGGCGGCGCAGGAGTTGTTCGAAGCGCCGCAGCACCCGTACACGCGGGGTCTGATGAGCTCTTTCCCGGCGCTGACCGGAGAAAAGCAACGCCTGACCGGCATCCCCGGCACGCCGCCGGATATGCTGCACCCGCCCTCAGGTTGCCGCTTCCACCCGCGGTGCTCGCTGGTGCGTCCGATGCACACCCGGGTCGTGCCGGCATTGCGCGAGACGAGCCCGGACCACCTCGTGGCCTGCCATCTCTTATGACCCGACGATAAGCAGCGATCAGGTGCGCTCGTGATGCGTGACGTCGAACGACAACCGGCCGGGGCCAACGGGCACAAGACCCCACCGCCACTGCTGGAGGTCCGCGGGCTGAGCAAGCGTTTCCCGGTCGGCGGCTGGTTTGGGCGGTCGCAGGTCCACGCCCTGGAGGATGCCTCGTTCACGCTCGATCGAGGGAGAGTCACCGCGCTGGTCGGAGAGTCAGGAAGCGGCAAGAGCACGACGGCGCGGCTCGTCGCCCGGCTGATCGAGCCGACCGCGGGCAAGATCGTCCTCAACGGGCGCGACGTGCTGAAGAGCGAGCCGCGGTCGGCGTCGCTTGCTTACCGGGCCGACGTCCAGATGATCTTCCAGGACCCCTTCGCCTCCCTCAACCCGGTCCACACCATCGGCTACCACCTGGAGCGGCCGCTGCGCGTCCACGCCAAGGCGCGAGGCGGGGCCGAACGGCGCGAGCAGGTCGCCTCATTGCTGGAGGCGGTTGGGCTGACTCCGGCCGCAGACTTCGTCGACAAGTTTCCGCACGAGCTCTCCGGTGGCCAGCGGCAGCGGGTTGCCTTCGCGCGCGCCCTGGCCGTCGACCCAGCGGTGATGCTGGCCGACGAGCCGGTCTCGATGCTGGATGTCTCGATCCGGATGGGCATCCTCAACCTGATGGAGCGACTCAAGCAGGAGCGTGGCATCGCCTACCTCTACATCACCCACGACATCGCCAGCGCTCGCTACATCGCCGACGAGACGATCGTCATGTATGCCGGCCGCATGGTCGAGGGCGCGGGTGGCGACGATCTGATCCGCTCCCCGGCGCACCCCTACACAGAGCTTCTGCTCTCGGCCGTGCCGGACCCCCGCGCCCGCCGGACCCGGCACGCCCGGGCCCGCGCCGAACCGCCCTCGCTGATCGATCCGCCACCGGGCTGCCCATTTGCCCCTCGCTGCCCGCGGGTCATGGACATCTGCCGCCAGTTCATGCCGGGTGTGGAGACGATCGCTCCCCGGCACTGGGTACGCTGTCATCTTTACGGACCCGGACAGGATCAGGCGGTGGCGCCGATTGCGTGAACGTCTGCGGATCGCGTTCACCGGCTTGCACGGGCAGGCAGCAGGATCCAGTGCGACTGTCATCGACTTGGAGCCCGCGGCGTTACAGATTTGCCCGGCGCAAAGCGCAGTAGAAACGTGTTGAATCGGCTCCGCGTCGGAACGATGGGCCGCGGCGAGATCGCGGTAAGGAGGTGGCGAGCACGGCGTTCCTGGGACCAGCGCGAGCTACGCCACGCTGCGCCGTGTTGGTTCATGGGCGCACAAGGACGGCGTGGACAGCGTGAGGCAAACGGTCGTTCTGCGTGTGCTAGGGAGAGAGGACAGCATGGCTGGAGTGGCTGAAGCGACGAGGCTTGCGATCGAAGGCGGGACGCCGGCGGTGACGAGCCCGCTGCCGCGGATGTACCCAGGTGGCTTGCGGATCGGCCGCGAGGAAGAGCAAGCCGTGCTCGAGGTGCTGCGCAGCAAGCGCCTCTTCCGCTACTACGGTCCGCAACCGGGTCGCTCCTGGGTATCCGATCTGGAAGATGCGTTCGCCACGGTCATGGGAGTCCAGCACGCCGCGGCGGTGAGCTCAGGTAGCGCCGCCCTGATGTGCGCGTTGGCCGGCCTGGGGGTGGGGCCGGGGGACGAGGTGATCGTCCCGGCCTACACCTGGATCGCGACAGCCTCAGCGGTCGTGGCCATGGGGGCTGTGCCCATCCTGGCCGAAGTGGACGAATCGTTGACCCTCGACCCAGCGGACGTGCGGCGCAAGATCTCCCGCTTTACCAAGGCAATCATTCCGGTTCACCTGCGGGGCGCCCCGTGCCAGATGGATGAGCTGATGGCCATCGCGCGCGAGCACCAGCTGCCTGTTCTGGAGGATGTTGCCCAGGCCGACGGTGGCAGCTACCACGGTCAGCGACTAGGCAGCATCGGCGACGTGGGCACCTTCAGCCTCCAATTCAACAAGATCATCACCTGTGGTGAAGGCGGCATGGTGACGACCAACGACGATGGCATCTTGCGCCGTGTCCTGATGTACAACGACGTTGTCGGCGGGCACCGCAACAAGATCCCCGCTGACGAGATCCTGCCCGGTATCAACTTCCGTATGTCGGAGCTGCAAGGTGCCGTTGCCCTCGTCCAATTGGGCCGTCTAGATGAGTTGTTGCGCGATATGCGACGACGCAAGGCCGAAATCAAGGACGGCATCGCCGGAGTCGCTCGTCAGCTGGGTATCGAATTCCGCCGTATCAACGACCCGGATGGGGACACCGGCATTGCTCTCATATTCTTCCTTCCCACTCCTGAACGAGCCATCTTCATCGCCGAGGCGCTCGAGGCTGAAGGGGTGGACTCCTTTGTGGTCTACCGCCCCGATGACGTCGACTACCACGTCTATGCCCACTGGTCGCCGATTCTCGGACAACGGACCTGGTCGGCGCACGGGGGACCGTGGCGTTGGCACGAAGGGAACGTCGATTACTCACCGGACATGTGCCCGCGGACGCTCGATCTCCTGGGACGGGCGGTCAATCTGGATGTCAGTCCGGATCTCTCTGACCAGAACGTGGCAGAGATCATCGCGGCGGTCAACAAGGTGCTGAGCGCGGCTCTGTAGGCTTCGGGAGTCGTCCGGGGAAGTGGCCGATGAAGAGTGCCCTGGAGGTCTTCTGAGCTAAACCGGTTCGGGTTCAGCTCAACTCCGGCAGCACCCGCTCGCCGAAGATCTCGATGAACTCCTGCTGATTGCGCCCGACATTGTGCAGGTAGATCTGCTCGAAGCCGAGCTCCAGGTCGCCTCGCAGCCACTCCAGGTGCCGCTCGACGTCGGCGGCGATGCGGACGTGCGGATCGAGGTCCTCCGGGCGCACGAAGCGAGCGGCCGCTTCGAGTTGCCGCGGTGTGCGCAGGTGCTCGTTGACGAAGCCCGGGAAAATCGGTTCTCGCCACTGGTCGTGGGCGTTGGCGCGCGCCTCCTCATCGGTCCCGGCGTAGGAGAGGTGGCATTGCAGGTAGAGCGGCTTACCTTCACCGCCGCCGCGCCGGAATGCCTCAACGAGCTTCTCGAGCTGTGAACGAGTCGCGTTGACGGTGATGAATCCGTCCGCCCACGCACCCGCGAACTCGGCGGTCTCCTCACTCAGTGCCGGTCCGATGATGCGCGGCGGTTGCGGCGGCAGACTCCAGAGCTTGGCCTCTTCGACGTGGATCCAGCCGTGGTGTGTCACCGTCTCGCCGGCCCACAGGGCGCGGATGACGTCGACGCACTCCCGCAGGCGCGCATTGCGCTCCGCCTTGGTCGGCCAGCGCGCGCCGGTAATGTGCTCGTTGATCGCCTGCCCGCTGCCAAGCGCGATCCAGAAGCGACCAGGGAACATCTCGGCCAGGGTGGCCGCGGCCTGGGCGACGATCGCCGGGTGATAGCGGTCCCCCGGGGCATTGACAACACCGAAAGGGAGCGACGTCGCCTGCAGAGCGGCTCCCAGCCACGACCAGGCGAACCCGGAGTGCCCCTGCCGCTCGCTCCAGGGCGCGAAGTGGTCCGAGCACATCGCGGCGGTGAAGCCGGCCCTCTCGGCGGCCTGGACGCAGTCGAGCATCTCGCTCGGCGCGAACTGCTCGTGGGATGCGTGATACCCGATCGTCGGCATGCGTCCTCCAGGCGCGACGTGCGTTGGCGCGCGAGCCGTGGGAGTCCAATTCGCGACCCCGTCCCTCTCACGCCCCTGGCCCGGGACGGCAACTTGCGTGCCAGGCTCTCCTCCGAACACCAGTTACCCGTCGCGGATGGCATGCCGGATGCAAGCCCGCCCAAGCGAGCCGTCAAACCTCTGGCGTGCTCTCCCGGATGTGCCGGGCACCGCAAGAGCAAGGAGCGTGCATGGGGCTGCGTGACCAGTGGTACGAGAACGCCATCTTCTATTGTCTGGACGTCGAGACCTACGCCGATTCCGACGGTGACGGAATTGGCGACTTCACGGGGCTGACGCGGCGACTCGATTACATAGCCGGTCTCGGCGTGACCTGCCTCTGGTTGATGCCCTTCTATCCGTCGCCAAATCGTGACGACGGCTATGACGTCGCCGATTACTGTGCCGTCGATCCCCGGCTCGGGTCCCTGGCCGACTTCAGCGAGCTCGTGATCGAGGCGAAAGAACGGGGCATCCACGTCATAATCGACCTGGTACCCAACCACACCTCGGACGCGCACCGCTGGTTCCAGGCAGCTCGCCAGGATTCTGCATCACCCTACCGCGACTACTACGTGTGGCGGGAGGACGACCCGGGCGACACCAGCGACCAGGTGGTGTTCCCTGGTGAGCAGAAAGGAATCTGGACCTACGACGAGCAGGCGAAAGCCTGGTATCTGCACCACTTCTACGAGTTCCAGCCAGATCTCAACTTCGCCAATCCGAAGGTGCGGGACGAGTTCCGCAAGATCATGGGGCTCTGGCTGCAACTTGGTGTCGCGGGGTTCCGCATAGACGCCGCGCCCTTCCTGATCAATCTGACCGGAATCGAGGCCGCAGCGGACCTGGAACCCGCGCACGAGTATCTGCAGGAGCTGAAAGACTTCACCACCGTCCGCACCGGCAACGCGATTCTGCTCGGCGAGGTCGACGAAGGACTGAGCACGATCGCCGATTATTTTGGCGGCGGCAACCAGCTGCAGGCGCTGTTCAACTTTCCGCTTAACCGCTACCTCTTTCTCGGTCTGGCCCAAATGAGCGCCGACCCGATCATGTTCGGCATCCAGCAGCTACCGACCATCCCGGACAGTGGTCAGTGGGTGAATTTCCTGCGCCACCACGACGAGCTGAACCTCTCGCGGCTGACCAGGGACCAACGGGAGCAGGTGTTTACTGCATTCGGTCCCGAGCCCGAGTTGCAGATCTACGGGCGTGGCTTGCGCAGACGCCTGGCGCCGATGCTCGGCGGCGATCAAGCTCGCATCCGCCTCGCCTACAGCGTGCTCTTCGCCTTGCCGGGGGCGCCGATGCTCTTCTACGGCGAAGAAATCGGCATGGGCGAGCAGCCCGCGCTGCCCGGGCGTCTGAGCGCGCGTGCGCCGATGCAATGGACGCCGTACGACAACGGCGGCTTTTCGACTGCTTCAACAGATCGCTACGTGCGGCCGATTTTGGCCGAGGGTGACTACGGCTTCCAGCGAGTCAGCGTCGCCGCGCAGCGCAATAATCCGGACTCGTTGCTCAACTGGCTGGTAGTGCTGATCCGGACGCGGCGGGAGTGCCCCGAGATCGGGGCAGGACGATGTCGGGTGATCGACACCGGAAACGACGCGATCCTCGCTCTCCGCTACGACGATCCCGAGCATGAGAGCGCGGTCGTGGTGCTGAACAACCTCTCGCCCGACCGCCAGACCATCCCGCTCGATCTGACCGAGCGGGAGATCGCGACGACCACCGACCTCCTGGCCGACCGCCGCTACGAGCCGCTGGACGCGAAGACCCAACGGGTACGTCTCAATGGATTCGGCTTCCGCTGGCTGCGCCTGGGCGGCATCTATTAGAGCGGCGGCTAGGGGTCGTCAGCTGCCGAAGGCTGCAAAGGCTACGAGAGGCAGGCGCGACTGGAGCAGGGAGAGAATCAGCTGGCCTCCGCGGCCTGTAGATCGCCTCGCTGAGATCTTTTCGCGCGGACCTGCATCGTCTCTGCCGCTTCGTCGTCCGGGACACGGAGAGCTGACACGGCCCCTATAAGGGCGAGCACGGCCGCTACCAGGAAGGCCACTCGGTAGGCCGTGAAACCCGATGAGTGTCCACCAATCGCATCAACCGCGGCGAGCACGCTTCCCAGCGCGGCGACACCCACGGCGGCTCCAACCTGGCGCTGGACGTTGGCGATCGTCGTCGCACGGCCAGTGTCCGCCCGCGAGATCGTAGCCAGGCTTGCCGCCTGATTGGGGAGGAAGACATTGGCCATGCCCGCTCCGATCGTGAACATCAGCGCGCGCACCACCCAGGGACCGCTGTCCAACCCGACCAGGGCCAGGAGCACGATTGCCGTGGCCATCAGAACCAGCCCGCCGGCCATCAGGCGTCGCGGCCCGACCCGCGGATAGAGACGCGCCACGACCTGGGTTGAGACGACCACCCCTAATGCCTCGGGGAACGTAGTCAGCCCGGCCTCGAGCGGCGAGGCGCCCCGCGCCTCCTGGAGGAAGAGTGGAACGAGAAAGAGGATGCCGATGAAACCGGCCGAGGCAAAGAAAGAGGTGACCTGGGTCGTGCGGAAGAGCCGGTTGCCAAGCAGCCGGAGCTGGACCATCGGCGCGGACGATCGGAGCTCGACGGCGACGAAAGTCGCCAGGATGATGGCCCCGGCAATTGCGCTCCCGGCAATGTCGGGTGACGTCCATCCGCGTTGCGGACCCTCGCTCAGGACATACATGACCAGACCGAGACCGGCGCCGCCCAACACGAAACCCGGCAGATCGAAGCGCCCCGGTGCGGACTCGCGATGCTCGCGCAGGAAGAGGAACCCGACGGCGAAGGCGAGGAGCCCGACCGGGATGTTGACGTAGAACGCCCAGCGCCAGGAGAGGTGCTCGATCAAGAATCCACCGAGGACGGGACCTGAGGCTGGGCCAAGGATCGTGGCGAACATCAGGATGCGCCCAACCGCGATGCGCTCTTGAGGTGGGAAGGTGCGGTAGAGCATGGCCATGCCGACCGGGGTGAGCAGTCCGCCGCCGGCCCCTTGTAGCACCCGGAAGGCGACGAGCTGCTCCAGACTTCGCGCCTGTCCGCACAAGGCCGAGGCACCGACGAAGAGGGCGAGCGCGATGAGGAAGACACGCTTGGTGCCGAAGCGATCGCCCAGCCAACCAGAAGCCGGGATGAAAACCGCCAGGCTGACGAGGTAGGCGACCACAACCGCCTCGGTCATGACCGGAGGCACGTTGAATTCGCGACCCAGGGTGACGAGCGCCACATTGACGATTGTTGAGTCGAGGGTGTTCATCAGCATCGCTGCCACGTAGACGGCCGCGACCACGTACCGCTGATCCGGATTGAGACGGGTCACTTGATTGACTTTCGAAACCCAGGGCGCGCATTTTTATGTGCGCGCCCTGTATCGGGATGCCTTCCGCTCGTGCTGGGTCGCTCGAGACCTTGGGGATTTTAACGCTACATCAGGCATGCGCTTCCCCGTCCGCACGACGGGGTCAACGAGATGCCTTGGTCAATAGCACATCATAACGCGCTTCTCGACCTACGCCTGCTCGTAGGCGTGCAGGAGCTTGGCGATATTGATCTTTGTCATCTGCAGTATTGCCTGCATGACTCGGTTTGCTCGCTCAGGATCCGGATCCTGCAGCAACTCCCCCAGGATCGAGGGAATGACTTGCCATGACAGACCAAATTTGTCTTTCAGCCAACCACACTGGCTGGTCTCTCCGCCCTCGGAGAGCTTCTCCCATAGCTCGCCCTTCACCCCCATATTCAGAACATCTACGTCATGAACTGGTGGTGCTGCGCTTCACGGCTGACGACGTGGTGGCAATGGCGGCGGATTGAGGCGGCATGCGAGAGTGATTCCCTGCCTGCCAGCAGCTCGGGTACTGCGTGCGCCTCTATGGCTGAAGGCGCGGACGCGATGATCGCCCTCCTCATAGCGCGGGTGCCCCCATCGCGGCCCAACGCCAACACCGCCTAAGAAGCTGGGTTGACTGCAGGTCTCCCGCCACCGAGCGGCTACGTCTGCCGCCGATAGGTCATCGTCATGAACTGCTGCCACGTCCCATCGTTGCCCAGCACGTGCGCCGTCATTACCCGGTGGTCGTCATCCGTGAGCTCAATCACATCCCGGTACGTCGCCATCGTCCCGTCACCGGCCATGCTGGGACCCTCGGCCTCAAGCGTCAGCACCCGCCCCGCCGCGTCCAGCGCTCCGTCGTAGACCCAGAGGTGCGGCATCGTCGACCCGATGAAGGTGCCGACGTACCGCGCCTTCCACGCGTCGTACCCGAGGGTCATCACCGATCTGTCGATGCCGCCGTCGGGCGTTTCACCCTCCCCCTCGGCCAGCACCCAGAGGTCCCCGAGCGAGCGTACGTGCTCGCGCCCCGTGAACGTCTCCGCGGGCTGGTCTGGCCCCATCGTCGCCTCGCCGTCGAACGTCCACTCGCCGATGAGCTTCTGCAGCCACCGGTGTTCCTCCTGCGGTTCGGGCTGCGTCATTGGCATCTGTGGTGCGTCACTCGTCGTCATCGTCTCGTCTCCTTCTCGCGTGCGTGATGGCCAATTGCGGTGCCGGGCGTCGTAGGCGGACAGAGCCCGAGCACGTGTGCCATTGACCGGACCCATCCTACCGCCGAATGGGGACAGGTCGCGCCCTGAAACGGGGGCTGGGAACCGGGTGCACACGACGCTGCTGACCGGCTCGGCGCGGCAACCGTCGCTACTTCTGAGCGTAGGCTGCCTCGAGCTTGGCGATGTCGATCTTACCCATCTGCAGCATCGCCTGCATGACCCGGTCTGCTCGCTCCCGGTCCTCGTCCTGCAGCATCTGCGTCAGGACGGTCGGGTTGACCTGCCAGGAGAGGCCGAACTTGTCCTTCAGCCACCCGCACGGACCCGGTTCGCCCCCGTCGGTGAGCTTATCCCAGTAGTAATCGACCTCTTCCTGGTTAGCGCACGCGATCGAGAACGACACGGCCTCGTTGAACGTGAATTCCGGGCCTCCGTTGAGCGCCAGGAACTCCTGCCCATCGAGCCGGAACGAGACGACCATGACTGACCCTGCGGGGCGCGGGGCGGCCTCGCCGTAGCGGCTGACCTCCGTGATCTCGGAATTGGGGAAAACCGAGATATAGAAATTGGCAGCCTCCTCGGCATTGCCGTCGAACCAGAGAAACGGTGTGATCTTCTGCGTCATCAAGAACTCCTCTTTCTTCGCGTCGCTTCGATCCGGGCCACCTATTGGCAACCTCTACACCTGATCGATCGAACACGACCGAAATCGACAATCGTGAACTCGGTCTTCCGCTCGTTGATGTGGGTCGTACCTATTGCGCCTACTTGAGGACCTCGGCGCCAGCAGTCGTCGATTCCTCTGGATTTACAGGTGCACTCGTTTCCCGGGTCATCCGATAGACGTGGCGCGCGATCCGGATGCTGAGCGCAACCAGGAGCACCAGAATCACGGAGGCCAAGACCAGGTCGACCACGTTCACGCGGGAAGGCACCGATGGCACGACCACCGAACGGACCCCCCAGATACCGAGGATGAGACCGCCAATGCCGAGCATCAGCTCGTTGATGGTGCGCACGAACAGCGCGAAGGCCGCGGAGGTCGAGATCAGCAGCACGAGGAGCACGGCTAACACGTGCTGATAGATGGGTCGCTCGAAGTCGAGCCGTTGCACGGTCAGAAACCCGAACGGATCGGTCACGCCGTGGACGCTGCAGGAATCAATGGGGACCGGCGGGTTCATGTCAAGACCGCCCACGCGTGACTGCAGGGTAAGGAATGTCATCTCATCGACGTCCGCTTTCGTGATCTGCTGGACGGCGCCATCCGGGAGCGCGATCGATGACTGCAACCCCAGCTACAACTGATAGTCGTCGAAGGGAAAGAGGTTGGGGTTGCGACGCACCGGTAGCTGCGCTGATTGGCTGCAGACCGGCGTCTCAGGAGTCAAGGTGAGGGCGTTGGATGGAGGCAGACCGCGGCGCCGGGTGGCATCGGCCAGGGAGAACAGTGAGAGGTCGATCGATCGCACCGGACAGGGATCCGCGCAGGCGAGATTCCTCGAGACATCGAGCGTGGCGAGCGGGGTCGCGCCGTCGGTCCCGGACACGACGATGTTCAGACAACTCACGTCGGGTCGAGCGACGTCGTCGGCAAAGGTCACGAGGTCCCCGCTCAGGAAGTCATATTGATTGGGATCGCCTCGTTTGATCAGCTCCGTCCACATGCGGTGTGCGGCGTCCGGCACCAGGACGGCGACAAGGACGATCAGCGCGACTGTCCCGCCTAGCGCGAGCCGACCGAGCCACAAACGGGACGTGGCCGTCTGGAGCATGGACATTCCTGGCGCCCCTCCCGCGTGCGATCTCAGCATCCTGATCGGTCGTGCGCCGGGCAGTCTTAGATAACGGTTACCGGGATCATTGAAGGGGCGAGCTACAGCGGCGATTGTCTCGATTCGGCGGAGTTGCGGCAGAAAAGAAGAGTTCCAGGGGTACACGGATGCCAAGGACGATGTGATTCGCGGCGTGCTTGCGGGAAGTCAGCCGTCTTGGGAGAGTCCGGGTGACCTCCTCGCCCGGTGTAGGGTGGGGAGCATCCCCACGCCGACCGATCGTTATGGAAGGTTACGAAGGCTACGAAGACTACGAGAGGCAGGAGGGGGAACGGTCGTCAGCAAGGTCCTCATTCCTCCCAGACTTGCCGCGCCGATAGGTCGCCGGCAACGGTCAGGCGGATCTTCCAGGGTTTGAGGCGCAGTATGGTGAGGTTGGGGAAGTCATAGCTGCCAAACATCGTCTCCGTGTCGTAGCCGAGGGGTTCGGGGATCGCGGCGATCTGCTTCCAGATTTCGATGCGCTCCTCACGATCGTCGACCCAGGACGCAACGCACTCCGCGTAGGCCGGTTTCACGGGATCACTGACGTAGGCGAGTGAGACAAACGGATTGCGGTCGATGTCATCGGCTTTTGGGCCGACGCGCAGGGACGTCATCCACGCGGTGTCCCCCTCCCAGATCGGATGGACGATTCGGGTTCGTGGACGGCCGTCGGGGCCGACCGTGGCCATGTCGCACCAGACCATCCGGTGAGCCCGTTCTATGAACTCGGTTCCGATCTCGGTGAATGATGAGACGCGCATGGGTAGCTCCTTTCGAGGCCTGTAGGCAGCGCAGACTATCGACCGAGTCCTTAGCCGTCCACGCATTGGAGTCAACGTGTTCCAGGGTCAGTGTGTAGCGAGGACCCTGGACGTGGCAACGCCTCTCGATAGTTCCTTTGACTCTTCGGGAACCGTCACTCCGCGGTCAATCAGTTGATGTCTGGTTGCATTCTCCCGCGGTCACTCCCATAGTCTTTGGACCAAGCAACGGGATGAGATTCCGTTCGTCACTGGCAGACTTCGCTCTGGAGGCTCGAAAAGAGCAATGACCTCATCTGAAAGCCCCGGCGTCACAGGGTCCCCGCAACCAGAAGCCAGCGACTCCTCGCCTGACGCCCCGGGCGCCATCGGACCGTTTTCAGAACTGGATGGCGCGACGATTGCCGACCTTGGGTCAGGTCTTCGCTCAGGACGGATGTCGATTCGGGAACTGGTCGGGATGTACCTCGAGCGCATTGAGGCGCTCGACAGTGACGGTCCTCGCCTGCGGAGCGTGATCGAGGTCAATCCCGAAGCGATGGATATTGCTGAAGCTCTCGACCATGAGCTGCGAACACGCGGGCCGCGAGGGCCACTGCACGGCATCCCCATCCTGCTCAAGGACAACATCGACACCGCCGATCAGATGCTCACCACCGCCGGCTCGCTCGCTCTGGTGGGTTCTCGACCCCGGCAGGATGCGTTCATCGCCACCCGCCTCCGAGACGCCGGCGCCGTGCTTCTGGGCAAGACGAACATGAGCGAATGGGCCAACTTCCGCTCGCCGCACTCGTCCAGCGGTTGGAGCGCCCGCGGTGGCCAATGTCTCAACCCGTACGTGCTCAACGTCACGCCCTGTGGCTCAAGCTCCGGCTCGGCCACGGCCATCGCCGCGAGCCTCGCCAGTGTGGCGGTCGGGACAGAGACCGACGGTTCTATTGTCTGCCCTGCATCCGCAAACTCTGTCGTCGGCATCAAGCCCACTGTCGGCCTGGTCAGCCGGGCGGGGGTGATCCCCATTTCTCACAGCCAGGACACCGTTGGCCCATTGGGACGGACCGTCGCCGATGCCGCGGCACTGCTCGGTGTACTGGTCGGGAACGACCCCCGAGATCCGGCGAGCACGGGACGCAACGACATCAAGGACTACACCCAGTTCCTCGCCCCTCGAGACCTGCACGGGGTGCGTATCGGGGTGCCCCGCTCGGTGTACTGGGGGCGTAGCGAGAAGAGCGATGCCATCGCCGAGGCGGCGGTGGCGCTGCTACGGCAACTGGGGGCCGAGGTGATTGATCCGGCCGACATCCCCACCGCTGAGGCACTGCTCGAAGAGCCAGGCGAGATGGAAGTCCTGCTGTACGAGTTCAAGCATGACCTCAACGCATACCTCGCCGAGCGCCGGGACCAGGCAATAGGGAATCTCGGGGACCTGATTCGCTTCAACGAGGAACACGCCGACGAAGAGCTGCGGTACTTCGGCCAGGAGTACGTCATTCAGGCCCAGGCAAAGGGACCGCTGACGGATCAGCACTACCGGGATGCCCTCGCCAAGAATCACCGCCTGTCACGGCACGAGGGGATCGATGCCGTAATGAATGAGCACCAACTGGATGCACTGGTGACGCCGACACGAGAACCACCATGGGTAATTGATCTGGTCGATGGAGACCACGGCATGGGGCCGAGCAGTTCGACCCCGGCTGCCCTGGCCGGCTACCCCATCGTCAGCGTGCCCGCCGGCTACGCATTCGAGCGCCCGGTCGGCATCAGCTTCCTCGGGAGGCCGTACAGCGAGCCGACCCTGATCCGGCTGGCGTACGCATTCGAGCAGGCGGCATGCATCCGTCGGCCTCCCCGCTTTCTCGCTGCTCACGCCGCGGAGCAATCGCAGGGTCTATCCTACGCCTCAGCGTTCTGAGGATGGACCGCAGAGCCCGTTGCCAGGCCGACACGTTCCTGGTGACGACGCACTCAATCTGGCTAGCTAGAGACTCCGAGAGCGCGGGTCCAGCGCATCTCGCAGCCCGTCTCCGAGCAAGTTGAAGCCGAGGACGGCCAGGGCGATGGCCACGCCGGGAACGATCGCGGCCCAGGGCGCCAGCTGCAGGAAGCCGTAGGAAGCGCTGACCATCGAGCCCCACGAGGGAGCCGGCGGCTTGTTGCCCAGTCCGAGGAACGCCAGTGAGGCCTCCGCCAGCACGGCGAAGGCGAAGACCAGCGAGACGTGGACGATGAGCGGCGCGGTGATGTTCGGGAAAACGTGCGCGGCCAGCACCCGGGGTGTGGAGGCTCCTAGGGAGACGGCTGACTCGACGTAAGCGGTATGGCGGACGGAGAGGGTCGCGCCGCGGACGATGCGCATGAAGGTGGGCATGTAGACGATGGCGATAGCGATCATGGCATTGGTGAGGTTGTTGCCGAGCAAGGAGATGATCGCGATCGCAAGCAGGATGGCGGGGAAGGCGAATACGATATCCATCAGTAGCGTCAGGACGTTGTCGACCCAGCCGCCTGCGTAGCCGGCGACCAGCCCGAGCAGGATACCGAGCGTACCGGCGATACCGACCGCGATGGCTCCCACCTGGAACGAGATGCGTGCGCCGTAGAGGAGCCGGCTGAAGATGTCGCGGCCGAATTCGTCGGTGCCGAAGCGGTACTTGGCGCTCGGCGGCTGGAGTCGGTCGGCGGTGAATTGCTCGGTCGGGCCGAAGGGCGCGACCTCGGGGCCGATCAGCGCCACCAGAGCGAAAAAGGCGACCAGTACCGCCCCGGTCATAGCCAGCCGCTGATGACGGATGCTCTGCCACAGACTTTGCCGCTGCGACCGGCGCACCGCCTGGCTGGCCAAAGCCGGTTCGAGGGTTCCGTGAGTTACCCCTGTCGCCGACATCTACCGCGTCCGCAGCCGCGGGTCGAGCACCGCATAGAGGATGTCGACGGTCATGCTGATGACGACGAAGATCGTGGCGATGACGATGGTCACGCCCTGCACGACGGGGTAATCCCGGTTGGCGATCGCCTCGTAGATGTAGCGGCCGATCCCGGGAAGACTGAAAATCGTCTCGATGATGACCGTTCCCCCCAGCAGACTAGCGACCTGGATGCCGACCACGGTCAGAATCGGCAACGACGCATTCAGAATGACGTGGCGACCGAGGACGCGACGTTCGGTGAGCCCTTTCGCCCTGGCCACCCGGACATGCTCCTGCCCCAGCACTTCCAGCACCGCCGAGCGCGTGTTGCGCATCAGGACCGCCGCCAGCGGCAGGCTGAGACTGAGCGCCGGCAGGATCATCGTCCGCAGATTCCCGATGGGGTCCTTCGCCAGCTCGACGTAGCCAATGGGCGGCAGCCAGCGCAACCAGAGTGAGAAGACGAGTACGAGCAGGGTCGCCAGCAGAAAGTTGGGAACCGAGACGCCGATCAGGGTCCCGACGGTCGCCGCGTAGTCAAGCGCCGAGTTGCGCCGCACCGCCGCGAGCACGCCGACCGCCATCGCCGGTACCGTCCCAAACAGCGCCGCCAAAAGCGTCAGCTCGATCGTCACCGGCAGGCGTAGCCGCAGCTCCTCGTTGACCGAGCGGCGGGTTCGCAGCGAGGTGCCCAGGTCACCCTGGAGGACGTGCTGCATCCACCGGGCATACTGCACCGGTTGCGGCTGATCGAGACCGTACGACTTCCGGACCAGCTCACGTTGCTCGGGGGTGATCCGCTGGTCGACGCCGATCGCCAGCAACGTGGCATCGCCGGGGATCAACCGCACTAGGGTGAATACCACCAGCGACACCCCGAGCAGCACGGGGATCAGCAGCGCCAGGCGACGAAGAATGTACTGCGCCATGGACGAGGGTGAACGAGGGTGATGGGTGTTAGGGTGACAGGGCTAGGAGTTTCGCAACTGGCGATATCAGCAGAAGCCGAAACTCTCTTTCACCTGTCACCCAACACCCTTCACGTATCACCCATCACCTATCACCCCGCCGCGATCCACGTCGTGCGGAACGAGGCGTTGGAGCCGGTCGGGATGTGGACGTAGCCCTGGACGTAGTCCTTCATCGCTTCGTACTGGTTGGCGACGAAGAGATTGATCCAGGGAAGATCCTCCAGCAGGACCGCCTGAATCTCCTGGTAAATGCGAGCCCGCTCCTCCTGATCTGTTGAGGCGATTCCCTGGTCGATCAACTCATCGACCGCGGGGTTGGAGTAGTGGACGAAGTTGTTGCTCTCCCCCGTCTTGAAGTTCTGCAGAATCAGCGTGTTGGGGTCAACATAGGCGCTTTCGCCGGTTACGGCAATTTCGTAATCTCTCGTGGGTGCGTTATAGACTTGCTCGACCATTGTGGCATTCTCAACCAGATTCAGCTCAGCCTCGATACCGATTTGACGCAACTGCTCCTGGAGGACGACGGCCGCATTTGACAGGAACGAGTACTGCGACCAGGAGGTGATGGTCGTGTTGAACCCATCAGCGAGGCCGGCCTCGGCCATCAACGCTTTCGCTCGCTCGAGATCCGGAGGACTTACCTCCTCTTGCAGGGCTGCCCAGAAATCGGGCGGGAAGAGGACCTCGGTAGGGGTGCCGTAGCCAAAGACGGTCGGGCCGAGCATCGCTTCGCGGTCGACCACGGCGGCGATCGCCTCCCGCACCAGCGGATTGTCGAACGGCTCCTTGCTCAGGTTGAATCCAATGAAGCGGATGTTGGTATTCGATTCGCCGGCTAGCTTCAGGCTGGGATCTGCCTCGAGCGCCGGGATGTCGCGCAGCGGCGCGTACTCGATGAAATCGACCGTCCCGGTAACGACGGCCGCGGTGCGGGCGGTGTCGTCGGAGGCGATCGTCATCTCGATACCGTCGAGATACGGGAGTCCCTCCTCCCAGTAGTTCTCGTTCCGCTCCAGGACGATACGGGTGTTCGGCACGTACTCGACGAACTTGAAGGGACCAGTGCCATTCGCCACCTGGGAGACGTCATTGTTGTTCGCTTTGACGAACGCCTCCGAGTAGACGATGCAACTCGGTCCGGCCAGCGTCGTGAGGAACGACGCATCTGGAGCCTTGAGCGTTATGAGCACTGTGCGATCATCGGTCGCCTCGATGCTTTCCATCGAGGCCAGCTCGGCGGCGCTGGTCGATGCCGTCTCCGGGTCAACCAGCCGCTCGAAGGTGAATTTCACGTCGCTCGCCTTGAGCGGGGTGCCGTCGTGGAAGGTGACCCCCTCGCGCAAGACGAACATGTAGCTGGTGCCATCTTCGGAGATCTCCCACCCATCGGCGAGCGCGGGCTCGACCGACAGGTCAGGCTTGATCCGGGTCAGCCCGTCGTAAATGTGCTCGATGACGTGCCAGATGGCGGTGAGACTCTGCTTCTGCGGGTCCAGGGCGGTGGGATCCGATTGCAGACCAACCTTGAGGATCCCACCTGCCGTCGGCGTTGGCGTCGCCTCCTGGAGCGAGGGCGCGGCCAGCGCGCTCATCCCCCGGCCCAGGAATGGGGCGGTCAACCCGAGGCTAGCAGCACCCGCGACCAACTGGCGGCGATCGAGCTTTCGGAGCTGCTCCCGGTCGGATCGGGTCATCTCGTTCTCCTCCTCACGTCTCACGACTCGCTTCCTGCCTCAGCGGCGCCAGATAGAGCGCTGACCGTGGATCACTTCAGCAAAGCGCCCCACGTCGTCTGAGTTTCGCGACTCTCTAACAAAGGTGGCGGGAGCATAACATGGCGCGCACTGCTCCAAAGTTTGACGGCGGGCCTCCATGTCTGAAGGAGGACGGTCTGCGTGAGCCGTCTATGCTGAAAGCAGCGCCGGGACCATGATCCCGGTCATGAAGCAGATGAGGAATCCGATGGAGGTGCCCGCGGGACAGGCGACAGCACCGGACAGGAAACGGATCTTGCTGGCGACCTTTGGTTCGCTGGGTGATCTTCATCCCTACCTGGCAATTGCCCTTGGGCTGAAGGAGCGCGGCCACGTGCCCGTCATCGCCACAAGCGCCGCGTACCGGCAAACCGTCGAGGGATTTGGTATCGGGGTCCATCCCGTGCGGCCCGACATTCCCGATCCCTCGGAGATGCCAGACAAGATGCGCCGCGTCATGGATCAGCGCAGGGG
Organism: uncultured Chloroflexia bacterium; assembly: GCA_963751075.1. Taxonomy (GTDB): domain Bacteria; phylum Chloroflexota; class Chloroflexia; order Thermomicrobiales; family UBA6265; genus JACCXM01. Next base: position 268,823 of record CAVVTE010000019.1, on the reverse strand, counting down.
CACGGAAGTGGTGCTCCAGGAATGGATACTGCCGGCACTGCGAGACTCGTTCGACGACCTGATGGGCGCGGCTGAGAGCCCGGATCTGATCGTCTCCCACCCGCTGACGTTCGCCGCGCCGCTGGTAGCGGAGTTGCGCGGCATCCCCTGGGTCTCGACCGCCCTCCAACCGAGCATCTTCTTCTCCGTGTACGACCCTCCCCTGTTTCCGCAGACGGCGATCTTCGCGCGAGCCCCGTTTCTCCGCCCATGGTTCTGGAGGCCATATCGGTGGCTCATCAATCGCATCAGCAGGCCGTGGTTCGCCCCGCTTTACGCACTGCGTGCGGAGTTGGGCTTGCCGCCAACGGACGCCGTGCCACTCCTTGACGGCCACTCCCCGCGGCTCGCTCTGGCGTTGTTCTCGTCCCTGTTCGCCCAGCGGCAACCTGATTGGCCGCAAAAGTCCGTCGTCACCGGCTTCCCCTTTCTCACCTCACCTGCTGAGGAACAGTTGTCACCTGAGCTCGAAGCGTTTCTGGAAGCCGGTTCGGCGCCGATCATCTTCACCCTTGGCTCTTCGGCAGTAATGACTCCCGGCGCGTTTTACGACGCCAGCTGCGAGGCGGCGACACGGCTTGGACGCCGGGCGGTGCTTCTGGTCGGTAAAGGAGCCGAGGTCGGGTTGAGATCAGACTCGGACAACGTCCTCGCCGTCGATTATGTCCCGCACGCCGCCATCTTCCCACGGGCGGCGGCAATCGTTCATCAAGGGGGCATTGGCACAACCGCGGAAGCGATGCGATCGGGGCGGCCGATGATCGTCGTGCCATTCGCCCACGACCAACCAGATAACGCGCGCCGGGTCGAGCGCCTTGGCATCAGCCGCACCATTCCCCGGCAGCGGTACACGGCTCAGCGCGCCATGGTCGAGCTGCGACGAATCCTCGAATCTCCCGCCTATGCTCGACGCGCGGAGGACGTTGGGCGGCGCATTCGAGAGGAAGACGGTGTGGCAGTGGCCTGCGCCGCGCTGGAGCAAGTGCTCAGCGAGGGTTGAAGGCGCGACGCGCATTGCTTGGCATTCCCGCGCCGGGATCAGTTCCAAGCCTCGCTAACGGCACGTGGCTTGCATCGATTGCTGCCAGCGGGTAAAAGCCCGCCGACAGGAGGTGAAGATGCCTTACCAGAGTCGCACCGACCTCCCTGAAAGCGTGCGCGAGCACCTGCCAGCGCACGCGCAGGACATCTACAAGGAATCGTTCAACAGCGCGTGGGACCAGTACGGCCACGACGAGAGCCGCGCCCATCGCGTCGCGTGGGGCGCCGTCGAACGGAAGTACCACAAGGACCCTTCGGGCAAGTGGGTCGAAGGCCCAACCGAGGACGATAACTCCCGGTGATTGGCGCCCGTACGCGTGTTCAGGGTCCTATCACGTGGCTAGAGAAAACGCACCCGGTACGCGATTGCACCGCGCAGCCGCCAGAAGACGGCGAGCGGTGGAATCAGGGCGGAGGTCACCACCATCTCGGCGACATGGCTGGGGCGCCGGGACGTACCGTGCAACCGCCGCGCGATGAAATCCGCCGTCAACTTTGCCCAGATCACGGCGCTGGCGACCGCTAATCGCGGCCTCCTCAACAGGATGCCCAGAAAGAACCCGGCAATCGAGCCGACGATCGTGTAGTAGTCGCGCGGAGGCCCCGGCTGAACCCGTTGTCGGAAGAGCACCGGGTGCTTTTTGTAGAGTAGCGCGTTGTACTGGCTCTTCCGCTGCTGGCGCAGGCTCACACCCCACGGGCGCCGGGCGGAGCGGATGGATGACGACGGCATCCTCCGCGGCGACAAGTGGCTCGCCTCGCCCCATGAAGGTCAGCCAGAGATCAGCATCCTCGCGCCAGGCCATGGCGAATCGCTCGTCGAACCCACCTACGGCCGCGAGAGCCGATTGGCGATAGAAGCAGTTGGCGGTGACGAACTCGGAGGTCGCCAAACCCGCCGCGTTGCGTTCATAGTCGGTCGGGTCCTTGGGCAGCGGCACGATGATGCGCCCCGAGACTCCGGTAGCGCCTTCGCGAATCGCCCGGACGCCGGCCGCAAGCCATCCCCCATCGGGGACACAGTCGTCGTCAGTGAAGGCGATCACCGGCCCTCGCGCCTGTCGCCATCCGGCGTTACGTGCGGCGGCGGGACCGTGCCGCGCGCGCACCGGCACGTAGGTGATAGCCGGTCCCGCCGCCGAGCACCGTCTACGCCATGCCTCGACCTGACAGCGGGTGGTCTCACATGCCGCGTCATCGGCGACGATGATCTCGTAGGAGCTCGGGCCGATCGATTGGGTAACGAGCGCCGAAAGGCAGCGGTCGAGGAGGTCCGGCCGATTGAAGGTCGGAACCACCACCGAGACCTCGATCGTCACCGGCGAGCCCCTGGCTTCTGGAGCAGATACGGCCCGATCACGAGGGCGTCGAGCGGTGACGTCCAGAAGCACTCAACCGCGTCGCGGGGAGTACAGACGATCGGTTCCCCTCGTGTATTGAACGAGGTGTTGACGAGTACCGGCACCCCGGTCTGGCGCTCGAAGGCGGCGATCAGGTCGTAGTAGAGGGGGTTCTGCGCGCGGGAGATCGTTTGGATGCGGGCGGTGCCGTCCACATGGCGAACGGCGGGAATCAAGTCCGCTCGGTCGGGCCGGACGTCGTTCACGAAGAGCATGAACGGCGAATCATCAGCATCGATGAACCAGTCGGCTGCTTTTTCCGCGATGACCACCGGCGCCACGGGACGGAAGTCCTCGCGATCCTTGATCTCGTTGAGCCGGGCCTGCATCTCAGGATCAACGGGTGAGGCGAGAATCGAACGCGCTCCGAGCGCACGCGGCCCGAACTCCATGCGCCCCTGGAACCAACCGAGGATGTTCCCCCCGGCGAGCAGCGTGGCAGCCTCCTCCGGGACGTTTTCCAGCCGAAGGAAAGGCAGTTTCGCCCATGTGAGAAACGACTCGATCTCGGCATCAGCGTAGCAAGGGCCGAGATAGGCGTGATCCATCCGGTACCGGCGCTCGTCGGCGCCGCGCTCCCGGGCATCGACCGCCAGTGCCGCTCCCAAGGCAGTCCCGGCGTCGCCGGCGGCCGGCTGCACCCAGATACGATCGAACGGTCCTTCGTCACGGATGCGGGCGTTCATGACGCAGTTCAGCGCGACACCGCCGGCGAGACAGAGATCGCGTTCGCCGGTCGCAGTCTGAAGCCAGCGGGCGATGTCGAGAACGGTCTCCTCGAGGACGATCTGGAGGGAGCGAGCGACATCGAAATGCCGCTGCTCCAATTGTCCGCCTCGAACGCGGGCGAGCCCGAACCGCTGCTCGAGACACGGCGCCGCGATCGTGTAGTCGCCGTCCTGCCACCGGCGGACGATGCTTCGGAAGTCATCGACATAGGCTGGCTCTCCATATGAGGCCAGCGCCATCACCTTGTACTCGTCGGACGAATGCAGGAAGCCGAGATACTCGGTGACCTGTTCGTAGAGGATGCCAAGCGAGTGCGGCATCTCCACCTCGCCGATGCGCCGGAGATTGGTTCCGCATCCCTGAAAATAGGCGGTTGTCACCCGTTCGCCACGGCCGTCCAGGGTCATCACGGCCGCGTGCTCGAATGGCGAGGCAAGAAACGCGCTGGCCGCGTGCGCCACGTGATGCTCGACGAAATGCCAGCGGTAGGGTCCGTCCGGGCGCGCTCCCGAGAACCGGGACTTGAGATGGTGCGGGGCGCCACCGGCGAGATGCCGCGGCGCGTTGACGATCGAGGCCACGAAGAGCGGATCCCAGGCCGCCTCCCACCCGGCGGGGACCGGATTGGCGCTTGGTTCGATTGGCAACGTGAATGTCGCGCGATCGAGCGATCCGGGAACGCGCAGGGTTGGGTCGAAGGCGTATGCGACGTGGTCGACGTCGATCAATGCGATGGACGCCTGGCGGAGACAATCGTCGATCGCCTGATACGGGAGCTCCCAGGTCGAGAAGGGAACAGGCCGCTTACCGTGCTTGATGCGGGTAAAGCGCTCCTCCTCGGAGGCGGCGATTACGACCCCATCCTCAACCAGGCATGCCGAGGAGTCGTGGAATGCCGCGTTGATCCCCAGGGTGTACATCCAGCGGCCTATCCAATTCACACGCGATTCGGATCGAAGCCGTTCTGGTCGCCACCGAGCAGGATCGGTGCCATGTGCGGCATCAATCTTGCACCACAGCGGTTCAGTCGGTCCACACGGGCAAGTCTCCGGGGAGGACATCGATGCAGCTTCCGAGCTATCTCCAGATCGAACCCGTTGGCCAGTGCAACCTCCGCTGCCAGATGTGCGCCATCCAGTTCCGGCAGGATGGCCCACCCTACGGTCCCCTCGCGTTCATGGCGTTCGACGATTTCACGTCGTTGATCGATGGCTGGACCGGCCTCCAGGAATTGCATCTGCAAGGGCTGGGCGAACCGATGATGCACCCCCGATTCTTCGACATGGTGGCGTACGCGGCGGGCAAAGGCATCCGGGTTACCACCAACTCGAACCTCACGCTGCTGAATGAGCGGCGAGCGGCGGCCTGCGTCGCCAGTGGTCTCGACTGCCTCCACGTGTCGATCGATGGCGCGACGGCGGAGACGTACGAGCGGATCCGGGTCCGCTCCCACCTCGATAAAGTGGTGAGAAATCTGGGATTGCTACGGACTGCCCGCGCCCAGTCCGAGCACGGTCTGCCGCGAGTGCGCATGGTGATGGTGCTGATGCGGCAAAACCTGCACGAGCTCCCTGACCTGGTCCGGTTCGCCGCCGAGTGGGAGATGGAGGCGCTGTTCGTGCAGCACCTCTGTCACGACTTCGGAGAGGAGTCGCTGCCCGCGCACTACGGACCGATGCGTGAATTCGTGCAATCGCAGACGCTGTTGGAAGACGACCCCAGCCGGGTCGAGCACTTCTTCGGGCTTGCCCGCGAGACGGCCGCAGCGCTCGGCGTCGATCTGCGACTCCCGCGGACGCAACCCCGAGTCCACCCGCCCGGCACGCCCGGTCGCCAGCGCTGCAGCTGGCCCTGGACTGGCGGCTACGTCAGCTACAGCGGCGACGCCATGCCCTGCTGCATGGTCTCCACGCCTGACCGTGCGAACATGGGCAACATGTTCGCGGATGGAGTGCAACAGGTGTGGGACGGCGACGTCTTCAATGCCTTCCGCGACCGCCTCGCCTCTGATGAGCCACCTGACATCTGTCGCTCCTGCGCCCTGTACGCGGGGATCTTCTGAGGCGGGACAGCACGGCGTGGCGACAGTTGACGTCCTTCTACCGACCTGCGATCGGCTCGCCTCGCTGGTGATGACCCTTGGCGGGGTGGCGACGCAGACGATCACGGATGTCCGGGTGATCGTCGCGGATCAGAGTGCGCACGCTGTTAGCGAAGACCCGGTGGTGCAAACACTGGGCAGAGTGATCGAAGAACGGGGCGGCGCCATCGCACTGGCATCACCGTCCGCCGTCTCACGGCATCGCCGAGCAGCGTGATTTCCTGCTCCGGCAGGCCACCTCCGACACGATTCTCTACCTGGACGACGACGTGCTGATGGAGCCGTGGGTCATCGAGCGGTTGCTGGCAATCCTGCGCGATGAGCAGTGCGGCTTCGTAGGGGCGTTTCCGGCCGGTCTTTCGCACCGAGATGATGTGCGGCCGGAGCAACAACGGATTCGAGTTTTGGGACGGTCCGGTACGCCCGGAGATCGTCGAGCCGGGATCGGCGGAGTGGGAGCGCTGGCAACTCCACCGGGCGGCGAATCTCTACCACGTCGCCCAATCATTACCTGCCGGAGCGTGGCGGCGATACAAGGTGGCCTGGATCGCCTCCTGCATCCTCTACGATCGTCAGAAACTCGAGGCGATGGGGGGATTCTCCTTCTGGTCGCGGCTGCCACGGTACCACTCTGGGGAGGAGGTGCTGGTGCAAAACCTTCTCATGCGGCGTTGGGGAGGCTGTGGCGTCGTACCCTCAGGCACGTACTATTCGCAAGTTCCCACGACCGTCTTGAACGATGCCGGCAGCGTCGATGGTCACGCGCTCGACCTGCTGCCGGAGATGGTTCGGCGCTACGCCACGCCCGCGGGAGAGGAATCCACGGATTACTCAGATGCGGATGCCAACTCCCTCGTCCATCGAGCCGATCCACTCTGAATTAGCACAAGTTGCAAAGCACGTGCCATTCTGAGGAACGAAGAATCTCGTCTTGCAACAGAATCGACTCGCAAACGACGAGATTTTTCGCCTGTGGGCTCAGAATGACATTTGGTGCGGTACCAAGGATTACACGTGTGATGGGTGGCAGCATTTAGGAAGACACGACGAGTGGGGACCGCTTTACAACTGCACCTGTGGTGAAATCAGCGATCCCAGAGCCCGGCGCACGAGGGCTGTAGCCAGCGGGATCTTGTAGCCGTTGTGGGTCAGAGGCTGAGCATCTTCCAGCGCCGCCTCGGCCGCGCGTGCGATGACCTCTTCGGAAAGCTCGGCGCCCCTGAGGACCCGCTCCGCGGACTCAGCCCGCCAGGGGATTGGCGCCACGCCGCCGAGAACGATGCGTGCATCCTCAATCCGGTTTCCATCCATGCGCCCAACCGCCGCCACGCCAACGAGGGCGAATGCCCAGACCTTCCGGTCCATCGCCTTGAGGTAGGTGCCTCGCGTGCCCGGATGTCATCGGTATGTGCAGGGAGACGATCAGCTCGTCACCTCGGATGACGTTCTCGGTACGCCGGTCCTCGGTCGGCGGAGCGAAGAACTCGGCCAGCGGCAGATTCCGCTCTCCTTGCGCGCCGCGCAGCCGGACTGAGGCGTCCAGGGCGACGAGCGCCGTGGCCGGGTCCGAGGGATGGACGGCCACGCAGGGGCTGACATCGAAGAGAGCGTGGAGCTGGTTCTCACCCGGTCGTGCCGGGCAATCTTCGCCGCCTTTCAGCCAGCACGAGATGCGCGGATTGCGGTAATACCAGCAGCGCGGCCGCTGGAGCAAATTGCCGCCAATGGTCGCCATGTTGCGCAGTTGCGGTGTGGCCGCCAGTGCGGCTGCTTCGGCGAGCGCCGGACAATTCGCCCGTACGCGCGGGTCTTCCTCGAGCTGGGCAAGGGTCGTCAATGCGCCAATGGTCAGCCCATCCGGCCCCTCTTCGATCCGGTTGTCCAATTCCGCCAGCCGCTTGATGTCGACGAGGCGTTCCGGCGTGTAGAGGTCGGCCTTCATCAGCGTCAGGAGATCGGTACCTCCGGCAAGTGGCCGCGTTCCATTCGGCCCGGCCGTGTCCGGAGTTTCGAGCAGAGCGACGGCTTCGGCGATGGAGCTGGGTCGGGCGAAGTCGAACGGTCTCACGATGTCCCCTTCCCGGGTGTTTTCTCGTTCCGCTCGGTCAGTGCCGCCATCATGCGCTGGCGTGTCATCGGACTCTCGCGCAGGCGGACGCCGATGGCATCGAAGATGGCGTTGGCGATGGCTGGCGCGGTCGGAATGAGGGGTGGCTCCCCGATCCCCTTGGCCCCGGTCGAGTTCGCCTCGTTGTCCGGTACATCGACCCGGGCATGTTCGATTGGCGGGACATCGGCCACCGTGGGGACGTGGTACTCCTCGAGGTTGGGGTTGAGCACGATTCCCAGACGGTTGTCGACGATCCGCTCTTCAGTCAGCGCGAAGCCAATTCCCTGGGTCACACCACCAACGACCTGGCTATCGACGATCGTCGGATTGACAATCCGCCCGCAGTCGTGGGATGTCACGATCCGGAGAAGGGTGACTTCGCCAGTCTCAACGTCGACCTCCAGCTCGACGCATTGCGCGCCGAAGGTGCGAACCGATTTGTCGGCGGGGTTCGGGCCACGCGCGCCGCGGCCGTGTAGGGTGTGAGGAGCGATCTTCTGTGTGACCTCGTCGACGGCGATCGAGCGCTCCGGGTCGCCGTCGACGAGGATGTGGCCCTCGCGGACCGTGAGCCGCTCCGCGCCGATCTCGAGCATGACCGACGCCACTTCGAGCAGCTGCGCTTTGACCTCGGCGGCGGCGGCACGTATTGCCGGGCCCATGGTTGCTTGAGTTGCGCTGCCGGAGCTGACCGGGGAGTATGGTCCGGTGCCGGTATCGCCGAGATGAAAGGCGATCTTGTCGAGCGCCACACCGAGCTCTTCGGCGGCGACCTGGGCCAGTCCGGTCCGTGTGCCGGAGCCGATATCCTGGGTTCCGGTCACGACGTCCGCGGTCCCGTCGGCGTTCAGCTCGATCCAGGCGTAGCCAGGTGGATCACCGCTACCGCCTGCCCAGTCGTGAGCGGCGAAACCGACTCCCCGGCGTTTGGTGCTGCTCGAAGCTTGGGCTAGCCGCTCACCCCATCCAAACGCTTCCGTCACGCGGTCGTAGCTCAGCCGCAACCCCTCCGGGAGAGTCAGCGGTTTTTCTTCGAGCTGGTCCTCATCCGCGTAATTACGGCGTCGCAGTTCGACCGGGTCCATGTCCAGCGCCCGCGCCAGCTCGTCCATCGCCTGCTCGAGGGCGAACGCGGCTTCGACGTGTCCGGGCGCTCGGAAGGCAACGGCCGGTCCCGTGTTGGTGTAGACCGCGATTTGCTCCGTGCGCACGTTCGGGCACCAGTAGAGCGTCTGGTACATGCCGCTGACGTTGCTCGCTTCACCACCGGTGCGATAGGCGCCTGACGACTGTTCGATGTTGGCGACGATCGCGGTCAGGGTGCCATCCCGACGGGCGCCGAGCCGAACATGCTGGCGCGTCGGATTGCGGTTCCCCGCCGCCAGGTTTTCCGCCTCGCGATCAAGCATCAATTGCACGGGTCGTCCCGCCTGTCGGGAGAGGAGTGAGGCGATGACGTCATGCTTCCAGGCGATCTGCTTGGCGCCGAAACCGCCGCCCATGTGGTGCTTGATGACCCGGACACGATGCTCGGGAAGACCGAGCTTTTCGGCGACCTGCTGACGAACGGTAAAGACCGCCTGGGTCGAATCCCACAGGGTCAGCGATTCGCCCTCCCAGGAAGCAGTACACCCATGTGATTCGAGCGCATTGTGAAGTGCGGACTCCGTCTCGTAGGCGCCCTCGACCACGATGTCGGCCTGACGCAGACCGGTGTCAGGATCGCCGCGCTCATACGTTTTCGGCTCGCCCGCGATGTTCCCGCCCTCGTGCACCTGTGGAGCACCCGGCCGCAGAGCCTCCTCTATGGAGGTGACGAACGGCAACGGCTCGTAGTCGACCTCGATCAGACGCAGCGCATCCTGGGCCAGTTCCTCGCTCTCCGCCGCAACCGCCGCGACTTCGTCGCCAACAAAGCGAACCGTCGCCGAGAAAAGCGCTCCTTCTTCGTACCAGGGGATGTGGGGGACATTCGCGGAGCTGATAACGGCGTGCACCCCCGGCGCCTGTTCTGCTTTCGACACATCGATGCGCTGAATGCGGGCGTGGGGAAAGGGGCCACGTAAGACAGCGGCATAGAGCTGGCCAGGAAGCCGGACGTCGGACGCATACTGGGCGCGTCCGGTGACCTTCTCCCGCCCTTCGAGACGTGGGTGCGGTTGCCCGACGACAACGAGTTCCGTCTGCGCATTCCAGGCGCGGACACCCTCCTCCTCGACGAGCTCGATCTCGTTCCCGTTCTCGCCCTGCTTCTGCTCGATGCGGAGTTTTGGCACGCGCGTCCCCTAGCCTTGCTGGAGCCCGGTCTGAATCGCCGCCTGCGCTTGCAGGTCCGCCGCCAATCGTCCGGCCGCCAGGATGTTGAGGTACGCGCCGCAACGGCAGAGATTGCCGGTGATCGAGCGCAGGATCTGTTCGTCCGTTGGTTCCGGATGTTCATCCAGCAGCGCCCGGACGCTCATCAGCTGCCCAGACGTACAGAATCCGCACTGGAAGGCGTCCTTTTGGATGAATGCTTCCTGCACGGGGTCGAGCTCGTTGCCTCTGGCCAGTCCCTCGACGGTCGTGATCTCACGGTCATCGCAATCGACGGCCAGGAGGAGACACGAGTACATGGTCCGGCCATCGACGATAACGGTGCAGGCGCCGCAGTCGCCGACGTCGCAGACCTTTTTTGTTCCTGTCATCTCGAGGTCATAGCGCAGGGCATCGAGGAGCGTGCGACGCGGTTCGATCAGTAAGGTGTACCGGCTGCCATTGACGGAGAGGGTGACGGGAAGGTGCGGATACGACTCCAAGTCCGTGTCCTTCGGTAGGCGACGATCGAGTCAAGCGCGGCGACGTGAGTTCGATGATCCTGTCGTCGCGCCAGAAGGAACGATGCAATAGCCGTACCAGTCCGCTGACACGTGGGGATTGACAAGCGGCAGGGACGGTCGTATTCTACCGATTAGCTAATTAGCTAAATAGGAAAATATGACCATGGCGACCGATCAGCTGAGTATGACCTTTGCGGCGTTAGCCGATCCCACGCGGCGGGCTATCCTGGCCCGACTCGCACAGGGTGAGGCCACCGTCAACGAGCTTGCCGAGCCGTTCGCCCTGAGTCTGCCGACTGTCTCGAAGCACCTCAAGGTGCTGCAGCAGGCCGGACTTATCTCGCAGGGACGAAGGGCGCAGTGGCGGCCGTGCCGGCTGGAGGCGGCGCCTTTACAAGACGTGGCCACCTGGGCGGAGGGGTACCGCCAGTTCTGGGACGAGAGCTTCGATCGACTGGATGAATACCTGCAGGAGTTGCAGGTCCAGGGAAAGGATCAGACATCATGACCAGCAGCGGCACGACGACGTTTACGAAACCCTCCGATCGCGAGATCAGCATGTCGCGCGTGTTCGACGCGCCGCGCGAGCTCGTTTTCCAAGCTCACACTGACCCCGAGCACGTCCGTCACTGGTGGGGACAAAGGAACTCGACAACGATCGTCGACGTGTTGGATGTGAGACCTGGTGGCGCCTGGCGCTTTATCCAGCGCGACCAGGAAGGCAATGAGTACGCCTTCCGTGGAGAGTTCCGCGAGGTCGTGCCTCCCGAGCGCCTCGTCTACACCTTCGAATTCGAAGGCATGCCCGGTCATATCCTGGTGGAAACGGTGACATTCGAGGAGCACGACGGCAAGACGACGCTGTCCTCCACGTCGCTCTTCGAGTCGGTCGAAGACCGGGACGGGATGCTGGAATCCGGTATGGAGTCCGGAGCGATCGAATCGTGGGACCGCCTGGCCGAGCTGCTCGAGAGCCTGAGGTAGCTGGCTCCCCTGGTGGATGGCGTCGTGATTGATCCCGGCCCCGGGTCCACGACGCCGTTAGTCCCTTCGTTTGTGGCGAGGACCCGCACCCTCGCCACGCTTTCCATTCCACGGGTTCATTGTCGATTTTGGCCTCAATCAATCGACTATCTCATGGCACGTGCTTTTGCCGTGACCAAGAGATAGGGCCCGCGACAGATCGGACCAACGGGTCGGCGGTATCAGGGCACGATCTGTCCTGATTCGGGGATACGATGCGTAGGGAATTAGAACAGGTGTTCAGATTTGCCTACCGGCGTCGCATACCGTCGCTCGTCACCCGAATCACGCTACGTGAAAGGAACCTGGATTTGATGAACCGTGACATGAGCGACGCGCGGATTAGCACGCCTGGGTACCGGTCCAATCTCACCCAAGCCCGCGGCACGATATCGCGGCGGCGTCTCATGGTTGCCGCCGGAGCGATGACCGGAGCCGCGATCTGGGCGAGGACGACCGAGCCTTCGCACGCCAGGCGACTCCGGTCGCCTCCCCCGTATCAATGACCCGGGATTGGCGCAGTGAGCGATGGGTCGGGACGTGGGCCGCCGCCATGCATGCGCCGAGCGCGGGATTCGGCGAGCAGTTTCCGAGCCAGATCTTCGAGTTCGACAAGCAGACCGTGCGCCAGATTGTGCGGACATCAGTCGGTGGCGATCAGGTACGCGTGCGGATAGCCAACACGTTCGGCGACGTCCCGCTAGTCATCGGAGCAGCACGACTTGCCCTGCGCGGCGCCGACGAGCGCATCGACCCGGCGTCCGATCGGGTGCTGATGTTTTCCGGCAGCCCAGCGATCATTGTTCCACCGGGTGCCCTGGCCGTCAGCGACCCCGTCGCTCTCACCGTGCCGGCCCTCAGCGAGCTGGCGGTGAGCATGTACTTTCCAGAGCCAACGACGAGCACAACGGTTCATGCCCTTGCCTTCCAGACAAATTACTTCTCACCCGTAGGTGACTTCACGGCCGAAGCTGCCATGCCGGTCGAGACGACGGCGCAGGCGTGGGTCTTTCTCACCGGCATCGATGTGACCGTCACCGAGCCAACCAGCGTCGTTGTCGCCCTTGGCGATTCCATCACCGACGGCGCGCTCTCGACGCCGGACACAAATCAGCGCTGGCCGGACTTGCTCGCGGAGCGTCTTGCCGCCGAAACAGATCAGCCCGCGATGGCTGTGCTCAATGCGGGTATCGGAGGCAACCGTGTCCTCCGCAACCCACCCGAGGGCTTCGAGTTTGCTGGACCAAATGCACTGGCGCGGTTCGATCGAGACGTGCTGGCGCAACCTGGGGTCACCCACCTTATCGTATTCGAGGGCATCAATGACATCGGCCTGCCAGCGGTAACGGGCGATCCCGCGGAATTCGTGAGCGCCGATGCACCTCATCACCGGTCTGCGTCAGACTCGTCGAGCGCGCACACGAACATGGCATCGTCGCATTCGGAGCGACGATCACCCCGTTCGAGGGCTCGATGGTCTTTTCGGAGGAGGGTGAAGCGATACGACAGGCTGTCAACGACTGGATCCGCACCGGCGGCGCATTTGACGCGGTGATTGACTTCGACGAAGTCGTGCGCGATCCGGAGCAACCGTCACGACTCCTTCCCGCTTTCGACGCCGGGGACCTATCTGCACCCCAACGACGCGGGTTTTGCGGCGATGGCCGAGAGCATCGATCTCGCTCTGTTGCGCACCTGATCGGCCGTTGCCATCGATCGAGTGATGACGTGAGCAGCGAGGCCACCCCGGAAAGAGACCGGGCCGAATGAAATTCCGAGCGAGCAGTTGACCGGAAGTGGAGAGAAACATGCAGAAGCATGACGCGTCCCCAAAGTCCCCCCATATGGAGAATGAGCTCACCAGGCGGACATTGCTGAAATCCACGGCGGCGTCCGCGGCGCTCGTCGTTCCCGCAACCGCGGCCACTAAGCTAGCAGGGGCCGCGCCGAGACAGCCATCACGATCGAATGAGTCAGGACGGAGGGAACAATCCATGGACGCCGGAGGATTTTCTCAGGCACGGCTCGGTCGCATGCACGACGTGATGGCCGGCCATGTCGAGAGTGGGTATGTGCCCGGTCTGGTCACCCTCGTCAGCCGGCGAGGCGAGACGCATGTCGATGCCATCGGCATGATGACGTTCGACGGTAGCGACCCGATGCGGCGCGACACCATCTTCCGTATCGCCTCGGTGACCAAGCCAATTGTGGCCGCGGCGGCGATGATCCTGGTCGAGGAGACGGTGCTGCGTCTTGACGATCCGGTCGACCGACTGCTGCCCGAGCTGGCCAACCGCAAAGTCCTGCGCTCCATCGACAGCCCGCTCGACGACACTGTCCCTGCCAACCGGCCGATCACCCTGCGCGACCTGCTGACCTTCCGGCTGGGATACGGCGCAATCTTTACGCCGCCCGACCGATCCCCGCTCGCGAAGGCATTGGCCGAGGCGGGCGTTGCTGCCGGACCTCAACTGCCCACGCTATCCCCCGACGAATTCATGAAGGCTTATAGCAGCCTGCCGCTGGCACATCAGCCGGGCGCGCAGTGGCTCTACAACACCGGCTCAGACATGCTCGGCGTCCTCATCGCCCGAGCTACCGACATGAGCCTGGGCGATTTTCTGCAGGAGCGGATCTTCGCCCCGCTCGGCATGAAAGACACCGGATTTAGCGTCCCGGCGAGCAAGCTCGATCGCCTGCCGACCGCCTACTGGACGAATTTTGAAACCGGTGAATTCGGGGTCTTCGACACCATCGAGGACAGCCAGTTCAGCCGCCCCCCCGTCTTCGAATCCGGCTCCGGCGGTCTGGTCTCGACGGTCGACGATCTATTCGTCTTCGCGCAAATGATGCTGAATCAGGGGAAGCATGGCGGCGAGCGCCTCCTGTCCCGGCCGTCGATCGAGCTGATGACGACCGACCAGATCACCCCTGAACAGAAAGTTGCCTCCGCCTCTGATTTCTTCCCTGGCTTCTGGGACAGCAACGGCTGGGGATTTGGGGTGGCCATCAACACCCGCCGCGACAATCTGGCGGCGACGCCCGGCCGGTACGGGTGGGACGGTGGCTATGGCACGTCGTGGTATGTCGATCCCACGGAGGATTTGATCGGCATTCTGCTGACCCAGCGCGTTTGGGACAACGCGGGACCGATCACGACGTTCGATTTCTGGACGTCCGCCTATCAGGCCCTCGAAGACTGATTGGTCTTACTGCGAGGTATGACCGTGCTCTTCGTTGCCGAAGGACTGGCCGTTGGCATGGAGAGCGCGGCGGAGCAATTCGAGGGCATTTGGCCCGACGCCATGGAGAGCCAGAATTTCGGCCTCACTGATCCGAGTGAGCTGCTCGAGCCGTACGTAGCCCGCAGCGACGAGAGCCCGTCGTGCCGGATTGGAGAGTTTATCCGGGAGATCGCTTCCTTGAGTATCGCCTCGCGCAGTCCCCATCATTGCCTCCTGCATGAAAGTGTAGATGACGGGTCAGCCCGCTCTGGCTTCACACTTCGTCGTTGCCCGCGACGTAGCGCGGCCGCGTCAGTGGTGAATAATCCTTTGATGCGGGGGCCTGAAGCCTTGTGCTTTGTGCCCACTTCAGTCGCTCTCTCAGAAGAACATTTGTCCTGTACGTTCACCTATCTGGCGGTATACTGGACGAAACGATTCACCGCTCATAGGGCGCGACCAGAGGGAGTGCTCGTGACCCAGGAATCCCCAGCAATCTCGACTTCATCCTCGATACAACGCGCCCGTGAAGCACGGTCGGCAATGAGGGAAAGGGCAAAGCGGATGTGCAGGAACATCAGGCCGTTGTTCAACTTCGAACCACCGGCGACTGAGGACGAGATCCGCGCAGCGGCACTCCAGTTCGTGCGGAAGATCAGCGGCGCCACCTCGCCCTCCAGAAAAAACGAGGCCGTTTTCAACACCGCGGTCGACGATATCGCCAGAATTTCAGCCCGCTTGCTTGCGTCGCTCGACACGACCGCGGCGCCGAAGAATCGCCAGGATGAGGAAGCGAAAGCAAGGACCCGCGCCGCGACCCGGTTCGCGACGTGAGCACCATGACTCTTCCTGGACCGCTCCAATTCGAAGGTCGAGTGCATGGGCAGGGTGAGGCTAGTGCTCAGGCGCGCCGGATGGTGGACGACGTCTACCAGGCGGAATCACGGCGCGTTTTCGCTACCCTGATCCGGCTCCTCGGTGACTTCGACCTAGCCGAGGACGCATTGCATGATGCGTTCACGGCCGCGTTGCAGCAGTGGCCGAGGGACGGTGTTCCCGCCAATCCCCGGGCGTGGCTCGTTTCGGCCGGCCGGTTCAAAGCGATCGATGGCATCCGGCGACGAGCACGGTTCGACGCCTCACTTGCGACGCTCGCGGAGCAGCTCGACGCAAGCTCCGATGATGATCTTGCGGGGGATGCCGAGGGCATCGAGGACGACCGGCTGCGGTTGATCTTCACGTGCTGCCATCCCGCGTTGTCTTCGGACGCTCGCGTGGCGCTGACGTTGCGAGAGATCTGCGGTCTCACGACCGAGGAGATCGCGCGTGCCTTCCTCACCACCCCGCCGACGCTGGCCCAACGTATCGTGCGTGCCAAGGCGAAGATTCGCGACGCGCGCATCCCATACCAGGTGCCGGAGCCGGCCGATCTCCCGGAGCGATTGGAGACGGTGCTCCAGGTGATCTACCTCGTGTTCAACGAGGGGTACTCGGCTTCGTCGGGTGGATCGGTGACACGGGCCGATCTCTCCGGCGAAGCGATCCGCTTGACGCGTCTCTTGATCGAGTTGCTGCCGGAACCGGAAGCGATGGGACTCCTGGCGCTGATGCTGCTCCACGAATCCCGCCGCGCGGCGCGCACCTCACCGACGGGCGACCTGGTGCTGCTCGAGGACCAGGACCGCTCACTCTGGAACCAGGATTTGATTGCGGAAGGAATGGCGTTGGTCGAACGGGCCCTGGCCTCGCGCCAGATTGGTCCGTACGCCATCCAGGCTGCGATCGCGGCGGTTCATGCCGAAGCGCGGACCCCAGCGTCGACGGACTGGACCCAGATCGTGGCCCTGTACGACGTGCTGGCCCAGATGGAACCGTCACCGGTTGTCGAGTTGAACCGGGCGGTGGCGGTGGCCATGCGTGACGGTCCTGCTGCTGGGCTCGACCTTATCGACGCCATCATGGCGCGCGGCGACCTGAGCGATTACTACCTGGCGCACTCGGCACGAGCAGAGCTATGCCGCCGATTGGGACGAATCGAAGAAGCGCGAGCCGCTTACGAACGGGCACTCAGTCTCACGCAACAAGAACCAGAGCAACGCTTTCTCAGAGCTCGTCTAAGCGACCTTCAGGATTGATGTCGCTGTCGCGGCGACTTGCGTTGGCTAGGCCAGATGAGACCACTCGGTTTCGACGCCGGATCTGTATTGAAAGTCATGCCTTTGGAGGCGAAACAGGGATGAGAACAGGGAGAGATGCCGGATTCGCACCGCGTGCCGCGGGCAGCCTCGCTCGTGATGCGGTCTGGACGTTCGAAGTGAGCCCGGCACCACGGCGAGCCGCATCCACGAGCCATCCCGCATCGTCCCCGGAGCTGGCCGAGCTCGCCTGGGCTACGGTCAAGGTGCGTGTGGCGCTGGAGGAGCTGACCCTTGCGGCCCAGGCGGCAGCCGACGGTGCACGCGCCATCGTGGAAGTGATGGATGCGGCGGTAGCCGTGCTGGACGGAGCGGAGCGCTCATCCGGGACTGAGGCGGCAACTGGCATCGTGGCTCGCTCCAGCGGCGGGTTGAGCCCGCGGGAACGGGAGGTGCTGGCGCTGGTGGCGGAGGGGCGCTCCAACAAAGCCATCGCCGAGACCCTGTTCCTCTCACCCAACACGATCAAAACGCACATCGCCTCGCTCATGACCAAGTTGCAGGCCGACTCACGAGCGCAGCTGGCGGCCATTGCGGCACGGCAAGAGGTATGCCTGAACGAGGCTCCGAAGCTCCGGGAGCTGGACGCCCTGGCAAGTTGATGCCTGAGGAGTCGTGACGATGATCAGGAATTCCGGCGAGCGCGCGAACACACTCGATCCCCGCCCGCGGTCA
Organism: uncultured Chloroflexia bacterium; assembly: GCA_963751075.1. GTDB lineage: Bacteria > Chloroflexota > Chloroflexia > Thermomicrobiales > UBA6265 > JACCXM01. Next base: position 251,467 of record CAVVTE010000019.1, on the reverse strand, counting down.
TTTAAATCTGAGGAGCAGATGATCCACGCCAACGGCGTAGAACTCTGCGTGCAAAGCTTCGGTGATCCTGACAACCCCGCAATCCTCTTGATCCACGGCGCGGCAACGTCGATGTATGGATGGGACGACGAGTATTGTGAACGGCTCGCGGCCGCCACCCGATTCGTCATCCGCTACGACCACCGCGACACCGGCCGCTCGGTCAGCTATCAGCCCGGCGCTCCCCCGTATTCGTTGCGCGATCTGGCCGGGGATGCAGTCGGCATCCTCGATGCCTTTGACCTGCCCTGCGCCCATATCGTGGGCAGGTCGATGGGCGGCGGGATCGCCATGATCGCGGCGGTCGAGGATCCCGATCGCGTCGCATCCCTCACCCTCGTCGGGACCAGTCCCGGCGGTCACGACCTGCCACCGATGTCCGAGGAGTTCCTTGCCCACGTTCAGGGAGCGGGGAGCCCTGACTGGTCCGACCGAGCCGCGGTGGTCGAGAACATCATCGATCTCCTGCGTCTGTACTCGGGCGGTACCGGCCACTTCGATGAAACGACCATGCGTGAGCTCGTGGGTCGTGAATACGATCGCACCACCAACATCGCGTCGAGTCAGATCAATCACTTCGCGATGGACGTAGGGGAGTCGTTTCGGCATCGGCTTGGGGAGATACGCGTTCCCACACTCGTGATTCACGGGACGGAGGATCCGGTATTTCCCTTGGGCCATGCCGAGGTGCTGGTGAACGAGATCCCATGTGCGGAATTGCTCACGCTGCCGAGCACGGGTCACGAACTCCCGCGCGCTGCCTGGGATGACGTCATTCCCGCCATAGTCCGGCTCACAGCCGAGAACATTTGTCCTGTACGTACACCCAATCTACGCTATACTTCAGATCGAAGCCCCGTGAACGAACCAGGCAGAAAGCGGCTCTCGGCAGACGGCCAAGCGAGCCACGCGCAAGCGCCTTCAGGCACCTTGGAAAAACCGGTTCGCACGAATGTCGATTTGAGCCTGAGTCGTTCGACTAGATGGTGAGCCCCGCGCACAACGGTCCTCGGATGAGCAGGAAGGAGCCATGGATGAGCGGAGTACGTGTACTTGTCGGAACGCGCAAAGGTGCGTTTATCCTGACCTCGGATGAACGGCGAAAAGATTGGCACGTCTGCGGCCCGCATTTCGCGGGTTGGGAGATGTACCACCTCAAGGGGTCGCCGGTGGACCCGAACCGGTTGTTCGCATCGCAGACCAGTGGTTGGTTCGGTCAGACGATGCAGCGCTCAGACGACGGCGGTCACACGTGGCAGCCAATCGGGAACGAGTTTGCCTACGACGGTATCCCCGGCACCCACCAGTGGTACGACGGCACGCAGCACCCGTGGGAATTCGCACGAGTTTGGCATCTGGAACCTTCACTGTCTGACCCCGAAACGGTCTACGCCGGTGTGGAAGACGCGGCGCTATTTCGGTCGACCGATGGTGGGCAGAACTGGCACGAATTGTCCGCGCTGCGCGAGGTCAAGGGCAATCTCTGGCAGCCGGGCGCCGGCGGCATGTGCCTGCACACCATCGTCCTCGATCCCAACGATCCGAATCGGATCGTAGTCGCCATCTCGGCGGCGGGTGCTTTCCGCACCGACGACGGTGGCCAGACGTGGCTACCGATCAACCAGGGCCTGAAGTCTCCATATGAGCTACCCGACCCGGATGCTGACGTCGGCCACTGCGTCCACAGTGTCGCCATGCATCCGTCGCGGCCCGATGTGCTCTTCATGCAAAAGCACTGGGACGTGATGCGCAGTGATGACGCCGGCGCGTCATGGCACGAGGTCAGCGGAGATTTGCCGAGCGATTTCGGATTTCCTATCGCTGTCCACGCTCATGAACCAGAAACGGTCTACGTGGTCCCGATCAAGAGCGACTCCGAGCACTTCCCACCCGATGGGAAGCTTCGCGTCTACCGCAGCCGAACCGGTGGTCATGAGTGGGAAGCCCTCACCAATGGTCTGCCCCAAAGTGACTGCTACGTCAACATCCTGCGCGACGCCATGGCGGTCGACTCGCTCGACTCATGCGGCGTCTACTTTGGCACCACGGGAGGACAGGTCTATGCCTCCGCCGACTCTGGAGACACCTGGGCTCCCATCGTGCGGGATCTTCCAGCCGTCCTCTCCGTCGAAGTGCAGACCCTGTCATGATCCGAGTCAGGCTCCCGCAACATCTGCGAACCCTGGCGCAGGCGGAACGAGAGGTCGAACTTCAGGTTGAGGGTCAGGTCACTCAGAGCTCGATCCTCGACGCGCTCGAGGCAACCTATCCGATGCTGCGGGGGACGATTCGGGACAGCGTGACCAGGCAGCGACGGCCCCTGGTGAGGTTCTTCGCGATTCAGCAGGACCTCTCCCATGATCCACCGGACACGCCGCTCCCTGAAGCAGTTGCGAAAGGCACAGAGCCGTTCTTGATCGTAGGCGCGATGGCGGGCGGTTAACTATGGAGGTAACCCGATGAAATACATGTTGCTGATCTATGGAGACGAGCACGCTCTGGACGATGCGACGCGGGAGGCGTGTTACGGCGAATCCGCGCAAGTAGCCAGGGACATCAATGCCAGCGGGAAGTATCTGGGCGCATCCCCGCTGCACCCGACGGCGACGGCAACGAGCGTGAGAGTCCGAGGCGGCAAGCGCCTCGTGACCGACGGGCCCTTTGCCGAGACGCGCGAACAACTCGGCGGGTACTACCTGATCGATGCCAATGATCTGGATGAAGCGATCGAGATCGCCGAGCGAATCCCTGGCGCCCGCTGGGGCACGGTTGAGATCCGGCCAGTCATGGAGATCGCTGGTCTACCTGAAGATCAGACTTCGGACCAGGCCCTTGCGCACGCTATTGGTCGATCGTAGAGCGTTCGACCGTTACTTCGACCCGATAGACCCGACCACGGCCCAGCCAGTTTTGTGATCTCCACCAGGCTCCTGTCGATTTTACACGGGAACGAACGACTATCTCGTGTCAAGTCGATCGGCAACGGACCGGAGAAAAGGATGAAGTACTTATGCCTGGTCTATCGGGAGGAGGCAGGTGACTGCTTCCTCGAGAGCACGTGCGACGACATTGCCGGTGAGGTGAATGATCACCGCGAACAACTCGGGCTCAGCGGGTACCTGATTACCTCATCCCCGCTGCAATCGGCGAGGGAAGCCACCAGCGTCCGAGTCCGCAATGGCACGGTGTCCGTTACTGAGGGTCCTGTCGCGCGGACCGAGGAGCAACTCGAGGAGTTCTATCTTATCGACGCTAGGGACCTCAACGACGCCATTCGCGTGGCATCGAAGATCCCGTCCGCCCGCCTTGGGTGTGTCGAGATTCGCCCGCTCAGGGAAGCCAATCACCAGAAATCGCGTGAGGACGCGAAGGACTGAAAAACCGTTCGTTGCTGGTCCACCGCACAGGGAGGGGATACCAATGGCATCAAGCATTTCGTTGTCGTCCACGCCAAGGGCAGCGCACCCCGTCAACTGGGGGCGATTCGCACTCGTGGGGGTCGCGACCGTCATCGCTGCCGTGCTCGCCAATGTCATCGTCTACTTCATCGGCAGTGCCGTCGTCGGCTATGACCCGGAGTTCATCGTTCTCAGCAACGTCAGCGCCACGATTCTCTTCACCGTGGTCCCGGCGATCGCCGCGGTGTTGCTCTACGCCGTCCTACTCCGCTTTACGCAGAACCCTGCACGCACCTTCACGATCATCGCCGCCGTGGTCCTGGTCATCTCGCTGATTCCGGATGTCTTCTATATCCCGACGGTGCCGGGTGCGACGGGTGGGCAGACGGCGATCCTGGCACTGATGCACGTCGTCGCCGCGGCTGTGATCGTCTGGATGCTGACGAACTTCAACCAATCACGATCGGGATCGCGCAGCTCCTGACGAAGCGGCGACGACCTTCAGGCCGGTATCGATTTAAATCGTCGCACCGTGTCGGAGATCGCCACCTCGGTCGGTAGCCGTTCCATGCTCGAGGCGCCGAAGAAGCCGACGACCCCTTTGGTTCGCTCCAGGACGTAGGCCGCGTCGGCCGGCTCGGCGATGGGGCCGCCATGACAGAGCACCAGGATGTCCGGGCTCACCCGTTTCGCCGCGTCGTGCATCGCCTGCACGCGCGCCACAGACTCGTCGAGGGTGATTGCCGTCTGCGCGCCAATCGTGCCAGAGGTGGTCAACCCCATGTGCGGCACCAGCACGTCGGCCCCTGCCTCAGCCATTGCTACCGCCTCGTCTTCAGTAAAGACGTAGGGGGCCGTAAGCAGATCGAGTGCCCTGGCTTTTCGCACCATCTCGACCTCGAGTCCGTAACCCATCCCTGTCTCTTCCAGGTTCTGGCGAAATACCCCCTCGAATAGACCGACGGTTGGGAAATTCTGGATACCGGAGAACCCCATGTCCCGTAGTTGCGGCAGAAAGACATCCATCATCCGGAACGGGTCGGTGCCGCAGACGCCGGCCAGCACCGGCAGTCGATTTCACGACCGGCAGCACCTCCCGTGCCATGTCGACGACGACGGCGTTGGCGTCCCCATAGGGCAGCATGCCGGCGAGCGAACCGCGCCCCGCCATGCGGTATCGCCCGGAGTTGTAGATGATGATGAGATCGGCTCCCCCCGCTTCCGCGCTTTTCGCCGACAGGCCGGTGCCCGCGCCAGCGCCGATGATCGGGCGCCCGCTTTGCACCTGCGCCCGTAGCCGAGCCAGCGCCTCACCTCTCTTCACGGATTCGTCCTTTCAGATTCCCTGGACCAGGCCAGATAGTGCTCGTGGAGGGCGTCTGCCATCGCCACGGCGAAGGTGGGGTCGTTGATGTCGGTGTCCATCTCCCGCACCTCGACCCGGTCGTCGATATGCTCGTGAATCGCGGCCAGCAGGGCGGCGTCCGCCTCCGGATTGTGGAACACCTGCCCTTCGACCGCGATCGACGAAACCCCTCGCAACGGTAGGAAGAGCGTTACCGGACCGCGCGCCCGATTGAGCTTCTGCGCCAGCCGCTTGCCAAGCTCGGCGCACTCGGCGGGTGTCGTCCGCATCAGGGTGACGGTCGGGTTGTGCTTGTAGAGCAAACGATCCCGGAACGCGACCGGAATCGTCTCGGCCGGACCGAAATTGACCATGTCGAGCGCTCCCAGCGAAACGACCTGGGGAATCCCGACCTCTCCTGCCGCGGTCAATCGGTCGGGACCGGCGGAGAGGACGCCGCCGACCAGATCGTCGGCCAGCTCGGTAGTAGTGACGTCCAACACGCCAGTGATAGTACCGTCCCGAACGAGCTGCTCGAGAGTTTTTCCACCTGTGCCGGTTGCGTGGAAGACGAGCACCTCGTATCCCAGCGCCTCCAGCCGCTCCCGGGCGGCCGTCACACACGGGGTGGTCACCCCGAACATCGTTGCACCAAGCAGGGGTCTGTCCGGTCGTGGCGGCCCGATGGCTGCGCTCGCCTCGGCCATGGCCGCCGCTGCTGCCGCAGCCTGCGTGAAGACGCGCTCCGAGATGCGGTTGATTCCGGCGATATCGACGATCGCGTGCATCACTGTGATGCCGGTGACGCTGGCGAACGAGCGGGTCTCACCTGCCACGATCGTCGAGACGAGCAGCTTCGGTACCACGATCGGAAGCTGGCGCATCGCGGCAGCGATCAGCGCCGATCCGCCGCCGCCTCCGAGCCCGAGGAGGGCGTCGAGCTTGCCGTCTTCGTAGAGTTCCCGGACGACGGCGCCAAGACCGCCGGCCATACCTTCGATCGCTGCCCCACGATCACCCGCGGCCACCAACTCCGCCAGATCTACCCCTGCCGCGAGGGCGACCTCTTCGCGCGAAATGTCAGGCTCAACCAGGGGTGAGCCGAGAATTCCCGCGTCGACCATGATCACGTCGACACTGTGCTCGCGCAGCCGATCTCGTACGTAGGCGTACTCGATCCCTTTCGTATCGAGCGTGCCGGCCAGGACAACGGTGGCCATAGCTCATTCTCCGATTCGTCGGCACCAAGCACACGCGGTCGCTCGAGATTCTCAGCCCACTGATCTGACATCGGGATGAGACCATCTCTTCACGATCGCGGAGGATTGTCTTGCCCGTTCGTAGGATTGGCAATCAGGTCGCTGCCATCCGGTCAACCAGTCTGCTTTCGACCCACGTACCTGATGTGGGAAAGCCTTAGGCGATACTCGTCGCCTCAAAGGAGTCAACGATGTTCGACCAGCGCTGGTCGCAGCTCGGCGAGATCCTGGTCAATTACTCGACACGTACAACGGCGGGGGATCGCCTGCTCATCACAATGATGGAGCCGGAGACCTTTCCGCTCACCCTCGCCGTTTACGAGCACGCAGTACGGGCCGGCGCCTTTCCTCAAGTGCAGTTTGCCTCCGCCTACCTGGAGCACGCGTTGCTGAAGTATGGAAACGAGGAGTTGATCGCCCGCGTCCCGGACCTCGAACGCGCCGGGATGGAGTGGGCAGACACGTACATCGGTCTTCGTGGAGCACGCAATCCGTATGAGCTGGCGGATATCCCGATCGAACGCCTCGCGCTTCACAAACGCGCGATGGGCGCAATCTCAGCGCTCCGCAACGAGCAGACCCGGTGGGTCCTGGTTCGGGTGCCCAACGAGTCGTTCGCGCAAGCCGCCGGCATGAACCTGGAAGCGATGATGGCGTTCTTCTTCGCGGCCACCCTGCGCAACTGGGAGGAGGAGGGGCGCACGCTATCGACGACTCCGCGACCTGTTCCAGGCCGGCGAGCGGGTGCGCATCCTCGGCCGCGACACCGATCTCAGCTTTTCCACCGCCGGCCGCACCTACGTCGTCGGCGACGGCCACATCAACATGCCCGACGGCGAGTTGTACACGGCCCCTGTCGATGATAGTGCCCAGGGCGTCATCTCGTTCGAATTTCCGGGGACGTTCACCGGTCAGACGATCGCGGGCATCCGGCTCGAGTTCCGGGATGGAGAAGTGGTCAACGCCACAGCAGACTCGGGGGAAGCGCTACTTCACCAGATACTGGCAATTGACGACGGTGCGCGGCGGATTGGCGAGTTTGGCGTGGGCGTCAATTTCAGCATCGATCGCTTCGTCGGCGACATCCTCTACGATGAGAAGATCGGCGGCACCATCCACCTCGCGCTCGGCCGCGCCTACGCTGAATGTGGAGGCACCAACGAGTCCGCGCTCCACTGGGATATCGTCAAGGATCTCCGCAGCGAAGGATCGATCGAGCTCGATGGGCGCTGCGTATTCGAGAATGGCCGATTCCTGACCGATGGATAAGTCACCGGAAGTCGGCAATCGCTGGAGAGCCCCTGCTCGTAGTTGCGAGCAGGGGCTGTTCCGCAATGGCTATTCGACAGTCAGAGTGCCGAGCATGCCGGCCGCCTTGTGACCGGGCACGTTGCAGTAGTACTCATACTCGCCGGCGGGCGCATTGATCACCGTCTCCTCGGTGGCCCCCGGCGCGATATCGACGTCGATACCAAGTTCATCAATGGCGAAGTTGTGCAGCGTCACACCCTGGTTGGGGAGCGTCACCGTCACGTCCGTGTCCGCCGGGATCGCAAGCTCCGTCGGCTCGAAGTAGATGTCGTAGGAGACGACCTCGACCGCCCCGGCCGCGCCATCCCCACCGGCAGCGGCGTCGGCGGATTCCGGCGTTCCTTCCTGCGGGGCATCGACGACCGTCTCGTCGTCAATCAAGTAGCGGTCATCCTGCCGCACTAGAATGGCATCGATGACGATCGTCCCTTCAGCTGCTTGATCAGCGGTTTCGACCCGCACCGCTACGCGGTCACCTTCGAGCTGGCGCACGTCGATGACGCCGACGAGTGCCGTGGCCTGCTGCTGATCAGGTGCAGGTGTGGCTTGCAGCTGCTCGAGCGTCTGTCCGCTCTCGGCAAAATACCGCCGGACGTAGTTGTCGGTATAGAGCGCATACACCCGGAGGTACTCGCCCGCGTTCAAGCAGGCGACCAGTTCGCGGTATGTGGCTGTCACGGCCTCCACTGTCGCCTCGTCGGCGTCCTCACCTTCCATTGCCCCGGCCTGAGCCGCGTCCGGGGTCGCCTCGGCTCCTTCAGCCGATCCGCCGACGAGCTGCTCGATGTCCTCAACCGCACGCGGTTCGACCTGGCACTGCGCCGGGTCGACGACCTCCCCGGCAGGAGTCGCGTCCTGGGCAACGACGACCTGGGTCGCGATCGTCCCGAACGTGAGTCCTATGATCGCGATCATGACGATGAGCAAACGGTGCATGTGTCTCCTCGCTTCCCAATACAGTTTCGACAAGCCACGGTAAAGCAGGGCGGTGGCGTCCCAGGGCACAGCGCTACCGAGTGGTTCCCCTATCACTGGGTCAAGCGTGACGCGGCGCAAGCTCACGACGCTCGGATCCGGTAGCGACCGCTGCCTCCGCGGGAGTTCGCACTTCCCGTGCCATACAGTCGACAGACTGAGCAGTGGCGATCGTTCTCCCCAGCCAGTCTCAGAATGAGCAGGCGATGCGCTTTGCGGGCCGCCAATCAAGGCGCCTGGAGCGCTCTGGCTTTTAACTAGTGGGGATGTTGCATCGCGATGGATCTGAACCACATACGTCGGGACTTTGGTTAGGCCACGGCCTCGGTCTGCATGGCGGGATAGCGCTGGCGCCATGCATCCAGGCCGCCGGCAAGGGCGGATGCATCAAACCCGAAGCTCCGGAGGTGAGCCGCCGCACGGGCGCTCGTCGCTTCGTCTGGTCAGGTGCAGTAGGCGACGATCGGGCGCCCGTGCGGCTGCTGCTCCGCCCAATCGCTCACCTCCCCGGGCGTCAACTGCACACTGCCGGGGATGCCCGCGTCGCCTCGTCCCAACGACGAGCGGGTGCGCACGTCGAGGACGATCGGTGGGTCGGTGCCCGCTAGGGCCGCCGCGAGCTCCTCAGGCGTGATACGCGGCACCGATTCAGGGTCCCCATCGAACAATCCCGTTGCGGTTGTCTCTCGTTCTTCAGGGAGAGTCTCCCTGGCCATGGCCCGGCCATAGGCGGCGATCAGCGGGGTCGCGGAAATCCCATGCAGAAAGACGGACGTGATGACCACGACTCCGGTGATGGCCAGCAGACTCTCCGCCCCGGGAACGCCCTGCAGCACGACCAGCAACCCGAACAGGAGCGAGGCCAGACCGCGTGGACCGAACCAGCCAATGAAGCTTCGGGCCCGTTTGCTGACTACGGCCCGGCGCAGCACCAGCCCGATGGCCAGCGGCCGGGCGACGAAGAGCACCACCAGCGCGAACAGCAGTGTCGGCACAAGGGGAATGGTCCCTGTTAGAGACGACAGCAACGCCCCAAAGAGCACGAACGCCAGCAGCATCGCCATCTCGGCGGTGATCTCGCCGTACTCGAGGAAGCAGTCGCACAAGTCGAAGTCAGTCTTGACGATTACCGCACCAGCGAAAAACACGGCCAGGAAACCGCTGCCACCCACTACCTCACCGGCGACGTACGCCGCCAGCACAGTGCCAACTCCGTAGAGGGCGCGATACTCCCGGCTGATGGGGATTCGCGAGCGGATGGTCTCGATCAGCCAGACGCTGACGAAACCGACCACTGCCCCGGTCACCGGCCCTACGATGAAGAGCCGGGCGAGCATCGATGCCCAGTCGGATGCGCCGCCGGTCTCCCCCAGCGCGATCGTGGAGAGGATCAGGATGAGCGGGAGTACGACGATATCGTTGGTCCCCGCCTCCGTAGTTAGCGCCTGCCGGATTGAGGGTGGCACCCGCTCGTCACGCACGACATCGCGCAGCACCACCGGATCGATCGAGGCCAGAATCGAGCCCAACAACAGCGACTGGACCGGTGGCGTCCTGAAAATTAGCATCGCCGCCCCCGCGACGATGGCCACCGTCAGCAGCGTTCCGGGTCCCAGCGCTAGCACAGGCACGAGCCAAGCCCGTTCGCCTTTGTCGAAGCGGAGGTTCACCGCATCAAGAAAGAGGACGAACGCGAGGCTGAGGATGGCGACGACTTCCAGCGCCTCGTCATGTACGCCGATCTGCAGCAGCCCAAGCCCGCCATCGCCGAGGAGTAGACCGAGCCCGAGGAAGATGATCGGCACCGAGATCGGTGCAGTGCGCACGATCCCCGAAACCAGCCCCGAGAGCATGAGCACCATCGCGACCATGGCGAAGGGTATGAGAATCTCGTGCATCGCCTTTCCTACGGAAGGTGAAGGTGTGATCGGGTGATCGGTGACGGGCAACTTCGCTCAATACCCGTGCTTGTTGCTCCTTTCGCATCGAGAGGCGATGAAGCGACTGCGTGAAGATACTCGCCAAATCCCCTGCCACCCATCACCCTAACACCCTAACGCCCTACGCAGAAAGGACGAACGTGAAAAACGCGGTCTCGCTGGCGTCGGCATCCTGAACATCCATGACCAGGGCCGGATTGAAGATGCCGTCCGACGCATTGGCTGGTTCGTCCGGAAAGTAGAGCTGCGTCGTCAGGACCGGCTGATCTGGTGCCTGCGCCATGACGTGGATGTGCCGCGTGCGGCCGGGATAGAGTCCCGGGACGATCGTCTCCAGGGTGAACCCGCCATCCTCGTCCGCGAATTGGTGTCCGCGCAACCGGTAACCCTGGTTGTCGTAAACCCCGGCATCGTCCGCTTGCCAGAAGTCGAGGAGCGCCCCCGGGATCGGCTGGCAATCGGTGGTGTAGACGTAGCCGCTGACGACCAGCCGGTTTCCAGGCATGCCCGGCTCCAGCAATGAGCGGCGCTCCGGGGATTCCGGGGTGTAGAACGGCCCCGCCGTCTGCGGCAGGGTCGCTGCTAACTCGTCGTCATCGCACTCCGGCGTCGGCGCTAGCGATGGTGTGGCGGTTGGCCCTGTCGATTGCGCGAGGGTGATCCCCGCCGACCGGCCGCCCAATGCCGCGAGCGCCAGTGGCGCCGGCAATGCCAACGCGAGGGCAAGTTTCTGAAAGCTTCGCCGATGCATTCGTGTGTTCACCAGATTTTCCACACTGCGCTCCTTTGATACTCCCTATGTCTTCAGGCCGAGGGCCATGTGGCGAAACCGCCTGGCATGCTCTGTAGACGGCACCGGGACCGACCCGGATTCACGATCGCACGTTCTCGATTCGTCTTACCGGTGGTTGTAGAACTCCACTTGCCAGCGCCACGCGGACTCGTCTTCCGCGTTCCACCACTCGAGCAAGATCCCCACTTCGCCGCCCGGAAGGATGACCGGTCGGCCGATGTCGTCAGCGACCGGCCAGAGATCTTCCCGCCCGACCTGTCCATCTGCGACCGTCAGCCGCGCCATCGGTCTATCCGCCGTCCGCACCAGCCCGATCCCACGAGCCAGAAGCAAGCCATCATCGTTCCGCACCGCCACATCCAGGGTCTCGGGGGCCGCGTGGACGAGCAGAATGTCCGTGGCATCGAGCCGTCCCCGGGCAAAGGGCAGCCCCTGGGCGGCGGCATTCGGGTACCAGAGATCCCAGACCTGTTGCGAACCCATCGTCCCCCTCGAGTTCATCGGCATTCTGCCTGGTAATTCGCTTCGCCCATTCGAATGGAAGCGGCGGTGATCGCCCGGTCCAACACCTACGATACCTCGGCAGTCGACATGATCAAGGAATTAGCATCTCGACGAGATGGCGCCGGTTCTTAGGAGCCGGATACGCGTCCGGCCAGAATTCGACAATCTTGACGATCTTTCCATCGTGCACCGTAAAGAACGAGATTGCGCGATCGGAGCGAGTACCGTCTGTTACCGAGACGTCACTGACAGCTTCGTCGTCGTTTCCAACAATCGTGTTGACGGTGAACTGCCAGCGCCCATGAGCAGGGTACTCCTCGTTCATCAGCGCGAAGTTGTCCCTGCCGCGGATCCGTTCTTGAGACTGCGGCCAGTCCAGGATGAACGCATCACTCAGCAGATTCCCTACAGTCCGGAAATCGTTAGACTGCATGCGCTTCCAGAATGCTGCAACGATGTCGACGGCCCCTTCACTCATCTCGCTACCTCGGGTTCATGCGCACACTGTCGCGAGCAACGCCAGGCTGGTGCGCGACGTCTGATCCGTCGGCAAGCGCCAGTGGTCACGGGGTCGGCGTCCCCCGGAACCCAAGCTGCATGAGCCGACCCAGGCCGTCTATTTCGGACCATGATTCGGCAATTCTCCCGCACTTCATGCGAAAGATGTTGATCCCCGTCCAGGTCACCGTCTTCCCGGTGGCCGCATACCCCTGGAAGTCCCCTGCATGCGTGCCCTCTGCTTGCCAGCGAACGACGACCATGTCGTCATTCACAATCACCTGTTCAACCGTATGACGTGTATCGGGAAACCCGGCCAGGAGTGCGCCAAGTACAGCCTCGATCGCGTCCGGCCCCTCGGCATCGGGGAACGTTCCGGCATGGTGAATGACATCCGCTAACACGATTTCGTCGATGACCGAGAGGTCAGCGCCGTTGATCGCCTCCTCGAACCAGCGCCGGGCGGTCGCTTCGTTCTCCGCCCCCGTCGCCGTACAGACGGCCGGTGTCCCTGTTTGGGCAGCAGCGGTTTGGGTCACGCCCTCCGCACCCATGGTTATGAGTGCAAGTGCAAATACAACAGCGGCGACACGTATGGCGGAACGGCGCATCAAATTTCCTCCCGGGACGAGATAGGCAGATCGGTTCCCTGCGCGGCGAACGGGGCCATGCATGACCGTGATTCTGCTCGCCTTCCGCTCTGCCGAGGTCACAATGCCATCAACCAGGCAGAAGCGATCGCACCGGCATGACCTGAGCTACGTGCGGCGCACCTCTGAAGCGATGTATCGCTTTCGGTGTCCGCGGTTCACTGCTCACCGAGTGGACGAAGTCGCTCGCGAAGGAAGCGGCGTCTCGTCGCTTCCATTCAGACTTGGCATGGCCGCCGGAAGCCAGAGTGTAAACGTACTGCCTACCCCGACCGTGCTCTCGACCGACAGCGTGCCGCCTTGCATTTCGACCAACCGCTTGGCAATTGCCAACCCGAGACCAGTCCCGCCGAATCTGCGCGTCGTACTGGCGTCGGCCTGGCGGAATTCATCGAAGATGCTGGTCAGCGCCTCAGGCGGAATGCCGATCCCGGTGTCAGCCACACTGATCTCCACCCCGTCGCGGCGCGAACGGACGCTGCTCTGCACGTGCCCCCGCTCCGTGAACTTGATGGCATTGCCGACCAGATTGAGCAGCACTTGAAAGAGGCGGTCCGGATCGGCCGCTACCGGGGGAAGTCCTGGTTCCAGCACGAACTGTGAACCGATCCCTTTCGCCGCCGCCTGCGCGGAGACCATACGGTGGACCCGCTCGATCACTTCGCCGACGTCGAGGGGATGGATTGTCAGATCCAACCGGCCGGCCTCGATACGGGCCAGATCGAGCAGATCCTCGACCAATGTGGTGAGCGTCTTCGTTCCCGACTGGGCGATGTCGATGAACTCTCGCTCCTCGGCGGTGAGACGAGTTCCGGCGCTTTCGGCGAGCAGTTCAACATAGCCGGACACGATCGTGAGGGGAGTGCGCAGCTCGTGGGTCGCCATCCGCAGAAAGGAGCTCTTGAGCCGGCTCGCTTCCTCTGCCGCGTCTTTGGCCGCCCGCAATTCCTCTTCCGCCCGCTTGCGATCCGTCACATCAACCATGAATCCTTGCCAGTACATTGGCCGGCCCTCGTCATCACGCGCGAGCCACACCTGGTCGAGAACCCAAACGATCCGACCGTCACGCGCGAGACAGCGGTATTCGATAGAGGTCGCCTCGCCGGTTTTCCGCGCTTGGGCGAATGCCGACTCGACCCGTTGGCGGTCGTCTGGGTGGATCCGTGCGAGCCAGAGGTCGGGGTTCGCCAGCCATTCGTCAGGCGAATAGCCAAGGAGCGACTCGACCCGAGGGCTAACATAGAGGGGCGACCCAAGCGCGTCCGCGGGATCGACGTACACGGCGGCCGGGATCTGCTCGACCAGTGTCCGATAGCGCGCTTCCGCCTCGCGCAACGCCGCTCCCGCTGCCTTGTATGGCGTAATGTCCTGCATCTGGGAAACGAAGTAGAGAGGCTTGCCGCCTGGATCGTGGACGAGGGAGACAGTCAGCCTTACCCAGGCTATGCGCCCGTCTTTACATAGAAAACGCTTTTCGATCTGATAGGTAGTGATTTCGCCGGCAAGCAGCCGCCGCTCCTGATCCAGGTCCGCATCGACGTCTTCAGGATGGATAATGTCGTGGAACGACTTGGCCAGGAGCTCGTCCTCGGAGTAGCCGAGAATTCCGCTGAGGGCACGGTTCACCTGCAGGAAGCGCCCTTCGGCGGAAACAAGTGCCATCCCGATCGAGGCGCCGTTAAAGGCGCCGCGAAATCGTTCCTCGCTCTCTCGGAGAGCCCGGTTCGCGTCCTCCGCCGTCTCCTTGGCCGCCACCAGTTGTTGCTCGGCGCGCTTGCGCTCAGTGACGTCCCGCACGATGGACGACGTGGCGATGACGGTTCCATCCGCGTCGCGGATCGGGGAGGTTCCCAGCAACACCTGGATCCGGCAGCCGTCCTTGGTCAGTCGCGTCGTTTCATATCCGTCCACGCGCTCGCCGCTGCTGACGCGCTCCAGGAGACGGTCAACCTCTCCCACCAGTTCCGGGGGCGCAAGCATTGTCAACGAGCGGCCAACAGCCTCATCCGCCGAGTACCCGTAGAGTCGCTCAGCCGCGGGGTTCCAGTGCGTGATCGTGCCGTCGAGAGACGCGCCGATGATGGCCTCAGAGCTCGACGCGACGATCTCAAACAATCGCGCCCCGGCTTCCTCACCCCGAGGCCGGTCCGGCGCACTACGAAGGAACAACGCGCTGGCAGCGCCGGAGCGGACCGACACATCCGTCGACCACGCATCGACGCGCAGGATCACCCCCCCTTTACCCCGGATCTCGATCTCGCCGTGCCACGGACCGTTCTGGAGGGCGTCCGTATCCGCCGCGTTGCTCCGATCGACCCCTCGCGTGATAAGCTCGGAGACCTTGAGCTCGAGCAACTCTTCCCGTCCGAAGCCAAGAAGCAATGCGGCCGCCGGGTTGGCATCAATCACCTGCCCGGTTTCGTCCGCGACGAGGATCGCGTCACGCGACCCGTGGAACAGCGCGCCGAAGTGATCGGGGGCGGCGGACAGCGTGTCGGCGTCCAAACCGTCGTCGCAATGGCGACGCCGGCTCTGGTGAATGTTGAGCATTACTGTCTCATCATCTCCGCGATCGCCAGCGCTCACAGGTGGGACGGGCTGGAACTCCACCCAACCTCTGCATATGTGTTCTCGAGCATGGTTTTGCGTGGCGATCCTACCATGCGCTCCCCGTTGCAACTCGAACTCAGCAAAGCCGGCGTACGATCACGCCGAACACCAGGCCCATTGGCACTTGCGCCAGGACACCTGCATGCGCCATTTCGCGGGAGAAACCGCGCGGTCAACCATCCAGGCCCCACTCCGACTCATCGCGTACAAGATACTCCTCACGTGCTGTTCCATCGTCTGAAATGGGATCCGAGATAGTGGCCAAGCAGAATCTGAACCACGCGGGGGCCGCGTTGCAGCGGATTCTCGATCAATATCGCGCTCTGCTCGCGGACCGCAACATGGCGCTGCTTCTCGGCGCCGGGGTCATCTCCGAGCTTGGCGATTGGTTCAATACCGTTGCGCTCATTTCACTCGCCTATGGCTTTGGCGACGGAGCGCTGGGTGTCGGCGGCATGTTCGCGTGCCCGCATGCTGATGCGCTTGGTCTTGCAGGGTCCAGCGGGGACATTTGTCGACCGGCATGCTGGCCGCACCTTGCTCTTCGCGAGTCAACTGGTCATGGCTGTCATCGCCGGCTCCTTCGCCCTCCTGATCGTGGTTCCCCGCTTATGGCTCCTGTATCTGCTGGTTATTCTGCTCGAGGCCACCAACTGCATCGCGCGTCCCGCGTTCATGGTAGAACTGAAAGCCGAGGCACCGGTGGAGCAACGCTCCGCCGCGAACGGAGCATTCTTCGCCAGCATGACGACCGCTCAGGTCGTCGGGCCACTCCTGGGCGCCCTTGTCCTGGCGCCGCTCGGAGCCGAAGCCGTTTTTGCCCTCAATGGCCTGACATTCCTTGGGGTAGCGATCGCAGTTACCCAGTTGCGAGGAGGTTTGGGCGCAAGCAGGGAGGTCGAGAACGTTCGAGTTGATGGCAAACAAGCGGACACCCGGAGGCCGGAACCGATCTCCATGGGGTATTCGTGGCTCCTGCGGCGTCGGGATCTCAGTCTGTACATGCTGGTCTGCCTCAGTCTCGCCCTCCTCGTGCAAGCCACCATCACGCTCTTTGTCGTCCGCGCCGTGACCTTCGCTCTTGAGGACAGCGGAGTCGGGCTCTTCTATGCGGCAGTCGCCGCAGGATCGGTCGCCGGCAGCATCGTCGCCGGTTCGCGACCTCAGCACGCGGCTCCACTCTATCCGGCGGCAATCGCGATGGGACTCTGCGCGATTTCCCTGGCGGTGTTTGGCGTCGCGGAGAGCGTGGTGCTTTCAATCGTCGCTCTCGTCATCGCCGGTTTCGCGACGGATTTCTATGAGGTCGTAGGTCTCACCTTTTTCCAGGGTTCGATACCGGATGCCGTGTACGCGCGATTCTTATCCGTCTTCCTGGTCGCACTGAGCTCGGGAGGATTAGTCGGGGCACTAGTCGGTCCAGCACTGGAGCGGGCGCTGGGGGTCGGGATGTCGCTTGCCGTCCTCGCCGCGCCGAGCTTGGCGCTTGCCCTCGCCTTGGGGGCCATGTCGAGAACCTGGCGAGACGTGGAACGTGATCACGGAAACTGAGCAAACGATGAGAGAGCGAGGCGGCGGCGCTATGACCCCGAGGAAGTCTCGCCGCGAGACGAGGGGTCAGCCGTTTACCCAGGGCGACTGCCGCTCGCTCAAGTACCTCCGGTAATGACTCCGGACTCTCTTGCGGCTCGGCATCGACCTCCCGGTTCATGAATGCCGTCTGGAACAGATCCACAATCTGGGGGTCGAACTGCGTGCCGCGTCCTTTTGCCAGCTCGGCAAACGCCACATCGACTGGAAGCGCCGCTCGATAGACGCGGTCCGACGTCATGGCGTCGAACGCATCGGCCACCGCGATGATGCGGGCACCCAAAGGAATGCGCTCCCCCTGGAGACCATCCGGATACCCTGTTCCGTCCCATCGTTCGTGATGGTGACGAATCGTGTCAACGCTCTGATCGTAGGCCTCGAGACGGCTGACGATTTCAGCGCCGACTGCCGGGTGCCGCTCGAATCTCCAAACGCTCTTCGTCGCTCAACTCCCCAGGTTTTTTCAGCGAACCATCTTTGGAGCCAACCTTTCCCAGATCATGAACGTGAGCGGCGGCAATGATGGCGTCGGCGGTTGGCCGAGGAATCTGCGGCATTGCACTGAGGATGGTGCGGACGTGTTCGGTGACTCGGATGGAGTGCCGGTAGGTGTACGCGTCGCGCCGCTCTAGGGCATCGGCCAACCCCTCCATGACGACCCGGGTTTCGCGGTGAGCCTGGCGGATGCCCTTGAATGCTCGATGTGGTCCCAGCAGCAGCGGCACGATGAGCAAGACGATGGACAATGGGTTTTCGCGGACGAGCACCGGAATCAGGCTGCCGAGCGTCACCAGGGTCAGGAGCTCAACATGGATACCGCCAGAGCAGTTGATGCGCCACATCTCGATACGGACCGATCCCCATCACCGGGGCGACAATGAGTGCAAGTGATCCGGTGTTGATCAGCGTGAAGAGGGCGGCGGCAAGAACCGCGGCCAGGAGGTTCTGGTAGCTTCCGATCGTCGATTGTCCGGGCTCGGCCAGTTCGAAATAGAGTGCACCACTGGCAATCGTGGACAGAGCCATTCCAGCCGCATTCACTGTCGTCTTGATCGGCTGGCGTCTCGCGATCATGCCGTCGATGACGTGGGCAAGCGCGACCACGATCCCACCCAGAACGGGTCCAACGGTCAATCCGGCCGCGAAGGAGAACGCCGCCGACACCGATACGTGGAACGTGATGGCCGACTGCGGAAACGAGACGTCAAGCACCTCGGCGACCACGACCATCGCCAGCAAGATGCCCGCCGTGATGAGCAGATTCGCATCAACGTTCTGGTATCCGGCACGCCAGGCGATGGCGAAAGCCGCCGCGGTGATCAGCACCAGCAGAAGTGTGTAGACGCGAGTCTTGAGCGGCATGTCGCTCACGGACGTTACCTCTAGAGGGCAATGACGCTCGGCGCGACCCCTATCTCTCGCATTAGTCTACCGCTGCATCTTCACGCGGTGAACATCATACGTTCGCGATACGAGTCGCGGACATGCATCCGTGGGCGGAGCTCACTGTCGGGCGCTGTCATTAATGGCTGGATAGTCAGATAATCCCCAACTGCGTGGTGTCGCTCGTGCCGGATGAGGCAAAGTGCGGCGAATGCCCATTAGCGAGATTTCAAGTCTGGTTCTGATGCTTAGCTAGGCTGTATTGGGTAGGCTATGTCTCGAGTCGAATCCGGATGTTGCCTACGGCGTCGAGTTGCAGAGCGTTAGTCCCACGTCATCGGAGCTCCCCTCTCTCAGCTTGGGCGCTCACACGCCGCGCATGAATCGACCGCATACGGCTACTTCCAGGTTTGGCCGTCGCACTGTGTCTCGATGCAGTCATCCCAGGTCACGTGCGTACTCCTTGTCGCCTCTTGAGTCACGGGCACCGGTCCGCTGTGCCTCTCACTACTTCCAGGTTTGGCCGTCAAACGTCGTCTCGGAGCTGTTGTCCCACGTCATCGAATTCCTCCGCTTGCGTTCTGGTCGCTCAAGTTGGCTGCCACAGCACGTTGCCGCACTAGTCCCACGTCATAACGAACCCCCAATCTCTCACCGCCGCTCGCTTCCACGACCACACATGTGGTCTGAACCTTTCGCCTCGTGCCGCATTAATCCCAGGTCATTGGATTCCTCCGATTCGCGCTTGGAGCGCTTGCGTGGCCGACCCGCAGACGATGGCGTCCGCCGGGCGAACTAAATATCCTAATACTCACAACATAAGGCACTTAAAGCGGAATGTGCCTGAGAAGTGAGATATTTTCGGATATGATGTTCTATTCTTTAGCGCCTTCCTCCTTAGTACGTACGATAGATGAAGTTTTCCGCGTTGTCAAGTCTCCAGCGCCGATCCTGGACGCGGTTCGGGGAGTCTCAGGCAGATGCGCTGGTTCAGTATTGCTACCTCAGGCTCATGCAGTGAACTCGAGATGGACGCGATGCAGCGATGCATCGGAACAGAGAGGGATCATTATAACGATCCAAACCACTTATATATGTATTAGAGTCATTGGGGAACGATTTAGGCTTTCGCCAATTCCGAGATCGCCATCAGCCAACGAGCAATCGACAGACTGTGAGGGCAACACGACAACAACTACGCGACTCCGCAGAGCGATGCGAAGACCAGGACTGGATTGAGCTGCATTCGGACGTCGAACTCTGTTTCCTGAGATCGATCCATCCGCGTCACGGAATGAAGCGACGAATTGGGAATCGCGTGTTTCATACATTGCAAAACTACTGATAATGCGAGAGAATGCTGGACTATAGCTATGTTCCCATGCACTGTTCCTGCTCATCCCTGACGATAGTTAAGCGCCTCTTTTTCATAAGGTGCCCGATGGGCGAGATTGTGAATTAGCGGATGATTTCTTCAAGCCGAGCATCGAATCGTAGTCGCCGTCCCCGCGGCGAGTATGCCCCGGATTGCACCGTGATCGCAGGACCTGAGCAGCTACGTCCCGGGTGCCCCACCCGGACGCCGAGCATCGTTTTCGAACGCTCATTGAAAAGATCCCGGCAGTCACCTACGTCCGACGCGTGCGGGAGACACCGCGGCTTCTCTACGTGAGCCCGCAAGTAGAAACGCTCTTGGGATGGAAGCCGGAAGAATATCTCTCGCACCCGGACCATTGGCTCACGCTCGTTCATCCTGATGACCGAGAGCGCGTTCAAACCGCCGTGGCCCGTGCCATAGCGTCGCAGGAGCCGTTCAGCGCCGAATATCGCGTCGTGGCACGCGATGGACGTGTGGTCTGGCTGCGCGATATGGCGGTTATGGTCGAGGATCCAACGGACGGCGCTCAGCTCTGGCAAGGGGTGCAGTTTGACATCACCGTCGAAAAGGCGGCCGAGACACAGTTGCAGCACCTCGCGTTCTATGACCCGCTCACTGGCCTCCCGAACCGCCGGCTCTGCATCGATCGCCTCGAGACAGTCCTCAGCCGGACAAGGGGACGCGGCGTGGCCCTGCTGTTTCTCGATCTCGACCGCTTCAAAGTGATCAATGATGGCATTGGGCATGCCGCGGGTGATGAACTCCTTGTCGCCGTCGCCGAACGATTGACCGCGGGCATCCCCGGACAAGGCTCGCTGGCGCGGTTCGGCGGGGACGAGTTTGTGGCCCTGCTGGAAAACGTCGACCAACTCCGAGACATCGAGGATGTGGCCGAGAAGTTCCTGGCGGACCTGCGTCGCCCCTTCACCGTCAGAGGCTACGAACTTGTCGTGGGAGGCACGATCGGCATCGCCGCCGCGTCCTCGGATCTCAGCACACCGAAAGATCTCTTGCGGGCAGCAGATGTAGCCCTCTACCGGGCCAAGGCCCACGGTGGAGGAGCCTTCGCGATCTTTGACCCGGACCTCGACCGACAAGGGCTGGAACGGCTGGAACACGAGGCAGATCTGCGTCGCGCGCTCGAGCGCGGCGAGTTCCAGATCGCGTATCAACCAGTGGTCGATATTGTCTCCCAGAAGATATTGGCGGTCGAAGCCCTATTACGCTGGAATCATCCGGAGAGAGGATTGCTCCATCCGCCTGAGTTCATCCCATTGGCAGACGAGACCGGGCTGATCGTTCCACTCGGCCGGTGGGTGATCGAGGAAGCGTGCCGCCAAATGCGCTGGTGGCAGGAGCGATATCCAGCCGCCCGTTCACTTCAGGTGAGTGTGAACCTCTCGGGTCGGCAGTTCAAACAAGCGGACCTGGCAACTGATGTTGCACAGGCTCTCAGCAACACCGGACTCTCTCCACAGTGCTTGGCATTGGAGATGAAAGAGGACGATGCGCTGGCCAATTCAGCCGACATGGTAGCCACGCTCAAGGGATTGAAACGGCTCGGGGTCAAGGTCACGATTGACGATTTTGGGAAGGGTTGGGCCGCCCTCGGCTCGTTGACCCGGTTCAGAATCGACGACTTGAAGATCGACGGATCATGTGTCTCCAAGCTCGGTCATCACCAGCAGGATGTCGACATCGTGCGGGCCCTGGTAGGTATGGCGAAAGCCATCGGCTTGGACGTGACGGCAGGCGCGGTAGAAACAGGCGAGCAACTCGCGGTATTGCGTGAACTGGGCTGTGATCGGGCGCAAGGGCACCATTTTGCTCCCCCACTCTCGGTGAGCGAGATTGAGGACCTCTTGCAGTCCGGGTTCGGAATTCGCAGCGACTCATCCCAACCGGCTGAAGTCGAGCAACAATGCTCGTGACTGACATGGAGCCCTCTCTGACCGAGTGACGACGAGCCACTCTTCCCCTTGGCTCAGTCAACCCTCGTCCGGCCTATGTTGATGGGAGTCCCGAACACCTTCGTCGTGCCGCCGGGTTCCCAACGGTTGGTACGACTGGTCAATCTCAGCCGCGCTAGTTCAGCCCGACGACGCGAATTCGACCTCCGCCTGGCCGCGGCGGCAACCAAGAGATAGCACCAAGACCAAGCCTAAACTCCCTTTCTCCGGTAGGCTTGACCTTCGGCCACAGATTGCCCGGCGCCCGGGCAGTCGAAACGCGGAGCGTGACCGGAGACTGACTCACGTGACGAACGACACGCCTCCATATCACCTGTCCGAGCATGACTCGGCTGATTTGCTCGAACCCATCCGCGCCGAACTGGAGACGCTGGAACGGCGCACGCGGCACTACCGGGACCGTATTCCCTTGAGATCCGCAGCGGACAGCGAGGTGCTACGCCTGGCGAGTGAGGCTCTCGCCAGCGCGCGAGAAGCCATTGAGGAAGCCGCCGGTCTTGTCGAGCCACCGGAGAGCGCTCTCGATGGAACGCAGAGTGCTCCCAAACGGGTGCTGATCACGGGTGCGGGCGGTCGCATCGGCCACGAGCTTGCCGAGCGATTACGCGACCGCTATAGGTTGCGGCTGATGTACCACCGGCAGGTGCCCGAGACACCGCCAGTTGACGATTGGGAACAGGTCGACTCGTCCCAGATCGAGCCGATCGTCTCAGCGTTGGAGGGGATCGACGCCGTGGTGCACATGGCGGCTGATCCGCACACCCGCGCTCCATGGGCAAGCGTGTTGGAGAACAACATCCTCGCCACCTACAACGTCTTCGAAGCCGCGCGCCAGGCGGGAGTGAAGCGCATCGTCTTCGCCTCCACCAATCACGTCATGGGCATGTACGACCGTGACCAACAGTGGCCCATCTACGCGCATCAGCCCGTACGCCCCGATTCACTCTATGGAGTATCGAAGGCCTTTGGCGAGAACCTGGGGCGGTTCTGGTATGACCAGCACGGGATCAGCGTCATCTGTCTCCGCATCGGTTGGATGCTGCCTGAGCCGACCGACGAAATCTCCCGCTGGATGTGGCTGAGTCCGCGCGACTGTGCTCAGGTCGTCTCACGTGCGCTGGAGACCAACCTTGGTTTCGGTATCTTCTACGCGATCTCCAGCAACAGCAGCCGCCGCTGGGACATCACCGACACTATGGAGCAACTCGGCTACCGTCCCGAGGACGACGCGGAGCTATTCTTTGTCAACTCTTAAAAACTGGGAGGGTACCGAACGATAAACATCACGGCTGGCGCAAATGAGCGCCGAACTCGACGCCGTGCTTTAGCAACGGATCTGCTCAATTGAGCCGCGAGACAAGCCAGGGAACTCCTGAAGATCCTATGTATGAGCAGGTTTGGTGGTGCGATGCGGGCTATTTCGCCCGCATCGCACCGTCTAAGAGCTAACGACCTCGACGGCCTATTCCCCCCCGATCAATCCCTGCTCTTCGAGGAAGGCTGCTGGCCACGTCTTCGGGTTCTTCACCGTCGACATCCACCTGAGCATTGAGGCCGGCCATAGTCTGGTCATCGAGTAGCCCCGCCAGCGAATTCAGCGCGTCGGCAACTGCCGGATCCTCGTCAAGCAGATCTTGGCGGACCACAGGCGCGGCGAAATAGGGCGGGAAGAATCCCAGGTCGTCCTCCAGCGTGACCAGTCCCAGAGCCGGGATGCGCCCGTCGGTGGCGAACGCGGAGATCACGTCGACGTCACCCGAGTCGACTGCCTGATAGACCAACCCTGGGTCGAAACCCTGGGCATCTGCGAATTCGAGACCCTGGTACGTTTCCATCAGGCCCGGCAGGCCGTCGGGCCTGGTCACGAACTCCTGCGTGGCGCCGAAAGTCAGATCACCGGACACGGCGATCAGGTCAGAGATCGTTTCCACGCCGAGCTCGGCCGCTCGCTCCTCGGTCAAAGCCAACGTGTAGGTGTTGTTGAAGCCCAGAGGATCCAGCCACGCAACATTGAACTGTTCGGCATACCCTTTTTTCACAATGTCGTATATGGCATCGGCCCCCGCCGCCGGCGTGGCATCTGCACTCGCGGTAGGGGTCCCAGTCGGCAACGACATGTTGAGAATCGCCAGCAGACCCGTTCCCGTGTACTCGACGTAGGTGTCGATCTCACCGTTAACAAGCGCCTCATGGACGACCAATGTGCCAACCAGACCTAATTGCCGCTCGACTTCGTAGCCGGCGTCCTCGAGCAGGAGTGCGAGCATCTCTCCCACGATGAATTGCTCGGTAAACTCCTTGGAACCGACGGTCACCGTCGGCTTTTCATCCTGAGCCGTGGCCCCGGCGATGGACCCGAGCATGAGCCCGAGGGCGGCGATCAGGGATAACACAGTCTGAACGCGACTCGTGAACGTGAGAAGTGTGCCGCGAAGCCTTGTCATCACTCATCCTCCTCGTCTTGTACATGCACGCTTCACTCCCGATCGTAAACCCGATCGTGCCCTAACGCTACCCCCTTCCCGCTACGACGACGCAGGGTCACTTATGAAGCCCACAGGCGAAGACCACGGTCACCGTGTTCAACCTTGCAAACCAGCCGGCACCACTACGCGCTGTAGTCGCCCCAGCCCGACCTCCGCCATCATTGCCAGAACCGCTACCGGTACTGCTCCGGCCAGCAGCACGGGGGGATCAACCATGGCCAGTCCTTGTAGGATCAAATCGCCGAGTCCACCACCACCGATGAACGCCGCCAGTGTCGCTAGGCCAATGTTCTGGACCGTCGCGGTCTTGATCCCCGCACAGAGAACGGGGCTGGCCAGCGGCAGCTCAACCATCAGCAGAAGCTGCGCGTCGCTGGCGCCCATGCCACGCGCGGCGTCGACGACCGCACGGTCGGTGGAGCGGATTCCCACATAGCCGTTGAGGAATATCGGTAAGATGGCCCGGATCGTCAGTGCGAAGAGCGCCGGTACGAACCCAGTGCCAAGAAACGGCAGCATGAGCCCGAGAATCGCGATACTGGGGATCGTCTGTCCGATCGCGGCCAGCCACGTCAACGGTTTCGCGAGCAGATCGAACCGACTTGCTACCACCGCGAGTGGAACCGCGATGAGGATTGCGATCAACACGGAGATGACGGTCAACTGGACATGCTCGTAAAGCAGTTCGAGAAACCTGTCCTGGTTATCCTGAATGTAGGTGACCATTTGCGCGAGGTCAGCAAACATGGCCGCTCATCACCGCGCACTGACGCCAACATCGGGGCGCAAGACGTCCCCAAGCCGAGAAACTGCCCAGTCTGCGACCAGAGCAAGCACGGAGGCGCCTATGGCGCCCGCAATGACGCGCTCGGCGTTCCCTCGCGAGATGCCTTCGAAGATCAGGCGACCCAGCCCTCCGGCTCCGAGTAAGGCGCCGACCGTGGCGATGCCGACCGCGGCGACGGTTGCCAGCCGCACCCCGGCCATGATAATCGGCAGCGCCAGTGGCAGCTCGACGAGCAGCAATCGCTGAGAACCGGTCATCCCCATCCCGCGTGCCGCGTCGAGTGTCGCGGAGGGCACGTCGTCGATCCCGGCTACCGTGTTGCGGATGATGGCAAGTAAGGAATACAGCACCAGCGCCACGATGACCGTGTCGTTGCCCAATCCGGTGTAGGGCATGAGGATCGCAAACAGCGCGAGACTCGGCACGGTATAGAGCACCCCGGTGATCCCAATCACCGAGCCTTCCAGCCAACGGAGCCGGGTAATGAGGATGCCGAGCGGGATGCCGATCACCATCGCCACCAAAATGCTGATCGCCACGAGCTGAACGTGCTCCTTGGTCAGTTCGAGCATCCGGTCTGGATGCTCAATGATGTATCGCATGCGCCGTCTCGTCGTGCGACGCCTCGGCGCTGGCAGCGAGTGTCTCGCCAAGCACCGCTGCGAACTGCTGATAGGTCAGGTAGCCGGTCGGCTTCCCGTCATGGTCGCTGACCCAGATGCCGTCGCCCATCGCATCTCCATAGATGCTCAGTTCCCGTCCGGCGTCGAGGATCGAGAGTGTGCCCGGCAGGACCACTCCGCCTGGAGGAGCGCCCGGAGGCGGCGGTGCCGCGATCTCGCCCAAGCTTGTGAACTGCAGCGCCCGCATCCCCCGGTCTTCGCCGATAAAAGCCGTGACGAACGGATCGCCCGGATTGCGTAACAAGTCGGCCGGGGTACCGTTTTGCACGATACGCCCTGCCGCCATCAGCACGATGCGGTCCCCGAGCAGAAATGCCTCGGCGATGTCATGGGTCACGAAGACGATCGTCTTGCGCACCTCGGCCTGGATGCGGCGTAGCTCTCGCTGTAGCTGCTTGCGTGTGATTGGGTCGACCGCGCCAAACGGCTCGTCCATCAGCACGATCGGCGGATCGACCGCAAGCGCTCGCGCCACCCCGACACGTTGCTGCTGCCCCCCGGACAACTCCCGCGGGTAGCGATCGGCAAATTGGTCCGGTGGTAAACCGACCAGCGCAAGCAACTCTTCGGCGCGCTGTCGCCGCTTCTGGCGCGGCCAACCGAGCAGGCGAGGTACGACCGCGACGTTGTCGGCAACGGTGAAGTGAGGGAAGAGCCCTCCTTGCTGGATCACGTAGCCTATGCCACGCCGCAGCTCGACGACATTCATGGTCTGGACATCGCGACCGGCAATGAGTATGCGGCCGGTGGTCAGCGTCTCCAGGCGATTGATCATCCGCATCGTGGTGGTCTTGCCAGAGCCGGATGGGCCGATCAGCACATGGAGCTCGCCTTCCGCGACCTCGAGGTTAATGTCATCGACCGCCGGCACCGTCCGACCGTGCGAGATGAACGTCTTGGAGACGTGCTCGAGGATGATCATGCGCGCGCCACGAACCCGGCTCTCACAACGTGAAGCAGTGTCAGACCGATGCCTCGCCCGTCACCGATACCGACCGTCGATTCACTAGGCGTCGTCCCATAGACCATGCGCTTCAGCGTCTGCACAGCGGCTTTCCCTCGTCTCCATCGACGATGATCCCCACGAAGCCCTCGTACCTGCCAGGACAACCAGAATCTCCGTCGCCGATCAGAGCTCCGATGCGTACTCCCGATTCTTGTCCTTGAGCGTCGGATCGGTACCGAGGAACGCGTGCTTGGACATGTCAGCGGAATAGCGGCTGGCGGCGGGTGTCCGGCCCAGCGCCTCGGCCATGCTACGAATATGGTGTGGCCCCGCGCCGCAGCAGACGCCCAGGTAGCGGATACCCAGGTCGTAGGCCTCCCGCGCAAAGTCCGCGATCTCGTACCGCGTACACATGAATGGATCGAGAGCGGTTGGAAACGGCCGACCACCCGGAGCGTCGGGATACGCCGGGTCGCGAAGTGATTGGAACGTCGGCTCGTCGTCACGGGTGCGGTACGGCACCGGGAGCGCGGCCACATGGCCAGAGACACCCTCTCGAATTGCCTTCAGCACCGGGAGCATCGTCTGCGGTCCCCGGATGCAGTTGAGCCCGACAACGTCGGCGCCGGCATCCTCCAGGCGTCGGCAGGCGTCCACGGGCGACCACCCTTCCCGGGTCACGGGCTGCTGATGTAGAGCCAGGGTGATCACCGCTGGTTTCCCTGTTTGCGTGATGACGTCCAGGGCGATTAGCGCTTCCTCACCCCAGGAGAAGGTCTCGCCGATGATGAAATCGACCCCGGCGTCGACCGCCCAGCCCACCTGCTCCTCGAACATGGCCCGCACGGCCAATTTGGAGTCGTCGTCCGCGACGAAGATGTTGGTGTTGCAGATGTTGCCGGCAAAGAGCGCCCCGCTCTCCCGCGCGACCTCCTTCGCGATGTCGAGCGCCTGGCGGTTCATCTGCTCGAGCAGGTGTTCCTTTCCAATCAGCCGCAATTTCTCGCGATGCGCGTAGTAGGTGAAGGCCTCGACCACGTCCGAGCCGGCATGGACGAACTCCCGGTGAAGCTGAGCGACGAGGTCCGGATGCTCGAGCACGACTTCGGGCACGATAGGCCCCGGCCTGCAAATACCCTCGCCGCTCGAACTCGAAGAGGTAGCCCTCGGCGCAAATTACCGGTCCGGCCGCGAGCCGCTCCAGAAGTCCCGTTGTTCGTGTCGCCGTATCGTCACGCATTGTGAATCTCCGTTGGCCCGCGTGCCGTCGCGCCAGTGTCAGCTTCGGCTCAGCACCGCCTCATTACGAAAAACTGGCTGAAATGTGGGATCGGTCAGCGCCGGCCGGTCCGCCTGGAACGACGCGATCGGATACGGGGTCTCTCCATCGAGGGCGAGTTGACTGAGTATCCGGCCGATGAGCGTGGCGAATTTGAACGCATGCCCGCCGTCGACGGCGACGCTGATGCGGGGATGACCCGGCACCGCGTCGATGATGAAATGACGGTCCGGGGGCATGGTGTAGAGACAGGTCTTGGTGTACAGCTCGGGACCCAGGAAGCGGGGGATGTGCTCCTCCAGGAAGCCGACGAGCCGCTCTTTGGCGGTCTCGTTCGGCTCGAAGGTCCGGGTCTCGGCTGTGACCTCTTCGCCGCCGGCGTCCTGCCCCGCCTTCGTGGCCACTTCACCATAGACAGGAAAGCCATAGAACCCTTGCGGCGCCCGCCAGATCCAGACTGGGAAGCGATCGGGCGCAAACTCGCGGAGATGCGGGGTGGCGAAATAGGTCACCTGCTCCTGGGTGACGGTCAGCGGCCAATGAATCCCGACACCCTTCAGTACGCTATTCGTCCACGCTCCGGCCGCGACCACGAGATGCCCGGCGGAGAAGACGCCGTCATCCGTCACAACCTCAATCGCCTCGCCGGTCGATCGAATGGCCCGCACCGGGAGACGATCGAGAACTGTCGCCCCGTGCAATCGAGCCAGCGCGATGTGAACCGCGTTGGCTTTGCCCGCATCGACCAGGCCGCTGTCAGCCTGATAGAGCCCGCGCGCGTCATCCGGGAGGTGGAACTGGGGCCAACGGGTCATGACCTCCTGAGCGCTCAACTCCTCGTAGGGGATGCCGTGGGCCGACATCGTCTCGGCGCAGTGGGTCAGATCCTTGGGGCCTGTTGTCCCGAGCCGCTCCAGGTCCAACCCTCCCGTCTTGACGACGAGCTGAAGTCCGGCTTCCGCCTCGACCTGATGCCACAGATCGTAGGCCGGCGCGGCGAGCGCCGTATAAGCCGGATCGTGATAGGAGTGGCGGATAATGCGCGAATGGTCTTGCGAGCTGCCCCGAACGTGCCCGAGCGGGAACTGCTCGATCGCCAGGACGTCTGGTCCGATCTCCCGCGCCAACCAGTAGGCCGCCGCGCTGCCGATGCCTCCGCAGCCGACGACGATGACCTCGTAGGTCCGTCGCATCGTGACGTATCTCCGTCAGCAACCACGGGTCCCGGCCGCGATCGCGTGTACTGCTACCTTGCGCCCGGTCGACATCCAAGCAAAGCGACGTCGTCGCTTCCTTCTTCGATGCAGTCGCGGTGATTCACCAATATTGAGTCGCGTTCGCTAGGATAGCGCAAGCCGTCGCAGTGAGTGATCGGTGAGGGTCGAAGGGGAGCGATCGTCGTCTGCTTGCGCGGCGTTCAGGGATGATAGCCGTTGGCCGTCACTGCCTACGCCTCGACGTATTGCTGAATCATCTCGGGGTTGAATCAGGCATGACGATCGTCTACATCGATACCGAGCACGATCGCGTCATCAGCCACCCTGAGCTCGGGCCGGCTCATCGGGCCAGGATCGCGGCTCTGCGGGACCGCCTCTCCGACATCGGCGGCCAGCGATGCACCGTGCGGCACTACGCGGCGATCTCTCCCGAACTTATCGAGCGTGAAAAGCCCTCGGCGCTCGTCATCGGCGGCAACGTGACCGATTGGGCAGCCTACCGATGGGCGAATCTCGCTGGCCTCCTGGCCACCATCCGCGCGGCGCCCGTGCCCATCCTCGGCATCTGCGCCGGCCACCAACTGATCGGACACGCTCATGGGGCGGCCTGGGGACCACTCGGCAGGTTGCAACCCGGTGAAGTCGATCCCGACCCAGCGTTCGCCCCGGGGCAACGAAAGGAGTGCGGCTTCCTGCCAGTCGAGGTCGATCCGCGTTGTCCCATATTCCACGATGTGGCGCCGGTAGCCATTTTGTTCCAGCACCACTACTGGCACCTGGAGGAGACGCCCACCGGGTTTGTCACTCGAGCCCGCTCGCCCTGGTCGCCAGTTCAAGCAATCGAGCGGCTAAATCGCCCGGTGTTCGGCGTTCAGTTTCATGCCGAGCGCTACGACGCCGACCACCCGGACGGTGAAGCCGTCCTACGCAACTTCTTCGCGGTCACGCAAGCGTCGTAGAGGGCGGCAACGCAGGGCACCCGGTGAACCGCAGTCTCGGCCGCAGGGCCACGACGCAGT
The DNA here is from genome assembly GCA_963751075.1 of uncultured Chloroflexia bacterium. Taxonomy (GTDB): domain Bacteria; phylum Chloroflexota; class Chloroflexia; order Thermomicrobiales; family UBA6265; genus JACCXM01. Next base: position 221,407 of record CAVVTE010000019.1, on the reverse strand, counting down.
GCGGCGCCTGAGAAACTCCACACCGCCTAGTCCGTTCTCTCTAGTGCGCGGGGTCCGACACTCGGGGCACGAACCGTTCGACATACTCACGGTACCGGCGCACCTCGTCGCGAGCCCGCGCCTCGTCCCAGCCGAGGTGCCGCCGGGCAATCGCCGCCACGGTTTCGTCGGCGCCAACCCCATGCCCCGGCTCGAGCCCCACCATCGTTCGGCGCATCATCACGTCTTCGAGTGTCCGGGCGAACTCACGCTCGACGGCAAACACCACCTCCGCCCCGATCGACCCCGTCTCGGCGAAGAACGGCTCCCGCAACGACGGGTCCCGGTCGGCGACGGCGAGAACGTCGGGCGCACGCGCGCCGTAGATAGCTACCAGGCGCTCAACGCTTTTTGGCAGGCAGGCCGGACTGGTCGATGAGGCTCTTGCGGAACGAAGGCAGCGAGACCCCGGCGCCGCCGGGCAGCGGCAGGCGGGCAGTCTCGCATCGCGGCGGTGTCTTCCCAAGCTGGCGGTACACGGCATCGACCGTGTGCTCGGCCAGGGCCCGAAACGTCGTCAGCTTGCCCCCGGTGATCGAGAGGAGTCCGCGTACGGCTGGTGCGTGGTCGACCACGGCATGATCCCGGCTGATCTCCGCCTCGGACCCTGCCGGCTGGTAGGGGAGCGGGCGGACGCCCGCGTACGCATAACGGACATTGTCCCGGGTCAGGCCGGCACCCGGGATGACCTGGTTCGTCTCGTTCAGGAGGTACTCGACTTCGCCCTCATCAGTGCGGACGTCATCAAGGTCACCTTGATAGCGAGTGTCTGTGCTGCCGATCAGAAAGCGCCCATTCCAGGGAATCACCAGCACCGCCCGATGGTCGTCGAGCGCCTCGTAGTGGAGAGCGGTAGCAGGCGCCCCAGGGAACGGATCAACCACGAGGTGGCTCCCCTTCGTTCCACCGATCAGGCGAGGCGCCGCCTCTCCCGTCCCGGCGAGGATGCGGTCGACCCAGGGCCCGGCAACATTGACGACGACTCGCCCCTGCACCTGGAAGTCGCCGCCACCCATGACATCCGCGGCAACCACGCCACGGACGCGAGTGCCGTCCTGAACGAGTCGGTTGACGCGACAATAAGTGACTACGGTTGCCCCGTGCTCGGTGGCAGAGACGACGTTTTCGACCGCGAGCCGCTCGGCGTAGTTCGCCTGTGCGTCATAGTAGAGCGCGGCGCCGCGCAGACCGCGCGGATTGAGTCCGGGGACCCGGCGTAGCGCTTCGCGCCTGGACCACACCCGGTGCCGAGGCAATGACTTATCAAGCGAAAGGACGTCGTAGGCAAGCATTCCGGCCCGGATGACTGCCGGACTCCGCCGGTTCCCCTCGTACATAGGGATCACCATCGGCATCGGCCCGACCAGGTGCGGGGCATTGCGCAGCAGTCGCTCCCGTTCCAGCAGGGACTCGCGTACGAGCCGGATCTCCCCATGCTCCAGGTAGCGCAGCCCGCCGTGAATCAGGCGACTCGACCAACTGGTGGTGCCGCTGGCGACATCTCCCTTGTCGAGCAGCAACGTCCGCAAGCCGCGGATGACCGCGTCCCGCGCGATCGCCGCGCCATTGACGCCCGCGCCGACCACGATCAGATCGAACTCCTGCCGCTCGATGTCACCGGGAATGGGGAACTCCATCACTGCTTCCTCCGGCCCCGCCGCGACTTCAAGGGAGCGGGGCGACCACCACTTCGGCCCCTGCCTCCCGCAACTGCCGCAAGCGCTCGTCGTCAATGCCTGCATCGACAACGACCAGATCGAAGTCCCGAAGCGGCGCCAGCCGGTGCAGCGCGACCCGGCCGATCTTGCAGTGGTCAATCAACAGGATGCGCCGTGCCGCCGAGCGCATCATGGCCTGCTTCAGCATGGCTACCTCCGGCTCGGGCTGGAACGTCGCGCCATCGGCAACGGCCGTGGTCGACAGGAAGAGCACGTCGGCGCGCAAGGCCGCCAACATCGCCTGCGAGGCGATGCCCGTGAACGAATCATGCGAGGGCAGGTACTCACCGCCGAGCACGATCAGCCGGATCGCCGTGGCCTGGCTCAGCTCGCGCATCGAAGCGAGGAAGTTCGTAATGACCGTCAGAGGAGCGTCAAGGGTGGGGAGAAGCCGTGCCAGCGCCAGGGTGGTTGTGGAGTCGTCGAGCATGACTGCCTGGCCCGGCTCGAGTAGGGTGAGAGCCATGCGGGCGAGGGCCTGCTTCTCCACAACGGATTCGGTCATCCGGTAACGCACGTTGCTCTCGAACAGGCTGGAAGGGAGCGGCGTGGCCCCGCCGCGCACTTTGCGCAGCACCCCTTGCCCGGCCAACTCGTCGAGATCGCGATGGATCGTCATCAGGCTGACATCGAAGCGGAAGGCCAGATCCCGGGCCGCGACGAAGTCCTGTCGGAGCACCAGTTCGGCGATACGCTCCTGCCTGTCCGCCTGGCTGAGGCCTGGGCCTACCTCGATTGGAACCCTCTCCCGATCGATGCGTTCCGCCCCGCGGTCCACTGTGGCCATCGCCGCCTCCGCGCCGCGATCGTGTGAACTGACCTTGAAATCTCAACGGGTTTGCTCACACGGGCGATGATGATGGCAACCGGTTGGCCTTGCAAGTCGGCCTAACGCCATCGCCCGAGGACCCCTTAACACCGGCTACTTTAGCCCGCGCCCTGCCAAAACGGGCGCTCGAGGAGCCAGCTACACCCGTCGCGGAGCTCAACCGGCCCCGTCTTGACAAGAGGTCACGATACGATAGCATGTGAACATCACACTGTTCTCGTACAGCATTGCACGCTGGGACGGTGTCGACCGCCGGCTTGGGCGGGCGAGACGAGGAGGACGACAGTGGGCAAGGATGCAGGGCTCTCGAACGAACGCTGCCGGTGCAACCGCGTGACACGGCGACAGATAGTCGCTGGGGCGGGCGCAGGCGCCCTGGCTTTGGCCGGGGTGACGCCGTTCCCGGCCACCCAGCCGTTTGGAGCCCGACGCGCATCCGCCCAGGACACGTACGAGGTGGCGGTTATCCGCTGGGATCCCGCCGACATCTACTTCAATGGGGTCCAGCTCGGACAAGAGTTGGAGCGGCAGCGCATCGAACAAGCCGACGGCGTGGCGATCAACTTCACTGTCGTTGCGGCTAACGACGCCGCGGAGCAGATCGACGGGTTGAACGCCCAACTGGCACGCGGGGTGGACGGCGTCCTGATCGCGCCGTGGCGCGGCGAGGCTATGCGCGCCGTCGTCTCCCAGATGCGGGATCAGGGGATCCCGGTCGTCACCCACAATGCGGTCGTACCTGAGGCGCCACAGGTCTTCGTCGCCTTCGACAACGTCGAGGCGGGAGCCGTTGCCGGCCAGCGGATCGTCGAGCGCCTGGAGGAGTTGCGCGGCTCGGACTGGGCCAGCCAGGGAGGAGTGCTCGTCGAGCTGCGCTGCATCATTACCGCTTCCTTCGATATCGGTCGTTACACCGGCTGGCGCTCCGTGATCGAGCCAATCCTGGCAGAGAATCCGAATCTGCGAACCGAGGTTCGCGAGGCCGGTTGCGACGGCGGCGAGGCGCGCAAGGCGGTCGACGACCTGATCTCCCGCTACGGTGATGAAGTCCTGGCGGTCTTCAGCGTCGACGGCACCATGGGCGTCGGCGGAGCGGTACCGGCGCTTGACGCGCGGGGGATGCTGCTGCCGCCTGATGACCCGAAGCACGTCCCGATCGGGACTGTTGACGCCACGACGCCCGAGCTGCAGGCGATCGCCCGCGGCCAGACCGACCACGCCTCGGTCCAACCCGCCATCGGTGAGGGGACGCTTAGCATGCGGCTCCTCTACCAGATGATACGCTCCGGTCAGATCATCGAATCAGCGGAGGCAGCTTCGACGCCAGTCGCCATGGCCACTCCGGAAGGCGAGTCCGAAGAGACCTGGCAGCCAGTCGAGGTGCTTGCGGGTGAGAACTTCGATGGTCCCTGGTACAAGCTCAATGTTGTCGGCGTCCCGGGCGACCTGGAGCCGAATGACCAGCGGCTGTGGGCCAACTTCGTCGTCCACCAGGAGACCGGCGAGTGGCCCGATAACGCACAGGGAGCAGCCGAGGCCGGGTCCTAGCGGCAACGGACGCGCCAAGGGGTCACTTGGATGTCGGATCGGGAGCACCCGACCGCCTATCGGCTTGAGGGGCTGACCAAGATCTTCCCTGGCGTCGTTGCCGTTGATCGCGTCGATCTCGAAGTCCGCGAGGGGGAGATCCACGGCATCATCGGTAAGAACGGGGCCGGTAAGTCGGCCTTGGTCGGTATGATCGCCGGGGTGATAGAGCCGACCGAGGGGACGATCTGGATTGGCGCTGAGGCGGTCGGCAAGGGGTATTCCCCTGCCAGGGCGCATCGGCTTGGCGTCTCCCTGATCCCGCAGGAGCCACTGTTCGCGCCTGACCTGAGCGTCGTCGACAACCTCTACATGGGCCGCCCGGCGGGCGGCCCAGCTGGGCTCGTAGCCGAAGGGGAGCGCAGGCGCCAGGTCGCCGAGATCGCTGAGCGGCTCTCGGTGCGAGCGAAACCTCTGCAGAAGATGGGTGAGCTCCGGATTGAGGACCAGCAGTTGCTTGCCTTTGGCAAAGCGCTGTACCTCGATGAGGCGCGCATCATCCTGCTCGACGAGATCACCGCCTCCCTCACCCGGGAGCGGAAAGAGTTGCTGCTCCGGTTCTTGCGCGAGGCGGTTGAGTCGAGCGGGCTCTCCATCACTCTCATCACCCACCACATTCGAGAAGTTCACGAGTTCTGCCACCGCGTCACGGTCATGCGTGATGGAGGAGCCGTCCACACCGGGCCAGTTGCGGGCGCGACTGAGGCGGAGCTTGCACGATGGGTCGTCGGCGACGCTTCCATACATGTCGACCGCGCCCCGCAAGCAGCGTCCGGCAGAACGGTCCTCACTGTCCGCGGGCTCTCCAGAACTGGGGAGTTTGCCGACGTGGACCTCGATCTCGCCGCTGGCGAAGTTGTTGGGATCGCCGGCCTCGACGGATCGGGTAAGGACGCCTTTTTGGCCGCGCTGTTCGGGTTGGTTGCTATCGACAGCGGCTCGGTTGCTGTCGATGGGCGGCCGGTACGGATCCGCTCGCCTCGCGACGCGCAGCGATACGGCATCGCCTACCTGCCGAAGAAGCGGGAAGAGCAGGCGATCGTCCATGGTCGATCCGTTGAGGAGAACGTGCTCATCTCCGCCTATCCCCAGTTCAGCAGCCGCCTCGGTTTTATTGACCGGGGCCGCTGTGCTCAGATCGCGCGGGAGACCGTGGCGGCCCTTGGAATCAAGACTCCGGGATTGACCGCTGACATCGACACCCTCTCCGGCGGCAACCGGCAGAAGGTCGTCGTCGGTCGGGTGGCGACGATTGGGCCCAAGATTTTCCTGCTCGACGAGCCGACTCGCGGTGTCGACCTCGGGGCGAAGCCCCAGATCCTGCGCACGGTCCGAGAGCAATTGGCCCGGGAGAGCGGCGTTATCGTTACCTCTGAGAGCGAGGAGGAGTTGCTGGAGGTGTGCGATCGCGTCCTGGTGTTCTACAAGGGGAGGGTTCAGTCGGTGCTCGACCGTCGGTCGCTGGGCGTCGCGGCAATCTACGGCGCGGCACAAGGGATCGGAGCGTAGGCGTGAGTGGGGTTGAGGAGGCCGTCGTCCCCACGGCGGTGTCGGCGCGCGGCGCCCGGGGAGGCGCCACCACGGCACTCGCGGCCGCGAGCGAACACCTGGTCTGGGTGCTGCTGGTCCTCCTTATGGGAGTTGGTCTCTTCGTCCGCGGCTTCTGGGGAGTTGCCAACCTGACGAACGTCATGTGGGCAGCCGCGCCCACCGGACTGATGGTGCTCGGGCTTTTCTTCGTGATGTTGACCGGCGGCCTGGACCTCTCGCTTGAGTCGACGTTCGCCGCCGCGCCGACTATCGCGGCGATGTTGATGTTGACGTGGGCGCCGGCTCTGGTGCCTCCACCGGTGGCGATCGTCGTCACCTGCCTGCTCGGAATCGCCTTCGGCCTCTTCAACGGGATCTTCTCGGTCCGCCTCGGCGTCAACCCGTTCCTCGTCACCCTGGCGACCCTGATCGTGCTCCGCGGGGTAGTGATCTACCTGATCCCCGAGGGCGTCTACTATCTTCCGGAGACGTATACCTTCCTCGGCCGAGCTCGAGTCGGGGCAGTGCCGGTGGCCATCGTGGTGCTCTTGGTGATCTACGGTCTCGGCTACCTCCTGATCGAGCGGCATTTCTTCGGCAAGAACGTCTACGCCATCGGCAACAACGAACGGGCTGCCTACATCGCCGGCATCGATGTCGCCCGCACCAAGATCATTGCCTTCGCCCTGGCCGGCCTCTTCGCGGCCATCGGCGGCCTGCTCGAAGTCGGGCGCTTGCAGTCTCTCACCGCCGACATGGGCGAGGGGGACATCCTGATGGTTTTCGCTGCGGCGGTCCTCGGCGGCACCAGCCTCTCAGGCGGCAAAGGACGGATCATCGGCATCCTGGGGGCGGTACTGGTCCTGGAAGTCGTCGACAACCTGATGAATCTGCGCGGAGTCGAGCCGTCGATCCGGGAGATCGTGTTCGGCCTGATTCTGCTCGGCGGCATCTACGTCGCCAGCCTGCAGGGACGGCTTTCAATCGGCAACCGCGCTTGACCATCCTTCAGCCGAGCTGGTCCCACACAGGACGCAACGCCTCGACTGCAGCCTGGTACACATCGTAGGCCGGCGCTAACCGCTCCTGCCCAACCGGGTCCGGCTGGTACGAGCGGACGATTCGCACCGTTGCGGCCACGGCCTCGGCCAGCGAGCCGTAGACGCCAATGCCGACTCCGGCGCACAGGGCGGCGCCTCGCGCCCCGGCCTCCTTCGCGTCCGTGACCAGCACGGAGAGTCCCAGAGCGTCGGCGAACATCTGGCTCCACAGCTCGCTCTGGGCTCCTCCTCCCGACAGACGGGCCTCAGTCACGGAGAACGCGGAGCGCAGCGCATCGACGTGGACCGCGTGATTGAACGTCACCCCCTCGAACAGGGCACGCAGGAGGTGCGGCCGCCGGTGCCAACCGCGAAGCCCAAGGAAGGCGGCACTCGCCTGGTCGCCATACGGCGACCCGAAAAGGAAGGGGTGGAAGACCGGTCCGGGTGGTTCGCCGAGCACTGACGAGACCTCGGCGTTGACGAAGGCGAACGGCGACTCTCCCCGCGCCGCGGCTCGCTCGGGTTCGAGCGCGCAGAGCTCGCGGACAAACCATTCGAGGTTGGTCGCGGAGGCAGGGGAGTACGCCATGTTCATCCACCGCCCCGGCTCGACGAAGTTGCGGCACGCCCAACGAGGGTCAGTGGCCGGGCGCGACGAGACGACTTCGTTGATGCTCCAGGTTCCGGCGATGACCGCGAGCTGACCCGGCTCGACGCAGCCAGTGCCGACGGCGTTGGCGTCGACATCGTGCAGACCGCCGACAACCGGCGTCCCCGGCCGTAACCCGGTCACCGCCGCTGCCTCTGACCGCACTTCGCCGCCGACTTCCGTGCAACCGAGCACGGGCGGCTGCCTGTCACGTGCGTCCTCGAGATCGAAGAGGTGGAAGGCCGCGTCGCTGTAGCGTTGAGTGAGGATATCGGTAAAGGAGAGGCTCGCCTCGGTGAAATCAGTCGCGAAGACACCAGCGAGCCGGAACCGGAGCCAGTCCTTGCAGGTCAGCACCCACCGGCAACGAGCCCACACATCCGGCTCGTGCGCCTTCATCCAGGCGAGGAGAGGGGCTGGAGACGCCGCAAACGGCTGTTGGCCGGTCAGCTTCAGCGCCTCCTCGAGCACGCCCTCCGCCCGCCACCGTTCGACGATCTCGTGGGCGCGGCTATCGAGCGACAGGATCGCGGGCCTGACAGGGCGACCGGTATCGTCGACGAGATAGATGCCGTCCCCGTGGCCGGTGGTCGCCACCGCCGCGACGTCACTGGCGGCGACCCCTGCTCGGCCGAGCGCGTCCCGGATGGCTCCGGCGCACGCGTCCCAGAGGTCGTCCATGTTCCGCTCGACCCATCGCGGCCGAGGAGTCTCTTGAGGCACCCGGGCTTCCCCGACGCCAAGTTCACGGCCGTCGGCGGCGAAGACGACCGCCTTGGTCACCGTGAGCCCACCGTCGACGGCGAGCAGGGCCTTTACCATGGTCCCCTCCCGACCTCGGTCCGCCACCCCGGCCGATCCCCGCGGACATCTCCTCTCGGCCAGTATCCGCACAGCGGTACCGCGTGGTGATGGGGAGCATCGTACCCGAACCTGATCGCGCCAGAACCGTCAGCCGATAGTTGATAGCTGATAGCCGTTACAAGAGCAGAGGTAATTGCCCGGTGTGGTCAGTCACCTTCTTGGCAGCGGTCGCGAGCGAGCATGGCGCAACTCGTCGCTCCTGCATCGCATCCTCGGCGAACCCATGCCGCTCTCGGATCGTGGCCAGTCGCCGCTGGATCGCGGCCTGATAGTCCGAGGCGATGTTCGTCCCGGCAAAGGCCCGCTCGTAGCGCGGCAGCAGGTCCGGAAACGTCAGCGGCAACGAAGCCGAAGTAGTGCTCCTTGACGAGTGGAGCCAGGCGCAGCACCGCGGAACCGAAGGAAGCCGCCCCATGCGCTCTTGCCGCTGCCGCCACAGCGTCCATCGACTCGATCGTATCGTGATGCCGGGGAGGATCGGCGCCAGGAAGACCCCACACGAGACCCCCGCCGCACTTAGCTGTCGCATCACCCGCAGCCGCTTGCACGGTGGCGGTGTACCCGGCTCAATCAATCGCCACATGCCATCGTCCAGGGTCGTGATGGTGAAATAGACCAGTGGCTCCCGGGCCATTGGGCCAGAGCTCGATGAGCAGATCCAGATCGCGCACGATCAACGTCGACTTCGTGACGATGCTGACCGGGGTCTCATAGTCGCGCAGCGCTTCCAGGACCGTCGGGTCAGCCGATAGCGTCCCTCGCACGGCTGGTAGGCATCCGTGGCCGTGCCGATGGCCACCCGCTCCCGTGTCCATGACGGCCGCGCCAACTCTCGCCGTAACACCTCCGGCATGTTCGCCTTGACGACGATCTTCGTCTCGAAATCCTCGTCGGCATTGAGCCCGAGATAAGGGTGGGTCGCCCTCGCGTAACAATAGTCCCAGCCATAGTGACAACAACTACACGTATGAGGTGGTGCGGACTTCGAAACTTGGAACAAGGACGAGAACGTCGCCCAGACCGTCAGTGCCTCGATAATGGCTTCCCAAGCGATTTCTCGAACGAATTGGTTCAACGGACTCCTTTAGCTGTGTAAGGGACATAACGCAGCGCCGGATCGGTCGACGGGTAGGATCTCGATGTCGTCAGCGAGGGTCCGCGGCTCTGGATCGGACGTGTCAGATCGTCTGGTGGGTGACGGCCGGAGCCATGGTTTACACCGGCCACGAAGGCGTCTGGCCCGCGACTGTGATGACGAAGAGCAGGTCATCTAGAGCCTGGGGGGCGTCGCCAACGAGATCGTGCGTGGCCGTGGTATCGGGCAGGGCTAGTGTCCATTCGCCGACGGGCTCCCCGGCGATCGATGTCCAGGCGCCGGCATTGCCCCGTCGCGTGCTGGCGATCCCCTCCGGCGCCACGGTCGCGGCACCGCCACTGACGGGGCTTCCGCTGTCCGGCCGGAACTGGAGCGTGGCCGGAAACGCCGAGAAGGCGTTGGCGCCGGCCGGCTGCGCGAAGTAGAGGGCGAGGTGCTCGATGCTCAAGGGGTCCCCGAGGTTGGGCGGGAAGTCGTCCCGGGTGGTGCGGAAGCGCACCTCAAACGGGATGTCGACGAGGCCGGGGTTGTGGAGGTCGTACCACTGGTCGGCCAGCTCGTTGCGGAAGCTCAAAGCCCGGTCATAGGACATCGTCGTGTCGCGCTCCTTCAGCAAGCGGGCACGGCGGGCTTCGCTGTGGAGCGCGGTGTAGTCGATGGTGAAAAGCACGTCGGCGATGGTCCGAAAGTCGAAGGGATTCGCGGACCGGGGCAGCTGAAGCTCCCAATTGGTGTCGACGCCGGTCCCTTCGAACGGCGTCAGCAGATCCGGCTGCGTGTCGAGCTCGAAGAGGCCGGTAGCGGCCATAGGCGAGCTCAACGCGACCGACTCGACTCCCCGCTGCAGCGTGACCATGTCGAATGTCTCATTGCCCAGGACGACGCGCGAGAGGCCGTTCGTCGAAAGGGTGGCGCGAATGCCGGCGGTGGGCGGGATCAGCGCGATGACCGCCGTGCGGACACGCCGGATGAGGCGGAGATAGTGCCCGGGGAAGTCCCGGTCGAAGAGGTTCATCGACGTGGCGAAGCGCAGCAGACCGGTCTCCCGTAGCTGCTCGAAAGCAACCGGGTCGAGCTGCGCCAGCGAGATGGTCTTGCTCACCTGCAGCCTGCGGGCATTGGTGCGGAAGGCCAGATCGTCCAGGGCGTAGATGTCGCGCAGCAGCCGCGCCGATCCGGTCAAGCCACGGCGCTCGGCCACGACGCCGCTCGCCGCCTCGGCCGCGGCCGAGGCGGCAGCCACCACGTCAGCGCCGTACGGCCCGTTCGCTGCTGGCTGCGGAATCCAGTAGTCCGTCTGGATCGAAGCCGGGAAGAGCTCCTGCCGCTCGAAGGCAAGTTGCGCCTCCGCCATGCGCGCCATCGACGTCGCCTGGTGGAGGAAGTAGCGATAGACATCTTCAAGCACCTCGCTGATCCAGTCGAACAGGTCCGCATTAGCGAAGCGCTTCGCGGTCAGGAAGTCGAAGATCTCTCGCGCGTGGGTTTCCTGCAGCGCGGCGATCGCGAGATCCTGGGCGGCAATCCCTACCCGCTCGCGTGCCTGCCGGATCTGCTGCTCACCGGCCCGCACGTCATGCTCGGCCAGCGCCTGTTCCTGCCGCCAGGCCAGCTCCCGGCGCTCCAGGCTGGCGACGGTGGCGAGGTACTGGGCCCGTGAGGAATGTGCGGCCGCTTGGGCGGCCTCCATGTTGGTCATCCCACCTAACGAGCTCGAGATCATCCCGGAGCTGCTCGCTCCTTGGCTGGCAATGACCGATATGAAGGAGTCAACCATCGACCCAATCGCTGCGTATTGAGTCATTATTGTCACGTTCCGTTGATGGGACGCGGCTCGTGCCAGCGCGGCAACCGTCTTCGATTCATTCGTTGAAAGACCATCCCTCAGCAGGACTTCGAAGTGATCCCGCTGGGCCCGGCTCTTGTCGAGCCCCAATTGCGTGCCCTCTACCTCGTATGCGGCTTCGATCTGTTGCAGCTCTTTCATCCGCACCCCGGCTGCGGTCGAGTCGAGGGCCTGGCGCGCTGTCAGCTCCTCGAACGCCGCGCGGTCATGACTCTGGATGGCGGCGAGCATCCGCTCTTCGAGCTGGCCGGCGAGGTGGGTAAGTTCCTTGGCCCGCTCGACGATCGGGGCGTAGCGGTAGGGCAAGGGGCGCAGGGCGGGGGACCGGCCCGTCCGGCCGTTCGTCCCCGGCCTCGCGCGGTCATGGCTATGCCATGGCAGGCTTGGCAGCTCGAGGCCGGTGATGGCGCGGCAGGAGCGAATCTTCTGAAGACTGAGCTCGGCGTGGCGGCGCGCGGCGTCAATGGTGTCATTTGGCGGCACGCAGAAGAACGCCTTGGGTGCGGGGACGTGCTGCCAGACGAGCTCCCTACGGAACATCTGGTCGCCAAGATGGTCGAGCGCGTTGGCCAGATCGGGAAGATCGAGGAGGCGCACAGCGTCCCGGCGGAGACTCATCTCGTGACGGTCGAGCGATTCCTCCATCGGCGCGGCTGCCTCCTCTTCTCTCGCGCGGGCGATGACGTCGAGGACCCCAGCCAGGTGGGTTGACCGTGCCCCATCGCCGTTCGCGCGGATTCGCTCGCTGACGAGGTCGAGGGTCCGTTCGAGCGTGGACCAGGCGGAGATCGTTTCCAGCTCCGATTTGACAACCGCCCAGACGCCGATCCATTCGGGATCGCCAATCTCGACCTCGTTGAAAAGCTGGTCGCAGGCTGCTGTCGTGCGGCCGAGCCCGTCGAGCGTCCCCAGCAGCTCCAGCGCCTCGGCATAGAGCTCTCGCGCGCGAGGCACCGACTCGGCGGTGGCTCGGGTGAACTCGGCGTCGGCGTACGTGAGCAGGGCTCTGACGATGGAAAGGATCGTGTAGCGCGTGTAACTATAGCGGCGGGTGGCGGCGATCGCGTGCGGGTTGAGCGGGTCGCGCAACCAGTCCGCCGCCCGCCGTAGCGCGGCGCCGCGCAGCGCATCGATCGTGAGCCAGAAAGCGATGACGCGTTCGGCCGGCGGACGCTCGTAATCGTAGACGGAGCGGACCCAATCGAGCGCGGCGGTGTGATGACCGGCGGCCCGCAGGCGCAGCCCGATTTCCATCGGGACGAAGTAGAACGCCTCGTCGAGATAGAGCAGATCGGGGCGATCGAGCATATCCAGGAAACCCGCGCCCGACGGGCTACCGGTGATGGCGACATACGCCCCTTCGATAGCGGCCCGCCGGCGAGCGAACGACTCGTGAGGGAGCTTGGGGCGGATCGTCCGCTCGCTCTCGGGGACGTTAGCGGGACCGTAGCGCGTGGGCGCGGCAACGACCGAGCCGACGAAAGGCGGAATCGGGCTGGGGATGCCGCGCAGCACGCCAAGCCGGAGCGTGCCGTCGATCGCGGTCGCCAGCGCCACCAGTTCCGCGTTGCTGTCGGCGTCGAGGTCGGCAACGAGGAGGCGGGCCGCGCTGGTGCGGATCGTCCAACCCTGATCCCTGACAAGGTTTGCGGCGGAGACGCGGCCGTGTCCGACCCAGCTCACGACTAGGCTGCGGTCGGCGCGTACGCGTATGACCGCCATCCGTCCCTCATCGGACCGAGTAATGACAAGCTCGGAGTGGCCGTCACCGTCGAGGTCGGCGGCGATCACGTTGTCGCTAGCGTGGAGGTCCCAGTCTTCGCCCTCGCTCCGCTCCGGGTCGAGCCGGCCCTGGCGCTGCCACGCGACGCGCAGCAACCCCTGGGGGGTGAAGACGAGGACAGCGATGGCGAGGCGCGACGGGTTGAAAACGGCGACCCACTTCGAGCTCGTCGCAGCTCCCGGCTTGACCGGCTCCGGGGAGATCCAGCGGTCGTCGGCGGCGAGCGACCAGGCGGGGACGTCAGCGGTCACGGCGGGGTCGTCGGCCGGCGTCAGACCCGGCACTGGTACCTCCTCGTCGAACACTTTGCTTTCGAAGATCATGTCCCCGATCGGCTGGAGAGCGTTGCCGCTGCTCGCCCAGCGCAACACCCGCATCCGCTCGACGGGCTCGATCGTGTAATTGACGCTGTTGTGACGTTGGCGCCATTCGTCGCGGGTGGCCAGGATGAGCGTCCCGTTGTGGGTCGGGACGAAGCGATCCCAGCGAACGCCGAATTCGGTCCTGGGGTATTGGGGGTCGGCCGACTCATGATGGTCGAGCCCAAACGTCCCCGAGAAGGTGAACCCATTGAGCCCAGCCCCGAGCCGGTGCATGACTGTTCGTGTCGGCGCGAATTGCTCGCCCGTCGCCAGATACGCGAAGACAAGCACCTCTCCGCTCGGCGGCCCCATAAGGTCGCCATGGAGCGAGGCCGTGGGCGCGTTCTCGGGGCCGAGCACGACGGTCCAGCTGCCGCTTGAGCCGGTGACGGTCCCGGTTGCGCCGAAGATTTGCAAGCCTGATGCCCCGTCGCTGCCGAGCATGCCGATCCGGTTACCAGCACGATCGACGACGATCAACCGCGAGGTGGTGTTGAGCCTGACGGTGACGGGCCGATCGGGGTGGGGAGTCTGCCAGGCCGCGGCGAGCAACCCGGTCCAGGAGAGCACCAGGCCACCGCCACGCTCGCGCAAGAGCGCGACCCGCCGTTGTCCACCCTCGAGCGCGGCGGCGAAGACGACCACCTCCTGGCGGCCGTCGCCATCGAGATCGATGGCGACCACGCGGTCGTTCGGCTGCAGCCGGTGGGCGCCAGAGCCGGGCGTGGCCGGATCGGCGGGTATCTGCCCGTCGCCGTACTCCGCCGCACGCAGCAGCGGGGGGAGGGCGGGCACGGCGCTGGCCCGGGTGAACGACGCGCCGTCGAAGCTGGAGACGGCGAAGGACGGGGTGTCGCCGCCGCTGGTTCTGGCGTAGACCGCGGCGTGCACGTCGCCCGGCGCTCGCTCGTAGGGCACGATCCCCAGGATGTCCGTCGCCTCTCGGAACCCGGGAATCTCGTCCCATTGCGTCTGATCGGGACTGCCGCTCAATCCCCAGCCGGGGCGCAGTCGCCAGACCGACGCGTAAAAGCGCCCGGTCCGGCCGCCGCGGGCGAGCGTTAGGACGTCGCCGCGACCGGTCCAGCTCTGGATCAGCCCCGACGTCGCCCCGAGCGCGCCGGCGGGCAGCAAGCCATCAGTACGGCTGAGCGCGGCCGGTGAGAGGGAGCAGACATCGGCGAAGTAATCCTCGTAGGCGGCAATCTCCGTCGCCACCCGCTCCGGTGTGAGGGGAGCGTGTCGGCGCAACGCGTCGACGAGCTGGTCGAAGGCCCGCGTGCGCCGGGGCCGCAGCGTCGGTCGCAAGTCTTTCTCCGGGTAGAGATAGATCAGGATGGCGGCTCGCCAGGCGGTGTAGGAGCCTATCCAGCGCCATTCTTCATCGAAGTGGGGGGCGTCGAAGGCGAATCTTTGCTCCTCGAGCAACCCGTTGCGCGCGCCGAAAAGGAGACCTTGCAGGGATTCAATCGCCTGAGCGACCCGCGACGTGCGCTGGCAAGGGCCGGCCTCGGGATCGATCAGAAACCGCTGGCGGAAGGCGTCGATCTTGTCGCGTAAGAATCCGGGACCGGGCAACTGCTGTAACAGCTCGTTGCGCAGCTCGACAAGGAGCGCATCTTCGGCTGCGCGGACAGCGGCCTGTACTCCCTTGACGAGCGCCTGGTCCTGTTCGATGCGATCGCGGAGCCTCGCCTCCCAGCGCCAGCGGTCATCCCAGGTGGAGCGCCACTGCTTGGGATACCACGATCCAGCGCCGCTCTCGGGCGCCGCGAGCCGCAGGCGGAAGTGCGTTGGCGCGAGCAGAATGCCGGCCTGAAGCTCCTCTTCGCGCCAGGCCGGGAAGAGGACATGCTGCTTGACCCGCTGCACGATCATCGAATAGACCTGCGGCCACTCCTCAGGGCGGATGTTGCCGGCCGGCTCCCGCTCGATGACCGAGCTCAAGAAGTCGAACTCGTCGGGACGGAGCTTCAGCGTGACGAGGTCGCCGTTAATGTCCTCATCCCCTTGCCTGCGGGCGCGGAGGACGCGTAGCGCCTTCGCGGTGATGCCCTCCATACCGGTCGCGCCTAGGAGGAAGATGTTGGTCTGGAGCTGGTCGAGCAGGTCGCTGAGGCTCGTCGTTTCACGCGCCGTCTGGAGGTTATAGATCGTGTTGTTGACCCAGGCGTTGCGTTCGTCCCAGAAGTCGCCCGCGTACCAGCTCGACCTCGGCACGGCGCCGCGCGGCGGCTCGCCGGGCTTGCGCAACGAGGTGATGTCGGCCAGGTCGACGACATCGGGGTCGACGTGCGGCCGCGAGTCTGGCCGCGGTTGCGCCGGCCAGTCCTGCGCCTGCCAGGTCCCGCGCAGGTGGTCGCGCCTCCAGACGAGGAGCGCGGGGACCACCTCAGGGTCGAAGGGGTCGTGGCGTGTGTCGCGCCAGCCGAACATCGCCTCCAGGCTGCCCTCGGACGCCCCTGCGGCGAGCAACTCGTCGAGTTCGTCCCGGTAGGGCGCGGTCACCAACTCGTGAAGGTCGATGCCGAGCCGCTGCCAGCGCGGCGCGCTCCCGGTGCGGGCCCGACACGGCCCCGGCCAGTTCCCGGTGCGACGTGCCATGCTGCTCCAGGAAGATGGCGTGCGCCGCGGCGAGCCACGCTGCCGACGTCAGACTGCTGTTGAGGTGCTTGCGCAGTACCTCGATGCAGATCCGCGCCTGGGCGACCTCTTGGTCGGCGAAGTCGCAGGCCAGCGGCCAGCGATCGAACGGCTGGTGGAGGCGCGCGGCGAGGACTCGCGGGGTGACCGGACCATAGAGCCGGGTTGCGGGGATGGTCGCTCGAGGCTCGCTGGGGCTCGACCAGGAGAGGCGAATGGTCGCGCCACCGATGCGCTCATAGTACTCGAGGCGAATGTCGTAGCGCTGGCCGGCGGTGAAATCGATGGTGCCTTGGTTCTCCGTCTGCCCGTGATCGGTCCAGTTGTCGATTAGCTTGCGCCCGTTGACCCAAAGGCGGACGCCATCGTCCGAAACGGTGAACAAGGTGTACGTTTCGGAGAAGCGGGGCTCGACCTGACCGGTCCAGCGGACCGAGAAGTCGTCGACGGCGGTGACACCCGCCGGTGGGCCAGCGCCCCAGTCGAAATCAACCGTTGGATCGGTGCGGGCCATGACCGGCATGTTGACTTGGTCGGGATTGCCAAAGACGCGGTCCAGGGTGGTGCCGTTGTAGTACTCGGCGCGCAGCCCGCCGGGCAGCTTCAGATGAGCCGCGGCGTAGTCGAGCAAGTCCGCCAGATACGCCATGGGGCTAGCGGCGTCTTCACAGGGCTGGCAGTCACACATCTGCGAGGCCGCGGCCGATACCGACATCCGTGCGGCCGCAGCCTCGAACTCGCCGCCGGCGCCGTTGACACGGACGCCGGTCAGGAGGTTGTCGAGGACACGAACCTGTCCCTCGGCCGCGGCGTGGAGCGACTCCGCGGCGGCCGGCTCATGGCCGTCGCCGATTGCGGCCGTGAGTGTCTCCGGCGAGGCGAGAGCGACCTTGCGCAGGTCCGTGAAGCCGGCCTCGACGATGCGGGCGCGAATTTCCGGCGCAACCGGGAGGGTCAACAGACGGGTGTGCGCGTCGAGCGCGTGGAGCGCGGGGTCATCCAAATCGGCCGGGAGCCCCTCGATACGCTCCAGCCCGCCGGCGGCGCGAAGATCACTCAGCGAGGCGACGCCGGCCCGGCGGAGCCGGTCCACCACGACCTTCGGCAGTGGCGCGGGGAGAAGGGGCGCGAGACCTTCGATCGTATCGTATTGGGAGGGTCTGTCCGGCAACTCGACTGTTAGCTCGACCTTAACCTCGCGCCTCTCCGGTTCGAGCAGGAGCGTGCCGCCGGACATGACAAGGAAATCCGAGCCGTCGTCGCGCTGCACCTTCAGCGTGAGCCCGACCGGCTCGCTGCCGGCAATCTCCTCCAGCTCCAGGTGGTCGACGACGATCTGGAAGGCTCCCTCGCGATCGGTCGGCTCGCCGGCGCGGTCGACCAGGCGCTCACCATGCCAGACCTCGACCCAGAGGGTAGATCGCTGCATGTCGTCTCGGGGGAACATGATGCGGCCGGTGATCTCGAGAGTCATGGCGTTAGCCTCCTGGTGCCTTGTGCCAATGGCGATCGTCTCGTTCGGACCGGTCGCCGTAATGCCCAGGGCCGTGCCCTACTGAGCTCATCGCCTCGGGCGTTGTATTCTTGGGTTCGGCACTTCTGGCTCGACTGCCATCTTTTCCACGATCCGATGCCCCTGGCCTTGGTGCAACAAGTCGGTCGTCGTCCCAGGCATGATCTCTGGCACGGGTGTGATACCCCCCGCACGCGCCCAGGCGGCTCGGGTGTAGAAGTAAGCGAGCTCGTGTGACACTTCGTTGAGGAGTCTTTCTGCACTTTCAAACACGTGCGCCTCAATCTGCAGCGTGCCCGGTCTTGAGTTGAGACTTGCAAAGTTGCCCGCTGTCCCGGTTGCTCGCTGCACAGCACCGTTTGCAACCCGCTCCACGGTGATGCCGGTTTCAGTTGTAAATTGGTCCAGCACGGCTTCGGTTTGTCTCATTCGAGTAGCATTCAGTTGAGACACTTGTTCGAAACTCATTGATGCGGTCGGCTCGGTCGCTCGCCAAATGCGAGAGAGCCGCTGCAAAATCGGATTCTGTTGATAGACCCCGGCGGCGAAACCCTCCATCGCTCGATCGGAGATGCGGTTCGGCGCGGGCTGGAACGTGCCAAACACCGCGCCAAGTACACCTCCGGCGGCGACCCCGAACATCGTCGCCTGGGCATAGTGGTCTGCGGGACTGAGACGGCCATTGAACGCGTCGTTGACCCCTACTGATCCGGCGCCCATAAGGCCGCCTGCCGAAGCGCCCCCAGCACTGCCAGCCAGCATGCGCCCCCCAAGCGAGGTTCCAATATGGAAAGCGACCTTCCGTTCCACTAACCCTCCCACGCCGCCCGACAAGTAGGCAACGGTGAAATGCGCCGCAAATTCGGCCTCCGACATGCTGGGATAGGTTTGATCGGCGGGCCCGGGCGCATTGGCGGTATTTGGAAGCATGAGGCTTATTAAGATGGCAGCGCCGATAATCACGAACCACGCCGGTCGGCCGTCGGGATCGACCGCGTTCAATGGCCGGTTGCGGCAGTAGGCATAAGGTCGATAGGCCGCTGGGTCGGCAACCAGTTCTTCGCAACTTATCCACCGCGCCAGCCAGGGGGCGTAGTAGCGGGCACCGTGGTAGGCGAGGCCGCTCTCCTCGTCCCGCTCCTTGCCCGTGAAGCCGTAACGTTGCTTCGCGAAGCCGCCGAAACTGCGCTCGCCGTACGGGAAGTATTCGGTACGGTTGATCCAACCGCCGGTCGTGTCGACGACAATTGCGCTGCTGCCGAGATGGTCGGCCAGGTGGTACTGAGTTGCCGGCCCGAAGTCGTCCTCGTGGGCGGTGCCGCGGCGAAGGAGCGCGATCCGCCCCTGACCGTCCATGACGTGTAGCCAGTTGTTCTGCCGCGCCGGCTGGCCCGGCTTCTTCCAGCGATGGTGCTCGAATACGCCATCAATGTACGTGGTGCTGTCGCCGGGGCCGGTCCCGTTCTTCCGTACCCACTTCTTGACTCGCATCCCGTCTGCGCTGTAGAGGTAGCGGGCCTCGACCGACGGTTGGGACGCGCTGGGCGGCTGCACCGTGAAGCCAGTAAGGCGGTCAGCGTAGTCCCAGCGGAACCGGCGTTCGGTGTTCTGTCGGATCAGGTTGCCGTTGTCGTCGTAGGTATGGGTGAAGGTGTCTTGCCCTTGCGTGAGCCGGGTCAGGCGATTGTTGGCAGCGTCCCCCCACTCGTCGGCTGGCAGTCCGCCAAGGCCAAATTCGCGTCGCCAGGTCCGGGAGTTGGCCGGCGCGTCGGGCGCGTTGAAGACCGTTTCGAGCAGGTTGCCGGCCGGGTCGTAGGTGTAGGTCTCGATATAGCGCCAGGTCAGGTCGGGTGCGTTTGTCTGATTCGGAACCGGCGGTGCCGGAGTTGGCAAGGGAGGCGGGTGGAAGCCGCAGTTGCGCTGGTCCTCAGTCGAGCGCGGGACGGCGAAGTCGCGGCAGGCACGGCCGCTCGCCTCGATCAGCCGGTAAAGCGGATCGTAGGCGAAGCGCTGGGTCAGCCGTTCCCGTCCCTCGGCACTCCCGGCAACGCCGCAGCCAGGCGTGCGCTCCTCGATGCTGGTGATATTGCCGGCCAGGTCGTAGGCGTAGGTGAAATCCTGGAGCGGTGTACCCTGGCCGCGCCATTCGTCTAACTCGGGCGGGGTCCGCTGGTAGCGCTCGCTGCGCAACCGCGTCAGGCGGAAGGTGCGAGCGTCATAGCCGTAGCGGGTCAGCGTCCCATTGCCGTAGACGATGAGGAGCCGCTGACCCTTGGCGTTGTGGGCGATCTGTTCGACGTAGGGTACGTTGTCGACCTCGACCCGCTCGAGCGTCCCGCCGCGGCCGTAGCGGCCGGTCACTGTCATCCGTCGGCTGCCGGTGGCCTCGCGCGGGTAAGTCGTCTCGACGGGGCGGTTGAGGGCGTCGTAGCGCGTGGCCATGCGGTAGGCCGCCGAGGTCGGCTCCAGCGAGTTCTGGCTCCCGGTCGCGGCCCAGCTGGCCGTCCAACCGGAGGCAAGCGCGCTGTCTTTAATTGTCCGGCGACTCTTCTCGGTCAGGTTGCCCTTAAAGTCGTAGCGGTCGTGCTGAACCAGCCCCGCCTCGTCGAAGTGACGGTAGAGCCTGCCGGAGCGGTTGCGGGCGCGGTGCCCGGCGCTGGCCGTGCCGTACTCCAGCCGCTCGCGCAGTGTTAGCTCTCCCGTACCGTGGTCTCTCGCCCAGAGGTGAGTCAGGCGGTTGCGAGCATCGTATTGCCGCAGGATGGCGCTCCCCTTACTGTCACGGAACTCAACCCCGTTGTCCGCTGCGTCGAGGACAGTGGTGCGGATCCCGGCGTCAGCGCTTTCGACTCGCAGTGGCCGATTCTGCAGGTCGTAGGCCTGCTGGAAGGTAGCCCGACCCATGGCATCCCAAACGGTCAGGAGGTTGCCGCGCAGATCAAAGGCGAAGCGCGTCACGAACCAGTCCTGAGCGGGATCGTCGCCGTTGCGCTCGACGCGGCAGGTGGCCCGTCCTTGCCCATCCAGCACGGCGCTCGTCGACGTGTAGTGGTGCGCCTGTGGTGCGTCACTCGCGAGGGTGCGCGGTAAGCCGGACGGCTCGGTCTCGTCCGGGTGGAGGCTGAGGGGTGCGAGATCGTTCGCGTCGTAGCTGTAGCTCTCCCACGGAGTCGGCGCGAAATTGTCTGGGTCGGTCAGGTCGGACGGCACTCCGAAGATGACGCGCGACTCGGAGCCGTCGGGGCTGAGGATCCGGATCTTTTGGCCGCGCGGGTCGTAGAAGGTGGCGACCCGTTGCCCCTTCCGAGCTTCCACTTCCGGACGATAGTCCCAGCCGGTATCGAAGAAAGGCTCGTACTGTTCGATCACCTGACCCTTGTTGTCGAAGACTTGCCAGCCGGAGACGATGACGCCGTCCGGCTCGCGCCGGCCAACAGCTGCCCCGCCGGCCTGCCCGGGCACGGGCTCGCCGTCGACCAGCAGGCCGACAGCGTTGCCGTCCGCGCCAAAAACGAGTTCCTCGGCCTGGATCCGCTTCTGGATGAGACGGCCGAAGCCGTCGGAGTATTCGCGGGTCTGCATGGTGTCATCCGAGTCGTTGTCCGCGGCGTGCCAGACGCGCTGGGTCGTGTGGACGAAGACCGGCTGCGGGCCGGGGTCGTTGTTAGTGAGCTCGTAGGCATGGAAGTCGTAGTTGTAGCTGATCTCGGCTCCCCATTAGTGTCGCCCTCGCCCTCGCGGCCCTCTAGGACGACGCTGAGGAGGAGCCCAAGCGGGGAGTAGGCGTAGCGTATGGCGTTGCCGTTCTCGTCGGTCACCCTAACTGGCTGGAGCGAGACGTAGTCGTAGTCGGCGGCGATGGTCAGGCCGGTCGGGTCTTTGACGGTCACCGGTAGCAGCCAGTAGGGATCGGGCGCGATCGTGGTGACGCGGTCGGGCGGACTGTACTGGCCCAGCGGGTCCTGCAAGGCAAGGAGGAGACCGCGTCGCTGCGCCGCACCGGGACTCTGCACGTCGAGCCGGCGCCGCAGGGTGTCGGCGTAGTAGCCAGCGTGATACCCGTTCGCTGAGTCCTGCTCCAGACGGTAGCCGAGGTTGGCCGCAAATCCAGCGGGCGCATCCTGCGGAAGTGGCGCAGTGCCACCCAGGTAGACAGGCCGGCGGTCGTCATAAGCGTCGTCTATCTCGCGGTCGGTGAAGACGAGCGCCTCGGAGCGCGTTAGGGCGCCGTGCGGCCCTACTTCGCCGGTCTCGCGGCCCTGGAAGGCCGGCCCGTCGTAGTGATTCACGGTGTGGCCGATCAGTCTCACCCCGGGCGGCAGCGGCTGACCTGCCTGCCATGGATCGAGCACGGTGAGGAAGGTCTGCCGCACCGACTCTGCGGCTTCCGCCTGATCGCGCAGCACCTGGGCCAGATCGTCTGGGTCTTGCTCGTCCATTTCCGGAGGGCCGTCGAGTTCGACGGTACGCATTTGGGCTACCCGATCGTAAGATAGAGACCGGGATCGGGGGTCGCGAACGCGGTCCAGACGTGGCTAGCCAGGATGCGGGTTTCGTTAATCGCGTCTCCGTCGAGTGCACCGACCGCCGCGCCGATCACCCCGGTTCTAGCCGCCGACCGGCGCGGCAGCGCGACCGCCGTCTGAGCCATGGGTTGACCGAAATCGTTGAATTTGTCCATGAAACTGAACTGCGTCATGGGGTCTTCGCCTCGTTCCCACTGAGTCGTCCGCGTGGCAACCAAAAAGGGAAAGAAGATGCGCCGGCGTCCACTCTCGCTTGGGACGGGCGGTGACTCCTCACGCAGCCCATACTGAGATTCGGTGACGGTATAGGGGCGGCCTTGTAGGTCCGAATTGTCGCGAGGCATAGAGTTCGGTGCGAAGCGTGGAGCCACGCAGCGCGCGGATGGCATCTCGCCGATCCCGTCGCTCCGCTAGTCCGGAAAGCAGATCGGTCATCGATTGGTGCTGGCCGAGGAGCGGATTGTCCTCCTGCCAGTACTCATGGGAGTGATCGAGACTTTCCCAATCTCCAAACTCGTCGCCGACTGGTCCGACGTTGAACCAGGTTTTGGTCAACGTTGGTGCAGAGAAGCGCTGCGGATCGTCCACGGGGACAATCGCGACTCCGTCACCGTAGAGACCATGCCGTTTGTAGGTCTCGAAATCTTCGCTGTCGAGCTGCTCGACCATGGCGAATCCGCGGAACTCCCGCTCCCCACCGTCCCAGTAGCCGTGGTGATAGCGGTACTCGGTCGTTCGCTTCCCTTTCGAGACAGCGTCGATGACCTCAACCTTGCGGACGACTTGGACCGGGAAGGGGAGCGGCGTCCGCCAGCGGGTCTCCTGTACCGCCTGGTCGGCTAGGTAGAAGGCCGTCGAGGGCGCGTAGTCGACGATGGTCACCGCGCCCATGTGGTTGTCCATCCGGTTCAAGAGGTAGGGCTTGACAGCGCCCGTCAGGTCCAGGAAGTGCATATTCGGTCGGCCGGGAGCTGAGGCATCAGCGCTCCAGAGGACACCGCTGATACCGCTGCCGAGGAAATCCACCAGCCGCACCGCATCGAAATCCGACACGGGCGGCGTGCCTGGAATGTCGATGGGATCGCTCCAACCAAAAC
This sequence comes from uncultured Chloroflexia bacterium, assembly GCA_963751075.1. Lineage (GTDB taxonomy): Bacteria > Chloroflexota > Chloroflexia > Thermomicrobiales > UBA6265 > JACCXM01. The sequence goes on along the minus strand of CAVVTE010000019.1, from coordinate 198,282 downwards.
CGCTCTGGTTGATCCAGAGCGTCACCTTCCGGTCGCCAACATAGACGATGTCGTCCAGACCGTCGCCATCGACATCGCCGGTCAGGATCCGACGCGGGTCGTAGCCCCAGGGGAAGCGCGGGCTCTGCTCCATCCGCCTCCGCGGACCCCATTACCATGACCAAGCGAGGGCCAGTACTCGACGCTGCCATCGTGGATGAGCGCGATGTCCTGCAGGTCGTCCCCGCTGAAGTCGGCCATTTTCACTCGCGGGTCTTCGAACGTGACGTTCGGGAAGGCCCCCAGTGCCCGACGTGGGACCGGCTTGACCTCCACCCAGCCGCCGTCGTCGGGCCGGTTGAAGAAGCATTCCAGGCGAGTTCCCGTGCGGAGGGCGTCGGTCACGCCATCCCCGTCGAGATCGATCAATCTTGATGTCCGGAACGCTCGAGGCCAACGCTAGGCACCTGGCGGTAGCGCTCGAATGAGCCCCAGCGGCCATCGTATCGGAGCGGAAAGTAACCGCTCAAACCGTTCTGGCTGGTGAGCAGGTCGATCCGGCCATCACCGTTAGCATCGAGCAGCTGCACCCCAGGATCGGCCAGCGCAAGAGCCGCTGGCGCATCCCGCATCGGCTGTGGTCGGTCGAAGCGGCCGCCGCCGAGATTGCGCCAGATACGAACCGTCCCGTTCATTTCCAGCAAATCGGGCATTCCATCGCCGTTCAGATCGGCTAACTCGTATTCAGCTCTGGCCAGCGAAGGCAAGGGCGACTGTGCGCCGGTGACGGGAATCAGATCGCGCCGCAGGTCCGGTTCAAAAGCGCCGTACGCGAATTCCAGCGGGGGGAGTTTCTCCTCTCCATCCGACCCCTCGACCACGACCGAACTGAGCAACGAGACCCCGTTCAGTGGGGCTTCGACATAGTTCAGGCGATACGTGCGGACGAGCCGATCTTGGCCAGCATGTGTTTCGATGACGATGGCCGAGCAGCGAAGCCGAGTGCGGATTTCGAATCCGGCGCGGTGATCAGCGAACACGTCCGGCCGTGGCTCGTATTCGAAAGTGACGGAGATCAGGAACCGGGGCTGCCCAGCCTGGGTGTAATCGGCGTAGCTGATCCGACGAAGATAGGACTGGATCCACTGGGGCCCATCGCCGGGGTCACGATCGTCGAGGTAGTCATAGAAGATGCGGTTGCCGAAGAGGTCCTCGGTCTGGGAGAGTTTCCAGGCAAAGATCCGGCTTGCATCGACGGGATGCGCCAGCACCGCAGGATCGCCCCAAGTGCCGGACGCGCCTTCTGGTCGGGGAGTACCGTAGAAGCTCGCCAGTCCATCTTTGCTCCGGACTTCCCAGAAATCGCCGGCGTCTGTGCGGTGCTCGATGCGGGCAAAAAGCCCCTCCGTGCGCGGCCGGTAAAGGACCTCGTCCACGGTGGCGGCGGCGATGGGTACCAGGTCCTCGGCACCAGAGAGGATGAAGACGTCGCGGTCCGTTGGGCTGGCGGCAAGGTCCTGGTATCGAGGAACGCCCTTCGCGGTCTTGCGACAGATGCCGGGAATGCTTAGATTCCAGCCGAGTCCGAAGTGTCCGTTGCCGTTGCCGGTGCTGTAGACAAGGTTGATTTCGGGCTGGAAGCCGTTGCGCCCCGACGGGAGCGCGACCGGCACCGTGAAGTTGCCAGTCCCGCTCTGGAGATCAGGTGCGAACGTCTCGCCGATGCCACGCTGCGCTCCTCCACCCTGCGGCAGCGAGATGACATCCTGGGCGGTTCCTGAGCCATTGCTCACAGCAGATTTCCCATATGGAGATCCGAACAGCTGACGATCACGAGCATGGTCGAAGGCTCATGGCCCTCCTCGAGCTGCGAAGTCGAGGATGTCCCGCTCGAGGCAAGCGGAAAAACCCTCTGGGACAAGATGAGTCGTGGCAAGCGAGAGGCAGAATGGGATGATAGATACGTTACAGTAATCTGAAATAAATGTCAAACTCTAACGACATCGTAGCTATTGCTCTTCGGCGCTCGCGCTGCCATGGAGGACCCGACCGCAATAGGGAACGGCAGGATGTCCACGTTGAGGGCGTTCTTTGCAGTCAAGTTGGCCAACCTCCTACAGCAACGACAACAGCACCTTGCCGTTTCGCTGCGGCAATTGGCTCTATAGCGGGAGAGGCAACTGCCCGGGTCTCTTCATACGAGGCTCGAGGATTGGCAGCGGTCTAGGTGCTTCAACTCTCCGCTCTGCATCGCATCGTCGGCGAACCCATGCCGCTCCCGAATCCGAGCCAGGCGCCGCTGGATCGCGGCCTGATAGTCCGAGGCGATGTTCGTCCCAGCATAGGCCCGCTCGTAGCGTGGCAGCAGGTCCGGGAAGTGGCGGCGACGACGCCGAAGTAGTGCTCCTTGACGAGTGGAGCGAGCCGCAGCACCGCGGAGCCGAAGGAAGCCGCCCCATGGGCTTTCGCGGCGCTGGCCACAGCGTTAATGGATTCAATCGAGTCTGTGATGCCGGGGAGGATCGGCGCCAGAGAACCCCACGAGACCCCCGCCGCACTTAACTGTCGCATCACCCGCAGCCGCTTGATCGGTGGGGGCGTTCCCGGCTCGATCACTCGCCACAGGTCATCGTCCAGGGTCGTGATCGTGAAATAGACCATTGCCCCGGGCCCGTGAGCGAGCTCGGTGAGCAGGTCCAGATCCCGAACGATCAGCGTCGACTTCGTGACGATACTGACCGGGGTGGCATAGTCGCGCAGCGCTTCCAGGACCTGTCGCGTCAGCTGATACCGTCCCTCGCACGGCTGGTAGGCATCCGTGGCCGTGCCGATGGCCACCCGCTCCCGTGTCCATGACGGCCGCGCCACCTCTCGCCGTAACACCTCCGGCATGTTCGCCTTGACGACGATCTTCGTCTCGAAATCCTCGTCGGCGTTGAGCCCGAGGTAGGGATGGGTCGCGCGCGCATAGCAATAGTGGCAGCCGTGGACGCAACCGCGATAGGGGTTCAACGACCAGCGAAACGGCATCCCGGATACCCGGTTCAAAGCGGTCTTGCAAGCGACTTCCACGTAGGCCGTTCGTCTCATAATCATAGAATAGAACGTATGTTCTATTCGGTCAACTTCAGAGTGGTGTCCGGGACTGGTCTCCAAACCGGCGAACGCGTTTTCTTGATGCTTCCATCACATGACAGGCGGCTTGATATGATCCTGAGCGCGTGTGAGGCTACCCGAACTGCCCAGAAACGCACCGAATCCGGGTGACCACTCGTCACGTCTCGTGCCCGAACACCGCGCTCTTGCCACAGCGTGCCGGGTACCCGTGCAGCGCCGCCCTCTACGCTAAGCGGCCGGGGACGCCTTGTGGCCGCTGCCCGACCTACCCCGATGTCTCGGTGATCTCCTGGACGCCGTCTCATCCCGCAGCTAATGGTCTGGAGAAGTTGATACCCCACCCGGTGCCTGAGATGTTCATCACCTTTATCATCTTTATCAACTTCACCCTCGTTCCGCACCACGATCAGACACGCCATGATTCGGTAGAAACACGATCCGGCATGACGGCCTCCTTCGCCACAGCTCAGTGATGCCCCGAACTCCGAAATAAGAGCCGATAGCTGATAGCCGATAGCCGATTGCCCGAACGGTCTTGACAGACTCGTGAGAGTCGCGCACCCTACAGCCGAACCACAGGCAAATGTGGCCTATCGGCATGCCAGCCGGCGTTACGCGTCAAAGGGGACGAGGACGAGCATGGTCCAGAGTGAGCCGGCTCGACCACACGAATCGGCGCGGTCTCCCCTGCTGCGGGTCGAGCGGGTCACAAAAAGCTTTCCCGGCGTTCTCGCGCTGCAAGACGTGAGCCTCGAAGTTTATCCCGGTGAAGTCCTCGGGCTCGTCGGGGAGAACGGCGCCGGCAAGAGCACCCTGATGAAGATCCTCTCCGGGGTCTACCAGCCCGACAGCGGCGAGATCGTCCTCGACGGTAAGCCGATCATCCTCCACAGCCCCCGCCAGGCACAGGATCTCGGCATTGCCATCATCTACCAAGAATTCAATCTCATGCCGAATCTCTCCGTCGAGGAGAATGTCTTTGTCGGCCGGGAGCCGAACTCGGGCAAAGTGGTTCGCTGGCGCCGGCTCCGCAAGCAGACCCAGGATCTCCTCGACCAGCTCGGAGTGCACCTCGATCCCGGCGCCATCGTCCGCTCCCTCTCCGTCGCCGAGCAACAGATGGTCGAGATCGCCAAGGCGCTCTCGCTCAATGCGCGGCTGGTGATCATGGACGAGCCGACCTCGGCGCTGACCGACACCGAGGTGGCGGCGCTCTTCGCCATCATCCGCGGCCTGAAAGAGCGCGGCCTGGCGGTCATCTACATCTCGCATCGCCTGGAGGAGATCTTCTCCATCTGCGACCGGGTCACGGTCCTGCGTGACGGCCAGCTCGCCGGTGAGCTTCCCATTGGCGAGGCGACACCCGACCGTATCGTCCGGCTCATGGTTGGTCGCCCGCTGATGGACCTGTTCCGGCCCGAGGAAGCCGACCGGCGTCTGGAAATTCTCGCCGCGCGGTCCCCAGAGCCGGTCCTCGAAGTTCGCGGCCTCGGCCGCACCGGCACGGGGCAGGATCCGTCGGCAATCGTCCTCGAAGATGTCTCGTTCAGCGTCCGCCCTGGCGAGATCGTGGGGCTTGCGGGGCTCGTCGGTTCTGGCCGCACGGAGGTTGCCCGCGCCATCTTCGGCGCCGACGAGTATGACCATGGCGAGATCTTCGTCGACGGACAGCCAATCCGCATCCGCTCTCCGCGCGAGGCCATCCGGCTGGGCATCGGGCTCGTGCCGGAGGATCGCAAACTTCAGGCGCTGGTTCTCAGTCTGGCCATCCGGGAGAATATGGCACTGTCGTTACTCGATCGCCTGAGCCGATTCGGCGTCGTGCGTCTTGGCGCAGAGCGAGCGCTCGCACGGCGCATGGTCGACGCACTGCGGGTACGCACGCCGTCGATCGAGCAGAAGGTCCTCAACCTCTCCGGCGGCAACCAGCAGAAGGTCGTCATCGCCAAGTGGCTGGCGCTGCGTCCCAAGATCCTGATCATGGACGAGCCGACGCGCGGCATCGATATTGGGGCCAAAGCCGAGGTCCACGCGCTCATGCACCAGCTCGCCGCCGACGGGGTGGCGATCCTCATGATTTCGTCGGAGCTGCCGGAGATCGTCCACATGAGCGACCGCGTTCTCGTCATGCGGCAGGGACGCATTGCCGGGGAACTCCCCCGGGCAGAGGCTACGCAGGAAGCGATCATGACGTTGGCAACCGGCGCCGCGACGAGCGTCGAAACAGCGGCGTAAGGAGAAAGCATGGCGACGGAGACGGGTACGGTCACCGGCACCTCCGCGCTGGAGCGGCCAAAGCGGAAGATCGATCCCATCGAGCTGCTGGGACGGTTCGCGCCGGTCCTGATCCTCATCATTCTCGCCGCGGTCTTCACGTACCAGGAACCCGCGTTTGCCAGTGAGCGCAACTTCTGGTTCCTCCTGCGTCAAAACTTCGTCTACGGCATCCTGGCGGTCGGCATGACCTTCGTCATCCTGACTGGTGGCATCGATCTCTCGGTCGGGTCGGTCGTCGCGTTTGCCGGCATGGTCGGAGCGGCGGTTGCCAAGGGAAGCAACTGGCGCGATGTCAGCAACCCCGATGCTGGCGGCACGGCCGTGCTCTTGGCAGTATTAGCTGCGGTGGGTGTCGGCGCCGGAGCCGGGCTGATCCACGGCTTCGCGATCGCCAAACTGAAAGTCCCCGCCTTTGTCGTGACGCTCGGGGGACTGGCCGCCTGGCGTGGAGCAACCCAGGTTCTTTCCCAGGGAACACCGATCAACAACTTCTCTGACGACTATCGCTTCTGGGGATCGGGTTTCGTGGGACCGGTGCCCGTACCGGTGCTGATTTTCGCCTTCTTCGTCATTCTGGGCTATCTGGTCCTCCGCTTTACGACCTACGGACGCTCTATCTACGCGGTCGGTGGCAACCCTGAGGCGGCGCGACTCTCCGGGCTCAATACGACGGGGCTGATCCTGAGCGTGTACGTGATCAGCGGCTTTCTGGCCGGACTCTGCGGTTTCCTTCTGACATCGCGTCTCGGTGCGGCAGAGGTTGTCTCGGCCCAGGGTTATGAGCTGATCGTCATCGCCGCCGTGGTCATTGGCGGCACAAGTCTCTTTGGCGGTGAAGGGAGCATATTGGGCACGCTCGTCGGCACGCTGCTTATTGGCGTCCTCAATAGCGGTCTTCAGATTAACAACGTCAACCCGTACTACCAACCAATCATCATCGGTTTGATCGTCGTGCTTAGCGTCTACCTTGACCAGATCGCCAAGAGCCGACGGCGAACATAGAACTCACTCTGGCCGGTACGGGATGCAGTGCCTCAAGACTGGAAGCGACGCGGCATGTGTGCAGCCCTGCCATACACAGCTAACCATCAGAGGGACGTGCAGTGAAGAACGACCATGACCAAGGAGAAAGGAGGCGAGGGCACAGAGTAACGCTGCAGGCGTGGTGCAATCTGAGATGGTCGTGCCCGGGGTAGCCTTGCCCGTGGCTTGAGGTCAATGATGCGCTTTGCGTCAAGGTCGATTACGTTAGAACCCGTGACACGCGGCCTGCGACGTGCGCACCGCATGAACTTTCGCATACAGAGGAGACAACGATGCGTAGACCACTGATGACCATACGACTGCTTGTAGTGACCCTCCTGTTTGGACTGTTGGTGAGCGTGCCCCTTGCCGGAACTTCGGCCCGGCAGGCCGAACAACTCCAGGTCGTCTTTTCGGTTCCCGGGCTCAACTTCCCCTTCTTCGTGCACATGGTGAATATTGCCGAAGAAAAGGCCGGTGAGCTCGATATCGAGCTCATTGTGCAGGACGGCCAGAACGACTCGTCGACGCAGTCGGCCAACCTCGAAGCTGCCATCGCCCAGGGAGTCGATGGCGTGGTCATCTCGCCCAAGGATGCGCAGGCCCTGGCCCCGGCGATTCAAGCGGTCATTGACGCTGGCATCCCGGTCGTGACAGTGGACCGGGCTGTGCAAGGCGTCGAGCCGCTCGGCCACGTCGGTGCCGACAACGTACGCGGTGGCGAGAAGCAGGGCGAGTACCTCCTGGAAATCCTGCCTGAGGGTGGGCGGATCATCGAGCTACAGGGCACCGTCGGCGCTTCCCCGGCAATCGACCGCTCTGCAGGATTCAACTCTGTCATCGCTGATCGTCCAGAATACGAGATCGTCTTTCAGCAATCGGCGGACTTCAAGCGTGACCTGGGGTTGACCGTCAGCGAGCAGGCACTCCAGGCTAACCCGGACATTGATGCCATCGTCGCCGCCAACGACGACATGGCCCTCGGCGCAGCCGAGGCGGCTGCGGGCGCCGGCATCGACGTGCCGATCATCGGCTTCGACGCGCTACCTGAGGCCCTGCAAGCGGTTCAAGAGGGCACCCTAGCGGCAACCGTGGAGCAGTTCCCGGGCGGCCAGACGGCCGGCGCCATGGAGATCCTCATCAACTACCTTCGCGATGGCACCGAACCGACGGAGCGCACGACCCTGATCGAGCCGGGGCTTATCACCGCCGACAATCTCGGCGAGGCCGAGCGGGCCCAGGAAGCCGGCATCGAGGTAAGCGGCACTCCGGAAGGTGGAGCCGCAGAAGCGACTCCAATGTCGTAATTCGCCTGGTCGTGCCTTCGGCCATGGTTGGAGGTGTTCGATCGATCGTCCGTTTTGAGGCCGGACAGGTCATTACCCACCGGGTTGCTGGTACGAACTCCGGTTGATGATTGCGGGACCTGGCCACCCCGCGACCGCCCCTCTCCCAGCGCGCTGGGAGAGGGGCATGGAGTCAGTGTTTAAAGAATCTACTCCCCCGGTTCGCTAGAAATTCAAACCCTTCAAACTCTTTAAACCCTTTAAACCCTTTAAACCCTTTAAACCCTTCGAAATTCTCCGATCTCTTCGTACGCGTCACCGCATTCTTCCGGCTTCTCGGTGAGCCGCCACTCCGCCACGTCATGAACTGGATTCCGTCCGACAGTGGGCCGCGATGTACTGGGAGTTGGAGCGCTCCCGGCCCCTGGCTCCCACACGACCAAACCCACCGCAACTACAATCCCGCAATGAGCCGCGACCTACAATCGCCAGCACACCAGACCGGTTCGGCACGAAGGAGCTCCGCGGACTCCGTTCCCAGCGCCGGCGCGCCCGATGACGATCGCCCCCTCATGGCACTCGGGGTTCTGGACGCGCTACCGCTTCCCCATGTCATGTCTCTCTTGGATCACCTGGGCGACGCCCTGTTCCTCCTGGACCGTGATTTCCGCGTCATCACCCAGAACTCAGCCGCCGACCGCATGAGCTCCCGCCTGGCCCCAGCCACCGCCGGCACTCCCCTCTGGGACTACTGGGCATCGTCGACCGCGGAATTCCTCGAAGAGCACCTGCGCCGGGCACGCTCGAGCGGCAACTCCGTGCACTGCCAGCATCACGCCCGCGACGCCTCCGGGCGGGATCTCTGGCTGGATCTCCATATCCTGCCGGCCGAACCGGGTGTCACCGTCGTGGCGCGGGACATCACCGCGCAAGAGCAGTATGAGGTCGCGGCAAGAGTCCTCCGCCAACTCGAAAGCGAACTCGCGGGTTTCACTGGCGGCGACGTCGACCATGATGGGTTGCACCAAGTCGAGTCACGGCTGTCCCGCGCTCTCGAAGCAACCACCACCCTCATCGCCGAACGTTCGCGGCGAGACCAGCGGGCCAGGCAACTGCAGGATCTGACCGCGGCGCTCTCGGCCGCTCTCGACCCCGAAGCCGTGGGCCGGGCGATCATCGAGCGCGCCATGCCTACGCTCGGTGCTAATGCCGGCAATGTCTTCCTCCTTGATACCGACAACCGCGAGCTACTGAACCTGGCTGTGCTGGGGTACGAGCCGGAAATCGAGAGGTGGGTACGGCGATTGCCACTCGAGGGCCCAACCCTGGTTGCCGAGGTGGTTCGTAGCGGCACGCCAATACTGCTGTCCACGTGGGAAGAGCGGATCGCGCGCTACCCGCACCACCGCAGCGTGCATGCCAAAGAGGGAGACCGGGCCGTTGCTCGGCCTGCCGCTCAAGGTCGAGGCGAAAATCATCGGCGCCCTCTCGCTGGCCTTTCCCACTGACCGCGCGTTCGATGAGGACGATCGCCTCTTTATGACAACCGTGGCCGATCTCTGTGCTCAAGCACTGGAGCGATCGCGATTGTATGAGGCAGTACGTCTGAGCGAGTCGCGTTTTCGCCAGCTCGCGGACTCCATCCCCCAGATCGCCTGGGTGACTGGACCAGACGGCGCGACCATGGAGTATCTGAACGAGCAATGGTTCGATTACACCGGCGTGGATCCCGGCCTGGGCACGACAGTCCAGACCAGTGAGCCAATCCACCCTGATGACTTGCCCAGAGTGCTGGGCCACTGGAGTGAGGCCTTTCGCGCTGGCGAACCCTTTGCGAGTGAATTGAGATTGCGAGCCGCCGATGGCTCCTATCGCTGGTTCCTCACCCGGTCGGTACCGGTGCACGACGCCAACGGCAAGATCATCAAGTGGTTCGGGACGTCGACGGACATCGACGACGCCAAGCGGGCCGAGGCCAGCCAGCGCTTTCTAGCGGAGGTAGGCCAGGCGCTCGCCAGATCCCTTGATCCCGAGGAGATGTTGGGGCGCGTCACCCGCCTGGTGGTCCCGGCACTCGCTGATTATTGCTTTGTCGACCTCGCGCAGGCGGACGGCCAGTTGCGGCGCGTGGCCTGGGCCCATGTCGACCCGACTGAGCAGCACATCTTTGATCAGCACCTGGCCCGTTTCCTTCCGCTGCGCCTCCATTCCGAACACCCCATCTCGCGCACACTGGAGACCGGAGAAGCGCAGTTCGTCCCTGACGTTACCGATTCGTGGCTGACGCGCAATGCCTTCTCGCCGGATCACTTGACGTTCATGCGCGAACGGAAGCTCCGCTCCCAGATAACCGTCCCGCTCCTCGGCCGTGACCGCACCCTCGGCGCGGTCACCTTCAGCTTTACCGACGTGTCTGGGCGACGGTTTACCCCCGAGAATCTTGGCCTTGCTCGCGACCTGGCGGAACGTGTCGGCCTAGCCCTCGACAATGCACGGCTCTACACCGAGACGAGAGACGCCGAAGCGAAGGTGCGGCGACTCCTCGACGCCGGTGTCGTCGGCGTTATCGTGACCAATCCAGATCGAATTCTGGAAGCCAATGACTACTTCCTGGAGATGGTGGGTTACTCCCGGGAAGACCTGGACAGTGGTCGTCTCCGCTGGCCAGAGATGACGCCCTCGGAGTACGCCGAGTCGGACGCCCGCGGGATCGCCGAACTGGAAGAAAGCGGCCTCTGCACTCCGTTCGAAAAGGAGTACATCCGCCGTGACGGGTCCCACATTCCAGTTCTCATCGGCGCCGCCGCGTTGCAACGGGACCCACCGCTCTGGATCTGCTTCATTCTCGATCTAACCGAGAGGAAGCGCGCCGAAGACGAGTGGCGCGCATTCGTCGACGCGACTGCTCACGACTTGCGGAATCCGCTCACCGCGGTGCTCGGACAGACCCAGTTACTGCAACGCCGGCTGCGGCGTGATGGAAGCGTCGACCCCGTAGACACCGAGTCGAGACTGGTCGCTATCGCATCGTCCGTGACGCGTGCTGCGGGTCTGATCGACGATCTCATGGATACGGCCCGGTTGCAGGCAGGTCAACCGCTCGAGCTGCGTCTGACCTCGATGGATCTGACATCGATGGTGCTGACGTGCGCTGAGGAGGCTCGGCGTGTCGGCTCGTCCCACACCGTGCGCCTGGTAGCTGATTCTGCCGTACTAGAAGTCTATGCGGACAGATCACGCATCGAGCGGGTGATCCGCAATATGCTCGACAACGCCATCAAGTACAGCCCCAGCGGAGGCGACATTCTCATCCGGACCCGCCGCGACGAGGATGAAGAGGGCAGTTGGGCGATGGTGACGATCGAGGACCGGGGCCTGGGCATTCCGGCCGTCGACTTGCCCTTTGTGTTCGACCGCTTCCGACGCGGGAGCAATATCGAACAGCGCATTGCCGGCTCGGGCATCGGGCTGAGTGGCGCACGACAGATCGTCTCCCAGCACGGAGGCGCGATTACCGTCGAGAGCACGGAAGGCGAGGGCAGCACCTTCATGCTGCGGCTGCCCCTGGTCCCCCGAGACGAGGTCATAGGGTGACAGGGTAACAAGGCGACTGGCGGTTCGTTTCTCTTGCCCCTGCCACGCTATCTCCCCGCCACCAACTCCCGACTCCCGACTCCCGACCTGGGAACCGATCCACGACGGCTCAAGTACAACTCAATAGGAACAGGTGTGCGTCGGTGGAGGACCGTCCACTGGACGAGACGGAATCGGCGTTGGTCGAGCGTGCGCGGCGCGGAGACATCCGGGCCTACGAGGAGATCGTGCGCCTCTACCAGGATGTCACCTTCCGCGTCGCCTACACGATCCTGGGGTCGGTAGAGGAAGCCGAGGACGCAACGCAGGAGGGATTCGTCCGCGCCTTCAATGCCCTGGACCGGTTTCGCGGCGGGGAGCCGCTGCGTCCCTGGCTGGTGACGATCGTGGCCAACGCGGCGCGCACCCGTCGCGCCGCCGTGGCTCGCCGCCCAACACTTACTCTCGACACGACGGCAGACTACTCACCGGACAACGCGGCTCAGTTGCCTGAGGCGGTGGCGCTCGTCACGGAGCAACGGCGCGAGTTGCTGGACGCGGTCAATGCCCTACGGCAGGACGACCAGCAGGTGATCGCCTACCGCTACTTTCTCGACCTGTCGGAAGCCGAGACGGCCGCCCTCCTGAACTGCGCCCGCGGCACCGTGAAATCGCGGCTCTCGCGGGCGCTTGGTCGCCTGCGGCAGCAACTCTCCAGCGTGCCAGTGGAACCTGGAGGGGGGGACAATGGCTGACCAATTCCCCCTCGCCAGCCTCTCCGATTCCGAGCTGGAGCGACAGCTGACCGAACTGGGACCACATCTCTTCCCGCTCACGCCCGACCTGGCCACGCGTGTGCGCAACCAGCTGGAGAACGACGCGGCTCGAACGACCATTCCCCGTAGCCGTCATTACACCGGGCCCGAAGGGCACCCGGGGCCCGTTCTCCAGCCCAGCGAGATAGGAGAGGGACGGAGGATGAGAAACGTCCCTCTGACGGCATGGCTTGTGGCGGCGATCCTGCTGATTCTCATCGCCGGCGGCCTCGCGCTCTTCCCCGCCGCTCGGAACGCAATTGCCGATCGCCTCGGCCTCCCAGGTGTGCGCATTCGTTGGGTCGAGGAGATCCCTACCCCAGAACCATCTCCGGTCGGCGTGCCACTTACGCTTGGCCGACGAGTGACCCTCGACGAAGCCCAGGCCGCGGTCGACTTCCCAGTTCTCATCCCCACCGCCGCCGGCTTCGATACGCCTGGCGAGATCTATCTCCTGGATGGGGATGAGGGCGAGATGGTGTCGTTTGTCTATCCCGCGGGACCAGCTCTGCGAGAGAGCGATGTCACCGGCGTCGGTGCGCTCCTGACCCAGTTCCAGGGTGAGGCAGATCGCGGCCTGATCGAAAAGGGCTTGCCGGATAGCGGCCCGAACGAATCCCATCTGGAAGCTGTCTCTGTAGGTGGGGAGCCCGGGTTCTGGATCAGCGGAGCGCCTCACGGGTTCTTCTTCGTCTGCTACGACGTCGGCGAGTGCCGGCAAGAGCGCTACCGCCTGGCCGGTGACGTCTTGCTCTGGGAGCAGGACGGATTGACACTGCGCCTCGAATCGACGCTCTCTCTGGACGATGCGCTGGCGATTGCGGAATCAGTCCGTGCCCTCCAGTGAGCGGGCACGGGAACCGATCGCGACCCGTCGCGGTACGAAGGACAAGAAACAGGAGACGCCCGTGCGGCGCGGTCCTGGATCCTCGATCGCCGGCGACAGAGGAGGATCATCCATGCACATGCGACATGCGATCTTCGGCATTCTGGTGTTCACGATATTCGTCGCGCTCTCCGCGCCAACCCTTGCGGGCGGCTACGCCGTCGTGCGTCTGGACGAGTCGCCCGGCGAAGTCCTCGTCGACACGCCATGGCAATTCGGTTTCATGGTCCTGCAGCACGACATCATGCCAAATAGCGACGTCACGCCGATTGTGCGCGCCCGGCACAAGGAGACCGGAGAAGAAGTGACGGCGACGGGACGACAAGAAGGCAAGGTTGGGCATTTCGTTGCCGAGGTGATATTTCCTCGCGCCGGCGACTGGAAGTGGGCAATCGAGCCACGGCCGTTCGCCGAGACGTCATTCGAAACCCTGACCGTGCTCGAGAGTGCGGGCGTAGACATCGGCACCTTTCCGGCACAGATCTTTACCGGTTCGTGTGCCGAACTGGGGGATGTCGCGTTTCCGCTCGGCGATGTCGAACCGCAGGTGATGGCGGTCAAGTCGGCGCAGCTCCCTGTCGGGATCGGAGTCTCGACCATCGACACCCCATTGTCGGACCTGCTTGCGACCGGACACGCCATCGGGATCGGCATTGCCAAAGATGAATCCGCGGCCACCCCAGCCGCGTGCGGCGACATCTCGAGCACAGCCGGCGATGACGCCGGCGACGTGGTAGTGGGTCTCCAGGACGCAACAACCGCGGAGAACGTCGGCGTGGCGGTTCTGCGCGACGAAGCCGAACGCACCATGGTGACCCTCTACCTCCTGAACCCGGAGCTCGCTGGTGAGTCGAGGGACGCAGCCTTGCCGGTTCCCGAGGTGGCGCTAACCGTCGAGATCATTGATGCCTGGACATTTGAGCCGCACTCGCTCGAGGTCGCTCCCGGCGAGACGGTGACTTGGGTCAACAACTCGGAGGCGGCCCACACCGTGACCGGCGACGATCTAGCCTTCGATGACTCCGGATTGATCGAGCCGGGAGACTCGTTCAGCCTGACCTTCGACGAGCCGGGAACGTATCGCTACAAGTGCGGGCCGCATCCCGAGATGGTCGGGGTGATCGTGGTCGCATAAGCCGAATTTCCGTCATTTGAAACGTCGACCCGAACGGGCAGCATCAGTCAGGTTACACCCGCTTGCGGCCTCACTCGCTTCTGGCTCAACATGTCGTGCGCACAACGACAAGTGCGTCGGCGCCAGATTCCGCGCCCCAGACCTCACCGGGGCGGCCGAGCATCTGACGCACCCGCGCGTCCGCGTGCGGTAGCGGCACAATGGCGAAGGTTTCGGTGTCCGGGTCGAAGCGCACCAGGGCGTTAGCCCCGAAATCACTCAGCCAGACGTCATCACGCTCGTCGACGTAGACGGAGTAGGCCTGCGGCGCTTCGCCAGGGAGGCGCCATTCCGACCACTCACCGCTGACTGGGTCGTAGCGGCCGACCTGACCGGCATTCCACTGGCTGGTCCAGAGCACTCCCCGCGAGTCGGACCAGACCCGGCGTGTCCCCTGCCCCGCGGTCGGCGGCTCGATCACCTCGAGCGTAAAGTTGTCGCCCTCCCCCGGCACGATCTTCCCGAGATAGCTCCCGGCGAGGGAGGCGAAGTAGACATCTCCCTCCGGCGTGACGTCAATCCCGTAGGGACCCTGGCCACGCGGCGCGGCAACCGGTTCAAGCACGGTCCCCGCTGGCGTGGAGGCCGGATCGAGGCGACCGACGATGCCGTTCTGGCCGGTGAACCAGACCACCCCGTCCGTATCGATGGCGGGGGTGTTGAGGTTCGCGTTCGGCCCCGTGAGTGGCCAGACCGCGATTTCCTGTGTCTCCGCGTCGACGCGCACGATCGCGTTCAATCCGGTATCGGTTACCCATGCCGCGCCATCAGGCGCCACGACAACACCATGCGGCGATGACCCCTCCCCCAAAGGGATCGTCTCGATGGTTCCCGTGACCGGGTCGAGCAGTCCCAGGGCTCCGGTATGCTGGGCGGTGTACCAGATGCGCTGTCCATCGGCCGCGGGCGCGACGTCATGCGGGTGCTCTCCAGGCAGGACGGGAAATGTCTCCACGACGAGACATGACTCCGGCGGCGTCTCCGCGGTCGGGGTCGGTTGCGCCGAAATGGTCTGCGCGAGGGTCGGCGCGATGAGGAAGAAGGTCGCAACGAGTGGAGCGAAAGCTCGCACGGCGGGCTCCTTTCATGATTGTGGAGTGAGCAGTCTCCGGGAGACAGTACTCTTCTTCGAAATAAACGATTGTTGCAACGAGCCAGCGATCGAGGAATGAGTATCGGTCACGGAGAACCGAACGTCTCGATCGATGCGGCGCTCGCGTCACCCTGACCGTGCCGGCACTGTTCCCCAGGTCCATCCCTGTCCGCTTAGCTCGCGGCGAGCACCGCACCGATCAAGACCAGGATTGCACCAGTCCAGATGACCGGTGATGGGCGCTCGCCGGAGAGCATTAGACCGACCAGCACCGAGGCCTCGCGCAGAGTCGAAACCCGTCCCGCCGGCGCCTGCTGGAAGGCGAAGAGCACTAGCGAATATGCGCTGACCAGACCAACCGCGATCAGAATCCCCGTGCGGAAACCCTGGCGAAGCCGGACTCGGTTCCCTCGTACCAATAACGTCAGAAACATGCCCTGGATTCCCAGCACCGCACCGAGGTAGCCAGGGGGCGCCACCTCGCGCACCGCAGCGGCATCGACGACGGAATATGCGGCAATCGTCAGGCCGGTCAACAGCGCAAAGCCCACCGCCGCGCTCTGCCCGGCGCGGCCTCCGACCACGGCAATCAGCGCTAGCCCGACCGCAAGTGCGATGGCTCCAAGAAGCGCTCCCGAGTCCGGACGCTCGGATAGGAGCAACCAGCCGCCGAGCGTAACGAGCAGTGGGGCGACCCCGCGACCGAGAGGGTAGGCAACCGAGAGTGCCCCACGCTTATAAGCGGCCGACAGACAGAGCGCATACGCCACCTCTGCCACAACGGATGCGACAACCAGAGGCAGCACTTCCCAGGGAGGAGAGATGAGTACGGCGGGGAGCAGCATCACGCCTACGGCCAGCCCGGCGACAGCCATCGCCGCCACCCGGTCCGCCTCGGCGTGGAGCACCCGATTCCAGCTCGCGTGCACGATCGCGGCGACGAGCACGAGAGCGATGGCGATCGGATCGATGGCAGCCTCCCCGGTTTCACGCAGGCGCTAACCCGCCGCGGCGGATAGCATTCGCTTAACATTCTCCGGCATCAGTCGCGCGGGCGTGACTCTTGCATGGGCGCTGACGTGAGTGGAGGGCACGATGGTTCTCGCGCGATTTCTGCCCCGCGACGAGCAGTTCTTTGGTCACTTCCAGGACGCGGCGACGAACGCCGCCGAAGTGACCTCTGTGCTCGTCAAGGTGGTCGAGAACGGAGGAGATCGGGAGCGCGACGTACGGTTGCTCCGCGACCTGGAGCATCGCGGTGACGAGATCACCCACCGCATCTTTAGCGCTCTCAACAGCACTTTTGTCACACCCCTGGATCGCGAAGATATCCGGGATCTCGCGGTCGAATTCGATGACCTCGTTGACGACGCCGAGGAGGCCGGAAAGCGTCTCTCTCTCTACCGGCTCGCCGGCACTACCGAGCCCGCACGGCTGCTGGCTCGCATCCTCCACGAGCAGACCCAGGCCCTTGCGAGTGCGGTGCCACTGCTCGCCAACGTCGGCAAGCATGGCGAAGAGATCCGCCGCTATGTGTTGGAGATCCACCGCCTCGAAAATGAGGCCGACGATGTCCTCAACCAGGCGCTGGCCGCCCTCTACGACGACGTACCTGACATCCCACGTCTCATTTCCTGCATGCATTGGGGTGAGATTTATGGGCAACTCGAAGACGCAACCGATCGCGCGGAGGACGTCGCGGATGTAATTGAAGGCATTTACCTCAAGCATGGTTGATCCGGACCTCGTCGTCCTCGTGGTGATCATTGCCCTTGGTCTCACGTTTGATTTTGTCAATGGGTTCCACGACACCGCCAATGCCATCGCAACGTCGGTTGCGACTCGTGTCCTCTCGCCAGGGCAGGCGGTGAGCATGGCGGCGTTCTTCAATGTCGTGGGAGCGCTGAGTGGCACCGCCGTGGCAAGCACGGTCGGCCGCGGCATCGTATCGCCAGAGGTTGTGACTCAGCAGCTCGTGGGGTCGGCGCTGATCTCTGCAATCGCCTGGAATCTGTTCACCTGGCGGCTGGCTATCCCCTCGAGTTCGAGCCATGCGCTGATCTTCTCCATTGTCGGCGCCGGCATCGCGGCGGGTGGCGTCGAGGCCCTCGAGTTCGAAGGCATTGCCAAGACCCTGCAGGGTCTGGTGTTCTCACCAGTGCTCGGTTTTCTCGTTGCGTTGCTGCTTCTCATCGGGTTGCTCTGGATAGTCGCCCGATCGCGGCCTCTCAAGGTCAGTCGCATTTTCGGGCGTTTGCAGGTCATCTCGGCCGCCTATATGGCCTTCAGCCACGGTAGCAACGATGCTCAGAAGACAATGGGCGTCATGACGATGGCTGTAGCCACCTATTACGGTTGGACTGGTGATGAATGGCAGGTTCCATTCTGGGTAATCATCACGGCAGCCGGAGCGATGGGTTTGGGAACGGCGATGGGCGGCTGGCGAATCGTGCGCACAATGGGGCTGCGGATCGTTGAATTGCGACCTATTGACGGCTTCGCTGCCGAGACCTCCGCCGCAACGGTCATCGAGGTGGCCAGCCGTCTCGGAATTCCGG
Source organism: uncultured Chloroflexia bacterium (assembly GCA_963751075.1). Lineage (GTDB taxonomy): Bacteria > Chloroflexota > Chloroflexia > Thermomicrobiales > UBA6265 > JACCXM01. The sequence continues at coordinate 180,501 of CAVVTE010000019.1, read as the reverse complement.
TCTCCACAACCCAGGTCATCTCCTCCTCGATCCTCGGCGTTGGCGCCACTCGGAGTCTCTCTGCCGTCCGCTGGGGGATCGCCGGTCGGATCGTATCGGCCTGGGTAATCACGATTCCCGCCTGCATCGGGCTGGCCTGGGTTGTCTACAGCGTGCTCCACCTCATCACGGGCAAGCTATAGGCGGAGCTGCCCTCCGGCTGCGCCATGGGGAGACTACTGGTACGGGTCAGGTTCTTGCGTGCCATCATTCGGTATCTGCTCGGGTGGATCCGGGGCACGAAAGATTGGCGTGGCGCGGTCACGGAAAATCAGCAGACTCAGGCGTCGCGTCCATCACTGTAAGAGAGGACCACAACAATGGAACTTGGCGGCTTGCACCACGTGACCGCAGTCACCAGCGACGCCCCGCGGAATCTTGACTTCTACACCAACACGCTCGGTCTCCGGCTCGTCAAAAAGACGGTCAACCAGGATGACGTCTCGGCATACCACCTCTTTTACGGAGATGAGGTCGGCAGTCCCGGAACCGAGGTCACGTTCTTCGACTGGGCCCGCATGGGTCCGAATCTCCCCGGCACCGGCGGCATCGTGGAGATCGGGCTGCGTGTGCCGGACGGCACCGCGCTCGACTGGTGGGCCGACCGCTTTGACTCAGTTGGAGTGCGACGTGGCGACGTCGAGGAGATCGCCGGGTACCCGACGTTACGCTTTGCCGATCCGGAGGGTCAGCGTCTCGCCCTCGTCGCTGGTGGAGGCGACGCCGGCTTTGCCCCCTGGCGCCGGAGCCCGGTGCCCATAGAACATCAGATCCGTGGCTTGAACCACGTTACCCTGGCTGTCGACCGGCTCGCGCCGACGGCCAGGGTTCTCACCGACGTCCTCAACTTCCGGCAGTCTGGCGACTATCCGTCCTCGGACAACCCCGCGCTGCACACTGTCGTCTTCGAGAGCGGTCCCGGCGGGCCCGGTACGGAAGTGCGTGTCGAGGAGCGCCCGGATCTTCCGACCGCCCAGCTCGGCAGCGGCGGCGTCCATCACGTTGCCTTCCGTGCCCCGAACGACACCGAGCATCGTGCCTGGCGAGACCGGGTGCGGGCGGCGGGTCTCGGCATCACGGATGTCATCGACCGCTACTACTTCAAGTCGCTCTACTTCCGGGAGCCGGGCCGCATTCTCTTCGAGATCGCCACCGACGGACCGGGGTTCGCGACCGACGAGGACGCCGAGCATCTGGGCGAGCGATTGGCGCTACCGCCCTTCCTGGAGCCGCACCGGGCGGAGATCGAAGCCGGGCTGAGGCCACTGGAATCCGGAACGACACCAGCGCACGCGTAGCCCTTCCACGCTTACGGTCGGTTGCGCCGGCCGGAGCTCAGTAATCGATCTTCAGGAGCCGGGTCGGCGAGTACATGCCGGCTCGCTCCAGGGTCTGCTTCGAGCGGTGGTTATAGTACGAGCAGCCCGCGACCGGTTGCAGGGAGCGCCGCCGGCATTCATCCATCAGCATCCTGATCGTGGCCGTGCCGATACCGGCCCGGCGGAATCGTTCGATCGTGTACATCCCGATGCTCGCCACGTCGTCGTACAGCGCGCTCTTGATGAGAATGCCGAACCCGACCGGCTCCTCACCTCGCATTGTCACGAACACCTTGCCCGCCGTGATCTGCTGTTCCAGCGGCTCGAAGAAATCTCCTGATCCCTCACGCACGAGCTCGACATCACCCTGCTCCGCCGGCCGTATCGTGTATTGACCCGACGTCGATCCCGGCGCATCTCGCGCCGCAGTGAAGAAATAGGCCTGTTTGGCAAGCTGACGGTAGTCATCGAGCGCGTGCGAGAGGAAGAACTCGTCGCAGGTCGACACGAATGCGGACCGCACCCGCTCCAACCGGCGCAGCTGCCGGAAGATCGACTGACCGTAATACCGGTACGGCTCGTGGAGGGCGAACTGGGTGATCAGGTGCTCTTTGTGGACCGCAGCAAACCCGGCGGTTTCACCGTCGACGAGGATCCGATAGTGGGTCGAGGTCAGGATGTGGTCCTCCAGAAATGCATCAATCGCCGACCGGAGGGCGCGGAGATGCAGGTGCATAGGCTCCTGTATCTCGCCAAATGCCACCGGCACGAAGTGCGCGTCCATCCTCGCCTCACGTCCACCGCTGTCGTTGCGTAATCGGCAACCCGGCGACGCGTCCCCGCAGACCACGACAACTGGCGAGAACGCTCATCTCGCTGCAGTACCTCGAGGAAGCTCGCATCCCAGCTTTCGAGACTAGGGTGCCGGAGTTCCAGTCTCCGGATCGTCCGCGGCACGATCAAGTGCAAGTGCATCGATCCTGTCGATGAGAAACAGATACTGATCGCTTCCGTCGGCACCCGGTACATGATCGGCCAGGACAACGGTGAATCGCCGCTCGATCCTGCCGTGCTCAGGACCTTCGATAACCGCCAGTGCGCCAACCCGACCGTCGTCAAGCAATGAGACATCCTGAACAGCGACGAGCACATGGCGTTCGTCGGCTTCCGGAGGCGCCGCCGAGCTGTCGAAACTCAGGGCTTTTCCCTGCTGGCCACCCAGCACGTCGCGTGCGAGCGCCTCGTCAGATATGAGCGCGGTCACTCCGGGGAAGCCGTGCGCATTGCCGCATGCCAATGCCTCGCGCATGATCGATACCGCGAACGCCGTGGTCGCGGTATCAGCCGGAACCCCCTCCACCGCAGCGTCATTCAACGGCGCCTCCACCGGAGGTGTGGCGAGAAGCGCCTCCAGCTCCTCCGTCGTCCGCGGCGCGATCCCGCACTCCAGGGGGTTGGGCGTGGCGGGCAGCGCGAATGGTGTCGCGGTCTGCGCTGCTGCGCCGGTGGAGATTGATAGTGTGATGGTCACGGCAATAACGGACGCAATCAGTTTGTGCACACAAGCATCCCTGAGCCCTCAAGCTGACGCGGCACTTGGCGCTCCGTGCTATCCGCCTTCCTCCTCGGCGGCGCGCTGGAACGCCTGCTCACTTCGGGCCATGGCGATGGCGATCGCGTCGTCGACCGGCACCTCGCCGTAGAACGCGCGGCCGAGCGTGTTCTGGAATGCCTCCTCGACCTCGGGCCAGGTCGAGATCGACGGCACCCGCCGAATCTGCGGCACCGTGTCGAGGAAGACGCGGGCACTCGCCGGAGGAGCGAAGCGATCGAGGTCATTTCCGGAAGCGACGCCGCCGCGCGGTCCGAGAAAGACGGGGGACTCGGCCACGGCCTTGAGCGAGGGCACGGTGCGGCCCACTCGGGCAGCGAACTGCTGCCCCTCCGGACCGTTGGCGAACTCGATGAATCTCCAGGCGACCTCCTGGTTTTCAGTCGTCGCGCTCATGCAGTAGGCATCGGAGTGGAGGATGCCTGCCGCCTCTTCGTGCTGCGGCAGCGGCGCCACGTCCCAGGTAAACGTCTCGATCTGGCGGAGGGTGGGTACGACCCGACGGCTCTGCAGCAGCATAGCGGTCGTGCCGTTGATGAAGCGGTCCTCGTCACTGACGGCGAGGACCTCGGCCTCGGTGGGAACGACCTTGTGCACCAGGCTGAGATCGATGAAGAACTGGATCGCCTCGCGCGCCTCCGGCGTGTCGATGGTCAACCTCGTCGGCCGATCGAGATCATCGACGAGCTCGCCCCCGGCCTGCCAGATAAAGGGCGTGAAGCGGATGAGGCTGTTCTCCACGCCGAGACCGTGCTGATCGGTGAGCCCGTCGCCGTCGAGATCCCGCGTCAGCGCCTTTGCCGCGCTCAGGAATTCGTCCCAGGTCCAGCCTTCTTCGGGGTAGGGCACTCCCGCGGCGTCGAACAGGTCGCGGTTGTAGTAGACGACCAGGCTGGAGAGATTCTGCGGCAGGCACATCAACTCGCCGTTGAACTGGAAAGCCTCCAACGGCTGCGGGTAGTAGTCCTCCTTGTTGAGAGTCTCGCTCGCATCCAGGAGGGGACCGACCGGCACCAGGGCCCCGCGCGCCGCGAACTGGCCGTAGCGACGGTAATTGATGAGGAAGACGTCGGGCGCCAGTCCCGCCGCGTACCCGGTTGCCAGCCGCGTGTAGAAATCGCTGGCGTTCGGGACATATTCGATCTGCACGTCGACGCCGGGGTTCCGCTCTTCGAAGGCGGCGACGATCGCCTCGTACGCGCTCGCCTCGGTCGGATCACCCCAGAAGCCAAAACTGATCTCACCGCTGAGCTCCTGGGCGGCAGCTGGCGCGGCCTGTCCGAGAGCGATGAGGCCAATCAGAACCGCCACGAGAGACGACCAGACGGCAGACCAACGATCAGGCAATCCTCTTCTCCGCATACCGACAACCTCTCCACCAGGCGCCCTTGGCGCAACTGGCACGACGCACACTTGAGACGGGTCTACCCGAGTGTACGACGGAATCTCGAGAACGTACTCCGGTCGCGGCGGTCTGCTAGCGGCCGAGCCAGCCCTGCTCCCGGAACTGTTGTAAGAATGCCCGCTGGGCGACGAGGAAGACGAGCACGACCGGTGCGGTTACCAGAACCGCGCCCGCCATCAATAGCGGCCAGTTAGTTGCGTCGAGCTGATGCAGGATCTGTAGGGAGTAGGGCAGGGTCATCTTCTCCGGTGAGCGCAGATAGAGCAGCGGGTCGATGAAATTCCCCCAATAGGTGACGAAGGTCAACATGCCGACGGCGGCGATCGTCGGCCGGGCCAGCGGCATGGCGACGCCGGCCCAGACCCGCAGAGCGCTCGCGCCATCCAACCTGGCCGATTCGTAGATCTCGACTGGAACTCGTAGAAAAGTCCAGAGGAAAAGGAGGACGAAGAACGGGGAGGTCCCGCCGAGGGCCGGCACCACCAGCGCCAGCCGTGAATCGAGCAGCCCCGTCTCCTTGAACAACACGAAGCGCGGCAGCCAGACGGCTGTAACCGGGGTCATCAACACCGCGAACGAGACGAGTGTCAGGACCATCCGGGCCCGTTGCGGGAGCTGCGACATCGCGAACCCGGCGAGGGACGCCACGAGGATGGTCAACGGCACCGCCAGCGCGACCACAAACAGCGAGTTGAGGGCGCTCTGCCCCATCCCGGCCAACGTGAATGCTGTCGGGTAATTGTCCCAGGAGGGTGATTGCGGGAAGACCTCGAGCTGCCGCGAGAGCGGCACACCGACCTCGCGCAGCGATGTGGTGACCATGAAGGCGAAGGGGATCAGGAAGAGCGTGGCAACCGCGAGGGCAGCGAAGAACCGCCAGTCCTTTCCGTGGCCATCGTGTGACGCGCCCACGAAGCGCGGTGTCATCCGGAGTGCCACTGGTCGGTGAACATGTCATTCGGAGCGCCAGCGAACTTGCAGAATCTCGGTTCCGAGGAACGAGTGTGCCATTTGGCCGACATGGTTCGCTGGCAAGCCGCTCATCATGACACCGGTACCGTGTCACAGCACTGAGGCACGAACGATCTCTTTTCAAGAGCGCGTGCGCACGGTACGGAGCCGAATTCTGCGCTTGAACTCAGCGATGCGCTCTTCGCGCCTTCACGTCTTGAGCAGAACCCCTCACGCGATCTATTCGGCATCACGGAACCCCAACCGCCAGCGGCGGGCCACCGTGTACTGCGCCAGGAGGACGAGCGCGGTCAGGGCATACATGGCCCAGGTCATCGCCGCCGCGTACCCGAAGCGCAGGTACTCGAACGCATTGGTGTAGATGTACATCGGCATGAATGTGGTCGCGTAGTTCGGCCCGCCGCCGTTGCCCAGGATCAGCGCGGGGACGAAGTTCGCCTGCAAGGAATAGATCGTGTCGCGGAAGAGCAGGATCAGCAGGATCGGCGCGAGGAGCGGCAAGATTACACTCCAGAAGGTCCGCCAGGACCCCGCGCCGTCACTGGCCGACTGCTCGAGTACCTCCCGCGGAATATCCCCCAGTCCGGCCAGACAGACGACAAACCCCTCGCCGATCTGCCAGAGCATCATCAGGATCACGGCGTAGCGGGCTCCCCACTCCTGGACCATCCAGGCAGGCCCCGGGATCCCGACGAGCGCCAGGAGCTGATTCACCGGACCGAACGCCGGATTGAGGAGCCACAGCCAGAGGAGCGCCCAGGCGACGTCGGGCACGACTGTCGGCAGGTAGATCGCGCTCCGAAACGCGCCAATGCCGCGCATGGTGCGCAGCAGGAGCAGCGCCATGCCCAGCGCCCCGAGCAATCGCAGCGGCACCGCTAGCGCGATGTAGAACCCGCTGTTGGAGACCGACTTCCAGAAGATCGGGTCGCCGGCCATCTCGACGAGGTTGTCGAGCCCGGTGAACGAGGGCGGCCGCAGGGCGTTGTAATCGGTAAAGGCTAATGGCACCCCGACCAGCGCCGGAAGCACCACCAGCAACGTCAAGCCGACCAGATAGGGGAGCAGCAAGAGCCAGAGCTGCCAATGGTACGGGAGCCCGATCCATCCGCTTCTGACAGCGGACGCTCGTCTTTGGGTTATTTCGCGTGTCATTTAGCCACGCAATTTGGTGATGTGCATTGAGCCCATGAGACAAAGCATCCACGGAACAGCACAGTTTGCGTATCTGCAAACTGTAGGCAACCGCAGACTCCTGGTGGTCGGGAAAAAGAGCATACGAAACGTGCAGGTGCATTTGCCCGTCTGCGAAATCGTTCCCTCAGGGGTTGGGGGGAATCTCAGCGCTTACCTGGCGGCGGGATTTTTTGTGCCTCACCGAGGGACGATTGAGAGCCAATACCCGGCAAGTATTGACCTCGCAGTCCCTGATTCTCTGTGACTTGCCCGGGCAGCATGTCAGCAATTTGGATGATTCCGCCATCTCGCTGGTTGTCCAATGATCTTTGAAGCTGCCGACTGCTTAGCGGCCAGCACCGCGTAGGGCGGACAGAATGACGTCCCAATACTTCCTAGGGCACAGTCAGGAGACATCCTGGACGATGACCAATTGAGGGCAGTCACCCAGCCGTCAATGGTCTTTCCCAGAAACACCGCCGCAGCACCTCTCGCTTCTGGCCGACGTTGTCGCGCAAGCAGTCCATGTAGTAGCGCTCGGCGTGGCCGGGGATGTATTGCTCCATATCGTCGGCTCCGATTGGGTCGCCTGCGCAGGTGCGATCTAGGCATTGCTCGAGATAGCGCATATCGTGGCCGGGCGCGTACAGACGACCGGTGAGAGTGGCCGCAGCCGCAGAGGCAGGTTTTGAGTTCCTGGATGGTGGGCATGGGCGTCCCCTCCTGCTCGATGTCGTACATTCGGATGGTGACGATCGTCGAAACGCTGCGACCACCTCCGCGGTCCAATGTAGTGCACACCAAACGCCGGGCCAGCCGTGGGTAACGGCCGGCCCAGCGGCTCGAGCGCGACCGGGTTAAGGCCCCGGTTCTCCTAGGGGATACGCAACACCTGCCCAGGAAAAATCCGGTCGGGGTTGGAGATCTGATCCCGGTTGGCCTCGAAAATGCGCCGCCACTGACTGGGGTCACCGTAGAACCGTTGGGCGATGCTCCCGAGCGTGTCGCCGGCGACAACGGTGTACCGGCGCCCGTCGGTCGTCACGTCAAGAACCCCCGCAAATCGCAACAGGTCTGCCAGCTCAAACGTCCCCGGCCGAGCACTGGGCAGGGTTGGCCCCGCCCAGCTTCGGTCGGTGAGAATGGACTGCTTGCTGCGCCGCGCGAGTCCAATCAGCACCTCCGCGACGATGGTGCTGCCAACCGGTCCAAGGTGCTCGCCTCCGCCATGCTTTGCCTCCGCCAGGATGTAGTACCAAAGTGGCGTGCGATCCGAGAAGCCGCCCGCCCGGAGCGCCGAGACCTGCGCAGGGCTAGCCGCCGCTGCCTCGACCTGGCTGGCCGTCAGCGGGGTGCGATTGAGTGCCTTGGCGACAGCCTGGCCCGTCGGCATGCGCAGCAAGTAGCCGCGGAGTAGGTTGCGCACCGCCAGGCGAGCCTTGTCCTTCTCGATGTCGGGGACGGTGGGATCCGTGGGGTCCGGTGACTCCCCCAACATGTTCGGCAATCTGAACAGCCCGGGCTCGACAAGCTTTGTATCAAAGCGCCGGACCCTGTTGGCCGCCGCAACCCCATTCGAATCGACGAATCTCTCCCACTGGATGATCCAGTTTTCGGGCAACGTCTCAAACTCGGGTATGCCCCCTCCGCCAAGCTGCCCGCCCAACGCGGTGAACGTGAAGAGTTCGTCGAGGGTAGCTTCAGAAAAATTGAGGTTGTGATCGTATCTGTTGCGGATCAACGTGTGCCCGAAACGGTAAGCAGCCACGGTGAATTCGAACGGGAGGAAAAACTGACCCGGCGTCGGGTCGTAGAGTTCGTTGCCGTTTTGGAGGATGTCGTTGACGATGGTCTTGTCAGCCATTCGCGGGAGAAAGTCGTGCAGCACGAGATGCTGGTAATGCTGACGCACGATCCGCTGCGCCTTTTGGAAGTTGTGGCCTTTATCCACAAGCCTGTTGTGCGCCCGCAGAAACGCCAGGTGCAGTTGGGAGACGATGAGGTTCTCGTCGTTCCGGGGATCGCCGATCATGGCGGCGCGATCGCGCTCCGGGACCGTGCTCGGCTCCTCCCTCGGCAGGTCGTTGAAGTCGTCCTTACCCGGCGGTCGACTCCCGACGGGCGTCACCGTTCCGAGCTTCATCTTGTGACCGTTGTCTTCGGCTCGAGGAGCAGGCTCGCCATAGACGCTGTCCAGGTCCAGCGTCGCGGTGCGAAGGTTCCGGAGGACGTCTCTAACCGTCGCGAGCGGAAGAGGCGCAACGTTGCGCGCAAAGAGAGCAGCTAAGTCGCCCGATCCCAACCCCGTCCCCGACGAGGCGGCTTCCAGGGTAATGTCATGGTCGATGAACTGGCCGAAGTAGGTGTAGGCCGCAGGGATCGCGGCGTCGCCAGGGTTGCCCTCATTTGCCGGTGGCGGGAACGAATCGCGCATGGTTCGACCCAGCGCAACGAGGGCGTCGCGGGTCGCGGGTGACGCCTCGGGCAGCAGGTTGGCCGGGTCATTCTGGAGATCCGGGAAGAGGAAGTCGAAGTTGCGCAAGTTGCTGCGCAGCGATGCCATGACTGCAGCAGCCGCCTCGGGATTATCGGCGGCCAGTAACGCGGATGCGACTTCGACCGTGTTGAGGCGAACAACTTCACCGTGGGGCAAGCGTGGCATGGTCGACTCCTTTGCGCTCGTCTTGCGGCTAGCGGCGTGCTTCGTGCCGAAGGAGATCGAGTCGGGGCGTGCTGGCCCTCCTTTCCACCCAATGTTTGCCGTCGCAACGCAGGCGACCTACACAGACCTACACGGGGGTTCTTGATACGACAGGTGGTTTAATGTAATAATCATCTACAAGCCTTGTCAAGCCCACAACCGCGAGCAATTCTGATGATCATTTTATAATCTCGATATCTTTTCTGCCTCTGGCCGACGGAGCATGCCTCTGAACCCGCCACGCAGGGCTGCTAGCGCGGGTCGAAGGAGCGTACTGGAGAGAGTCATAGTGTGGTCCATCGGCCTGTTGGTTGCATCGCCGCAATAAAGCCGGCAGGCACGACTGTCGGCAGGTAGATCGCGCTCCGAAACGCGCCAATGCCGCGCATGGTGCGCAGCAGGAGCAGCGCCATGCCCAGCGCTCCGAGCAACCGTAACGGAACGGCGAGCGCGATGTAGAACCCGCTGTTGAAGACCGACTTCCAGAAGATCGGGTCGCCGGCCATCTCGACGAGGTTGTCGAGCCCGGTGAACGAGGGCGGCCGCAGGGCGTTGTAATCGGTAAAGGCTAATGGCACCCCGACCAGCGCCGGAAGCACCACCAGCAACGTCAAGCCGACCAGATAGGGGAGCAGCAAGAGCCAGAGTTGCCAATGGTACGGGAGCCCGATCCGCCCCTTTTGACAGCGGACGCCTGCCTCTGGGCTATCTCGATCCCAGCCAATTAATCTCCGCGATGACACCGGGGTTGGTGGCAAGTCGACTGCATGCAACGGAGAGTATCGGGTAACCGGGCCGGCATCGACCGCTCCCGGTTACCGCTCATGCTGATTCGGTAATCGGGCGTGACTAGACCGTATTGCGAAACCCTGGTGTGCTGGTGGGGCTCATGCGCGGTGGCAGCCTTCGGCGTACGCCTTCACGGCCGCCACCTGGCCGGCGGTCTCCACCGATCCGGGACGCGCGGTCCGCACCCGGTCGATGGCCTCCTCGGCGCCGCAGCCCTGGTGGACGAGGTAGCAGGCGAGCAGCGTGCCGGTTCGGCCCAGCCCCCCACCGCAGTGGACAGCCACCCGCTCCCCGGCCGCAACCGCCCGAGCGATGGCCGCGACGCCCTGCGCTAGCTGCTCCGGCGAGGGAGCCGAGAAGTCCTTGACCGGGATGTGCACCTCGACGAGGCCATGCCGCGCCAAGCGCGAGGGGTCGTGCCCGCGCTCATGGAGGTTGACCAGGACCGAAATGCCCTGCCTCGCCAAGCCGGCGAGCGCAGGCTCCCCTCGCGGGTACCGGCACGCGAACACGCGGCCCTCTTCGAGCCAGACGCCGGGGTCATCCATCAAGCCGACGCTCTGCAGCAGCGTTCGCACTCTCATAGTCCGGCTTCCTCGCTCGTCTCTCGCCGATTATCCGGGTCGGAAGCCCGGCCCACGGCAGGCGGGCAGCATGCCATCGTCGGCGAGGTGTTGAAACACGCTCTTACTCTACCGACCCCCACCGAGTTCATCGCCGCGGTTGGCGTCCGATGTGCGGATTAGCAGTGACCAAGGACCGAGCGGGATGAGCATCATGAGTGTACGATAGGATAGTCGCATCTCCACGAGGCCACCTTTTTGTACCCGAGCAGCGGAGAAAGAGGAATGAGCTTACAACCTGCTCCCCGACTGGCGTTGCCGACGAAATACGCTGCTGACCAAGACCGGACCGAGTACCTACACCACTGCCGACGTGGAAGGGCCGTCTCGGCAGTTGTCGTCAACCCAGTCGAGAAAAAAGGACAGCATCGTGGCACCATCACTCATCGAGATTGCTTTCCAGTGGCTCTATCGCTCGACATCACGATGAAAGGCTGCCGAAAGAGCGCAGCAAGCCTCTGATGAGATTGCATATCACAAGGACCCAACCTCGACCCCAAAGCGAGTTGATCGCTCCTTATGATTCATGAAACAGAAGGTTCTTTCTTAGAGTACGTCGAACAATTCATGATTGCAGTCACCATTTAGCTTTCAGGCGATTGAAACGTTTGCCAACGATGTGATCGGCACAATAATGGTCCCGGGAGACACTTTTGATGTAGGGACGAAAGTGAAGCCGAAGGCTCTGAATGCGGTTGGCCTCCAAGAACACTACTCGACAAAAGATAAACTTCTCATCGCCCTGCCCCGTCTGCTAAACATCAACCCAATGCCAACAAGTGGCAAAGCAGGTCAAGATTGGGACAATTTCCGGAAACTGCAAAATCTACGTGATGACATTACGCACTTGAAGTGGCATCAGCAGTATCGATCGGGAGACATCGATAATAGAACCCTTTGGCATACCGTTCTCAATACTGATATCCGTCGACAACCCAAATCGGCTGCTGTAGTCCTCTCCTATTTTGGGAGGGTGTTACCTGAGCAACCGCAGTGGCTCCCGCACATCGCTCGAGGTTTTTGGTCTCGAACCTATCTAAGCACCGGGTTACTCCGGTCAGTCCGCCCCCTGTGGTGGTCAAAGAAACGCCGCGCGAGCGGGTGGTCGTCACGGTCTGCGCGTACAAAACCTCGCTAATTGGCGAGGTATCTAAAGAAGACGGTGTCATGAAGGTGATCGACGATCGTGAGCGTGATGGGCTGGGCATCAGCCTGCGGGACGCGCCGGTCGGTGAGAGCGACGAAGTCCGCCCGCTCGGGCGCGGTCGCCGACTTCGGTGAGGGCAGAGGCGTGGTCTACTTCGAGAATCTGCAGGCCTCGCGGGTCGTCGAGGACGCTGAGCAGGTGCAGTTCGTGACCACCGGCTGACGACGAGTCGGGAGTTGGAAGTCGGAGTCTCCGAGGCGGAAGGATCGTCTCCTTCCGCCTCGATGCCCCTATCACGGTGAGCGTAGCGAACAACCACCCCATCACCACTTGCATCCGCAGGCGCGCAGCGAGTAATCACCCTTCACCCCTCGTCACCAATATCTGTTGACCCTACCGTTGGCCGGTGATATCGTGCCGACCGGTCGCGAGCGAGAGAGGAGGAGGACGTGGCGAAGGAGGTCTTCTGCACCTTCGGCATCGACGTGGACGCCGTTGCCGGATGGCTCGGCTCGTACGGTGGGGAGGACTCCCCCTGCGACATTACCCGCGGGCTCTTCGCCGGGGAGATCGGGAGCCCCCGGCTGCTCAAGCTGTTTGACAAGTACGGGATCAGCACCACCTGGTTCATCCCCGGGCACTCGATCGAAACGTTCCCCAAGCAGATGCAGATGGTCGCCGACGCCGGGCACGAGATCGGTCTGCACGGGTATTCGCATGAGAACCCGGTGGCGATGACGCCGGAGCAGGAAGAAGCAGTCCTCAACAAATGCATCGACTTGATCGAGCGCTTCGCCGGACGTCGTCCAACCGGGTACGTCGCTCCGTGGTGGGAACTGAGCGCGGCGACCGTGGCGCTCCTCCTCAAGAATGGCATCGTCTACGACCACAGTCGCATGGACAACGACTTCCATCCCTTCTACGCGCGGGTTGGCGACACCTGGACGAAGATCGACTACTCGCAATCCGCCGATACCTGGATGAAGCCCCTCGTGCGGGGTGAGGAAACGGATTTGGTCGAGATCGGCGCCAACTGGTACGTGGATGACCTGCCGCCGATGATGTTCATCAAGAAGGCGCCGAACAGTCACGGCTTCGTCAACCCGCGGCACCTGGAAGAGATCTGGCGCGATCAGTTCGACTGGGTCTACCGCGAGTACGACTACGCCGTCTTCCCGATCACGATCCATCCCGACGTCTCCGGACGCCCTCAGGTCTTGCTGATGCTGGAGCGCCTGATCGAGTACATCAACGGTCATGACGGTGTGCGCTGGGCGACCTTCGACGAGATCGCCGCCGATTTCAGGCGCCGGTACCCACGCTCCGGCACCGTCCGTCCGGAGAGTGTGATCGAGCAGTGGCCGACCGGCCACGCCGCCGACTGAACCCGCGATGTGCGTGCTCTGCGGAGCCCTCTGGACAGAGCAGCACTGGTCCGAGGTGGCGGCCGACGAGCGCCCCGAGGCACCGGATGGGACAGTTGCGCTCGAGGTCCACGTCGACCGTCGCGGCCAACGGTTGCGCGACCGCGCTCGCCGCGCTCACCTGATCAGCGCCATCCTGGCCGGTTACGGGCTGCAGTTCCAGGATTGGGAAGGGAGCAGCTACATCGTCCGTGACGCCAAGGGGAACACGGCGATTGCGCCAGACCTGGCCGCGCTCTTGCCCGCCGCCGAGAAAATCCTCGGCGCTCCCCTCGATCCGCTCGCGCCCGCGGTCCTCGACCGGGTGCGGGCCCGCGCGGAGAAGAGTGCATCGACTGCCCAGAGCGGCGCCTGAAGGCGATGACGATCGACCACGCGCCGATCCCCGTTCTTATCCTCTCCGGTTTTCTCGGCAGCGGCAAGACGACGTTGCTCAGGAACCTCCTGGTGGACCCGGATGCCGGTGAGATCGCGGTCATTGTCAACGAGTTCGGGGAGGTGGGGATCGATCACCATCTGGTCCGAAAAACGGATGCGCGCACAACCCTGCTGCGCAACGGCTGTGTCTGCTGCTCGATGCGCGACGATCTGGCGGAGGCGTTGCGCGACCTGCTCAGCCAACGGGAGCGGGGCGCGATTCCCCGTTTTGGTCGCGTCGTCATCGAAACGACCGGGCTCGCCGATCCAGCGCCCATCCTGCACACGATCGTCAGCGAACCGGTCCTGCGCAGTCATTTCCGGGTCGAGCGAGTGGTGACCACCATCGACGCTATCGGTGGCGCGAGCAATCTGGATACCTATGGCGAAGCGCTGCGCCAGGTGGCGGCCGCCGACCACCTGGTGGTGACCAAGCTCGACTTGACCACGCGGGAGGTGATCGAGGATCTGAAGGCGAAACTGCGATCGATCAACCCTGCCGCGGCCATCGCCGATGCCAGCTTTGGCAGCATCGATTTCGCCCCATTGCTCGCCCCTCATGGGCATCGCGGCGCCGAAGGACTCGGTCAATTCTCGTTCGCCGCCAATAGTGACCTCACGGCTTCTGATTCGCCGACGCCGGCGGCCATTCATGGCGGGAGCGGTGTCGTTTCGTCCCGATGTCTGATCTTCGACCGCCCTCTCAACTGGCAGATGTTCGGCATCTGGTTAACCATGCTGCTCCACCGCCATGGGGACCGCGTCCTCCGGCTTGAAGGGTCTGCTCAATGTCGGCGAAGCACGGGGACCGCTGCTGGTGGAAGGCGTGCAGCACGTCATCCACGCGCCGCGGCACCTACGGGAGTGGCCGGATACCGACCGCCGCAGCAGGATCGTCTTCATCGCGCGTGACCTGGACCTGACCCAGGTGGAGGCTTCGCTCGATGCCTTCCAGGACCTGGCAGCGGCGGTATGATGTGGGGGCCGAAGCATGAGCGTCCCGGGGACGCCAGTCAGAGAGCCGCGCGGTGCCTAACGGGGGTATCAGGCAGGCTCTGCCGGAGCAAGCGGTAGGTGAGCCGCGCCGACGGCGCGCGGCCAACAGGAGGAGGAACGGCGTTGAGCACGAACAGCTCGTCGGACAAGTCCTCGCAGCAGGTCAACGGAGAGTCAGAGGCACCCGCGGTGACGCGACGGGGCTTTATCAGGGGCACGGCGGCCCTCGGCGTCGCGGCGCTAGGGGCTCATGTGGGCACGACCGCGGTGGGCGCCAGTCCCGTTTCCAGGGCTGCGAAGCGGTCGACATTCCCGGCGCCGGCGTTTCTTCAGGGCACGACGCTGCGAGTGGTCGGCACCGGTGTCTCGTTGCTCGATCCCATCAAGGCGCAGGCCGAGCAAGACCTGGGGATCACCCTGCAGTACGACGTCAAGGACGGCTTGACGGCGCAGCAGATCGCGGTCACGCAGCCACAGTCGTGGGATCTCTACGATCAGTGGTTCAACTCGGTGAAGATCGTCTGGGGCGCCGGGGTCTGCCAACCGGTCGATGTCACCCGCTTGCCACAGTGGGAGAATGTTTCTCCTTTGACCAAGATCGGCAAGATCAACGACGATGCCAAAGTCGGTGCCGGTGACGCGCCCGTGCGTCTCCTCTACGTCCAGCCCGACGGCTCGCTCCTCTCCGACCCGACCGACCAGGTCTCGATGCTGCCACTGACCCACAACGTCGACGCTTTCGGGTATCAAAGCGACGTTGTCGATAGCGAGGACGCGAAGTCCTGGGCGATCTTCTACGACCCTGATTACAAGGGAAAAGTCGGCCTACTCAACGATCCCGCAACCGGCCTGATGGACCTTGCCCTGGGGGCGGAGGCGGCCGGGCTCGCCACGTTCGACGACATCGGCAACATGACCCGGGATGAGATCGACACGATCATGAACCTGCTCATCGAGCAGAAGCAGGCCGGGCAGTTCCGCGCGTTCTGGAACTCCTTCGACGAGTCAGTCAACCTGATGGCCAGCGGCGAGGTCGTGGTCGAGAGCATGTGGTCCCCGGCGGTCACCGCGCTACGGACACGCGACGTGCCCGTCATCTATGCCAGCCCACAAGAGGGATATCGCGGCTGGCATGGTGGGATCATGATCAACGCGCAGGCCGAGGGTTCGACACTCGATGCCTCCTATGAGTACATCGACTGGTGGATGAATGGCTGGGCCGGCGCCCTGGTGGCGCGCCAGGGCTACTACTTCTCGATTCCCGAAAATGCCAGGGAGCACCTCTCGGAGGCCGAGTGGGCCTATTGGTACGGTGGCGAACCAGCGGCCGAGGACATGCTGGCGCCCGATGGCGGCGTGGTCGCCAAAGAGGGCGAGGTCCGCGACGGCGGGAGCTACGAAACCCGAATGTCCAACATTGCGGTCTGGAACTCGGTCATGGACGAGCATCAGTACCTCGTCAGCAAGTGGAACGAGTTTCTCTCCGCGTAGCGGTGGAATGGACCGGGGTGCGGGTCGCGATCCGCTCTCACCCAACCATCCTCGTAGTGGTCGAATATATCGGGGTGAGGGCCGCGATTCGGCTCTCACCCGACCAGTTCATCGTGCATAGCACCGATCGCGGCCGGATCGAAACTCCGGCCGCGGGAGACATGCCATCGTGGCCGTCGTGACCCAGATCCAGGAGCACATTCCAGCCGTGGGCGCCGCCCCTGATCAAGGTAAGGGCACGGTCGTCCTGCGCGGCGTCACCAAGCGGTTCGAGGGAACAACAGCGGTCGATCACGTCGACCTGGCCGTGCCCGGTGGCAGCTACGTCGTGCTTCTCGGTCCCTCCGGTTGCGGCAAGACGACGCTGCTGCGGATGCTGGGGGGGCACGCGACCATCGACGAGGGGGAATTTCTCCTCGACGGCGCACGCACGAACGACATACCGCCGGCCCGGCGCGACATCTCGACCGTCTTCCAGCACTACGGTCTCTTTCCGCACAAGTCCGTCCGCGACAACGTCGAGTTCGGGCTGAAGATGCGGGGACTGCCGCGAGATGCGCGGCGACGGCGCGCGGACGAAGCGCTGGCCTTTCTGGACCTCACGCCAATGGCAGATCGGCGACCGAGCCAGCTTTCGGGCGGGCAGCAACAGCGGGTTGCGCTGGCCCGGGCACTCGTCACCGAGCCGACGGTGCTGCTCCTCGACGAGCCGCTGGGTGACCTCGACCGGCTGCTCCAACTGCGGATGCGAGTGGAGCTACGCGCGCTCCAGCGCCGCCTGCGGATCACCTTCATCCACGTCACCCACAATCAGGAAGAGGCGCTGGCGATAGCCGACCAGATCGTGGTCATGCAGGATGGGCGGATCCAGCAGGTGGGTAGTCCACAGGACGTCTACCGCCACCCGGCCAACCTCTTCACGAGCGGATTCATGGGCGACAACAACGTGGTGGCCGGCCAGATAAGCGCAATCGATAACGGGCACGTGCGGGTCGAGGGTGACGGGCTGACCCTCGTCGCCCGCCACGATGCAACGGGGGTTGCCGTTGGTCAGAACCTTCACGCGTCGGTGCGGGCCAGCTGCGTCTCAGCCGAGCCAGCGATCACTGACGGCGCCACGGCGAACCCGGAGCGACCGAATCAGGTGACTGCCACGCTCATCTTCCTCGAGTACCTGGGTGACGTCGTGAAGCTCCACTGCCGCCTGCCTAATGGACAGACGATCGTGGCAAAGCGAGCCGAGAACGACCGCGCCTGGGACAATCTGGTCGAGGGCGAGCCCGTCCGCCTGGAGTGGAAGACCGAGGATGTCCAGCTCCTCCTCGCCTAACGTCCCGGTGCCGGTCGCTCGACCCGCGCGCCCGGCCATGAGGTCCCGGTTCCGCCTGGCCACGGGGAGCGCGTGGGCGCTGCTCCTGGCCTTCCCGCTCGCCTGGCTGCTGGCCTTCCTGGTCATCCCGGTCGTGGTCGTGCTCGTCGTCAGCTTTTTCGAGCCGACGCTAAGCGGCTTCAACCGGGTCTTCACCCTCGAGAACTATCAGCAGTTGGCGGACTCGGATGCCTTCATCCGTACCCTCGGCAACACGGTCCTCAATGCCCTGATCACGACGGTGGTGACGTTTCTGCTCGGGTTCTGGGTCGCGTATTACCTCGCGCTGGTGGTGCCAGACTTGCGCCGGAAGTTCGCGCTGTTCATCATCGCGCTGGCCCCTTTCTTCACCAGCTTCCTGATCCGGGCGATAGCCTGGATCCCGATGATGGGTCGCGAGGGACTCCTCAACACCGCGCTCCTCAATCTGGGAATCACCTCGCAACCGCTCGACTTCCTTCTCTTCTCGGACTTTGCCGTCCGGGTGGCGATGATTCAGCTCTATCTGCTCTTCATGGTGTCGCCGATCTTCTTCTCCCTCTCCGCAATCGATCCAGCGATTCTGGAGGCGGCACGGGATTCCGGCGCTGGCTGGTGGGCCATTCTGAGGGAGATCTTGCTGCCGCTGGCCCGGCCGGGGATCGTGATCGGCGCGGTCTTCGTCTTCGTGCTGAGCATGGGCGAGTTCGCCACCGTCCGCTTGATTGGCGGCGGCAAGACGAGCTCGGTTGGTCTTGGGATCCAGAACTTCGTCACCTACATCCAGTTCCCGCAGGCCGCCGCCGCCGCGAGCGTCCTCGTCCTGGTCACGGTGGCCGGGGTCGTCGTCCTCTTCCGCTACGGGCGCGTCGCGGAGGGGCTGTGATGGGCGGGGCGGTGGGCAGCCAAGGTGGACGCTGGCTCAACCTCGGTCTGGGCCTCTATTTCGCGGTGATTCTGCTCTTCCTCTACGGACCGATCATCATCATGGCGATGCTCTCGTTCCAGGGTCCGCAGGGCGGGATGACGTTCCCAATGAAAGGCGCCAGTCTCCACTGGTGGCAGCGGCTCTTCGGCGAGCGGGCGACGGAACTGGGACCGGCGATCGTCCGTACACTCGTCGTCGCGATCGAAACGGGTCTCATCGCCGCGGCCTTCAGCCTGGTCATCGCCTTCGCCTACCGGCGGCGCCTGCCCGGCGCGAAAGTGCTCTTCCCGACGGTGCTGCTGGCGCTGATGACGCCCGGAATTCTGCTCGGACTCGGCGTCAGCTTGTGGTGGCGCATCCTGAATCTGCAGCCGGGACACCTCTCGCTGCTGGGCGTCCATGTCGTCTGGGCGCTGCCATTCGCTTTCCTGGTCATGTTGGCAGTGCTCAACCGGTTCGATCCAGGGATCGAGGAGTCGGCGCGGGATCTCGGCGCCAGCGACATGCGGACGTTTTTCGAGGTTATCCTGCCGATCATCTGGCCAGGCGTGCTCAGCGCCGCGCTGTTCGGATTCACTCTCTCACTCAATGAATTCGAGCGGAGTGTGCTCGCGACCTCGGAGAACACGCTGCCGCTGCAACTGTGGGCGATGCTGACCGTCCAGATCATCGAGCCGGACCTCTACGCACTGGGAACGCTGACGACGCTGGTGACCTTCGTCATCGTCGGCGCCCTCTTCATCCCGACGTTCCTCAGTCAGCTTCGCCGCTTCTCGCGGCGCAGGATGGAGTGAGCGCAAGGAGCTAGACACGCACAGCCTCGTCTCCCAGGTCCGCTCTCCCATAAGAACGGGAGAAGGGGGACCATTGAGCGGTCCCGGATCGTGACGACGCGGATCATTCACATGCGCTCGCACACCCCACTTGACGGCGTTCCTCTCCCAGGTCCTCCCGGGCGGAATTGAAGGTGTTAAAGATGTTGAAGGTGTTGAAGGTGTTGAACTTCTGGAGAGACGGGAAGGGCAGCATCTTCACCGGCAGAGAATCCGCACGCGGTGACCGACGGGTGACTCGGTAGGGAGAGAAGTCGAACCGCACCCCTTCTAATTACCCTCACCACAATCGCCACCCGGAGGGCATTCGGCCCTGCGGCAGGGATAGGGACTGTGGCCCCGGGTGCTGGGGAGACGGGGGAGCCGTGACTGGGGCTGACGGCGTTCGGGGACGAAGGTGATGATGCCGAGCTTCCCGAACTTCCCAAACATGGCAAAGGTGGCAAACAGCGCAGGTGCTTGGAGGGGCAGCCGTGTCCCCGGCAGATGACCCGCACCCAGCGCTTCATGTGGGGCTCCGACAAGGTTGCAGGGAGTGGGGAAGGGGCAACCGGTGAGTGATCGTTTCCGTCCGACGTCATCCAAATTTCATATCAGGTGCTCAAAGGAAAGCGGTCCTGTTCCTTTCGATCGCGCTGGGGGTTGCCAGGGCGCGATTTCCGCGAAGCCCGTACAATCGAACTCTATTAGACCCGGAACATGAAAGCGTAAGGAGCACCGCGTGGAATTCCAACGGCGTCTCAGCGAGCCTTTGGCGATTGTGACCGATCCCTACGGTCGCGGCATGAGCCGACGCGGCATGCTCAAGACGGGGCTCGCCGCGTCGGCATCACTGCTGGTGCGGCCCGGCCGAGCTCAGGCCCAGGACGCAACGCCGTCTGCCTCGCCCGTGGCGGACCTCAGCGACGAGCAGCGAGGCTGGCTGGAGCGTGCCTCCCGCAACGACGTCAACGGCTGGATTCACCTCAAGATCGCGGGCGATCCGTTCGAGCGGGGATTCCAGCACGGCTACCTGGTGGCCGCCGAATACGCCGACGCCGTCCGCGTCTACGAGGCGATGACCTATCAGACGATGGGGTTCGACTATGGCTTCTTCGTCGACAAGGCCGTCGAGTTTCACAAATCGAAGATCACCCCCGAGTTGACGGAAGAGATGGAGGGCATCGCTGCTGGTCTCACGGCGGCCGGTGTCCCCGCCACTCTCGACGACATCATCGGCTGGAACGCCTACATGGAGATCACCGGCTACTGGTGGCCGACCGTCGCCAGCCAGTACGTGAACGACGCTCCGGACGGCAACCGCAAGAGTCATTGCTCGGCATTCATCGCCACCGGCTCGGCGACCGCGGACGGCCGGATCGTCATCGGCCATGAGGCGTTCACCGAGTTCTGGAACGGCCAATTCATGAACGTCATCCTCGACATCACCCCGACCGACGGATATCGGCATGGTGATGCAGACCAGTCCCGGCTGGGTGGCCAGCATGACCGACTTCTGGGTGACCGGCGGCGGTATGGTGGTGGTCGAGACGACGATGGTCGGTTACGAGGGGTACGACACGTCCAAAGTGCCGGAGTATGTGCGCGCCCGGAACGCCTGCCAGTTCGCCACTTCGATCGACGAGTGGGTCAGTCTGATGGACACCGAGAACAATGGTGGTTACGCCAACATGTGGCTGATCGGCGACATCAAGACCGGTGAGATCGCCGACTACGAGCAGGGGCTGATCTACCAGGATCTCAAGCGTAAGACCGACGGCTGGTTCTTTGGCGACAACGCCCCGGACGACCCCCGGATCCGCAACGTCGAGAGCAGTGACACCGGGTACAACGACGTCCGCCAGCAGACGGGAGCGCGCCGCGTGCGCTGGCCACAGCTTCTCGGTCAGCATGAGGGCCGCATCGACGCCGGGATCGGACAGACGATGCTCGGCGACACCTTCGACCCCTACCTCGGGTACATCAACCCGTCCTCCCGCACCATCTGCTCCCACTACGACGTCGACCCGATGTACTACGTGAGCGACCCGAACGCGGTCTGGAATGTCCCGTTCTATCCGGCTGGCTCGGTCGACGGCAAGGTGACCACCGCCGCCGCGGCCGAGGAGATGACGATGTGGGCGATCTTCGGTCGCGCGGACGGCGCCCCCTTCGACGCCGAGGAGTTCCTCCGCCTGCACCCCCAATGGAATTGGCAGGAGGGATATCTGTATAGCCGGCCATCGCAGCCGTGGACCGAATTCCCAGGGGCATAAGGAAAGGCGCAGATGGCGGACGACCGCCGTGAAGAGCGCGAAGAGTTTAAAGAGTTTGAACCTTCCGGGAACCGGGGAGAGCAAATTCTTTACCGGAGGTGCGCTCTCACCCCCTAACCCCCTCTCCCTGCCATAGGGAGAGGGGGAACTGAGCGCCGAAGCTGGGGGGATTTTCATCACGCTTGAGCCGGGCTCCGAATGAGCCGGTGCAAACAAAGGACCCAAAGAACGCGAAGAATTCGAAGGCTACAGAGACAAAGGAGACCATTACCTTTGCGCCGGTTGCTCCTGAACGAACCGTTCTCTGGACGTTTCGCAGATCCCGAATCCCCCGGCGCTCGCACAAGGGAAACGCTTGATAACCAAGAAGGGTAAGAGCGGGACGACGCGGTAATTCCTCGCTATGATGCCAAGCAAGGGTCGACACTCAACACATGCACGCGAGATCCAGCCGGCGGTAGACGGTGCAGAAGAATTGGCTCATATGTCAGATTCTCCGATGCCGGGGTCGGGCGAATCGCGGCAGTTCAACGCCGCGCAGGGTCCGCGCATCATCAGGCCGAAAGACGGTCCGGCTGTCGACCTGATCGCCCTCAGCGTCCGGTTCATGGGCCGGGCGGAGGAGTCCGGGGGCGGGTTCTCGCTCGTCGAGCACCGCATCCCGCCGCGGACCCTGGCGGCTCCCCTTCACCGTCACGCCGATGAGGATGAGTGCAACTATGTGCTGGAGGGTCATCTGGGGGAGCTTCTGGGAGAGGACGTGGTGTTTGCCGAAGTATTTGACCTGGTCTTCAAGCCGCGATAGCAGTGGCACACCATCCGGAACGCGGGCGACGGGCTTGCCGATCTGGGCGTGATCGACCTGGTGGAGCCCTGAACCATGCTCCCGAGGCAGCAACGGGACACTCCTGCAATACTGACGGTATCGACGGCTGCGTTTGTTCGTGCACTGACGTGTGTTGAGGAGGCTCCGTATGGCAACGCTCCTGGCGATTACCTATCCCGACGCGGACCGGGCCAAGCAGGCGATGGAGTCGGTGGACTGGTCGCATCTCGATCACCTGATCCGCGTCAAGGATGCGTGTTGGATTCGCAATGAGGACGGGGAGTTGACGGTTCACCCCTGGCATCCCGTGGCGGGGAAGGCGGCCCTGGGAGGCGGATTAGGGCTCCTGGTCGGCGCGCTGTTCTCAGTCCCGGTTGTCGGGCTCGCCGCGGGTGCCCTGCTCGGCATCCGCCGGGCCAAGCACCAGGTGTCCGGCCTCGACGACCGGTTCGTGGCCTCTATCGAGGCGCAGTTAGAGTCCGGCGGGTCGGCGATCATCGTGCTCTTCGACGAAGGGGCCGACACCACCCGGGCGGGCGCCGATCTGGCGCGATTTGGCGGGACGGTCCACAGCGCAGACCTCTCACCCGACCAACTCGCCGGGTTCCAAGCGCGGCTGGATCAGGCGACCCAGGGAGCCGCGGCGACGGGCAACGACGATCGCTGAGAGCTCATCCTCCACGCGGGGAGTGGCCAGAAGGCCATTGGCGCCGACTCGAGCAGCTAGTCTCAAGCTCCTCGGAAACGGAACAGAGAACCGCACACGGCCGGGGTGGTGCCCGGCCGCTCGTCGTTGGCGCTCAGCGCCTCTCAACGCCGCCCATTTCACAGAGCCGAACACGGAACTGTCGAACGTGAAGCGGCACCAGGCCCCAAACGCCGGAGACGATTGCGAGGCGAATCGTCCTGACGTCGGGACAATCTCAGGCACTCAGCACAGCGGTGGTTACTTTCAGGATCGGCCGTCTGCCGGAAATGGCCATGCTCTGCAGACAAGTGGCCATTATCCGCAAACGGGCTGGAGTAGGGAGGGCAGCTACCCCGGCCCGTTTGCGCTCCACAACGCCCATCAGCGTCACGGATGGCATCCGCCTCGCGGGCGGACGCGCTTCAATCGTCCCAGACTCTTCCGCAGGTGGGTACCATGGGGACGACCGGTCAGCACCAGGGAGTCGGCCGCGTTCGAACTTGGCCTCTAGGGCACCATCACCCGGACCGCGTCGAGGCCACCCTGCGTTGCGTGAGGTGCCGCCTGAGGTGAGAGGAGGCCGCTGGATCGGTCGTGGCAAACCGTCGCGCCCGATCCGCACCGTGACACCGAGCAATGACGTCGTCGCGTGAATTGCCCCATCTTGGGCCGCTGCGTCTACCGGAGGAAGCGCCGGAACGGGCGCTGCTGCGCCGGGTGGCCCTGGCCGTCGGACTCATTCTGGCCGTCACCGCGCTGCAATGGCTGGACCGCGACGGTCTGCGCGACAACGTCCACCCGGATCGCCCGATCGGGTTCATCGATGTCTTGTATTTCACCGTCGTCTCGCTGACGACGGTCGGCTACGGCGACATCACCCCGGTGACGGACAACGCCCGGTTGATCAACGCGGTGGTGATGACCCCGATTCGCATCTTTCTCTGGGTGCTTTTTCTCGGGACCGCCTATGAACTGACCGTCCTGCGCTTGCGCTGGCGGGAGGAGCGTCAGATGAAAGAACTGCACGATCGGTTGTCGCAGCATGTGATCGTCTGTGGGTACGGTGTGAAGGGTCGGGCCATCGTCGAGGAGTTACTGGCGCACGGGCAGACGCCCGATCAGATCGTCGCCATCGACGAGAGTGAAACCGCCGTCGCCGCAGCGGCGCACCAGGGCCTGGTGGCGTTACAGGGCGATGCCTCGAGCGAGGAGCTGCTCCGCGCCGCGAACGTCGAGGAGGCAAGCACGGTCCTGGTGGCCCCGAATCGGGACGACGCGTCGGTCCTGATCAGCCTCACCGTGCGTAGCCTCGCCCCTCAGGTGCATCTGGTTGCCGCCGCGCGCGAGGAGGAAAACATCAAGCTTCTCTATGGGGCCGGGGCTGATCTGGTGGTGGCGCCGTCGGTCTCGGGCGGGCGGTTGATGGGGGCGGCCGTGCGGCAGCACGCGGTGCCACAGTTCCTGGAGGATCTCCTCTCCTTTGGCGAAGGGTTGGCGATGGCAGAGCGGATCGTGCAGCCCGACGAAGCCGGGTGGCTCGCCTCTGAGCTGCCGGACCTGGAGGGGGTGCTGATCCTGGGCGCCGCGCGCGGCCGGGAGCGTTGCCCGTTTTACCAGCTTCCCTGCTTTCGCCTCCAGCCGGGGGACGTCATCGTCTATTTGACGGGCGAGGAAGGCTGCATGGAGGATGCCGAACCGGTCTCCTCGGAGGAGATCGGTGCGCCGTCGGCGTAGCGGCGCGGGCTCCCGCTCCAAATCGTCCGTCTGGAACGGTGCAGGGTCCGTCATGGGATGCGTCCCCCTGGGAGGGAGCGGTGCTAGGGACACGGATCCGCTGTCACGACAACCCGGCTGGTGACGACTCGACCCCGGACATGTCCCGGTCGTCAATCACACCCCCTTGTTCGCAGGAACAGGACTGCGTGTGCGCAGCAACCCCAGCGGTTGACACAACAAGGCACACCCATCGCGGCCCCGGTACACACCGTCCCATCGTGTGGGACGCGGCAAGCGCCTCTTCGCGGACGATGCCGATGCGCGATCGCTCAATCTGGTCGAGAGTCGGCAGAGCTGCGCCGTCGCCATCCTCACGCTCCGTCGCGGCCGCTAATGAGTGCCTTTCAAAACCCACCCGCAAGAGGCAGGTGGTTGAAGCAGATCACCGCGCACCCCAAGGTGAGGAACGCGTGATGCCTCTCCCCTCGTCGCTCATCCCGGATCGTGCGCTGCCGCCGGTACGCGATCCAGGTCGCACACGGGGCACCGGTACCGGGCGAGCCCGGCCGCCGCGGTGACACGGAGGACAGATGGCGAGCGAGATTGCCGACCACATTGCCAATGTCTCCGTGATCGATACGCATAGCCATCAGCCGGGCGATTATGCCTGGGAGGGACCGAACGCCCCCGACATCCTCAACGACCTCTTCGGAAGGTATAGCTCGTCGGACCTGATCATCGCTGGCGCCTCGCTCGAAGCCGTTGCTCGCCTTCAGGACAGCAGCAACGAGGATCTTGAGGGCCGCTTCGCCGCTGTTGCGGCCGCATGGAACATGACCCAGTTCACCGGGTACGGCGAGGCGGTGCGCATCGCCGCTCGTGATCTGTATGAGATCGAGGTGGTGAGCGAGGCAACCATTCGTGCGGGGCAGAAACGGCTGAAGGCGTTGCAACGCCAAGGCGGGTGTGTCGCTCTCTTGCGCGACCGTGCGAAGGTGGATCATGTCCAGACGGATCTGGGGCTGGACGTGATCGACCTTCCCCGGTCATCCGCAGCGTTCTTCCTGCGCGATCTCTCGTTGCGCCGGTTCGCCATCGGCGCGATCGACGATCCGGTCATCGAAGCAGCGACCGGCGTGACGGTCCGGAATCTCACCACCCTGAGGCAGGCGATGGAGGCGTTGTTTGTGCGCTGCGCTCCGCTCTCCATCGCGCTGAAATCCCAGCACGCCTACGTGCGCACCCTGGCGTGGCAGAAGCGAACGGACGCCGAAGCCGCGCGTGCGGTGCAGGTGGTGCGTGCGGGCGGTCCGGGGAGCGACGACCCACAATCGGAGGCTCGGCTCTGCCTCGGCGACTGGTGCCTGGCGCACGGCGTGGAGCTGGCCAGTGCCTACCAGCTGCCGATCAAACTCCATACCGGATATCTCGCGCAGACGGGGCAACTCGGCACGTCCATGCCCGTCGACCGGTTGCGCGCGGGGCACCTTGCGCCCCTCCTGATGGCGTATCCGAACGCGCGTTTCGTGCTGATGCACATCGCCTATCCGTACAGCGACGAGTTGATTGCCCTGGCCAAGCACTTCGGCAACGTCTATGTGGATCTGTGCTGGGCGTGGGCGATCAATCCGTTTGCCAGTAAGGACTTCGTTCGTCGCTTCCTTCATGCCGTCCCACTGAATAAACTCTTCGCCTTTGGCGACGATGCGACAACGCCCTCGATTGCCTATGCCTACGCCGTGCAAATGCGTCGCTGGCTTACCAAAGCCCTTGAAGAAGAAGTGGCTGATGGCTTCTTGACCACACGACAGGCGATTGACAGTGCAACACAGCTGCTTCGCGGCAACCAGCTGGCGTGCTTCGACATCGAGGGGCGGCAACGGGCGGTGCGGGAAGCGATATCCCCGGACGAGCGCCACCCCTGGCCGTACCGCTACGACAGCGTTGCATCGGCACCGGAAGCGGCGCGTGACGTTGCGGCGTGGTAGGCCGTACTCCCGGTCATGCCGTGTATGACGATCACGGTGAATGCAGCTGCGGATGCCACCGAAGTGTGCCGTTCATAGCCTCTCTGGAGGCGGCAAGTGGTTGAACCAGATCAGCGCACAGCCCAACGTCAGGAACGGCTGATCTGGGCCAGCCGCGGCTCGCTCAGGCGCTGCTCGGCGTCGGTGTCACCAGGGAGCGCGCCTGATGGTGAACGGAGATCGCGCCACGGTCAATATTGTCTTCGTGACCCACGCCACCTCGCTCGACAATGAGCGGGAGTTCGCCTCAGGGTGGTACGACGCGGATCTGTCCCCACTCGGCATCGCGCAGGCCCAGGAGCTTGGGGCACGGTATGCCGAGGAGCGCTTCGACGCCATCTTCTGCTCGGACCAGCGGCGGGCGTTTCGGACCGCGGCGATCGCGTTTGGCGACCGCGACATGCCTATCATGCGAGACCGGCGCTTGCGCGAGTGCGATTACGGCGAGATGACGCGCCGTCCTATGGCCGACGTGGAGGCAGCCAAACCGGCCCACATCACGAGTCCGTTCCCAGGCGGTGAGAGCTACGATCAGGCAGCCGCCCGCGTCGGGGCCTTTCTGCGGGAACTGGTCACCCGCCATCCCGGCGGCCGCGTGCTGATCATCGGCAGCCGGGCGACCCTGTATTGCTTGGAGCACTGGCTTCACCGGGTGCCGCTCCTGCAGGCGGTGACGACCCCCTTCCAGTGGCAACCAGCTTGGACCTACGCCCTGGATCGTGCCGCCATGACTGCAGCACCAGCCCGTGCCCCCGATACGCCCCACTATGCCACTCGGTTCCTATAACCCCATCGACAGTAAGGAGACGTGTCGGCTGTGGCGACCCATCGGGCAGCTTCCGCTTCAGAGCTGTACCCGGAGACCGCCTCAAGAAGCAGCTGATTCTGGTACTCCGGGGAACGCCAGCCTCTGGTGACGGGAGACGTGACGCCGGCGTCACCACTGCGGCATGGGATCTGACACCCACGCCGCACCGGTCAAAGAGGGGAGGATTTCCGGCCCTGGCGCGTCCAGAGCCGGGACGAACAACGAGGAGCCTCCTCCCTACCCGCCGTGGCCGCGGTACGCGGGGCCGATCGGCACGTCGGCGGTGGCGATCAGCGCCTTCTGCCACTCGGCCGTGTCCTTGGTCAGCCCGACGTTGGAGTCGACCACCGACATCATCGCGATGCGGATGGCGGCGTCGAGCTCGTCCGGATCGTCGATCCCCAGCTCATCGGCCAGCGCTTGGGTGAACTCGTTGTAGGCCTCGACCCGCAAGGCCTCATGGTCCTCACTTTCGCCGTCTTGCAGGCGCCGGTTGACGACGTCCCTGGCGTCCTCATCGCCCTGGAAGGCAAGGGCACCCTCCTTCTCCCGCGCCCGTTCCTGCAGCAGCTGAATGAGCAGTTGCTTCAACTCCTCGTCGCTCAGGTCGAGGATGCCCTCCTCGTATTGGAAAAGTTGGCGATCGATCCCTTGCGACTGGTTCTCCTGTGCCATCGCCGAGGACGCGCCGACCGCGCTGGCCAGCAACCCCAAACCGAGCCCGGCCACGCCGAGGGTATTTACGAACCGCTTCCGATCGAGCACTTGAATCACTGCCGTCCTCCTGACCCCGTCGGTCAATCTCGCAGCCACCCCTGGCCGCCTGCCTCCAATCTAGGTAGCGTGGTGTTGTCAGCACGTATGAGGTTTTCGATATGCCGACGATATGCGCCGGCTCGTAGCATTGAGCGCATGCGTGTGTTGGTCGTCGAGGACGAGCCCTATCTGGCAGAAGCCATCCGCGATGGGCTGCGTCTGGCAGCGATCGCCGCCGACATCGCCGGTGACGGCGACGCCGCCCTGGAGCTGCTGAGCAGCAACGCCTACGACATCGCTGTCCTCGACCGCGACATTCCTGGGCCCTCCGGTGACGAGATCGCCAAACGCATCGTCGCCTCCGGCGGCGGCATGCCGATCCTCATGCTCACCGCTGCCGACCGGCTCGACGACAAGGCTTCCGGGTTCGAGCTCGGCGCCGACGACTACCTCACCAAGCCGTTCGCCCTGCAAGAGCTCGTGCTCAGGCTCAGAGCACTCGACCGCAGGCGCGCCCACCACAGGCCACCCGTGCGGCAGATCGCAGGTCTGCGTCTGGATCCGTTCCGCCGCGAGGTCTACCGCGACGGCCGCTACGTCGCGCTGACCCGGAAGCAGTTCGCCGTGCTCGATGTTCTCGTCGCTGCCGAAGGCGGTGTCATCAGTGCCGAGGAGCTACTGGAGCGGGCATGGGACGAGAACGCCGACCCCTTCACCAACGCCGTGCGCATCACGGTCTCGGCCCTGCGCAAACGGCTCGGCGAACCCTGGCTGATCGCCACGGTGCCCGGGGTCGGCTACCGCATCGACACAGGACCAGACGCCGCAGATGAAGGAGGCGAGTGTGGATAGGGCGCCCGGGTTGAGCGTTCGCCTCAAACTCACCCTCAGCTACGCCGGCTTCCTCATGTTCGCCGGTGCCTTGATGCTCGCGACCGTGTGGGTGTTCCTTTATGTGCCCGACGCCGCGATCATCGCCATCGGTCGTTTTGTTCCCGACCTCCTGCGCGCTCCCGCTCCGAGGGCAGCCGCAGTGTTGGCGTTCCTGCTGGTATTCGGTCTGTTGGGAGGATGGCTTCTCGCCGGCCGCATGCTCGCCCCCCTGACCCGCATCACGGACGCTACACGCATGGCCGCGAACGGATCGCTCTCCCACCGCATCGCGTTGGAAGGCCGTAAAGACGAGTTCCGCGAATTCGCCGACAGCTTCGACGCCATGCTCGCACGGCTCGAAGCGCACGTCGCCGAACAGCGGAGGTTCGCCGCCAACGCTTCCCACGAACTGCGCACCCCACTCGCGACCACGCAGACCCTTCTCGACGTGGCCCGCAACGATCCGAACCGCGACACCAGCGAACTTATCGACCGCCTCCACGCCGTCAACGCCCGGGCGATCGACCTCACCGAAGCCTTGCTCCTGCTCAGCCGCACCGACCAGCGATCCTTCACCCGAGAACCCGTCGACCTGTCCCTCATAGCGGAAGAAGCCACTGAAACGCTCCTCCCCCTCGCAGAAATGCGCGGCCTCACTATCGAAACCTCCGGGGATATCGCCCCTACCAGCGGCTCACACGCGCTCCTGCTGCAGCTGACCACGAACCTCCTGCACAACGCGATCGTCCACAATCTGCCTGAACAGGGCAATGTGTGGGTCACGACTAGCGTTCACCCCACGAGTGTGGTGCTCACTGTCGAGAACACCGGCGAGAAGCTCACGCCACAGCTGGTCTCGATACTCACCGAACCGTTCCAGCGCGGCACCGAACGCATACGCAGCGACCATGCAGGTGTCGGCCTCGGCCTGGCAATCGTCAAGAGCATCACCCAAGCACACGACGGAACCCTCACCCTCACCCCCCGGGCCGCCGGCGGGCTCCGCGTCACGGTGCAACTACCCCCCGCGCCACCGCTCTAGCGTCAGCAGCACGCCTCGCATAACTGACCAGCTCTCCGGTTCCGATAACGCCCCAGCCTGGTCCGTTTTCCGCGTGACAGCGTGTGATCCCGGTTCCAGATAATGCAGATATTCCCGGGTTATACGAACCACTTTTGTCGAGGATGCAGGGTTGCCCTCCCCCGATCCTCCTTCAGTGTGGAAGACGAGACCGGGAGAGTCGGCGCACAAGTCCATTTAACCAACGATCCATGACAGTGCAATCACACGCCAACGAACACTCGTCGCAGTCAAATGGACAGGGCTGGACCGTAGACTGACCTTGGTGAAGCCGGTCACATTGAGGTTGCTCTTGAACTCGATTTAGAGCAGCGGATCAAGCGGCACCGACCTCACCCTCAACCGTCCTCAGGTTGGGAAGGGCAGTAGCAACGGGCGGGGTGAACCGGTGTGCACTCATTCGGGCCAAACGAGGTCCGGACCACAGTGGCTACGAGCAAACGAGACGATACGATCGGAGGTCGCCGGCCGTGGTCTATGCTGTCATCTTCGGAGGCATTTACGGGCGGTCTGGTGACCGTGAACGAGGCCGAGTGGCGGGGGAGAGAGGGCGTTGACGTCGGGCATTGGCGGGGTGCGCAACTCGACACTCGAGGCCATTGGAGGAACGCCGGTCGTTCGCCTGAGCCGGCTGGCACCGCCGGGCGGGGCCGAGGTGCTCGTGAAGTTGGAGTACTTCAGCCCGACCGGATCGTATAAGGACCGGATGGCCCTGGCGATGATCGAGGGCGCCGAGCGGCGCGGGGAACTGCGTCCCGGTATGAGCGTCGTGGAGTTCACCGGCGGCAGCACCGGCTCCTCGCTCGCCTTCGTCTGCGCGGTCAAGGGCTACCCGCTCAAGCTGGTCTCCTCGGATGCCTTCTCCTCTGAGAAGCTGCGGACGATGCGTGCCTTCGGGGCCGACCTGACGATCGTGCCCAGCCGAGGCGGCGCTATCACGCCGGACCTCTTCGACCGGATGCGGGAGGTCGTCGCGGAGATCGTGGCCCGAGATGGCGCCTACTGGACTGATCAATTCCACAACACCGACTCGCTCGACGGCTACGCCGGCATCGGCCGCGAGCTGCTTGCCCAAGCCGGCTCCGGGATCGACACCTTCTGCGGCGGGGTGGGGGTAGCGGGCATGCTTGTCGGTGTCTCGCGGGCGCTCAAGGAGGCGGGGAGTGCCGCGCGGATCGTCGCCCTGGAGCCAGCCAGCTCGCCTTTCCTCTCGACCGGCGTCGGCGGTCCCCACCGTGTCGAGGGGATCGGGACTGGAATCGTGCCCCCGCTCCTGACCTCGGGCACCTACGACGAGGTGCGCGCGATCGAGGAGAGCGAGGCGCGGGCAATGGCTCGTCGGCTGGCCCGCGAGGAAGGCA
Organism: uncultured Chloroflexia bacterium; assembly: GCA_963751075.1. Lineage (GTDB taxonomy): Bacteria > Chloroflexota > Chloroflexia > Thermomicrobiales > UBA6265 > JACCXM01. The sequence continues at coordinate 148,890 of CAVVTE010000019.1, read as the reverse complement.
TCTTCGCCGGCGTCTCGACTGGCCTGAACGCGGTCGCGGCCTTGCGTCTGGCCGAGGAACTCGGGCCAGGCCGGACCGTCGCGACGGTGGCCGTCGACACCGGATTGAAGTACCTGGCCGGCGATCTCTACGACGCGTAGCGCGCTTCACACGAGGCGCTCGCCCGTTCACGGCTGACCTACAGTCCAGTTCTCGATCCGAAGGTGAGCAACGTGATTGAAGGCTCGATCGGTCGTCACCAGCACCGCGCCCACGGAGAGGGCGTGCGCGGCGATGCGGGCGTCAAGTGATCCCAGCGGTCTTCCAGCACGCTCCAGGTCCGCGCGGACGATCCCATAGTGTTCGGCTGCTGAGGAATCCCACGGGAGCACGTCGACCCGCCGCATGAGCTCGGTTACTGCCACCCGCAATCGGACCGCCTCTGGCCGCTTTGCCAGACCATAGTGCACTTCGCCGGCGGTGATAGCGGAGACACAGAGGGAGTCCATCGGCACGTCGATCACGCGTCGGACGACTTCGGGATGCTGCTTCACCAAATGACTCACGGTGTTGGTGTCGAGCATGTACTTGCCGCGAATCACTCACGCCACCCGGCAAAGGGATCACGTTCCTGATCTCCTTGATTCCGCTCGTGATCCGAGAGGAATTCGACCGGCACATCGGTATCGACCAGTGCGGCAAAGAATTCCTCCCAATTCGGAGGTCGTCGCGAGAGAATGACATCCCCTGTTATGGGATCCCGGCGGATAAACACCTCGGTCGCGTCGAACCGGAATTTAGCGGGCAACCGCACTGCCTGACTACGACCGTTCATGAAGAGTTTGGCAGTTTGCGACATGGAGGTCCTCCATCTCGTATAGACCAATGGTCTATATCAGAATTGCGAAACAGGCGCAGAGGTCGAGACAGGCATGCCGGGGTCACGAAGCTTGTGCCGCCATCGGCTATCGGGTGTTGACTCTACTTTTCCGTATGACTTGGTGTTTGTACACAGGTCGAGCAGGAGTGAATAGGCGTCTGCGCACAACACGATTGTATACAGTTTGGAGCGTGTACCCGTTGACGCACTCCGCGCACGTTGCTAGGATGCGCCGGCCAACACCAGATGCGTGCAGTCCGCCAGGGAGTGGCTTGCCCTGGTCTGTTGGCTCGTCTCGCGCTGCCCGGTGTCGGGAAGCGCACGCCGTCAATGTCTAGACGGAGGAACGAACATATGGACCAGTATTTGCACCGTGCGTTGGGTCGCCGCTCCATCATCCGCGGCGCAGCGGTGGGCGCGGGAGCGGTCGGACTCGGTCTCAGCGGGGTCGCCCGTTTCGGCTCTCCGGCCTGGGCCCAGGAGGCGACTCCGGCCGCCAGCGGATTCGATGCCGCCGCCTGCTACCAGGCATTCCCCGGCGCCGAGACCGTGCAGTACGAGAAGCTAGCCGACCCGCCGTACAACATCGCCCTCTCCAACTCGTACATCGGCAATGTCTGGCGCACACAGATGATCAAGATGGCCAAGGCTTATGCCGAGTCACCCGACATCGCGCCATTGATCAGCGAGTTCCAGGTCAACACCGCCGACCGCGACGACGCGGCGCAGATCGCCGCCATCGAGAACATGATCTCGAATGGGGCGCAGGCGCTGGTGATCCTGGCCCACACTCCGACCGCGCTGGTACAGACGGTGCAACAGGCGCGTGCCGACGGCATCGTGGTCGTCTCCTTCGACACCACGGTCCAGGCCGATCCGCCCGATCCGTCACTCGATCTCGGCATCACCGTCAACGAGGACCAGGTCGAGATGGGCACGCCGCCTGGCTGAATTCCTCGTCGAGCAGACCGGCGGCCAGGGCGAGATCCTGATGGTCAACGGTGTCCAGGGCACCGGGGTCGATCAGGAGCGACGTGAAGGCGCCTACGCGGTCTGGGAACAGCATCCGGATATCTCGTACGTCGAGGTGATCGGCGACTGGGATCCGGGCAAGGCACAGACGGCCACCGCTACCGCGCTGGCGGCCAACCCGGACTTCGCTGGCGTTTGGTGCCAGGGCGGCACCGATGGCGTCGTGCGCGCGTTCATCGACGCTGGCATCCCCATTCCGCCGATCGCGGGCGAAGCCGAGAATGGCTTCCGCAAGCAGATGGCCGAGTACAGGGACCAATTCCAGGGTCTTTCAATCGGGCAGACGCCAGGGCTTGTTGCCGTTTCGATGCGCGCCGCCCTCAGCCTGCTGATGGGTGAGCCGGTGCCGAGCGCCGTCTCGGTGCCGCTGCCGATGGCTACCACCGACGAACTGGAGCCAGGCGTCAACTATTTCCCGGACGCCCCAGACAACTTCTTCACGGCGACGTCGATTCCCGCGTGCGGGGTGAATCTCACGTTCGAGGAGGTCGACGCGCAGCAGGTCTAGGATTTTCGTAGGGGCCGGGGGCGGGGCTATTCGGGGTCCCGCTCCCGGCTAAAGCGTTCACTTTAAAGCGAACGGAGGAATCTCGAAAGTTCGACGCCGTAGTGCGGAATACGACGAGATTCCTCCTTCCTCGTATGAACAACGCTGTCTTTCATGCCGTGGTGGCGCCCCACCGGGGCATGATCACTCGGAATGACACCATCATCTGTGTCACGGCACTCGCTATGACAATCTGAGCGTGGCAGTCCACTGTGAATGGCAACACGCTGGACTCGTTCTTCTGGAGGCCGTTCCACGGTTATGCCCCTCCTTAGCGCGACAGGGATCGATAAGCGGTTTGGTGGTGTCGTCGCACTCGACGGCGCGGATTTCTCGTGCGAGGCGGGAGAGATCCACGCACTCCTCGGGGAGAACGGCGCCGGCAAGAGCACGATGGTGAAGGTGCTCTGCGGCGTCCATCCGCCAGACGCGGGCACGATCAGCTACGGTGGAGAGACGGTCTCCTTTCGCGGTCCGTCCGACGCGGTCGCCGCGGGGATCGTCCCGGTTTTCCAGGAGCTGTCGCTCGTTCCCGATCTCACCGTCGCGGAGAACCTCTTCATCGGCGAAGAGCCGCGCACCAGATTGGGGCTGGTCGATGGCAAGCGCATGAAACGCGAGGCCGGTGCCCTGCTGGTGGGGCTCGGTTTCGTCGGGATCGATCCCGGCGCCCTGATGCGTGACCTCTCCCTGGCCGACCGGCAACTGATCGAGATCGCCAAGGCGATGCGGCGCCAACCGAAGGTGCTGGTGCTCGACGAGGCGACCTCCGCCCTCAACCGGCGGCAGGTGCAACAGGTCTTCTCGGTGGTGCGCCGCCTCTGCGAGGAGGGCGTCGCGGTGGTCTTCATCTCGCACCGTATGGACGAGGTGCGGGACCTCTGCCACCGGGCCACGATCTTCCGTGACGGCGTCAACGTCGGCACCGTCGACGTGGCGAAGGCGCGCGATAGCGAGATCGTCCACATGATGATCGGACGCACGCTACGCGAAACCTTCCCGCCACGGACGCAGCGGCCAGACGTCGAGGTGCCGCTGCTGGAAGTGCGCGGGCTCAATTGGGGCGATCGCCTGCGGGACATCTCGCTGGTGGTCCACAAGGGAGAGATCGTCGGGCTCTCCGGGCTCGAGGGCCAGGGACAGGGTGATCTCCTCTTCGCCCTCTTCGGTGTGTACACGGGGGTCAGCGGTGACGTCGGCGTCAATGGCAAACCGATCCGCCTGGGCGGCCCGCGCGACGCCATGGCCGCGGGATTGGCGCTGGTCCCGGAGGACCGCAAGACGCAGGGGCTGATCCTACCCCTCCCCGTCGACGAGAATGCCACCCTGGCGACGCTGCCGGAGGTCTCGCGCAGCGGCGTGGTCTCGCCGGCGGCCGTCGAAGCGGCGACACTCTCGATGCGCGATCGGTTGGCGATTCGGATGGCCAGCCCGAGGGTCCCCGTTCGCTTCCTGAGCGGTGGCAATCAGCAGAAGGTCTCCATCGCCAAATGGCTACTGACCGACGCCGCCGTCTATCTCCTGTACGATCCCACGCGAGGAATCGACGTGGGGGCGAAACAGGAGATCTACGAACTGATGCGCCGTCTGGCGAGCGAGGGGCATGGGATCCTCTTCTTCTCGACTGACCTCGCCGAGATCGTCGGCCTCTGTGACCGGGCGCTGGTCATGTACGAGGGCGCGATCGCCCGTGAGCTGCGGGGGCCGGCGCTGACGGAGGCGAATCTCGTCAGCGCCGCCGTCGGCCTGGCGGAGCCGCCGCGGGAGGCAGTGACGGCGTGATCACGAAGGCGAGGTGTCGAGAAGTCGAGAAGTCGAGTACAAGACGAACGATGGAAGTCGTTTGCGTCGTTTTCGGTTCCACCTATGACCCTATCACCCCTTCACCCATTAGCACGTTTCGACAGTCAGAGCATGGCGGACGTTGATGGCTAGCATTGGGGTTGGCGGCGCCATGCCGAGGGGAACTCGGGACCGCGTGGTGCGGCCGCGCCCGTTCGTCATGCGCAATGGGCGGCTGCTTTTCGTCTGGGCGGTGCTCATCGCGATCATCACCGCCTATGTGCTCGTGGTGCCGCAGTTCCGCCCGCGGGAGCAACGGACGCTGCTCAACTCCGGGCTGACGCTGGCCACGGCGAGCATGGGTCAGACGCTCGTCGTCCTCACTGGAGGCATCGATCTCTCGATCGGACCGATGGTCAGCCTTACCAACAGCATCGCCTCCGAGGTGACCGACAAGGAATCGCCGACCTCCAGCATGATCGTGGCCGCCGCCGCCGCCCTCGGGGTCGGTGCCCTGGGTGGGTTGGTGAATGGCGTGCTCGTGGCTTATGGGCGGTTGCAGCCGATCATCGTTACGCTGGCCACGGGGTCGATCTGGACCGGTATCGCGCTCTACGTCCGCCCTTCACCTGGGGGATTCATCCCGCTCGAGTTCAGCAATCTCCTCGCCGGCACCGCCTTTGCCGAGCCGGTGCCGCTTCCACTGGGTTTGACCTGGAGCACCCCAATCCCGAAGGCCGCTTTCGTGGTCGCCGGGCTGGTCATCTTCTGGATCATCTTCCGGCGCAGCCGCCTGGCCACCCGGATCTACGCCGTCGGCAGCAGCGAGGGCGCCGCCTATCTCTCGGGTGTCAACGTGCAGCGGGCCAAGCTCGCCGCCTACACACTGGCCGGGCTTGCCGCGGGGTGCGCCGGGTTGATCAACAGCGCGCAGACAGCCACCGGAAATGCGTTGGGCGGGACCATCTTCACGCTCAACTCGATCGCCGCGGTCGTCCTCGGCGGGGCCGCGCTGGCCGGCGGCGCCGGCTCGTACCTCGGCACGCTGGCCGGCGCCTATGTGATCGCCATCATCCCCAGCGTGCTCCAGTTCTACGGGGTGAGCAGTTTCTACAAAGACCTGGTGCAAGGATCGGTCCTGCTCTTCGCCGTTGCCCTCGGTGCCCTCGGACTCTTGAGAGTACGCAACCGGATGGATCGGTTATGAGCCGGGTCCCGGAACCGAGTCCGGTCATGCCGGGAGTCGACACGGACGGTCCCGCGGCGGCGCTTGGCGGACGGCCGCGGGGAGGGCTGCCTGGGCTGACGGGTCCCGACTCGTGGCTCTCGCAGAACCGGGCGCTGCTCATCCCCTACGGGTTGATCCTGCTCCTCCTGGTTGCGGCGGCGATCCGCGCCCCGGGGTTCGTCTCCATCTCCAACCTGTCACAGCAACTGGTCCTGGCGTCCTACCTGGGGGTGATCGCCGGGGGCCAGACGCTGGTGATCCTCACCGGCGGCATCGATCTCTCGATCGCCTGGAACCTCAACCTCTCGGCGATCCTGCTCACCCAGCTCAGCGAGCAGATGCCCATCTTCTGGGCGGCCGTCATCGCGCTCGGCTGCGCGTCACTGGTCGGGCTACTGAATGGTCTTGGCATCGCCTATCTGCGCATCCCATCGCTGGTGATGACGCTCGGGATGAACGCGGTGCTGGCCGGAGTGACGCTCGTTTATACCAATGGGTCGCCGCAGGGTGACGCGCCCCAGTTTTCCCGTGACGTCGCGGTCGGCAAGATCGGCGGGGTCATTCCCTGGGCGCTCATCTTCTGGGCCATCTTCAGCGCCGCGTTGATCTTTTTGCTCCGCCGCACCGTTTACGGCAAACGGCTCTACGCCATCGGCAACAACCCGAAGGCGGCCTATCTCTCCGGCGTTCCGGTGCGGTGGGTGCTGGTGCTGACCTATACCCTCTGCGGGCTCTGCGCTGGTCTGGGCGGGATCATGCTCACTGGATACTCGCAGCAGAGCTACCTCGGCATGGGCGATCTCTACGTCCTGCCGGCCATCGCCGCGGTCGTCGTCGGCGGCACCTCGATCCTGGGCGGCTCCGGCGGTTATACCGGGACCATCGCCGGGGCGATCACCGTGGTGCTGCTCCAGAACGTGCTGCAGATCGTCGGTATCCAACCCGCCGGGCAGCAGATCCTCTACGGCCTGATCATCCTGCTGATGCTCTTCGTCTACGGTCGCAACGCGCGGGTGCGGGAGTAGCGACGATCCGCCGTTCGTTCAAGCGAACGGCTCTTGGCCTCGGCGTGCTGCTCGCGCTGATGGCGGTCTATGTGCTCTTTCCGTGGCCAATGCCTCCACCCCGGTCGTTCGAGCTTGTCGCTCACCGCGGGGTCCATCAGACATTTCCCTTGCGTGACCTGACGGCCGAGACGTGTACCGCGACGCGGATCTCTCCCCCACTTCATACGATGCTCGAAAACACTATTCCCTCGATGAGGGAAGCCTTTGCCCTTGGCGCAACCGCGGTCGAGCTCGATATCCACCGTACAGCGGACGGCCATCTTGTCGTTTTTCACGACTGGACATTGGACTGCCGAACGAATGGATCAGGCATCACGAACGAGCAGACGCTCGAGTACCTACGGAATCTCGACATCGGATATGGGTACACAGCGGATGGGGGTCGGACTTTCCCGTTGCGCGGTAAAGGCGTCGGCATGATGCCGACACTGACGGAGGTGCTCGCGGCATTCCCGGACCAGCAATTCGTCATCCACAATAAGGACGGTGGGTCCGTAACCGCCGCATTGCTGATTGACCTTCTCGCGACCTTGCCCGCGGAACGGCGAGAGCGGCTCTATTACTGGGGAGATCAGAGCTACGCCGTGCTTCACGAACGGGCACCCGAAGTGCAGAAATACATCTTCGATGCCGGAGAGGTGCGGTCATGCTTCGCGGACTATCTCGTTCGCATGCTGATCACTGGCTCACTCTCTGACGGGTGCCGGCAGCATGTCATTGGCATCCCTGTTGGCATGCTCGGGTCGATTCCAGGATGGCCAAACCTCATTCTGGCCAGAGCGCACCAAGCGGGCGCCAGGGTATTTATCACCGACGTGGACACGGAAGCGCAGCTCGATTCCATCAAGCATCTCCCGATCGACGGCGTTCAGACCAACCGCATCGAAGTCATCGGTCCACTATTGGCCGACCGATCCACACGAGCCGGGACCCCGCATGATGGTCTGGCATCTGGGGAACCATAAGAACGGGAGTGACTCGACGCCGGCGAACCACAGCGGTTGCCATCATGCGATCAGCTGAGCATAGTGCGTGCGCGACGTGATGGGCCGAGCAGCAATTGGACCCGCGTCCGGGTCGATCAGCCGGTTTCCAACCGAATAATCGAGCCTGAGCAGGTTGTCGACGAGCGAGGACGGATTCTGATTTCTCATCAACGACAATGACACCGATCACCGATAGTTCTCGCATCTCCGTGCCGCAAGGTCGCACACGTTCCGATGCCGGCATGGCGGGGTGCAATGCTCTCGTCGTCGCCGCCATCAGGGAGGCAGGTCCGGCTCAGGAGGTCCTGCAGCGGCGAAGCGATATCGACGAGGAAGGGTCACGGAATGTCCCAGGACGTTGAGGAAGCCCGCGTCGACGCGATCCGACGATTTCTTCGCGAGACCGACCACGCGCTCGATCGGGCCGAAAGCCAGTATGCCGGCACGCTCAACCCGGCGCTGCGCCCCCGGCCCGACAAGCGGTACCCGACCCTCGCCCCGCGGCCTCTGCCAGACGTGGCCGAACTCGCGCCGTCGCCTATTTCGGCGTTGACGGCGATTGCCGATGCCGGAGAGGGCGGCACGGCGGCTGGGAGGACGCTCGACGTCGACGCCCTGGCGCGGATCGCCTTCTTCACCAACGGGATCACGAAAACGATCCGCCGCGGCGGTCAGACGATAGCGTTTCGCGCCGCGCCAACCACCGGCGCGCTCTACCACATCGAGCTGTACCTGGTGACCGGCGACCTGCCGGGTCTGCCCGCCGGGGTCTATCACTACGGTGCGCACGATCACGCGCTTCGTCAGTTGCGTGCCGGCGACTTTCGCCAGACCGTGGTGGAGGCGACCGGTCACGAGCCGGCAACTACTCAGGCGCCCGCCATCATGGTGATGACCAGCGTCTTCTGGCGCAATGCCTGGAAGTACGCCGCACGCGCCTACCGGCACACGTACTGGGACGCGGGGACGATGCTCCCCAACATCCTGGCCGTGGCCGCCGCAGATGGCATCCCGGCGCGATTGGTGCTGAGCTTCGCCGACGCGGAGATAGCCGGCCTCCTGGGGATCGATCTGGATCGCGAAGGCGTTGTCGCGCTCGTCGCGCTCGGCGCCGGCGAGGCGCCATCAGCCGCGCCGCCGGTCTCCCCACTCGATCTCCCCATAGAACCTTATTCGATCAGGGAAGTCGATTTCCCGCTTGATCCGCGAGACCCATCAGGCAACGCTGCTGGAGACGGGGGAAGACGCGGCTCGATGGCGGCAACGCGGTGCAGCGACGCCGGTCGAGACGCCGCCGCGCGCTCCGCTGAAACCACTCCCCGTTCCCAAACCAAGTGACCTGCCTGCCATACCGATCGAAACGGTCATCCGGCGACGCGGATCGACCCGGCGCTTCGCCAGGGAGTCGCTCACGCTGCCTCAACTCTCCACCCTCCTCGAGAGCTCGACGCGCGGGATCCCCTCGGACACGTTTGGGGCAGAAGGCATTCCCTTCAACGACCTTTACCTCGTCGTCAACGCGGTCGAAGGTCTGCAAGCGGGCACCTACGTCTATCACCGCACGGAACACGCGCTCGAGCCGCTGAGCCTGATGAGCGAGGAAGAGGCGCGAGCGCAGACGCACTTTCTGGCGTGGGAGCAGGATCTGGGCGGCGATGCGGCGGTGAACATCTACCTTTTGTCCGATCTCGATCCGACGCTGGCGGCCTTCGGCGCTCGCGGCTACCGGCTGGCACAGCTCGGTGGCGCGTTGGTGGCCGGCAAGCTCTACCTTGCCGCGTATGCGCTCGGGGTTGGGGCCACGGGACTGACCTTCCTCGATCAAGCGGTGATCGATGCCTTCTCGCCACATGCGGCGGGCAAACGAGTCATGTTTCTCATCGCCATTGGTAAACCGGCGCGGCGAGAAGCCTAAGCGTGAGGACATACACCCCTGCTTAATAGCAATTCCTGAGCTGGCGTCGTCTCTCCGTGGATGGCATATCTCCTGCATCCCCTTCGATCAGAGACGTTGAGGCTCTAGGATCGGTAAGAGCTGGAGGCATCCAGATGGCGACGAAATCACAGGCGAAACAGGGCGACGAATCCGAGATCAAGGCGACGAACTTGACCGATGAAGATCGGCAGTTCATCGAAGAGCACGCGGACGAGCTTTCGCGGTCGACGCAGAATGCGAAGTGGATTCATTCTCCCCAGGAGCGGGGCGATCGACCAGGTCAGACGCTCGCGACTCGTAGTCCCGAGGTCATCCGGGCCTGGGCCGAGGAGCGCGGCGGCCGGCCGGCGACCGTTCCCGGCACCGAGCACGACGGGCGCTCAGGGGTGCTTCGCATCACCTTCGCCCAGGAGGGCAACAGCCGGCTCGAAGAGATTAGCTGGGATGAGTGGTTCCGCCCGTTCGAGGAGCGTCAGCTCGTCTTCATTTTTCAGGAGACAACATCGGACGGCAACCAGAGCAATTTCTTCAGACTCGATAGCCCGGAACGTGAGGATGGATAGGGAGGAGCCAGGTTCGGTCCCCGGCCGTTTTCTCCGCTGAGTAGCGCGCCAATTAACTGAAAGCCCCTGATCTGGTAGGAGGGCAGGCTCGTCAAGACGAGCGCGATTTCGTCGCCTCTGGCAAACGACCAGAGGCTGAGCGGCGAACGGATCAACTCTGTCTTCGCGGCGGAACCGCGGTCCGTCACCTCCCCGCAAACGAGCGATGCCCCCCGGACATCCGCGACGTGTCGTGCGTCTGCGCGGTGCATCGTGGCCATGCGGCGACGGGAGCTTAGTTTCGCCCCACGTCTGAATGTGACAATAGGGGCATGAAGCTCTTTACCCCGATGAGGTCCAGGCGCAGTGACGCCTGAGCTCCCGTCCGGCACGGTTACCTTCCTCTTCACCGACGTCGAGGGCAGCACGGCGCTCTGGGAACAGGACCCCGCCGCGATGCGGGTCGCGGTCGACCGGCATCTGGCGCTGCTTACCGCTGCGGTAACTGCCCACGGCGGGGTCCATTTCAAGACGATCGGCGACGCCATCCAGGCCGCATTTCCGACCGCCCCCGCGGCTCTGGAGGCGGCAATCGACGCCCAGCTTGCCCTCACCGCCGAGCCATGGGAGAGGACGGGACCGCTGCGAGTGCGGATGGCCATCCATGCCGGCGAGGCTACCCCTGGAGTGGATGGCAGCTATCTCTCCCCGGCGCTCAACCGGCTGGAGCAGGTGCTCGGCGCCGGTCATGGCGGCCAAATCCTCCTCACGCACGCTGCCCGGGCACTTGCCGTGAATGGGTTGCCACCAGAAGCTTCGCTCATTGACCTTGGCGAGCATCGCTTGCTGGACCTCCTTGAACCGGAGCGCCTGTTTCAACTCGTGCATCCGCGTCTCCCCGCCCAGTTCCCGCCGCTGAGGACGCTCGAGGCGCGGCAGACCAACTTGCCCCGCCAGCCGAATCTCTTCGTTGGCCGGGAGCGGGAGCTCGACGAGATTACCGGACTCCTCCGTGATGACGAGGTTCGCCTCCTGACCCTGACTGGACCAGGCGGCGCCGGCAAGACCCGGCTGGCACTGCAGGCCGCGGCGGAGCTGCTGGACAGCTTTCCCGACGGCATCTACGTTGTGCCGCTCGCCGCCGTTACTGATGCCGGACAGGCTCCCGGCGCGATCGCTACGACCCTTGGGCTTCGAGAAACCGGAGGGCAGACGGCACGTGAGCAGCTTCTTGGCTGGTTTGCTGAGAAGCGAATGCTGCTGATTCTCGACAACCTCGAACAACTCCCCGACCTCGCGCCGTTCGTTGGCGAGCTCCTCACCGCCGCGCCCGGTCTGACCGTGCTTGCCACCAGCCGCGCGCCGCTACGGCTGCGTGCCGAGCGGGAATACCCCATACCCCCGCTACCACTTCCTCCCGAGGGCGTCGACGCGGACTCTGCCGACGTAACCCGTTTCGGCGCCGTCCGCCTCTTCGTCGATCGGGCACAAGCCGTGAAGCCTGATTTCACACTGGACGCGACGAACGTGGAGAGCGTCAGTGAGATCGTGCGCCGGCTGGACGGATTGCCGCTGGCAATTGAATTGGCGGCCGCCCGCATCCGGCTCTTCGCGCCCCAAACGATGCTGGCGCGCCTCGAGAAGCGATTACCGCTACTCACCGGCGGTGCCAGAGACCTTCCGCAGCGGCAGCGAGCGCTGCGGGAAACCATCGCCTGGAGCTATGACCTGCTCCAACCGGACGACCGAGCGGTCTTCCGCCGCCTGGCTCTCTTCGCCGGAGGCATGACGCTCGACGCCGCCGAGGCCGTTGTCGGCAGCCCAACGGGCGAGGTGGACGTGTTAGGCGGCGTCGAGCGCCTGGCCGAGCATAGTCTCCTGCAATTGCAACTCGACGCCGGCGATGACGGTGTCGATTCCCCGCGCTATCGGATGTTGGAGACGATCCGGGAGTACGGTCTGGAGCGACTCGCAGAGGCAGGAGAGCTTGACGACGCCGGCAGTCGCCACGCCGGATTCTTTCTTCAACTCGTGGAACGGGCAGCGCCCGAGCTCGATGGACCGCAGCAGAGCGTCTGGCTCGATCGGATCGCGGCCGACCACGACAACCTGAACGTGGCGCTCGGTTGGGCGATCGAGCGACGGGGGGAGGAAACGGCTCTACGGCTTGCCGCCGCCATTTGGCCATTCTGGGAAGCTCGCGGCCACTACACCGAAGGTCGCGCCTGGCTGGAGCGGGTGCTCGCTCGTGATGTGGCAGCCCCCAAGCCGGTGCTCGCCGCCGCCCTCTCGGGGGCGGGGAGCATCGCCCGCATGCAAGGCGACTCCACGCGCGCCGTCGAGCTCCTGGAACGAGCACTTGCGCTGTGGCAGGAGCTGGGAGATCGGCGCGGTGCGGCCCGTACCCTCATGACGCTGGGGCACGTCTCCGACCGCCTGGGCGACATGACAGCCGCAGCAATCAGATTCGAGGAGGCTCTGGTCATCGGACGAGAGATCGATGACACCTCGCTCGTCGCCGCCGCGCTGGCCAATCTTGGTCTCGTCGCTGACCAGCAGGGAACCTATGCGGCGGCGGTTGCGCGCTATGAAGAGGCGCTAGCGCTGTTTCGCAAGCTGGGCAACCGCCGCCGCGAGGGCGCGGTTCTCGACAATCTGGGCATCGTGGCCCGGGCACAGGGTCAGCTTGCGGAAGCGACCCGCTTCTACGAGGACGCGCTGGCGGTTCGCCTCGAAACTGGAGATGCATGGGGTATAGCGGCCACCCTCGGTAATCTCGGGGTTGCCTACCATCAGGGTGGAGACCTCGATCAGGCACGTAATCACTACGTGAGGTCACTGGATGGTTTTCGGAAGCTGGAAGATCGTCGCGGTATCGCTCACACGCTGGGTAACCTGGGGATCGTCGAGAGGCAGATCGGCAATCACCCGCAGGCCGCCACACTGCTTGGGCAGGCGCTGGAAATCTCGCGGGAATTAGGCGACCGGGCTGGAATTGCCATCAATATCGAGGGGATTGCGGCGGTCGCGGGCCTGACGAGTGATCCCGGGGACGCGGTGCGGCTCTTCGGCGCGGCCGAGGCCCAGCGCGAAGCAATCGGCATGCCCCTCACCCCGGACGATCGGCCGGACTACGAGCGGTCCGTCGCCGCCGCCCGCTCGCGACTGGACGATGGCACGTTCACCGCCGCGTGGGATGCCGGCAGTGAACTATCCATGGAAGATGCCGTCACTGAGGCACTCGCCCTGGCACGCGAGATTGCGGCCGCGCGTCCGCTCGCTCGTTCCTGACCTACGACGCGGGTGATGCTACCCGCCCGGCGTGTCGCCGGCATTGCCAGCGTCGTCATCGCTACCGGCGTGGGAGAGCATTACCCAGGCGGCAACCGTCCCCATCACCAGCAGCCACCCCTCGACAACCGCGAGCCAGCCGAGAGCGTCTGGATGCGAACTCCACAGGAGAGCGGCAACCGCGATCAACCCGACGTACGGTCCTCCCATGCCAAGTAAGTACGCCCAGCCCTGCCACTCGGCCGGGGTGTACCCCGGCCGTGCACCCGTCGCGGAAACGTTCAATCGCATCCAGACGCGAACGATCCACCCGATCGCGAAGAACGCGGCAATGCCGACCAGAAGCAACGACAACGCCAGTGTCGAGCCGTGCCCATGCGGGGCCAGCGCGAGACCGGCGACTGCCAGGGCGACGAGAAACGTGCCAAAGGTAAACGCCGCGAAGTCGCGAACATCGGCCACGTTGCGTTGGTGAAAGATATTGAGCCGCATGGAGAGGGCCACGAACAGGAGACCCAACAACGTCGCCGCCGCGCCACCCATGAGGGCGAAGTAGGCGGTCCATTCGGTCAGTGACTGGGAGAACGTCTCATCCATCGTCAGGGTGATAGGTGATGGGTGATACGTGATAGGGAGTACGACGGAGTTCGTCCTATCACCCTATCACCGTGAGCGCAGCGAACAATCACCACTTGCGCAGCGAGTAATCACCCATCACCATCCATCAGTCTGTTTGCAGAAACGAGCCATCGCACCACCCCTCGACGCCCTCTGGCGTGACCACCTGGTACCAGGCGATGCCTTCGCCATCGACCGGCCCCGTAATCACCGTGGCGATCGAGCCGGTTGGAAGGGCAGTCAGGATCGTGGCCCACAACGCCGGCTCGAGACGGAGGTTGAGCGGCCCGTCGACGACGGCCGTCGTCGTCCCAGCGGCAAAGACCGGCCAAGCTTCCTGCCAAGCCTCCTGCCGTCGCCTCCTCTCCCGGTCACGTCCCCCCCGGTCCCGGTCTCCACCGTCGTCACCGCTCCCGACCGAGATGTCCTCCGGAGGTGGCGCATTGACGGAGGCGTCGACCGGAGGAGTGACATCGCCTGTGGGTGTTGACGTCGAGGCGTCGGGTGGCGTGCCAACCGGTGTTGCGGTTGGCAGCGGATCGAAGGGGACCGGGTTCGGATTCGGATCCTCGTCCAGAAGGTTAGCGGCGATCCACCCTTTCAGCGATACCCCTCGCACCTCGTACCAGACCGTGGATTCGTTGGTCGCCGGGCCCTGCAGCACCATCAGCGGCTCGCCGGAGGCGACCGCAGTCACCTTGTCAAAATCGACTCCGGGACCGATGCGCAGGCTCGCCCCCTCAGCATTGGTGATCACTCGCGCCCCGGAGGACCACTGCGGCGGCGGTGGCTCCGGATCATAACGGCCGCTTATCACCTGCCGGGCTCCCTCGCGGATGGTATCGAGCTGGACGTAGAACTCTTCACCCGGACAGGACGTGTTGTTGACGTCGCGGTGGCCGCAGATCGTCGGCAGGTTGCTGATGTCATGAAAGGGAGCGCCACCAGTCGGGTCGAGATCGCGAGCCGCCCACGAGGAGATCCAGACGATGGCGTTGTGCATCTCGGCGGTGGTGGGCTCCTCGAAGAAGCGGCCCATCAGGCAGATGCCGGAACTGCCGGCGTTGTACCCCTCGGCGTGACAGCCGATCGCGGCCTCGCCACCGACCCGGCCCTCATAGACGTTCCCGAGAAAATCGACGAGGTAGTTGTAGGCAATGTCGCCCCAGCCGCGAGTGACGGTATGGAAGTAGTAGATGGAGCGCATCTCCAGTACGGGATCATGGAAATTGCCGGTGTCGGCATGGTGGATGATCACGTGCTCGACCGGCTGGTACTCGACCGGGAAAATCTCCTGGCCACCCCTGCCATAGCGGAGGGATTCGTCGGCGCCCCAGGCAGCGCGGGAGATGACCGGCGGCGGGGAGAAGACGGGGTTCGTCGCTGGATTCGCCACCTGCTCTAGCGAGGGACCGGCGCTGGCGTCGATGTAGTCGATCTCGAACCCGGGCAGAGCCGCAAAGTTGCCCGCGCTGTCGTAGGTCCGGTATTGCAAAAAGCTGGCCCCGGGCGTGGAGATGAGACTGCCGATGGTGCGGCCATCCCGGTCCGGCCTCCCACTGTGCGACGCCCGTGTGATCCAGACCGGATCGGACCAGGTCACGCCATCGACGCTCCAGAGCAACTCAACCGATGCGCCGGGATCGCCCTCGCCACTCCAACTCGGGGCGAGGGCGTAGAAAGGGAAATCGGCGGTAAAGGCGATGAACTGGGCCGGGTCGCCGCGCTGGGCAAGGCCGAAGCCGATGGCTTCCGCCCAGCGGCCTCCCTGGATGGACGAACCTGCTTGCCGGGGAGGAGCCGCCCGCGTCCCACGGGTACCTCCACCAATGAGCAGCCCCGCCGCGCCAGCGCCGGCGCGCAGGACACTTCGACGTCCCAGACGAGACGCGCTCGCGCCCGCATGCCATGATCCTCTCGACTCGCGCCGCACCAGTTCGTCTCCATTGCGGGGTTATCGATGTGTACGTACATGTCATCCGGGGCATCTATCCGGATACAACGCGCGGGGAGATGCGGGGTTACGCGAGGGGAGAGTGCGATGCTACGAGTCCCGGCCAGGCCGTGTCAACGTGCCGGCCGGACGGGAGCATGCTCACTCGCGTCTTGAATGATCGTCGCGATAGCGTTAGTGCTCGGGAGCAACAAGGGCGATGGGGCGAACTGGCGAGCCGGTTGCGCCGACGAACTTGAGCGGTGTGCAGACGAAGGAGAATTGGTACCCGGCAGTCGCGGCCAACTCCTCGAGCTGCAGGTTCTCGATGATGTAGATGCCGCTCCGGGCGAGCAGAAGCAGGTGGCCGGGGAGCTCTCCGAACTCGGGGTCGACCAGGCCGATCACGTCCCAGGCCATGTTGTCTGCGCCGACGGCGAGCACGTCTTGGTCTGCCAGCCACTGCGAGGCACTGCGGTCCATCCCTGGCCCCGCCAGGTAGCGCTCGGGCTCGCTCCAGTAGCGTCCGTTGCCAGTGCGCACCAGCACCACGTCGCCCGGCCCGATGGCAGTGCCCTGCTGATCGCAGCACGCCTCCAACTCGGCAGCGGTGATTGCACGGTTCGGTTCCAGCTCCTCCACACCGAGGCTCGCCGGGACATCGAGCAGGACGCCCGGGGCGACAATTGGCAGAATCTCCTCGACGCCGTGTCGAGTAAAGCCCGACCGCGTCTGGGCGACGGCCACGGGCACGCCACCATAGAGCATGAGCGCGTCGGCCTGGTGGCTGAGCGCATCGATGTGGGTGCCGCTGTGCTCCTTGCAGACGATGAGCCCCGAGGCGCCGGAGCGGGGACTCCCCTCGTCTGGCTGGTAGCCGTCCTCATGGCGAGCGTGGAGAGCGTAAAAGTAGCCAGGCTGGTGGGAGGGATGGACCGGCATGTCGACCGTGCGCGGTTGCTCTAGATCAAAGATCCGCGCATTGTTGCGGATCGGTCGGGGGCCGAGGTCGACTGGCATCGCTCCGCTCATCTCAGTGTCGCGCTCCCCAATTCCATTCTGAACTCAGTCTACAGGTGAAGCGCACGACGAGCGTCAAGTTGCAACACACTCCTGGCGAGGTATTGAAGCAATTGAGCGCGGATCTTGAGGTGACCAACGAGACTGGAAACTGGTCCCCGGTTCCATTCGTCAATCAACCCGCCCCGCACCTGGTTCAACCAACAGTGGATCCTTCCAAATAGTGCACCACGCATGGGCCAGGTCGTGCCGATTGCGCGGGCCTCAAGCCTCAGACTACTCTGGTTCAAGGCCAAGCCAACGACCAACTGTTGTGCGTTGCCCGCCGGGTTCGAAACCGGCGCCAGGCAGGCAGGCAACGCGCTGATCTGCACGGGGCACGATCCAATGACAGAATTCGCCACCGACTCGGGTCAATTGAACTACCGTGTGGCGGGCGTCTGTATCCATGAGGATCACGTCCTTCTTCACCACGAGGAGAAGGACGATTTCTGGGTCATGCCCGGGGGCCGTCCTCTCTTGTTCGAAGCATCACCGGACACGATCGTCCGGGAGATGGAAGAGGAGATCTCGACTCGCATTGAGGTCCTTCGCCTCCTCTGGGTGGTCGAGAACTTCTTTGAGTACTTTGGCAAGCGCCTGCACGAGATTGCGTTCTACTATCAGATGTCGCTACCGGAGGATTCGCCCTTCAGGAATGTCGGGGTGGACTTTACGGGACAGGAAGGGGAGATCACGCTCCTCTTTCACTGGTTTCCCATCGATCAGATCGATATCGTCCGTCTCTACCCGACCTTTCTGAGGACCGCGCTCAAGGCACTTCCGGATTCCCCGGTCCACATCATCCACGTCGATGACCCAAAGGAGTTCGCGGTCTGAAATGTGCATCCGGATTGAACACTGTTCACCGGAGCGAAAGCCCTCACCCCCTACCCCTCCACTATGTCATCCGGACAGGTGGACATCAGGGCGTGCCGCGGGCCAGCCAGTCGGTGGCAGGGGGCGAACGAGGAGGGGCGGACAGCGAGCGGGATCGACTTCATGACGCAGCCACATCCAGCCCAGCCGGAGCAGACTGCGCGTGCGCTGGTCGGGCGATCTCTCGGGGAGCGGGTCGCACCCCCTCGATCTCAGGCGCTGACGACAGGGATGCCCGGCCAAGCATGTGGTTCTCCATGGTCTCGGGCATCATGGGCCGTAGTTGTCCGGTTCGACGGCGTCCAGGGACCAGCAGAGCATGAAGTTCTATCACAGGTTGCGCAACTGTGCTCGCTAATGAGGTCAGGGTCGCGTCCAGAAGTTGGTCGTTAACCCGAGACCCACCTGATTCCGAGCCCTTCTCCGCAAGCATTTGAGATCGGAGGTGTCATTGAGTTGGTCATGATGGTGGGTGACACCTCTACTGATGGACCGTCGGGCGGGCGTCATTTGCCGGCGAGCCGTGCCACCACCGGTGCAAACGTCTCCAGGTCCTGCTGGTAGACGGTGACGCGCGAGATGCCATAGCGATCCCGTTGGGTGACCAACTGCCCGGTGATCTGGTCGACGGTGCCGAGCAAGTAGTCGGGCGAGCCGAGCACCTGCTCGACCGTTAGCCCCTCCGCGTCCGCGCCGTACTGATGGTGGCGGACCACCGCCTCAGCCGCTGCTGGTCGGTCATCAGTCACCGCCACGGCGTGCCCGATGATGTCTAGCTCCAACTGATCAAATCGCTCTCCGGCGGCGTCCCGGACCCAGCCGACTTGCGCGTCGAGGGTCGCCGCGTTACTCCCCGTCCAATCAAGACCTCCGCCCGGCCGCGCCTTCGGAAGCAAGCCGACGATGTCGGCCTCTCGTGCCGCGAAGCTGAGCATCCGCTTTCCCCCACCACCGATGAGGACCGGCGGGTGCGGGCGCTGGACCGGTTTGGGAGTGCCTTCCAACCCAGCGAGCGAGTAATAGGGACCGGTGTGCGATACCGGGTCGTCGCCCCATAGTGCCTTGATGACCTGGAGCCCCTCTTCCATCCGGGCCACTCGGACAGCAGGCGGGTCGAAGGGAATGCCCGCTTGGTCGTATTCCTCCTTGGACCAGCCGGCTCCGAGACCAAACTCGAACCGGCCGTCGGTCAACACGTCGACGGTGGCGGCCTCCTTGGCCAAGAGCGCCGGATGCCGGAAGTCGTTGTCAAAGACCTGACAGCCGACGCGAATGGAACTGGTGGCATCGGCAGCGGCCATGAGCCCAGGGATGGGGGCTAACGGGTTGAGGTAGTGATCGGCCATGATGAACGTGGCGTAGCCGAGCGCCTCTGCCTTTCGCGCGAGGTCACACCACGCGGCTCGTGATGGCGCCCGAAAGCACATCACCCCGAACCGGAACGGTCGCGTCATCACTCCTCCTCCGCTCTCCTTAAGAGCCGGGACCCGCGTCCGCTTTGCTAAGGAATCCTGCAGCCAACGGTGGGTCGACCCTTGGGTGTCCAAAGGCAGTCTCGACAAGGAGAGGCAGGATGCGGTGCCAACGGGAAGCCGTCAAGGCATCAATCCGCCATGGATGGGTTGGTCGGGAATGCTGATTATCCAGAGGAGCCAGCATCCGCTTCATGGCTGCCCCGAATTCCTGGCTAAGCGAGCGCAGCACAGCAAGGGACTCGTCCAGCAGGTTGCCACCACGCTTTGGACTACCTGCCTAGATGAGCAATTGACCAGGGTTGCCGAGCGCCCATCAGACCAACGCAAGCCAACCGAGCGTCTGTGCCGCCCCTACCGCTGGAACGTCGCCACCGTGAGCCACGGCCGGGATCGGCACGCAGAGCATTATGGTGATCTGGGCGATGAGGTGGATCAGGCGCAGGGCTCGAGCTGGCTGCAGTAGGCGGGGCTGTAGGGGGCGACCCCGGCGCACTCATCCGAAGCCTCTGTGACCTGCCCCGTGGCACGATCCACCCACCGTGCGACGCAGTTCGGGTAATCGGGACGAAAGGTGCGGCAGTGGTCGTCCGAGTCGCAGCCGAAATTGCAGAAGATGCCGATGCTGCTGACGCTGCTGACGCACCGCGTCGGTGCCCCAGGGCCATTGACACAGATTGCGCAATGGCTGGCGCATGACTCCGCACACGTCGGCGGTGGTGGTGCCGTCGTGGTGTTCCTCTCCCCCGGGTCATTCCCCCTGTTCTGGTCGCCGCCATCGCCTTTCCGCTTGCCCTTGCGCTGCTCATGGCGGTCCGGGCGGTCCTGCCGCTGCTGATGCCGCTCCGCCCGATCTCCCACCCGATCCAGCGGCGCCTCGGCCCCGGTCTGCTCGCTCCTGAGGCTCTCGAGGGCGCCGAGGAGCGGCAGAGCCCCCACCAGCCGCAGCAGACCCCGCCGCGTCTCGCTCGTGCCCAGCTGGCGCGAGAGCATATCGAACCGGTCGGCGTCCATGGACCTCCTCCTCCTCCGCAGCGTGCGGGCGACACGGTCGGCACACCCGGACGGCCCAGGAGCCCGCGTCACGCCACCGCCACCACCATCCGCGAAGGAGTCGTGCCGCTCCATCCGTACATGTACTCAATTGCCGGCGCGGTGAGTACTCATTCGCGGCATCACCGGACTGATCGTTCGGCGGGTACCCGTGCTGGCTCCCTGCTCAGAGGGTCGGGTTCCGCTCGGGCCGCCGCTGGGTCTTCAGGTGGACGTAGGCCACGCCTTCAACCCCCACACTCATCCACACCAGGAGCGGGGCGGCACTGTTCGTCCGTGAAGAGCCTGGCCTAGGCGGGGTTGGAGAGGGCGAGCGGCACCGCGGCCCTATTCGAGTGCGGTCATCCTGTCCCTGCAACTTCGGGACCTATGGAAGGCATCCGATGGTTACTTCGTGAAGGAGGAGGATTGCGTTTGAGGACTTCGATGATGACGCTGGTCTCGAGCAACTCTTCGCCCAGGATACCGAGAGCGACGGCGAACAGCCACAGCACGTGCCACACCCAGGCCACGGCGATGCCGACTATGCACAGGCCAACGACAGCGAGGCGAAAGCCGCGCATCCAACCCAACGCATCGCGCTCGTGGAGGAGGCCGTGGCTCCCGCGAAAGCCGAACCAGAGCCCTTTGCCCAGGAGCACGAGTCCGGCCGCGGCGAGGGCGACGGCAGGATAGGCCCGCCACGGCGCGTCGATGATGACATTCACGTCCACGATAATCACCTCCTGACCATCGCTCTCACGGTACGTGTTCCCAAAACCCGGATCAATGACCTCCCAGGTAATCGACATCGCGCCTCGTCCCCAGCCACGATAGGGTTGCGCTAGTCCCCGACGCCGGCGGAGCGCGAGGGGAACGGAGCCGGCATGACGGCAACGGAAGTCACCCAACTGTCGCCGAGGGGGAGGATCTGCGATGCCGGATGATGCCGTGATGAGGAGTGGGGTGGCACCGGTGGGGCGGGCGCGGCTGGTCTCGGAGCTGCACGCACTCGGCGTGCGGCCGGGCACCATCCTGATGGTCCACGCCCGGATCAGCGCGCTCGGCTGGGTCGTCGGCGGGACCGGCGCCGTCGTCCTCGCCCTGCTCGAGGCCCTCGGTCCGGCGGGGACGCTGCTGGCCTACGCCGGCTGGGAGGACGACCCCTCCGCCATGGCCAGTTGGCCCGAGGCCTGGCGCTCGGCCTACGCGGCGGACCTGCCCCCCTTCGACCCGCGCACCGCCGAAGCCGTCCACGCCAACGGCCGGCTGCCGGAACGCATCCGGACCTGGCCGGGAGCCCTGCGCAGCCGCCAGCCGGAGGCGGGCATCGTCGCCCTCGGCCGGCAGGCCGCCTGGATCGTCGCCGACCACCCCCTCGACGATGCCTACGGCGCTGGGTCACCCCTGGCCAAGCTGGTCGCGGCCGACGGCCAGGTGCTGCTGCTCGGCGCCCCGCTCTCCACCCTGACGTTGCTGCACCACGCCGAGGCCACGGCCCGGGTGCCCGGCAAGCGCCGGGTCGTCTATCGCATGCCGCTGCGGGAGGACGGCCGGACGATCTGGCGCGCGTTCCACGACATCGACACCGCCGCGGGGGCCTTTCCCTACGAGCGGGTGGCCGAGGAGGTCGCGGCCACCCCGGGCATCGGCCCCGACCAGGACCCGTTCGCGGCGATAGCCAGGCAGGCCCTCGCCGCCGGGATCGGGAGCGAGGGCCGGGTCGGTGCGGCCACCAGCGCCCTCTTCCCGGCCCGTGCCCTCCATCGGTTCGCCGAGACCTGGCTGGAGGAGCGCTTCGGCGGCGCTGGCACGACCGGCAACGGCTGAGAACTCCCGTCAAGACTGGTCATTGCCGCTCGTTCCAGCTGATGAGCGCGCGGCCCATTGAGCACCGTTCATCGGGAGGGTTCGCGGCGAACCGGTCCATCTTCAGCGATAAGGAAGCGACCCACTATGTCAGTTGCCCGGGGTGCGGGCTCGAGCAGGACGCAGAGGCGAAGCTCCTTTTTCCCGTCGTCGACGCCGTCTGCCGGTGGTCGCGAACTTCTCCTGCTCGGCGTCCTCGACGACCTACGAGGCGCGCAGGATCTCGAAGCGGACCACGCCTACTGACGCCAGGTTCAGTGCCTGGACCGAGTACATCTGTCTGCCGGGGCGGACGTCAACGGGGTCTGCGGTGCCACGAGAAGCAGTTGCTGAGTCATCCTGGATCAGGAGCCGCGGCATGGTTCAGGATGTGGCACATGGCCGTTGGGACTTCCAGAGCAGGTCCTTATGGTGGCTTCGCGATCGGTTGGAGCGCCTCGCGGCGCGGCTCGTTGGCGTTGAGAACATCCGCGAAACGACGCTCTTCCCTCGAGATCTACACCGCCCGGAGCCGTGAGCTGAACCGACCACCCCCGCGCCGCTCTTCCAGACGTCAGGATTGCCCCAGAAAGCCCACCTATAGCCGTTCGTGTAGGCTAGACATCTTCGTCATCGACCGGACGCGACGCCAGGCGCCATCCGAGGTAGCCGGCCGCGTCCGCCCGAAACCGTCCCGGTGAGCGGCGGGGCTCCCCAGGGCTGTCTAATGCGGCCTGGTGGGCAGATGAACCGCGAGGTGATGACCGAAGTCTCGACCGTTTCTTCCGCCGCCATCTCCGAGCATCGAGGACCCATTTCCTCCAATACCGCGAGCGCCTGTCGGCTCCTGATCGTCTGCTGCCTGGCCTCGTTCCTGGCGGTTGTCAACTTCGCGGCGGCCTCCCCGTTCTTTCCCGAGATCGGTCGCGACCTCGATACGACCGCCCCTCTTCTCAGCCAGGTGACGACCGCGCTGACGTTGCTGAGCCCTGTTCTCGGTCTGGGAGTCGGGCCGCTTGCCGATCGCTACGGGTATCGCCGCCTGATCGCTGGCGGCGTGGTCGCCGTCGCTTGCAACTTGCTCGGCATGGGTCTGGCTCCCGGCTACCCAGCGCTCCTGATGCTCGCCCTCGTCGGCGGCCTCGGTGATGCCGTCCTTTTTGGCTTGCCCCTGGCGATCGCCGGTACGCATTTCATTGGCCCCGCTCGTCACCGGACCGTGTGTTGGATTTCGGCCGCCTTTCCCTCCGGCACGGTCATGGCATTCCCACGCTGACCGCCATCGGTGGCATCACCGGCTGGCGCGGCGTTTTCGTCGGCAGCGGAGTGGTCACGCTTGGAGTGGCGTGCCTTGCCGCTGCCTGGCTGCCGGCAGAGTCTTCCTCCCGGGATGGATGGCGTCCGGGGTCCCTGCAGGCGGCATACCGGCCGCTGCTGGACAACCACTCCCTGCTTGTGGTGTACAGCGTCAGCGGGCTGCGGGCGGCGGCGTGGGTCGGGATGCTCACCTACCTGGGCGTCTTCCTGTTCCAGGCGTTCGGGTTCGGCCCTGAGAGGGCCGGGCTGGCCTACATGGCCGCCGGGGTCGGAGTACTCCTCGGCAGCCTCGCCACGGCGAGAATCCTCGGTTACGTGCCACCGCGGCCCCTGGTGGCCATCACGACCATCACTCAGGAGTTGCTGTTCGCGGAGATCTACACCGTACCGCTGAGCGAGGTGGCCGGAGTTGGGTTGTTGGCACTGACGGGATTCGTGGGCGCGATGGCCTTCGTCGGGGTGGCAACGGTCCTGGTGGACGAGACACCGCTCGGAGCCGCAATGACGATGGTCCTGAACTGGTCCATCTTCAACCTGGGCACGGCGGTGGGCGCCGCGCTCGGTGGCCTGCTGCTCGCCCGTGGCGGCTTTGGCGCACTCGGCGCCGGCCTGCCGGCCTTCGCCGTGGCGGCAGGTCTGCTCGCCCTCACGCCTACGAGACTGCTCCGTCGACGCCTCCGCTGACCTCGACTGGCGCCTGAGGGCTCCGCACTCGTCCGTTCACCGGTCGCGACCAGGTCAATGCCGGCGATCGTTCACAGACACGTTCGTCAGTCATCGGTGCGAGTAGCGGTTCGGACGAGAGGATCGTGATCCGCGCCGCGGCGAGTTCGATGGCAAGTGGCAATCCGTCAAGCGCGCAATAGATGTTGATCCTTGCGCGCCCGCGACACCCAGCCGCTTCGGCCACGGGTGTAAGATAGGTTCCGGTCCCTCGAATCACACCGGCAGGAGACGAAAGCAATGGTCCAGGAGTTCAAGCAATTCATTCTCCGCGGGAATGTTATCGACCTGGCGGTGGCGGTGGTCATTGGGGCCGCTTTTGGGGCGATCGTCACCTCGCTGGTCACGAACATCATCACCCCGATCATTGCGGCCATCTTCGGTCAGCCCGACTTTTCCGGTCTGAGTTTCACGCTTAATGGCAGCGAGATTCTCTACGGGGCCTTTCTCAACTCGGTGATCGCGTTTCTGATTATCGCAACGGCTATCTTCTTCTTGGTGGTCAAGCCGATGAACGCGATGATGACCCGGATACGTACCGAGCCGACCCCGGATCCACTGACCGGCAAGTGCCCGTTCTGTCTCTCCGAGGTCCAGATTGGGGCACGCCGCTGCCCCTTCTGCACCCAGGAAATCGAAGCAATGGCTGCCTGAAGCGCCATCGATGAGGTGGACCGCGGGTGCGCGTGTCAGCGCAAGGCCGATCCCGGGTCCGCCACCGTTACCCCATTGATTGGGATCTCTCGCCGCCGCTACTTGCGACTGGGACGGACCAGGCGGTGGTAGAGCCCGAAGAGCAGGAACGTGGGCGGCCACTGTCCCACGAAGATGGCCCAGTCGTCCTTGTTGGCCAGCTTGAGCAGCGCTGAGATGCCGATCGAGCCGAGGGCTGCCCAGTACCAGGTCTCCTCGGGAATGTTGTCGGTCACGCGGAAAAACGTCTGCTGCGCCTCCGCCGCTGACTGTTGCGCGTCTGCCACAGGAACCTCCCTCTGCTCCAAACCCCGTGGGTCGATGCTCCCCGGTGCGACTGCCCCTTGCACTCTCCATGCCATCATGGTCTCGTTGCGATCCCGCTTCCGGTTCAGGACGGGCCTGTTCCCGAGCACCCCTGACCCGGCGCACAAGCGATCCGCCGGGTCAGGGGTGCTCGGGTGGGGCGCGTGACTGATCGAGCAAACTGATATGTGTTTCGGCAAGGAACGGTCAGCAAGAGGCCGTCAATCCCTGCCCCAACTTCCTCACCCGGGACATCCATCTGCCGGTGGGCCTATCCCCAGCCACTCGAAACGAGGGGGCCGCGCTAGAGATTGCCCGGTCGCGATTCGCTGCTTGCCGACGTGAGTTCAGCGAGATGCATGGCGGACGAATTGCCAGCAATACGCTCGTTTCACGAGGGTGCCATTCCGAACTCCATGACAGGTGAGGCTATTCGAATGGAGGGTCGGCTCGTCGATGGGGGTCTCTGGCTGAGCTACAATCACCCGCACGCGGCTGTGTGATTCGCGACATCCAGTACTAGTAAGCAACAGTCAGGAAGGCGCGACGATGGATCGCGAGCAGTTCGATGCGCTGGCCCGCATGTTTGCATCTCCCCAATCCCGGCGCAATCTGGTGGGTGCACTCCTTGGCACCACTCTCCTCGCCCACGGTGCACCGGTCCTTGCCAAGGTCAGCAAATCCAAGGGGAAGGGCCATCACAAACACCGCGGCGAGGGCCACGAGAAGAGCAACGGCCAGGGTCATGAGAACGATACGGTGTGTGATTCAGCCGGGTGCGTCCCTCCCAAGACCTTCGAGCCTGGCTTCTGCTGTAAGGATGGGGCGTGCAGTTGCGGCGGAAAGTGCTGTGGGGATCAATGCTTTTTCGTTATTGACCTGGCGACCTCTGCACCGGTAGACGAAACCTGCTGCACGGGACCGAAGCTCGTGTATTGCCCAAGAAACCCTGAAAATTCCCAGTGTTGCCTCAACGAGGGCCCGAACCCCTGTGATTCATGCATCTTGCCATCTGGAATAGTTGGCAGTTATCGCCGCCGCTAAGACGCCCCTGCCGCTGGCTGGATCAAGTCTGGCCTGCCTAAGCAGTGTTCGCGCATTGCGGCGCGCCGATGTAACCCGGCACCACCGCATCGGGGTCGAGTTGCCCCGGCGGGTGCACGGCAGCCACTATCGCTTGCTCGAACTGCCGCTTCCGGGTTCCCTTGCCATTCCCGAGCGGTGAATAAAGATCGTTGGCGCTCGACGCGGGGCCCGTGACCTGTATGGTCGACCGGGGTGGCACGTGTGGGTATCCGCAGGGATATCCTTGTCGGCGAGAATCGCCCGCTGAACTACAATCCTCCGCAGCCGGTTGTCCAGTGCGCGTTATCTCGCAACTCAGACAGCGTCCAAGCAAAGGGCTCGACAATGGATCGTAATCGATTTGACGCGTTAGCTCGTGTACTTGCTTCAAAACGCTCCCGACGTGGCGCGCTCGCCGTCATCCTCAGCAGTGGCATCCTCCGCTCCAGCTCACAGACCCTTGCCGATCGGGGCGGCAGTCACCCAAGAAGGCAATGTTCCCAATGCCACAATTACCTCTACCCCCTCAGGGATCCATTGACGGGAGAGGAGACGTACAAGCGCGAAGTCTGCTGCAAGAACGGGCTGTGCAGCTGCGGTGGCGACTGTGGTTGTGCGGAGGGCGCGTGCTTCGTGGCTGGTGATGAGTCCCGTCCGGATGATGTCATCTGCTGCATCGGGCCGAAGCTGATTATCTGTGAAGAAGCGAGCCGGGAGCCTAATTGTTGCCAGACACAGGTACGTGCCCGAGGGCGAAGACCCGTGTCGCGCAGAGTGCCGCCCCCCGACCGGCCCATCAGTCATCACTGGCAGCTATCGCCGCCGCTAGCGTGACCCGCGCTGACCCCGCTCTAGCGCATGGCCGCAGCGGCCAGCGGTGCCGCGCCCATCAACGTCGCCACGATGGCACCCACATCGATCGGCTCTGCTGTCGGGGTTTTGGTCGCTACCGCTTGCACCATGCGTTGGTAGCGCGCCTCGTAGACGGGTTGCCGGGCTACGCCGGTCTCTGCCCGGAGTTGGCTGCTGGCCCGGATGATGACGGCTGCCTGGTCCCCATCGCCGAGGTTCCACGTGACCTCCGCTAGCGCCTCGAGGGTGTCGGCGGCCAACCCACGCAGACCCGCGCTCCAGCGCAGCTTCAGGCTTTGGAGAAGAAGTTCTCGGGCCTCGAGGGGCTTTCCGCGATCGAGGGCGAGTAATCCGAGGTGGCACAGGGCAAATCCCCGGCCACCAACATCACCCAGCTCGTCAAAGAGAGCCAGGGCTTCCCGGTAGAGACGTTCCGCTTCGTCGAGCGAACCGCTGAGGTGGTGCGCTTCGCCGAGATTGTGCAGGTCCGCGGCGATCATCTGCTGGTTGCCCTGGGCGCGCCATAGTTCGAGACTCTCCCCGAACCGCTCGATCGCATTGGGGAGGTTTCCCGTTGCGGTGGCCAGGAATCCGAGCCGGTTGAGCGCGTGGGCTTCGCCGGAGCGGTCACTCACCTGCCGGAAGAGAGTGAGCCCCTCTAACAGCTCCGGCTCTGCTCTCGCGTAGTCGCCCCCCAGCTGGCGTATCAAGGCGAGGTCGAGGAGCGCGCCGGCAGCTCCGGCCGTATCACCGGCATTCCGCCAGGCCTCAAGCGCCTCCTGGTGACGCGCGCGCGCCGTGTCCAGGTCACCGCGCAGGCGAGCAATGGTCCCAAGCCCGCCAAGTGCTCCCGCGACTCCCTTCATGTCGACCAACTCCCGGTAGAGTGTCAGAACCTCTTCGTGAAGCGCATGCGCGCGTTCCAGATCTCCCTGCGCTTCGGCCAGGAACGCCGCCCCGGAGATGGCGGCCGCGCGGTCAGATGCAGGAATGTCGCCAGAGGTTGCAAGGGCACGCTCGAGAATGCCGCGTCCTTCGCTGAAGTGGCCACGAAGCCACCAGAAATAGGCGAGGTGGGCCGCCAGGCGAACCCGTTGGACGAGGCCAGCGCCACCCTGTCGCTCGTAGTAGCTGATCGCCTGGCGAAGATTGGCGTGATCGGCTTCGAGCCGGTTGAGGAGATCGACTTCATCCGTGAAGTCGTCCTGATCCGCGAGCTCGGCCAATGCCAGGTACGTATCGGCATGCGCCTGTCGCAGCTCCTCCGCTTCCGGCAACTCTTGCAGCCGTTCCACGGCGAACTCGCGGATCGTCTCCAGCATGTTGAAGCGAGCGTCGCCGCCGGGACCTTCTTCCTGACGGAGCAAGCTCTTCTGGACAAGCGAGTCGATTCCGTCGAGGAGATCGAGGGGCAAGCCCCCGGCGGCGCTGCAGATCGCTTCCGCGGCGTCGAGCGTGGCGCCACCAGTGAACACCCCCAGACGCGCGAAGAGGGCACGTTCAGGAGCAGGCAAGAGCTCGTGACTCCAGGCGATCGTCGCGCGCAGGGTTTGCTGTCGCGCCGGGAGGTCACGTGCCCCACCGGTGAGGATCGCCAGGCGGTGATCGAGGCGGGCCAGGAGAGCGGCTGGAGTAAGCAGGCGCACGCGGGAGGCGGCCAACTCGATCGCGAGCGGGAGGCCATCCAGACGCCGGCAGATCGCCACGACGGCGGCGACACTGCCAGCATCCAGCTGAAAGGCCGGTTTGACGGACTGCGCCCGCTCGACAAAGAGACGGACTGCCGGAAACGCAAGTGCGGCCTCGGCGGAGAGCGCTGCGCTCGGCGGGGGAAGCCGCAGCGGGCTGACTGGGAACTCGCGCTCTGCGCGCAACCGGAGCGGTTCCCGACTCGTGACCAGCATGACGAGTCCGGGAGCGGCGTCGAGCAGCGCGTTGAGCTGCGGGGCGACCGGGAGGAGGTGCTCCAGGTTGTCGAGGAGGAGTAGGGTGCGCCGGGACTTGAGATGGGATCCCAGCGTCGTCAGCAATGGCTCACCCGGGTTCTCCCGCACGCCAAGCGGGGCGGCGATTGCCTGCAGCACGAGCTCCGGGTCCGCGACGGGGGCAAGTGGCACCCACCAGACGCCGTCAGGGAAGGTCTCGAGCACCTCGGCCCCGACCTGCAATGCAAGTCGCGACTTTCCCGTGCCCCCGGGTCCAATCAGGGTGATCAACCGGGTGTCGGGCGCGGTGAGCGTGGCGTGCAGGGAGGCAAGCTCCGCCTCCCGGCCAATCAGGGGCGTTGGTTGTGCCGGGAGATTGTTCGGCTGCCGATCGAGACTCTTCAGGGGCGGGAATTCGGCGGGGAGTCCGGGTCCGCAGAGCTGGAAGAGGTGTTCAGCTTCGAGTAGGTCGCGCAGGCGGTGCCGGCCGAGATCCTGGAGCGCGTAGCCGACCGGCAGCGCGGAGGCGAGGGCGCGAGCCGTGTCCGTGAGGAGGATCTGCTCCCCGTACCCCGTGCCGAGGACGCGTGCGAGGCGATTGAGCGCCGGGGCGAGGTAATCGCCATCACGCGGGGTGGCGTCCCCCGCGTGAATCGCCATGCGAACGCGGATAGGCCCGAGATCGCCCCAGTCCTCCCGGCGCAGCGCAATCTGTGCGTCGATGGCGGCGGCGATCGCCTTGGGCACCGTGGGGAATGCCGCCTGCACGGCGTCGCCGATCGTCTTGAAGAGGACGCCGTCGTGGGTCGCAATCGCCTCCCCAAGCAGGGCAAAGTGCCGCTCGACGGCTTGACTCATCGCCTGCCGGTCGGTCTCCCAGCGCCTGGTGCTGCCTTCGATGTCGGTGAAGAGAAACGTTACGGTGCCGGACGGAAGATCGGCCATCGTCCGTCTCCTGAGCTCGTCTCTGTAGCAATCTTTCGCGGAATTGTCGCACGGAAGGCGCGCAACGCAGGGGAGAGGGGCGGCCCGCATCTTGCCTGTCAGGAGATGAGACGGCCGGGAGGCCGCGGAGAGGACCCATACGATGGATGCCTATACGATCCTGAGCGAAGCTATCAGCAGCAAGCAGCAGGTCGTCGCTCGCTACCATGACGAGGAGCGCATCTTCAGTCCGCACGCCCTCGGGACCAAGCGAGGTGTTTCCCACGTCCTGGTCTACCAGTACGCCGGCGGCAGCCAGACGGGGCTGCCGCCTGGAGGCGAGTGGCGCTGCCTCAACGTCGAGGAGTTGAGCGACATTCGGTTGGAGCCCGGCGCCTGGCGCACCGCCCCAAACGTCTTCAATCCCCAGACCTGCCTGGACGAGATCGAGGTCCTCGCCGATCCCCTCCCACCGCGGGCAACAACTCGGACAAGCCCTTCCCGTCACCGCTCAGCCCCCTGATCGCCCCTCACGCGGGAACCAGATGCGGCAGGTACTTCGGGAAATGCTGATTGCATGAAGATCGTCGATGACGGGACCCGGTTGCGGCAGGTACCTCGGGAAATGCTGATTGCTTGAAGATGGCCGATGAGCAGTGCTTTTGGAGCTCGCGCCCCATCGTTGATGACACGAGGACGCCTCATCAAAGCGCTGCAGTGACTTAGGGCAATGGTTTTTGTCCACTCGCCACGAAGAGCGAGAAGGCGGCGAAGTAGCGCCCGGCACGTCCCGCGGCCTCCTCCGCCTCAATGAGGTCCGTGCAGTCCTGAGCGCTGATCGCTCCAGCATCCCTGACTCGTTGCGTAGCAAGGCGGCTGCCGAGGTCATCGAGCACAGTGGCGGCGTCGGTGTTGATCACGACGAATCCCTCGCTCGTGACATCATCCAACGCTAGATCGAGGAGATGACGGCGAAGCTCTCGGCCCATCCAGCCGTTGCCAGCGCTGTTGCTCTTCGTGCGACTCACGCGACGATAGACATCCCGGTCAATGTTGGGCAGGTCATTGGTGAACGTATCCCAATCGACCTCAGCGGCCACGATGTGACCGCCGGGCTTGGTCACGCGCACCATTTCAGTCAGCGCTCGGCGCGGATCATCGAGGT
This sequence comes from uncultured Chloroflexia bacterium, assembly GCA_963751075.1. GTDB lineage: Bacteria > Chloroflexota > Chloroflexia > Thermomicrobiales > UBA6265 > JACCXM01. The sequence continues at coordinate 117,809 of CAVVTE010000019.1, read as the reverse complement.
ATTGCAGCACGCGCTCGATGCGGCAGCCATCAAACGTCGCGTCATCGAACGGCAACTCTTGCGCATCCGCGATGCGGAAGTCGATCGCCAGGTCCAGGCCTACCGCGCGCTGGCCGGCGACACCGATAAGTGCTGGACTCAGGTCAATGCCGACAAGCCGACCCGATTGCCCAACGAGCGGTGCGACCTCGCGGGTGAAATTCCCAGTACCGCAGCCGACATCGAGGAGATGGAACCCGTCCTGCACACCTAGGAGATCCACTGTACGACGATGGCTTGTTCTCACCGCGTCCGTGTCGTGAAGAATGTCCAGGAACCGGACAAAAAACGCAGTCTGCGCATCCAGCACATCAGGATCCATGAATCCGCGGGCGGGGATGTTCGCGAATGCCGGGGCAGGCAAGAGTGGCCCTTCTAAAGTCATTGTCTGATCAATGCCTGAGGCAGGGCCTGAGGAGAGCTGTGCCTGAACCATGTCAGCACTTCCTTTCCGAGTGGGCAGGCCGCGTGGCGGCGCCACCACGACGTGAAAGACAGCGTTTTTCATAAGCAGCGCCGTATGCTCGACTGGGACACCACCGCGCTGTGAAAGACAAAGTTTTTCAAAGCAGTGCCGTATGCTCGGGTGGGGCAACACGGGGCTGTGAAAGACAAAGTTTTTCAAAGCAGCGGCGTATGCCAGGCTGGGGCACCATAGCGCTATGAACGACAGCGTTGTTCACAGCAGCGATGCCGATTGCCATTCAACGGCACGAACGACAAATACGTGGTCGGGAATTGGGACTCGTCTTTAGCTCACGCCCGGTGCGCGCTGCACGGAGCCGGTCGTCAGTTTTGGTGACAGCCGTACCCGATTTGTGCCGCGCAACCGCGTCAGCAACCCACCGCACAGGATTGCCGCGACCCGGCCGGCGGACGCTGGCACGATCACAGCCTGGCGCCTGTCCACTTGGGCACCGGCAGCGAGTCGCTCGCTCGCGGCCTGTCGCAGCTTCTGCTCATAGTCCAGCGCCTGAATCGTGTAGAGCGTGTCCGCGTGGGGGAACATGGCGTGCCTCCGGTGTCTTTCTGTCCTCTGTGCCAGCCTCGTTGTGGCACGCTCCTACAGTGCGCCCGCGACACATCACCGGCCACACCTTCCAGCGACCTCTCGCCCACCTCTCACCCACCCTTCACCGGCACAAGGCAGGAAATCCACCTAGTGACCGGGTGCTACGATGCGCACTGAGCCCCTTCACTGCAGCGTTGCTTGAATCTCCGTTGGAAATGGGCTGGCATGGCGACACGCGATCTTCCTCGCTTCGGAGATCTCATGCGACGGCACCGCAATGCGGCGGCGCTCTCCCAGGAGGAGCTGGCCGAGCGCGCTGGGGTAAGCGTGCGGGCGCTCAGTGATCTGGAGCGGGGCGTTCACCGCGCGCCGCGACTGGAGACTGTGCGGATGCTCGCCGACGCCCTCGGGCTCGGGAAGGAAGACCGGGCCGATCTCCTCGCCGTGGCCCGCCCTGAGGTGGAATCCCCCGCATCCCCGCCGCGCAGCCGTCCTTCGCCGACGACGCTCCCGATTCCTCCTACACGCCTGATCGGGCGGGAGGCCGAGCTGTCGGCGCTGTCCGACCTCCTGGCGCAGGATGATGTTCGCCTCGTGACCCTCACCGGTCCTGGAGGAACGGGGAAGACCCACCTGGCGTTGGAGGTCGCGGCTGGCGCGCCGGACCGATATCGGGACGGTGTCTTCTTCGTCGATCTCTCACCCATCACCGATCCGGACCTCGTTATGCCGGCTATTGCCACCGTTCTCAGTGTCCGAGAGACCCCGGATGCCCCGCTGCGCGAAACCGTCGTCCGGCATCTTCAGGAGCGCCATCTCCTGCTGGTCCTCGACAACTGCGAGCAGGTGCTGGAGACGGCATCTGATATTGCCGCCCTGCTGGCAACCTGCCCGAACCTCTCCATCCTGGCCACGACCCGGGAACCACTGCACATCCGGGCTGAGCGCGAGATCGCGGTGGCGCCGCTGCCCCTCCCCGATCCATCCCGGCTGCCGGCGCTCGATGACCTGGAGCGTGTGGCCGCGGTGACACTGTTTGTCGAGCGGGCGCGGGCGGCAAGCGCGGACTTCACGCTCACATCGGAGAATGCAATTGCTGTCGCCGGTATCTGCGGGCGCCTTGACGGCTTACCACTCGCCATCGAGCTTGCCGCAGCCCGAATCAAGCTGCTCCCCCCGGCGGCACTCCTGTCCCGACTCGAGCAGCGGTTGCCCCTGCTGACCGGTGGCGGGCGTGATCTGCCCGCCCGCCAGCGAACGATGCGCGACGCGATTGCCTGGAGCTATGACCTGCTTGCCGCAGAGGAACAACGGCTCTTCCGACGTCTGTCCGTCTTTACCGGCGGCTGCACGGTGGAGGCCGCGGCGGCGGTAGTCGACCTGGGGACTCCGCCCGATCTCCTCGGGAATATCGGCGCGTTGATCGAGCAGAGTCTGGTGCGCCAGACGACCGGGTTTGATGGCGAGCCGCGCTACCTGATGCTGGAAACGGTGCGGGAATACGGTCTGGAGCAAGTGATCCTGGCTGAGGAGCTGGACGCCGCGCGGGAACGGCATGCGACCTACTTCCTCCAGTTCTGCTCCAGCTTCCCGTCGCTCATCGGGAGCATGAGTCTGGAATGGCTGACCCGCGTAGCCTTCGAGCGGGACAACGTGCGGCTTGCCCTGGCCTGGTTCGATGAGCAGAACGATGTCGACGCGCTGCTTCGCATGAGCGCGATGGCGCATGGGGTCTGGATAGCTCCCGGTCTGTACCGTGAGGGTCTACAGTGGGTCGAACGAGCACTTGAGCAGTCCAGCCACCGTGCGTCCGCGGGTCGGAACGAAACCCTTGCTGCGGGCGGGATGATGGCGGCGTTCCAGGGCGATTACGCCCGAGCCGCGGAGTTCTCCGACGAAGAGCTTGCGTTGGCGCGGGAACTGGCGGATCCGTTACTGGTTGGACAGGCGCTAGCCATCGCCGGATTTGTGTCGTACCGGCGAGGTGACTATGACCGGGCGGAAGAGTTGGTCGCCGACGCCTACGGTCGCCTTGGAGAGCTTGCCGAAAGCGAGCCGAATGCGATTGCTCCCTCGGCCGTCGCGCTCCTCATGCTCGGGGACATCAGCCTGGCCCAGGAGCAGTTCGAACGCGCGGCCAAGCGGTACCAAGAGCGGCTCGCACTCAAGGGACTCGAGGGAGCTTGGGGGCCGATCGACGCACAGGCCGGGCTAGCCGCCGTCAATTTCTGCACCGGGAACTACGCACAGTCGGCCCTGCTCTATCTGGATAGTCTCAGCCGAGCCCAGGACCTGAGCATTTCGTTACTTGTGTCCAGCACACTTCTGGGACTGGCGGGAGTTGCCGCCACATCGGGTCGCCCGGAGGTCGGTGCCCGACTCCTTGGCGCCTCGGAAAGAATCGTTGGATTTCTTGGCGTCCCGATCTTCCCTAGAGACCAGCCGGTTCGCGATCGTTGCCTGAGCGCGCTGTCGGCAGCGCTGGGAGAGCAACGGCTCACTGCGGCGCGGGAGGCGGGTCGAGCTCTCACCCTCGAGGAAGCGATTGCGGAGGCCGAGGCGGTGGCACAGGACGTCATGCGAGCGTCGGCCTAACGCCGTACGGTCCTCCCGTTCGCACTTACGGGAAAACGCAGGATGGGTGCATGCGGCATCATCAGTGGTGACAGTCCCGGCGCGGGTGATGCCTCTCATTGAGGATCTCGCACGCAAGAGACGAACGGGCTTGACACTGATGAGAATAGGTGTAGCGTAGGAACACTCCGAGTCTTTCGCTGGAGCGCATCGCGTCTGCTGATGACCACGGGCCCTGTTCAGGCTCCCGCACACTCCCCCTGGTTCTGTGACCAGCCTGTCTTGCCTTGGGTCAGCCGCCAGCGAAAGGCCTGTTTGCGATGGACGCCGATGTCCAGATCGTGCCCATCACCGTCGTCGCCGATGTTCCGTCAACGTCAGGCGGAGCACCTGTCGCTCATGCCACCGATGCGAACGATCGCCGGACGCTGATCGCCCTCGGGTTTGGCACCTTCGTCGCCGCCCTGGTCTTCATCGTTCCCCCGATCTTCTTCCCCCAGATCGCGCACGATTTGCAGGTGAGCGTCCCCCTCCTCGGACAGATCATGTCGGTCATGCTAGGGCTCAGCGTGGTGCTGGGTCTGGTCATCGGCCCCCTCTCCGATCGCTCCGGCTATCGCCGGCTCATCGTCAGCGGGCTGGTGGCGGCCTCGCTGTGCCTCTTCGTGTTCGGACTGGCCCCGACCTTCCTGCTGTTGTTGCTGGCGAGTGTTGCCGGGGCAGTCACCGATGCCGGGGTACTCGGGTCCTCGTTCGCCATCGCCGGGACCGCGTTCAGCGGGACGGCGGCGCGGCGAGCGATCGGGTGGACCACTGCCGCCCAAGCCGGCTCCGCCATCATCGGGGTGCCGCTTCTGGCGGCGATTGGGACAGTCGCCGGGTGGCGGGTCGCGTTCGTTCTCGCCGGCTGCGCCGCGCTCGCCGTCGTGGTCCTGGCCATTCGGTGGCTGCCTCGGGATCATCGCCAGCCCACCGACCCATTGCGCTTCGACGCCATCCTGGCGCCGTACCGTCCCTTGCTGCGGGATGGCGCCATGCGCCGACTCTATGGGGCGACCGTGGTTGGCGCCGTCTGCTGGTTTGGGCTCTTGACCTACCTCGGGGCATTTCTGGTGGAGGGGTTGGGGCTGGGGACCGGCCACGTGGGGCTGGTCTACATGAGCGCCGGGACGGGGTACTGCCTGGGCAGCCTCGCCGTCGGCGGTCCCCTCGCTCGCGTCCCGACGCGACCGCTGGTCGTCATCGGCTATCTCGCCACCGCCCTGCTGATTGCCCTGGCCTTCTCCGGGCGTGTCGGGACGACCGGGTCAATCGTCTTGATCACGGGGGCATCCCTGATGATGGGGATTGAAGGGGTGGCGATGACGGCGCTGCTGACGGCGGAGACCCCGAGTGGAGCCGGGACGACGATGACGCTGAGCGGGTCGCTGTTCAATCTTGGGGCGGCAGGGGGAGGCATCATCGGAGGAGCGCTGCTCGCCGTTTCTGGCTACCAATCGTTGGCGCTTGGACTACCGGTCTTTGCCCTAGGAGCGGCGCTGCTCAGTTGGCGGCCGCCGCCGGTTCGTGCGGCGTCCCTTAGCTTGCGGGGATGGACACGATGACGGCGGCGATTGGCCGGTCTCCAACCTGGGTCACCCACCCGTGGGTTGAGGACTGCAACGCCGAGGTCCGTTTCGGCATCGCCAATGGTCCGCGCGGTGATTGGGCTGCGCTCAACGCGTTCGTCGCCACACTGGAGGAACTCGGGTTCGATGCCTTCTGGTCCAGAGACCATCCGGTCCTCTCTCCCGGCTGCTGGACGACCCTTGCCGCGCTTGCGGCCACCACCCAAACGATCCGCCTCGGCTCGCTGGTTGCGTGCGTCGACTACCTGAATCCGGTGGTCCTGGCCCGGACCGCCCTCGACATCGACCAAATAAGCGGCGGCCGTTTGGTGGTAGGGTTAGGAATCGGCGACATAGAACGCGAATTCACGCAGATGGGTTTGCCGTGGCGCAGTACCCGGGAGCGGCAGGAGACTCTGCGCGAGATCGTCATGCTCCTGCGCCATCTCTGGGGTGAGGAGGATCGTATTCCTCCCATGACCTCGTTTGGCATCGATGCTCCGCCATTGCGACCCGGACCCGTGCAGCAACCACGCATCCCGCTGCTCATCGCGGGTGGCGGAGAGCGAGTCACGCTCAAGCAGCTGGCGCAATGTGCCGATGCCTCCAACTTCGGCGAGCACGGTTACGCGGGCGGGGTGCAGGGCGTCGAGGCGATTGGCCACCGTATGGAAGCGCTAGACCGCCATTGCGCATTGTTCGACCGGCCACCGCTCTCGGTGCTGCGCACCCACACTACGTACCCCCTCGTCATCGCCGAATCGACCGCGCGCGTAGCGGAAAAGGTGGAGCGCTTTCTCCCGGAATGGGTACGCGAGATCACCGTAGATAGCATTGTTGCTGGAACCCCGACGGAGACGATTGCTCACTTCAGCCGCCTCCTCGACGCGGGCCTGCAGTACTTCATCGCGTTCGTTTATGGCAACGATATAGAGACCGTGCGGCTCCTGGCCGAGCAGGTGATTCCCGAAGTGCGGCAACATTCTGCCGCAGCTACCACGCTGGCCTAGTTGTACCTGCGATGAGGTCATGGGTCCTGACCCCCGTCGGGGTCGTGGCAGGAGGCCAGTGAACGCCGCGGCCAGAGAGTCCGGGCAGACCGCCGCTCGCGGCTAGCCCGGCGTCGGCCCGGCGCTGGCGAGACGGTGGTGCGCAATTGGCACAGGGATCGAGAAAATTGAGCGCACCCCACTGCGCGACAAAAATAACCATTCCGGCATACGCACCATGTCGAGAAGGGCCACGGTCACCCGGACGCCTGTCGGTGCGATGCCCTGGAGACTCACCATCGTAGGTACCGCGCACTGCCGAGCGAAAGAGGATGCGGTCGCCCTCGGCAAGCGCATCCTCGAGCATCAACTCGGTCCTGGGGAAGTCGTTGGTCCGAGAATCGCGCGGCCTCCCCTGAATTGAGACCCAGGACGCTCGTCTGCGCGACGGCGGGGGATGGAGAAATTCATTGCGTCGGTCGTGACACCCAGGGTCATGGCTGCCTGGTCAAAAACTCCTCGGTACGGGTTTCCCACCGAAAGGGATCATCACCGGCCGGACGGCCGCACCCGCGAGACTTTTCACTCGCGGGCGCGGGGAAGGTGTCAGGACGTTGGTGATACCGTCCTCGATTGGCGCTGGTAGCGCCCCCGGCTACTCGGCGCCGTCGGCGCGCGCAATGGTGTTTACCAGGCGGCCGACCTGGTAACCCATCTCCAGCGCAACGTCGTCGTCGATCGGGAAATGGATGCCCGCCCAGCAGCGCTGGGCGGCGGCCTCAGCTGCGGCTGCCAGCAAATCGACCTCGGCTCGCGGGAAGAGATGCCCGAGCACCACGGCGGCTGACCCTACGGCCGCCGAGAAGCCAGACGGGTAGGACGGGTATGCCGGGGTTGGCAGGAGCATATCCAGATCCGGATCTGCAGTGATCGGCCGCTCCGTCCACCACGTGTATTTGCTGTCCCAGACGGCAATGACCGCATCGGCCTGTGCCACACTCATCAGGGCCAGAACGCGTGCCGCGTGGGCATCATCGAGTCCGTCGCGTTCGATCAAATCGAGGGCGTACTCGGTGAACGAGATGAACGGCCCCTTACCGGCCCAGTAGTCGACGATGCGCACTTGCTCGAGCGTGCGCCTGGATGTCGCATCCTGCACCGCCTCGAGTTCGGCCTGCCAGAGGGGCGATCCGTACTCCGGTGGTGGTGCCGGCCGTACGGCATCTCCGCTCGGCAGCACCCAGGTCTCCCACGTCCCGGCCAGCGGCTCGACCGGATTCTCGACAAACCGAGGTGGGGTCGGTACCCAGTACCCCTCGCCGGTCAAGCGGCCACTGCCGTCCCAGACAGCATCCGAGCCATCGGCTTTGCCCCGGGCCACCGCCAGTTCTCCCACCGCCTGCCCGAGGGCGAGGCCGGCCTCGACGTCGCTCGGGTAGTTCGCCCCAGCCAAGAGGCGCGAGGTCGCGGCTTCCTCGGCAAGTGTCTCGAAGCGACCAGCCTCCGCGTCCGGGAAGAGGTAGGTGAGCACCGTACTCGCGGCCCCCGCCACGGCGGCGTGGATCGACGGGAAAGAGGGGCCATCCGTAGCGACGCCCTCCATCGGCGTGAGACTCGGGTCAGCGACGGAAGGAGTCTCGCGCGCGTACGCTCCCTGAGCATCGAGCGTGGCGAGGACGGTGTCATAGAGGGCCGTCCGGAGCAAGGCTTGGGCGCGTGAATCCCGTGGACCGGAGAGCCCGAACTCATCGGCCAGATCGAGTCCCACCTGCACCCAGGGGATGACCGCAGGACCACTTCCCCAGCGCGTTACCATCGCCGCGGACTCATCGTTCCGCCGGCTCTCGTAGCCACGCAGCTCGTCGATCTCGGTCGGGGTCGGGTCGCCTGGCGCAGCGGGACGTAGTTCATCGACGGCATCGAGCAGCCAGAGGCGCCAGGTGGTCGGATCAGACAACGCCTCCTGCCAAGCACCGAGCGCGGGGGCTGCGCCAACGCGCCAGACCGCTGCTGCGGCCAGGCTGGAGCCGACCAGGGCACGGCGTGACAAGGGAAGCAACGACGCGATCTGTGCAGAACTGCTTGGTGTCATCGCGGACGCTCCTCTCACGTGGCCTGCGCAGGCGCCCGCCGTGGACGCCGGGCAGATGGACTTCCCCGAAGGGGAGATAATGAGCCCCGAGCGGGCTTCTAGAGGGGGCGGACCGGACCCCACATGGTTTGTCCCGGATACGGCGTAGCGTACACCCTTCGGGTCGCATGTCAACCCCCATCTGGCTGGTTTGCGCCAGAACTCCTCCCCAGGCCGTCAGTCATCCCACGTGGTGGGGTGAGACCAATACCCTCGCAACGCTCGCAACAGGCAGCCATCTCTATCCGGTCTGAATATAGGCCCAACCCACTAGCTCGGCAGAGCCGCACGGAGCTGGAGCGATCATTTTCATGCCCCGGTCGTAACCTTTAGGGTCATGAGCAACTGTTGAGAATGACAGCAGGGGAAGTGCGCTTGCGGACCCACTGCGGCACGGGTCCCCGGAGCGCTACCGGTGGGCAACGCTGTAGTCACCATCCAGGACCGGGGGCTTCGCCAGCAGCACCGCACCGGTCGCGGCCACGGGTAGCACGAGCAGCGCCGCGATCGCCGGGTCATAGCCGCCGAGGAGATCGTAGGCGAGCCCGAAGGGCAACGGGCCGAGGGCCGCGCCGGTGACCCCCACGGAGAAGCCGACGCTACAGATGCTGCCGAGGTGGCGGCGACCGTAATAGGCCGGCCAGGCCACGTCGGCGGCGACCATCCACAGGCCGGAGGAGGCGCCGCGCCGGGCCGAGTAGAGGATTGCGAACTCCGGTGTCTGGGACGACAGCAGCAGCGAAACCATGGCGACCGCCAGGCAGAGCTGACCGGCGGCGAGGACGTAGCGCACCGGAAACTGGCCCGTGAGCCACCCGACCAGCAAGGCGGTGGGCACCCCGGTGGCCGACTCGACGGCAAAGGTCGTGGCCGCCAGCCTGCTCGGCAGTCCGCGGTCGGTGAGGGTGGCAACCTGGTTGAAGGCCAGGCCCGTGACGACGAGGGACGGTACGACGCTGGCGCCAACGAGACCCCAGAAGGCGACGGTCCGAGAGGCCTCCCGTGGCGACAACCCCGCGTCCGGATTCGCTGCGGGATCAGGGCCGCCGGCATTGAGTCGATCCACCCGACGGATCCCGTCGCGGGTCTGCTCAATCTCTTCGGGGCAGTTGCGGATCAGGAGGGCCACTGCCGGCAGCAGGACCAGCCTGATGACGAGCGCGTCGATCCTCCAGGCGTCCCGTCAGCCGAAGGCCTCGATCAGGAGCTTGTTGGCCGGCGGGACGGCGGCCAGTCTGAGCGAGCCTGCCAGGCCCAGGAGGCTGAAGGCACGGCCGCGTGGCGGACGAACCAGAAGGGAACCAGAGTTCGTGTGCCGAGACCGAGGACCCCGAACCCGCAGGTCCGCAGCAGGGCGAAGCCGGCGAGGATCGCTAGCGCATAGCTGGCCACGCTCAGGAGCAGGAGCGCGCCGCCGAAACCGACCGCGGCGACCGATAGAACACGGCGGTTGCCGACGCGGCCGATCTGACGACCGGCCAGAATGAGGGCCCCGGCACTGACAAGGGTGCCGATCGAGTAGGCACTGGAGAAGAGCGAACGCGACCGCCCGAGCTCACGCGGCATCGGCTCCACGAAGGGCGAGACCCCGTAAGTCTGGGCTGGTCCGGAGAGGAACACCGCCAGACCGGCGACGAACAATCCCCGCCACCTGTCGAAGGTGGGCCGGCCTTGCCTGTCCCGCTTCCAGCGCACCGTGATCCTCCCTCTGATCTCACGCGTCCTGCTTGCCCGCTCTCCCACCTAGCAGAGGTGCCAATATTCGCCTCCTCAATGGGGCTGAATACTAGGTGCCCTTTTGGATGTGGTGGTGGTTGGGGCAAGGGTCTAAAGAATCTGCTCCCCCGGTTCCCCACACGTTCAAACTCTTCAAACCCTTTAACTTCTTCGAACTCTTTGTCTCGTTCGTTCCCTACCCAAGAGCGGTCGCAATCCCCCATCCGAACGGCCGTTTTCGGCGAGCGTCTGGGAGGAGATGGCACAGTCTGTGCGCTCCTGCGGGGTGGATGGAACGCCAATCTGAACCAGGGGAGTGCACGAATGACGAGCTCGAACGAGACGAATGGGAATGTGCAGACCAAGCACGAGCAGACGATCGCCGACTATGTCGGCGACATGGTCGCTCTGGAATCCCACATCGAAGAGGCGCTCGATCGCCAACTCGATGAAGTGAAAGACGATGCCACGGCTGCAAGCGCGGTGCAGAGCTTCCACGACATGGTTAAGCGGCATCGCGATGCCCTGATCGCCCTCCAAGAGGAGAGCGGTTCGACGCTAGGCAACCCGATCAAGGCGGCCGGCTCCGCTCTCCTGGGCAAAGCCGCGGGCGTCGTCGATCTGATCCGGACCGAAGGCATCTCCAAGTCCCTGCGCGACGACTACGCCGCGTTCAGCCTCGCCGCCATCAGCTACTCGATGCTCTACACCACCGCGCTTGGGCTGGGAAATCAGCGGGTCGCCACGATGGCGGAAGGGAACCTCACCGACTACGCCCAGGCCATTGAGCGGATCAACGAGATCATGCCGGGCGTAGTCGAGCGCGAGCTGAGCAAAGACGGCCATCAGACTAACGCCGGCGCCGTGGAGTCGACGCGGCAGATCGTCCCCCGCGCGTGGCACACCGCCGAACGGGAGAGCAACCTCTAGGATCGGTCAGACACCAGTGGCCCTGCCCGCTTACCCCGCTCAACGCGTCGTGCGACCACGGTCGTTTCGTTGCCCCGGCCATGGGCCTCCTGAAAACTCTCGTCAATCCGTACTGTGTGGATATCGTGCTGCCCTTGAACGAGTTTGTGAAGGTTGGGGAGTTCGTCCCGCGGTAGCTGCACCGGGCGCGATCTGAATCGGCGGAGAGTCGTCGGGTGTCGGTTCGCGCTCCTCGGGATCCGCGACGACAGGGGGAGCAGCGATGGACCCAGAGTCGGGAGACTACGCGGAGGCGTTCGCTACCAAGCATCTGGGTGACGAGTACGACGTGCTCGCGCCGGACAACTCCGAGATCCGCCTACTGGTCGGCACCACTCGTTGCAGCCTGGCCCACGGCACCCTGCCCCCAGGCCAGGTCTCGCTGGCCATCGCCCACCGGACCGTTGAAGAGGTCTGGTACGTCACCGAGGGCATCGGGCAGGTCTGGCGGAAGCAGGGCAGCCATGAGACGGTCGTCGACGTGGAGCCGGGTACGGCGCTGACCATCCCGACCGGAGCGCACTTCCAGTTCCGGGCGACCGGGCCCGAGCCACTCTGTTTCGTGATGTGTACGATGCCACCGTGGCCCGGCGAGCACGAAGCGGTGCGAGTTCCCGATCACTGGCCGGTGAGCGAGACTAGCGAAACCGGTGAGTTCTCCTCCACCTGAGCGGGTGAGAGCAGCGTTCCGACGCTGGACCACCGGCTCCATTTCGTGGGCGAAGCGATCTCCACGACCCTGCACAACTTGCTGCACGGCGCGTCCCTGACGGGGTAGAGCGCGGCGACAGGCTTCGTCGACCAGCGCGGTGAACTGCGGTAGGCGTCGCGACCTGAACTCCGTGACCCCGTTTCGGTTCATCCCAGTCGTCACCCCAGTTGCTCAGCACGCCCGGCGTAGGATCCGTGACGGTCGCCCGGGAAGAAAAGGCGCCGCCGAGAGAGCTCGAAGGTGGTAGGCGCCCTGTTCCTTCCTTGTGTGCGTTAAACTGTGGCGACACGAACTCGTGCTCAGAACCCGCAACCAGGCGACCGTTCTGACTGGCAGTCGACCTCCGACGGCGCCGGAGTGGCTCAGGAGGGCGCCTTGCCTCGAAGCTCATCACTTGCTCGTTCATCTGCTGGATCGACGTTACAGACAACCGCGCTAGGATGCCACTATGACGCACCCCATATCAACTGAGCCAGTGACCGAGTTGTTGACAGTGACGGAGGCCGCGCGGACGATCGGGGTCTCGCGCTCCACCGTCAACGGCTGGATCACCGGTGGCCAACTCCCCGCGATCGTGAGTGACCGCCGGCGCCGCGTCCGGCCAGCCGATCTTGCCGTGACCCATGCGACTGCCCACCTCGGGGGCGTGGTGCCGGCCTGGCGACAGGACCGACGGCATGCTGGGAGCCGCCTGCGGGCCCTGCGCGAGTCGGCCGGGCTGAGTCAGCTCCAACTGGCGGCGACAAGTGGCATCAGCCATGAAGTGATCTCCCGGTTGGAATTGGGACGATGCTGGCCGAAGGCCTCGACAGTGCGGGCCCTGGCGCAGAGCTTGGGGGTCGAGCCGGAGCGGTTCGTCGGGCACGAACACGCTGGGCTGACGACGTTGACCACGGCCGAGGCGGCGGACCGGCTGGGGGTGCCAGCCGGTCGGGTGCAGACCTGGCTGAAGGATGGGCTGCTCCCCGGGGTGAAAGTGTCCGGGCAGTGGCGGGTACTGACAGTGGTGGTGGCCGAGTTGGCCCGCAGTGGGCGGCTGCGGGGCCGCTCTCGTCGCCTCGACCCGCGCTACCGGGGCTGAGCGAGCAACGACGGATGCCGGCCCTCTCCGGCCCTCTGTATTCCTGTTCCCTATTTGACAGTCCAGCTGTTCTCAGCCTGGCAGTCTCGCTCCGCGGCTCCTGCTGAAATGGGGACAGCCCCGGAACAACCCGGGCACAACGATCAGCCAGCAGGCGAGCGAAACCATGAAGACCACGACATTTGACGGCATCACCCGGAATCTCGGCGGCAGCATGACCCACTGCCACGCGCTTCGCGGACTCTTCGCCGGTGCGGTGGCTGCCGGCGCCGGCGGCGCGGTGCTGCAGGCCGATGACACCACCCCCTTCTGCGCCATCGGGCACTACTTCGGGCTCACCAGCCAGTCCAGTGAGACCGGCGCCGGGATCTGCCAACGTGCGCTAGACGAAATCTAACCCACCCCTGTCGGGCCCCTCCTTGTCCCCGCTTCCTCACTTCAGACCAGCGGGTGTGTAGATGACACGCCCGCTGGTCCTTGGCGCGTTCGACTCTGGCTGGGAGATCCCCATAGGGCTGATCGATATGGCTCGGAAGCGGGCGACGGGAGATAGCGTCTTCGGGTAGCGGGTGGAGCGTCGCATTGTCGGGTAGTGGGTGTGGAGCATCGCAATGCCGGATAAGTGTTATGGAAGGTTGCGAAGGCTACAAAGAATGCAAAGGCTGGGAGAGTCAGGACAGGGGAGCGGTCGCCGCCGATGCGGAGACGGTTGGGGAGGCCCGGACCTTGCGATGGCCTGGGCATGGCGCCGAGCTACCGTTACTGGGAGGTATTGCGATGTCCCCAGGGGACGATACCCCTCATGACCGGTTTCACAATTCCCTCGATCAACTCCGGCACGACCTGAAAACGCCGCTGACGACGATCCACGGCCGTGCCCAGTTGCTGACCCGCGCCGTGCGGCGCTCGCCGTCGCTGGCCGACGAGGAGCGGACCAAGATGCTGGAGGGGCTGGCCACAATCGAGACCGAGGTGCTCACCCTGGCCACGATGATCGACGCCATGGACAATCGCTCATGAGTCCCACGGCGCGTCGCGCCGCTTCCCTGCCACGTGGGCTCTCTCGAGTCGTGAACGTCGAAAAGCGGGATCCGGCGTCACGACGCCGCGCGTGCCCTCAGCTGTCTGCGTCGCTCGGGGCGACCTGGATCACTGCAGCGAGCGGTCGCCCAATCACCTGCTCATCCGTGCCGACGAGCACCCGCAGTGGCCCATCGAAAGGAAGGGCCTCGACAAGCCGCACCGCCGTGCCCGGACGGATCCCGAGCCGCTCCAGGTAGCGCAGCCGTTCCGGATCCCGATCGGAGACGCGCCGCACGATCGTGGCATCGCCAGGAGCGACATCGAGGAGTCGCTGCTCCGTGACGTCTGCAACGCTGCCGTCGAGATCCGGGATCGGATCACCATGGGGATCAACCGTGGGATCGCCGAGGGCCGTCGCCATCCGCGCCTCGAGCGTCTCGGAGATGTGATGCTCCAGCCGCTCCGCCTCCTCGTGCACCTCGTCCCACCCGAAACCGAGAGCCTCGACCAGGTAGCGCTCCAGCAGGCGATGATGGCGGACCACTTCCAGCGCGATGCGTTCTCCTTCGGTTGAGAGCTCGATGCCGCGGTAGGGCTCATGTTGCACAAGCTCCAGCTCGCGCAGGCGCTTGACCATGTTCGTGACGGACGGCGACGCCACACCAAGCCGTTCGGCAATACGCTGTCCGGACACGGCTCCTTGTTCCGGCTCCTCGTGCCGGAGCTGATAGATGGCTTTGAGGTAATCCTCGATGGCCGGCGTGATGCGCGTCGTGTCGCGTGAGATCGGGAGGGTTGCGTTCATGCGGCTACCAGAAGAGCGGTCAGGTACATGACCGCGATACCGGCGGCCACGCCGCCGAACGTTGCCCAGGTCAGCGCCGGCTCGCCCGCGTTCTCCTGCGAGCGCCGGATGAGTCGTCCGACCTCGACGATTACCTGCAGAATAGCGCCAATGCCGATGGCCAGGAAGATGGTCGTCCAGAAGGGGGAGTAGACAAAGGCCCCAATCCAGGTGCCGAGAATGGCCGGCCCGCCGGCCAGCAGCGCCAGACCGACGAAGTGCATCAGCGGCGGCCGATCGCGAACGAGCGGCGCGGCAATGCCGATTCCCTCGGTGACGTTGTGCAGCGTGAACCCGAGGATCAGGAAGACCCCGAGGGCGGCCTCACCGAGGGCAAAGGCGGCGCCGATGGCCAGGCCCTCACCGAGGTTATGCAACCCGATGCCGAGCGCGATCTGATAGGCAAGCGCCAGTGGGCGCGGCTCCTGGTGCTGTGTGCGGCGGCGGAGCGAGTGGCCGATGACGAACAGGAGTCCCATGGTCAGCAGCGCGACCAGCGGTATCAGCACCGGGGCGTCCAGCGCACCGACCGCCGCGGCCGCCGTCTCATGGGCTTCCTCCCACATATCGACGACGAGGAAGGCGAGCAGACCGACGGTGAGAGCCAGGACGAAGTTCATCCCGGTGCGCCCCAATCGCCTGAGGAAGGGATACCAGAGGAGACCGAGGGCAACCGGGACGATACCGACGTAGAGGCCGACCAATGCGAAGCGGAGCAAACTCTCCTGATTGGCCCGCGGACTCTCGATGGCCACCGGGACCGCGGTCTCGAAGAGCACCCCGGTGGAGCTGATCAGTGCGATCGAATGCCCCTCACCGGCGACCCATGGATAGGGGATGCGCACCGTTGCCGATTGCAGGCGATCGAGGGTGCCGGCCGGCTCCATAGTGAACTGCCAGTAGGCCTCATCGACGAGGACCTGCGCGATCGTGATCGGGTCAGGGCCGCCATTGACGACCTCGAGCTCGACCTCATTCGCCGCTGGCAGCACCACCCGCTGCACGCTGAGTGTTTCGATCGGGGGCACAGTGCGATCCCCGAGACCAGCATCGGTGCGCACGATCCAGGCCAGCACGCCTGCCAGGAGCAGCAGTGGCACGACGGCCCAGACGAGTGTGCGCGGGGAGAAGCTCGACTGTCGCTCTCGCGTAGGGTCCGCGGATGGAGCGACCAACGGGTCCGGTGCGGTGCTAACGGACATCGAAGACCCCCATCCAGCCGAGCTCGGCAAATTCAGAGACGTGGGCATGGAACATGTAGAGTCCCGGCTCATAGTCCTGGTAGGAGAACTCCAGAATGCCGCGCTGCCCCTGCGCCTGCATGATCGTGTCGACGGTCCGCAGCGTCGGCTCCAACCGCGTGCCGGGGTCGTAGTAGTCGAAGAAGTTGGCATGCAGGTGGAAGGAGTTGATCGGGTCGAACTCGGTGATGTTGACCAGGTAGATCCGCACCGGCCGGTTGCGGTCGATCTCGATCGGGTGCTTCATGTAGTGGAAGGCCACGCTATTGACGGCGTAGACCTCGTTTCCGGCATCGAAGGTGGTGTCAAAGGCGTTCATCACCATGACGAGCTCCTGCCACACTTCTGATTCGGGGTGATCGGGATGCCGCGCTCTGGCCGCGTCCCCCTGCTTGGCCGGATCAGGATTGACGATGTACGCGCCGTAGAGCCCCTTGTGAATGTGGCGCTTCAGCGGCGTGGAGTGGCAGTGGTAGAGGTGGCAGCCGAAGGGTTTGGCCTCGAACTCGTAGACGAATTTCTCACCGATCTGGATATCGCCCCGACCGATGCCGGTGACTCCGTCCTGATGGGCGCTGTGGATACCGTGAAAGTGCATGGTGTGCGGGTGAGTACCGGCGTTCGTGAAGTGGATGCGCAACCGATCGCCTTCGTTGGCGCGCAGAGTCGGTCCCGGAACCTGGCCGTTGTAGGTCCAGGCCGGGAAGAAGACCCCAGGAGCGATCTCGATCTCCTTATCGTAGGCTGCAATCTCCCACTCACGCACCACGGTGCCGTCCACCATCTTGGTCGCTTCGCCGTAATCGAAGGTGCGAACGAGGACGGACGGATCGAAGCCCATCCGCTCCACATCGACGTCGCCGACGGTGGCGCTGAGGCTGTGACCTTCGTGACTGGTGTCGAGTGGGTTGCCTTCCGTCTGCGCCTGTGCTTGACCGCCGGTTCCTCTGCCGAGCAATGGCAGGGTCGCCGCACCAAGCGCGGCCGTACCAAGCGTGCCTGCCCCACCGGCGGCGCCAATGCGAAGCATCGAGCGACGATTGAGCGGCTTGAGATCCATGAGAAAGTCTCCCCCAAACCCATAATTTCACGAATCTCGGATCATGTTGAAGATGAGCATAGCATATGATCTATTCTCGGCTAAATTTGAAATGTGATGCTTGTAACGAACCGCCATCTTGACCTGATCAAGAAAGGCTTCGCCGCGCGATTCGCCGGTCCGGAATGTGGTGTTCAATTTGGGACCAGGACCGCAGCGAGTCTTAGCTGCATAAGTTCGGGATCGCGCAAACGCGGGAGAATGCCACTCAGTCGCGAGCGATGCCAGAGGGTTGCATAAGGCCGGGAGCGGCTCGTCATCTGGACGAGTCCTGTGGACGCCCTTGACACCGGCACGCGCGGGGCCCGCGATGGTCCGGATCAGCGGTCCGATGCAAATCAACCATGAGAGACTGCGTGAGCTCGCCGTCATGGCGGCCTGGGTCTCCATGCTCGGGGAAGCGATCGACGAGCTGGAGGTGCCTTGCGCTGATCTACCAGATGAGGAACGAGTCCGTCCCGGCCCTCACGACTCCTGGCCCTGGGAGGTCGAACCGGTCGCGGTGGCGCTTCACCTCGTCCGCATCGCTCATGCCGAGAGCCAGAAAGGACTCGAAGAGCACTGCGCCGGCCGGCCCAGCGAAGACCCGGAACACTGGCCAATGCTGCGCCTGATACTGCTCGATCCGTGGCAGGAGCTGTCCGGGGAGTGGCACGAGGACGCTCCCGACTGGCTCCGCATCCTCGGCCAGATCGCGGAGAAGGGGCCTATCGGGAGGGGACCGCGCACGCGAAGTACGACCTTTTCGACCACCGCCCGGCGCCATGACGGCGCCGCAACCGCCTCGCTCCAACCCGGTCCTTGGTCCCAGTCACCTGTGGTCCCCTTCCCCGTCAACTTGGATTCCCTTTCACACTACTCCGCACCAGGGAACCCACGTGTTATGATGAGTTCGCCCCACGGGATGGTCACGGATTCCCACCGGCGAGGGTATCCATGGACGGCACGCAATTTGATCGCATCGTTCGCACGCTGGCGGGACTGAGGTCGCGGCGGCATCTGCTTGCCGCCCTCGTCGCCGTCGTTCTTCCCCGAACGATGCCGGCCCATGCTAATCAGATCGAAACCCCGGCCTGCGCTGAGGCAGGAGCAGTCTGCACGTTGATCCGCGGCTGCTGCTCCGAACTGGTCTGCGCGACGTCGTACATCAACACCAGCTACGGTGTCTGCGTTGCGGGAACGGGAGGGATGCTTCCGGTCAGCGACGACATCGTAATGCCATCCAGTGAGGGGATCGTAGCGGAGCTTGCTCAGGAAGTCTCGGACGTGGCCTCCAGCGCGACGACCACGACCGATCCGAACGCCGATCGTCAGGCGCGCATCGACGCCAAACGAGTAAAAAAGTCCAACCGGCGCTCGACCCGCAAAACGACCAACGACACGCAGCGTACGACCAAGGACACGCGACGCACGACGCGACAATTGAATGCGGCGCCCCAGATCACGCTGGAGCTGATCCAGGAAGCGGCGCCCGCGGCTGGCGGCAGCGGGCAACCGGAGACAGTGCGCATCGTCAACGCCGACGACGTTGCGGTGGTGGTCACCCGCGTCGAGGCGATGCAGCAGCCGCACCTGTTTGCCACCGACAGCGTCACCATTCCGGTCGGGAGCACCTATCTGCTGTACTCCGGCGACTACGCGCCCGATCCGCCGCCCGACGCGGCCGTGGCCCTCGTCTGGACCGAGGAGACAATCTGCCCGGCTGGTGGGGGTGTCACCCTCACGGCCCAGCAGTCGGGCGGCACCCAGACCCACCGCGTCTCGGTGCCCTGTGGCGCCGCGACCAGCGCCGTCAACACCCAGACGAACTCCAACGACAAGCAGAAGCGCACCAAGGCGCAGCACCAGCAGCGGCCTGATCGCAAACGGGCTCGACACGCGCGACGCCGCCAGCACAAGCACTGAACGACCGGCCATGGCAAGAGGCGATGATTGTTCGCCGCGGTCCAGCCGAACAGCTTGCTCTGGTTGTGCAGTGGAAGGCTTCCCCTAGACGCAGGGCTCCGTCTGGCAGCTCCCTCGGCAGCAGACTTGTGGCGTAACACAGGCGCAGCTCCCATTGCAGCAGTTCGACCCCGTCGGACAGACATTGCCGCAGACGCCGCAGTTGCGCCGATTCGTATTCAAGCTGACGCAGTCCCCACCACAGCAGGTTTGCCGGGGACCGCAGACGTTGCCGCAGCCGCCGCAATTAGCCTGAGCTGTTCTCGTGTCGACGCAGCTCCCGCCGCAGACGGTCAACCCCTGAGGGCAGGTCAGCGGCGCGGACCCGATGCAGCTCCCGCCCTGGCAGGTCCCATTCGTGCAAGGCGTCCCCTCCCGCAGCGGTTGGCACTTGCCTCGCTTGCAGCGCTTTTTGCCGTGCTTGGACTTCTTGCAGTCCCCACGCTTGCAGCTCGCACACTCGCCGCATCGGGGCTTGCATTTCCCGGATCTAGCCGCGGCGGCATCGTCCGGGTCAGCCAGACCCAGCACACCAAGGGACCCGAGCAAGGCAGCAGCCAGGGCCCGGCGGCGGGAGCCGGAGCCGGTCAGGGAACGGGTCAGCGTGTCGAACCGATCAGCATCCATAGCATGAATCCCCGAAATGGGATGAGCGGCGCGGCCAGGGGCAAGCACATGGTTCACCGCGGGCGTTAAAATGCCGGTGCGCGGATCGCTGGGTCATCCATGCCGAACGGTGCCACCCAGGCCGTGGCCGGGGTCGGGCTAGTGTCGAACCGGGACCGACGCCGGCGCCGTGGCGATCCGCGCACCTCACTCACGTTGGCGTGCGACCAACGCCTATCAGGAATACACCAATTACCGGGTATTGGATCACCGCGGGGGTATGCCTGGAGCGAGTGGCGCACTTGCCCATAGAGCAATGCCGCCGCGTGATGATGGTCGACTGGGCTCGCTACGGATCTCACCGGTGCCATTGCCCAGCCCGGAGTCGATTTTACCCGCGACGGCCACGCTCGCCATAACGCTTTGCGCGGTGCTTGCCACCAGCGGCGACGACGGTTCCTGGGACACCGCATGGGCAGCTTGGGAGCGGTGCTCTATCACTTTGCCGAAAAGTCCTTCACTGGCATGATCCTGACAAACGGCTTAGGCTGATCTCTGGTCCGGAGAATGTGACCGGATCTCGGGGTGGGACTTGCCTCACCGAGCGGGGCTGACACGTGAGAGCGTCGAGGGCGTTCACGCGCTCGATCACTCATATCGGGTCAGGTTCAGTCAGGGGGCACGATGGACGCTCAGCGATTCGACGCCTTCACTCAGGCGTTTGCGGCCGGGGCCCACCCGCCGCGCCGCCGTGCGGCGCCTCGCCGCGGGATTTGTCGGCCTCGGACTGATTGCGGTCGGTCGCGGGCAGTCATTCGCGGCCCCGAGCGACTGCGCCGTCTTTTGTGCCGATCAACCCGGTCCCCGCGGGGCACAGTGCCGGCAGGAGTGTAAGAAGTGCGCCGGTGGGCCCCCGGCGGTCTGCTTCGACGGATCCAGCGGCAGTTTCTCTTGTCGCAATATTCAGAACGATCCAAACAACTGCGGGGGGTGCGACGCCGTCTGTACGGAGCCCTTCTCGGCGTGCGTGGGTGGATCCTGTGCCTGCCCGTCCGGGACGGTCGCATGCGGCGGGGGATGCGTGAGGACGTGTCGTCACGGGGAAGTGTTTATCCAGGCGAATTGCACCTGCAGGTCGTGCGCGGAGTTGGCCGGTAGCGCGACGTGCAATGAAGTCGGCGATTGCCCGACGGGGGAGCACTCGATACCTGCCAGAACGGCTGCTGTTGCGTGAGCGCGGGGAGCACCGCGCTGGGCTGCCTACCAAATAGTCCGGCCCCCTCCTGCTGCAGTGGTATGTGCGGCGGCAACGGCCGTTGCGCATGAGCGGGAGCGCCAGACGCCACTCTAGCCTCTGCGGGGGCTAGCCACCACGCGTCGAACGCGTCCAGAGGGCGCCGTCACCGGTACGTCGCCGGTGACGGCGTTCTTTCTCATGGAAGGAACGACCTTGACCCGGCGCTTCCCGATCCAGCTCTCGCCTTCCGGAGATGATGCCTCCGCGCCGATTGATCGCCTGCGGCCGTCTCAGGCCACGCAGGCCCCTCCAACCCCGCCTGGAAGGGTGCTACACGTGGGTGTGCTGCCGCCACAGGCCACGCATGCCGCGCCGTTGGCGCCACAGACCTCCTTCATGGTCCCAGGCTGACAACTCGTCCCATTGCAGCAGCCAGTGCCACAACTGCCCGTCGCGTTGCAGACGCAGGCGCCCCCGCTACAGATGGGGGTCGTCGCGGGGCATGTCATGCACACACCGCCACCGGAGCCACAGGCAGTGGCGCTCGTTCCCGTCTGACAGATCCCGTTGGCCGCATCGCAGCACCCCCTGGAACAGATACTCGCCGAACACGCCTGGCACACCTGTCCGACACAGTACGGGGTCGGGGTGGCGCAGACCGCGCACGCGACGCCGTTGATGCCGCACTGCTGGTCCCTGTTCCCGCGTTGGCAGACGCCCTGGGCATCGCAACACCTACCAGGGCAACTCAGCCCGTCGCAGATGCACTGGTTGCCGACGCAGCGCTGGCCGGATGGGCAGAAGCTGCACACGCCGTTGACGCAGGGTCCGCTTGTGCAACAGGTCCCACCGGAGCAGGGCGCCGCACAGCGGCCGCTCGCATCCACGACCAGGCCCGCGCAACAGGGCCGCCGCCGCTGCGGCCATCCTCCGGCGGACTTGCAACCGCCGCGGCGGCGGCCGCGACGCCGCCCACGCCGCCGGCGGCGTCGGTGCTCCCCGCTCACGTCCTGAAGGACGTCGGCAGATCCGAGGTCAGTGCCGAAGAGGGCGGCGCCAAGGAGGGCTATGAGTGCCGCGCGACGGGATCCTTTCGTCGCAATGAGGCGGGTCAAGGCGTCGAACTGGTCGCGATCCATGGCGCTGTCCTGCCACGGAACGACATCGGTTGGTCATTCCTTTGACGCCCGGGATCTTACTGCTGTTTCGCGAGCTCGACGCCAGCGACGCACGATCTAGGGTGAGGACGCACCCATAGCGGAGCCGCCATCCCCGCCGGCGCATTCATCGACAGCAGCTGCCGCTGAGCTGAATGTGAGCAAGAAGAAAGGGATGACAGCGTGGAGATGCGGAGTCTTCGACTGACGCCGCACGACCACGGCCGCAGGCAGGCGCCTGCGGCCGTGGTCAGCGAGCGTGGAGCGGAACTCCCGTCGCTAGTCCGCCGCCATGCTGGAGTACGTCGCCACATCATGCTCATCGATCTGGGCGACGAGGACGGTGACACCGCCGGTGGCGAAGTTCGCCACGTCGGCCGCCAGCGCCTGTCCTTGCGGAGATGCGACCGCGGTTTGGAACTGCTTCATATCAGCGAACCAGAGTTCGGCGATGCGGTAGTACGGCACCGCTCCATCCTCCGCGATCCCCCCGAGCAGGGCGGTCTCCACCCGCTGCAGGCCCGGAAGCTGCTGAGCCAGCGGTATGTGCGTCTTCGCGTAGTAGCGCTCGAAAGCCTTGGCGTCGGTCGGCGATCCATAGAGGGCCACAAGCTTCACCGGGGTGGCCGCCGTCGGGTTCGTCACGGGCGTGGCTTCTTGGGCCGCCGACTCCGCTTCCCGCCCCGGCAGTAGGACCGCCCCCGTACCAGCCCCGGCGAGACTACGGAGGACAGCCCGCCGGTCAGTTACCCGACCCCAATTGGCAACCACATCCTCCCGTTGGCGTGTTGGCAGTTCGATCGGGTGACGGGTAAAGAAGGTCGTCAGCCCCAGGGCCAGCTCACGGGGGTTCATGAATGGCATGCCGTGCGTCGCGTCGGCAACGACGGCGACATGCGTTTGTGGCAGCCACTCCCGTAGTAAAGCGACTCCCTCCCTGAACACTGGCGCGACCGCGTCGCTGTCGGCCCCTCGCATCGCCAACGCCGGCTGCGCAATTTGCCGCGCCTCATCCGCTCCGAAGCGCCAGGCCTGCAGCGCCGGCAACTCGGTCCGGAAGAAGGTATCGGCGTCGGTTGCCGCCAGTTCGAGGGCGCCTGGCACCGCGCGCTCCAGGGCCGCGATTCCCTGCGCGCCAGCCACACCGCGTAGGACCGTGTCGACGGCCCCCACCCGGTCCCCGGCCCCATAGCGCTCGATTGCCGGCGCAAACACTGTCGCGACAAATCGCTCGCCGCTGGGCACCGCCAGCAGAGGCGGTTCCAGGAGGGCGAGGGAATGGACCGCATCGGGAGTATCAAGGGCCAACTGCAGCGCGATCAGGGCGCCGTAGGAATGACCAACAACGTGTGCCTGCGAGATACCCAGGTGTCCGAGGAGGGCGTGGGCATCGGCTGCCTGCCGCGCGATGCTCACCTCCCCCGCTGCCCGGGCGCTGCCGGCGAAGCCCCGCCGGTGGTAGCTAATGACCCGGTACTGGTCGGTAAGCGTCGGCTCCGCCAGCAGGGGGGCAAAGGCGTCAGCCAGGATACCGCCGTGGATCAGCAGGACCGGCTCCCCCGATCCGCACTCCTCGTACTCCAGCTCCGTATCGTCGATGACGATCCGCCGCGGCGACTGGTCGGTGATGACCTGCTCATTCGGGACATAGGCCGACGGTCGTGGCGTGTTCATGGAAGTCGTTCCTCCGTTTCTGTCTGATGTGGTCAATGGTGTCGTTGATTTCGTCACGCGCTTCAGCTAACCCCGAGACCCGCGACGAAGGCCGCCAGGTCGGCCGCAAAACGTGCCGGCTCCTCCCAATGGACGGCATGCCCGGCGCCGCGGTAGACCTCGAGGCGCGAGCCGGGAATCGCTCGCCAGCAGCGTGTCCTGGTCACTCTCGGGAACGAAGGCATCCTGGTCGCCCCAGACCAACAGCGTCGGCGCCGCGATCGCGTCAAGGCGCGCCACATGCGCGTCCGCGAACAGTCCGGCGAACCCCTCTCGCCAGACCCGCGCCGGCACCTTGAGGCTCTCGGCGATGGCGGTTTCGAGGAAACGGGGTGAGATGGGCCGCGCCAGGGTGCTCTCCTGGAACTCGCGGGCGACTCGCTGGTCGATGGGGTCCGCCAGTCCGGCCACGACGCTGTCCCAAAACTCGACCAGGACCGGGTTGGTCTGGTAGCGGACGATGGCGCCCAGCAGGACCAGACCGCGGGTGCGGGCGGGGAAGTCGAGCGCGAAGCGCAATGCGACGGTGCTGCCCATGGAGTGACCCGCGACCACTGCCGTTTCCAGGCCCTGGCTATCGAGGAAGGCAGCGATATCGGCGGCGAAGTCCCGCGGGTGATAGCCGGCAGCTGGGCGATCCGCCTCGCCGTGCCCGCGCTGGGTGAGCGCGAAGACGTGGAGCGACGGCGGCAGAAAGGGGAGCACCGGTTCAAAGGAGCGCCAGGAGTCGGTGATGCCATGTAACAGCACCACAGGGATCCCGGATGGATCACCCTGCTCGACATAGGGCAGCGTGACCCCCGTGGACAGAGTAACGGACTTGACAGCGTCGAGCAGCGGTTCTCTCCGTGCTGCCGTCGGGTGCTGGATCGTGACCATCGTGCGTTCCCTCCTCTTGCTGAGTTCCACATGCGTTGCCGTGTCCATCGCGGTACTGGTGCTCGTCATTCACCGATGACCGCCGGGACGCATCACCGTCCCGGTCCCGGCCGATGACTGGTTCGCCACCGGTTCAAGCCGGCAAAGCACGAGGTCGTCAATCCCAGTCGCGACCGGTAGCTCCCGGCCCTGGCGATGGTCCGGGGCATGAGACAGCGCGATCTTCAGCCGGAGGCGTCCAAACGGAATCGTCATGTCGTGTGTCTCCCTTCGATTCTTGCCCGCGTGCTCCAACGGGTCGGTCTTGGGCACGCTCCGATGATGCCGGCGCGGGACGGCCGGCACATCTGGCAAGTGACAGAACTGGGTGGTCGATTCGGCGGCGTCCGCCTGGGTCGGTGGTCTCTATCACTTGATAGAGGCAACGCCCGATCCTCTCCAGTCACGGGAGATGACCGATAGGAGATGGCCCTAGAGCAGCCCCCGGTGGAGGGCGATGGACACGGCCTCGGTCCGCGATTTCGCTTGGAGCTTGGCGAGGATGTTGACGACGTGGGTCTTCACTGTGCCGCGGCCGATGAAGAGGGCCTCGGCAATCTCAGGGTTCGATTTGCCGGCGACCAGCAACCGCAGCACATCCCATTCGCGAGGTGACAGGCCGGCGTCGTCGGCTGGCAAGGGCGGCTGAGCGGGTGACGCCGTGCTGAAGAAGGTCGCCACGGCGGTTGCCTCAGCTACTACCTCGGGTAATGACAGCGAGTGGCCCGCCGCAGCCTCCCGGGAGTAGCCCTCTTCTCCTAGCACGGCGCGCGCCGCCGCCACCGTCCGCTCCAGGCGACCGCGCTCAGCCGGCCAAATGGCGCCTCCACTCCGCTCCCGGAGGGCGGTCGCCGCACCAAGCAATCGAGCGGCCTGCTGCGCCTGGCCGGCGTCAAGCGCAACGGTCGCGAGTCCCTCGATTGGGCCCGCGATGTACCACGCGTCACCACCCTCCCACAACCAGCGGAGACTTTCTGCATAGTGTCTCGCCGCGGTTGGCGCATCGCCCGCCTCGTGGCTGACCCGGCCAAGGTCGCTCAGCTTGTTGCCGAGGCCCTGCTTGTTGCCGCTCAGGCGGTGCAGCGCGAGCCCCTCTTCGATCCAGGCCGCGCCTCGCTCATGGTCACCCTCCTCCACGAGCCGCATTCCGATGTCCCCGAGCGCGTAGGCTAACCAGGTCCGAGCTCCGGCCTCGCGTAGCCGCGACACCGCCTGCTCGCCGAATTCCATCGCTTCATCGCGCCGGCCCTGCATCTCGGTAGCGAGGAAGAGCAGATAGAGTGACGTCGCCATGCCGAGCTCGAGACCATGCTCGTGGGCGAGGGAGAGCGCCCGGTCGCCGATTGCCTCAGCCTGCTGAAAATCGCCACGGGCCCAGGTCAGCATGCCGGCAGCGAAGAGCGCCCGGGACCGCATGTCGGGCGGTGCATGGGTCGCGCGCTCCAGAGCATGCTCGATCCACACCGTCCCTTCACGGAGGTGGCCCCGCAGGAACCAGAACAGAAAGAGTGCATTGCCCAGCCGCAGCGCCAGCTCGGCCTCCCCGGCCTCCGTGAGCCAGGCAAGCGCCGCCCGTAAGTTGGGATGCTCCTGATCCAGTTGTTCCGCCCACCGCCCTTGCTCCGATCCGAGCAGCTTGGACTCCGCCCGTTCCGCCAGAGCCAGGCACCATAGAGCGTGCTGACGCCTGACGGCCTCCTCTTCGCCACCGGCCGCCAGCTGTTCCAGACCAAACTCGCGCAATGTCTCCAGCAGTAGGTAGCGAGGCTCACCGTCCTCCCCCGCCTCCCACCGAACCAGGCTTTTGTCCACGAGGGAGCTGATGCCCTCCAGGAGATCGAGCCGGGAGCCCCGCGAGAGGTTGTCCCCGGCCACGGCCTCGGCGGCCTCCAGGGTGAATCCGCCGACGAAGATGGCCAGACGCCGGAACAGGCCTTGCTCGTCCGCGTCGAGCAAGTCGTAGCTCCAGCCGATGGCATCGTGCATCGTCCGCAGCCGTTGCGGGAGATCACGGGCACCCCCCGTCAACAACGCCAACCGTTTGTCCAGACGCGCCAGCAAGGCAGGCGGCGGCAGCACGTTCACCCGGGCTGCCGCCAGTTCGATCGCCAGCGGCAGTCCATCGACACGGCGGCAGATCGCGGCCACGGCCGCCGCGTTCGCCTCCGTCAACGCAAAGTCCGGACGCGCGGCCTGGGCGCGTGCGACGAAGAGACGGACGGCCTCGGCGCCCGCGAGCTCAGTGAACGGTGGCGGCTCGCCGCTTGCTTCCGTCCAACTGGCGAGCCCGAGCGGGGGAACGTCGAAGATCCGTTCGCCGGAGATGTGGAGGGCGGCCCGGCTGGTGGTGAGAATCGTGAGGTCCGGGCAGGCGGTGAGCAGATCGGCAATCTGGGGCGCGGAAGCCAGCACCTGCTCCAGGTTGTCCAGAACCAGCAGCAGCAAGCGGTCGTGGAGAAACCCCGCTAGCTGGTTGGCGAGCGGTCGGTCGTCGGCCTCCCGCACCCCGAGCGCCGCGGCGACGGTTGGCAGGACCAATTCTGGGTCGCGGACCGCGGCGAGCGGCACGAAGGCGATGCCGTCCGGGAAGTCTGCGGCCAACTCCTCGGCCACGCGAACAGCCAAACGGGTCTTGCCGACCCCACCGGGACCGGTCAGGGTGACGAGTGGCGCGTCCGGGCGCAGCAGCAGGGCTCGCAGCGCGCTGATCTCGCGCTCCCGCCCGACCAGCGGGGTCAGGAACCGAGGCACTGGGGGCCACGAAACCCGATCCGGAACGGCGCGGACTAAACCTAGCGGCAAGTTGGAGGGACGGTCGATCGGTGTCGCGCTCGACATGGCCACCCCACGTGGTCGCGGCTCGAGCCTGCGATCGCAATGGTGGGCATCAGGCGCGCGGCCGTCAAGCTCAACCGCCACGGCGCCGTGCCCCGCCGGAAGACGTCGACTGCCATACTGCCTGATGCCACGGTCGGCGTGGCGCGACGTTATTGAACGTATACGATACCGTCAGCGGCCGATCCACTCTGGAGAGCGCAACCCGATGTGGGAAACCGTGGCCAGGATCTCCGCCTACTTCGTCGCCGGGCCGCTGCTCATGATGGGAACTAGAGCTGGCTATGAGCCAAGGGTTGAGTCGGGCCGCAACCCAGGACGTCGTGCGCAAGGTCCTGGCGGCTGATTGCGCGTGTCCCGAGTCGGCGTTTGTTGAGGATGGGTTGCTGGTGACGCCGGCCGAAGAGCGGGCCGGACGACGTCGCTACCCGCTTTCCGCTAGGCCGTTGGGTGTCGTCACCATGGGCCGGGGCGTGGTGGTGTCCTGCCATCCGGACTGGATCGCCTCACTAGGCGCCATCCTCGCCGATCGATCCCGCGACGCGATCTTCACCGCGCCGACGATCACCGAGCTGGCACGAATGGCGGCGCGCGAAGGTGCAGAGCTCCTCGGTCCAGCCCTCAGTCACATCTGCGCACCGGACTCCTTCCGGCCCGGTGCCGTCCCGGCGGGAATCGCCATCAGCGTCGTCGAGGGAGAGGACGTCCTCCCGCTCTACCGCTGTCCGGGGTTCGAACGCGCCCTCTCCTATGACCCGGATCACCCCCGGCCAGATATTGCCGCCGCCGTTGCCCGCCGCGGCGGCGAGATCATCGGGATCGCCGGCATGAGTGCCGACTGTGACGCCATGTGGCAGATCGGCATCGAGGTCGTGGGCGAGGAGCGGGGAGCAGGCGTTGGCCGGGCGTTGGTCGGCCGCCTGACCGCTCTCGCCTTCCAGCGAAATCGGGTCCCGTCGTATACGGCCGACCTCGCCAACTTGCGATCCCACGCGCTGGCCGCAAGCCTCGGCTACTGGCCGGCGTGGGTCGAGCTCTTCACAAGGGACCTGTCTCCGGTGTAGCTGCCGGTCGGGATATCCCTTTATCCCTTACGTCGTGAGGCGCAACGTGGCCCAGCGGTCAGACGCCGCTCGCCACGTCGACCGGGGCCGTGCTGTCGGCATTGAGGTCCTCGCCATCTCTCACACCGTCGCCGTCCGTGTCCCAGAGCAGCGGATCGGTTCGGGAGTCAAAGAGGTCCTGTCCATCCGACAGCCCATCGCCATCGGTGTCAAAGACCGTCGGCTCGGTGCTGTAGATGGTGATCTCGTCGCCGTCGGCCACGCCATCGCCATCGGTATCGATGTTGTACGGATCGAGTCCCAGTTCCGCCTCTAGCGCGTCCGGGTAGTTGTCCTCGTCCAGGTCCGTCTCGCTGGCGACGGCAGTGTCGGCCGCCACCGGTTCCACGGTCTCCACTGATTCCACGGTCTCGACTGTCTCGACGACCGGTTCGGGTTCTGTGTAGACCACCGGCGGCAGTGCGCCCGAGTTGCCGGAAACGCTCACCTCCGGCGGCGAAATCTCGGTGACGCTGTAGGTGCCGTCCGGACCGAGGAGCGAGATGCCGGAGACACCGTCGCGGGTCACCGTTCCCGGCGCCGCTGACGCACTCCCTGGGCCCAGCGCCGCGGCGTTACCGTCGGTCGCGGTGAGATCCTCTTTGGTCCCCGGGGCGGGCGTCACGACCGCGTCCTTCTGCGGCAATGTCTGCACTGGGGCAGAAGTCGCCTCCTGCTGCAGCGTTTGCGTGCCGGCGCCGGCGTTGGGATCATTCCAGACGAGCGGATCGGTCCGCGAGTCGAAGAGCTCCTGCCCGTCCGAGAGCCCATCGCCGTCGCTATCGGCCACCGTTGGCTCGGTGCCGTAGATGTTCCCCTCATCCCCATCGGCCACGCCGTCGGCATCGGTGTCCGCGTTGTACGGATCGAGACCGACCTCGCCCTCCAGCGCATCCGGGTAGTTGTCGGCGTCCAGATCGGTCTCGGTTGGGGCCGCGGTATCGGACACAGGCGCATCGACCGTGGTCTCCGGCGCGGGTTCTTCGACCGGCGCGGGTTCGGCAACTGGCGCAGGCTCCGGTGCGGGACCCGACTCCCCGGCGGCCGACACGCTCACGCTATCCGCCGTGGGCGGTCCGATCACCGTCAACCCTGATCCCGGGTTGATGTCGCCACAGGTGATCGTCCAGTCTCCGGCATTGACACCGGAGGTGGTCGTGGATGGCGCTGTCACACAGTCGCCGCTGCCATTCGAAATGATGACCGGGACGTCTTTCTGGGCCGAGGCGACGCCGCCTGAGGCGACGAGCCCGACACCCAGACCGACAACGGTGATGAACCTCTTCATGACTGACCCTTTCGCGCGGGGCATGATGGATGATTGTAGCGTCGGCGCGAGTCCGCACAGACTGTCGTTCGCAGCCCTCTCTATCCATTTCAACGTCTGGATCACGGAGCGCGTTTCCTGCAGCGGGGGTATCTCTGAGGCGAATCGTCTCACAGACCCAGGGGTGAACGTTCACGAGGGAGCCCCGCGCCTTGGCGCCAAGGCGGTTATTCGCTCCAGCACCATGGGATCGGCCGGCGCCAGACCGAGGGCAGCGACACGCGGGAGGAGCTCGACCAGCCCCGGCTCAGCCAGAAACGCCGCTTTGAACAGCGCCATTGCCTCCTCCTCCCTGCCCATGCGCATCAGCGATATGGCGGCCCACACCTTCAACTCGGCAATCCCTGGCGCCAGTCCCAGGGCCGTCTGGTACGCCGCTGCCGCATCTTCGTACCGTCCCCGGCCCACCGCCGCGTCTCCTTCCTCGACGTAGCGGTAGGCTCGCGCGAGCTGGAGCAAACGCCGCAGTTCGGCGAGCGGCGCCGGGTGGTCCTCGACGCGCAGATCGAACCGCGTCCCCTCGCCCGGCCGCTGTGGAGGCTCGCCCGCCACCACCAGGAGCGCCGCCGACTGTTGTCCCCGCAGGTCGCCCCCGGCTTCCTGCGCCGCATCGAGGGCGGCCACCAGACGATCGGCAAGTTCGCCCGATGCACTCTGATAGGCACGGGCCATCGCGGGCCAGACGCCACTATCGATCATGATGTTGGCCTGGACCGAATAGCCGTCACCGACGAGGTGGCCAGCGGCCGCGATGCACCGCTCGCCGGTGTGTGCGGCACTGGCACCGGCCGCGTCGACCATCGCCACCTGGCAGAGATCCTGCTCGGGATCGCGTTCGACCAGCTCAGCCAGCGCCTCCGGCGCCGACCGTCCTGACTTCATTAGCGCCAGACCCTCCGGACCATAGGTGGGGTTGACGAACGACTGGGTGGCCACGACGCCGACGCCGGCCTCGGCCCGGGGAACGACGCTGCCGACGGAGAAGTAGTGCGACTGAACGGCAACCCCCAGCTCACCCGTTGCCGGGTCGCGCGCCACGATGGAGTACGTATGGACAGGAATCATGAGCGAGACCTTTGAGCTGGCTATCTCGTGCACCGCCACCCGCGCCTCAGGACTCCGTGGGTCCGGATTGAGCCGCCGCGTCAGCGATACGCAACAACTCCACGGCCGGTGGCTCCAGCAGGATCGCGCTCAGATCGCGCAGCCAGGCACGAGTACTCGCTTCGCCGCCCACCCCTTCCTCGCGGAACGCCTCGAAGGCGTCCAGGTCGGGCAGGACCAGCTCGTACTGGAGAGCGGGTCCGCCTGGAGGCCGCGTCAACGGGACGAGCAGCCGTGCCTCCATTCCCTGGCCACGCGCGGCCTCGACCTCCTGCCCCAGCAGCGCCAGGGCACGCTCGCGGTCGACCGGCTTGATGCTGTAAGAGAAGCGCGCGATATACATGGCCCACCTCTGGAGGTCAGCGACCCGTCCGAGATCCGTACGTCGGACTGCCGGAAACAGGGCCCGCGGCCTCGTTTCCAGTCACGCAGGCCGCGTGCCGCGGGATGAGTCCTCCTCGGGCAAGGCGTTGCCGTCGTGGGGCGGTCAGTCCCGGCAGCTCCGGATGGAACAGCACTATGCGAGCCGTCGCTGATGGGGGCAGTGCTGCTTGCCAGTACGCATTACTGAGCCCGGCCCAGAGGGCATAACCTGCGAAGAGCGGAGGACCCGTTCCATTTCATCGCAGGAGCATCAAGATTTCTACGGTGCATTCTCGAGGTGTCGCGCCAACGCAAAGCTGATGCTCGAGAGATAGTCGACTAAATCGTGATTGATGAGCCCAATGTCGTCGGAAGGCTGATGGTAGTCATCGTATGGCCAGCCGATGAAGCTCACGTTTGGGATGCCTTCAGCATGGAATGGGTACGCATCGACGGAGCGCTTGGTCTCGGCAAAGGTTATCGTGGAGAACCGGTCGTGAGCCTGTGATCGTGCCAACTCGGTTTCGACCAGGGCGCGCATCGAGTCCGGCGCGACGTAGCACCAGAGAGCCTCGCCGGCGCCGATTGCATCGAGATTGATATTCGCGCGGATCTTGCCGAGGCTTCCTCGCGTTTTGCGGTTTGTCACGTAGCGGAACGACCCCAGCATGCCATATTCCTCGGCACCAAATGCAACAAACACCATGGACTTCTCGAGAGGACTTTCCGAAGCCAGCCGAGTTGCCAGGTCATACAGCCCCTGGATTCCCGAGGCGTTGTCATCAGCCCCAGGCGAACCGGGTGCTGTATCAAGGTGAGAGGAGATGATGATCTCGTCATCAGTACGTCCGGGCAGCCGCGCAATCACGTTGTTGCTCACGAGCCCCGGAACTCGCTCCCCAGCAGTCACAACGGTGACTCGAACCGCTTCGTCAACGGCGAGCCATTCGTCGATTTGGTCTGCATCTGCGTCACCAATGTTCACTGTTACCGTCATGAGTGATGGGTGGGGATACGTGTTGGGCACCGGATAGGCTCGACCACCAACGCGTCGCAGCACATAGGCAACTTCTTGTCCGCGCTCATCGACAACCGCGTAGACCGGCCATTCCACAATACCAGGCAGGATGTAGGAGGTACCGATCCTCCGGAGGCACCCGGTGACTCCCTCTGGTGGGGTCGAGTCGGTATAGGCCATGGAGGCTGTTTGGAGCTCGAGCGTTTGTGGAGCATGGACGGTGACACGTGCCGGTGTCGTTTGCCTCCAGCCGACGAACGTGAAAGGATCCAACTGCGTCTCTAGACCGAGGTCACGAAGAACCGAGGCGACATAGACAGCGGCCTCTCGTTCACTGTCCTCACCCGCCACGCGGGGACCGAGTGACACGAGGTGTCGGAGGATCGGGTGGCGTTCAGGAGCAGACGTGACACCCGATGATTCTTTCACTCTTTCCCTCCCCGGAGTCATCCACGTTTTCTTCCTCGGCCTATCTCTGGAATAGCAAGCTAGCGAAGGCTGACACAAGGGCGCGATGGTAACAGGCGAAGAAGCAACCGGTTTCTCGCTCTTATGCGCTCCATCGCGACCTACGCTTGACGCCCCTTTGAATTCCCCTGATGCTTCCAGAGTGCATTAGCGTTCCACGCCGTTGGTCAGGATTCTACGGGTCCCGGCACGGATGGACTTGCGAACCGAGAGGGAAAGATATGGCGATTTCCGGTTCCGATAACTCCAACACGGCATTGTTGGCGTCCTCACTCGATCGGCGTACCCTGCTCAAAGCCGCCGGTGTTACGTCGCTCGGCGTCTCCCTCCTCGGGAGCCAATCAGTCCGCGCTCAGGAAGAAGAGTCAACGCTCATCTTTCTGGCCACAGACACGGCGTACTCGTTGGACCCGGCGGAGAACTGGGACGCCGGCGGGGGATCCACGATCCTCGCTCACGTCTACGACAGCTTGTTCCGGTTTACGGGTGCTGAGCAGGCTGTCCTCGAACCAGTCGTCGCCGCGGAGATCCCGACAATCGAGAATGGCGGCATCTCTGAAGACGGGCTCACCTACACGGTCAAGCTCAAGCCGAACGTCCGCTTCCACGATGGCACGCCTGTCAACGCCGAAGCGGTCAAGTTCAGCTATGACCGAACCAAGGCGCTCAAGCTAGGCGTCGACTTCCTCCTGGATCAAATCGAAGAGACGGAAGCCGTCGACGACCTAACGGTGCGGTTTCACCTGAAGAAGCCGTTCTCGGCCTTCCTGAATTCCATTGGGACGATCTGGGGCAACAGCATCGTCAGCCCGACCACCGTCAATGAGAACTCGACGGGCGAGGCGGACATGGGTCATGAATATCTCCTGTCCCATGATGCCGGCTCAGGGGCATACATCCTCGAAAGTTACGACCCGGACCAGAAGCAGGCCGTGATGGTTCGTGATCCAAACTGGTGGCAAGGCTGGTCCGACGAGCCGCATATCGATCGCGTCGTCATCCAGTGGATCGCGGAGGCGGCCACGATTCGCTCCATGCTCGAGCGCGGAGATGCGCACATCGTCGCAGGTCTCACCCCAGAGGACTGGCAAGCGGTGTCGACGATGGATGGCATCACGGCCGTCGAGCAGCCTTCAAACCTGCAAAGCTGGATTGTCCTGAACAACAAGCAGGCGCCGCTGGACAACGTGAAGGTGCGGCAGGCGTTGAATTACGCCTTCGACTACGACCAGGCAATTAACGGCATCATGGGCGGGCACGGCGCCAAGCTCGACAGCGTGGTGCCGCCAACGATCATTGGCTACTCCCCGGCGAAGACGCAGTACACCTACGACCCAGAGAAAGCGAAGGCGCTCCTCGCCGAAGCGGGGTACCCCGACGGCTTCGATCTTCAGTTATACGCCATCCATATCTTCCAGAATGACCAGCTCTTGCTCGAGATGTACCAAGCCAATCTGGCCGAGATCGGGGTCAACCTCGAGGTCCAGGTCATGGATGCCAACGCGTTCCTCAGCCAACACCTGGCCGGGGATCCACAAGCGGCCTTCCCCGGCTATATCGGCAATGTCGCCTCGGATTACCCGGATGCGTACGAGTTGCTGGCCCTCATCTACGGCAAACGCAGTCAGCCGCCGGCGGTCTGCTGCAATTACGAGTTCTATGAAAACCCGCAGATGGAGGAAATCCTGACCCGCGTTGAAGAGGCACTCGACCCCGAAGAGCGGCAGGCGGCTCTGCAAGAGGGATTTGACCTTGCCTTTGCGGACGCCGCTGTCATCTGGATCCACTACTTTAACCAACTGATCGGTATGCGCGACTCCGTCCAGGGCTGGGAGTACAACGCCATGTTTGGGGCGAACTATGCGCCCTTCGAGAAGATGTCGCTGACCGGTTAAACAGCCGAAAAGGTCAACCAGGAGAATCGACGGATGGGAGCATTTCTGATCCGTCGCCTGCTTGGGCTCGTTGTCGTCCTCATCGGGATCAGTCTGCTCACGTTTCTGCTTTCCCACGTGCTCCCAGCTGACCCGGCGCGAGTGGCACTGGGCGGCAAAGGAGGTCCTGAGCAATATGCGGCGATGCGGGAGCGACTGGGGTTGGACCGCTCCTTACCCGAACAGTACTGGGTCTACGTCTCCGGTTTGGCTCGCGGCGATTTAGGATATTCCTTCACCTCGAAGCGACCAGTGCTGACGGATCTCGCCGACTACTTTCCAGCCTCGCTGGAACTCATGCTGGCCGCGTTGTTGATTGCCATCATCGTCGGGGTACCTCTTGGTGTCATGTCCGCGGCACGTGTTGGAGGCTTTGTCGATCATTCAGCCGGGTGGCTTGCAGTGTTCGGCGCGGCCATGCCCCTGTTTCTGACAGGGCTGCTCTTGCAGGTGGTGTTCTACAAGGATTTGGGATGGCTGCCGGCTTCAGGCAGGATTTCGATTGCCCTGGGCGAGCCGGACCGGATCACCGGGATGTTCGTGGTCGATAGCCTTCTTCGGGGTGATCGAGCGCGCCTGATAAGCAGTCTTCAGCACCTCCTGCTTCCGGCACTCACACTCGCGTTGCCAGCACTGGCCATCCTGATCCGCATCGTGCGCACCTCAATGCTCGAGGCGCTAGGCCGGGACTATGTGCGAACGGCTCGGAGCAAAGGGCTGTCAGAACGACGTGTCATCTATCGTCACGCCCTTCGCAACGCCTTGCTACCGATGGTGACGTCCCTTGGACTCCTGATAGGAGCATTGCTCAGTGGAGCGTTTTTGGTAGAGGTGGTCTATACCTTCCCGGGTCTTGGTATGTACGTCTTGAATGCCATCCTCCGTTCCGAGTTCTCGGCAATCATCAGCACGACCCTCCTGGTTGCGACGGTCTACATGCTCGCGAACCTCTTGGTGGATATCGCGTATGTCTTCGTTGACCCTCGCATCCGCTACTCCTAGTACGCTGCGGGTCTCTGCTTCGAAGCAGCGCCGGAATCACTGGCGTACCACATGGACGTTGCTTCCACTGGCGGTGCTTCTCCTGGCGACCCTCTTCGGTTCACGGATTGGACCGTTCGATCCAAACGCAGTCCAGGTCGACCAACGCTTGCAACCCCCAAGTCGTGAGCACCTGATGGGAACGGATCCGCTGGGACGAGATGTCGCCAGCCGGGTGCTTGCCGGAACCCAGGTTTCGATCCCGAGCGTTCTGCTGATCGTCATCAGCGCGGTGGTCGTGGGCGTGACGCTCGGAGCCATTGCCGGGTATCTAGGTGGCCGGATCGACAACGTGTTGATGCGCGTCACCGATGTCTTCCTGGCGTTTCCGGCTCTGGTCCTGGCACTTGCAATCACGGGAGCGCTCGGACCAGATCTGACCACGGCCATGCTCGCGGTCTCGGTCGTCTGGTGGCCATGGTATGCCCGGTTGGTACGAGGTCAGGTTCTTTCGCTCAAGCATGAACCATATGTGGAAGCCGCACGGTCGTTAGGCTGTGGTGGGGGACGAATCCTCGGCCGCCACATTCTCCCAAACGCGGTGGCGCCGGTTGTAGTCCAGGCGACGCTGGACATGGGGGCAGCGCTCGTGACAACGGCCAGCCTTGGCTATATCGGCATGGGGGCGCAGCCGCCATCCGCCGAATGGGGAGCCATGCTTAGCCAAGCTCGGTCGTTTTTCCTTAACGCCTGGTGGCTCACGGCCTTCCCCGGATTGGCCATTTTTCTGACCGTGCTGGTCTTCAACGCGGCCGGCGACCTCGCGCGCGCAACCCTGGCTCGCTGAGGATGCGTGGTTATGGGATCGCACAGCGCCTTGAAGCACGCGGTGTCCTCGACCGCCTCCAGTCTCCGACTCGGTCCCTTCGGCATACCGTTAGGCGCCAAAGTTCGGCGCATTGCACACCAAGAGAGGCTGACGGAGTGGTGGGCGGGGAACTTCCCAGGCATCCGACTGCGGCCAGTGCCCGCTATCGCTGAGGTGTCCACCAGACGAAGACCTCGGTGTCGGGCGGCGATTCGGCAAACAGTCCTGATGGCGCGGCGCTGTGAAGCAAGTGACGGAGGTCAGTTTCAAACTCCGCACGACGATCCGCGAAGAGATGCGGCGCCGAGCCGGAGAGGGAGTAGACCCAGGCGACGAGGTCATCCGCGTTTCGCTCCTGCGCGCCTCCCGCAGGAATCTGGATGCGCTCCGGCCCCTGGAACCCGGCATTGCGGAGGATGGTCGCCTCGCCGTCCGGGCTGCCATACCTGAGGACACCCTGCCCGGCACGCGGCACCGGACCAAGATAGTGCCGGATCAGGTCGCGAATCTCCTCGTACGGTGGGAGTGGATGGGGAAGTTGGGCCTTTGGTCCCTCCCGAGGCTCCTTGACGTCACTGACGTGGACGAATGCTCCGCCCGGCTCCAGCATCTCCAGCATGATCGCCGCGACGCGATCACGGTCCATCCAGTGGAAGGACTGGGCGAATGTCGCCACGCGGAACGATCCCAATCCGGCCGGCAGGTCCTCTCCTCGCGCAGGCACCCAGCGGATGTTGCTGATCCCGGTGTCAGCCGCGCGACGCGCGCCTTCCTCGAGCATCCCCGGGTCGGGATCAACACCCACCGCTTCGGCGAAGAGGTGAGCCAGCGCCACGGTCACGACACCGGGCCCGCACCCGACGTCGATCAGCCGGCCCCGCCCATCGAGCGCCAGGACCCGCGCCAGCTCAGCGGCGAGCCCCGGAGCATAGGGCAACCGGCCGCGCACGTAGTACGGAGCACTACCGAGATAGAGGGTTTCGTCCCATTGCCAACCCTTCATCAGCCTCGTCTTGCCGTCCCCCGGCCTTGCGGAAATAGCGCGGGCTGCGCACCACATCGAGCTTTGCCTGCCCTGCGTGGTCAAGCCGCGATCCGAGGGTCTGCCATGCTGCTCCCATTCCGGTCACGAACTTCGCTTGTCTTACCTTGAGCACGGGCCGCTCCGTCGGCCGAGTCCAACCCTACAGCAGATGGCGGAGAAGCGGGCAGGATGCGTCTTTTCGGGAGGATCTCCGTCTCTCTTGATAGACGGGCGAACGGTGCTCGTCAGTGGGGGTCCCGGAGCGCCGGGCCTGCTAACCGAAAGGAGGTCGGGTATGGGCACGATCGACATCGACTTTCTCTCGTGATCGACGAGCAGCGCGTGTTCGTCGCTGATTGACCCGGAGCGCCGGGATTGGATGGAAACGGAGGATTCGTATGGAAACCACGGTATTGGATCGGTCAGGTGAAGCAGCGCCATCGGCGCAAGAACAAATCCGCGTCAACTCGTCGCAGCCCGTGGCGAAGCCGTCGAGCTGCTGCTCCCCGGTCAAGCAGGTCTCGTGCTGCGAGCCGTCGGAGAAGGCCTCGTGCTGCGGCATGGCCACCTCCGGGGGCTGCGGTTGCCAGTAAGCTTTGTTCTTGCGCGTGAGGAAGGGCGGTCAGACGAGCCATGATCAGCCAAGCACAACACTGCGACACCCAGCAGATCTGGTCGGAGTTTGGTGACCGCCTGCGCGCCTTCATCACGCGCCGGGTCGGCAGTGCCTCCGATGCGGAAGACATCCTGCAAGACGTCTTCCTGCGCATCCATCGGCACGCCGGTTCCCTGCAGCGCCAAGAGCGACTTGTCTCCTGGCTCTTCCAGGTCACCCGCAACGCCATCGTCGACTACTACCGGGCGCCCGTGCGGCGGCGAGAGCTGCCTGCGGGAGCGGCGCCCGACTTGGAGGCGGCCGGGTACCACGCCCAAGACGGAGTCGACGATTCCGACGTCGCATCACCGGCGGTTCGCCGTGAACTTGCCGCCTGCCTCGGACCGATGATGGCGCAGCTGTCGCCGCTCTACCGTGAGGCGGTCAGGGTGGTGGACCTGGAGGGGCTGCCGCAGCAGGAGGCCGCCGCACGCTCGGGGATCACGGTCTCAGCCATGAAATCCCGAGTGCAGCGGGGGCGACAGGCCCTCCAATCCCAGTTCCACACCTGTTGCCAGTTCGACCTCGATGCTGGCGGTCGTGTCACCGATTACCAGCCGCGGGGTGCTGGGTGCGGACCGTGTGCCCAGGGAGCCGAAGGTACAGCCTGCGCCCCGTAGGCAGCGGGTATCTGTGCGGGTCATTGCGACAGCGGCATGGTTTGCCTGACCTGACGGACCTCGCGGTCTCTCACGTGCCATCACCACGAGCGCCTGGGCGCTCGGCGACTGACATCGGGTCTCTGCAGAACGCTCAAAACGCTCGCAGCCGATAACGGCAGAACGCCCTAGCCGGCGCGACGCACGACGCAAGCAACGGGCGACGACCCGTTGCCTAGGTGAGGTGTTGCCGTGAATCAGACACCATTTGCTGCCTCGAGCCGCTGGCTCACCAGCTTGACCTCCCCCAAGTCAGCGCGGTTTGCGCTCGACTACGCGACCTGGCGCGCGCGCATCGCCGCACCGGGCAGCCGCTTCGACTCAGCCCCGGAGGCAGCGCCCTGGATCGTGCGCCTGGAGACGGCGCCCCACTCGGCTGCCTCGACCAACGATGAGCGACGCACCGCGTGATGGACGCTGACGTTCGCGCTGAAGACCGACAACATCGCCATCCACAGACGAGATAAAGGAGACGGAAATGCATATACGAGACGACCATCCATCAGACGGGACGTGGCGGAGCAACCGGCGGCGATTGCTGGAAACCAGCGGCATCCTGGCCGGGGCTGCAGCTCTGTTTGGGCACGCACCAGCGGTGGGCGCGGCTGATGACGACGATTCGACCCTTAATTCAAGGAGACTCACGATGCCCACGTGGCGACCCGACCCCACCTTTTACCCCTCGCCGCGCTCGGCCATGCAGGCGCCGAGCGAGACGCTGGCCTATGTCGTCCGCGTCAATCCGACTGGTGACGGCCGCCCCGACGCCATCACCGTCGTCGACGTCGACCCGACCTCCGGCTCCTATGGCGAGATCGTCGGCGAAGTCGAAATGACCCACCCCGGCGACGAACTGCATCACTTCGGCTGGAACGCCTGCTCCTCGATGCTGTGTCCGAACGCGCCGCACCCACATGTGGAGCGGCGCTACCTCATCGCGCCAGGGCTGGCCTCCTCCCGGGTGTATGTTATCGACACCAAACCCGACCCGACGCGACCCCAGATCGTCAAGACGATCGAACCGGAGGTGATTGCCGAGCGCACCGGCTACGCCAAGGGGCACACGGTCCACTGCGGACCGGACGGCATCTACGTCAGCGCCCTCGGCGCCCCCAACGGCGATGGTCCCGGCGGCATTTTCATGCTCGACCACGACACCTTCGATGTTCTTGGCCGCTGGGAGATCGACCGCGGCGACCAGGAACTGCACTACGACTTCTGGTGGCACCTCGGCTACGACACCATGATCACCAGTGAATGGGGCACCCCGAAGATGGTGCGAGACTGGCCTGCAGCCCGAGTTGCTGCTCGATGGCCAGTACGGTCATCGCCTGCACTTCTGGGACCTCCGGCAGCGGCGCCACGTGCAGACTCTCGATCTGGGCAAGGAGCACCAGATCGCCCTCGCGCTGCGCCCAGCCCACGATCCGACGAAGGCCCACGGCTTCGCTCAGCTCCGTCGTCAGTCTGACCGATCTCTCCTCCTCGATCTTTCTTTGGCGCCGAAAGGAGAACGTCAATGGGGCGACGGACGCCTGGGAGGTGAAGAAGGTCATCACGATCCCGGCCGAGCCAGCGGACGAGGACCAGCTGCCACCGGCCCTCAAACCGTTCCAGGCCGTGCCGCCCCTGGTCACCGATATCGAGCTGAGCGTCGACGACCGCTTCCTCTACGTCTCCTGCTGGGGCACCGGCGAGCTGAAGCAGTTTGACGTCTCCGATCCGTTCCACCCGGTCGAGGTCGGCTCGGTCCGCATCGGCGGCATCGTCGGCCAGGCTCCCCACCCCGCAATGGCGCGGCCGCTCAACGGGGGACCGCAGATGGTCGAGGTCAGCCGTGACGGGCGGCGGGTCTACCTCACCAACTCCCTGTACGTGCCCTGGGACGCCCAGTTCTACCCCGAGGGCATCCAGGGCTGGATGGTCAAGCTCGACGCCGACCCGGCGGGCGGGCATGAGCGTCGACCCGAACTTCTTCCTCGACTTCGGCGACCAGCGGCCGCATCAGGTGCGGCTGCAGGGCGGCGACGCCTCGACCGACTCCTATTGCTATCCGTAACTCGCGGTCCTCGGGTCAGGCGCGACGACAGCTGTCGCCGCGCCTGACCGGGAGGTACGCCGCCACAGCCCTGATACAGGAGGGGGATCATGACAGCACTTAACAATTTCTGGCCCTGGATCTCATTGGCTTTTCTGGGGGCTTTTCATGGGCTGAATCCAGGGATGGGCTGGCTCTTCGCCGTCGCGCTCGGTCTGCAGGAGCGGCGGCTGCGGGCGGTGGTCGTGGCCCTGGGACCAATTGCCCTCGGTCACGCGCTGGCGATCGGGCTTGCTGCTCTAGCGGTCGGCGCGCTCGGGCTCGTGATCCCGCAACGCGTGCTCCTGGCGCTGGGTGGGGCAGTGCTGCTGGGCTTCGCGGCCTACAAGGTCGTCACTCGCTTCCGCCATCCCCGCTGGGTCGGCATGCGCGTCACTCCCCGGCAACTCGTGTTCTGGTCCTTCCTGATGGCCTCGGCGCACGGTGCCGGGCTGATGCTGGTGCCAGTGCTCGTTGGACTGCGCGGCGATGGGGTTCCGAGCGCGTTGGCTCACGCCGAGCACCTCGGGCACGCAGGACACCAAGCTCCTGGCGGCAATGAGGCGCTCCTCCCGACGCTAGCCGCGGTGGGTCTGCATTCGTTTGCCATGCTCGCCGTGGCGGGAGTGGTCGCGGTGGTCGTCTACCAGAAAGTTGGGGTGGAAGTGCTGCGCCGCGCCTGGGTGAATCTTGATCTCATCTGGGTCGGCGCCCTCGTGGTCGTGGGCGGCATCGCGCTCGGGCTGGGTCTGTGGCCCGCTCCGGTTGGCTGACCGTGATCCCGAGACCGCCCAATAGTCGCCTGTGGTTAATGACGAAGAGGATCCCATGAGTGGCACGACCTATGATGCCGTCTTCGTGCGGACGATCTCCCCGCCCGGGATCAGAGCAGATTCGACCGACGGAACTCGGGATCGCGCACGAGTGGCCTCGCCCTAGGCCATTTTTCAACAGCCTGAGAAAGTGGTCGACGCTGACCTTCCGACATTGGGCGTTATGGAACCCGAGATGGTTAAGAGCCTAAGTCGCCAAACTCGGCCGCGAAGCGACGCGTGATGACCTCCTGAACGCCACTTGCGACGCGGCCGAATCGCCGGCAGAAATCGCGTGCCTCAGGGGTCAGGCGGCTGCCACCCCCATCGGCGCCGCCACTTTCGCTCTCGAGCAGCCGCATGCCGAGCTGCGCTTCTGTCTCCTTCACCCGTTCCCAGGCGGTGCGATAGGGAATATTGAGCGCCACCGCAGCGCGGCTGAGCGATCCGTTTGCGTCGATCGCCTCAAGGAGTTCAACGCGCCAGTCGGAAAGGACTACATCCTCGCCACGCTCGATCCAGATCTTGGAACGGATTTCGAGGGGGAGGTACGTTTCCTCAGAGCCGCTATGCATAGCGCGTTCCTGAAGAGGCCGCGCTCCGTGTGGGACTCTCGCTCTCCGGCATGAAATCCCGCGTGCAACGGGGCCGGCAGGCCCTCGAGCAATTGGTCCACGACTGTTGTCAGATCGACCTCGACGCCACCGGCCGCATCATGGACTACCAGCTGCGCGGCTCCACGTGCGGATCGTCGTGTGCCGGTGGGTGCGCGCCCGCCTGATCCGCCTCATCCCCATCGCCACATCCCCAGCATCGCCAGCGCGGCGAGCACGCTGATCCCCGCAAGTCCCGGAAACACAGGGCCGTAGCCAGCAGCAAGTTCATAGGCAACGCCGGCCCCGACCGGCGCCAGAGCAGCAGCGCCACTGACGAAGAGCGCGAGTGCCCCGCCGATCGCCCCGTAATGCGCCCTGCCGTAGCGCTCGGCCACGAGCGTGGCCCGCATCAAGGTCACGGCGCCGCGACCGGCGCCAAGCAGCACCACGGCCAGAACCACGCCACTCGGCTGCCTCCAGACGAGCAGGATCAGCACCGCGACCGCTTGCAAGGCAAAGACCACCGCGGTGAGTGGCACATGGGGACAACGGTCACCGGCCAGCGTGACGACCACCCGGGCGGCCACTTGTGTGGCGCCGATCAACCCCGTCGCCATCGCCGCAAAACCCGGCGAGTAACCATCGGCGAGCAGGAACGGGATGAGATGCACGGCGACAGCGACCGAGGAGAGCGTGCCCAGAAAGAAGGCCGCCGTCAGCCACCAGAAAGCGTGTTCCCGTAACGCCTGGCGCAGCGTGACGCCTTCGATAGGGAGGCCGGGAGAAGCCTGCGCTCCCTCCGGTTGTTGATCGCCATCCGGCTGGAGTCCCAGATCCTCTGGCCGCCGACGCAGCAGCAGCGCGTGGGCCGGGATCGTCGTTACCGCCAGGAATACCGCCAGGATTACGAGTGCTTGGCGCCACCCGAACTGCTCAATCAGGATCGTGGCGACGGGCAGGAAGATCGTGCTGGCGAAGCCGGCGACAAATGTCAGCAGGAGCAGGGCGCGACTGCGCAAGCGACGAAACCACGTGGCGACAACCGTGAACGCCGGCTCGTAGAGCGTGGTGGCCATCACCACGCCCATGGCGATCCACAGCAGGTAGAAAACGGGGAGTGAGTCGGTGCGCGCCCAAGCGAGCAGGAGGAGGGCGCCACCGATCGACCCGAGGGTCATCAGGAGGCGCGAGCCGTGCCGATCGACCCAGCGGCCAACCGGCACGGCGGCAAGTCCCGAGACGAGGAGCGCCAAGGAGTAGGCGCCGGTGAGCGCGGCCGTTGACCAGCCGAGCTCCTGCTGCATCGGCACGAGGAAGGCGGCAAACGCGTAGTAGAGGATGCCCCAGGAGATGGTCTCGGTGGTGGCGAGCGTGCCCACCACCACCCAGCCGTAATAGAGCCTCCGCCCCGCGTTCGCAACGATCTCCCGCGTGCTCACCTGCTTACGAACAGCATCCGCCGCTGCTGGTCACGGCCACAGGGGTCGCTTGGGGAACGGCGGGACCACAGCACGAGCTACCCTGGGTCGCAGGTTCCGCGACGGGTGCTGACCCGCAGCACGCCGCCTCGGCGCTTGCCACGCCACGCTCGGCGAGGATGCCCGATGAGCAGACACCCGTCTCCGGGAGGACCAGCTGCACGTCCTGGGCGGCCTCCCAGTCGCCAGCGATCGCCGCGGCGATGGAGCGGACCTGCTCGTAGCCGGTCAGCATGAGGAAGGTGGGGGCGCGCCCATAACTCTTCATCCCCACGATATAAGCGCCGGACTCAGGGTGCCGCAGCTCAGCCTCGCCATGCGGCGGGACCGAGCCGCAACTATGCACATTGGGATCGATGAGCGGAGCGAGAGCCTTCGGACTCTCCACCGCAGGATCCAGATCGAGCCGCAGCTCGGCGAGGAGCGAGAGGTCGGGACGAAAACCCGTCGTGGCGATGATCTCGTCGATGGGCCCGATCACTGCGTCATCGCCGGCGACCAGGATCCCTTCAGTGGTCTCGGTCAAGCGCCCGACTTTGAAGCCACTGACCAGGTGCAGACGCTGCGTTTCTACCAGCCGCTGCAC
This sequence comes from uncultured Chloroflexia bacterium, assembly GCA_963751075.1. GTDB lineage: Bacteria > Chloroflexota > Chloroflexia > Thermomicrobiales > UBA6265 > JACCXM01. The sequence continues at coordinate 73,309 of CAVVTE010000019.1, read as the reverse complement.
GCGCTCGCCCAGCGCCCCGCGGGCCGGGAGGGCATCGTTGATCCCACCCCCGAAGAGGGTGTGCAGCCGGTCGCCGGAGCGGCGAATGGCCCAGGTGATGGTCGTGCCGGGCGCCGCATCTGCAAGGTCGATCAGATCGAGGAGCGCATTGAACGCCGAGTGACCGCTGCCGACGACGAGGACACGCCGCCCGGCGTAGCGATCGCGATGGGCACCGAGGACCTCGGGGATGCCGTAGAAGATGTGGTCGGCCAGCTGCCGCTCGCCGATGGCCGGCACGCCGGCCGCGCCGAGGGGATTGGGCGTCGCGGTCGTGCCAGAGGCATCGATCACCGCCTTGGCGAGAAATCGCTCCTGGCTCCCATCGAGGCTCTGCACGGTCAGCGCGAACGGCGCATCCTCCCGGCCATCGGTCTTCATCTTGTCGAAACTATCACGCGTCACCTGGACCACGCGAGTATTGAGGTGCAACCGGGTGCGCATCACCGGAAGCGCGGCCAGCGGAGCCAGATAGTTCTCGACCAGCTCGCGCCCGGTGGGATAGACGTCGGGATCCGGTTCACGCCAATCACCGGCCGCGGTCAACAGCTCGCGCGCGGCGGTATCGACCATGTAGCGCCAGGGGGAAAAGAGGCGGACGTGCCCCCAATCCAAGATATTGGATCCAGTGGACTCGCCGGCCTCGAAGATGATGGGCTCCTCGCCCTGCGCCAGCAAATGCGCGGCGGCGGCCAGCCCGACGGGTCCCGCGCCGATCACCGCGATCGGCAGTGGGGAATCGAAGTCGAATGCAACAGCCATGACAAATCCTTTCTCGTTTCCAACCTGATCGACAATCAATCGACCATCGACGATGTTCGATACTAATGACACCACGCCCGGTGTTCCAGGCCCCCTCACGAGCACCATGCGCTCGTCTATTAAGAGAGACGGAGGACATCCTGAAAAGACGCAACTCACCACTTTGGAGCGGTGGCGTGCTTCTGCCTCGAGCTGAAGTGCTCGGCTTGCTGCTACCAGGTTCCTCTGACTTTCGGGTTGTGTGTCTCTGCTCACGGTGGTGGGCGAGGAGTGAGAGTCGCGCCCACCAGACAGTCCTTCGAGAATCGCAGACACGAAAGACTCTTTCATTCAAGGGGAGGATACGTCATATATCGAATTGCGTCAATATATTAATTGAACACGATCGATGGAGGGGGCAGCTTAGGAAGCTGGGTTGTCCGCGACGGCGCACGCTGCGGAGCCTGTTCCATCGGCTCCACCTGGCAGATCAGCAAACGTGGCCGGGTCCGGGAGGGTGCCGTCAAGGCGGTCCCACCACATCTCGGTAATGTCGGGGCGGTATTTCTCAGGGATGCCGTGGCGGTGGGCCATCGTCTGCAAGCCCAGATGCATCAACTCCCGCCCATAGGGGAGGTGATGGAGCACATTCGCGACCTGGACGTGCCGCTCATGCGTGAAGTTGGGCAGCTTCCCGGCGAGAAAGGTGTCAATCACATTGCGGTATTGGCGTTCCACCCGCAGCGACTCGATGGTGCGCTTTATCTTGCCGCGCGCGGTGAAGCCTGGGGTGGATGGTGTCTTGGTTTCGCTCAGGACGCTCCTCCTGTTTCGATATCCGTTGCGAAGTGATCGGGCAGGCCGTCGGCGGCGCGAATGGCCGCGGCCATGCTCGCGATGTCGTAGGGCACCCGCCGGATGTCAACCTGGACCGGCTTGCCAGCCTCCACCGTCAGGAGCGCCCAGGCCGCGCGAGGATCGCCATCCTTGGGCTTGCCGACACTGCCGTCATTGACGAACAAGACACCCTCGATCTCCCGTACCCACGGCTTGTGCGTGTGTCCGAAGACGAGGACGTCCGCCTCCGCTCCCTGCGCGATACGTGCCAGGGTGCGCGGATCGCGATCCTCATACAGGTACTCGTTCATCCGCCGCGGCGAGCCATGCACCAGTCGGAAGCGTTTCCCCTCGGCCTCGAAGCGAATCTCCGGCAGCAGCGTGCGCAAGTACGCCTTGTTGTCCTCAGTCGTCTCCGCTCGGGTCCAGAAGAGGGACTGCTGCCCGCGGGCTTCCTCATCCGTGTCCTTATAGGCGCAGCCACAGTCGTCGCGGTCGAAGCCGACCCCGTCGTCGTAGTTGCCCATGATGGTGGGGATGTTCCGTGCCCGAATGAGCGCGATGGTCTCGTTCGGCCTCGCGCCATAGCCGACCAGATCCCCCAGGCAGTAGCGCCCATCCGGGTCCTCGGCCTCGATCGCCGCCAGGACCACTTCCGTCGCGGCGCTGTTGCCGTGCAGATCGCTGAAGATGGCGAGGCGGGTGGTCATGGTGATTCCGGAGCGTCCGAAAATCTCCCCTCCTCGTCCCGCCAGCTATACGCGGGGACGAAACCGAGGAGCTCGCGGGCGCGGGTGGTGGACCAGCCGGACGCGGTACCGGGGAGCGGGCCGCGGAGCTCGGTCGAGGGAAGGAGGGTCCGCACGAGCTCCTCGGTCGGCTCGGTGCGGAGGGTGTCGTCAGCGACGATGTTGAAGGGGGTGAAGCCGGTCACGCCGGCGTCCAACCCGAGGCGGAAGGCGCGGGCCGCGTCGCGCACGTCGATATAGCCCCAGAGATTGGTGGCGTCCCGTTCGGGAGGGGCGGCATCAGTCGCTCGCCGCCTCGCTTGGCCCGGTTCGGCAATCCAATGGAGGCGGTAGGCGAGGACGGTCATCCCGCAGCGGCGGACGAACATCTCGGCGGTGCGCTCGTCCGTCTCCTTGGAGAGGGCATAGGGCTCATGGGAGAGGAAGGGATGATCCTCGTCGATGGGTGCATAGAGGGGCGGGAAGGTGGGCCGCGCCCAGGCCATGCCGTAGGCCGAGACGCTGGAGGCGATGATGGCGCGCTCGATGCCAAGGGTCATCGCCGCTTGCAGGGCGTTGTAGGTCGCGCCCACGTTATTGAGGAAGACCACTTCGTCGGGGTGAGAGTAGGGAGCCGGGATCGCCGCGAGGTGGATCAGGGCCTCGCAGCCGGCCAACGCGCCGATGACCTGCCCCAGGTCGCTCATCTCCACCTGCCGATAGCTGATGCCGGGCTCGCGAGTGGACGGCAGATGGCGGTCGACGCTGACGACCTCGTGTCCATTGTCACGCAGGTCCCGTCCCACCCACTTGCCGAGCAGCCCATTGCCACCGGTAATCAGCACACGCATGAAGCACCCCTTCCCCTTGCCTTACCTGTACCCAGCCGGGAGCCGGACGGGCGCGGCCGCGATTCCTTCTCGTGGGAGCCGCGAACCTCAACCGGCCAGCAATTCCCGGCACATATTCACCACGTGGTAGTCGAGCTTGTAGACATTGCCCTTCACCAGCGAGGGCTCCCCGCCCGCGCCGGGTGGGCTCAGGTACCACCCGCCGTACTCCTCATCGACGAAGTGCCGACGGCCGAACTCGATGCTGTGGCGGAGTGGCTCGGCGATCTCGGCGGCGCCGTGGCGCGCCACGTAGCGCTGCATCGCCCGGATCGCCTCACACTGCTCCCACCACCCTTTGCGCCGTTCGAGCAGCCGACCCTGGTAGTCGACCCGGGAGTAGATCCCGCCCTCGGTAGCGTCGTAACCGTGGCGCATGCCGAACTCGAGTAATTGCCGGCCCGGTTCCAGCAGGTTCTCTTCCGGGAAGAGCTCTTGCGCCTCGGAGAGCAAGAACGCCCACTCGAACGCGTGCCCGACCTCGACGAGTGCGCGCTCACCCGACTCAAGTGGCCGCCAATCGGCGTCATACCATTCCGGTAAGCAGTCGGGACGGGGCATCCGCTCCCTGAGAAAGTGCCAGATCTGTGCCGCGTCCCGTTGCACTGTGCCACTCTCGTCCAGCGGCGCGAGGACCAACAGGGCCTCGTAGGTGTGCATCAGCGGGTTCTGCGAGCGCACGTCGTCCAGGATCTGACCGTCGCGGCCGATGTGCCAGATGAGCCCGCCATGCTCGTCTCGGAAGCGCCGCTGCATGAACTCCCAGGTCTGCAGCGCCAGATCGCGGTATTGACTGTCCTGGAATATGGTGGCGGCCGTCGCCAGCGCCAGGATCACGAAGGCGTGGCCGTAGGCATCGTAGGTGTCGTCCTCGACGCTCCCATCGGCGCGGCAGGCCCAGACCCAGCCCTGATCGTCCGCATCGCGGAAGTCCCGGACCAGGGCGTCGATACCGCGGTGCGCGAGCTCGGCAAACGACTGGTCACCGCTCCGCTCAAAAGCGCGGGCGAAGTTGTAGATCAGGCGACACTGGGTAACGAGTGTGCGCGGCCCGTCGACGTGGTGGCGCCACTGTCGGTCGAGGTAAGGATTGAACAGTCCAGTTGGCGTGTCTGCATGCTGACGCCACAATGCCAGCACATGATCGAGAAAATCATCGACCCATACGTGATCGGAATGTTGCATTTGTCCCTCCAGATCATAGCCCGCCACTCCGAGCGGACAATGCCGCGCTTCTCCTCGCGTTTGTTTCGCTATCGATGCCCACGCCTACCTCGCTGCACTCGCACGTCGCAATTCGACCTATCCGCGCTTGCCGCCAGGTCGTGGGCCAATCAAGTGGTGCTGGTGTGCTCGACGATCGCGCCGATGATCGTGTCCCAGTCAACCGGGTGCAGCTCGTGACCACCACCTTCGAGGCGGACGAGTTTCGCGCCGGGAACCGCCTTCGACAGGGCGATGCCATGCTCGACCGGGTAGACCGGATCCACCGTGCCGTGAATGACGAGCAGTGGCGCATTCATCTCATGAAGCCGGTCTCGCCAGTCGTCACCGCCCTTCCACGTGAAGTTGCTCATGGTCGAGTAGCCACCCGCACGGTCGTAGTCCCGTTCCACGAGCGCTCTGACCCGCCCCTCCTCGAATGGATGCGCGGTACCCGCAACGATTTGTGCCTCCTTGACCATGTAGGCGATTGCCTGATCGCGGTCGGACCAGTCCATCTCTTCGCCCGCCGCCAGATGCTCCCGATAGGCTTGGCTTAACCCGGGAAGATGCGATGTGTCTGTTCCCACCGGCGAGGAGCTGATCGCCGTTAAGGAAAGGACGCGTGAGGGGTGTTTAAGCGCGGCGAGCTGGCCGATCATCGCGCCTAAGGACATGCCGACGACGTGCGCAGCCGGAAGCGCATAGCCGTCGAGCACGCGGATGGCGTCATCTGCCAGATCATCAAGTGTATAGAAAGGATCGCCAGTCGTGAATTTCGTCGAGAGCCCGGTGTCGCGTTGGTCGTAGCGGATGACATAGCGACCATGGTTGGCCAGTTGCTGACAGAACGCTTCCGGCCACCAGAGCATGGAAGCCCCTCCGCCCATGATCAACAGCACGGGCGCATGCGCCGAATCACCGCGGGCCTCGGTGGCGATCCTGAGTCCATTTTCTCCGATGACACGTTCGCTCATTTGCCCCTCCTCCTTTTATCGCAGTGGCAACGCTGAGAGTGGGAGTGTCGGACTTATGGTAGTGTTGGCGCACAGGAGTCCATTCTTAGCGACGAGAGAGCGGAGTACTCATGGCCACCATCGAGGACGTGGCCAGGGCGGCCGGCGTCAGTCCGATTACCGTGTCTCGGGTCTTCGGTGACGGACATTCCGTCCGACCAGAAACGCGGCAGCGCGTCCTCCATGCCGCCGGTGAGCTGAACTATGTGCCAAACGCTGTCGCCCGCAGCCTCAGGCAGGCGCGTAGCGGATTGCTGGCCTTCATCAACACCGACATGATGAACCCCCTCTTCTACACCATGGCCCGCGGGGCGGAGGATGCGGCGCAGGCAGCCGGCATGACGATGGTGCTTGGGAACTCCGACGACGATGCAGCGCTTGAAGCCAGATATCTGCGGGTGATGGCTGAGCACCGTGTGGACGGCATCATCCTCGTGCCCACCCCGCAGACGACTGCCGACCACATCCCCACGCTGCCGCCAAAGGCGCCACTCGTCTTGTTGGACCGCCGACCGCCGGACCTCGCCGCGAGCCTCGTCTGCTGCGACACGGCGACCGCGACCCGGGATCTCTGCCGTCACCTGTATGCGCTTGGCCACGAGCGGGTCGCCATCATTGGTGGCATGCCAGAGATACCCACCTGGCGCAATCGGATTGTTGGCTACCAGCAGGCGCAGCGCGAGGCGGGTCGCATGGAAGACGAGGACCTGGTGGTCCATGGCGACTACCGAGCGGACAGCGGTGCCGCCGCCACCCGTGAGCTCATGCATTCGCCCTATCCGCCTGACTCACTAATCGCCGCCAGCGCGCAAGTGCTCTACGGCGTGCTCGAGGAGCTCGCGGCTCAGGGAAAGTCGATCCCCGCCGACGTCTCCGTCTGCTGCGTCGATGACCCGGCGCTGCCGGCCTTCTTTCGTCCAAGGTTCACCTACGTCGAGCAACCCGGGTATGCGATGGGCGCCGCGGCGGTCCAGACCGTCCTGGACGGGCTGCGACCAGAGGCGACGGCTCCAGAAGACCGGGAGTTCCCGGCCACCCTGTGCATCGGCGAGAGTTGCGGCGAGCAGGAGCGAAGCGTGCGCAGCCACGTGCCAGCGGTTATGGCTACACGCCGGTAGTCATCCTGTTCTTCCCCTCGTAGGCCCCCGGCACGCGCCTGCACCACTCGCCAGCCCTGCTACCGACTTCCCGGCTGCGCGTCATCCCGGATGAAGCGTTCGGCTACGCGGCTGCTGGTTGACAAAGCGGAATGATAACGTCACCATTGACTGACAACGCTCCTCGGGGACCAGGTGGTCAAGAGATATGGAACCGGTGCGCACAAGGGCGCGCCGCGGCTACCCACCATCCAGTGACGGAATACCCCAGCCCATGCCCAACCTCTCGCACCGTCCGGAAGAACCACGCTTCACACCCTCTCGACCACCATCGGCCCCCGGCCATGATTGGAGGGAGGTGCTCGTAAGCAAGTGATGCGGAGCGGACGATCCGTTCGAAACACCGTTGCGTGGGGAAGTACAGCGCAGGAGAATGCAATGAGTGCACATGCAAAGAATCGACCAGTGGCAGTTAACCGTCGTAAATTGTTGCAAGCGACCCTCGCGGGTTCGGCCCTTGCGTCTGTCGGCGGCATCGACCGCGTGCTCGCCTCGAATGTGGCGCCATACCACTTCTCCCGGACGCCGGCCTACCAAGAGGGAGCGGCCATCTCGGTCCTCGTGCCGTCGTTCCAGGCGATCGGCGACACCTTCATGCGGAACCAGGCCGCGGAGTTCGGCGAGGCGACCGGCATCCAGGTCGACATGCAGTTCCTGCCCTTCGAGAAGGCGATGGACCGGCAGACGACCCTCGTCGCGGCCAAGAGCGGCGAAGTCGACGTGTTCGGCACGCACTACGCGCAGATCGGCAAATTCGGGGAGGGCAATGGTACCCCTGAACGATCTGGCGGCCGAGAGCGAGATCAAGCCGGAGGACTACGTCAGCGGATCGTTCGACGCCCTCTCGGTCGACGGCAAGCTCCTGGCCATCCCCTTCACCTTCGACCTGCGGACGCTCTTCTACCGCACCGACCTCTTCGAGGCGGCGGGAATCGAGGAACCGCCGACCAACTGGGAAGAGTTCGTGGAAACCGCGCAGAAGCTGAACAACCCGCCGGACGTCTACGGCTTCATCACAGTCGGCAAGGGCGATCCGGTGCTTGCGCGAGTACAGCGACCGCCTGTGGGAGAACGGCGGCGACTTCCTGGAGAACGGTCTCGAGCCCTCGCCGCCGGCCTGGAACCAGCCGGCGGGAGTCGAGGCGTTGACCTGGATGCGGGATCTCATCTGGGAGTACGAGATCGCCCCGCAGGGCACGCCTTCCTACGGGTGGGAGGAGAACGCCCAACTCTTCGCCGCCGGTCAGGGCGCGATGAGCAAGCAATGGGTCGCCGGGCGCGATGCAGGATCCGCAGCAGTCCGCGATCATCGGCAAGTACGCGGTCGCGCCGTTGACCCGCAACAAGACATCGCGGACGACCGCCGTCTGCCACGCTCGCGGCATCAACCTCTTCTCCGAGAAGCAGGATGCCGCGTGGGAGTATGTGAAGTACGTGACGTCGCCGGAGCAACTGCTGTCATTCTTCCAGGCGGTGGTGGCCGACGTCCGGCGCAGCTTGCCGCACTCGAGCAGGCCAGGGAGAGCGCCGAAGGCGTGATCAAGCAGAACCTGGAGGTTTCGCTGGAGGAAGCGAACGATGGCTACACCTGGCCGCTGTTCGCCCAGTTCGCGGAGATTCAGCCGATCCTGTGGGGCGAGATCGAGAAGGTCCTCTCCCGGCAGAAGGAGCCGCAGGAGGCGCTTGATTTCGCCGCCGGAGCAGGCAACCGAGATCTTCAAGCGAGACGGCCTCATCTAGGATGACAGGGAGGGCGCTGGGCAAGCCGGTGGCCCGGCGCCCCTCAGCAGGAGCCGATCGGGAGGGGTGGCATGGATACGCAGCCGAGCGGACGCTCTGCTCGGCGCAGCACCGCGCTCGCCGGGAGGCTGCACGACTTCCGCAACGCGCGCGGTTTGGGCGAGCGCTACGTTCAGTACTGGCTGATCCTCCCGGCCGCGCTGACGATGTGCGCCGTCCTCATCTATCCGCTTGGCGTACTCACTCTGGATCAGCTTCTTCGACTGGAACATCACCTCGGTGGGTCGCCCCTTCCTTGGGCTGCGCAACTACGTCGAGGCGCTCACCAGTGCTTCCTCGCAGTTCATCTTCGCGCAGAACATTGCCTTCACCATCGTCTGCATCGCGCTCGAGTTCGTCATCGGGATGGCGCTCGCGCTGCTGATGTCCCAGCAGTTCGTCGGGCGGGGCCTGGCGCGGACGCTGCTGCTGCTCCCCATGCTGACAGCTCCCGTGCTCGCGGGGTTCAACTTCCGCTGGATCTTCAACGATCGCTTCGGGCTGGCCAATCAGTTGCTCATCCAGGTCGGTCTGCAACCGTTCGCCTGGCTGGCGGATGCCGAATCTGGCCCGCGGCCTGATCGTGCTCGTCACCATCTGGCAGGGGATTCCGTTCATGATGCTCCTGCTGCTGGCCGGCCTGGAGTCGCTGCCGGCGTCACCGTTCGAAGCGGCGATCGTCGACGGCGCCTCCGCCTGGCAACGCTTCCTGCACATCGCGCTCCCCCTCCTGCGCCCCGTCATCGTGGTGGCGGTCTCCTTGCGGGTGATCGACCTCTTCCGCACCTTCGACACGATCTACATCATCACCTTCGGCGGTCCCGGCCACGCCACCGAGCTGCTCCCGTTCTATATCTACCGAGCGGCGTTCAGCAGCGGACGGTTCGGGTTTGCCAGCGCCCTCTCCTACGTCACGCTGGCGCTGACGCTGCTCATCCTGATCCCGCTCTTCTACCGGCGCCGAGAGCGGCAAGTGGAGGCCGGCCATGAGGAGGGAGCCGCATGTCCAGCTTGAGCGTTGCCCAGGCACCTGCGCACGGCGCCACGGTCGTCCCTGGAAAAAGGTCCTCGGTTCGACCGCGATCTACGTCGGCCGTAATCGCCACCGTGGTCCGTCATGCTGGCGCCAATCGTCTGGCTCGGCATCACCTCGATCCGGCCACTGATCGAAATCACCTCGGTGCGGCTCAACCTGATCCCGAAGAATCCGACGTTCCAGAACTACATCACGGTCTTCGAGCGGTACGACATGGGATGTACCTGCGGACAACGACCCTCATCAGCCTCGTCGTGGTCGCCACCAACCTGATCCTCGGCGCTCCCGCCGCCTACGCCATGGCCCGCTACAACTTCTTCGGAGACAAGGTGTTCTACGGCGGGATCATCTTCTTCCGGATGATCCCGCCGATCGCGGCGATCGTTCCCCTCTTCATGCTGTTCGAGCAGTTTCGTCCTCCTCGGGACCTTCACCGGACTCATCGTCGCGCACACCGCGTTCAAGCTGCCGGTGACGATCTGGCTCCTGCGCAACTTCTTCCTCGATGTGCCGAGGGAGCTCGACGACTCCGCGCGTGTCGACGGAGGCTCGACACTTCGCGTGATGTTGCAGATTGCGCTTCCCCTGATCCAGCCGGGGCTCGCCGCGACGGCCGTGCTCGCGTTCCTCTGGACCTGGAACGACCTGCTTGTCACGCTGGTGCTCTCGACGCGCACCGAGACCGAGATGCTGCCGCTGGGGCTGACGAAATTCGTCCTCGAGTACGGGGTGGACTGGGGGTCGATGACCGCAGCGCGGCATGATCATGTTCATTCCGACCCTGCTCTTCGTCTTTTTCGCCCAGCGCTATCTGATCAGAGGGTCTGACGGCCGGCGGAGTGAAGGATTGAGCGGACGACGGCAGCGACATCGAGCATCTGGCGACCGGCACTTTAGAGAGAGTTGCGAGACGGGTGAGACAATGGAGCAACGAATACTCGGGCAGAGCGGGGTAACCGTGTCGGTCGTCGGGCTGGGCACCTGGCCGATGGGCGGCGAGTGGTGGGGCGGCACTGACGACGCGGAGAGTATCCGCACCATCCACCGCGCCCTCGATCTCGGCGTGACCCTCTTCGACACGGCCGAGGCCTATGCCGCCGGCCATGCCGAGGAGGTGTTGGGCAAGGGGCTCGCCGGGCGGCGTGAGCAGGCGGTCATCGCCGACAAGGTGGCCCCCAACCACTTTGCGCCCGACCAGATCGAAGAGGCGTTCGAGGCGTCCTGTCGTCGCCTGCAAACCGACTACATCGACGTCTATTTCCTTCACTGGCCGAATATCGATCTGCCGATCGGTCAGGCGATGGAGACACTGGAACGGTTGCGCGCCGCTGGACGCATCCGGGCGATCGGGGTGTCGAACTTCACCTCCGATGAGATGCGGGCGGCCGCGAGTACGGGCAGATCGACGTGCTGCAACCGCCCTACAACATGTTCTGGCGCTTCATCGAGGGCGACCAGCTTCCCTACTGCCAGGAGCACGGCATCGGCATCATGGCCTACAGCGGGTTGGCGCAGGGCTTGCTGACCGGCAACGCTCACGCTGCAGACGACCTTCGCCGAGGGCGACAAGCGGCCGACGACCGTCCTGTTCCAGCCGGGTGCCTACGAGCGCTGTCTGGAGGCGGTCGAGGCCCTCCGTCCGATCGCCGCTCGGGCGGGTCTGACGGTGCCGCAGCTAGCGATTGCCTGGCTGCTGGGACGGCCCGGGGTCAGCACCGCCCTGGTCGGGCGCCCGCACGGTGCCCGAGATCGAAGAGAACGCCGGCGGCGCGACCCGGCAGGTGAGTGCGGCGGACCTCGCGGAAGCGGATACGGTCACCCGCGAGGTCTTCGAGACGCTGCCGCGGGTGCCGGACATGTTCCAGAACTGGGAGAACTGGGAGCTCCAACGCCGCCGCTACGAGCGGGACGGCCAGTTCCCGGCAGCAACGACTGCCGGATAGTCGTCGTTCGGTCGTCGTCAGGGCTGAGTAGTCAGCAGATCCGGGAGACCCCGGGGCGCTACCGTGGCGCGGTGCCCTCCTGCCGATCCTTGCCGCCACAATCGGGCCAAACGACGTCCGCTCTACCCGAAAAGCTCCTACATGGCTGGCTTGATCGTCGCCGTGTCGTCGACATGATCAAAGGAATGGAACGCGGCCGTGTCATTGACATGCGGAAACGGTTCATCCTTTGGAACGGGGACCCCCAGGAAGGCGCAGAGCGGCTCCCACCCCTCCTTGACATCAAAGACCAGCAGCCGATCGGGAGCAATCGTCTCCCGCACCGCCTGCACATGCCGAGCAAAGACGGCCTGGCAATGGTCGCGATCGGTGAGCCGGCCATCGAACGTGCGACTGAAGATGATGTCCCGCGGCCCTGCGGGTAATTGGTCGTCCCGCAAGGTGAAGATCGTGGCGCTGATGCTGTCGTACCAGCGCTGCGGATCGCGGACGGTGAGGATGACCTTGGCGTTTCGGTGCGCGGCCGTCAGCTCTTTCCAGAAGTAGGCTCCCGGGCCAATCGACGATGGCCGGAAAGTCAGCCAGCAGCGGCCGCCAATCGATCGGCTCGCCGGCGGTCTTGCGGCGCAGAACCTCATCCCACAGCGCGAACCGCTCCGGATGCTCAAAGTTCACCACCATGTGGTCGCAGGGACCACATCCCAACTGGACGAGTGCCTCGCGCAGCGACGCGGTGCCGGTACGACCGAACCCCGCGCCGATGATCTGGAGTGTCGGGGCGGAAATCCCCACTGGCACGGCCAATTCTGTCATGAGCTCGCCTCCTCACGCGCTACCAATGTCAATGAACCGCGTTGCACGTGCACGCGCACCGGGCGCGGACGCGCAGCCGAGAGCGACCTACGATCGACAAACATGTGCCGCACCTGTCTTCATTCACTCCAACCATGTCAACCCGGCTCGCGCCGCATCAGCCAGACGTGGACATCGCTGTCCGGGACGTCGGTCTCCGCCACCACACGGAAGCCGCGGCGTTCGTAATAGCGGGCATTGTCCGCGGTTGGCGCCTCCAGGTAGCAGCAGAGGCCGTCGCGGTCGGCCGCCGAGAAGACGGGACGCATCAGAACCTCGCCGATCCCTTGCCGCTGGCACGCCGGATCGACTCCGAGCATGGCGAGGTACCAATGCGGCTCCGGCGCATAGCGTGGGTGGAGCGCGTCGAGGTGATCCAGCAATCGCTTGAGCCGCTGCCAGGCCTCCAGGCCGATCTGGTCCGGGACGTCGGTGAGGCCAGTGTCCACCAGATCATCGTCGGTGGGTGCGGGGGCATCGGGCGGGAACCAGAGGGCCACTCCGCGGACCACATCAGGAGTTACCAGAGGCGCGCCGTAGCGTAGCGCGTAGCGGAGCACCGCCCGCGCTAGCGACGGGCCGAGCCGGTCCCGATCGGCGCTGTCGGGCAGGACGAAGCACAGCCCCGGATCGTCCGCGAACGAGCGGATCAGCACAATTGCGGCGTCGTCGACATGCGACCGTTCGAGGGGGACTGGTTCGGAGACGGCCACATCCTTCCTCCCAATGCACCTGTACTCGTAGCCCCGTTCGCACGACTACGGAGCCTTCCTGGGCGCTAATTGGCTCCTACGGATTCGCCCAAACAGCGGTCGCGAACGTCGGCCGAGTAGTGTTTCGTCCCGGCACGATCGCGCCCTCATCAAGACCGGTCATGAGAGGCCGACAGCGCAGCTTATCACCGAGATTACACCTGCGCCGTCGCGTCGGTTAACGGCAGACGCGTTGGTGCGATCCGGGTGCTCGTAGGGGGCCGCACGCATGACAGCACAGCGTTCGCGTGCATGCCGCCAGGCGGCCCTTCACTCCGTCCCACGGCCACCCGAAATCGGCCAGGTCGTCAAGCTCTTCGGCGGTCATAGACCCGGCGCCGGCCGTGGGCATCACGTGGTCCCCATTGGCTGTCGTCTGCCGCCATTGATGGCGAACGCCTGTTGGAACTGATCCATGTGCGTCTCCTTCTTCGCGCACTCCACCCACGTCGTCTTGGACGGGGCCGGTGCGGGGCCGATCGATGGCTCCGGAGCCGGCCGCAGACGCATGCTCTGAGAAGAACAGGGTCGGCAGAAGAGCTGAGCACCGGCGTCCACAGCGCCCTGGTCTGTTTGGGCGAAACACCTCGGGGAAAGACGGCTGACCTCAGGGCCGGTTGGGCACGATTGGGGCACCGGCGTTTGTCGCCACTCACGTGGAACCGTCTGACGGCAAGGGCCGGTCAGGACGCTCATGGCTCGGAAGCAGACGTGGCCAGCAACGCAGCGGTGACGCTGGGATCGCTGGGATCGGCTGCCTGGAGCACGGGCACCGTTTCCGGCACGACGCCGCGGCGGGGGAGACCCGCAAGCCGGTCTCCGACGCGGACAAGTGCCGCCCCGATCCTCTGGAGCAGCAGCCCCCCGCGCGAGGCGCTTGCCTGCGGCGTGACGCCGTAATGCTTCAGCAGCCACTCCACCTCGGCCTCGGCGTGGTACCCGCGTTGCCGCTCGAACGCCGCCAGGGCGACAGCGGCCATGTACTGATTGGCGCAAGAGACGATCGCCAGGTCGTGCGGCTGAATCCGAGCCTGGCCGGTTGTGGTATAGGCGTTCATGCTTGGTCTCCTCCGGTGCTGCCCATCCCGGTTCCAGGAGCGGGGGCGTGATCGTGGGTGATGGCGTGGTTGGTCCGCACGGGCCGCGAGTGCCGTGCACCGTGCCGAATGGTGGAGGACGCGTTTGCGTAGAGCCTAGCGCTGGGTGCTCCGTGCCGTAACCGCCTCCTCCGCGGGAAGGGCGACCGACGCCAGATGGGCGGACTCCTAGCGCTGACCGCTAGCGAGTGCCGCCGGGAGGTAGTCAGGGTTCATCGCATCGTTCGCCGCACCGGTCGTGCTGGTGGCCAGGTGCCCGATCATCGCGCGGCTAGCCTCCACCGAGGCGTAGCCGCTCCGTCTCGTCCCAGGAGGGTCCGGCGTCCGGTGCCAGGGCCGGGCCCTGCTCGTCCACAGCGAGGACCGGCTCGTCGACGAGGGCCAGAACCTCCGCGACCGGAACTTGGTCCTCTGCGGTGACGACCTGCTCTTCGACGAGGACTTGTTCATCCGCGTTAGCTGCGATGGGTGGCGGACAGCGCGACGATGAGCAGAGCGGCGAAGACCGGGATTGCGCTTCGGGACCGTTGGATCGGGAACATCTCAAACTCCTTTGGCATCATCTGATGCGCGAACGGCGGCTCGGGTCGCCTGGTGCCTTGGCGACCTGAGACCCTGGATCGCGAGGGTTCACCGGATGCGAGCCCAGCTGGGGTGTGGCCGGATGGCCGTGTCCTGGCACGCTCTCAGCTTCCACCTCTTCCCAGTGCCGGTCCACACGGAACGCGCCTATTTCGTGCCCACATTCCGCCTATATCGGAGTCGTTGCCGTCTGCTTCGCTGCTCAGCACATCCCACCACGCCCCGGATCAGCCAATGCCTCGGACGCCGGGAGGGCGGCCTTGAGCGAGACCCTCGACGGCTTTCGGCGCGGTGCTGCGCCAGTTCCGCAGTGCGGCCGCACTGTCTCAGGAGGCGCTGGCCGAACGCGCTGGCCTAAGCTCGCGACGGCATCAGTGACCTGGAGCGCGGGCTCCACCCGACTCCCCACCGCGAGACCGTGCGGCTCCTGGCCGATGCGCCTGGGGCTCGGGGACGATGAGCGGGCAGCGCTCTTCGCCGCGTCGCACGTCCCAGGCGAGTCGGGCGGAGGCGCTCCCACGGATCACAGACGGCTCCTCAACTCTCAGTCCCGTTGCCGGTGCCTCTGACTCGGCTCATTGGGCGCCAGGCGGAAGTCGCAGCGCTCCAGGACCGACTCCAGGACGACGCGGTGCGGCTGGTGACGCTGACCGGCCCGGGGGCGTGGGCAAGACGCGTCTGGCGCTGGCGGTCGCAGAGCAGGTTGGGCGACACGTTCCCCGATGGACTGATCTTTGTCGATCTGGCCCCTCTGCGCGACCCTGACCCTGCTGTTGCCTCATCTGGCCACGGCACTCGGGGTGCGGGAACCCGCCGGGCGAGCCCTCATCGACGTCATCCACGACTTCCTGCGCGAGCGGGAAGTGCTGCTGGTCCTGGACAATTTCGAGCACCTGCTCCGGACAGCGCCGGTTGTTCCCGACCTGCTAGCGGCCGGACCGCAGGTGAAAGTCCTGGCCACCAGCCGTGCCCCACTGCGCGTGCGCGGCGAGCGGGAATATCTGGTGCCGGTGTTGCGCCTCCCCACACCAGAGGATGCTCGCGACATCAGCGTGCTGGAGACGAATGAGGCCATCGCCTTCTTTGTCGATCGAGTCCAGGCGGTGCGGCCGGATTTTGCGCTGACCTCCGGCAACGCCACTGCGGTGATGGAGATCTGTCAGCGCTTAGACGGGCTCCCGCTCGCCCTCGAACTGGCCGCGGCACGGGCGAAGATCCTCCCGCCCCCGACCCTGCAGGCCCGCCTCGGCGCGCGGCTTCCACTCCTGACCGGGGGACCGCGTGATGCCCCGGACCGGCAGCGAACGCTGCGAGACGCCATCGCCTGGAGCTACGAACTGCTCAGTCCGGAGGCGCGCATCCTCTTCCACCGATTGGGTGTCTTCGTAGGTGGGTGGACCCTGGAGGCGGCAGAAGCGGTCGCCAACTTCGCGGGTGATCTCGACATCTTGGAAGGACTCGCCTCGCTGGCAGACTCGAGCTTGATCCGGCTGGACGAGAGCGGCTCCGAGCCGCGCTTCGGGATGCTCGAGACGATCCGCGAGTTCGCACAAGAGCGACTCGCCGCAAGCGTCGACGAAGCCATGCTGCGACAGGCGCATGCGGCCTATTTCATCAGGCTGGCCGAGCAAGGCAAGCCGTTCATGTATCGCGCCGGGCAACGCGAGTGGCTACGGAAGCTGGAGACAGAGCATCCCAATTTCCGCGCGGCGTTCGACGTGCTAGCCACGAGCGACGACCACGAAGCCAGCTGCGCCTGGCCGCCAACCTGGGGGACTTCTGGTTTCGCCGCTCCCACTTTGTTGAAGGACGGGCGCGCCTGGAACCGGCTCTGGCCCGCGACGTGGCACCCATGCCAGAGCGCGCAGAGGGAATGAAGCTTCTCGGGGCCCTCGCCTTCGGTCAGAGCGACTTCGCCGCTGCCGAGACCTGGCTGCGGGAGAGCGAAGCGCTGGCGCGCTCGCTCAACATCCCGGCCGTGCTCGGGCAGGCGCTCTTTTTGCGCGGGGCGGTGGCCGAGTTCGAGGGCGACGATGATCGGGCCGTTGCGCTCTGGGAGTCCGCCCTCGCCTTGGCGCGTGAACTGAACGATGCCCACACCGCCGGGTCCGTGCTGAACGCTCTCAGCGAAGCGGCCCACGGGCAAGGCGACCTCGAGACCGCTGAGCGACTCGGTGAGGAAGCCGTCGCGCTGCTCCGGTCCATCGGCGATGCGTTCGAGTTGAGTATCGGCTTGACCAACATCGGCGCAGTAGCCCTTGCATGGGGCGATACGTCTCGGGCGGTCGTGGCCTACCAGGAGGCGCTCGATCTGGCGCTCGGCATCGAGGCCGATTGGGTCATCGCGAATGCGCTGGCCGGATTCGCGGCCGTCGCCGCGGCACGAGGCGATCATGCCGGCGCCGCTCAGTTGCTTGGCGCCACCGAGACCGTTCGCGAAGCCAGCCACCATGCGCGAATCCCGAACTTCACCCAACATGCCCAGACCACGCAAGCCGTGCGCACGGCACTGGAAGAGCCTGCCTTCACCGCTGCCTGGCAAACCGGCCGGGACTTGTCGCCTGAAGAGGCGGTAAACCTCCCCAGAATCTACGGCCTTATCCGGAGCGCGTTCGACGATCGCTAACGGCGAGGGGGTGGATCCGCCGAGCCGCAGCGCTCGTGTCGAGGACGATGGACATCACCCGCTCGCCATTGCCGCGACGTTTTCCTGGTTACTCGACTGTCGCCGCGTCCGGCACCAGCACCGCCTTCATCACCGAGCCGCTCGCCATTTCCGCCAGCGCCTGGTTCACCTCATCCAAGGGGTAACGGGTGATCAACCGGCCGAGATCGAAGCGCGCCGCGAGTTGCGGTAGGGTCGCTACATACCGCGCGTAATGCGCCTCGGCGAAGGCCCAGGAGCCGTAGACCTTGAGCTGCTTGCGAGTGATGACGTGGGGATTGATCGGGACCGCTCCCCGATCGGTGTACTGCCCGAGCACCAGATAGCGGCCGTTACGGCGCGCCAATTCGAACCCTTCGGGTACTGCACTCGGCACCCCGGCGCACTCCAGGATTACGTCCGCTCCCCGGCCGCCGGGCGTTTCGGCCAGTACCTGCCGCTGGCGCTCCCCCGGGTCGGGGGTGGCGAAGATGTCGATGTGGACGTCGCCGACGCCGATCTGCCGTGCCAGGTCGAGGCGGCTGGCCGGACCTCCCACCATGATCGTCCTGGCCGCACCCGCCAACTGGGCGTACATCGCCGCCGCCAGCCCCACCGGCCCGCTCCCCTGGACCACGACCGTCTCGCCGACCCCAATGCCCACGGTCTCCAGCACGCCGTGGACCGCCGTCGGACCGGCGCATCCCAGGGCGATCGCCTGCACCGGGGAGATGCCTTCCGGCAGCTTGAAGACCGCCGAGCCGGGCTGCAGATAGATGTACTCCGCCCAACCGCCGGAAAGGCGCGGCCCTTGATCGAACCGCTGGTTGATCCCGTAGACCTTGCGGTTCTCGCAGAGGGTGCGCTCCTTCTCCACCACGCACCAGTAGCAGTGCCCACAGGGAATATTGGACGCCCAGGCGATGGCGTCTCCCTCCCGCAACGGCTCGCCATTGAAATCAGTCGTCACCCCCACGCCGAGCTTCTCGACGCGGCCGACCGCCTCATGGCCGAGGATCACCGGTGTCGGGATCGGCAGATTTCCGTGGTGGAGATGGACGTCGGTGCCGCAGACGCCCCCCATCTCGACCTTCGCGATGAGTGCTCCCGGCTCCGGATCGAGGACGGGCGCCTCCTCCAGCGTCAGCGGCTCGTTAAAGGCGCGGAGAACAGCCCCGCGCGCCATCGTCGGCATTCCTTGCTCCTTGCACCTGGCAACGTTCAGCGATCACTTCCCCTACGGCCGCGTCGCGGGCTTGATGACCCGGTCTCTGCAAGGGGACGGAAGCGTCCTTGGCAGGTCGGCGGTCACGCTCCCTGCCTCCCGTAGCCTTTGCATTCTTTGCCGCCCCCGCAACCTTCCATGTCAACCGGCGTTAAGAAGTGCGTCCCGTACCGCCCCGGCAGCCATGAATGCCGAGAATCACCCTCAGCGTATCGAAGAGTCATGGCCGCTCGCCAAAGTACTCCGTGCCAGGACGGACATACGTCCGGGCGACCTCGTCATTAACCTCCAGCCCGATCCCCGGCTTGTCGGTCAGGACGACATGGCCGTTCTGGATCACCGGTTGCTCCTGGATCGTCAACTCCTCCCAACCGGGATAGTCGATCCAGTGCCACTCCATGACCAGGAAGTTCGGGATCGAGGCGCAGACGTGGGCGGAGGCCATCGTCCCCAGCGGACCGCAGACGTTGTGCGGCGCGAGCGGGACGTAATAGACCTCGGCCATATTCGCGATCTTGCGGCATTCCGACAGCCCGCCACACTTGGGGATGTCGGGCATGATGTAGTCGACCGCCTGCTGCTCCAGCAGTTCGCGGAAACCCCACCGCAGATAGAGGTTCTCTCCGGCGCAGAGCGGCACGGGCGAGACGCGCTTCACCTCCCGCATCGCCGCCACGTTCTCCGGCGGCACCGGCTCCTCCAGCCAGAGCAACCCGAACGGCTCCATCGCCCGCGCCACCGCGATCCCGCTGGCGATGTCGTATCGGCCGTGCATGTCGATGGCGAGGTCGACTGCCGGCCCGACCGCCTCCCGCACCGCCGCCACCCGCTCGACCATCCAGTCGAGCTCGGCGTTGGAGGCGTGCCAGTTCCAGCGATCGGTGCGGAAGCCGGCCCGCGTCTCGTCGACGTCGAACTTGAGCGCGTCGAAACCGAGGGCAACCACCTCCTGGGCCCGCTCCGCGTAGGCCGCGGGCGAGAAGTCCTTGCCGGCGTGGCTGTCGCAGTAGAGGCGGACGGTGTCGCGGAACTTGCCGCCGAGGAGCTGGTAGACCGGCACGCCGAGCGCCTTGCCGGCCAGATCCCAGAGGGCGATCTCGATGCCGGTCATCGCCGTGACCGTCGCCCCCGCCATCGCCCCGTCGAAAAGCTTGGCCCGCCGCATCTTCTCGAAGAGCATGTCGACGTTGAGCGGGCTCTCGCCGATGATCTGCTGCTTCAGCGCGTGGACCATCTCCGGGCAGCCTTCGCCGCCGTGGATGCACTCGCCATTGCCGATGACCCCCTCGTCGGTGTAGATGCGGACGTAGGTCGAGTAGCCGTGCCCCTTGATCTCGGCGGTGCGAACGTCGGTGATCTTCATGCCTTGTCTTTCTCCGGACTGACCGGTGGCGCCGGTTCGCCCCGTTTCCGCCGTGTATTCCGCCGCCTTCTCAGGGCTCGGCGGGTAGTAATCGTGGATCGACCCACCGGCGGCAACTTTGCCGCGGATCCACATCTCCAGCAGTTCTTTCGGCGGACCGTGCCCGGCGATGTATTCCGCAAGGTCGAGCGGCATCGCCAGAGCGCCCTCGTCGTCGGCCAGGATGACGTCGCCGGGTAGCACCTGAGCGCCGCCCATGTCGACTGGCTGGTCGTAATCGACGGCAACCAGATCTCGGCCGCTGTGAGAGGGATGAACCGTGGCGGCGAAGACCGGCAGCCCGACCTCTTTGATGAACGGCGCATCGCGGACCGCCCCGTGGATGATGGCCGCCGCCGCGCCACGGCCGAGGATGCGAGCGGAGAGGATGTCGCCGATGATGCCCGCGGTCGGCACACCGAGGGCATCGACGCAGACGACGTCGCCGGGCTCGAGCGATTCGATGAGAACGATCTCCGGGGAGACGCGGCGGGCATCGGGGTCGTGCGGGCCCTCAGGACCTCGCCGCATCAAGTAGCGGCAAGTGCGAGCCCGCCCCACCAATCGGGTCCCCAGCCCCAGCTCCTGCAAGGGCCGGAGGCCACGCATATAGGCGTTGCGCCAGCCATGAGCTATCAGCAGCTGACAGGCGGTAGCGGTGCTAACGCTGGCGAGGTCATCGCGGATGGCGGCCAGGCGCGCCTCCTCAGTCGGTCCCCAGACGAGGCCGGACATGCCGCTTGCTCTCCTTTCGCTGTTGTTGGGGTGTGGATTCAATGCTCATAGCTATCAGGGCAATCAGCTTAGCATGGGCCATGCCCCTTTCCCCGTCACCCATCACCCCGCCACCCCGTCTATACTTTCCCTCTTGGGCCAGTCGTGGCCTCTATTCCACCGCAATCACTTCCGGAGTTGAGTCTATCCATTATGTCTACCACTGAAAAGACGATTGACCTCGACAGCATCCGCCAGCGTCTCGACCGGCTCGGGGTGCGTCTTTGACTTGGCTACCGTAGAGCAAGAGATCGCCGCGCTCGACGCCCAGAGCGCCGAACCGGGATTCTGGGACGACGCGCGCGTCGCCCAGGCGCACATGCGGCGTCTCGGCGAGATGCGCAACGAAGTCACCGAATGGCGCCGGCTGCTGACCCAGACTGACGAACTTGCGGTGCTGGAGGAGCTCGCCGCGGACGACGAAGAGCTCGCCGCTGAGTTGGTGCGAGAGGGCGCCCGGCTCCAGGAGGACGTCGATCAGTTCGAGCTGGACTCGACCCTCTCTGGACCCTACGACAGCTCCGACGCCATCCTGGTAGTCCACTCCGGCGAAGGGGGTGTTGATGCTCAGGACTGGGCAGAGATGCTCTCCCGCATGTATGTGCGTTGGGCGGAGCGCCGCGGGTTGAAGGCGGAGGTCCTGGACACCACCGACGGTGAGGAAGCGGGGATCAAGAACGCGACGATCGAGATTCGCGGGCCGCGCGCCTACGGCTACGCCAAGGCGGAGGCGGGTTCGCATCGTCTCGTGCGGCTTTCCCCATTCGATGCCGCGCACCGCCGCCACACTGCGTTTGCGCTGGTCGAGGTGCTGCCCGAGATCGAAGGCGACCACGAGATCACGGTCAACGATGACGACCTCCGCGTCGACACCTACCGCGCCTCCGGGGCGGGTGGGCAGCACGTCAACAAGACGTCATCGGCAGTGAGGATCACGCACCTCCCGACGGGAATCGTCGTCACCTGTCAGAACGAACGCTCCCAGATCCAGAACCGCGAAAGCGCGATGAAGATTCTGCGCGCCCGACTTCTGGAGCGAAAGATGAATGAAGAGGCGGACGAACGATCCCGCATCAAGGGGGAGCACACCGCCGCCGGATTCGGTAACCGAATCCGGTCATACGTGCTCCACCCCTACACGCAGGTCACCGACCACCGCACTGAGGTCAGCGTCGGTGACACGCAGGCCGTGCTCGACGGCGCTATCGACCCGTTCATCGAGGCCTACCTGCATCAGCAGCTTTCCGAGGCAAGGACAAGCCCAACATGATCTCCCTGATTCGCATGCTACTCGTGCTCGTAGTGCTCAGCAGTGCGGCGCCGATCATCGGCGCACGCGCCCAAGAGACCACCGAGGTCGAGGACGCGGCGCCGGCCACCATTCCCGGACTTGCCGTTGTGGAAAACGCGGCAACGGTCGAGTTCCCGGAAGGCATCACCTTCACCCTGGACGCGGAATCGACCGACCCCGTCGTCAATGTGGAGCTGCTCTACCGCGCGCCGGGGCTAGAGACGCTCTCCGTCGAGCTGCCACCGTTTGCCTCCGGATCGACCGAGCTCGACATCGAGCATCCGATCGACCTGCGCTCGGGAGAGCTGCCGCCGGGGATCGACGTGCAGTACCGCTGGCGTATTACCGAGGAGGATGGCGACGTCGTCGAGACCCCCGAGCAGACGCTCTCCTGGACCGATGGC
The DNA here is from genome assembly GCA_963751075.1 of uncultured Chloroflexia bacterium. GTDB lineage: Bacteria > Chloroflexota > Chloroflexia > Thermomicrobiales > UBA6265 > JACCXM01. The sequence continues at coordinate 50,917 of CAVVTE010000019.1, read as the reverse complement.
CGCTATGACTGGACACCACTCAGCGGCCCGAACGTGACCGTCTACACCTACGACGCGGACCCGGCGTTCCAGCAGGCGATCCTCGACGCGGCTGAGCGAACCGTCGGCAGCCTGGCCGAGTCGTACGGAGCCGAACTGGAGCAGCCGGTGCGCGTCTGGTCCTACGCGGACAAGGACCATCTCTACGGCGCGCTCCCCCCGAACTCCGAGCCGTGGATCGCCGGCGCGGCCTTCCCGGGGTTGCACGTGATCATGGCGGTGTTGCCACCCGGGGACTACGAGGAGGTGCAGCGGGTCGTCCCGCATGAGATCAGCCACCAGGTGCTGCACCAGGCCACCGACAATGCCTTCAACAGCCCGCCGCAGTGGCTCGACGAGGGGCTGGCGGTCTATTGGCAGGAGAGTGGCCGCGACCGCTTCTACTCCTACGCGCTGGAGCTCGCCGCGAGCGGCGAGGTGCCGCCGCTGAGGACCCTGAACGGCACGTTCCCCTACGAGCGGGAGGGGGCCACGGCCGCCTACGCGTTCAGTCTCACAGCGGTGATGTACATCCTCGATACCTGGGGCGACGAGGGGATGTCCAAGCTGCTGGCGACCTTCCCGGAGGGCATTACCTACGAGGATGCGGTGCAGCAGGGGCTGGGCATCAGCTTCGACGAGCTCGACCGCCGCTGGCGGGAAGACCTCCTCGCGGACGCTGACCAGCTCGGCGCGGCGGCTTCGACCCGGTTCGGTGGCGACGATCCCGCCTCGCCCTGGTCGACGATCGGCGAGGGACTCGCGCTCGCCTCCGGGACGGTAATTCTGGGGCTCGTGGTCCTGTTCGCGGTCATCGCCGGGCTGATCTCTCTGATCCGCTCCCGCCGTCACCCAGACGAAGAGGAAGAGCCCATCGTCGGGGTGCGCTGGGGCGAGTGGCCGGAGGGACTGGAGCCGCCTGGCTGGCAGGCCCGATGAGCTCTCCCCCCCTTGTCCGCCACCCGTTAGGCGGGGGCCCTACCCATTGCGATGGGCAAGGTGGAATGGACGGAGCATTCCTGTTCGCTCTCCATACATGTCGTGAGAGTCGAAACGGAGCAAATCGTTCTTGCAGTGTCATGCTGAGCGCGAGCGAAGAATCTCGGCCTGCTTTGAACGGGTGCAGTACCACGACGAGATCCTTCGTTCCTCAGGATGACACGACTTTAGAGTGCCGTTGCTTCCAAACGCTAGAAGAGGTTTTCGTATGACCGTCGCGGACGCCGCGGCGCCAACCCGTGCCCGCATCCTCGATCCGGCCGCCATCGAGCGGAAGCTGGCGCTCAACACCTATAACGTCGATGCGTCGCGGGCGCACATCCGCATCATCGACCACGACGTCTGCCTGCACTGCGTGCGCCAGCAGTGCATCAACTGCTGCCCCGCTAACTGCTACGTTCCCGCCGACGACGGGCGGGTCATCTTCTCCTATGAAGGCTGCGTCGAGTGCGGTACCTGCCGCATTGTCTGCCACGAGTTCCGTAACATCGAATGGACCTACCCGCGGGGTGGGTTTGGTATTCAGTACCGGTACGGGTGAGTCGAGAAGTCGGGAGTCGAGAAGAAAGGTGAACGCATTCGCTAGCGACCGAGTCACGACCGTCAACCAGAAGATGGGCTTGGCCTCCTATGTATTCAGCATCTCGTGTGCCTCTCCTCAGACCGTCTCGACCGTCTGGCCTCCTCGACTCGCGGAACGCCCATGTATTGGACCCACAAGCATGTTCTCGCCTGTACGGCGTCGCACTGCGCGGCGAAGGGTGCCAACGACGTGCTGATGCTGTTGCGCCGGGAGGTGCTGCGGCGGGGTCTGGACAAGGCGATTCTGGTCAACAACTGCGGCACGATCGACCTGTGTGACATCGGGCCGAACATCGTCGTCTACCCGGACGGAGTCATCTACGCAGGGGTGACGAAAGCGGATGTGCCCGAGCTAGTGGACGCGCTTGCTGCCGGCACCATCGTCGAGCGCCTGGTGCTGAACCCGGAGACGGCGGCGGAGCGGGCGCGTCATGATTTCTACGCGGCGGCCGTCGACCCCGAATTGACGATGCCGGCGGCAGACTTCACCCTCCTCGCCGCCACCCATGGCTTCGACGATGCCTGGATCGCGGAGCAGGCGCGGCGCGGCTTTATCGCCCGTAAACCGGGTGTCGAAGACGGCCCGGAGACGATCACGGTGACGAGCAAGACGAGAACGCGCTACGGGGTTTGATGAGCGCTCGGGTCCACCAGATCAGCGCCAGCCCTCCCGTCTCTTACTCACGATAGCCCTGGCAAGGGTTCCATTTCCGTGCCTGGCTGATCGCGGCACGACTGGGGCGTGGCTGCATACTCGCGGTTCGCAGCGCATGCATCCGCATGGTTCGAGCTCCTTGGAGAGTTGCGGTGCTCATCATCCGCCCCACCCAACCTGACGACGAGCCATTCCTGTGGGATATGGGGTGGGAGGCGACGGCCGTGGACGCCGGCATGCGTGCGCTCGGGCGGGATGCCGCCTTTACCATGCCGCACGTCCGTCGCTACCTCGATGGCTGGGGCCGACCCGGTGATGCAGGCGTCATCGCCGTCAGCGAAGACGGGCAACCCCTCGGAGCAGCCTGGTACCGCCTCTTCCCAGCTGAGGCCCCCGGCTGGGGTTTCGTCGCGGCCGATGTTCCGGAGCTCTCGATTGGCGTCACCGCCGCGGCCCGAGGCCGGGGTGTCGGGAGGGAGTTGCTTGACGCCCTCTTAAAGCTGGCACGGGAGCAAGGGTATCGAGCGCTCAGCCTGTCGGTGGACCGCCAGAACCCGGCTCGTCGTCTCTACGAACGGGTGGGATTCCGCGATGCCGGCGTTTCCGACCCGTCCGACACCTCGGTGACGATGATCGTCCATCTGTGAGGCGCTGGGAGCGGCCTACAGTCAAAGGAGGATGACGCCAATAGGCGCCATCCTCCGATAGTTGGCCGTCCGCTTCTCGTACCGCGTCGCTACCCGCCGCGAGGGTTTGAGCCGGTTGATGGGGCAGCAGGGTGCACCGACGTTCTCATCGCGCATCCGTCACCGGGCGCCGATCGACGCCCCCGAAAGGACCCCATCACCGGGTTCGTGGAGACTCCTTAGCCTGCATCAGGCGTGCCGATTCCGTTGACCAGGAACGGCTGCACAGCTGCCAGAACCTCCGCCGGCGTCAACGGCAACTCGAAGGCCTCTGGGGCCGGGGCCACGCCATTGAGCAGCCGGAAGTAGGCGAGGTGGCGGGCCTCGACGGCATGGATCGTAAGCGCGGCGGTCAGCAGATCGTCATTGCCGATCAGGAACTGAGCCGCCCCGGTATAGGCATCCAGGCCAACCTCTTCCACCTGCTGCGAGAGGGCCAGGAACTCCGGTAGAGTCGTGTAGGGAAAGCTGTACTCCTCCGGCCCGACAGGTTCGTCGCCAAGGTCGCTGATCGTGTCGCTCAGAAATTCGACCTGGGTCTCCTCATTCTCGACGATCCGGGCGAGGTTGTTGCGGACGTCTTCGTCGTAGCCGGCATCAACAAAGTCCTGCTCGGCGAAGGTCTCCAGCCCCTGGCGGTAGAGCGTTGAATCGAGGCGCTCCAGCCTGAGGGCAAAGTTGAGGACATCAGCCTCGTCTTCGAAGAACCCCCCGCTGAGTGCGGCGGGTGTCGAGTCCTGGGCAGCGGCACGGCGGATGCCGGGCAGCGCGGCAGGGCCACCCACGGTCAGCGCGAGCGCTCCGGTAGCGAGCGCCGCGGAACCCCGTACGAGCCGGCGCCGCGAGGGTGCCGGCTCCCAGAAGCGGGCCGATGAGCTACGGGTAAGGTTCGTGAACTGGTTCATGCTAGTCAACTCCCGATGCGGGCGGTCTACCACCCTGCACTCTTTCGGCGTCATCAGTCCCTGGTCGATCAGCTCGTCGGCGTCGCGGCATCGGCCAGCAGGAACTGGCTGGCAATCTCCAGCACCTCGTCTCGGGACAGCGGCTCCTCAAATGGCTGTGGCGCCGGCTGATCGCCGTTGAGCACGTTGAGGTACGCGGCATGGAGTCCCTCTACCGCGACGATCGTGCCGGCGGTGGTCAAGAGGGCGGGGTCAGAGATCGCGGCCCCGGCTCCGTCGTAGGCCGCAACACCAGTGTTCTCCAGTGCCTGGGCCGTCTCGACAAAGGCCGTCGGATCGGTAAAGGCGTCACCGAAGTCGTAGACAGCCTCCTGGACCGGGGTGCCGCCAAGATTCGCGATGACTCCAGTCAACGCCTCGATGTGCGCCAGCTCCTGGTTCCCAAAGGCGGTGAGGTTGGTGACGACCGCCAGGTCGAACCCAGCCGTAGCGAACTGCTCGGCAGTAAAGCTGGCCAGGCCATCACGGTAGAACGCGTGCTCGAGGTGCTCCAGGGTGAGCGCGTAGTTGAGCACGTCGAGATCGTTCTCGAAATCATCGGCAAGCGCAGCACCCTGCATCTCAGGCATGGCTGCGGTTTCAGGAGTAGCCCCCACCTGCGGCAGGGTCGCCGCCTCGGGTGTAGCATCCTGTGCCAACCCGCTCCGGGTCACGGCCACCAATGCCATCCCTAGTGCCGCGCTTCCAGCCAAGAGGCTCCGGCGGGAACGCATTTGTATGCGTTCGTTGTGCACCGCTGCGAGAAACACGTCGTGCAGCGGTCGTGGTTCGCTTCGCATCCTCATTACTCCTCCAAGACATTGGGCATCGACTCGTTTCCGCAAGTGAGATACGAGCATTCGCTCACTACCCGGTGGCCGGTCACCCCTGCTTCAGACAATGCATCGCCCATGCCATGGAGCAGCTTGACGGTATCCAGGACTACCCAGAAAGCGACTGGTGGGGAATCCGCGGGTCCTCTCGACCGAACCACCCCCTTAGAGCGGCGGAGGTGCGGAGCCCGGGAAATCAGGAACAGACTGGCGGTCGTTGCTTCCTAATGACGAGAGGTTTTTTGCGCCTCACACTGCCTCTCCTGTTGACACGCGCAGACATCACGGTTAATGTTGTTGACAACGTTCCCGACAACGTTGTCAACGGAGTGGCGATGGCACGGCCGAGCATCAAGGATGTTGCGGAGCGGAGCGGAGTCTCCTACAAGACCGTTTCGCGGGTCGTCAACCGACACCCGGACGTCAACCCCGCTACCCGGCGCCGAGTCGAGGCGGCGGTCACCGAGCTCGGCTATCAACCCGATCCCGCCGCTCGCAGCCTGCGCCGGGGACGGGTACAGGCGCTGCGGCTGCTCCTCGTGCGCCGCCACGAACGCTTCCTGACCGAACCGTTCCTCGATGAGGTCGTCTCCGGTATCGTCGACCAGGCCGCTCGCGCCGGGTATGCCCTCATGCTCGAGGTGGTCGGACCAGGAGACACCGACTCTCCCGGCCTCAGCGGCGCCGAGCGCCGGGTCGACGGCACGCTCCTGATCGACGGCCGCCGGCTCAGTCCTCTCCTGCCCCCGGCCGATCGCCTCGCGGCGCCCTGGATCGTCCTCCCTACTCGTCCGGCTCGCCATGACGTCGGTTGGGTCTACGCCGACTTTCGCGGTGGCGCCGTTCAGGTTGTCGACCACCTCCTCGCACTCGGTCACCGCCGAATCGCGCACCTGACGGGTCGCCTCACCCTGCCCGAGCGCGACCGGTTGACGGGCTACCGCCTGGCGCTAGAGGCGGTCGGCATTCGGGTCGATCCCGATCTCGTCGTCGCGGCCGGTCACCTGCGCCACCACGGTTACGCGGCAATGGAGAAACTCCTGGCTCGGTCGGTCGACTTCACGGCCGTCTTCGCCGTCAACGACCTGACCGCCCTCGGCGCGATGGAGTGCCTTCAGCGCCATGGGATCCGGGTGCCCGAGGATGTCTCGGTGGCCGGGTTTGACGACATCTACCTGGCGCGTTACGCCGCGCCGCCCCTGACCACGCTGCGGCTTCCCGCCTACGAGATGGGCGTCGCGGCCACAGAGATGGCGATCGCCGCCGTCGAGGGCAGCTCATCGATTCCGGACGGCCGGGAGTTCCCCGTGGAGTTCTGCCGTCGTGCCTCGACTGGCGCGGTGACGTCGTCGACCGGGAGGAGGATGGACGTGGAAGGAGGGTAGACCGAGAGAGGCGTCAGCCAGTGTTGGTTGAGGCTCGCACGAGCCCTTACAGATGCGCAGAGCGCTCCGCGCGGTAGCGGAGCGACAGGAGGAATCACTGTGGATGAGACCCGCACCCCGGTCACGAAGATCCTGAATGGGACCACGTCCCGCCGGCGACTGTTGCGACAGGCCGGTGCGGCCAGCGCGGCGGGGGCCGCGCTGGCGATGACGCCGCGTCAGGCCAGGATCACTTCGGCGCGGCGAGCGCAGGAGACTGTCGAGCTGGAGTACTGGTGGCCAGTTTCCGCCACCGATGCCAGCTACGACAACATGGTCGCCATACTCGACGCCTTCCAGGAGCAGAACCCGAACATCCGGGTCAACGCGCAGACCGTCTCCTTCGAGCAGCTCGAGAATCGCGTCACGGTCGCGGCGCAGGGCGGCAATCTGCCGGACGTGGTCTGGTCGCTGCCGGAGACGATCCCCACCTATCAGCGGATGGGGATTCTCGCCGACCTCACCGAGCAGTGGGCCGCCTGGGAAGAGAAGGACGGACTCTACGAGCAGACCCTCACCGCCATCACCTTCGGTGACCAGATCCTCGGGGGCATGCCGCACTACCTCGGCATCCGCGCCTTCCAGTACCACGCCGACCAGTTCGCCGAGGCCGGGGTGGAGGAGCCTCCCGCCACCTGGGATGATCTGGTGGCTGCCGGGCTGAAGCTCAAGGAGATCGGCATCCCCGGGTTCGGCTTCTGCGGCCAGAGCGTGCGCCAGCCCCAGGAGGTGATCGTCTTCTTCTGGCAGAACGACCTGGACATCGCGGTCCCCGTCGGAGAGGGAACGTTCCGCAACACGTGGACCGACAGTCCGGAGGAGCTGACCCGGGCGACGGAAGTCTTCCAGTTCTACTACGACTTGATGCACACCCATGGCATCGTCCCTCAAGAAGCGGCGAGCTGGGGGTACACAGAGCTCGATACGAACCTGGCCCAGGGCACCATCGCCAGCGCGGTCGACGGCCCCTGGATGGTCGGCTACGAGGATGAGAATCCTGAGAGCATGGCCGATATCGCCTTCGCTGCCATCCCCTACAAGCGCACTCCGGCCACGTTCCTCGAGGTGGCTTACCAGGTCACGTTTGCGGAGTCACCGCACCCCGCCGAGGCGTGGGAATTCCTCAAGTTCATCGGGGGGCGCACCGCCCAGTCGATGCCCGGCTACATCGATCGCTCGGTCCGGAGCGACGTCGAAGCCGAAGGGAAATGGACCGAGCCATTCATGGCCCTGGTGCCGCAAGGCCGGTCCTGGCCGCAGATCGCGCTTGGCCAGATCAGCCAGCATATGATCGACGCTTTCCAGGGGGTACTTCTGGAGCAGTCGACCCCTGAGGAAGCGGCGACAACGCTCTCCGACCAGGTCAACGCAGCTTTGGCCGAGCAGGGGCAAGCCTAGTTACGAATCACGCTTCCTGACCCGGACACGGCCGTGGCCCGGCGCTGGTTATGTCGCCAGCGCCGGGATCGACCCGGCGTCCAGGGTCGAAGCGTGAGCGGCACGGAGGGAGTTGCCTGTGGCAATCGACGCCGCGCAACCGGCCAGAACGAGACGGGCCGTCCACGTCCCGAGAGTGCGAGGCCGGTATGGGTACGCTTATTTGTTCATGCTGCCGGCGGTTCTGCTCCTGCTCGGACTGACAGTCTGGCCGCTGCTGCGGACCTTTTTCCTCAGCGTGCAAAACGTCAATCTGGTGCGGCCGGGCTCCGAGTTCGTCGGGTTGGAGAACTTCCGCACGCAACTGGCAGACCGGGCACTCTTCTGGCCGGCCGTCTGGCACAGTCTGGTCTGGACCGTCGGCTCGGTCGGCGGCGAGTACCTGCTGGGGCTCGCCTCGGCCGCCCTCCTCAACCTGCCGTTGCGGGGTCGCGGTCTGTTCCGCATGCTGGTGCTGATCCCCTGGACCGTCCCCATCGTCATCTCGGCGATGACGTGGCGCTGGATCTTGCAGCCGGAGTACGGCATCGGCAACGTGCTACTCGTGCGCGCCGGCATCCTGGCGGAGCCGATCTACTGGCTGGGGGATCTGGGGACCGCGCTGGGGACAACCATCTTCGTCAACGTCTGGCGGAGTTTTCCGTTCTACACGATCACCCTCCTGGCCGCCATGCAAGCGGTCCCGAAGGAGCTGCTGGAGGCAGCGGCAATCGACGGCGCCAATGCCTGGCAGCGCTTCTGGAAGATCACATTGCCCCATCTCAAGGGCGTCTCGCTGGCGCTGATCGTCCTCCACGTCGTCTGGACCTTCAACAACGTCGAGTTCATCTGGCTGCTCACCGAAGGCGGTCCCTTGCACGCCTCTGAGACCCTGGCGACGCTGGTTTATCGGATGGCGTTTCGGACGTTCCAGATCAGCGAGGCGGCCAGCCTGTCGGTGATGATGATCGCGCTCCTGCTGACGCTGGGCGCCGGCTACCTGGCGCTCACTCGCCGCTGGCGCGCGTAGGGAGGTGAGCGAGATGTCCGCCAAGCCTCGTTGGCGCCTTCGCTGGCCCGTCCTGCTGGCCTACGCCTGCGTTGCCGTGTTGATTGCCTACGCGCTCTTCCCGGTTCTGTGGATGGTGTCGACGGCGGTCAAGCCCCCAGACGAGATCCGCACTGCCGACCCGACGTTTATCCCCAGCCGGGTCACGGGCGAGCACTTCGCGTTGGTCCTGTGGGAGAGCAACTTCCTCGTCTACGTGCGCAACAGTCTGTTCGTGGCGACGACCGTCACCGCCGCGACGCTGGTGGTCTCCACCCTCGCTGGCTACGCCTTCAGCCGCTTCCAGCGCCTGCCGGGTATTACCGCGGCGGGGGTCGGCATGATCCTCGGCCAACTCGTGCCGGGAGTTCTGCTGGTGGTGCCGCTCTATATCACGATGAAGAATCTCGGGCTGCTCGACAGCCTCTGGTCCCTCATCCTGACCTACACCACGTTCAGCGTGCCGCTGAGCACCTTGATGCTGAAGGGGTTCTTCGACCAGGTGCCGACCGAGGTCGAAGAGGCCGCCGAGCTCGATGGCTGCCCGTCGTGGCAGGTAGTCTGGCGGATCGCCCTGCCGCTGGCGGTGCCGGGTCTGATGACGACGGCGCTCTACGCCTTTGTCCAGTCCTGGAACGAGTTCCTCTTCGGCTACACCTTCATCTCGCAGGACGACCGCCGGACGCTGACCCCCGGACTGGCCGATTTCATCGGGCTCTGGACGGTCGATTGGGGGGCGCTGATGGCGGCCGCGTCCCTGGCCGTGCTGCCGGTGACCATCGCCTACCTCTACCTGCAGCGCTTTCTGATCTCCGGTATCGCCACCGGGGCGACCAAGGGATGACCGGACTTGGCTCCGGGGTCAACCGGTATTGCCGCGCCAGGCGACACGGATATCTATTAGGAAGGAACGATGACCAAGATCGCAATCATTGGCGCCGGCGGCTACGTGTTTCCGCTCCGCCTGGTCGGAGATTTGCTGAGCTTTCCCGAGCTGCGCGACGCCACCATCGCTCTGATGGATATCGACGCCGACCGGCTGGAGCGCACCACCGGGGCCGCTCGGGAGTTGGTCGATCACCATCGCTTTCCGACCCGAATCGAGGCCACGACCGACCGCCGCCGCGCCCTCGACGGCGCGACCCATGTTGTCGTCACCTTCCAGGTCGGTGGTCTCGATGCCTACTGGCTCGACGTCGACATCCCGCGCCGATACGGGCTCGACCAGACGGTTGGCGACACCCTGGGACCGGGGGGAGTATTCCGCTTCCTGCGCTCGGCCCCGGTCTATCGCAGTCTCGCCGCCGACATGGCGGAGCTCTGCCCGGAGGCGCTGCTCATCAACTACGCCAACCCGATGGCGATGAGCTGCTGGTACCTGGATCGGCTCGGGGTCACCACCGTCGGCCTCTGCCACAGCGTGCAGAACACCTCCCGCATGCTGGCGCGGCAGCTCGGCGTGCCCTACGACGACGTCGACTTCCTCGCCGCCGGCATCAACCATCAGGCCTGGTTTCTCCGCTTCCAGCGAGACGGCGAAGACCTCTACCCGCGCCTGCGCGAGGTGATGACCCACCGCCACCTCGAGCAGACCGGCACGAACGGATTACGCGCCGACCGTGGCGAGCACAGCGAGGAGGACCGCGGCGACTCCGTCTATGAGGGCGGCAGCGAGCGGGTGCGAACCGAGATCATGGGCGCATTCGGTTACTTCCACACCGAATCGAGTCACCACGCTTCTGAATATCTACCCTACTTCCGCAAAGATGCGGCGCTGGTCGAGTCGTACATTCCGAAGCGGTGGGACTACTACGAGGTCTGCGCCGCCCATGACGAGGCGGGGCGATCGGAGGAGCTGCTGACCAGGCTGAAAGCGGAGCTGGCGCCCTCGGTCGAGTACGGCGCCCAGATCGTGTTCGGCACGCAGACCGGTCGCCCCCAGGTGATCTACGGCAATGTCGCCAACCGCGGGTTGATCCCGAATTTGCCCGCCGGGTGCTGTGTCGAAGTCCCCTGCCTCGTCGACCACAACGGCGTGCAGCCGACGGCGGTCGGGCCTCTGCCACCCCAGTGCGCCGCGGTGAACCGAACGAACGTCAATGTTCAGGAGCTGGCGGTCGAGGCCGCCCTCAGCGGCGACCGCGAGCACGTCTACCACGCCGTGATGCTCGATCCGCTGACGGGAGCACTCCTGACACTGAAGCAGATCCGGGCGATGGTCGACGAACTCTTTACCGCCGAGGCGGCGTGGCTGCCGGACTTCGCGCAATCCCGCTCTGGCGTCGAAGCTGAGCACTCCACGATGCAAGCATCCAGCGTATGAAGCAGGTCCTGGGTGATGGGATCACGAGCATGGGAAACCTCTTGCCAACGACCGCCTGCTGGTTTGCCAGCCTGTTATCGTAGGGGCGACGCCTGCGTCGCCCGTGCCCTCTATGGTGGCGCTTCGGTTGTGGAAACGTCACGCCGCGACGCGCCAGTTGGCCGGACACGTATCTCAAGCGCTCCAACGCGTGGCGATTCGGCCCGGGCGACGCAGGCGTCGCCCCTCCACCGCGGCGGAACGTACCTGGTGCTTGATAGGGTAAAGCCTCGGTCTTCCGTCGTAATCGTGCGCCTCAGAGAAAGGTACGCCAAGACAAGGGAGCGGCAGGCCAACGTGACTGATCTGCCCCTGGTAAGCCATGGCCACCCATCTCCCCACGCGCATCGCCACAATCCGGACGCCTACCCACCGGCCTCGCGCATGGACGTGATCTCCCAGGACGTGTGCTCCTCGTCGACGAAGCCGCTGATCGGCGCCAGCCGATATGGCTCCCCTTTCCGTCGCATCACGAACCCGAGCTCGATCACCTGGGGGGGCGGATGCGAGCCGAGAAACGCGCATTGGTCCTTATCGCCCGCCAGCACGGTCAGCCGGATCGTGTCCTCGTCCAGGGCGCCCACGATCCGCTCCCGTACCCGGCAGTCGTAGACCTCCCCGAAGCCGACCGCGCCCGCATAGGACGCGGTGACGACGAGGACCAGCTGGGCATCGCCCATTGCGCGATTGCCTTCCACCCGAGCATGGCGAATTGGGACGTCGCCACGGTCGGGATGATCACCAACTCGGCGCGCCAAACTCGACGACGGGCGGGGGCGGGGTCGGTGTGGTCGTGACCCACCAGGCCGCGAGATCCTCAATTGTGACGACCTTCACCCGATCGGGCGTGCCGGGTCGGAGGAGCGTGTCCGGCGGCGGCCAGAAGGTGTAGACGTCCGACCCGTTGCCGGTGGCCAACGCCACGTGGGCGAGCCCGTCGAAGAAGACCAGATCGCCGCGCTGCGGCCTGTGCAGGCTAAACCCCGACAGCGCGTAGCGCTGGCGCGGGCCCCGCGACATCGCGGCGACCCAGTCCGCGAACGGGACCGTGGTGTACAGGTTGTGGATCCAGTCCCAGTTGATGGAGCCCGCCCGGTGCGCCGCGAGCATCACCGCCTCCCAGCAGTTCATGTCAGTGGTCGCGGTTACCGCCGGGAAGGGCGTCTCGGTCGGCGCCGAGGCCCACGCTTCGAACGTCGTCCCCGATTCCGGACCCGTCGGGTTCCAGACCATCCTCGTCCCGACGCTGCGCTCCATCGCGTCGGACGCGGCGTCATCGACGAGTGTGTGGCGAACGTAGCCCGCCGGCACCGGTCCGCGAGACCAGCTTTGGACCTGCAGCCAGTCGCCGCTCGCCCCCTGGACGGTGACGAACTCACCCCACTGGGCCCGGTACAGGATGGTGGCCGAGTCGTTGGGGGCGCTCCGGACGGCCGCCCAGGGGAAAAACATCGAAGGCCTGATGACGCCCCGCCACGGGTAGGGCGTCCGAATCAGCCGTTGGATGAGACCAGGGGTCCCCGCTTGCTGCGCGACGTGGGTCAACTCATGCGCGAGGAGATGCCGGCCGGCTAAGGTATCCGGCTGATACTGGCCCGACCGGAAGTAGATGTCGCGGCTGACGGTAAACGCTTGCGCATGCAACGCGTCCGACAACCGGTCGGCGTACCCCGTGGCGTGAACGCGGACGCCGGACAGATCCATCCCGATCCGCCCCTCCATGAACCCCCGCGTCGCGGGTGGAAGGGGAGCGCCCTGGCCGATGGTCGAGCGGATCTCTGCGGCGACGGGGTCGCTCCGGGCGCCATCGTCTCCGCCCGGCATGTGTACCAAGGGGCTGACGGGCGAGGCAGGGGCACGCCGCGCGAGGTCCTTGCCTCCTGCCTCGGACGCGGCCAACCCCCGGCCAACGTGGTGGGGAGCGGGCATTCGCATCACCCGGTCGGCCATGGCCTCCGCCGCGGCTTCCAACGGGTCGTCGGCGGTGGCGGCCAGCGTCCTCCGTTGAACCCGGTACGCCCCGGCGGAGGCATAGCCGGGGATCCTGGCGCGAGCCCACGCCGCTCCTGGACCGGCCCCTGGGCTGGCTCCCCACCCGTGGTCGACCGCGTGCGTGTCGTGGTCCGCTGGTTCCCTCCGCATGAGGCCTTGCATCGCTTGATTGCTCACGCCGTTGCCAGGCCGCCAGGACATGCGCGGCGGCGGTTTGGGAGCGCGTTCCGGAGCGGCCTGTGAGTCAGCCGTAGGCTGTGCTGCTTTGATGCGAGGAGTCAACATCGCGGCCCTCTCCGTGTGAGCGGCGCTCCCCGGATGGACGGCCCGTCAGCCCGCGTTCGGGGCGATTAGGCCCTGACGATGACCGCCAAGCAGCGATCCCGGTGACACAACCCGCCCGGCTCATCCTGGAGGCGTCCATCGTACCACCCACCAACCGATCCGCCGCTGCCCTGATGAGTCATGCGAACGAGCCATGCGATGCATCGCATTACCTCAACCGTCCGGGCCTGCTTTGAACCAATTCTCCCCCGGCCTGCACGCCAAGCCATGCCCAGAAGCGCGGGCTGATCCCAGCGTAAAAGTCGAGCATTCCCTGGGGAACGAGCCGTTCCAGCAGCAGGCGCGCCTCCCGCTTCTCGTCTTCGATCTGCGGATACCCCTCGCCGGAGAACCAGGCATCGAGGAGGCGGACCCAGATGGCACTGAAGCGCTCGATCGTTCCCGCCAGCCGGGAGGGCGCCCAGTCGCGCACGGCAGGTGGCGGCCAGTCGCCGAGGCGCGGCGGCGGCCAGCGCGCCGGGTCGAACCCGGGCGCGTCGCCGACCCCGACAGCCTCCGCCGACGGCCAGCGCACGACCGCGATTCGCGGTGGCGCGAAGAGCCCGCGCTGCCCGGCGTCGACGGCGAGGATCGGCAGGGGCACAGCGACCGCGCCGGCGTGCGACTCCGACGGCACCGGGTATTGAGGCAGCGTCCCGGGGTGCAGCGGGCCCTCGGTTTTCGCCAGCTCGTGACCGGCGCGCATCGCCGCCGCCACCTGCTCCCCCGGCGCCACCAGAGCCTCGCCCGGATACGAGAAAAACGACCGGATCGCGAAGCGCACGACCGCGGTTTGCCCATCCGGCGCGCGCACCGTCAGATGATCTTCAGGCCCCGCGGGACCGGGCGCGAAGACCTGGCCAACCCGCTCCCAGGGGCCACCGGCCGGTGGCCAGGCGGTGAAGTACGAGTAGGCCTCGGCGACGCTGTCGATGCGCACGGTCTCCGTGTCGCGCTCGGGAAAGGGCAATGCTCCTGGACTGTCAGCCACGGGCTGCACTCTGCGCCCGGCGGTTGGCCTCGCCAAGGCGCTGCAACATCTCCAGTTGCCGGGTGAAGGTGCCCGCGTCGGGGATGTCGAGACGGGTGCGCATCTCGCGCGTGAGGCGAATCATGCCGGCCGCCGGATCGTAGAGGAACCCGAAGCGCTGGGCGCGGTCGTCCGGCACGACCGTCGCCGCCTCCTCGAAATCGATTTCCGCAAGCGCACGCAAGCGCTCGCGCAACTCCGGGTCGCCCTCGAAGGCGCGAGTCAGCCCTGGCCCTTTCTTATCCGGCAGCGACGACCACTCCCACGGCTCGCCGCCGGCGGAATCGACAAGCTCGACGTGGAAGAGGCGGCCGAACCCGCCGGGCGCGTTCGCCACCCGGCCGATGGCGATCTGGCCGTTGAATCGCCCCTCGACCCGCGCCTCCTCCACGTCCGCAGCGCCGTCGATCGCTGCCGCCAGCGGTTCCAGCCGGGCCAGCAGGTCGCTCTTGGCGCGGCGGTTGAAGACCGCAGCCAGATAGGCCGTCCCCGCCAGCGAGAGCAGGACGATCACACACATGGCGATCGCGGTCGCCAAATACGGGTTCACGCTCGGCCCATCCTCCAACCCGGATTCATCCGACGGCAACGGTACCGCATCTGGCGGGAAGCCAGCCCGTAACGGTGCCTCAATACCACCGCATCACGCGGCCCGTACAATTGCCCGGCGCTACGGCGGTGAGACACGCGGGACGCGAGGGTCGGGGGATGCGGTTGCCGGGCAGGCGTCGTCTGCCAGTGCCAGTGCCAGTGGCGTGGGATCTTGGGCTGGGCCGCGAGATCGGCTACGTCTTCTGGGCGATGATCGGGCTCGAAGCGGCCTTCGGCGCCTACGTCGGCATCTGGCCGCTCTGGATCGAGGCCCTTGGCGCACCGATCACCGTCGTCGGGTTGGTACTCGGCGCTTCCGGGCTGCTGCGCCTGCTGATCCTGGCCCCCAGCGCGGCGCTGGCCGATCGCATCGACCCGCGGACTCTGATCCTCGCCGGGCGGTCCTTGACCTGCATCGGGATGATCACCGCCGCGCTCGCCACGCACTGGACGATGCTGGCGCCGATGGTGATCGGCAGCGCGATCGGGGAGATCGCCTTTCCCCTCACCCAGGCGCACCTGGCCGCGCACGCCGGCGAGCAGCGGGTACGCGCCTTCACCCTGGTGTTCAACGTCGGTCCCGCCATCGCCTTCGGCATCGCGCCACTCATCTCGGGGGTGCTCATTGCCCGCTTCGACATGCGCGCCGCCTTCATCTTCGCCGCCCTCTGCACGGCGTTCTCGCTGGTCTTCTTCAGCCGCTTCGCGCCGCGCTCTCGGCGGGAAAAGCAGGAGGGTCCAGCTCGCTCCTCCTACCCAGAAGTGCTGGCCGAGCCGAGCGTGAAGCCGCTGCTGGGGATGCAGTTCGCCACCATCTTCTCCCTCGCCCTCGGCATCTCGCTGCTGCCGACGTTTCTGGCCGATGAGCGGGGTATACCGCCGGCAATGGTCGCGATTCTGGGTGGCATCGGCTCGCTGGGCGCAGTCGTTTTTGGTCTGGCCGTCGCGCGAAGCCAGTGGTTGCAGCGGCGCCCATTGATCGGCATCGTTATCGCCATCGGTATGGTCATGACCGCCCTCGCGGTCGTCCTCTCGACCAATCTCGTCTGGCTGATCGCGCTGGCCTTCATCGGGCGCGGCGGGCTCTGGTCGGCGTGGGGGCTCTACGTCGCGGCGTTGAGCGAAATCGTGCGCAGCGACCGGATCCGTCCGCGTGTTTTCACGCTCAGCGAGATGATGGGCGGCAGTGCCTTCTCGTCGGCCCCCATCGTCTCGGGGCAGCTCTACGCCATCCGCGCCGAGGGACCGCTGCTTGCCTCGCTGGCGGCGAGCGCGGTCCTGATCCCGGTGCTGCTCATCGCGCAACTGCGGATGCGCCCCAACCGCGCCCTGACCGATGAAGAGGAAGCCCTAGCCAGCGCGGCGCCTCTGGTTGATCCCGAAGCGGCCTGACGACACATCCTCCGGCATCTCACACGACTTGGCGCGCCGCGTTCTATCTACGAATCGCGAAAGGAGACGGCGATGATCGCTTACACCGCCTGGGACAGCTTGCAGGCCATCGCGCGGGAATACGATGCCGATCTGAGCCTCGATGCAGGGACTCGACTTGCCCTGGCGCCGCACTGGCAGCGGCTTGTCCACTCCGCGCCCGTGCGCGGCCTGAACGAGTGGTCGCGGCGGAGACTGACCGCGCTCCAACCGTCGTCTGGAAGTCGCGCCTGAGTGGATCGTCACGAGGCTCTGGAGGAACGCGACCACTGACGGCAGGAGGGGCACGGCATACCGTGCCTGTCCCCCCTACGGCAGCGCGGCAGACTTCCCGGTCCTCATGACGGCCTGTTCACCAGTGCCTGTTACCAGTCGGGGTCCGGAGCCCGCGCCACGGAAACACTACACAGGGCACGCGGTGTCATGGGCTCCAGGTGGATCATGAACTCGTCAGACGGCAGGTCATTCACCTGATCTGATCGGAGGCAGCAGATGGACGCCCCTGCCATTGCGGCCTGGATCGAGCGCTACGTGCGCGCCTGGGAGACGAACGATCCCGCCGCTATTGGCGGGCTCTTTACCGAGACTGCGCGCTACTATCCGAGACCGGACGGTGATCCATGGTGCGACCGCGCCGGGATCGTCGCCAACTGGCTGGGGCGCAAGGATGAGCCGGGAACCTGGTCGTTCCGCTACCAGATCCTCGCCGTGGCGGGCGACCTCGCGTTCGTGCGCGGCTGGACCCACTACGACGATCCCCCTGACTTCAGCAATCTGTGGGTGATCCGGTTCGACGCGGACGGCCGATGCGTCGAGTTCACGGAATGGTGGATGGAGCGCGATCGGGGAGACGCGGTGACGAACCCGGGAGGGAGCGATGAACTTGGCGGCGCGTGAGGCACTCATCGACCAGTACGAGAACGGCTACCAGGCCGTCACGGCGGCACTGGAGGGGATCACCGACGGGGAGCTGGAGGCGCGCGAAGCACCCGGCGAGTGGAGCTCCCGCGAGATCGTCCATCACCTGGCCGACAGCGAGATGACCGCGGCCATCCGGCTGCGGCTCTTGATCGCCCAGGATGCCCCGACCCTCCTCGGCTACGACCAGGAAGCGTTTGTCAGCCGCCTGTTTCCCGAGCGCCCGATCGAGTCCTCCCTGGCCGCCTTCGCCGCGGCCCGCGCGGCGACCGCCCCGATCCTGCGCCGGCTGAGCGAGGAGCAATGGCGGCGCGCCGGCACCCACAGCGAGAGTGGCCCCTACACCGTCGAGGACTGGCTAGGCATCTATGGCGTCCATGCCCACGACCACGCCGACCAAATCCGCCGTGCCCGAGCTACGGTCTCCGGCTGACGACAGCCTCGAGGCAACGGTGTCATCCTGCAAGTGATCGCGGGCAGGAGCTTGGAGCAACCCCCACCCATCTTACAGAATTGTCACTCGCCGCGATCGGGAAGCTGCTGAAGCGCCCAGGTGTTCCCGTCGGGATCGCTAAAGGAGATGAACGACCCCCAGGGATGGACCTCGATCGCACTGACGTCAGCGCCGCGCTGAACCAGTTCGTCGCGCGCCTGTTGAATGTCCGCGACCACCATCTGCAAGCCTTTGATCGATCCCGGTGTCATCTCAGTCAGCCCGGTGCCGATGGCGATCGAGCAGGCGGACCCCGGCGGAGTGAGCTGAACGAAACGCAGCTCTTCCGTGACCTGGTAGTCATGATCCGCGTTGAACCCGATCTTTTCGGTATAGAACGCCTTGGCCCGGTCAACATCCGACACCGGAACTGGGACCAACTCCAGCTTCATCTGCATAGCCTGATCTCCTCCCCACAACGCATTGTCATCACGACAGTATGAGCGCTCCCATTCCCTTGCGGACTCAAAAAGGGGCGGGCATCAACGGGAGCGGCGAAGAGCATAGACCCTCCACGTCCTCACTGACTGTGCACTCTGTGAGACTCCCGCCTGCCAGATAGTGAGGTTCCCCAGCCGTGCTACCATCGCAAGGTTTTGAGCGATCGCGCGGGCGGATTCCGCCCGTCATCCCGGGAGAATCTGTCCTATGGCGGTCGAGCCGCTGATCTTTGAATTGAGTAAACCGGGGCGGCGCGGGGTGCGCTTTCCGGCGCCGGATGTGCCGGAGACGCCACTTCCGGAGGGGATGACTCGCGACCGTCTCGACTGGCCCGAGGTCAGCGAGATCGACGTCATCCGCCACTACACCCGCCTCTCCCAAAAGAACCACGCCATCGACATCGGCATGTACCCCCTGGGATCGTGCACGATGAAGTACAACCCGAAGGTCAACGAGGTCGTGGCGCGCCTCCCGGGGTTCGCTAATATCCACCCCTACCAGGATCCCAGCACCGTCCAGGGCGCCTTGCAGCTCATGTGCGAGCTGCAGGAGATGCTCGGCGAAATCTCGGGCTTCGACGAGGTCGCGCTGCAACCGGTGGCCGGAGCGCAGGGCGAGTTGACCGGGTGTCTCGTCATCCGCGCCTGGCACCGCTCCCACGGCGACACCGGCCGCACCAAGATCCTGGTTCCCGATAGCGCGCACGGCACGAACCCGGCGACCGCGGTGATGGCTGGCTTCCAGGTGGTCACCATCCCCTCGGATGCCCGTGGCAACTGCGATCTCGACGCGCTGCGGGCGGCGGTGGGGCCGGATACCGCCGGGCTGATGATCACCAACCCGAACACCCTTGGTCTCTGGGACGAGCATATCGAGGAGATCGTCGCGGCCGTCCATGAGGCAGGCGGGCTGGTCTACAACGACGGTGCGAACTTCAACGCCATCCTCGGTATTGCCCGTCCCGGCGACCTCGGCATCGACATCATGCACTTCAATCTGCACAAGACCTTCTCTACCCCGCACGGCGGCGGTGGACCTGGTTCGGGACCGGTCGGGGTGCGTCAGGACCTGGCCAGGTTCCTGCCCGGCCCGCGCGTGCGCCGCGTCCAGGAGGATGGCGCGGAGCGGTACGAGCTCTTCCAGCCGGAGGAGACCATCGGCCGTCTGCACGCCTTCCATGGCAACTTCGGGATGTTCGTACGCGCCTACACCTATATCCGGATGCATGGCGCGGAGGGGCTGCGCCAGGTGAGTGAGGACGCCGTCCTGGCCGCGAACTACATCCGAGCCCGCCTGCGCGACCTCTACGACCTGCCCTACGGCGACCGCACCTGCATGCACGAGACGGTCTTCTCCGCCACCCGGCAGAAGGCGCAAGGGGTGCGCGCCCTCGACATCGCCAAGCGCATCCTCGACTTCGGCATCCACCCGCCGACGGTCTATTTCCCACTGGTCGTCCCCGAGGCGCTGATGATCGAACCGACCGAGACGGAGTCGATTGAGTCGCTCGATCACTTCATTGGCGTCATGCGCCAGATCGCCCAGGAGGCCGCCGAGACGCCGGAGTTGGTGCAGCAGGCCCCCCACACCACGGAGTACAAGCGGCTGGACGAGGTAGCCGCCAACCGTACGCTCAACCTGCGCTGGCGGCCCGAGCACGCGGTCGAGGTCAAGGAGAGCGAGCGAGAGGCGGTCGCGGCGGCGGACTGAGCGACGCATGGTAGGCTAGGGTTCCCGGCTGGTCGCAGACACGGTCGCGGACAGCGAAACGAATCACCGGCGGGGGATGCGTGACTGAATGGTCGCATCCCTCGCGCCATTTAGAGGCTGGAGATCATGGCGACGACTCGCCTCTTCACAATCGAAGACGTAGAGCAGGCTCCGCCAGATGGTGAGTGGGAGCTTGTCGATGGGGAGCTCGTGCCGGTGACGTCATCTGGGTTCGAAACGAGCAGTCTCGGACACAGGATCGGCAGAATCGTCGGGAATTTCATCGACGCGCACGGCCTCGGGATGATGACAGGCGCCGATGGTGGCTACGTGCTCTTCCCGGGCAGGGCGACGATCCGGGTTCCTGATGTGGCATTCATCCGACAAAATCGTCTTCCGCCGCATGGCGAGCGCTCCCGCTTTCCGCGCCTGGCACCGGATCTTGGCGGTCGAAGTTCTCTCGCCATCAGACAGCACAAGCGAAGTGATCGCCAAGATCGAGATGTATCAGGAGGCCGGAATCCCGCTGATCCGGGTCGTCGATCCTCAGAAAACGACGATCACCGTCATTGCCGCTGGTCGCCCAACCATGGTTCTGAAACCAGGGGACATCCTCGAGGGCGGCGATGTGCTTCCCGGTTTCACCGTCGCCATGACGGAGATTTTCGGGTAAGAACGAGGAACATCGGATGGTCGCCACCCGTCGCATCACGATCAACGAATTTGCTGAAATGCCTCTCGAGGGGAGCTGGGAACTCGTCGATGGGGAGCCAATCGAATTGACGCCAGCGGCGGGAAAGTCGAGCAGAATTGGGGGACGCCTCTACGCGCGACTGGCCGATCACGTCGAGCCGACCGAGTTCGGTTGGGCCTTCCCCGCCGAGACCGGGTTTGTCCTCTTTCCGGATCGGACGACCGTTCGCTCACCGGACGCCGCGGTCGTCAAACGTGATCGCTTATCAGAGCCTCCGGATACTTTCGTACCTCTGGCCCCCGACTTGGCCGTCGAAGTCCTCTCCCCCTCTGACCGAATGGCGGCCGCTCTTGCCAAGATCGCGATGTATCTCGACGCTGGCGTCCAACTGGTCTGGCTCATCGATCCCGCGTTTCAGACCGTGACGGTGTTCCGTCCAGACGCGACGCCCACGAAACTCACCGTGGGTGACACGCTCGACGGCGGCGATGTTCTGCCCGACTTCACTGTCCCGGTTGCCGAGATTTTCGCCTAACCCGGCAGTCAACTCCCGTGTCCTCCTGAGGAACGAACTTGCAGGATCTCGGTTCCGCGCCACCGACGGTCGTGGGGAACGAAATCGGAGTGAAACACACCGCGAATCCCGCGCTCCCCATCCCCACCGCGTCCCCCCTCTCCTGCCGCAGCGGAACAGGAGCCAGGAGTAAGGGCGAACTGCCTGCTACCCCGTTCGCAGCTCGAAGGACACCGGACCCAGACTCGTGCCGTCGGGGAGGACGGTGGGCTCGAGGTTGAAGTTCATCCAGGTCGTGATATCGCCCCGGCGTGCGACGCGGACCCCCTCAGGCACATCAGTGGTCGGGATCTGGAGATCGGCGAGAAGACCGGCAAGCACCTCCGCGATCAGCGGCGCGCTCCAGGCGCCGACGGTGGTGACGGTGCCGTGGCGCACTACGGCGGCCTGACCGGCGAGGGGGCCGTCGGCGTAGGTGTGCGACACCTCACTGCCCAGCGGCTCGTAGCTCTCGGCCCACGTCTCCACCAGATGGGGACCGACGTGTGTGGTGAGCCCGGGCCGCATTCCGTCGAAGTTGAGGAGGCGCAGTCCGAGCAGATCGCGCAGCGGCCCCGGCTGGCCGTCTTCGTGAACGCGGCCGGTCGGTGTCCGATACGCCGTGCGGGGACCGAAGACGAGTCGGGCGCTCTCCCCGGCCTCAGCCAGGTGACGTGCGCGCTCTTCGCCCATCAGCTGCAGGGCGGGGGCGACGATGAGCCGGTAGCCGCTAAGATCGCTGTCCGGGTGCCGGACATCGACGTCGATGCCGAGGGAGCGCAGCGCGCTGTAGAAAAGCATCACCTGACGCCAGTAGCTCGCCTCCGCGCTGTGCGGCTGCTCGTCGTAGATCCAGAGGCTCTCGTAGTCGTGAAGTAGGGCGACAGGCGTCTGGACCTCGACGTTCGGGCGACCGCTCAATTCGAGAGCCGCGACCTCCTGGCCGCCGCGATCGAGCGTCTCGTCGTGGCGGAGCAGCCCGGAGTGCATCAACTCCTGGGCGACGGTGGCCGCCCGCCATCGAAAGTAGCTGACGACGTCGCAGCCGTGTGCATAGGCCTGCGCGGTCCAAAGGGCGGCCGCCCCCGTCGCCGGGAGGCAGTTGGACGGCGCCCAGTTCACCTGACCGACCCCCTGCTCCATCACCCAGAAGCCGCGCCGGCCCTTGAGACCGCGGTAGAGATCGTGGTTGAAGGAGATCAAATCCGGGTGGCCGGTGCGCGCCCAGCAGACCTTCTCCTCCTCCGGAAGGAAGCGCTCGACCTGACCGAGGGGATAGGAGTCCCACGAGACGAAGTCGAGGCACTCCGCGGCCTTGTAATGGTCGAAATCGCGGAAGTGCATCATGAAGTTGTGGGTCACCCAGCGCCCGGGCGAGAGCCGGCGCAGGATCTCCACCTGCTCTTCCTGAAAGGAGACGATCGCGTCGCTGGCAAAGCGATAGAAGTCGAGCACGTGCGAGGGGTTGGGCTGAGCGACAGTCAGATGGGGTGGATCGATCTGGTCCCAGGTCGTGTACTCCTGGCTCCAGAAGACGTTGCCCCAAGCCTGGTTCAGCGCATCGAGTGTCTCGTAGCGCGCTTCCAGCCAGACGCGGAAGGCGTCGCGGCTGGCGGGGCCATAGGAGCGCGCCGTGTCGTGGCACCCGAACTCGTTGTCGGTCTGCCAGCCGACGACGGCCGGATGCTGCCCGTAACGCCCGGCGATTTCCGTCGTGATCCGCCGGCTGTGCTCGCGGTAGATGGGGCTGGCGTGGTCGTAGTGCTTGCGCGAGCCGAAGTTGCGGACGTGGCCCTGCGCGTCGACGGGCAGAATCTCCGGGTGCTTCCGGATCAGCCACGCCGGGGGCGTCGCCGTCGGCGTGCACATCACGATGAGCCGGTCGGCGTCGGCCAGGGCCTGCACCGCGTCGTCGAGCCAGGTCCAGTCGAACTCGCCCTCGCGCGGCTCCATCCTGGACCACGCGAACTCGGCGATGCGGACGTACGTGATCCCCAGCTCCCGCTGGCGCTCCGGGTAGTGCCGCCACTGCTCCCAGGGGACGTGCTCCGGGTAATCGCAGACGCCAAGAGCGAAGGTGGGCGGCAGCGTGAGCGAGATCGACGGGAGCGACGTAACCACGGCGGGAGCCTCCTGACACGATGGCGACCCGCCTCCGCGGGCCGCCGAATCTTCGCAGTAGTCGCGGCGTGGCGCCACTCGCCGGGGCCTATGGTCACGCGGAACTCGTTCGTAGCCGGCTCCATTGACACCAATTCGCCGTCGAGCCTATTCTGGGCGGGTCTGAATGAGTCGGATTACGGTCGGCTGTGGCATTGCTGCCACCGGTCGATGCAACAAAGGAGTTCGCGTATGGCTGCTCGCAACACTCGTCGTTCGCCCAGTCCGTCCCTGTTCGGGTACCCGCTCAACCGGCGGAGCCTGTTGAAGGGGACGGCCGGCGCCGCGGCGCTCGGACTCGGCTTGCCCGCCGGTCTTGCTCACGCCCAGGTCGAGCTGGGAACGGCCTCCGGCGAGCTCACGGTCGGCTCGAACTACACGGACACCGAGCCCGCCAAGGAGGGGCTGCACGCCGCCATCGACGCGTTCCCGAACGAGAACGTCTCGATCAAGCTCAACGAAGTCGACCACAACACGTTCCAGGAGAACATTACGACCTACCTGCAGAACCCGGACGACGTGATCCCCTGGTTCGCTGGCTACCGAATGCAGTTCTTCGCCGCTCAGGATCTGCTCAGCCCCATCGACGACGTCTGGGAGGCGGGCCTGAACGACACCATGTCGGAGGGCTTCAAGCTTGCCTCGACCGGGCAAGACGGCCAGCTCTACTTCGTGCCGTGGACCTACTACTGCTGGGGCATTCACTACCGCCCGAGCCTGTTCGAGGAGAACGAATGGGAGCCGCCGACGACCATGGACGAGCTCATGGGCGTGGCGGAGGAGATGCAGGCAGCGGGCATCGTCCCGTTCGCGCTCGGCAACGACGGCCGGTGGCCGGCGATGGGCACCTTCGATCAGCTCAACTTCCGCTTGAACGGCTACCAGTTTCACATGGACCTGATGGCCGGCAGAGAGAGCTGGACCGACGAGCGCGTGAGGAACGTCTTCACGGAGTGGGAAGCCCTCCTGCCACTCCATCAGGAGAATCCTAACGGCCGGAAGTGGCAAGAAGCCGCGACCGCCCTCGTGAAAAAGAATGCCGGCATGATGACCCTTGGCAACTTCGTCGGCGAGCAGTTCCCCAAACGACGAACTCTCCGATCTCGACTTCTTCCCCTGGCCGGCAATGAACCCGGAGTTCGGTACCGACACGATCGAGGCGCCGATCGACGGCTGGTTGATGGCCAGGGAACCCGAAAAACGCCGCCGCCGCCAAGGAACTCCTCTACTACTTCGGCACCGCGGCCGCACAGGAGACGTACCTGTCCGAGAACCCGAGCGTGATCGGAGCGGCGCAGGACATCGATAAGTCGATCTTCACCCCACTGCAGCTGAAGGCGCTCGAGGCGGTCTCCGCGGCGCCATACGTGACCCAGTTCCTGGACCGCGACACGAGCCCGGAGTTCGCCGCGAACGTCGCCGGTCCGGCGTTCGCCGACTTCCTCTCCGACCCCTCCAGCATCGACGGCATCCTCGAGGACATGCAGGCCCAGGCCGAGGCGATCTTCGCGGAGTAACCTCACCCCGGCCGCGCCCGCCGCCGCGCGGCGGCGGGCGCTCTTCCCTCTCGCAGCGAAGCGGGGGCAGCAGTGGCAACGGCAGTCCAGGTCCAGAACCCGCCCGCATCCGGGTCCAACGGAAGACCGCCGTCTCCGGCAGTTTGATGGTCGCGACCGATGGATCGCATTGGCGATGGTCGGCATCCCGGCGTTCCTGCACATCGGGCTCGTCTGGCTCCCGACCATCGCCTCGATCCTGCTCTCGTTCACCGACTGGAACGGGATCCGCCTCGACGCCATCACCTGGGTCGGCTTCCAGAACTACATCGAGATCGTCACGGTCTTCGAGCGGAACTTCTTCCAGGCGCTGATCAACAACACCGTCCTCCTCGATATTCCTCTTCCTCGGGCCGACGGCGCTCGGCATCGGTCTGGCGTATCTGCTCGACAAGGACATCCGCGGGACGCGTTTCTTTCAGAGCATCTTCTTCACCCCGGTCGTCCTCTCGCTCGCCGTCGTCGGCTTCATGTGGCAGAGCGTCATCTACTCGCCCCAGAACGGGCTGGCCACGCAGCTCTTCGGCGGCGGCAACGAGATCGACTGGCTCGGGAATCAATCGTTCGCTATTCCCATTGGCGACGACTACGGCGTCTCCTGGAACTTCCTGGCGATCCTGGTGGCGATGGCCTGGCGACACACCGGCTACATCATGGTCCTCTACCTGGCCGGGCTGAAGAGCGTTGACACCTCGCTGCGGGAAGCGGCCATGCTCGACGGCAGCAACGAGTGGCAGGTCTTCCGCCACGTCGTCTTCCCCTCGCTCAAGCCGATCAACGTGGTGATCGCCGTGATCACGGTGATCGAGGCGCTGCGCGCCTTCGACATCATTTTCGTGCTCAACATCCCGCGTAAGACCGAGGTGCTCTCGATCCTGACGACGAACAACCTCCTCGGCGAGGGGGGCGGCAACGTCGGTCGCGGCTCCGCCTACGCGACGATTCTCTTCCTCCTTTGCGTCGGCTTCGTCGTCTGGTACGTCACCAATCACTTCCGGAACACGCAGGAAGGAGCTGACGAGTGATTACGGCGACGGTCGCCGGCTCCCGGCGCCGGCCACGCATCACCCTGGGCCGCATCCTCCTCTACGCGTTCATCTCCGTCGCGGCGTTGCTCTGGCTCGTCCCCATTGCCGGCGCCATCTTCGCTTCGTTTCGCCCATACGCCGACACCGTGCGCGACGGCTTCTTCTCCTGGCCGCAGTCGTTGACGCTCGACAACTACCGGAATGCCTGGGAGCAGGGCGACATCCTGCGCAAATACTTGAACACGGTCGTCATCCTCGTCCCCGCGCTCCTGTTGACCCTCTTCTTCTCGAGCATGGTCGCCTTCGTCGCCAGCCGGTTCTCCTGGCGGTTCAACATCCTGATGCTCTCGATCTTCACGGCCGGCAATCTGCTGCCGCAGCAGATCATCATCCAGCCGCTCTTCCAGTTCTACAACCGGGTCGAGCTCCCGGAATGGCTTTCGAACTCGGGGCGACTTAACGGGAGCGCGTTGGGGATCATTCTCATTCACATCGCCTTCCAGAGCGGTTTCTGCACCTTCGTCCTCAGCAACTACATGAAGCTGCTGCCAAGGTCGCTGAACGATGCCGCCAGGATCGACGGCGCGGGGGTCTGGAAGCAGTACTGGCAGATCATCATGCCGCTGACGCTGCCGGCCATCGCGGCGCTGGCCACCCTCGAGTTTACGTGGATCTACAACGACTTCTTCTGGGCGGTGGTCCTCGAGCAGCAGGGGGCCGACCGCCCGATCACCTCGTCGCTGGCCAACCTCAGCGGCGAGTTCTTCACCGACGACAATCTCATCGCGGCCGCGTCGATGTTCGTCGCCCTACCGACCCTGATCGTCTACTTCGCGCTGCAGCGGTACTTCATCGCGGGTCTCACGATCGGGGCCGAGAAGGGCTAACGAGTCGTACTCGGCAAGTCCGGCCGGGGTGATCGCGGCGCTACGCGCAACGATGCCATCCCGCGCCGACGACTCGACGCCTTTACCCCGGCGCCATGGCACTCTCCTTCGACTATTCGGTTGTTCGGTCAAGCCCGACCTGCGGCAGTCCGTGGGTGCTGGAACGCGGTACTCATCACGTGTCAATCCGAGCCGCCGCGAGGAATCTCATGTTGCGGCGGAAGTGCCCCGCAAGACGACGAGATCGCTCCTGCGTCGGGATGACACGATTTCCGCAGGCCGCGCTTAGCAGAACGACAACAGGTCTGGATACCTTGATGGCTAGCGGAATTGGGGGAATTGCACTGGAAGCAGTCATGATCTGCCCCCGTTGGTTGGTCACGGATTATGAGAGTCCGAACGAGCCGAGGGGGTGCATGGCAAGATCGGGCAGGAGCGCCTCGTCCACGCCACTATCGCGAAGACGCTCGAACGCTACTCGCACGTGACGGCCGACATGGAGCGCCACGCGGCCAACGCGCTGGCAGCGACTCTTGCGTGAGCGGAGTAGTGCAGCGCGTGATGGACCTCTCGGGTGGACCCTACCGAGCCGTGTAGCACGCTCGCGACCGCTCCATGCAGCGGTCGCGAGCGTGAGTATAGGCACGCTTTCCGGACCGAATCAGCGCCGATACCCAAGATACCCAAACAGCACGGCGGCCGTGACGACAATGACGACGACGCCGACGATGATGAGCACGATGTCAACGGGTTGGACCTGAGTCCCTGTGACTGCTTCAACCACGCCAAGCGAGAAGACGAGAACCTGGGTACCAGTGAACATGAAGATGCTGGAGAAGATCCCGAGACGCTGTTCCTCTCGAGGAGCGTGAGCAACGAGCCAGGCTTCATAGCCAACAGCGGTATCCTCTCCATCGTGCCGCCATCGGAATCTCGGTTCGATCTCCGTCTTGATGTACGTCGCGAGGATGCGCACCTGGAGCGCGCTGTGCAGCCCGGCGAACGCGAGGAACATCACCAATACCGGGTACGCCAAGAGGACGCGGGCAAACTCGGCGCCGGCCAAGTTGATGGTCAGGATCGCGGCCGCCGAGACAAGGGTGATCTCAAGAAGCCGTTGCCCCAATTCAAGACGCTTGACAATCTCACCACGCAAGGATGTGTACTCTGCTTGGAGGAACGCAAGGGTCTCATCGTTGCCGTTGTTTGCTTTGTCGGTCATGTTCCTCGCCCCTGTTCGGGCCGATTTGCGGGTGGCACCTCAGTCGCGCCATCTGTTCCCTTCTCACGTCGACCGGTCCAGAATTTTTGTCAATCCGCGTAGGCGTCTCCGGGCCTGTCACCCCGCATGGATAGTGTCGTCTCCGCGTCGAAGAGGTGCATCTTTTCCGGCCGTGGCTGGAGCCAGACACGGCTCCCTAGAGTGGGGAAGAAGTCGGGCGGGGTGGTCACCACCACGCGAGTCGCGCTTGCGCTCGCATAGACGATGTTCAGGGAGCCCATCGGTTCGATGATGTCGATCGCGGCCGGAGCACCAAGCTCCTCGCCTGTCGCGATCGTGATCTCCTCGGGTCGAATCCCGAGCACGACCTCGGCCTTGCCGCTCCGCGTGGCCGCCGAGGCGAGCCGCGGCGGCAGCGGCCACGCCAGCCCATCAGCCTCGAACCTGATCGTCCCGTTCTCGCCGCGGAGCATGCCGGGGATGAGGTTGATCGCCGGGCTCCCCAGGAATCGCGCGACAAAAGTGTTGGCCGGCGCGTTGTAGACGTCGAGTGGCGTACCAACCTGCTGGATCTCGCCGTCCTTCATCACCACCAGGCGGTCGCTCAACGTCATGGCCTCGGCCTGGTCGTGCGTGACGTAGACGACGGTGCCGCCGACGCGCTGAAAGAGCAGCTTCAGCTCCGCCCGCATTTGCGTCCGCAGCTGGGCGTCCAGATTGCTGAGCGGTTCGTCGAGGAGAAAGGCCTTCGGGTTGCGAGTCAGCGCTCTCCCCAGCGCGACCCGTTGCCGCTGCCCGCCGCTCAGCTCTCGCGGCCGCCGGTCGAGGAGATGACTGATACCCAGAATGCGCGACGCCTCGTCGACCCGGCGCGCGATGTCGGCGGGCGCCATCCGCCGCACCTGCAACCCGAATCCGATGTTTTCGCGGACGGTCATGTGCGGGTAGAGCGCGTAGCTCTGGAAGACCATGGCGATGTCCCGCTGGCCCGACGGCACGGCGTTGACGACCTTGCCGTCGATGCGGATCAACCCCTGGGTTGGATCCTCCAGGCCGGCCAACATGTTCAGCGTCGTCGATTTGCCGCAGCCACTGGGGCCGACCAGGGTGAGGAGCTCCTGGTCGCGCACCGTCAGGGAGAAGTCGTGGACCGCGACGTGATTCCCGAACCGCTTGCTGATCCGGTCGAATTCGATCTCGGCCATGATGGGCGTTCCTCGGTCGGCTATGAGCTATCCTATCGCTATCAGCTTTTGGCTATGAGTCTGGCGAAGCCGGGTGATGAACGTGGCCAGCATCTTAGCGACGCTCTGCGTTTCAATGGCAAGTTGGTCGTATTGGGGTGATGAGAGATACCCAAGATCGTGAGCAAGGAGCAGGTGGTAGTCGAGTTCATTGGCCGAGCCCATCGCAATAGTCATGAACCTCGCAAGCTCGGCATCGCCGTTCCGACCACAGCCCTCGGCGATGTTCGCCGGGATCGACGCGGCGGACCGGCGGACTTGGCTCGTCAGCCCGAAAAGCTCGTCTTTCGGAAATCCCGACGTCGCACTGTACACCGCCAGCGTAAGTCGGTGTGATCGCTCCCACACGTGCAGCTTCCGATAGTCGCCCACTCCGGCGCCTCGCCAAGAGATTATCAGCTAACGGCTGATAGCCAGAGCTGATAGCCGATAGCCGTCTCACCCCTTGACCGCGCCGAACGTGAGACCCCGCACCAGATAGCGTTGCGCTCCGGCGGCAAAGAGGAGCACCGGGACGATCATGATCGAGCCAATCGCGGTCATCTCTCCCCAACGCAGAAACTGATCCGAGATGAACCCGGCCACAACCACCGGGATCGTCTTGGCATTGAACGAGGTCAGGATCGAGGCGTAGAGCAGCTCGTTCCAGGAGTAGATGAAGGCGAAGATCGAGGTGACGGCGAGACCGGGCAGGGCCAGCGGCAGGATGACCTGCCGGAACCGCTGCCAGAGCGAGCAGCCGTCGACGATCGCCGCCTTCTCGATATCGGCCGGCAGATCCTGAAAGAACCCGAGCATCAGCCAGATCACGAACGGCAACCCGTAGGAGACATAGGTGAGGATCAGGGCGACGTGGGTATCCCCGAGCTGGAGATTCTTGATGATCACGTAGTACGGAATGGCGGTAGTCACCGGCGGAAAGATGCGGGTGACCAGGATCCAGACCAGGAGACCCTGCCGAAAGGCGAACGAGAGATACGATTTGGCCAGGGCATAGGCCGCCAGCGAGCCGAGGAAGGTGGTCAGGACCGTGCTGCTAACGGCGACGACGATGCTGTTCATGAACGCCAGGGCCACCCCTGGCGTCTCGAACGCGGCGCGGTAGTTGTCGAGGGTGAAGCGGGTCGGCACGATCACCGGAGGCGCGGTCGCGGTATCGGCGGGCACCTTGACCGAGGTCGTGATCAACCAGTAGATGGGGAAGGCGATGATCACCAGCACCACGAACGTCAGAGCGTAGAGCGCCACTATCGCCGCACGCCGTCGTAGGGGAAACGCTTCAGCTACTCAATGCACATGCCCTCGCCGCAACTCCAGACCTCCTTCGGCACGCTGCAACTTCCGAAATCAAGACGAGCGACATCGCGAATCCGGGCGCTCATTCGGCGCGCTGCAACTTCCGAATGAAGAAGAGCGAGATGAGGAAGATCCCGACCAGGAAGACCCAGGACATGGCGCTTGCCTGGCCGATCTGGAAAAAGCGAAGACCGGTCTTGTAGATCAACATCGACAGCAGCTCGGTCGTCTGCCCCGGTCCGCCGTAGGTCATCGTGAACACGATGTCGAACACCTTGAAGGCGTCCATGATCCGCAGCAGCAGCAGCACCAGGATCACGGGGCGCAGCAGCGGGAGGGTGATCCGCTTGAAGATCTGCCACTGGCTGGCGCCATCCACGTGCGCCGCCTTGTAGAGATCGACCGGGAGGGACTGGATTCCCGCCGCCAGGATGAAGGCGACCACCGGCAGGTTCTGCCAGATCTCGACGGTGATGACCGCGGGCAGCGCCTGGCCGGGGGAGCCGAGCCACTCCTGAGGCGGAATTCCCACCAGTCCGGCCGCGGCGTTGATCACACCATAGGTCGGGTGAAAGAGCGTCCGCCAGAGCACGCCGGCGATGACCGGCGCAATCATCAGCGGGAACAGCATCACCGTGCGGATCACGCCCATGGCCCGAATCCGCGAGGTGATGAGGAGAGCCAACCCCATCCCGAGGATGAACTCGACCAGGACAGCCGAGATGACGAAGATCAGGGTAATGCGCAGGCTGTTGAGAAACGCCGGGTTGACCAGCAACTGGCGGTAGTTCTCCCCGCCGAACCAGACCGGCCGGCTGTTCGGAATCGTCATGTTCCAGCTGTGGAGACTGAGCCAGAGGGAATAGAGCAACGGGTAGACGGAGGTCAACAGGAGAAAGAGGACGGCCGGGGCCAGGAACAGGAGCGAGACGAGACGGTCGCCGGTGTGGCGCTGCACCAGGACCGGAACCGCCTCGGTTCTCCAGTCCCCAGTCACCTGGGGGTCCCCTTCACTACCGAATCCAACCGCTGGCTGGGCCTGTTCGATCACCATTCCCGTACCCGGCCCGTGATACCACCGATGCGTGACCGTGGGTCCATCATGGTTCCCATCACGTGGGGACCGTGAGCCTCACCCCTTCCACACGATCTCGTCGGTTCATTGCTGTGACAGGGAACCGCTGTCATCCTGAATGCCGCGACACCGAGCACATCTCATTCTGAGTCCTGAGGCGAAGAATCTCGTACCCCCCGAACGGACGTGGATCTCAGCCGAGATGCTTCATTCCTCAGCATGACACCTGCCCTGAATGACACATTCACGCTGTCGCGGCAGTCCGTGCGACGGGACGTGCGTCGCCGCTCGGCCGTCAACGTCCCGTCGCCTCCACTGTTATGCCTCGCTGTACTCCCAGTCGGGTGGCGCTTGGGCGATGACAGTGGTCCAGTTCGCCGCTACATCGTTGAGCGCATCCTGAGGCGACTTCTGTTCCGACATCGCCGCCGACAGCCCTTCGCCGAGACCGATGAAGAGCTCCAGCCACTGCGCCAGACCGGGCGTGAACGCGCGGCCGACGTCGTACGCCTCGACGACCGTCTCGAGATACGGTTGCTCCGCCAGCACGTCCGGCTCGGTCCAGACAGTCTTCCGCGGCGATTCCTCTTTGAACTCGTTCAGGAGGCGCAAGGCCGTCTCCGGCCCGGTGCAGTAGGCCATGTAGTCGAAGGCCGCGTCGACGTTCTGCGAGGTGTTGAAGATGGCGAAGTTGTGTTGCGTGAAGTTGCCGGTGCCATTCTCGGGGTATCTGGCAACGGACCATTTGCCTGCAACTTGCGAGGCGTCTGGATCTTCGAGACTGG
Organism: uncultured Chloroflexia bacterium; assembly: GCA_963751075.1. Taxonomy (GTDB): domain Bacteria; phylum Chloroflexota; class Chloroflexia; order Thermomicrobiales; family UBA6265; genus JACCXM01. The sequence continues at coordinate 18,520 of CAVVTE010000019.1, read as the reverse complement.
GCAGAATGAAGCTCGCCCACCCTTCGAGCACCGCCACGTCGCCGTTGAGAAACGCATTCGACGCGTCGGGATTGTCCCAGGCCAGGATACCCGGCGGGGTGTACTGCTTCATCTGGTCGAAGAGCATCTGGAGCGCCGCCACTCCGGTCTCGCTGTTGATCTGCGGCTGCCAATCCGCCGTCAGCAGTGTTCCTCCCATCGACCAGAAGCGGGCCAGGAAGAGTTTCACGAGCTGGGCGAAGACACCGGCAAACCCGAGCCCGTACTGATCGCCGCTCGTCAACTCGCCGAGCATGGTGTTGTAGTCGTCCCAGGTCGTCGGGAATTCCTCGATGAGATCGGTCCGGTAGAAGACCCACGAGGCGCCGACGCGAATTGGGAGCCCATAGCGGACCCCTTCCTGCCCTCCGGCAACTCCTTCCCCGTAGGTATAGATCGGCTCGAAGAAGCCCTCCATGTCGTAGCCGCGCTCGGCGATGAGATCGTTGATCGGCAACAGCGAGGGGTAGATCGTGTATTGAAACTCGATGTCGTTGCAGAAGAAGTCGTACTGCGCGGTGCCGGCCGCGAGATCCGCCTGGAGCTTCGGCATGGTCTGCTCCCAGGGTTGGAAGTCCCATTCCACCTTGGCCCCTGTCGCCTCCTCAAACTCTTTGGCGAACTGTAAGACCGCCGGGTTCCAGGCGGCTTCGGCCAGGCCGAGACCGCGGATCGTGACCCCCTCGTACGACGGCGATTGCGCCAGGGCTGGGGTCGCGCCCAGATTGAACCGTCCCCCCATTGCCGCGGCGCCGGCCCCGGCGCCGAGCAGCTTGGCGGCGTCTCGCCTCGTGAGTCGACTCGTTGCGCGCATCGTGCCTTCCTTTCCGTGCGGGCTAAACAGCCCTCCAACATCAACTGACCCGGGGGCGCTGTGCCGCCTCGTGGCCCTTCCGTGTGACAGTCATGCCAGGGCATCTGCCGCGCGCCGGCTGACCGGACGCGGAACGAACTCGAACGCGCGATCGAACGGGAACATCGGTCGCTCGATCTTGCCAAACGGCAACGACTCCAGACGGTCGCTGCTCATGCCCGGGCTGTCAAGCAGGATGATCGCACGGGCGACGTCCGCGTACCCGGCACGGAATTGGATGTGCGATTTGACGACCACGATCCCGGCATCGTTGGGCTCGAGGCCGACGGCGCGATACATTGCCGGGTCGACCGTCATCACCGCGTTGCCAAGGATCAGGAGCGAGACCTGGCCCGCCTCGATCACGGCGCAGTCACCCATGTCCATCTCGACACCGGTGTAGCCCTCGCCGCTGAAACGGAACTGCGCGGGACCGGCGAAGGTCACGGTCCCCCGGACGGGGACGGGCTCGTTGTAGACGTTGTCGAGCTTGCCTCCGACCTCGAGGTTCACCTCGGCGCCGATTCCCGCCGCGATCGCCGTCCGCGCCGCGTCTGGGTCGCGGACGCAGACAAGGGCTCGATCCCGCAAGTCGGCCGCCAGCAGCGCCGCGATGACGGCGGTGGCGTCGCCGGGGGATCCGGCGCCGGTGCCGTCCGCCAGGTCGGAGAGAACGACTGGGCCGTCGATAGCCTCGGCCCGCGCGATTGCCTCCGCGATCGGAACCAACTTGGTCTCCATGAAGGCATCGCGCTCGGCCCAGGCCAGATTGGCGAGTTCGACGGCAACCTGTTCGGCAAGCGTGGCATCGCCGTCACTGACGGCGACCGTTGCGAACCCCATCTCCGCGATGTCGAGCCAGGGCTGGACGGCAAACACGCTCGCCGAGAGCAGTGAACCGCCTTCCACGGCGGCGGCGGCTTGCATCAAGCCGCTGAAACGGCCCGGGCAGATGGTGCATATGCGTCGAGGCCGGGACCACCATCGGGATCTTCACCATTGCCATCGCCGGTCGCACGCCGTCGCGCAGCATGCGCACCATCACCTCCGCGCCGCGCTGGCCGGTCTCACGCAGGTCGATGTGCGGGGAGGTACGAAACCCGACGATGGCATCCGCCTGCTCGACCGCGCGCCGGGTGACGTTGGCGTGCAGGTCCATGGTCACGACGAGCGGGGTGGTGGCGCCGATCGCGGCGCGCACGGCGGCGATGATCGCCCCATCCGGATCATCGTCCTCATCGCTGACCATCGCCCCATGGAGCGCCAGTAGAACGCCGTCGAACGGACCCTGCTCGCGGAGTCCCGCCAGGAGCTCGTCGAGCAGCGCCTGATACGTGGCCGCCACGACCTTGCCGCCCGACATGGCGAAGGTGGCCAGGATCGGGACCGGCTCGATCCCGGCTGGCTCGAGGACATCGAGGAAACCGGCGATTTCCGTGTTGGTATCGCGCAATTCGGACACCAGGTCGGCGCCATGCCAGAGGTGCCAGGCGGCGAAGTCGGCCAGCGTCGTCGGTCTGGGGACGAAGGTGTTGGTCTCCTGCTTCAGCTCAGCGATCGCTACGCGCATGTCGCCTCGATCCTGGTGGACCAGTGTGTCGCGTCTCCACGTTTCAGGCCGTGCGCGTTCGGGAGCGCAAGGAGCGGCGGCGAGGAATGTCCGCCTCCGCATTCCCGGCGGGACTGTATGATCGTGGCGTGGGGTTGTCAATTTGAATGTGCGCGAGCGGCTGAGCTGCTGCACGCCTCTGACTTCGAGATGCGGAAGTGGCGACGCGAGCTCCTCGCGCGGACACCGGGGAGGGAAGCGAGATTCAATGGAAGTTGGCCGGGTCGCCCTCGTTACCGGCGGCAGTCGTGGCATCGGCGCCGCGATCTGCACGGCTCTGGCCCACTCGGGTCACCGCGTCGCCGTCAATTTTCACAGCCGGGAAGATGCGGCCAATGCCCTCGTCGCCGCGATCGAGCGGGAGGGCGGGACAGCCATAGCCATCGCCGGAGACGTGGCTAATGCCGGCTCGGTCGATCGCATGGTTCACGATGTGGAACACGCGCTCGGCCCCGTACAGATCCTGGTGAACAACGCGGCGCTCACCGACGTCCACAAACCATGGCAGGAGATCGACGAAGCGGAATGGGACGCGGTGATGGCGGTCAACCTGAAATCGTGCTTTCTCTGCTTCCGCGCGGTCTACCCGGCGATGCGCGCGGCCAAATGGGGACGGGTGGTCAACATCTCCTCGGTCACGTTCTGGTTGGGCCGCCCGCACCTGGTCCACTACGTGGCCTCCAAGGCAGGCATGATCGGTTTTACGAGGAGCCTGGCGCGCGAGGTCGGACGCGAGGGGATCACGGTCAACGCCGTGACGCCCGGCGCGATTCGCACCGAGGCCGAGTTGGAGATGTTTCCGGATCAGGACGACATCGCGCGCTGGCTGAGCGACGAACAGGCGGTACCACGGCGAGGTCTGCCAGAGGACATTGCCGCGGCGGTGGACTACCTGGTTTCGGATCGGGCGGAGTTCATTTCCGGCCAGACACTCAACGTCGACGGCGGCTGGGCGATGCACTGATGTCGGGCTTCATACCCAAGGGCTGAATCCGAAAGCTGCGGCGCATCGTGCCCTATCATTAGGAGGCCGCCGGCGCGCCCATGTCTCCGTCACCTGCGTGGCGAGGGAACAAGGGCGGATCGATAGTACCCCTATCGGTGATCCGGGATTGACAACCCAATACCGGGGGTGTAGCTTCATACGTAAGCTGGGCATAGATCGGATCTGGGGTCCGAGACATGGCTGGCACGCTGAGTGCAGGGGGGAAAGCACGTCAGCAGCGGCGGAATCAGGAGGGGTTTCATGAACAATCGCATCAATGCTGCACTAACTGGAGCCGTGGTAGGTCTCGCCGGTGTCGCGAGTGCGGCCGCCCAGACCCGGTTGCAGGACAAGTTCTTCGGTGGGGATGAGGGCGCGACCGACGTCGCCTCAGCGGGCAACGGCGGCGTGGCGACGTCCTCGGCGAGCGGCGGCGCCGTCTCCGTTGGCGACATCAACAGCGGCGGCAACGTCTGTAACGCCATTGGCATCGGCGACACGTATGGCTACGAGGATCCGGCTGTCTACGGTGGCGATTGCGTGAACGCGACCGCGCTCGATATCGCGGTCGACGGTGGAACAGCCATTTCCGATGCCTCGGGCGGCGATTACAACCTCGCCTTCGTCAGCTAGCATCCAACCCTCGACGTGAGGGAGTTCTGAGGTGAGCATCCACCGGTGGGTGGATGCTCACCAATGTGGACTCGCAATCGAGCCGGCAGGTAGCAGGCCAGGGCATAATGCCCTGGCCTGTTTCGTCTCCAGTGCCCAAGGCAACCCGCCAGTTCCCAACCCTCACCCCTTACTCAGCCGCACCACCGGAGTGTCATCGCGGACGCAAGACAAACGCTTGGCGATTGAGTGATACCCTTGCCGGAAATCCCGTACTTCCCGGTTTCAGCGCCACGGTCGTTGACATTTCTTCCGTAAAATGGATGCAATCCCCATGGTCGCCACTCGCCCCATCACTATCCAAGAGTTCGAGACCATGCCCCGCGAGGGCCGGTGGGAGTTGATCGATGGGGAGCCAATCGAGATGACCCCCTCGGCGGACGAATCTTCGAGCACCGGAGCCACGCTTCTTGGCTTTCTTGCACAACACGTGCGGGCAGGTCGCCTGGGGCGGTTGTACGGCGCAGACGGGGGGTTTGTCTTGTTCCCGGATCGTGAGACGGTGCGGGTTCCGGATGTCGCGTTCGTACGGGCCGAGCGGATGCCCCAGGGGCAAGCCCGCAAGACCTTCCCTCGCCTCGCGCCCGATCTTGTCGTCGAGGTCCTTTCTCCCTCCGACCGTCCGAGCGAGGTGGTCGCCAAACTGGAGATGTATCAGGAGGCCGGTGTCCCTCTCATCTGGCTAGTCGATCCGGAGGCGATGACGGTGACCGTCATCGCCTCCGGCACGTCGACCAGAGTCTTGCGGTCGGGCGACACGATCGACGGCGGCGACGTTCTTCCCGGCTTCACAGTCCCCATAGTAGAGATCTTCGCCTGAACGCTATTCCACGCCCTCGCTGAACATCAGCAGACCGTGACGTCAACGGTCATGAATCCTCAAGTTCTCGAACTCTTCCCGTAGTTCCTCCGCCGTGAGGTCGAAGCTGGGAATTCCCAGGGAACCGGACCAATTGATAAATGAGAGCTTGTCAAAATCGAGGAGCACGTCGGCCCGCCCCGCGGAGACGGTGTGGCGCCTGTAGTTCTCCAGCACGATCATTTCCAGCGCGTGACGCTCAATCTGCTCGGCCGATTCACCGAGCAACGTCAGCAGTTCTTCGTCTGTCTGGATGCGGATTTTGCTCAGACTCGATCCCTCACAAGGGAATAGTGCGAGGCAATCACACGGCACACAATTCCATCCAGCAGGCTGATGCGGGCCTACGTCACACGCTCGCTCAGCGCCAACAGCGCGTCGAGACCAGTGTGGAGCGTGCGCCAGGTCCCGCCCGCGTCCTCCGTCACCAGCAGATCGCCGTTCTGCAAACCGGCGACGAGCGTGTTTGGGCGCCCCTGTGGGGCGAGCAGAGCGTAGGGCATGTACGGCAGCGGCCGCTCCAGCCCGGAGCCTTCCCCGCCGAGCGCTTGCCACGGCGCGTCTCCCCGTTTGCGGTAGAGGACCGCCTGGGCGTCGCCATTGTTGCGGTGGGCATTCATCGCCCCGAAGCTGGCCGAGACATACCAGAGATCCGGATCGACGGCGTCGATAGCCAGGCCCCAGGCGTAATGCCGGTCCATCCCTTCATCTACTGGACGCCAGGTCATCCCGGCATCGTCCGAAACAGCGACCCCGCCGCCTGCGGCCTCATAGACGCGGTCCGGCGCCGCCGGGTGGGTGGCGATGGCATGGGCGTCGTATTGAGAGCCTGGCTTGCGGTCCTCCCAGGTGGCGCCGCCGTCCCGGGTGGTCATCACCCCACCCAATTCGATGCCGACGTAGATCGTGGCCGGGTCCGTCGGGTGCAGCGCGATCCAGCGGGCGTGGTGGGTGTAGGGCCGGGGCGGAAACGACCAGGTGGGTGCGCTCGGGAGCTCGGTCAAGGCAGGCGACGCCTGCCAGGTGTCACCATCGTCCTCGGAGCGGTAGAGCATGCTCGGCTCGGTCCCAGCGTAGACGACCGATTGCCCATTGACCCGATCGCAGGGCGAGACCGCGATCGAGAGGACCCGCGCATCGGCCATCCCCGCCCCGACCGATTCCCACAGCGCCCCGCCATCGCGAGTGCGGTAGATGCCCCGGTCGAAGGTGCCAACAAAGATGCGCTCCGGATCGTGGGGATCGACGGCGACACACATCACGCCGTTCACAATGTGCCCCTCGCGAGACTGGTGTTCGTCCCCCAGCATGATGGTCGCCTGCACCGATGTGCCATCGACGCTATCAAGTTGGGCGACCGCGTCGCCAGTTGCAGCGAAAAGACGGAAGGGGAACATGACTCACCTCCTCGTAAATGACGTACGGACGCCAGCATACCGAGTGGTGATGCGAAGCGGGAGATCGCGGCCTGATCGGGCTGCCCAGTACTGCAACCCTTCGTTCAGTTCAGGAGCAGCTCCGGTCATCCCTTGTTCATCTCAAGCGGAACAATCTGCACTACTCACTATGCTGAGCCAGCCCCTGCGAAACAGCGGTGACCATCTCGCCCAAGATTGGGGTGACGCGATCGATTTACGTGGCCGATCATCCTCATTAATCGTGGTAACGTTCACAAAAAGCGACATGTCATGAGCAACTCGTGAGATCACCTGGATTGCACCGGAGCAGGTCGTGGCGCATTATCTGATCCGTCGGTTCCTCTGGATGATCGTGGTCGTCATCGGCGTCTCGATCGTGGTGTTCGGCCTCATTCATATCACTCCCGGTGATCCGGCCCAGATCATGCTCGGGCCCAAATGCCGGGATTGAGGAAGTCCAGGCGCTTCGCCGTCAATTGGGTCTCGATCAGCCAGTCGTTCTCCAGTACGGAATCTGGGCCTCGCGCGTTGTCCGGGGCGATCTCGGCGACTCCATCGTCTTGCGGAGGCCCGTCTTCGGCGAGATCACCAGCCGGTTTCAGAAACACCGCCTTGCTTGCTGGCGCGGCGATCGTCATCTCGTTCACGATTGGCACTGCCTTGGGCATCCTCTCGGCGATTCGTCGCGGCTCAGCTCTCGATCGGTTCGTGATGCTCTTCGCAACCTTCGGCTTGAGTCTTCCCTCCTTCTGGTTCGGGCTGATGCTGATCATCCTCTTTTCCGTTCGCCTTGGCTGGCTCCCCGGCACCGGCATGACGTCCGCGGTCGACGGAGGGGATGCCCTCGATATCGCGAAGCACCTGATCATGCCCGCCATTGCGCTTGCTGTCGTGCCGCTGGCCGTCATCGCCCGCTATACCCGCTCCTCGATGCTGGAGGTTCTCGGACAGGATTACGTGCGCACCGCGCGAGCAAAGGGCTTGGGCGAGCGATCCGTGACCTGGAGCCACGTCTTCCGGAACACGCTAGTTGCGTTGGTGACAATGCTCGGGCTACAGGTCGGATTCCTGCTGGCTGGCGCGGTCTACATCGAAAACGTGTTTTCCTGGCCGGGGATCGGCCAGATGCTGGTCGATGCCATCCTGAAACGCGATTTCCCCCTGGTCCAGGGCGGGGTCCTCCTCGTCGCCACGGTCTATGTGCTCGTCAACTTGCTCACGGACCTTCTCTATGCTGTGCTCGATCCACGAATTGCGTTGGCGTGAGATGGGACGTCATCACGGCAGCAAAGTGACCAAGGCTGGATCATGGCCGTCGCTGTAAGCGTGAGCGAGGCGCGGAGACTGGCAACTCGGGAGACAGCCGAGCGACCGTCGCCAGTGCTCGACATGTTGCGCCTGGATCACTTCGCGCAGGCCGCACTCGCCACAATCGCTCTCGTCGTCCTGATGGCAGTGCTGGCTCCGGTCCTGCCGATTCCCTCGCCGACCGCGACAAGCTTCGGCGATCGTCTACTCGCCCCCCTCTCTCCTGGGCACCCTCTCGGCACAGATCAGCTTGGTCGGGATGTCCTGTCTCGCATCATCTGGGGCGCTCGGGTGTCACTCGTCATTGGCGCGCTGGCAGCGGTAATCGCCGCCAGCGTTGGATCCCTGATCGGTTTGGTCGCGGGCTATTTCGGCGGCAACGTCGACACTGTCATCATGCGCCTGATCGATGTCATGCTCGCCTTCCCGTATATCCTCCTCGCCATAGCCCTGGTCGCGGCTCTTGGCCCTGGTCTGACTAACGCGATGATTGCTATCGCGATCGCCAATGTCTCCTTTTACGCCCGCAATGTCAGAGGAAATGTTCTCGCTCTGCGCAACCAGCCCTTCGTGGAGGCAGCTCGTTCGGCTGGAGCGTCGCATCGCTGGATTTTGGCTCACGCATATTCTGCCAAATACCGTCGCCCCCATTCTGATCCTGCTGTCACTCAACATCGGCTGGATGATCACCGAGACGGCCGGGTTGAGTTTTCTTGGTCTCGGCGCCCAACCACCCACGGCGGATTGGGGCTCCATGCTCGCTGACGGCCGGCAGTTCATCACCGTCAACTACCATCTGACATTAGTGCCGGGTGCCATGATCCTGATCCTCGTACTCGCGTTGAACGTCCTGGGCGACTCTCTGCGTGACGCCCTGGACCCCCGACTTCGCAATCGATAGCCCGCAGGGCCGATTGACCATGTGGGCACGGAGTCGCCCTACATGGGAGAACAGGCGGTCGATCCGCAAGAACAAGGAGGAGACCATGAGCCACGCGTCTCAAGATTCCAGGAACTTTGCGAGGGCGGTCGCATCCCGTCTCAATCGTCGTCGGCTGTTGCAGGGATCCGGCGGTCTGGCGACCGCGCTGGCTCTCGGTAGGACGGGGGCGAGCCGGCTCGCATCGGCGCAGGAGGTGCAGCAGGGCGGCACACTGGTCTCGATGGTTGTTGCCGAACCCACCTCGATGGATATCGCCTCTGGCACCGGCCAGCACAACTACTCCATGATGTGCAACGTCTTCGAGAATCTTCTCGAATACGACGCCACAAGTTTCGCCACCAAGCCGGCGCTCGCTGAGAGTTACGACGATCTCCGACGATGGCATGGTCTACACCTTCCATCTGCGTGATGGGGTCAAGTTCCACGACGGGACGCCGATGAACGCCGAGGCAGTCCAGTTCAGCTATCAGCGGATCATGGACCCCGACAATGAGTACTATCAAATTGGGTCAGCCCTTCCCGCTGATCGACTTCTGGTACGAGGCGATTGATCCGAAGAAAATCGAGGTCCAAGACGAACTCACCGTCGTCTTCAATCTCAAGAAGCCCCACTCGACCCTCGATGCATTCCTGGCATGGCCGGCTGCGGCCATCGTCAGCCCGGCCGCGTTGAAGGAATATGGCGCCGATTTCCGAACCAACCCGGTTGGCACCGGCCCGTTCCAGTTCAAGGAGTGGGTCCCGAACCAGCGGCTGGAGCTCGTCCGGTACGACGACTACTGGAAGGGTCCCGCGGCGCTCGATGGGGTCGTCTTTCGGCCGATCGTGGAGGAGCAGACGCGCGTTACCGAACTGCAGGCCGGCAACATTGACTTCGCGTACGACCTGCCACCGGACAACGTCGCCCAGTTGAAGTCATCACCGGACGTCAACTTCTTCGAGACACCACTTGGCCATGTCTGGTTCCTGGTCATGAACACCAAGGCGGGGCCGACGGCCGACGTCAAGGTCCGGCAGGCGGTTGCCTACGCGATCAACAGTGAGCAGATCATCAACGACATCCTCCAGGGAACCGGGGTGCCGGCGTTCGGCCCGGTGCCGTCAGCGATCGGGGCCATGTATGGCCAGGAGTCTCTGCCCTACTACACCTACGATCCGGAGAAGGCCAGGTCCCTCCTCGCGGAAGCCGGTCTCGAGGGCGGGTTCCAGACCAAGTTCTGGGTCCCGCAATCGGGCTCTGGCATGCAGTCGTCGCGGACGATGGGCGAGGCCATCCAGGCCAATCTCGCCGAGATCGGGATCACTGCCCAGATCGAAGTCTCTGAGTGGGGCGCCTACCTTGAGCAATACGCCAAGGGTCTGCCGGACGATGTTGCATTTGCTGAGTGCAGCTGGTTTGCGACCGACGCCCGGAATATCCCGAACCTCACATTGACGTGCAGTACGGTGTCCCCCGCCGGGTATAACGCCGGGTACTACTGCAGTGAGGAAATTGACGCGTTGATCGATGAGTTCACTAAGACATTGGACACTGACCGGCAGGGTGAGATCCTGGCGAATCTGCAGGAGATCGTCATGAATGACGTGCCCAACTTCTACGTCGACAGCCAGCTGGGCACCGGGGCGATGTCGAAGAAGTTCGCCGGGTTCAATTTGCACCCGTCGCAACTTCTCCCGTTTTACTCGACCCATCTGGCCTGATTCGATCGCAGTGGCGGAGCTCGCGGGCTCCGCCACTGCGATCCCGTTGATACCAACGGAGGATAGATCTCGACATGCGCTCTGCTCCTGCAGCCTGATTGGCTCGTGGATGGTGTCGGGAGCGACGCTAGAGAGCACGAGGCCGTTGTCGTGAGCGCCGGCAAGATCGAGGCCGTCGGGCCGATTCGGGATCTTGTCGACATGCCGGGGTTAACGCCGATAAGGTTCGAGAACGCCTCGTTGCTGCCAGGGCTGATCAACAATCACGTGCATCTCAATCTGCCCGGTGACAATACCCCGATGGTTCCCTGGCTCGATACCCAGACTGATGCGTCGCTCGCTTTGCGCTCAGCCGCAAACGCCCGTCGCTCCCTCGCGGCGGGGATCACGATGGTCCGCGATTGCGGGGGGCGTGGCACGACGGTTCTCGACACGAGAGACGCGGTGGAGGATGGCCGAGCGGAGGGTGCGGCGATCGTCAGTTGCGGCTGGCCGATCACGATCACCGGCGGTCACACCCGGCACATGGGAGGTGAAGTCGACGGAAGCGATGGTCTCCGTCGCATGGTGCGGCGCCTCGTTGGGCTTGGCGCGGACTTCATCAAAGTGATGGCGGCCGGCGGTGGAACGCCGGGGAGTCTGCCGCAATTCCCGAGCTTCACGACGGAGGAGCTGAAGGTCATCGTCGAAACATCCCACGAGCTCGGGCGCAAGGTCTCGATGCACTGCATCGCTACGGAATCGATCGACCGGGCTGTGGCTGCCGGTGCTGACATGATCGAGCACGCGATGTTTTACGGGAGGGATCTCATTCCTCGCATCGACGAAGCGGTCGCGGAGAGTCTCGCTCAAGCAGGAACTCCGGTGACGCCGACACTCCAGGTGGCACGGGATCTCATCGACAACCATTCGCCGTCAGATGACCTGACCCTATGGATGGAGCGGTGCGAAAAGGGGATTGCGATCGCGTCACGACTGCGGGAACTGGGGGTGCCGCTGCTGGCCGGGTCGGACGCCGGCTGGCGGGCTACGGCGTTCGATACATTCTGGAAGGAGGTCGCCGAGCTTGTCGCGGTCGGCTTAACCCCAGTCCAGGCGATCGCCGCCGCCACCAGCGGGCCCGCTAGAGTCCTGGGACAGGAGCACGTGACCGGCGCCATCCGCCCGGGCCTGCGCGCGGATCTCCTGGTTGTCACGGGCAACGTTGCCGAAGACATCCGCTGCCTGCAGCGAGTCAAAGCCGTGTTCCAGGGGGGACAGCAGGTTGTCCCAACAGGCCCGGCAATGGTGGCCTAAAGGAGCCTGGACAATGAGCGGTGACACGGTGGACCCGGCGAAACAAGACGTGATGGGAACGTCATGGGGAGCCGGCGCTAGCTTGCCACCCGGGCGTTTTGAGGAGTTGGCACCACGCCTGGCGGCACTCCTCGATGATTTCGCTCATCTGGAGACGCTGGAGTCATCTGAGTTGGAGCCGCTCCCCGGCTTCTACGTCTCTCATGCTGAGGGCGACGGTGATGACTGACGTTGCCGATCTATCGCTCACGGAGGCGGCAGAGGGCATCCGGCTGCGGAAGATCTCTCCGGTCGACCTCGTGAACGCGTTGCTCGTGAAGATTGATGCGCGCAACCCGCTTCTGAACGCCTACGTCACCGTCCTCGCAGAGCCGGCCCTGCGGGAGGCTCATGTCGCGGAGGAGGAGATCGCGGCGGGTGCCTATCGGGGACCGATGCATGGCATCCCGGTGTCACTCAAGGATCTCATCTACACCGCTGGCACTCGGACGACGGCCGGTTCGGTGATCCTGAAGGATTTCGTCCCAGATCGGGATGCGACAGTCACCTCACGTCTGAAGAAAGCTGGGGCGATTCTGATTGCCAAGGCGAACATGCTCGAGTTCGCCTACGGCGAGGTGCATCCGGACTATGGCCCGGCGTGCAACCCATGGAACCCTGGTTGCGGAACCTCTGGTTCGAGCAGCGGATCGGGTGCGGCGGTCGCCGCGGGGTTCGATTTCGGCTCGCTCGGATCCGATACCGGCGGCTCGATCCGGTTGCCAGCTGCCTATTGCGGCGTCGTCGGGCTGAAGCCGACATACGGGCTCGTCAGCCGCTCTGGCGTCGTGCCATTGGCGTGGTCGCTCGACCATGTTGGCCCCATGACGCGAACGGTTCGCGATAACGCGATCATGCTTGAGGCCATTGCTGGATACGACCCTGCCGATCCCGCCTCAGCGCGGGTTGCCATTCCCAACTACCAGCAGCAGATCGGGGAGATGCCGGCAGGAGAAACCATCGGCGTTGTCGAGCCCGAGGACGATGATGGCGTCCAATCAGACGTGCGTCGCGAGACAGGCAACGCGGTGAACGCACTTGAGGATGCAGGCTACACGGTCATTCCAGTGAAGTTACCGGCTCCGGTGCAAGCCGCGCGAACGTTGCTGGCCTTGTTGTACGTCGAGGCCAGTACATTTCATCGACCATGGCTCGATTCTCGCCGAGATGCGTACAGCCAGAACACGCTCGACCGCCTCGAGTTGGGGACCCTGCTGCCAGGGACGCTCTACGTGCGAGCTCAGCGGATGCGCCGGTTGATTGTCGATGCCTACCGGGAGTTGTTCTCACAGATAGACGTTCTGGCATCGCCAGTCGGCCCAGAAGCCTCTTATCGGCTCGAGGACGCGCCGACCCAGCCGGTTCTCGAGTCTGGCGACCGCATGAAAGCATTGACGCGCTTTACAGGACCGTTCAATTTGACCGGGCTGCCAGCCATTGCTGTTCCATGTGGATTTGCAGATGATGGACTTCCCGTTGGGCTCCAACTCGTCACAAAGCCGTTTGCTGAGCCTGCTCTGTTTCAGGTTGCCGAGGTGCTGGAGCGGCAGATCAGCCTCTTCGGCAGGCCGGCCAACGCTTGAAGCGCCGGCGGGGAATGAGACCAAGCGTGTCGGGCAATGTGAACCGTTCCTGATGTGAAATGCGTTTCATTGCCCTCGGCCCAATCGCCGCTGAGGATGTACCGGGCACGATCGTAATACCCGTGCTCGAGCCAGATGCGGCTGAGTTCGGCAAACCGAGCCTGGCGAATCTCTACACACTGCCCGCCCATGCTGCCCTCGATGTCGGTGAAGAGGAAGGTGACGGTCCCGGATGGAAGATCGGCCATTGCCCGCTCCATCGATGCGCGGTTGTGATCGTGGCGAGATTGTCGCACGCAGTTGTGACGGTCGAGTCAGCATGGCCGCGCCGCCGGGTAGTCGCTGAATCAGCGATCAGATTGCTTCCCTGGTGGGCGACGTACATTACCCCACGGCCTTCGAGGTTGAGGGAGGCAACGACCGTCTCCCCGTTCAGACTGTCGAACTGGGCGACGGCATCACCAGTGGCGGCGTAGAGGCGGAAGGGGAACATGGGCATATCTCCGTTGATGATCCGGCGCGGACGGGTCTATTCACGTGATGAATGCCGACGACCGGCATTCTACGCCCGCCCCGGTTGCTGTCAACCAGTATCGACTCCCGGGCGTCCGGCCACGACCACGACCTCCACTCCTGTTCTGTCAACAATGTTCGCTCCGGAGCGTCCGGCCACGACCATGACCTCCACTCCTTGCTCGCCACGACGCCTTTGCCGCGGAAAAACGGCGTCGGCACGCCACATAACGATTGACTGAAAGGTCAACGCGGTGATACACTTCCTCTCTAGCCCTAAAGGCGACCGCGCCGGAGATTGCCCCCGGCGCGTTCCTGTGTTGTAGCGATGCCCGGTAATGGGTAACGGAGGCAGATTATTTCCAGACCCGTCCAGACTCGCATTAATGAGCGTATCCGGATTCGCGAGGTCCGGCTGATCGATGAGAACGGTGAGCAGGTTGGCGTGATTCCCACCTTCGATGCGCTCCAGATGGCGCGCGAGCGGGGGCTTGATCTCGTCGAGGTGGCTCCGAACGCCATGCCACCGGTCTGCCGGCTCATGGACTACGGCAAGTTCCGATACGAGCAGAGCCGCAAAGAGCGCGAGTCTCGCCGCCACCAGCACGTCGTCGAACTGAAAGAAGTTCGCATCCGGCCCAAGATCGACGACCACGACCTCGAAACGAAAGGTCGCCAGGCCGCGAAGTTCCTCAACGCCGGGGACAAGGTCAAGCTGACCGTGCTCTTCCGCGGCCGCGAGATGGCTCACCCGGATCTTGGCAGAGTCCTGCTCGACCAGCTCGCCGATCAGCTTCGTCCGCACGGCACAGTCGAGCAGCCGCCGCGGATGGAAGGCCGGACCATGATCATGTTCATGGCTCCGCTCAAGGCGAAATCAAGCGTAGCGGACCGGGAACGGGAACGCGAGAAGGAAGGAAACAGAGCGCGTGAGCAAGGCATCGACCAAACCACCGAAAATGAAAACCCACAAGGGGGCCAAGAAGCGGTTCAAAATCACCGCGACCGGCAAGATCATGCGGACGAAGGGGATGAAGAGCCACAACCGGCGCAAGAAGGCGCCGCGCGTGAAGCGACAGTTTGACCGCATGCTGGAGTTGAATAGCGCCAATACTGGGTCGGTCGAAAAGCTGCTCCCGTACGGCGTGTAAGACGTCGTCAGACGATATTGACGCCGGGGTCTCCTCCCCGGCGTTGCGCCGCAGGGCGGCGCGCGTGGGGTGTCCACGCCGGGTGTCAGCGGCCCCGACGAGACCGCTGGGTCGAGGAGTGAACGAACAACCATGGCTCGCGTCAAGCGCGGTGTAACCGCCCACAAGCGTCACAAGAAGGTCCTCGCACAGGTCAAGGGCCACTACAGCACCAACAACCGCCTCTATAAGCGCGCGCACGAATCGCTGATGCGCTCGCTGGCCTATGCCTATCGCGACCGGCGTAACCGCAAGCGCGACATGCGTCGCCTCTGGATCATCCGCATCAATGCCGCCTCCCGGCTGAACGGTCTGACCTATTCCCGTCTGGTGAACGGGTTGATGCTGGCCGGGGTCGCGGTCGACCGCAAAATGCTTGCCGACCTTGCCGTGCGTGATGCCAATGGCTTCAGCGCGGTCGTCGACACCGCCAAGCAGGCCCTCGCCGCCAAGTAGGGGGTGAAGGGGGGAGAGGGGGGACGGCCGCTAGCGGCCTAAGGGGGGACAGGAACACGAACGAAACCGAAACCCCGTCCGTCCTTTCCCCCCCTAGAACGTAGCGCCCTCCCCTTCCCCCCCTAAGCGCAGCGCCTCCCCCTCGCGCGACGTCATCACCTCCGCCGCGAATCCCGCCATTGCCTTCGTGCGCTCACTTGGCCGGCGCGACCGACGCGCTGCCGAGGGAGCATTTGTCGTCGAAGGGGTGCGCGCTGTCCGCGACGCCCTCGCGAGTGGAGCCACACCTCGTCTCTTGCTGCTGCGCCAGGGAGAAGAACACGACTCCTGGCGTGACCTTACCCACTCTGCCGGGGTGCCGGCGCGCATCGTCGCGGCCCAGCTCTTCGACCGCCTGAGCGATGTGCAAACGCCGCAGGGCATCCTGGCGGTCTTCCCGTTTCCGAATTTCCCTGCGGCTAAAGATGACCCAGCGCCACTCATCCTGTTGCTCGACCGGCTGCGCGACCCGGGCAACCTGGGGACGCTATTGCGCGCCGCCGCTGGAGCGGGGGTGAAAGCCGTTTATCTCTCCCCCGAAACGGTCGATCCCTGGAATCCGAAGGCGGTCCGTGCCGGGATGGGCGCACATTTCCGGATCCCGCTCCTGCCCCTCGCCGCCGAAACCCTGAACGAGCTGCGAGAGCGGCTGCCGCGCCGCGTGATCGCCAGTGCGACGGCCACGCGTCCCTACGACGCCGTCGATTGGACCGGCCCGGCCGCGCTCGTCATCGGTGGGGAGGCAGAAGGGGTCAGCCCCGAGACGGAGAGGTGGGGAACCGAGGAGGTTGGCATCCCGTTGACCCATGACGTGGAGTCACTCAATGCGGCCGTGGCTGGTGCCGTGATCCTCTTCGAAGCGGCTCGCCAACGCCGGCTGGTGGATGGCGGCAGGGCGCCGAGACTGCCGCGTTGGAGGTGGCCGAGCATGTCCCGTGAACCGTTTTTCCGCGTATGTTCGCGGCTTTTCGTGGACTCAGGTTCGAGTGGATGGTAGACTCACCGCCCGGACCGTTGGGGAGACCAGATGTCCGGTTTGCCTACCCGCAGAGTTTCCGGTGAGGCAAGCTGAACAGACAGGGGCGTCTGGGCGATTTTTGACACCGAAAGGAGCACATACGTGCGCAAGCAGGATCTCGTCCGGGAAGTGGCGAACGAGGCCGGCCTCTCCGAAGCTCAGGCGACGAAGGCGGTCAATGCCTTTCTCGATGCCATCGAGCAGAGCCTGGCCAACAACACCGAAGTTCAGATCAGCGGCTTCGGGTCGTTCAAGGTTGTCGAGCGCGCCGGTCGCGAGGGCCGCAATCCCCGCACGGGTGAGGCGATGACGATCGCCGCCCGCCGCAGCCCGACCTTCAAGCCGGGCACGCAGTTGAAGCGGTCGGTCGAGGGCCAGGTCGCCTAAACCGCGAGCCGCGAACCAGTCAGCAACTGTGAGAGCCGGGCGAATTGCCCGGCTCTTTGCACGTCGACGCGCCAACTGAGTTCTCCTTCAGAGTGAACCTGAAACAGAGTCCAACTGGCGCAGCAGACCCAACCAATCGACCTGTCCCCAGTCTCGACCCTCCACGATCCGGCCGCCCTCCAGCCGGTGGATCCAGATGCCCTCCACGCCGATGCGTCAGCCTGTCGCCGGGATCCCGTCGAACTCGCCGCGATGGGTTCCACTCCAGGTGAAGCGCGTGACGACCTTGTCCTCCTCGGCGATCAGGTCCTCAATTGCGTGGTGCGAGTCATGGAACGCCGCCCGAATGACCGGCACAAACCCCTTCTCGTGCTCTGCATACGCTTTATCGAAGATCGCATCGGCGACGGCAAGGTCCGCCCCGTTCCAGACCTCTTCCCAAAGCCGGCGCACGACGGCCTTGTTCGTCTCAGCTGCCATATGGGCTCCCCGGTTTGGTTGGTCGAAACGCCCTCAGGTTTCGGATCACGCACACCTGCCACATGAGGCATAGGGCAAAGAGGAGACGTCGTCACCGGCCACACGGTCTTCGGATTCTGTTGCAGCCCCAAGTCTCAGCCCGCGGCCGCCGTCGCCTGGGGAATTGGCTCCAGCGTCGCCATCAGGCGAGCAATCGTTCCCGGGACGTCTCCTTCGACACTCTGCTTCGCCACCCCAACTGCGCTGGCGATGGCGCGCTCGTTCGAGCGTCCGTGGGAGATGATGACCACCCCGTCGATACCGAGCAGCGGCGCCCCTCCCTGCTCCGCGTAATCGAGCTCTTTGCGCGCTTCGCGGAACGCCGGTTGCAAAAGCGCCGCCAGGGCTTTGCGGACGGGCGAGGATGTCAGACGGTCACGCACGGTGGCGTTGATCAGCGCCGCGGCGCCCTCGGCCGTTTTTAGCGCGACATTGCCGGTGAAGCCGTCGGTGACGACGACATCGACAACACCGCGGGTGATGTCGTTCCCCTCCACATTGCCGTGAAAATCTATGCCCGGCGCCGCGGAAAGCAGCGGGAATGTCTCCTGCACGAGCTCATTTCGTTCGTTGTCTGCCAGCCGGTGGAAAATCTTCTGGTACGTTCAGTTGCCGGAGGCGCTTCCGTTCATCTTCGCGGGGCTGAATATCGGGATCGTGTTGTCCGTTCTCGGCGCGATCGTGGCGGAATTCGTCGGCGCCAAAGCGGGGCTGGGCTACCTCATCCTGCAGATGAATTACAACATGGACATCGCCGGCATGTTCGCGGCGCTTGTTGTCCTCGGAATCATGGGCATCGTCCTCAATTCCGCGATGACCTTTGCGAGGCGCAGGATCGTGTTCTGGCAGTCCGACCAGTATACGATGTCCTGAGGGGCCTTTCGCGAGCACGCAGTCCGGCAGTGTGGTGGAGATCCACCCACGCGTGTCATGCTCGCTCGAGCCGCGCTCCACTCGCTCGCGCCTCCCCGATCCGCCGCCACACCTGCTCCGGCGTCAGCGGCATGTCGAGGTCGGTCACGCCGAGGCCGGCGAGCGCGTCGAGGGCGGCGCTCACGACCGCGGCGGGCGCGCCGATCGAGCCGGCCACATC
>CAVVTE010000018.1:0-349105 GCA_963751075.1 uncultured Chloroflexia bacterium | reverse complement strand
CGACACACATCACCCCACGGCCTTCGAGGTTGAGGGAGGCAACGACCGCCTCCCCGTTCAAACTATCGAGTTGGGCGACAGCATCACCAGTGGCGGCGTAGAGGCGGAAGGGGAACATGGGCATATCTCCATTGATGATCCGGCGCGGGCGGCAGCAGCCAGATCGAGCTGCGCGCTGGTCAGTATCCTAGCGCTCACCTGCGGAGCGGATTCAGTCGCCCCGTGTTCATGCCAACTGGAAACGGTTCCCCCACTCGAACCCGCCCGGCATTACCCCGATCCCGCATTTCTTTCTCGTTCAGTTGTGGCAGCACTTGCATATTATTCGCCTATCGCTCGGTTGCTCAAGTGCTGGATGGAAGGTTGGGGCACGTCTTCGAATAGGTTTCCGCGCCAATGAACTGGGTCCACTCGTCGCGTGTCAGATTTCGCCAAACTCGGTCACACACGGCGTCTGCCAGCTGTTCCAGGGAGGTGTCCCAGAGGTGAACGACACCGCCGGACCTCACGACCAGTTGGTCATTCTCCCAGAATGCTATATCAGTCACGTCTAGTTCATTGCTGATCAGGATCCGAGGTTCGCTCTCAAGCCGCAAGAGATCCCAGAGCAAAATCGACCCGTCGTTGCTAGCCGAGGCGAGCACAGTCCCGTCGTGGTTGAAGGCGATGGAGAGAATGCCTCCTCCCTGTAGAGGGAAACTATGCTCGGGCCTCGGATCGGGATCGTCTCCGTCCGTAGGAATGTCGTCGAGTCGCCACAACATGATGGTCCCATCATAGCCAGCAGACGCCAACCATCGCGCTTCAGGATCGATTGCCATGTCGATCGTCCGTCCTTCATGGGCTGGGAATGTGGCCTCAGGTTGAGACGTAAGGTTGGCAAGGTCTGTCCACAGGGCAATATCACCTTCTGATCCGGCTGCCGCGAGCCACCGGCCCTCGGGATGGAAGACGACCGTATTGACGCCTTGTGGGTCGCCTATTGCCTCAGCGGTACGACGATCCGGCTGCGCCAAATCCCAAACGCGAACACGCTCGTCAACGCCGGACGAGACGAGCCAGCGTCCGTCCGGGCTGAAGGCAAGATCAGTCACCCGTTCCTCGTGTTTCGGCGTAAGTTCGACTCCTGCGTTGGATGGTCCATCGAGAGACCAAATGCGAACGGTGCCATTCATTCCGCCGGAGGCGATACGCTGTCTCCTCCAGTCGGCCGATAACGTTGTGACCGGTACTCCATGTTCCCCGACATCCCAGGCAGGCGCCGCTGGCTGATTCAAGTCACGGATCTGTATGAGACCGTTCGCTCCAGACGTTGCAATGGATGTTCCCTCTGAACTCAGTTCAAACGCAGTCACGGGTTCGTCCGGGGTGAGGACCGCAGTCGGGTCTCTTAGCTCCCAAAGGCGAATCGTTCCATCTTCTCCGGCGGAAGCAAGCCAGCGATTTGCCGGATCAAATGCGACGGCATTTACTGCACCTCGATGGCCCTGTAGGATTTCGGGGTGATCGGGCGGATCATCGGACGTTTTCACATCCCAAATTCGAACGATCCCATCATCACCGCCTGACGCTAGCCGCGAGCCATCCGGACTGAACGCTACGGATTTGAGAGCTCCGAGGACTGCTCCCAGGACCCTTGGGACTCTCTGAGAGTCATCGGGATTCCAGAGACGGATCGTGCCGTCACTGCCAACTGCAGCCAGGGAGTCGCCCTGAGGCGAAAAGGTGAGTTCCAAGATCGAGGCATCAATGCCATCGCGTGCGAAGAACACCGCAACCGGGGGTCCAACCGCAGTATCCAGCCCACGAAGATCCCATGAATAGATGTTGCCGGCGGTGTCCGCCGAGAACAGTTGTGGCCGCCCTGGACGAAGCGCAAGCGCTCGGATTGGAAGTGGGGTATCAGGCGTAGGGATGCATGGGGGTGGTGGATCGGGCCGATCGAGGGTCCAGAGCTGGAGGCATCCTTCGCGTCCAGCGGTGGCCAAGAGATTCAGATCAGGGGCGAAGGCAATCGCTCTGACTGCTTTCTCATGGTTTAACACCATCAGTGGGTGTTCTGAGCCTGAATCCTGGAGAAGGACTTGCCGGTCATCACCGCCTGAGGCGATCAATGGCCCACTCGGCTGGAAGGCCACCACATTCGCCCCACTGCGGTGTTTTGCTTCCAACACCTGAGCGGGAGTCGCTGGTTCGTTGAGATTCCAAAGGCGAACCGTGCCATCGTCCCCTGCGGAAGCAAGGCGATCCCCGGCCTGATCAAAGCTGATCGCAAGGACACTGCCCAGATGGCCGTGAAAGATGTGACCGAAGTGATCAGCGCCGAGCAGAAGGCCTAGAGCACGATCGACGTCCTTCACCGACTCCGGGTTTGCCAAGCGAGATTCACCCAGAAACGCCTGACGGGCCAGCAACGCACCCCGTTCATTGTCACCGCTCAAATGATCAGATGACGCGAGAAGCGCTAGCGTTTGAAGCGCTTTGGTCGAGGCCAATTGCAAGTTGATCGAGGACTGTCGCCAGCTCGTGAATGAGACGAAGGCGAGGATGCCTGCCAGCCCTGCCAGCACTGCAGCAATGTGTAACCAACGGCGTAGCCTTTGCCCGGCGAGGGCTTGCTCGGCTACTCGTTGCTCAGCCTCATGCCGGGCAGCTTCTTCCGCTTGTTGACGGGCCCTGGCCTCTTCCAACAATTGGCGTTCGGCGTCTTCGGTTCTCTGATGCTGAATAGATTCTTCCAGATACTCGCGCTCGGTATCGGTCAGCCTAGCCTGGGTGGCAGCCCAATGTTCGGCTTGTGCTAGAGCCTCATCGGCGAGTAAATAGCCCGGCACCCGTCCCTGGCTCTGCCAAAGCCGGGCCTGCTGCTGGAACGCATTCAGATTGACCTGGTACCAGGCATCGTTGCTTGCCCGGATCGGGTCGATCAGCCGATCGTGCGCGAGTTCGAACCAAACAGCACCGCGCCGCGATTCGGCTCGCACTAGGTGAGTGTCGATCAGCGCGCGAATGGCCTGATCGTCGAGCCCGGCGCGCTCTCCGGCCTCCTGCAACACCTGGCCACGAATACCCTGCTTGGTGATCAGATGCTCGTCGAACCAGGCGCGGATGTCGCGTTCAGGGACTCCCGGTCGTTCAGAGCGACCTGAGCGACCGATTCCGCATAGAAGGCGCCAAGCGCATCGCCGACACTTCCGAACGCCTCGACCACCTCGGGACCGATCTCGTCTGTACCATCGGGCAGTTGGTTCCAGAGGCGGTGACAGACCACCTGGAGCTGTACGGGCTCGATATCGAGACCTGCTCGCTCCTCGATGGAGCCATCAGGTTGCTGCACGCGCACCCGGCTCAGATCGTCGACCAAGCGGTTGGCCGCGTCTTCTCTGAAGTCCACCCCGCCTGCCTTGGCCGTCCCCCGGATCGCCACCACGCGCGGCCTCGCGGCTCAGCAACTCAAGGCGGAAGGACGTGGCCAGCCGCGTTGGAATCAGCGGCAGGTATGGATCGAGCCCGGCGAGGTGATCTTCGCGCAGCGAGAACAGCGCCCAGCGATCGTCGACCCGCAACGCCTCCCCCACCTGGGTGAAAAACTCCGTCTTGGCATCACCGTCGGTCGGGTCGAGCGTGAGGATCTCCTCGAACTGGTCGAAAATCAGGAGATCCGCGACGCGGGTCGTCGCGGCTTGCGGCTCGCTGGCCAGGAAGTCGCTGAGCCGCAGACCGTTCAGGTCGGCGGGGTGCTGGCCGGCGTCCGGCGAGTCCCTGCTCCAGCGAGCGCAGCGCACTCTGAGGTAGCGGTTCGCGCCGTCGCCGTTCCGCTTCGCGCGGCGGCTGGCTGACGCGGATGACGGGCAGGACGTGGAAGTCCGCCTCCCGCATTCTCGGGATGAGCCCGGCCTGGATGAGCGAGGTCTTGCCGGCGCCCGACGGCGAGTAGAGGACGACGATGCGCTCGGCGACGAGGAGATTGCGCAGTTCGCGGATCTCACGGTCGCGGCCAAAGAGTGGCTCGCCCGGGACGAAACGGCCGCGGGCCCGACGAACGGATTGGCTCGGCGCGTGGACGCCGTCCGCGGTCATGACTGTTTCCCGCGCTGCTGCCGAAGATCGCGAGCAAAATCCTCGACGCTGCCCCAGTAGATGTGAATGTTGGACTCCTGAAAATACGATTGGAGATACTCGCGCGCCCGGTCGATCTTCTGGATCCGCGCCTCGGGAAGGTCGACCTGGACGCCGGCGTGGGCGATCTTCTTTCGTTTTGACGAGCGTCGGTCCCGCGTGGCTCATGATGCTGCGGAAGAGCACCCGGAAATCCCAGCCATCCATCTCGTAGCCGAGGAAGAGGAGCGCGGTTTCGGCGAGGCGGGCGCGGACCTCGTCGGAGAAGAGCGCGCGGTTCCGGGAGGCACCGAGGAGATAATCGAAGTAGTCGTCCTCGGTGATGACCAACGAATGGTCGACGTCGAGGCGCCCGAAGAGGTGATAGATCAGTGGCTGGTCGGGCGTTGGGTCGTAGTTGGGTTCGGTCTCCTTGATCAGCGGAGGCCACTCGCCGTCTTCGTTCCAGGGAAACAGCTCCTCCCGTGGCTCCTTGCCGACCGCCTGCAACGCCTCGACCAGTAACCTGTCGAGCGCCGTCGTGACGAACACCGGGAAGGGAGCCTGGGCGAGCACCCAATGCGGTTCGTCCGATTCGGTGATCCAGCGCCGCCTGGCCAGCTCCAGCAGCAACGCATCGCTATCGGCGTTGCGGAGCTCCCGGAGATGCTCGCTGCCCAGTTGCGCCAAGAGCCCGGCGCGAACCGATTTCGCGAGTTCGGTCCAGCAGGAGTTGCCGGTCTTGCTGGTTGACGTAGACGTACTGGGCGACCTGGGGCAGATCCTCCTGATCGTGTTTGGCCATCGGGTACTGATAGTGCTTCGGCCCAGCGCGCGGGCGATCTCACGGCGAGGGCCGATCGAGCGATTCGGTCATGCCCGGACCGAGGATCGGCGTGCAATTGCCCGAGGCGATGTGGTTGAGCAGGGCCGGCCAGCGCTCGATAGCGCCGCCCCGATTCGTCCCGGGAAAACCCGGTTCGCTCCAGAGGCTGCCGCTCTTGAGGCGCATGTAGAGGACCGGCGACCAGGCATCCGGGCGATCGCGCACCGCCCCGCGGGCCACGCGCCACCGCCCGGTCGACGATCCCATCCTTTTGCAGCTCGCGGAAGAAGACCGGCATGAACGACGTCAATGGTGGCCATGGTGACGTTGCCATGCATCGCCAAGACGGCGGGCACCCCGGAGGCGCCAAGCCGCGGTCCCAGGGCGTTCCATGCTTCTTCCTGCGCCGTGACCGCGGCACCCGTCTGCGTTACTCTCGCCCGTACCCGCGCTTTGACAGGAGACGAGGACGACCAGCCGCGGCGGCTGCTTCAGCTCCCCCAGCCAGCGAGACCAGCTCCTGGCCATTGCGCAGATCCGCTGTGCCATCATCGTTCTCGAGCCACAGCGTCGAGCTGCCGTCGACCAGGCCCCATGGCAGACGAGATAGAGGATGTCCGGACCCGTCCGCAGCCGCTCGACGATGTTCTGCATCGATGCGCGATCGCTTTCACCCAGGACGTCGATCGTGGGAATCCCGCTCATCCCTTCGCGGGCGCGGGCGATCTCCCCCGGCGACATCGACCGGAGCGAGCCGCCAACGCCCGAGATTGCTGGGGTTGGCGACGACGACGAGGGCACGCAGCTCCCCCTTGGCGCGAGGGGTGACTGGCCGCCAGTCACCGCTCTCGACGTAGCGCGAGAACAGCACCCGCTCGCTCATTAAGAGGGGAGCACCGGGCGCGGCGCATCGGGGTCGGCGAGCGTCTCCCAGCGCAGCCCGTGCAAATCCTGATCGCTCGGAGCGATGGAGAGCCGGAACCGCAGATCAAGCTCGCGGGCCCTGACTACGGCCAGCGCCTCGCGCATGTCCGGCACCTGCGAAGACGTCCTGTCCTAGGCGTCGTCCGTAGGCGGCTGGGTCGTGCACCAGCTGCCGCAGCTCATCGAGGGCGAAACGATGCCCTTCGGCCGTGCCTCGCCGCTCCGCATCGCTGTCGGGCAAGCTGAAGCGCAGATCGACGCCGAAGCTGTCGGCGCCTTGTCGCTCGAGACGGATTTCGAGTTCTGCGTATTGCGCCATTCCTGTGCCACCAACTCCAATGTCGACTGGCGTTAGGTTTGTCCCGGGACAGCGTGTTGGTTTGACGTCGAACGTTTATGAACAACTTGACTGGTGACTGGCGCTCGAATGGTTCGCGGTCTCCGAGCGGAGACTCTCCGCTCGCCGGCCACGACTGCTTTAGCGCGAACGAGGATGAGATCCGCCGAGGTGCTCATTGATTTACATGAAAATACCTAAGAACCTAAAGATTGGCAAGAGTTGGACGTAACACAAGCGAAATGTTCGATTGCCGAGCAAGGACTTGACGTGATTTGCACTTCAGGGGACGAGCACGTCGCAGAACCCAGATCTGGCTCGTCTTTACAGAGCCCCTTACTCCCGCGGTGCTCGTGTATTAGGTGTGACACACATCATCCCGCGGCCTTTGACGTTGGGGGAGGCAACGACCGCCTCCCCGTTCAAACTATCGAGTTGGGCGACAGCATCACCAGTGGCGGCGTAGAGGCGGAAGGGGAACATGGGCATATCTCCATTGATGATCCGGCGCGGACGGGTCTATTCACATGATGAATGCCGACGACCGGCATTCTACGCCCGCCCCGATTGCTGTCAACCAGTATTCGCCCCCCGGGGCGTCCGGCCACGACTGCGACCTCCACTCCTTGCTCGCCACGACGCCTTTGCCGCGGAAAAACGGCGTCGGCACGCCACATAACGATTGACTGAAAGGTCAACGCGGTGATACACTTCCTCTCTAGCCCTAAAGGCGACCGCGCCGGAGATTGCCCCCGGCGCGTTCCTGTGTTGTAGCGATGCCCGGTAATGGGTAACGGAGGCAGATTATTTCCAGACCCGTCCAGACTCGCATTAATGAGCGTATCCGGATTCGCGAGGTCCGGCTGATCGATGAGAACGGTGAGCAGGTTGGCGTGATTCCCACCTTCGATGCGCTCCAGATGGCGCGCGAGCGGGGGCTTGATCTCGTCGAGGTGGCTCCGAACGCCATGCCACCGGTCTGCCGGCTCATGGACTACGGCAAGTTCCGATACGAGCAGAGCCGCAAAGAGCGCGAGTCTCGCCGCCACCAGCACGTCGTCGAACTGAAAGAAGTTCGCATCCGGCCCAAGATCGACGACCACGACCTCGAAACGAAAGGTCGCCAGGCCGCGAAGTTCCTCAACGCCGGGGACAAGGTCAAGCTGACCGTGCTCTTCCGCGGCCGCGAGATGGCTCACCCGGATCTTGGCAGAGTCCTGCTCGACCAGCTCGCCGATCAGCTTCGTCCGCATGGCACAGTCGAGCAGCCGCCGCGGATGGAAGGCCGGACCATGATCATGTTCATGGCTCCGCTCAAGGCGAAATCAAGCGTAGCGGACCGGGAACGGGAACGCGAGAAGGAAGGAAACAGAGCGCGTGAGCAAGGCATCGACCAAACCACCGAAAATGAAAACCCACAAGGGGGCCAAGAAGCGGTTCAAAATCACCGCGACCGGCAAGATCATGCGGACGAAGGGGATGAAGAGCCACAACCGGCGCAAGAAGGCGCCGCGCGTGAAGCGACAGTTTGACCGCATGCTGGAGTTGAATAGCGCCAATACCGGGTCGGTCGAAAAGCTGCTCCCGTACGGCGTGTAAGACGTCGTCAGGCGATATTGACGCCGGGGTCTCCTCCCCGGCGTTGCGCCGCAGGGCGGCGCGCGTGGGGTGTCCACGCCGGGTGTCAGCGGCCCCGACGAGACCGCTGAGTCGAGGAGTGAACGAACAACCATGGCTCGCGTCAAGCGCGGTGTAACCGCCCACAAGCGTCACAAGAAGGTCCTCGCACAGGTCAAGGGCCACTACAGCACCAACAACCGCCTCTATAAGCGCGCGCACGAATCGCTGATGCGCTCGCTGGCCTATGCCTATCGCGACCGGCGTAACCGCAAGCGCGACATGCGTCGCCTCTGGATCATCCGCATCAATGCCGCCTCCCGGCTGAACGGCCTGACCTATTCCCGTCTGGTGAACGGGTTGATGCTGGCCGGGGTCGCGGTCGACCGCAAGATGCTTGCCGACCTTGCCGTGCGTGATGCCAATGGCTTCAGCGCGGTCGTCGACACCGCCAAGCAGGCTCTCGCCGCCAAGTAGGGGGTGAAGGGGGGAGAGGGGGGGACGGCCGCAAGCGGCCTAAGGGGGGACAGGAAGACGAACGAAACCGAAACTCCGTCTGTCCTTCCCCCCCTAAGCGAAGCGCCCTCCCCCTTCCCCCCCTAAGAGAAGCGCCTCCCCTTCAAGCGACGTCATCACCTCCGCCGCGAATCCCGTTATCGCCCTCGTGCGCTCACTTGGCCGGCGCGACCGACGCGCCGCCGAGGGAGCGTTTGTCGTTGAAGGGGTGCGCGCTGTCCGCGATGCCCTCGAGAGTGGAGCCACACCTCGTCTCTTGCTGCTGCGCCAGGGAGAAGAACATGACTCCTGGCGTGACCTCGCCCACTCTGCCGGGGTGCCGGCGCGCATCGTCGCGGCCCAGCTCTTCGACCGCCTGAGCGATGTGCAAACGCCGCAGGGCATCCTGGCGGTCTTCCCGTTTCCGAGTTTCCCTGCGGCTGAAGATGATCCAGCGCCACTCATCCTGTTGCTCGACCGGCTGCGCGACCCGGGCAACCTGGGGACGCTATTGCGCGCCGCCGCTGGAGCGGGGGTGAACGCCGTTTATCTCTCCCCCGAAACGGTCGATCCCTGGAATCCGAAGGCGGTCCGTGCCGGGATGGGCGCACATTTCCGGATCCCGCTCCTGCCCCTCGCCGCCAAAACCCTGAACGAGCTGCGGGAGCGGCTGCCGCGCCGCGTGATCGCCAGTGCGACGGCGACGCGTCCCTACGACGCCGTCGATTGGACCGGCCCGGCCGCGCTCGTCATCGGTGGGGAAGCGGAAGGGGT
Organism: uncultured Chloroflexia bacterium; assembly: GCA_963751075.1. Taxonomy (GTDB): domain Bacteria; phylum Chloroflexota; class Chloroflexia; order Thermomicrobiales; family UBA6265; genus JACCXM01. Next base: position 340,034 of record CAVVTE010000018.1, on the reverse strand, counting down.
CAGCCCCGAGACGGAGAGGTGGGGGACCGAGGAGGTTGGCATCCCACTGGTCCATGACGTGGAGTCACTCAATGCGGCCGTGGCTGGTGCCGTGATCCTCTTCGAAGCGGCTCGCCAGCGCCGGCTGGTGGGCACCGGCAGGGGCGCCGAGACTGCCGCGTCGGGGGGTGCTGAGCGTGCCCCGTGAATCGTTTTTCCGCGTATGTTCGCGGCTTTTCGTGGACTCATGGTTCGAGTGGATGGTAGACTTACCGCCCGGACCGTTGGGGAGACCAGATGTCCGGTTTGCTTACCCGCAGAGTTTCCGGTTAGGCAAGCTGAACAGACAGGGGCGTCTGGGCGATTTTTGACACCGAAAGGAGCACATACGTGCGCAAGCAGGATCTCGTCCGGGAAGTGGCGAGCGAGGCCGGCCTCTCCGAAGCTCAGGCGACGAAGGCGGTCAATGCCTTTCTCGATGCAATCGAGCAGAGCCTGGCCAACAACACCGAAGTTCAGATCAGCGGCTTCGGGTCGTTCAAGGTCGTCGAGCGCGCCGGCCGTGAGGGACGCAATCCCCGCACGGGTGAGGCGATGACTATCGCCGCCCGCCGCAGCCCGACCTTCAAGCCGGGCACGCAGTTGAAGCGATCGGTCGAGGGCCAGGTCGCCTAAACCGCGAGCTGCGAACCAGTCAGCAACTGTGAGAGCCGGGCGAATTGCCCGGCTCTTTGCACGTCGACGCGCCAACTGAGTTCTCCTTCAGAGTGAACCTGAAACAGAGTCCAACTGGCGCAGCAAACCCAACGAATCGACCTGTCCCCAGTCTCGACCCTCCACGATCCGGCCGCCCTCCAGCCGGTAGATCCAGATGCCCTCCACGCCGATGCGTCAGCCTGTCGCCGGGAACCCGTCGAACTCGCCGCCATGGGTTCCACTCCAGGTGAAGCGCGTGACGACCTTGTCCTCCTCGGCGATCAGGTCCTCAATGGCGTGGTGCGAGTCATGGAACGCCGCCCGAATGACCGGCACAAACCCCTTCTCGTGCTCTGCATACGCTTTATCGAAGATCGCATCGGCGATGGCAAGGTCCGCCCCGTTCCAGACCTCTTCCCAAAGCCGGCGCACGACGGCCTTGTTCGTCTCAGCTGACATTTGGGCTCCTCGGGTTGGTTACTCGAAACGCCATCAGGTTTAGGATCATGCACACCTGCGACACGGGGCATAAGGCAAGGAGGTGACGTCCTCGCCGGGCTATACGGTCTTCGGATTCTGTTGCAGCCCCAAGTCTCAGCCCGCGGCCGCCGTCGCCTGGGGAATTGGCTCCAGCGTCGCCATCAGGCGAGCAATCGTTCCCGGGACGTCTCCTTCGACACTCTGCTTCGCCACCCCAACTGCGCTGGCGATGGCGCGCTCGTTCGAGCGTCCGTGGGAGATGATGACCACCCCGTCGATACCGAGCAGCGGCGCCCCTCCCTGCTCCGCGTAATCGAGCTCTTTGCGCGCTTCGCGGAACGCCGGTTGCAAAAGCGCCGCCAGGGCTTTGCGGACGGGCGAGGATGTCAGACGGTCACGCACGGTGGCGTTGATCAGCGCCGCGGCGCCCTCGGCCGTTTTTAGCGCGACATTGCCGGTGAAGCCGTCGGTGACGACGACATCGACAACACCGCGGGTGATGTCGTTCCCCTCCACATTGCCGTGAAAATCTATGCCCGGCGCCGCGGAAAGCAGCGGGAATGTCTCCTGCACGAGCTGATTCCCCTTGGACGGCTCCTCGCCGTTGGAGAGGAGCCCGACCCTGGGCCGAGCGACTCCCAACGCCTGCTCGCTATAGATACTCCCCATCTGGGCAAACTGGACCAGATGCTGGGGACGGGGGTCGGTAACCGCGCCCATATCCAGGACGAGCGTCCGGCCCGTCATTGACGGCAGATACCCGGCGATGGCCGGCCGGTCGACGCCGCGGATACGTCCCAGCTTCAGCAAGGCCCCGGCCATCACAGCACCACTATTGCCGGCCGACACCAGGGCGTCGGCACGCCGGTCACGGACGGCGTCGAGCGCCACGGCAATCGCTGAACGTGGTTTGCGCCGCACGGCCTGCGCCGCCTGCTCGTCCCCGGTGATGGTTTCCGGGGCGTCCTCGACCAGGATGTCGATGCCGGCGGTGTCCTGATCGGCGAGCGCACGACGGACGTCCGCTTCCGGGCCCGTCAGGAGAAGAGCGACACCGAAGCGGCGCGCTCCGTCCACCGCCCCCGCCACGACGACCGATGGTCCATGGTCCCCGCCAGCCGCGTCAACGGCGATGCGCATCGGTTACTCCTGGAACGAGTCTTCCGGGCCGCGATGGTACCACGGGGTTCCCGTGCGGCCTGGAGCAGAACTACACCCTCCGGGGTGCCAAGGGAACGCCTCCGCTCATGCACGGATTGGGAATGGCGTACCAGCTCAATTGATAGCGGCCCGAAAATCGTCCAGCGCGGCCTGCAAAGACGCTACCGGTCCGCCTCGCGGGATGTACTCCATGCCGATGTAGCCGTCGAACCCGGTGGCAGCGATGGCCCGGTAGATCGCCGGGTACCAGAGCTCCTGGGAGCGGTCTGGATCGTGACGTCCAGGATTTCCCGCCCCATGGAAGTGAGCGAACGCGTCGTGGTGCGCCTCGATGGTACGGATGACGTCGCCTTCCATCACCTGCATGTGATAGACGTCATAGAGAAGCCGCACCCGCGGCGAGCCAACTTGCTCGATTACTGAGAGTCCCCAGCTGGTGCGGTCACACTGATATCCCGGGTGATCGACCTTGCTGTTGAGCAACTCCAGCGCCAGTGTGACGCCGGCCTGCTCCGCCGCCCGCGCCACCCGGGACAGCCCGAGCGCCGTGTTCTCGATGCCGACTTCGTCAGCTACCCCTTCCCGGTTGCCGCTGAAGCAGATGAGCACCGGGATGTCCCAGCGCTGGGCCAGATCGAGATTGGCGAGGATCTCCGCTTCGATACGATCGTGGTTCTCGCGCCGGTTGAGCCCCGATTCGATCGTACCGTGGCCACGATGGGAGACGAGCGCCAGACCCTCCCCTCTGATCACCGTCCAGAGCACCTCGTCCGCAAGCTCGATACCGTCATAACCCATCGCCGCTACGGCGCGGATGAGGTCGTTGGCCTCGACGCCGCGCTCGGCAAACGACCACCAGGTCATCGAGGCTTTCGGCCTGCCCATCCCTCTCCCTCATCGCGCGCGTTCCAAATAGGGACAAAGCGTACTGGGAAACAGTATGACGGGGTCAGGCGTCGATCCCGGTGAAGAGGTCGGCAACGGTGGTGGACAAGGGACCAAGAAGGGGCGAGACAGGCGTCTCATTCCCGGACGCCGCGACCGCTAGATGAAACGCGTCGCGGTCAAGCTCGAGGATCTCGATGGTGCGGGCGTCGGGATCGACCAGCCAGTATTCCTGCACTCCGGCGCGGGCATAGAGCGCTCGTTTAGTTAGGAGGTCGTGCCCCCGGTTCGATAGGCTGAGCACTTCAATCACGAGGTCGGGCGCGCCCTCAATGCCGCGCGGCACGATCTGAGCTGGTCCACCAGGAAGGATCACGAGAATGTCTGGTTGCACCGGATTTGCCCCGGGGAAGAAGACGTCGATGGGCGCGGTGCACCATCGCCCTCCAAGATTCTCCACGAGCGGAATGAGGAGGCGAATCAGCGCCGCAATGACGAACGCATGGGCAGAGCCGGGAGCCGGGCGAGGGCATCTCGTAGAGTTCTCCCTCGATAATCTCATAACGCCGGCCATCCTCGGGAAGTGAAACGAGATCCTCATAGGTCCAGGTGCCGGCAGGTTTCGTCTGTGCCATATCGCATCCCTCCGGGAATGCCTCGCAGTATAACGAGACCATGAGGAGCGCTCGACTCGATCGGGTTGTAGACGACGGTGCCACACGCATCGCCACCTGAAAATGCCTCTAGCCTCTAGACTCCACGCATGAGTGAAATAGCTGAGGATCCTCGCCTTCCCTATGAAACCCGGCTCGCCGCGGCAAGCACTGGGTACGAACAGGTCAACACTCGATGGAATCTGGTGGCGAACGCGCGGCTCGTCGCGTTCCTTGCCGCCGTCGTCGCCGCGGCCTGGGGACTCTGGGGGCGGGTCCCCACTGGCTGGGTCATCGCGGGCATCCTGCTGGGGTGCTTCGTCGTGCTGGCCATCTACCACGCGCGGCTGGGACGAGAGCGGGCTCGATTGGCGACTCTGCGCGCGATCCAGGAGGAGGCGCTGGCCCGCATCGATCGTCGCTGGGGTGACCTTCCCGCACCCTGGATTCCTGAGGTTCCGCCTGACCACCCCTACGCCTTCGATCTCGATATCGTCGGCCGCGCCTCGCTCTTCCAGCTCCTGGATACGACCGCGACCCGCATGGGCCGGGAAACATTGGTTGCCTGGCTGCTGGCGCCAGCAACCTCGGTGGTGGTCTCTGCCCGGCAGGGCGCGGTGGCAGATCTGGCGTCTTGGCTCGAACTACGACAGGAGATCGAGCTGCGGGGCCGCGCGGTTGCAGGCGTCGAGGCCGATCCCGAGCCGTTCCTCGGCTGGGCGGAGGATCCGCACGGGCTTGCAGACCGGGTGTGGCTGCGCTGGGCCGCCTGGATCGGCCCCCTCGCCGTCGTCACGCTTGGCGTCGCGGACCTGACTGGGTTTATCACAGCGCCGCTCTGGGGCGTACCGCTGTTGGCAAATCTGCTCATCGGCGCGACCGCTGCACGGCGCGCATACGCCACCATCGCCGCGGTCGTCACCGAGCACCGTGCTATCGCCGCGTATGCCGGCCAGCTCGACATGCTGGCAATGGCCGATTTCCGTGACCCGCATGTTGCGAGAGCTTCAGGAACGTCTGGGAGCCGGCCCGCGTGCCGCGCCATCGATGCTGCGCCGGTTGGGGCGATTGACCGGGATGGCAATTCCGCCCTCGTCTGTCCTGTACGTACCGATCCAGGCGTTGACGCTCTGGGACGTGCATGTCCTGTTCGCGCTCGAGCGATGGAAGCGGGAAGGTGGGCATGATGCCCGCCGCTGGCTGGTGACCCTCGGTGAAGCCGAGGCCCTTTCCTCGCTCGCGGGGTTACGGCATGACAACCCGGATTGGACATTTCCGGCGATCGACCAGGGCGATGATACGTATCGCGCCACCCTCCTTGGACACCCGCTGCTTTGCGCTGACGCGCGGGTGCGGAATGACGTCACCATCGGCCCGCCGGGCACATTCCTCCTGGTGACCGGGTCGAACATGTCCGGCAAGAGCACCCTGCTGCGCGCCGTCGGCGTCAACACCGTCCTGGCGCAGGCGGGAGGTCCGGTCTGTGCGGACGCGCTCTCGCTACCTCCAGTCGAGCCGTGGACCAGCGCCCGCGTGCAGGACTCGCTGGAGCGCGGCGTCTCGTTCTTCCTGGCCGAGCTACAGCGGCTGAAGCTGATCGTCGATGCCGCGACCCGAGCCCGAGATCATGGCGGGCCGCGGGTGCTGTACCTTCTGGACGAGATTCTGCAAGGGACCAACACCGCGGAGCGGAGTGTGGCGGCGCGGCGCGTGATCGCGTACCTGGTCGAGCAGGGGGCGATCGGGGCGGTTTCGACGCACGACCTGGCACTCGCCGACGACCCGCGTCTTGCGCCAGCGGCCACCACGGTGCACTTTACGGACACGGTCGGCGAAGGACCGGACGCCCCGCCGATGTCGTTCGATTACCGGCTGCGGCCGGGGGTGGCGACCACGACCAACGCACTGCGCCTGATGCGCCTCATCGGATTGGAGCTGGAGGACGCACCGGTCTAGGATCGATGCCAGGAGGAGCGATGCACCAGGAGCTTCCGGAGCACGTCCAGAAGAACCGGATCGCGTGGGATGCCTGGGCGGCCGAGTACGCCGAGTGGGCGCCGCGCGCATGGGCGCAGGACGTGCCTGCGTGGGGGATCTTCCAGGCGCCGGAAGCCGAGCGTTGGTGTCTTCCCGGAGTCGGTGGACGGACTGGACGTCATCGAGCTGGGTTGCGGCACCGCGTATATTTCCGCCTGGCTCGCGCGGAATGGCGCACATCCGGTCGGGATCGACAACTCCCCTGCCCAGCTCGCGACCGCGCGCCGTATGCAGCAGCAGTTCGGGCTCGATTTCCCGCTCCACCTTGGGAATGCCGAGGAGACCGGGCTCCCGGACGCGAGCTTCGATCTGGTCGTCAGTGAGTATGGCGCCTCGATTTGGTGCGACCCCTACCGCTGGATTCCTGAGGCGGCTCGTCTCCTGCGACCCGGCGGGAACCTGGTCTTCCTCGTCAACGGTGTTCTTCTGATGGTCTGCACGCCTCTGGATGCCGGTGCGGAGACACCGGCCACCGAGTGTCTGGAGCGACCCTATTTCGGAATGCATCGGTTCGAGTGGCCCGACGGCTCGGTCAATTTCTACCTCGGGCATGGGGATTGGATCCGTTTGCTACGTGCCAACGGTTTCGAGATCGACGATCTCATTGAGATTCAAGCGCCAGTTGACGCGAGCACGACTTACCCGATCGTGACTCCCGAGTGGGCGCGAAAGTGGCCGTGCGAGGAGATCTGGAAGGCGCGCAAGCGATAGCGACAGGTGCCCTCAGGCTTCGAGCAGGTCGATCCCGGAGAAGATCGCCGGCACCGGAAAGCGGCGCCCCCAAGCAACGAGGAAACCACCACGTCATCGCCCGCTGCCGTCTGGATTGTATGGAAGGCATCACGGTCCAAGGTCAGTACCTCTACCGTCTGACTCGTGGGATCGACGATCCAGTACTCACGCACACCAGCGCGAGCATAGAGTGCTCGCTTGGTCAACAGGTCGTGGCCGCGGTTCGAGGGACTGAGGATTTCTATCAGCAGATCGGGCGCGCCTTGAGGGCCGCGCTGCGCCAGCATTCCGTTCCAGCCCGGCAGCATGACCACGAGATCTGGCTGCACGGGATTCGCGCCTTCGAAGAAGACGTCCAGGGGCGCAGTGAGCACCCGTCCCCTCAAGTGTCTGGACCACCGGGGCGAGCAAGAGGATGAGGTTCATGATCGTGATCGCGTGATCTAAGCCTGGCGCCGGCATCTCGTAGAGCTCTCCCTCGATGATTTCATAGCGCCGGCCATCGTCTGGGAGCGAAAAGAGATCCTCGTAGGTCCAGGTACCCGCGGGTTTAGTGAGTGCCATAGGAGCTCCTTGTCACGCATGTAGTCTAATACGGGGCCCAGGTCATCACCGCGCATCACGGCCGACGCGTCCTTCGCCACCCGACGGGTCCCGAACTCGTCGATCTCCCGCGCCGGCGAGCGGGATCGTGTCGCGAGGCTCGATCGTGGCAACCAGGATCATCGGCCGGTCGTCTCACCCACTCTCTGCCGGCGTTCCCATCCCGGGTCTTCTGTCTGGGGATCCCGGCGGTGGACGGTGATGAAGGTAATGACGATGGCGAACTTACCGAACTTACCGAACGTGGAGGTGGCAGACCATCGTCAGGAGCCGGAAGCGGCTGACGCGGCGCCGTTGTCCCCGGCGCTGGAGGTGCGCATCTCAAGCCTCTAGCCGGGGCACGGCACTCCGTCGCGGCGGCCGGCTCTCCGTTGTGCGCCACGGAGCGAGCCGGCTCTGCCGCCGGGCATCACCCAGAGTCCGTGTGAGGGATGCTCCCAGCTGCCTGAATAGCCATACGGGACGGATCGCTCCGTAACGTGGGAAAGCCGACCGTTGTGCGCGAAGAGCGGACTACAACCCTGGGTCGACCAGGGGGTTGTCGAAGACGCCGAAGAACGATCCAATGACAATGAGGACGAGCAGCACAAAGAAAATGGTGTAAAGCGTCGTGATCAATCTAACTCCGCCCATTCGCCCCTCAGCTTTCCCACGCCCGTTCGTCACGCCGCATACTGGAACTGTACTGGATTTCACACTGCAGGCATCGGACCTTGCGATTCACCAGGCATGGTCGGCAATCGGGATCGTTTGTCTATCCTCTGGCCCGCTCGACCAGTTCCCATAGGAGCAGTCTTCATGAGCGTCCACATCTCCGATGCCCAGCGATCTCCCGCTGCAGAGCCCCCTCCAAGCTCACCCCCGGATAAGAACATGGTCTGGATTGCGGGGGGCACGTTTCTTATGGGCTCGGACGAGCACTATTCGGAGGAAGCCCCCGCCCATCGGGTGATGGTCTCCGGGTTCTGGATCGATCGCACCGCCGTCACCAACGCCGCCTTCCGCCGTTTCGTCAAAGCTACCGGCTACGTCACGCTCGCCGAGCGCGTACCGGATGCCGCCCTCTACCCGGGCGCACAGCCGGAGCACGCTGGTGCCCGGCTCGGTCGTCTTCACGCAGCCGCCGGGGCGGGTCTCGCTGCAGTCGCACTATGCCTGGTGGGACTGGCTGGCGGGTGCTGACTGGCGCCACCCGGACGGTCCCGGCAGCACCCTCCACGGCCGAGAGCGGCACCCGGTACTGCACGTCGCCTGGGAGGACGTGGCCGCCTACGCGGCGTGGGCCGGCAAGGCACTGCCCGACCGAGGCGGAGTGGGAGTACGCCTGCCGGGGTGGGCACGACGGCTGGGCCCTATGCCTGGGGAACCGAGCTGGCACCGAAGGGGAAGATGCTGGCCAACTACTGGCAGGGGGAGTTCCCCTGGCAGAACCTGACTCGTGATGGGTACGAGCGGACCGCCCCGGTAGGGAGCTTCCCACCCAACGGCTATGGGCTACTCGACATGATCGGCAACGCCTGGGAGTGGACCGCCGATTGGGCCAGCGGGCACCACGAGGTGGGCAGTCCCTGCTGCGAGGCGGCGGTCGATCCGTGGGGAGGTAGCCGGGAGGCGAGCGTCGACCCGGGAGATGTAGCCGCCATCCCGCGCCGGATACTCAAGGGCGGTTCCTGGGCATGTGCCGAGAACTACTGTCAGCGCTACCGTCCCGCGGCTCGCATGCCCCACCCCATCGACACCGGTACCAACCACATCAGCTTCCGCTGCGTCGTCCGGGGGTGATGGGTGGTAGGTGATGGGGTCATTGCGTCAATAGTTGATAGGGAGTTACGGGTTGCGGGAAGCCGCTCCTATGCGGAAAATCCTGCTCCGTTGCCAGTCGACAACGGGTTCAGAACAAGAGCGTCCTAACTCTCCATCACCCTAAGTGGGTAGTCACGAGTTGCTTGAGGGGGTAGTTTAGGGTATCGCGAGGGGGCCCCGCCGATGCCCGTGCTCCTGACCGACGCCCAACGTGCCGAACTGGAAGCTGCCGCCGCGGCCGAGAAACGCGTGCGGCGCTGGAAACGCTACCGGGCGGTGCTGCTGCGGGGGGAGGGGATGACCGTTGCCGCCGTCGCACGCGCCCTGCGCTGCAGTGAGGCCAGCGTCTACGGCTGGACAGGGCGCTGGCGACGGGACGGGGTGGCCGGGTTGCGGGAAGGCGATCATGGTGGCGGCAAGCCCAAGCTGGACGGGGCAGGGGCGGCGCGGGTGGAGGAGCTGTTGGCGTCCGATCCCCAGACTCACGGCTACCAAGCCACCGGCTGGACCGTGCCGCTGCTGCGCAGCGAGTTGGCGGTGGCGGGCTACCGGGTCGGGGAGCGCACCATGCGGCGGGCCGTCCACCGGCTCGGGTACCGCTGGAAACGGCCGCAGTATGTCTTAGGCCGTCCCGACCCGGCCTACGCCGAAAAAAGGGGGTCGTGATCGCCCAGGCGCAGGTGATGCTGGCGGAGGGCGGGGAGGTCTGGGTGGCCGACGAGACGGCGTTGCGCGAGTTCCCGCCGTTGCGGGCCAGCTGGAGCAAACGGGGGGAGCCGGCGCGCGTCGTCATCAGCGGGCGCAACAAACGCCGCACGATTCTCGGAGCGTTGAACGCCACCACGGGGGAACTGGTGCACACGGTGCGGGAGCGCTGCCGCACCGATGACGTGCTGGCGGCCGTGGCGGCGTTGGGGACGGTGCGGCCCGACGTCCCTAAGCTGCTGATCTGGGACAACGCCCCGCCCCACCATCCGCACCGAGTACGCGATGCCGCCCGGGAGGCTAGGATCACGCTTGCCTTCCTCCCGTTTCGCTCCCCGGAGCTGATGCCGTTGGAGGAACTCTGGCGGGGCCTCAAAGCGACCGTGGCGGCCAATCGCTGCTACGACTCGCTGGAGGATCTCAACCGAGCGCGCAGTCGCCTGGTTGGACGGCATGAGTGATCGCGAACGCCACCGCCGCTGTGGCCTCGCCACCTCCAAATTCACGTGGCTACCTACTTAGCACGCACGATACGGTGCTTCGTCGTCGATGTTGCCCACGAAGTCGGGGAGGTCAGTGTGCCCCAGTTGCTGGCGAATAGCCGCGTTCTCGCCGGTGTGATACCAGTAGTGGTAAATGTTTCGCAACAGGAGCGATCCGAAGGTGTAGTCAGTCGGCTTACCGTCGCGCGTGCCGTATAAGAGCAGTGCCTCGGCGGTGACCGCGTCCAGCCAAGGGTCTGCCGCCGTAGTAATCGTCTCCCAGGCCGACCACACCTCATCCAGCGCCGGGGTGGAGGCAGGAGATCCATAGCGGAACGCCTGGTCGACCTCGGGAAGGGGCATCTCGCCCTGGGCATAGAGCAGCCAGTAGCGCTGCTCCTGGGCGGCCAGGTGGCCAATGTTCCAACTGATGCAGTTCATCGGCAGGAGTCGGGTTCTCGCCTCCTCAGCGGTGACCCCGGCCAGCCCCCGCCGGAACTCGCTACGCGCAAATCGCAATTGATCGACTAGGGGGTGAACCATCGCCCGTCCTCTGCGAGGATCACGATCGGGTTCCGCCGTGCTGGAGACAGATCGTACCCGATAATCGCCGCGAGTCTCAGGCGATCAGGGCGTGCGGCAGCGGGAGATCGCTGTAGCGATGGAAATGGAGCATGTCTCGCACCGCCAGCCCAAGCATCAGCAGTAGGATCAACATGGTGAGGGCATGCACGGCCAGGAAGCCGAGCGGACCGGCTGTGCCGCGCACCTGTCAGGGGCAATTGAGACCAGCGCGTCCATGATGATATCGGGGATGCGGTTGTGGAAGGTGAATACCGCACGACTCACCAAGGCCTCAGGCCGCAGTTCCACCCGCGTGCCGTCCGGTGCGGTGGCGCCATCACCCGGATCAGTCATGGCTACGATGAAACCGGCGAAAGCACTGCTACGTTGAAGCACCTGATAGCGATAGAAACGAGGGACGACTATGGACGGAGCAACCTTCGATACGATTACCAGGAGGCTGGCCGGTACGAATCGGCGCGATCTGCTCACGGGGCTGACCGGCGGCCTTCTGGCTCTGGTGGGACTGGGAGCCACCACCCGCGGTGCCGCGGGTCAGCGCTGCAACGACAAGCGTGAGTCCTGCGACGTCGACGGCGACTGTTGCGGTGACTTGATCTGCCGCGGCGGCGAGTGCCGCGCCGACCGCAATAACGACAACAATCGCTGCGCCCGCCAGGGCGACCGCTGCGACCGGAACAACGACTGTTGTGACGAGATGGAATGCCGCAACCGCGAGTGCCGCGGCGGGCGCAATGACGACAACGACGGTTGCTCCAGCCGGGGCGAGCGCTGTGACCGCACCAATGACTGCTGCGGTGATCTCGTCTGCCGCGATCGCGAGTGTCGCAACTGAGACCCGAGGGCGAGACGACCGCCGGAGACGGGCGTGCTGCCCCGGCGGACATTGAGGGATCTCCGTCCAGTGTGCTGCCGGAGCGTGGCGTGCACACCGCAGCGCTGAGCCATGCACCAAGACTAGGCGCGACGCGCGTCGCGCTCAACTTACCCGTTGCGCCTGCACCCTGCCGCAGGCGACGGTCGAGGAAGTGATGTTTGTGCCGATTTGGCCTGCATCGACGCGGATGCCGACACTACTGACAGGTGATGACGGCGAAGGCTCGCGAGACGCCGAACCCAACGTCATCGATCAACACCACTAGCACGTGCGGCGCCCGTAAGTGGTCGGATCTCCTCAATTGGCGGAAAGACCGCCGGATCATTGCCGTCATTGAGTACTGGACCGACATACGGTTGGTTTGGTTCGGAATTGGCAACACTTCGCGACCGTTCTGGGCCTATTGCTAGCTTTCGTCACTCATCAGCATCTCTCCTCCCGGCGATTCCCTGTCGGGTGCATGTGATCGTGGAATCTCGCCGGTATCGGTCACTGGCGGCTCTCAGATGTCGAACACGGTCTCGCCAGTTGGCAGAGCCGACTCAACGTTGGCGAGCGGTTCCCGCTCGGCCATGTTCCAGAGGTGGACGGTGACATCAGCTGCTTAGGACGAGACCTGGGTGATGGGTGGAGGTGCCCAATCGCCGGTGAGCGCGGCTTTCCAAGCCGCGTAATGCCGCATGGTCAGACCGAACAGCCCGTATGGCGCAACAGGCAGTTGGCTTCATTACAGGACGTGAAATCAAAGGAGCCCCGCTGGAGTGGACGTGCGGCGTTCAGGCAGGTGCAGTCTCTGCTGAAAATGAAAAACGCGCCGGCGGGGATACGATCCCCGCCGGCGCGCTTTGTGGCGCGGGCGCTCCGCTACATCAACGCCTGGCGCAGGAGCCGCTCCAGCACCTGGATCAGGATGATGGCGACGATGAACGAGAGGTCAAGCATGCCGACCGGTGGAATCACCCGCCGCAGCGGCGCGATGAGCGGGTCGGTGACGTCCGCCAGGATGCGGGTGATGGCCCACTGCCCTCCCGGGTCGAACCAGGAGAGGAGCGCGCGGCCGATCAGAGCAAAGGTGAGAATCTGCAGGAGCGTGAGAAGAATGCTGAGGATGATTTCCGCCATGTCGAAGCTGTCCTTATCGTGCCTACGTTGGCAATCAGACGCCGTACCTGAACCGGGAATTCGAGTATAGAACCGCAGGAGCGCACCCGCTCTCGGCTGCCATACGCCCCTCCAACATCGACATAACGCAACGGTTCGACGCGGAGTTCCCCGGCGTTAGTAGAAATAGTCCTCGACCGGCGCCTTCGCAATGCTGGCCAGACGGCGTACGTAGGCAGGCGGCAGTTCCCAGTACTGCGCCGCCGCCAGTACCGCTGTGGGATCGGCGTCATCCGGCGCCGGGACGGTCACGGCGAACGAGCGGTCCGTCATCGGCGACCGCGCCACGCGCATCGCCGGTCACCGCGGCATCGGGCGTCTCGATCAGGATGCCCCAGGTCTCATAGCGTGCGCCGGCCGGTGCTACGACCGCGCCGATCGGCCGCGGCTGCAGACGCCCCCGCGCCACGAAACGCGCTTCGGGCCAGGCGGCCCGCACCCGCTCCGGCTCCATCTCGGCACCGCTCAGGAACAGATACATCCCTTCTTCCCTCACGAGCATGGCAGTCCTATCGAAGCCGTTGGACCGCATGTGTCATGCTGAACGAAGTGAAGCATCTCGGCCCTGTTTCAGTAACGCGCGGCACACGGAGATCCTTCACGTTGCTCAGGATGACGAAGTTCAGAACGATAACGGTGGAACCGTAAACCCTTTTAATGGCGGTGAAACCGGGGCATCGCGAGCCATGATCAGCACGCCGAAGCGCCCCATCCCCCCGGGATCGATCAGCCGCAGGATGGCTGCCTGCGCCGCCAGGTACTCCGGTAGGACCGTCTGTGGGTCCTTTCCCAGCGCCACGAGCAGGTCGCCCATCCCGAGACTGGCCAGGAACGCGCCCTGGTTGGTCTGCCCGGCGAAGCTCAAACCGGCATCTTCACCGGCGTCGGCGCAGGGCGCTGAAATCGACGTGCGCGGTGAGATCCTGCTCGCCGACATGCACAAAGGGGTCGTCGCTCACCGTGTGGCCACGGTAGGCGCGCACGGTTCCGGCAAGGCGATGGGCGCCGTACAGCTCGGCCGCCGGGTAGCCGTAATCGATGACGATGGTGTAGCCGCGTTCGCAGCCCGCGCGCCACCGACGCGAACCACGCGGTCGCGGCCGGACTGATCTCGATGCGATCCCCCTCGGCGAGCGCGATACCGTGCTCCCGGAGCATGGCTTCCGGATCGGCCGCGGCGGCCTCCGGGGAGAGGTCGCCTTCCTCCTCCGTGAACTCGTTGCCGGACCAGATCACCCAGCCCTCGCGGAGTGTGCCGTTACGCCAGATCAGGCGATGGACACCGAAGGCGTCGGCGACCTCATTGGCGAGGATGACGCCGGTGATCGGCTCCGGATCCGATCCGGGGGAAACATGCTCGCCCCGGACTACATCGTCCAGCCCGCCTTCGGCCAGGGCCGCCAGCGACTGCTTCAGACGATGCGGATTGGTCTCGATGAGGCGGTATTGAAGCGCCGCGCGGCACTCCGGCGCTTCCGTGGAGAGGCCGCCGATGACGTCCCAGGCGAGAGCGCCGATACCCGACCCGTACTCGCGCACGACGAAGGGGTCGGGGCGACCGAGGCGTTCCCAGCATTCGGCGACCTGTCGCGCCAGGGTAATGCCGAAGAAGGGATGGGTCTCGGGCGCGGTCAGGAAGTCGCCGGGGCGTCCCGGGCGGCGCTCGGGGGAGAGATAGTAGCCCCACGCCGGATGGTAGAGCGCCAGCTCCATGAAGCGGGCGAAGGGGATGCGGCCACCAGCGGCGTCGATCTCGGCGCGGATAGCCGCGACCAGGTCAGGGTTGCCGGTATCCAGCGATGACTCGGGATTTAACGCGGTGCCTGGCGGAATCGTGGTCATATGCCGATTGTAGTGGCGGGGAGAGCACGGGAGCGGAAAACGACGTTGCCCCTGGTCTGAATCCGTAAAGAGATCAGAACCAGGGGCAACAGGGTGGGTCCACCCGAACGCGGGGCGTCGGGTGAGACATTAGCGAACCCAGCCGTACCGATTGACGGAGCGATTGAGCTGCTGCATGTCCTTGCGGGCCTCATCGGCCGTCGGGTAACCGACGCCGGCGCGGGCCACATCGCCGTAATAGCGATCGAACCGGGAACTGGCGCTACCACCCACGCGATGGAGCAGGTTGCGAAGCAACGTCATGACTACCTCCTCTGAATGTCGGACTTCCAACCTCACAGAGTATATCACATTATCTCGATATTTGCATATTGTCGTGTAAGGCGCCCGGGCCTGTCGATGCGACAATGCCGGTCTGATTCTCTTTGCTCTTTCTGAAGGGAGCCGCATGACCACCCATCAGCTCGATCCCGAAACCTTCTTCACCACCATCGGCGAGCATCCTCCGGCGCTTCGCGTGCAGCCGGGCGACACCGTCGTCATGCAGACGCTCGACGCCTTTGGTGTTGACCGTGACGGTATCGTGCGAGGCGAGCGGCCCAACCCCCAGAGTGGTCCCATCTGGGTCGAGGGCGCGGAGCCCGGCGACGCGCTCGAGGTGACGATCGTCGCCCTCACCCCTTCGCGGGAGACGGGGTGGACGCGATTCCCGCTGGCTGCGAATGTCGTCGATCCTGACCGGGCGACCCGTCTGCCAGAGCGGGAGACCGCCGACTGGACGATCGACGTCGAGGCGGGAACCGTGCGCCTGACCGATCCCCCGCCCGCGCTGGCCGATCTCGTGCTCCCACTGGAGCCGATGATCGGGTGCTTCGGGGTCGCTCCCGCCGGCGGTGAGGCAATCACTACCTCCACCCCTGGGCCACATGGCGGCAACATGGACTGGCGTGGGTTCCGGCCGGGAACGACGGTCTGGTTCCCGGTCAGCGTGCCGGGCGCGCTCCTCTTCGCCGGAGATGGCCACGCCCGGCAGGGGGATGGCGAGATCAGCGGTACCGGTGTCGAGGTCTCGATGGAGATGGAGCTGCGGCTCGATCTACGCAAGCGCTGGGCGACCAGCTGGCCGCGCGGGATCACCGCCGATGGCGCCGAGCTTTTCACGGTGGGGAACGCGCGCCCCCTCGATCAGGCACTGCAGCACGCCACCACCGAGATGCTCGATTGGTTGGAAACCGCCTACGGGCTCGACATCGTCTCCGCCACCCACCTCATGGGGCAGACCGTCGGGTACGACGTCGGCAATGTCTACAATCCAGCCTTCACCGTCGTCTGCCGGATGCCAGTTGCTGTAGTCGAGGGGGCAAGGAGTCGAGAAGAAGACGGCATGTAGGGGAGACGTCCGCGTCGCCCGGCTCACCTAGACGACGACAGTCCTCACCAATATTCCTTGCCTCTCCGCTCTAGCAGCAGATCTGCAGGGGATCGGCCGGCTCCATCGAATAACCCGGTCTGGTCGCATTGGACGTTTCGCTGCCTTCCGGGGGGAGAACGCCGACACCATCGGAGCCTTGAGCCGCAAACACCTCAAGGAACGTCTCCCAGGGAACGTCGTACTCGTCTGAGCGCTCCCAGTTGGTGTTGGTCGGGCCGAGGACGTCCCGGATGACGACCTCGTCGTCGTTGTATCCCATGACGACGACCGCATGATCGTTCCCGAGGACGGTCGGCACTTCCTTGCCATTTGGAGTGAGCCAGGTCGTCTCCGCCCAGGGGAGGAAGTCGACCGTCGCCTTCGTCCAGACCAGGCCTCCCCCATCAAGGGTCTTTTCGATCTCCTCACGTGTCTTCACCGGTCTGGCCTCGAGACCGTAGTGCTCGAAGAGCGGCAGAAACGCCGTGCCGGTTGACCGCGCCAGCATGTTGGTCGTGTAGTCGCCGCAGAAGGCGCTGGTGATGTCGCCGCCATGGATGATGAAGCCGTCGGCGGTCTCCTCGAAGTAGGGCTCGATCGAGGTGTCGTGCCCGACGATCTCCAACTGGTCCTCGAACGACACGTCGTGCCCGAAGGTGGCCAGAACCACCCAGGACGCATCGAACTCGCATGAATACTGGTAGAACTGCCCGGCTTTGGTGGCCGCCGGCACGTATGCGGTGTAGGTGCGGCCGTCATCCGTGATGACGCGGTTTTGGGCCGCAACCGCGCCGGGACGGAGCCCGCCCAGCGGCGCCACGACGGCGAGGGCGGCTAGCTCCGCGAGGAGCGCGCGGCGGGATCGCTTGGGAGTCAAAACGGACACGAACTTCCTCCGATGGTCATTGGAATCGGGCAACCGAACGGATCCGTCGACCGCGATAAGGATACCGCGCCGCCGGGTATCGCTCGCCCGAATGTCCCGGCAAAAGCGCCGGGTCTCTATTGTCCATGACGCGGAGACGCCCGGAGGGGTTTCGGAGACCCACCCCTGCCTGACCCTCAGCTATTCTCTGCCCACGATCGCCGTTCGCCGCTATCGAGGTAAGGATTCGGGTCGTTGGCACTGCTTCGTCATGGAACCAGTCTGACCCGGAACCGCAATTTCACCGTCTTCTGGGCCGGACAGACGTTTTCGTTTCTCGGTGATGCCTTCTCCATCGTCGCCATCCCGTTGCTGATCCTCGAGATGACCGGCTCCCTGGCTCAAATGGGGGTCGTCACCGCGCTCTACGGCGCCGGCTCCCTGGTCGCCGGCATCGCCGCCGGACCGATCGTCGACCGCGTCGACCGGCGCAAGCTGATGATCCGGTGCGACATCGGCCGCGCGCTCGTGTATGGGCTGGTTCCCCTCGGCTGGTGGTTGGCGGGGCCACAACTCTGGCTGGTCTACGCCGTCACCCTGATCGGCTCGGCGCTGGCTATGCTCTTCGGCGTCGCCTACATCACCGCCGTCGCCAATCTTGTCGACAAAGACCAACTCGTCGACGCCAACGGACGGTTGCAGTCCAGCTACGCGCTCGCCTTCATCCTGGGGCCGTTCCTGGCCGGCGCCGTTTCTGGCGCTTTCGGCCCGGCGTTGGCGATCGGTCTGGACGGCGTCACCTTCGTTATCTCCGCGGTGTCGCTCAGTTTCGTGCGTCTGCGGCGCGCCACCGCCGAGCGCTCGGGAGAGAGGGAGCGGGGTCGCGGCGGACACGCCCAGGAGTTCCTGGCCGGGATCCACTTCCTGATCAGCAATCCGCTGTTTCGCTGGCTGACCATCCTCACCGGAGCACTGGCCTTCGCCTCGACCGGCGTCACCGACCTGATGATCTACTACCTGAAAGAGGACCTGGGGCAGACTGACCGCATCGTTGGGCTCGTGTTCGGCGTCGCCAGTGTCGGAGTTATGCTCAGCGGGTTGCTGGTTCCTCGCCTGCGCCGGAGCCTCGGGTTTGGGGTCTGCCTCATCGGCGGGTTCGTGCTGGAGGGAATCGCCCTCCTCCTGCTCGGCGTGAGCGCCTCCGCCGCGATCCTGGCCGGCGTCTGGGCGATCGCCGCTTTCGGTGGAAGCACGCGCGGCATCGTCACCATGACCCTGCGCCAGGAGTTGACGCCCGATCATCTGCTGGGCCGGGTGACGGCGGCATTCTGGACCGTCTTCTCGGTGCCGGGCCCGCTCGGCGCGCTGGCGCTGACCGCCTACGGGGAGCGGGTGGGCACTCGCACGGCGCTGCTGACCGTCGGGGTCTTCGTCCTCGCCATCGCCTTCGTCGCGCTCTTCACGCCCGTGCGCGCCTTCTCGCCGGGACGGGACGACACTGCACTGACGGGGGCGCCTTCGGTTTTGGGGGGAGAAGGGGGGTCGCTGCGCTGAGCCTTCCCGTCGCCGTTGTGATGCCACATACGAACGAATCGTAATGAAGGGGGACGCACTTCCCCCCTACCTCCCCTTGACAGCACGTAGCCTCCTCCATAGAATCCGCGGATTAGAACATATGTTCTTATCGAGTGAGCAGCGGTGACCAAGGAGGCGACAGGCGATGACCGGGCGAGGGAACGCCGCGCAACCGGAGAGCGGGGAATCGCCTCCGCGTATGGTGTTCCGCTGGGAGTGTCGCTGCCAGCAGTCCCCGGTACTGCTCGCTACCTATGACGATAGCGGCCGCATCAATATCAAGGCGCGTGACCGCTACTGGCACATTCAGGGCACGGTGCAGACGGTCTGTCCCCGTTGTGGCTCCGAGCACACGCTCGATCCAAGGCGAGGTCGAGAAGTCGAAAAGAAGGAGACGGCTGCAAGAAGACGCCTAGACGACTAGACGGCTAGTAGGAGCGTCAGTCGGGAGTCCTGAGCAACAGAAGCAACCCGAACTCGTAATCCCCATCACCCTAACCCCCATCACCCATCACCCCTCTCCTGGCGCCAGAGCGCACCCCTGGTGATTGCCCTGCGGGCTCCGTGTCTCACCCGTGATGATGTCGGGCCGATTTGTGCCCGAAGGAGAGATTTCATGACCCGAACCAGCGATCCTCGGGAGTCACGTCCACGGCGCCTCCGTCTGCGCGAGCCACAGGAACCACCCGGCAAGACGATGCCCTTGCCGGTTGTCGTTCTCGTGTTGAGTCAGGATCAGACGGTCTCTCCCACGCATGACGCGCTGCTGAGCCATCTCGCGCGGCGCGCTCGCCTGGGCGATCGGGCCGCCCGTGATCTGCTCTGGCGGGCGTTCGCTCCACGGTTGGAGTCGGCGCTGCTCCGTTGCGGCCACCTGGCGTGGCAGAGCGGCGGGACTCGACGCGACAGCCGGCCCTGGGAGCTGGAGGATGCGCGGCAGGAGGCATGGCTCGTCTTCTCGCAGCTCGTCGAGTGGTGGAATGGCGAAGGGTCCTTCATCCCCTACGCCACCGCCTACTTTCCCTGGCGGTTGCGCGGTTCCATGCGCCGCCTGGGAACCCAACGCCGCGCCATCCCGGTCCATCTCGCGAAAGAACCTGGGGCCGAATGCCAGGGCCTGCTCGATTTCGAGTGTGATGAGTTGTTGGAGTCCATCGCGGCGGTCCTCTCCCCGCTAGACGCGGAAATCTTGCGCCTGCGCGTTAGGGAGGAATCCGGACTTGCCGACATCGCCTGCCGCCTGGGTCTCTCGCGGCGGACCATGACCCGCCGCTGGCAGCACATCCAGTCCGTCGCGCGCACGGTCCTGGCCGAGCCGGGTTGACCCGGCATGGGACGTCGGGGGTTGCGATCGCGTACCGGCCAATGTGGTCTACGGTATCGGCGTTGCCATCACGGCTACGTCCCCACCGAGGCGGAAGGCGATCAGCTCGTTCTCGAGTGATGGGGGTGACGCCAGATTCGTGATGAGCGGCCCTCCGGCCGCGACAAGAAGGCGGCGCGCTGCTGACTCTCGGGCTCGTGCAGCGCTGGGGCGAGGTTTTCCCGCGCCGAATCCTGTTCCTCTCCGGCCGGCGTGTTCCCCCGGCGCTGGCGATCGTTCCCGCCTCGCTGGTCTCTGTCCTGGTAAGTACGGCCGGATTGATGTTCGTGCGCCTGACACTTCTGGGTACCTTGGGTGAGGTCTTTACCTTCATCGAT
Organism: uncultured Chloroflexia bacterium; assembly: GCA_963751075.1. Taxonomy (GTDB): domain Bacteria; phylum Chloroflexota; class Chloroflexia; order Thermomicrobiales; family UBA6265; genus JACCXM01. The sequence goes on along the minus strand of CAVVTE010000018.1, from coordinate 319,801 downwards.
GAGGAAGACTGGGCGACCCTTGCTCCGAACTCCTATGGCCGCTCTGGGGTTTCGCCCTCGCCGCGGCGACGCTGGCGTACGACTACCGGAGACGCGGCGCGTGTGTCCAATGAGGTCGTGGCTCGCCGGAGTGGGAGAAATCGGTTTCCGAGCAGGATCCCCAGTCTAGCCAGTGACTCGACAAAGGAAGTAAGCCCCTCTTCCAGTTCGACGGGAGCAGGCTCAGGATGATGGCCTCGCGGTCCCCTGCATGGCGATCACTCGCCACTCGCGGTGCCAGGACTCCCACCATAGTCGCCAGCCGCGATTCGCCAAGCCCCCGGCGCCCGGGTTAGATTAGATGGCAATGTGGGGTATCGATGCGTCCGTCTTCCTGGTCCTCATCCCGATTGTATTTGTCGGGATCATCGTCGTTGCCGCCATCGGTGCCCTGGACGAGAAAACCCGGGGCGACAAGCTTTCCAAGTTCTTCAGTATTGCGTCGAATGCCGCCATTTTCTTCACCGTGCTGGCCCTGCTCTACCAGGTCATCGCTTCCGAGGAAGAGGCGAAGCGCACCTCCTATTCCGACTTGCTCGATAGGTACTACGAGATCAACCAGATGCAGATCGAACACCCCGAGGTCTGGCGCCTGATCTACCCGGGCGAGGAAGAAGTGGCGCTCCTGGAAGAGGACGAACGGCTGGCGCTGCAATACACGTACTTCACCATGAATTTCTTCGAGAGCCTGTACTTGCTCTTTCAGGACGGGGTCATTGACGACGAGCGGTGGAAGGCCTGGGAAAGCTGGATCGCCTACTCGCTTTCGACCAGCGCCATGTTCCGGAACGTCTGGGACGAGAGTTGCGGGCTGCACCATGCCGACTTTGTCGCCTACGTCGAGACCACCTACGATGACGGGACGTGTCGGGCGGATGGAGGCGGAGGCCAGGGCGATGATACCGCGGCCACTCCGGCGGCCGCTCCGGCGTGAGAGCTCCGGCGATCGCTCTTTCCCTGAAAACGTGGCACTCCGTGGTGAGGGTCACGATACAGAATCGTGCAACCGCGAATTCCGGACCGCGTCGCCCGATTCCGATCAGCGCGCAAGATGAGTCCTCAATTTCCGAGTTTCGACCGGGCTTGACTGGGAGTATGCACTGACGCAGGGTTTTCCCCAGCCATGTCCTTGCCTCGAGACAAACGCTAGCCCACAACCCTGACCCACGATTTTTCCCAGCCGTGTCCTTGCCTCGAGAAAATGCTCACTCCGAACAGCGCCAATCCGTAACTGCAGTCGATCACTGCCGAGCCGTGCGTCGATCACAGTGCGCGGCGAGATCATCGACAATCGCGCCTACAGATTGACCTTCACCGGTTATCGCCCGGGAGCGAACCCTCATAGCACCCCAAACCACAACCGCGAGTGCAGCCCGGAGCGGCACGAGCGAGGAGACGAGCTCGGCCACGGCTGGCCGTGGTGGGTTTCGCGACGTGCTCGCTATCCCGGCCTTCAGGCGTCTCTGGCTGGCGCAGCTCGGTTCCCAGCTCGGCGAAGCGATCGCCCTGGTGGCCATGCCGCTGCTGGTCTATGACCTGACCGGCTCCGCGGAACTGCTCAGCCTGATCTTCATCATCCAGCTTCTCCCGCGCGTGGTGCTCGCGCCCATCGCCGGAATGCTCGCCGACCGGCTGGACCGCCGCCGCATCATTCTTGGCGCCGATCTGGCGCGCGCGGGGCTCGTGGCGCTGCTGCCATTTACCGATCGCACCTGGCAGATCGCGTTTGTGGCGATGCTGGTCGCCATCGGCAATGCCCTCGCACGCCCGGCCGAATTGGCCGCCGTGCCTATGGTCGTGCCGGCTCGCCAGCTCATACCAGCACTGTCCGTTTCCCAGGTCGCGGCCAGTGTCGTCCGGATTGTCGGCCCGGCTCTTGCCGCGGGCGTCATCTCCGTCACCGGACCGCGACCGGCCTTTGGCCTGCAGTCCCTCTGCTTCCTTCTTTCGGCGGTCTTCATTTTCGGAGTGGTTCTGCCCACGGTCGATCGTGCGGAGACTGTGACCCGCTTTATGGAGACGGTTCGCCTGGAGATCGTGGACGGGCTACGGGTGGTGCGCGACAACCCCATTGTCCGCGGCATCACCGCGGTCGAAATGCTCTGGCAGTTGGTCACCGCCGGGCTGGTCGTTGGCATCCTCGTCTTCGTCGAAGAGACGTTGCGGCTGGGCGATCGGGCCGGCACGGTCTTTTCACTGCTGACCGCGACCTTCGCTGCGGGGACCACCGTAGGGGCGCTAGTGGCGCGCTGGGTAGAGCACCGGATCGGCCGGCCACGGTTGATGGCGATCGGCTACCTGGCACCGCTGATGTTTGTGCCAGCTGGACTTACGCCCCCACCCCCGGTCCTCTTCGTCTGTCTGTTCATCCTGGGCTTCGCCGACGCCTGGGCGGTCATCGCCATGCAGACATATCTGGCCGAGGCGGTCCCGGATGCGTTGCGGGGCCGGGTCTACGCGACCTGGATCGGCGCGGTCACCCTCGCCGGAGCCGTCGGATTCGGGATCGTCGGCTGGCTGACGCCTCGTCTCGGCCCGCCGGCGACGCTGGGCCTCGTCGGCGCGGTGGTCGGCGTCGGCGGCCCGCTCCTACTGCTGGCCACCGGCGCTATCGCCGCGATGCGCCGCGACGCCATGGTCGGCGCTTGATCGTGATCGGTCGAGAGCACTCACATGGACGAGACGGAGGTGAGCAGCGACGACAACTCAATGGCCCTGGGACAGTGTGAACAGCATGAAGTTCTGGGCGAGTAAGGGAGTAAGCCGCTGGAACAGCGTTTTGGTCACGTTCTGGTGCGCACGTCAGCCTCAGGAGATCGAGCCACCTCGAGCGTGCGCTGTGCCGTCTCCTCGAGGGCATCCCAGCGCTCCTTGAAGGCGTTGTAGGCCTGTGCCGCCAGACCAATGTGGATCTGGCAGCAGGTCAACCGCTCCTCGAAATACGGCACTTCGAGACCAATGGACGCGTAATGACGCGCGGCTTCACTTTTGAAATCGATCTCGCGCCAGTCCGGGTACCAGGGAGACCAGAACAGGAACCAGGCGAGGTCATAGAGGAAGTCGCCGTACATCGCGCAGCCCCAATCGATGACCGCGCTGATGCGTCCGTCCTCAACCAGGACGTTGAAGTTCAACAGGTCACTGTGGATGAGGTGGCGCTCCTCCGGACAGTACTGGGTCAACGCCTCGAGGCGATCAAGCCCTTCCGCGAACGGAGCGGAACCCGTGGGTGAGGTGATGAGACGCTCCCGCCAGCCGTGCGTCCGCTCTTCCGGCCAGTCCTCGGCGATGGCAAGAAGCGCCGCGCGCCAGCTGGGATACGCGGCGTTGCCATCCCCACCCCAACCGCCATAGCCGGTCGATTCTCTGAGATCGACCTCCCGGGCGGCATCGAGCGCGGCGAACAACGATGGCAGCATGGTCCCTCATCTGCCCCTCATCGAGGTCGTCGAGGAAGTCTCCATGGGCGTGTTCCGAGATGGCGAAGAAGCCGCCTTGGGTCTCCCCGATCTCGATGATCGACGGGATTGGCAAATCGCGGGAGCTGTAGCCGGCCGCGAGGCGATCCTTGCGAAAGTCTTCATCGAGGGCGCTGAAGCGAACGATGTACTCGGCGCCGCTGGTCAGGAATGCGTACGCCCGTGACCACTCCCCATGCCCGATGGGCAACACCTCGCTGACATCGTGCCCAAGATTGGCGGTGAGGAAGGCCTCGGCGTCCGCAGTGTTCAGCATGCCCCACGTCCGGTCATGATGGGGCCTGCGGTCAACGCGATGGACGGCGGCCCCGGGTGTAGTCGGAGCGCTCCCGTCGCCGGTAATCCGCTGCGTCGATGGAGACATCGCGCGTGAGGTGGGTATCGAGCAGGCGGGAGAGGATTCGCTCGTCGATCTTGTCGTGGCTCTGGTTGGAGGTCACGATCGTCAAGAGCCGCTCGACATAGCGGTGGTTGATGATCTGGTAGAGCTTCTCCCGCGCCCAGGGGGTGGTGTTCTCCGTCCCCAGATCGTCCAGTACCAGCAGGGGGGCGCCGCGAATCTGGTTGAAGCGATCGTCGTAGGCGACGCCCCGCGTAGGGTCGAACGTAGCCCGCAGGTGATCGAGGAGGTCCGGGACCACCGCGAAGTAGACGCTCCCGTTGCGCTTCCGAATCTCGAGCGCGGCGGCGACCGCGAGGTGGGTTTTCCCCACGCCAACACCGCCGCGCAAGTAGAGCCAGCGATGCTCGGGATCCAGGTCCCGCGCAAACGCGTAAGCGACGTCGAACGCCTCCTCGGTACCCGGAACCTGCTCGAAATCTTCGAACGTGTGGCGGGTGAACCCATCGAGGTTCGAGAGCCGGCGCAGTTTTTCGCGCTCCCGTTCCTCCTGCTCGGAGAACCGGCATTCACAGTGGATGAGCCGGCCGAAGTTGGGATGCCCGACGGGGACCTCCATGCGCACCCAGCCCGCGTCCTTGCAGACCGGGCAGCGCCACGTCGGCGTCGCAGTCGCCGAGCCGTTGCTGCCGGCCGGACCAACCGGGATGGAGAGTGAGGTGAGGACGTCGCCGATGCGTTTCATACGATTTCCAACTAGCCGTACCGCTCGCGCGGTTCCCGTCCCTGGGTCTGCCATCCTTCGAGGATGCGCTCGATGTAGCGCCAGGAACGCTTGTTATAGGCGACCGACTCCGCGACCGCGTCCTCGATCCACTCCACCGGCCACGTCTCCAGCGCCCGCACGAGATGGTCGGCGATGAGCGGGGTCAGCGGACCGACGTTCTGCTCGTAGAGGCGAAAGACGTTCGGCCGCTCCGGGATGACGGCCGGCGGCTGCCCCTCGCGCCAAAGCGCTCGTGGCGGGGCGACAGCACCCCGCGCCATGGCCGCGACGAGGGCCTGGTTAACGGGGGTATTGACATAGTACCAGACGTCGCGGCCATCACCGCGCTCGGCGACGAATCGGAGTAACGTGCCACGACCGGTAGCGAGGTCGAGCCCGGTGGCGATTCGCTCGTCCGGCTCGCGCGGGCTGCCGTTGGCACGCAGCGCGGTACGCAGCGGCCGGTCGGCGCGGAGGGCAGTTTCGGAGACAGGAGACTCGATACCCCCAGCCTCAGACGCCAGGCGGAAGACCGCCAGCGTCGCCTGCACCTCGGTCAACTCCGAAAGCTGGGGCAGGACATCGGTGAAAAAGGCACGCGGAATGCCGACCGCGGGATCGGTCTGGACCAGAAACCCGTTGAAGCGCCGCGTCACCGCCACCCTCGCGCGATAGAGCAATGACGCGCCGTAGGGTCCTGCCGAGTAGTGTCATCCCGAGGAACGAGGGATCTCGTCGGGTCGTCGCGTACGCACGTGCAACGACGAGATTCCTATGCTGTCGCTCGGAATGACACGGAGCCTGAGACACCCCTTTGGACAAAACCTGTCCTGAGATTCCAATGCCGTCACGTTACATCCCCGGTCCGGGGTAGAGCTCCAAATCCGCAAATCTCGCGGTGCGATCGAAGAAGCGGAGGTTGATCGATCCCACCGGTCCATTGCGGTGCTTCGCAATCACGATCTCGGCGATACCCTTCTTTTCCGAGTCCTCTTCGTACTTGTCCTCGCGATAGATAAAGACAACGATGTCCGCATCCTGCTCGATTGAGCCCGACTCCCTCAGATCTGAGAGCATCGGCTTGTGATCGGCGCGGCTCTCCACCGCACGGGAGAGCTGCGACAGGGCGACGACCGGGACGTTCAGCTCGCGCGCCAGTCCTTTCAGCCCGCGCGAGATCTCCGAGATCTCCTGCACCCGGTTCTCTGTGCGGCGGGCCGACATCAGTTGCAGGTAGTCGATGATGATCAGGTCCAGCCCCTGCTCAGCCTGCAAGCGGCGGGCTTTGGAGCGGACGTCCATGATGTTGGAGGTCGAGGCGTCGTCGATGTAGATCGGGGCTTCGCTCAACCGGCCGAACGCGCGCGAGATGCGGTCCCACTCGTTGTCGTCGATCTGCCCCAGTCGCAGCCGGTGCGTATCGACCCCGGTCTCCATGGAGAGGACGCGCTGGACGAGCTGTTCGGCAGACATCTCCAGGCTGAAGATGCCGACCGTCTTGCCGTGGCCCACCGCCGCCCCGTAGGCCATCCCAAGAGCCAGGCTGGTCTTCCCCATCGAGGGACGAGCCGCGACGATGATCAGGTCCGAGCGCTGGAGCCCGCCAGTGAGCTGGTCGAGGTCGGAGAACCCGGTCGCCACGCCGACGACTTCGCCGCGGTGCTGCTGCAGGTAGTCGATCTGGTCGAAGAAGCGATCGAGCACCTCCCCCATGGAGACGAAGTCTTTGGTCTGCCGCCGTTGCGAGACGGCGAAGACGGCGCGCTCGGCGGCATCGAGGGCGTCTTCGGTGTCGATCCCCTCCCGAAAACCGACGTCGACGATCTCCGTGCCGGCATCGATGAGGCGGCGTAACGTCGCGGCGCGCTCGACGATGCGGGCGTAGTACTCGACGTGGACGGCGGTGGGAACGGCGTTGAGCAGGCCGGAGAGATAGGAGAGACCACCTGCCTGGTCGTACTGCCCACGGCGCTGCAGCTCATCGGAGAGCGTGACGAAGTCGGTCGGCTCGCGCTTGTTGTAGAGGTCAAGAATGGCGCGGTAGATGAGACCGTTGGCAACAGCGTAAAAATCTTCCGGCCGCAGGAAGGAGGCCACTCGGATGATGGCGTCACGATCGATGAGGAGGCTGCCGAGCACCGATTGCTCCGCCTCCACATTGTGTGGCGGCAGTCGCTCGATGATGCTCGGTGTCGCGATGGCCATGGTTCCCCTCGCCCTTTAAACGGATCCCCAGTCTTGGCGGCGGGGAGTCCGGCGGGGGTGGCGGACCGAACAGGACGCGGCGGCGCCGCGTCCGAAGCCGTCGCGTCCGGCCAACTCCGGACGCGACGGCGTGAAACTCAGTCTAGGACTCGCCGACCGGGTCCAGTTCCTCCTCGACGTCGACGCCCTTTCCGGACTCTTCGGTCAGGGTGGCGGCGCCGCCTTCATTGTCGATGAACCCGTGCGCGCCAGGAACGCCTTTTTCGTCGACCCACTCGTGTGACGGCCCTTCTTCCACCGTCTCCGTCTTGCTGTCATCATGCTCCGAGCCAGGCTCCGGATGGCCAGCGGCGCCGGGAGTCGGGCCGGAAGTTTCCTCAGCCTTGTCCTTGGCTCTGGCCGCCTCGACAGCGGCCTGCGCCGCCTGGTATTCGGCGTCACCGACGACCGCGACCGTGATCGCCGGCCGGAGGCGACCGACGAGATGAACGGTGACCGCGTGCTCGCCGAGGTGGCGGATGGGCTCCTCCAGTACCACCTTGCGCCGATCGACCTCTTCGCCGACGAGCTTCACCAGCTCGTCCGCGATGTCACCAGCCGTAATCGAGCCGTAGAGACGGCCATTTTCGCCGGCGCGGACGGTGAACTCGAGGCGCTTGCCTTCGATCTTATCCGCCAGCGTCTGCTGCTGGGCTTCCTGTTTGGCAATCTTGCGGGCTTTCACCCCGGCATTGTGCTCGGCGGTCTTGACCTCGCCAGCGGTGGCGAGCACGGCCATCCCCTGAGGGATGAGGTAGTTGCGAGCGAAACCGGGTTTCACTTCCTGGATCGTGCCGGCCTCACCAAGCTTCGGCACATCCTGACGGAGTACGATCTTCATGCGACGATGAACCTTCCCAATATATGGATGCAAAGCGGCCGCGGAACGGGAACGCGGCAGCCAGGTAGGTGTACGGACACCTCCCGCGGACTATAGCCAATGATACGCGGGGAGCGGAAGAGTCCGCTAGTCAGGGAGTCACTGGAAACTGAAGCCTTCGGTAGGAAACGTGCGGAACCCAGGACTGCCGCGACCTTCAGGGAGTACGCCATCGCGATGTTGGTCTCTGCGACGATGACCACGGCGCGGGCGTGCAGGGATTGGGCGTGGTATTCGGGCAGGCAGTACGGCAGTTCCACTCGAAGGTTCTGAAGCGTCTGGACCGCCTCGTGACGATCGTCGGCATCGGGTCCAAGCGACCGTAGAGTTGCACGCTCGGCGGCGATCGCATTGAGCTTCGCGGTTACATCGCTCGCGATCTGGTCGAACCCAGCGCTCTCGCCTTTGCCCGTGAGGCGGAGCAACTCAGCTCGCTCGCGTTATTCATGCCCTTGCTTCTCAAGCTGATCGAGGGCTCGGTGCCGTGGCGCAGCATCGGCCCGGTCGTTAGTGACCACCTCCTGAGCAACGGTGACCGCCTCCTCGTTGCGCACGGTATACGCCCGCTCCCACAGATTACGGGTCATCATTGCGGGATGCGCATCCTTGACGACGACCGCATGATCGCCAGCGCCAACGACACTCACGCCCAAATAGGCCAGGTTCTGCACGATCCTCGCCATGGAACTGGCCTTGACCAGGATGCCCAGACAGCTCAGCTCGCTGAACTGTGCACGCACCTCGGAGCGGTGGACCCGGAGTTTTAGCCCCCTACCTGGGACGCTATGAGCATCCGATGCAAGGTGGGGTCGAGGTGGTGCTGCGGGATGGCGAGCTCATGTTTGATGCGGGAGAGGTTCGGTCAGAGATGCGGCCGCGGCTCGATAAGACCGGGCAGGTGGTTGGCTACGTCTTTGTGGATCCGCCGCTGACCGGTCCGACGCCAGTGACGGTCCGTCAGAGCGACGATGGTCGGTCGGAGTTCGTAGTCGAGGTGCCGGAAGGCGGCCCCACGACCTACGTCTTCACCTTCGTGAGAACCGGCCCCATGGCAACGCCAACGTCGTAGCGGGATCTTCATAGCGAAGTGGCGTCTCGCGACCCGAGGATCTCATGATTCGCCGTACCGGCCAGTTCGTGCTCCAAGGACATCATCGCTCGCTGCCCCTGCCGTCCTGCCCCGCGTTTCACGATCATTGGCGGCAAGGCTGGCACCGTTGGGGTCTCAACGGTCACCCCGACATCCAAGCCGCAACGCCGGCAGAAATACCGGTCGCTGGAAAACGGCACGAGCGTTTTCTTGTGGCCCAACATGAGACAGAGCAGATTGGCCATGTCCTCCTCCCCCATTGAGGCTTCACACTCTAGGGGGCAGCCGGGGTCAGGGGAATGACTCTCACCTCGGCAGCAGTCATGTTTTTGCATCGGGATCCGCCGAAATCGCGACGCGAACCTTGGGCCTTGAAAGCGGACTCTAGGCCACGGCCTCTGGTTCGGGAGGGGCCTCGCCACGAGCGGTGTCTCGTCAGGCCAGGCCTCGGCGTCGGGGAGGATCTCACCTGGTGGCCGGGGGCATCTCACCACTCGGCCCCCTCCCCGCAGCGGTGATGTCCTGACAGGCGGTGGGGGATGACGGACAACGACTTCGGGGGCTGTTACGGCGGTAGCGGGTCGCGGCAGGGCTGACCCAAGAGGCGCTCGCCGAACGAACCGGCGTCAGCACCCGGGGCATCAGCGGTCTGGAACGCGGTGCCCACAGACTCCCCCGCAATGACACGTTTCAACTCCTCTTGGAGGCCCTGGCTCTTCTCCCTACCGATCGGGCCATGCTGGTCACCGCGGCCCGGCGGCGGCCGACGTCCCGGGCGCTTCGAGACCACGGACATCGCCGTCTCGATCTGCCTGTTCCCCTCACTCCCCTTATCGGTTGGGGCCAGTTGATCGCGGCGGTGGGTGCCCTCCTGACGGAGCCCGCGATCCGGCTGCTCACCTCTGACCAGCCGAGAATCTCGGCAGATTTCTGCGCCGACACGCTGTCGTCCTCATGGACAGCATGGCTAGGAAGCTGCTACGTCGGCTGCAACACCCATCGTTGACGCGTTCCTCAACTCTTTCCGACTTTAGACTGAGGCGGATAGGACTCGACCCAGGGCACCCTTGGTCTGTCCACGGCCGATCCTTGCCGCACCGACGCCGTTGTCAGAGCCATTCTCCTGTCGCCGACGCGGCCGTGGGCGCAATCCTGGCATCGCGTGCACAAAGGTCTCGCACAAACGGTGAACGCTTCGCCCGAGTGCGCGGGGACGGGGCAGGAGACACGGGCATTAGCCACGGTGCTCAGCACCGTACTTGGGGGCCTCCACTCCAAGCGGCTAGCGGCCCATGTCGACTCCGTGACGGCCGGCAGTTGCGGCATCGCCGCCAGTGCCAATAGTGGGGTGGGAGTCATTGGCGACATCAACATTCGGCGCCTCCGGCTCCCGGGTAGCACCGGCTGTCAGCAGAGCCGGGCGCTTCAGGACGCGGGCTGGGTTCGTCGTCAGCCACGCCCTCGGCAACGCGTCCATAAGGAGTTGGAAGTCATGAGCACCCTCCCGCGACCAAGGTCCGACTTGCCAGGAGCGTGCTCTATGGAAGCCGCCAGCCCCTTCGCGCAGATGCCGGCCACGCCGGAACCGATTATTGCCCAGGTGCGACGCCAGTTGGCTGACGATGCGCCGCGGGTGATGACGGTCGAGACCACCATCCTTGACCAGGTGGCCGACCAAGCGGTGCGGGAGTTGTGGGGGAGCCGGATTAAGACCTTTGTCCCGGTGCTCGCTCTGCGCCAGGCACGCGAGATTCTCCGTGACCAGGAAATGGTGATCTCCATGCCGTGCCCAGAAAGACGCCCCACCGAGGCAGCAATGGAGTTGCCGCCTTCCGACGAGCGGCGTGGGAGTGATGCCCTCTCCATCCATGACGACGTGGTGATGCACGACGACCGTGATTCGCTGTGGCTGTAAGCGAGGATTTCTCGTGATGCCCTCGCGCCGCGATGGCGGACCTTGCGCTTCCGGCCTGAGCCGTGTGTTCGGCCAGCCGGAGCTTCGCATAGTGCAGCAGGTTCACAAAGGTCAGGAAAAGCAAACCTTCCTCGACGTCGGGCAAGCGCTGGATGGCTCTACTCGCTCGGAGATCCACGTGGTCGAGCTCCCGAGCAACAAGGCGTGAGGACCTCAGCGGCGCGTTGCCAGCTGGCCCCGCTTGGGGAAGACGAAGCGATGACGCGATGAACGAGGCGCCGGAAGGCACACCGGTCATGGAAGCGGCGTTCACCGAGGCCAGCGGTGGTGGCCTGGTGGCCGCGGTCCGCCCGGCCACCGCGGAATCCCCAGTGGAGGGCGTCCTGCGTTGGCTCCCGGGTCTGAAGGTCCTTCGCGAGTATCGGAGCGAGTGGCTCCGCCAAGACCTCGTCGCCGGGCTCGTCCTGACGGCCGTCCTGGTGCCAGTCGGGATGGCCTATGCGGAGGCGGCAGGGCTTCCACCCATCACCGGACTCTATGCCACGTTGGTCCCGCTGACCGCGTATGCCCTCTTCGGTCCCAGCCGCATCCTCGTCCTCGGCCCGGACTCCTCGCTGGCGGGGATCATCGCCGCGGTCGTGCTGCCCCTGGCCGTCGGAGATCCGGCACGGGCGATCGCGCTCGCCGGGATGCTCTCGATCATCACCGGGCTCATCTGCGTGGCGGCGGGCATTTTCAAGCTAGGCTTCATCACGGACCTTCTCTCCAAGCCGGTGCGCTACGGCTATGTCAACGGCATCGCGCTGACCGTGATCGTTGGACAGATGCCCAAGTTGTTCGGGTTCTCCATCGATGCGACCGGCTTGATCCCCGAGGCCCGCGCCTTCGCCGGCGGTCTGCGCGCCGGCCAGACCAACATGACCGCCCTCCTGATCGGGCTCGCCTCCCTCGCGATCATCATCGGGTGCAAGCGCGTCCTGCCGAAAGTGCCCGGGGTGTTGGTCGCCGTCGTTGGCGCAACGGCCGTCGTTGGCATCTTCAACCTGGCGGAGCGCGCCGGCCTCTCCGTCGTCGGCGTCCTGCCGCAGGGTTTGCCGCCCTTCACGATACCGTCCGTAACGGCCGCCGACATCGGTACGCTCGTGGTCGGCGCGGTCGGCATCGCAATCGTCGCCTTTGCCGATACGAGCGTGCTCTCGCGCACCTTTGCCCTGCGAGGTGGCTACGAGGTCGATCCCGACCAGGAACTGGTCGCGCTGGGCGCGGCCAACATCGCTTCGGGTCTTTTCCAGGGATTCGCGATCAGCAGCAGCTCGTCGCGAACACCGGTGGCGGCAGAGGCAGGCGCGAAGACGCAGGTGACGGGTCTGGTGGGGGCGGGGGCGATCGTCGTGCTGCTGGTCGCGTTCCCGAACCTGGTCAAGAACTTGCCCTCGGCCACCCTCGCGGCAGTCGTGATCGCGGCGGCGTTCAGCCTGGTGGAAATTACTGGGGTCCGCACGCTCTACCACCTGCGCAGGTCGGAGTTCGTGTTGTCCATGGTGTGCTTCCTCGGCGTCGCGGTGGCCGGTGTCATTCCTGGCGTCTTCATCGCCGTGGGCCTCGCGCTCCTCAGCTTCATCCAGCGGGCGTGGCGCCCGTACGACGCGGTGCTCGGTCGGATCGATGGCCAGGACGGTTACCACGACGTGTCACGTCACCCCGAGGCGGCACGCCTTCCCGGGTTGTTGCTGTTCCGTTGGGACGCGCCGCTCTTCTTCGCCAACGCCGGAATCTTCCAGGACCACATTGAGCATGCCATCCGGCATTCGCCCTCCCCGGTGCGGTGGATCGTGGTCACCGCCGAGCCGATCACCGACATCGATACGACCGCCGCCGATACGGTCAAGGAACTCCTCGACGACCTGCGCGGCGCTAGCATCCGGCTCTGCTTTGCGGAAATGAAGGGTCCGGTGAAGGACCAGCTGAAGCGGTACGGGTTGTTCGACGAGATCGGGCCGGACTCCTTCTTCCCCACAATAGAAACGGCCGTTCGCCGCTACGTCGCGGAGACCGGGGTGGAGTGGGCCGAGCAGGAAGATGCTGGTGGTGTGGCGTCAACCAGTCGCTGACGAATTGTCCCAGAATGGACTCTGTCCGTTGAAAAAGGCGATAGGGTGATCTGTGCTGCGCAGCGGGGGCGCAGGTCACGGATGAACCCACCGTCAAGCGACGACGGGCAACCATGGATGGAGGGCCGGAGCGAAGTCCGCATTGCAGAGGCGTCCATAGAAGATGTCCTGTCCGAGAGTGCCCTCAGTTCAGCATGATCGTCCGGGCTGTCATTGGGATCACGCAAACAACGAGCACGCCGCGGACCGGAAAGGTCCGGTCGCGTTTCGTGTTGATGGGAGCGGCCACGACTCAGGCAACGACGGAGCCAACAATCGGATGCCCGCCTTTGTCTCGGCGAGTCCAGCTGTCAGTTGCCCGGCCCCGTGCGACCCTGTGGTAAGGTCAGCTAGTGGTTGGCGCCGTGCTTTTCGAGTGCCGTAGCGATCGCGGCCGACATCTCCGTCCAGCTGATCCTCGTGGCCATGCCCTCGAGGACAGCATCCACTTCTTCCTGCCGGTGCGGATCGACGATGGAAACCAGCATGGACTGCCCTGGCTCTAGCCCATCGGCCATGGTCTTGATCTCCGCCGCATCGAGCGCATCGGAATGGGTCCCGCGTAGGCCGCCGGTCATACCTCCCACCGCCGCACCTAACGCGGACGTGGCCAGGATCGCCGGCGGGAAGATGAGCCCAATGACGCCGCCGGCCAGCGCGCCGATGCGGGCGCCCTTGCGCCCACTCTCGTGTGAGGTCAGGGGGATATCGAGCTTGCCCTCGGCGTTTTTGGCGAGGGTGACGGTGTTCACTTCATCGAGGAGGTCCTGCTTCTCCTGCTTCTCCGCCTTCTGGCCTTCTGGAGCGCCTTGACCGCCTGATTGGCCCCGTCCAGCGTGTTGAACGTCGCGGTGAGAACCTTCTTGTCGTTGTGATACGTGTCGGTCACTCCAGACATCGACATTGCGCATCCCTCCTGGCGTCGATCTCACCCGTGTGGACACTGAACAGCGAAAACAGCCTGCGCGCGAAATCTCGCGACTCATCTAGTCAGCGGGCGCGATCCCGAGCCCGGCCCGTGGTCTCTCGCAGAGGCAGCTACTGTAGTGTAGCTGGTAGGAGAGTTCTGGGTGCGGAGAACCTCAACCCGCTGCGCTCACCGGCTCCCAGACCTTGCTCGGGCCTTGGGAGGCGCCATCGGTGGAGGGAGCACCACGCTTGCCCGGGAATCAAGGCGTCGCGGGCAAAGCACTTCACCGCAGGCCAGCAGGTTCAGGAAGTGCGCTGCTGACCCCCCCATTCTACCTATCACCCCGATCCAACTCCGCCAGCACCGGGGCGAATGCTTCGATCCCTGCGGGCGTGTTCGGTTCTAGCCAGATCTGGACGTGGGAGAGACCGGCATCTGCGTAGGCGCGCAGCCCGGCAGCGATCTCGGTTGGGGTGCCGGTCAGCGGTGGGCCGGTCATCGCTGACGGCTCGTGCGGGCCGACCTCAACAATCACCGCTGAGCTCCGATCCAGAGTCGCAGGGTCGCGGCCAGCGGTTTCGCACGCGGCGTCAACCTTCTCCAGGAGCGGCAGCAGCCCCTCAACCCTGTTGCCCGTGCTGCTGAACCAGGTGTTCCAGCCGTCGGCGTAGCGGGCGGTCAAATCGAGCATGCGGGGGCCAGCCGATGACGCGCCGAAGATGATGGGCGGGCCGTTCGGGCGAGGGCCGCGTGGGCGCAGTTCGCAGTCGCGGGCCTGGTAGTACTGCCCGTCGAAATCGATGTGCCCATCTCGCAGCAGACCGGTGATGATCGTCACCGCCTCCTCGAAGCGGCTGACCCGGTGATCGAAGGGATAGCCGAAGGCGACGTATTCAGCCTCGTTCCACCCCGCACCCAGCCCCAGGATGAGGCGGCCGCTACTGATCTCCTCGACAGTGTCGGCCATCTTGGCCAATAAGCTCGGGTTGCGGAACGAGGTGGAGAGGACCAGCGTGCCGATCTCCGGCCGTGCGGTGACTGCGGCTAGCGCGGAGATGAGCGACCAGCACTCCCACATGCCGCGCGGTTCTTCGCCCGGCACGCGGTGGATGAGGTGGTCGGTGATCCAGAGAGAGTCGGCGCCGATCTGCTCTCCGAGCTGGGCCATCTGGCGCAGATCGCTCCATTGCGCGGAGCCGCCGTTCATCTGACGCTCCGTCTCGGGAAGAATCAACCCGACTTTGAGCGGCCGGTGGGTCGTCGAATCGGACTGCACGCTCACGGACACCCCTCTCCCTCATCATCGGCAAGCGCGAGAAGCGCGCCCGGAGCATTATCGAGAGAAATAGTACGGTGGCAACCGTGCCATCCGCAGGTGTATCGAATTGTTTGCCTCATTGCAGGGCGAGCCTCGTGCGACAATCCGAGACACCCACTGCACTTCACTGGAGATTCATGCGGAAGTAGGCCATGTCCGAGTTGCCCCGTGGCACCGTCACCTTCCTCTTCAGCGACATCGAGGGGAGCACCTCGCTCTGGGAGCGGGATCGGGTGGCCATGGCTGCTGCCGTCACACAGCACATCGCTCTGCTCGACGCGGCCATCGACGCACACGGGGGTGTTCACTTCAAGACCATCGGCGATGCGGTGCAGGTTGCCTTTCCCACCGCGCCGGCTGCGGTTGCAGCGGCACTGGCGGCCCAACACGCGTTGCTCATCACAAATTGGGGTGAGCTTGGCCCATTACCGGTGCGCATGGCGCTGCACACCGGAGAAGCCTCACCGGATGATCGCGACGACTACCTCGCCGCACCGCTCAACCGGCTCTCGCGGCTTCTGGCGACCGGACATGGCGGACAGATCCTGCTGACGCAGGCGGTACAGCAACTCACGCGAGGCGACCTTCCTGATAATGCCGAGTTACGCGACCTGGGTGAGCACCGGCTTCGCGATCTGCTGGAGCCAGAACGGGTGTATCAGGTGCTGCATCCGGACCTTCCCGTCGACTTCCCCCCTCTCAAGTCCCTGGACACCCGGCCAAACAATCTTCCCCGTCAGCCAACTCCATTTCTCGGCCGGGAGCGCGAGATAAGCGAGTTGGTGGACCTGTTGCGGCGTGATGAAGTCCAACTGCTGACGCTGACCGGCCCCGGAGGCACGGGCAAGACGCGGCTCGCCCTCCAGGCCGCCGCTGATCTCCTGGACGATTTTCGCGATGGCGTCTTCTTCGTCCCGCTGGCGCCCTTGAGCGATCCCGCCCTCCTCGCTCCCGCGATAGGCAATGCGATCGGGATTCGCGAGGAGGGGGAGCGCTCACTGGCGGAACGGCTACGAGACGTTCTGGCGACAAAACACCTGCTGCTGGTACTCGACAACATGGAGCATTTGGTGGAGGGAGCCCCGCTGGTCGGGGAGATCCTGGCTGCCTCCCCGCGTCTGAAGGTCCTGGCCACCAGCCGCCTCCCCTTGCGGTTGCGGGCGGAGCGGGAATACCCGGTGCCACCACTGGCCCTCCCACGACGCAAGCCACCACCGCTACCCGAACACCTAACCCAATACACGGCGGTGCAGCTCTTCGTCGAGCGGGCGCAAGCCGTCAAACCTGACTTCGCGGTCGACAACGAGAACGCTCCGGCTGTGGCCGAGATCTGTCACCGCCTCGATGGGCTGCCACTCGCGATCGAGCTGGCGGCGGCTCGGGTGCGCATGCTGTCACCCCAGGCAATGCTTCCCCGCCTCGAGAAGCGCCTGCCGCTCCTGACCGGTGGTGCGCGAGATGCCCCCGCCCGGCAGCGCACCTTGCGCGAAACGATCCGCTGGTCCCATGACCTGCTAGGCGAAGAGGATCAAGTCCTTTTCCGCCGGCTCGCTGTCTTCGCCGGTGGGGCAACCTTCGAGGCAGCGGAGACAGTTGTCAACTCGGCCGGCGACCTGGATGTCTTCGCCGGACTGGAACGGCTGGTTGAGCAGAACCTGCAACGGCAGCTCGCGGGCCACGGCGGCGAGCCGCGCTTCGCCATGCTCGAGACTGTCCGCGAGTTCGGGCTCGAACAGCTCGAGAGCGCTGGTGAGTTGGACGCCATTCACACCCGACATGTCGAGCACATCCTGATGCTCTTCGCCGATAGCTACACGAAGCTGAACGGACCACAGACAGCTCGGTGGCTCGATCTCCTGGAGGCCGAGCACGACAACTTGCGTACGGCCCTCGCCTGGTCGATGACAGCGACTGATGTGGAAACAAGCCTCCAACTGGCGGGGAATGCCGGACTCTTCTGGTATCTGAACGGGCACTGGAGTGAAGGCCGCGAATGGCTCGAGCGTGTCGTGGCAAGGGAGTCGGAGGCGTCGCCGCAGGCCCGAGGCAGAGCGCTGACCGAGCTAGGGCGACTGGCGCTCTACCAGGGTGATGACGCCCGCGCCATCTCCGCGCTCGAGCAGGCGCTCACCCTTTGCCGTCGCGCCGGAGACCGGCATGGGACCATCTATGCCCTCTACCTCCTGGGCATTGGGGCGGAGGACATCGGCAACGACGTTCAGGCGACAACCTGGCTGCAGGAGTCATTGCAGCTCGCGCGAGAGGTGGACAACCGGAGCATGATTGCCTGGGTGCTTTACCACCTGGGCATTGTCGCGTCGGGCCGGGGCGAGTACACGACCGCGGTTCGCAATTGCCGGGAGGCACTGACGGTCTTTCGGCAGATCGAGGAACTCTGGGGAATCGCGGTCACGCTTGGGTACCTGGGTCTGCTGGCTTCCATTGTGGGCGAGCTGGCAGAGGCCGCGGATACGTTCCGTGAGGCGCTAGCCATACTTGATGAATTGGGAGTGATCGAAGGGTTGTCGGAGACGCTTGCCAACGTGGCCGTGTTCGCCCAAGCGATCGGGCAGCACGAATCGGCGGCACGCTTGATCGGGGCGGCGGCGGTGATGACTGAAGCACTCGGCGCCCGAGCCACCTGGCCTGAGCGGGAAATCCGCGAGCCAACGGCTGTGGCGCTTCGTTCAGCGCTCGGCCCGTTGGAGTTCGCTCGTGTACAGGACACCGGCCGCGCGCTGACCCGCGAGCAGGCCATTGCGGAGGCGTGCGCTGTGGTCAACCGGCCAATCGCCGAGACAACGGGCTGACCCTCTCTGATATGAGCACCCCACTGGCTAAAGCCTGATTCCGATTCGTTCACTTTCGGCTGAGCTCCTCGGTATCCAGCCAGATCGTCACCGGACCATCGTTGACTAGCTCGACCTGCATCTCCGCCCCGAAGCGGCCCGTTTCCACCGGCAGGTCCAACGCGCGCAACCCGTCCGCAAAACGGGAGACGAGCGGCTCGGCGAGTGGCCGGCGGGGCGGCATTCACGAAACTTGGGCGCCGGCCCTTGCGGCAGTCGGCGTAGAGGGTGAACTGGGAGACGACGAGCATCCCGATCGGCTCCCCAGCTTCCAGCAGGTCGAGCGCCGACCTGTTGAGGTTGCCGTCGGCGTCATCGAATACGCGCAAGTGCGCCACTTTGCGCGCCAGGAGGTCAGCTTCGGCGCGGGTGTCCTTAAGGGTGACCCCGGCGAGAAGGAGGAAACCCGGACCGATCTCGCCGGTCGTCTCGCCGCTGACTGTCACCCGAGCCCGCGTTACGCGTTGCACCAGAACGCGCACGGTTCAGCGCTCGGAGCTCGATCGAACCGGGACGAGCGTCGCCGTCGCCAGCGCGGCAATACCCTCACCGCGCCCGATAGCGCCCATCCCCTCGTTCGTGGTCGCTTTCACCCCGACGGCGTCCAGGGCGATGCTGAGACAGGCGGCGATCCGCTCTCGCATCAGCGGCACATACGGCGCGACGCGCGGCGCTTCGGCGAGGAGCGTGGCATCGACATTCCCCGCGACCCAGCCCGCATCCTGCGCCAGGCGGACGGCCTCGCGCAGCAGGTCCTGGCTATCGGCGTCGCGGAATCGCTCGTCGGTAGGCGGAAAGTGCTGGCCGATGTCGCCGAGCGCTGCTGCCCCGAGCACCGCGTCGGCGATGGCATGGAGCAGCACGTCGGCGTCCGAGTGCCCGGCCAACCCCCGGTCGTGCGGGATCTCGACCCCGCCGAGGATGAGCCGGCGACCGGGCGCGAAGCGATGCGCGTCGTAGCCGATCCCAACCCGAGGGGGGAGAGGGGGCGCTGCGCTGAAGGGGGCGGCCGCTGCGCGGCCTGAGGGGGAGAGGAAGACGACCGGAAGACTCCTCATTCTCCCTTCCCCCCCTCTCCCCCGCTCGGTTGCGGAGGAGTGCGTCCGCTACGGCGATATCCTCCGGGTGAGTCACTTTCAGGTTGGCCGGAGAGGCGGGAACCACCGCCACCGGTATGCCGGCAACTTCGCAGAGACGCGCTTCATCGGTGACGGTCTCCCCGGAGTTGGCGACGAGCGCCCGCAGTAGTGCTTCCAGGCGAAAGGCCTGCGGAGTCTGCGCCGCCCACAGCCCGGCGCGGTCGACCGTTCCCGGTGATGACGCCCGCGTCCACCCGTTTCAGGGTGTCGGCTACCGGAGTTGCCGCGATCGCAGCGCCGGTGGCCGCGGCCGATCGGGCACAGCGATCGAAGAGGTCCGGTTCGGCCAGGGGGCGTGCGCCGTCATGGATGACGACGATCTCGATCCCCATCGTCAGCGCGGCCAGCCCGGCCGCGACGGAATCCTGCCGCCGCTCTCCACCGGCGACGACGGCCTGAACCTTGCCAACTCCCTCATCACTTACGAGCCGCCGGATCGCCTCTTGCGTGTGTGATCCGGCCACGATGATGACCGACCCGATTGCCCCAGCCCGCTCCAGCGCCAGGAGCGACCAGGCTAGCATCGGCCGGCCGGCCAGGGGGAGCAGCACCTTCTCCGGCGCGCCGAGCCGCTCGCCGCGGCCGGCGGCGACGACCACCGCGGCCACCCGCTCCGGCGCGGGCAGAGCTGTCATCGCTGCGCCGAACCTCGTTCCCCCTCTCCCATCGCGATGGAAGAGGGGGGTAGGGAGGTGAGGGCGATCACCGTCTCACCGCGGCGGCCTCGCGCAGCCGTTCGACCGCGGCAAGCGGTACGGGCGCCGAGCCGAGCTCCCGGGCCAGACGCAGATCGGGGCCGTGGTAGTCGCTGCCGCCGGTGGCGATCAGACCGCGGCGCGCCGCAATCTGCCGCAAGATCTCCCGGTCCTCGTCGTCGTACTCGCCATAGTCGACCTCCATCCCGGCCAACCCGGCGGGCACCAGGCGGTCGAGCACGCTCTCGACCCCGCCGACGCTGAACGGATGAGCCAGCACCGGCACGCCGCTCGCGGCGCGCACCAGCGCGATGGCATCTCGCGGGTCGACCCGGGGCCGCGGCACGTAGGCCGGTTTTCCGCCGCCGATATAGCGGGAGAAGGCGTCCGAGAGATCCGTGGCGTGCCCGGCTTCGACCAGTGCCCGCCCCAGGTGCGGTCGCCCGACCGTGCCATGACCGGCGATCTCCCGCACGCGCTCCAGGCTAACCGGCGCACCGATCCGGCTGAGCCGGTCGACCATGCGCTCCATCCGCTCGGCGCGGGCCCGCCCATAGCCAGCCAACTGCTCGAGCAGCGCGGGATCGTCGATGTCGACGAAGTAACCGAGGAGGTGGACCTCGCCTCCGCTCCCCAATGCGGCGCTCAGCTCGACGCCAGCAATGACCTCGATACCGAAACGGTCTCCGGCCGCGCGAGCCTCGGGAATACCGGCCACCGTATCGTGGTCGGTGAGCGCCAGGAAGCGCACCCCACGCGAAGCGGCCTCCTCCACCAGCGTCGCTGGCGAGAGAAGGCCGTCCGAGTAGGTGCTATGTGTATGGAGATCGACTTTCGGAGTCGAGGAGCCTGGTCGTTCTTCTCGACTTCTCGACTCCACGACTCCTCGACTACACCTTCTACCGTGGCTCCACGACGAGCCGGATAGCGGTGCGGTCCTCATTCTCGATGATGACGTCGATGAAGGCCGGCAGGCAGATCGCCTCGATCCCGGTCTCCCGCAGGTAGTCACGGGCAATCGCTACCGCCTTGACCGCCTGGTTGGTGGCACCGGCGCCGATAGCCTGGACTTCTGCCCGGCCGTTCTCGCGAACAACCCCCGCGATGGCCCCGGCAACCGCGCTCGGCCGCGAGCGGGCCGAAACTTTCAGGACGTCGCCATTGCGGTGCTCGACCAGCGCCGCGCCATCCGTGGCGGCAATGACGCCATTGGCAACTCCGCCATTGGCGACTCCGCCATTGGCGTAGGGCTGAACGTCATCCTCATCGTCGTACTCGTACTCGTCGTCGGTCTCGACCTCGGTAGCGGTGGCCCAGGCCGGCGTATGCGGCTGGCGCGCACCGGCGGGCGGCATCTCGGCTGCCTCTGTCTCGACACCATGCTCCGTGCCCGCCTCGACGACGTCCTCGGCGTCAGGTGGATAACTCGCCTTGAACGGATCGATCTTGATATCACGCAAGTCGAGCTTGGAGAAGAAGCGATCCACGTTGCAGAACCCCCTGAACGCTTGAACCTACGGGCCGCCGACGCGCTCGACGTGCCCCACCAACACTTGCTCGTGCACGTTGCACGAACGGGAACACGAACAGATCCTCGAAATCCTACACACCGCTCGCCGCGATCGCGGCCCGAATCTGAAGCGATGCATCCCATGGACATGGCCGGCACATCGCCGGCCAAGGACTCGCGCTCATTTCGCGGCCGCGGTTCAGTCTAGTACAGACCGCGCGCGGCCGCTCGCCGATTGTCAACAAACCGTTATCCACCCTCGGGCAGTGGAAAATCATCGCGCGTAGTCGACCGCCCGTGTCTCCCGAATGACCGTGACCTTGATCTGCCCCGGATATTCGAGACTCTCCTCGATCTTCTTCGAGACATCGCGGGCCAGACGCGCCGCGGCAAGATCGTCGATCGATTCGGGAGCGACCAGGATGCGAACCTCTCGCCCGGCCTGGATAGCGAAGCTTTTCTCGACCCCATCGAAGGAATTGGCAACCCCCTCCAGCGCCTCCAGGCGTTTGATGTAGGTCTCGACCATCTCCCGCCTGGCCCCCGGCCGGGCGCCGGAGATGGCATCCGCGGTCGCCACGATGAACGCCTCGACTGTCTGCGGCTCCTCCTCGCCGTGGTGCGCGGCAATAGCATGCACGATCTTGGAGGAGCGGCCGAGCCGCTTGGCGATGTCGGCGCCGATCAGCGCGTGCGGTCCCTCGACCTCGTGATCGACGGCTTTGCCGATGTCGTGCAGCAGACCCGCGGTCTTGGCCACGTTGACGTCAGCGCCAAGCTCGGCAGCGAGCGCAGCGGCGATCATCGAGGTTTCAAGCGAGTGACCGAGCACGTTCTGGCCATATGAGGTGCGGAACTTGAGCCGGCCCAGCAACTTGATCAGGTCCGGGTGGAGACCGGGGACGTTCGCCTCGTAGGCGATCTTCTCCCCTTCCTCCCGCATCACCTGCTCCAACTCGGTGCGTGTCTTGGAGACGATCTCCTCGATCCGCGTGGGATGGATGCGGCCATCCTGCAAGAGCTTGTTGAGGGCGCGCCGGGCGACCTCGCGCCGCACCGGATCGAAGGCGGAGATCGTGACCGCCTCCGGTGTGTCGTCGACGATCAGATCGACCCCGGTTGCCTGCTCCAGGGCACGAATATTGCGTCCTTCACGCCCGATGATTCGGCCCTTCATGTCGTCGGAGGGAAGGGGAATGACGGAAACTGTTGACTCGGAAACGTAATCGGAGGCAATTCGCTGAATGGTGGTGGCCAGGATCCGTCGCGACCGCCGATCGGCCTCTTCGCGCAGTTCCAGGTCGAGCTCGTGCAGCCGCCGCGCCGCCAGTCCGCGTGCC
This sequence comes from uncultured Chloroflexia bacterium, assembly GCA_963751075.1. GTDB lineage: Bacteria > Chloroflexota > Chloroflexia > Thermomicrobiales > UBA6265 > JACCXM01. Next base: position 297,137 of record CAVVTE010000018.1, on the reverse strand, counting down.
TCGTCCTCGACCTCACGCACCAACTCGTCCCGGGCCTGGTCCGCGGTCAGCCCGGCGACACGCTCTAGCTCCTGGAGGTGGCGGTCCCGAGCGGCGTCGAGGTCCGCTTGCTGCCGGGCCCGGTCGGCTTCGAATTCGGCCTGTTTTCGAGTCCGCTCGGACTCCCACGCTTCACGCGAGCGTTGCGTCTCCTGGTCGAGCCGGCGCAACTCCTGCTCGCGACGGTCGAGTGCGCTGGTTTTCTGGTCGATTGATTCCTCTTTTTGCTCGACCCGGCGCTCGACGCGTTCGACTTCCTTGCGCCGTTGGGTCAGTTCCCGGTCGAGCTCCGCGCGCAGGCGGATAGCCTCGTCTTTCGCCTCGAGAGCGGCATCACGTCGTCGGGTTTCAACTTCTTCCAGGATACGGTCGGCCTCCGCCTGCACCTTGCGGGCATGCGAATCGGCACGGCCTTCCAGGTACCACCGGGTCGCGAAATAGGTGGCAACGACGACGAGCACGGCCTCGAGGACGCCGAGGATGATGATCTGAGCGTTCATCGGCATCCCTGACACATTTGGTTGTGACGCGCGCGCTTACGGGCGCCGCGCGGCAAGTGAAACACCAGCCCCGTTACCGGGGTACGAGTGTGAACAGTGAGCGTGGTAAGGCGTTGATCTTTGCGGCGTGTAACGCCCAAAGAGGCAAATATTCTGGTTGCCCGCGCTTACCCCATCCAATTCCATGATACGGTCAGGAATGAGGGCACGTCAAACCGGTGTTAACTCCTGATTCGTTCCATCTGTCCGCGCTACTGGCGTGGTCCGAGCAGTGCGACGCCTGACGCCATTCACTCTGCTCCATGTTGCCGCAGGTGCGCGTCATCGCTGAGTTGTGAGATGCTCGCGGGGCGCGCGGAAGCTTCGCCGGGCTGATCGACGGCGGCAGCTGCCCCACGCTTGAGAGTCGTCATTGGTGACAATGGAGCAGTCAAACCTGACGAAGGAGAAGCCGATGTCATCTCGCCTAGCCGATCGCCTCTCGCGGCGCGTCCTGCTCAAGGGCGTGACCACCACAGGACTCACGACCGCCGCTAGCGTGCTCCAGCGGCGGAGCAGCCTAACCCGCGCTCAGTCACCCAGTGGAACGCCGGTCGCGGAGTGGGATCAATTTGACGACGCCGTGCAGGACGCGATGGGGACGTTCCACATGGTGGGGGCCGCCGTGGCCGTGGTCGACGCCGGCGGCATCGTGCACAGCAACACGTTCGGCGTCCGCGACCTGGCCAGCGGCGCCCCGGTCACGCCGGAGACGCACTTCTTTGTCGCCTCCACCACCAAGTCGATGAGCTCGCTGCTGGTGGCCACCCTCGTCGACGACGGCGCCCTGGCCTGGGACCAGCCGGTGCGCGAGGTCTGGCCCGACTTCCGCGCCCCGACCGACGAGTTGACGAACACGCTGCGCGTCCGCGACCTGCTCGGTATGGACTCCGGCATCGGCGAGCCACCGGCGGTCTCCACCTTCCACCAGGGCGACGTGACGGCCGGCGAGCTGCTGCGCTTGCTTGCCGCCCTGCCGGTCACGGATCCGCCAGGCACCACATACTTCTACAACAACACGGTCTACGCCGTCGGTGGCTACCTGCCGGCGCTGGTCCAGGGCGCCTCCGAGAACGACCTGGAAACCGTCTACGCGCAACTCCTCGAGGAGCGCGTCTACCGCCCCGCCGGGATGAGTACCGCCCGCATCACCGATGACCCGCGCCCCTTCGTTGCCGACTATGCCACCGGCTACGCCCCCGACTTCACGCAGGGGACGGCGGCGGAGCCGTACGCGCCCGTCGGCAGCTACGCGCCGGTCGGGGGCACGCTGGCCAGCCTCACCGACATGGCGAACTACGTCGCGATGCAGCTGAACGGCGGCGTCTCGATCACCGGGGAGCGCGTCGCCTCGGCCGCCAACCTCGCCGAGTGCTGGACACCGCACATCGACCTGCCGACCTCGCCTGAGCTCGACCCGGATCTGGTGAGTGCCGGCTACGGCATGGGCTGGATCTCCCAGACCTACCGCGGCGGGCGCCGGCTCGTCTGGCATAACGGCGGCATCGACGGCTTCTCAACCTTCATCGGCTTCTTCCCGGAGGACGACCTCGGCCTGGTGGTCCTGACCAACATGGGGCCGCTATCGCGCGGGCTGTTTTTCGCCCCCTACGTCCTGAACCTCCTGCTGAGCGCTCGCTTCAGCCTCAACGTGGGGGTCAACGAGACCGTCGTCGCCCAGTACCAGACCGCCGAGCAGCACCTGAGCGACCTCGCCGCCCAAGCCAAACCCGTGGACGCCGACGCGGTCGCGCCCTACCTCGGCTTCTACGAGAAGGGCTGGCGGCTGACGTTCGACGCCGACGGCACGTTGCGCCTGCGCCAGAGTTCCCGCGACATCCCGCTAATGGCCATGCCCGACGGCAGCTACGTCATGGCGAGCGGCGTGCTTCCCGGGAACACGGTCCGCTTCTCCGAAGATGAAAGCGGCATGCGGTGGATGGAGATCCAGGATATCGAAACCGTGCGCTGGTCCAGCGGACTGGCCTGATGACCAGCTCTGCCGCCACGCCTAGCGCGTAGGCGAATCACCCTCAGCGATCGGGTTGGCCCTCGCGGTCCTGCTCCGCGTCTCGCTCCTGGCGCCGGGTTTCCAGGTACTGAGCAAGCTTCGAGAGCCCGCGCCCGGAAAGAGCAATGGCGTTGATGGTGAGCTTCTCGGCCTGCGCCACAACCGGGGCGGCATACCGGAGCGCGTCCCAACGGACCTCGCTCACCGGTTTACCCACGTAGGGCGGCCACTTGCGCAGCTCCTCGTCATCCTGGGGCGAGCGGGCGGACGCGCTGCTCTGGCTGTAAACGCCCTGCCCCGCGGCGGTCTCTTGAGTCGCCCCGGCTTCCTCTCGGGCCGCAGCCGGTGCAGGCGGGGCCGCGGCTGCTTGCGTCGCCCCCTCTCCTGGCCCATGTGGGAGGCCATCCGCGCCGAGGATCGGACCACGCATATGCTCCTGCCAAGTCGGCGGAACCAATTCCTCATTCTCAGACAGCGGCGCCGCTTCCGGCGTGGATAGCACCTGACCGGCTCCTGGCTCGTGGGCCGGCACACCCTCGGCAAGCGGTCCCCCTTCCGGCGTGGCGGAGACCTGTCCGGGTCGGATCGATTCGTCGCTCATGGAGAACCTCCAGGTGGTGGGTAACGGGGTGACAGGCTTTCAGATTATAGAGTCCAGATCGGCGGTCGATAGAGCCTCATGCCAACTTCGAGCCAGCGCGTACCGCCGAACATCTCCTCATCGCGGACCCGATCCCGGCTCGGACGCCTAAAGTCGATTCGACGCTGGTGTCCTACTAGCCGTCTTGCCGTCTCGCCGTCTTATCAACGTACCAACTTACCGACTTACCGACTTACCGACTCCCGTTCGTATGCCACCACTCCGCCCGTTACCGTGTAGTCCACCCGCACCGTGGCCAGGTCGTCCGGGGCGACGGCGAAGAGATCAGTCTCGAAGACAGTCAAATCGCCCAGCATCCCCGGTTGCAAGCGTCCTTTGCTCCCTTCTTCGCGAGAGGCGTAGGCGCCGTTGACGGTGTAGGCGCGCAGGGCGTCGTCCAGAGGAATCGCTTCTTCCGGGTTGCAGGGGCGGCCCAGGATGTCGCGGCGGGTGACCATCGTCTGGATACCCGAGAGCGCGTTCACCGGAACCACGGGAGCATCAGAAGAGGCGGCCGCGGTGATCCCGAAGCGGGCGAACGAGCGCATACCGTAGGCTTGCCCGATCCGCCACTCCCCGAGGTTGTTGACGTAGGCGTCACGGAAGTGGCGCAGAAACGACGTCCCGGGGATTGGCACGGCGCCGAGGTCGCGAATGCGGCCGAGGATGCGGTCGTCGACGATCGAGCAATGCTCGATGCGATGGCGAGGATCGGGTCGCGGGGTGGCCGCCTGCGCGGCTTCGTAGGCATCGAGCACGAGGTCGATCGCGGCATCGCCGATGGCGTGGATGCCGACCTGAAAACCGGCGTCGTGGGCTCGGCGCACCTTTGCCTTGAGCTCCTCCGGCGGCATCATCCAGAGACCGACATTGTCCGGCTGGCCTTCGTAGGGCGCGTGCATGCGTGCCGTGCGGCCGCCGATCGAGCCGTCGCTGAAAAGCTTCGCCGGCCCGATGCGCACCCACGCGTCGCCGAAACCGGTACGGATCCCGAGCGAGATCAGATCGTCGAGCGTCTCGTCGAGCATCATCATCAGGTAGGTGCGGACAGGGAGGCGTTCCGCTTCGCGCAGCCGTTGGTAGGCGCGCAACTCGCGCGGATCGCGAATACCGGCCTCGACCGTGCTCGTGACCCCCTGACGCAGGAACTCGCGTCCACCAGCTTCCAGCGCGGCCATCATCGCGTCCTCGTCCGGCTCCGGCATCGCCGCGCGGACGGCGGTGAGCGCCCCCTCGCGCAGCACTCCGGTCGGCTCGCCCTGCTCGTCCCGGTCGAAGAGCCCATCGTCGGGATCGGGCGTGTCGCGGGTGACACCGGCCAGGCGCAGCGCGGCCGAATTGGCGGCGCCGATGTGATGGCACATGCGGATCAGCACCACCGGGTGATCGGGCGCGATCACGTCGAGGTCGCTGCGGGTCGGATGCCGCCCCTCATGGAGACGGGCATCGTCGTAGCCCCGCCCCAGGATCCATGTCCCGGCCGGTTTTGCGGCGACGGCCTCGCGCACGAGGACTTGCAGATCGGCGATGGATGCGTTGCGCTCCGGGGAGAGATCGAGATCGAGCAGCGCGTAGCCAACCGACATCGGGTGGGCGTGCGCGTCATTCAAACCCGGCGTCGCGGTGCGCCCCGCGAGGTCAATCACCGGTGAGCCAGGAGCGGCGGCTGCCTTCGCTCCGGCGTCGTCCCCGACGTAGACGACCCGCCCCATCCGGATGGCGATGGCGGAGACCGCCGGATTGGCCGGATCCATCGTCCGCACACGGCCATTGACGAGCAGCAGGTCTCCGGGCATTGATCCGTTTCCTCCGGTGGGCTCTTGGCTATCAGACTATCGGTCATGTTCAGTCCTGACCCATCGGCTCACCGGCTTACTGACTGGCCGCCTCGCGAGTATACGGACGCGTGGTAGCGTGGCGGCGTATCCGGTTGCGGCAACGTATGGGGGCCGCGTGGCGAGGGGTGCAACTCCAGTGTCCGGATCGTGGACGAACTGGGCCGGGAACGTGCGTGCCGCGCCGCGCGTCCTGCTCCGTCCGGCCTCCCTTGACGACCTGCGCAATGCGGTGATCTCGGCGGCACGGCGCGGGGAGACGGTTCGCGTCGCCGGAGCGGGGCACTCCTTTGCGCCGCTCTGTACCACGGACGGGACCCTGCTCGATCTCTCACTCCTGGCCGGCGTCGAGCGTATCGATCTCGAAACCAGCGCGGCGACGATCTGGGCCGGCGCCCGTATCGCTGACCTCGGCGAGCCACTGCTGACTCACGGACGGGCCCTCGCCAACCAGGGAGACATCGATCGCCAGGCCATCGCCGGCGCGGTCTCCACTGGGACGCACGGCACCGGCCGCAAGCACGGCAGCTTTTCCGCCGCCGTGTGCGCGGTGGAGCTGATGCGCCCGGACGGCGAGTTGGTCACCATCGACACGACCGATCCCGATCGGCTGCGCGCGGTTTCCCTCAGCCTGGGACTGCTCGGCGTGCTCACCCGGCTGACGCTGGCAACCGTCCCTGCCTACAAGCTACGCGAACGCACGCGGGCGCTTCCCTTCGATGAATGTCTCGACGGCTTCATCGCGGAAGAGACAGCGCAGGCGCAACGCCGAGTTCTGGTGGCTCCCGGCGCACGACCTCTGCGTGCTGAAGACCTTCGCGGAGACGGACGAAGAGCCGATTCCGGGTCGAGGCGCCAGAGGCCCTACCCGGCACGATCGAGCGCTACCTCAAGCCCGACGCGGTCGACTGGAGCTGGCGCATCTACCCCTCGACGCGCACCTTCCCCTTCGTCGAGATGGAGTACACGCTGCCCTTGGCCGAGGGACCAGCGGCAATGCGCGAGGTGCGACGGCTCATGCAGACCCAACACCCGGATTGCATCTGGGCCGTCGAGTACCGCACGCAACCGGGTGAGCAGAGCCTGCTCAGCCCGACGCAGGGAGCGGAGAGTGTCACCATCAGCCTGCACCAGGCGGTGGACCTTCCCTACGAGCCCCTCTTCCGCGACGCGGAGGCCATCTTCCGCGCCCACCATGGCCGCCCGCACTGGGGCAAGCTGCACTGGCTAGACCGGGACGCGATCGTTCGCCTCTATCCCGAGTTGCCGGCGTTCCTGGCGATCCGCGCCGAGATGGATCCGAACGGGGTGTTTACGAACGCGTATCTGGCCAGGTTGGGACTGGCGGGAGATACGTTCGCGCCGGCGCGTTGATCACCGCCTCGGGGTCCAGGTCGATCACCCGCGGCAGTGTTTTCGCCGCGTTGTCCGGGAAGCTCATCCCCTGCTCCCAGTCGCGCAACGTCCGTAGCGGCACCTCGAACTTCGTCGCAATCTGCTCCTGCGTCAACTCGAGCCGTTCCCGGATACGGCGAGGATTCGGCACCGGCCGCATCCGTGCCAGCTCCACGTCGGTCAGCGGCGGATTGGCCGCATCGGAGAGCGCGTTGACCTCGAACTCCTCCTCCGTCATCGCCTCCAGCCGCGCCCCCGTCCGGTCTGCAAACGGCCGGGGCGAGCCATCCGGGAGCACCTGAACCACGGCGCCATCAGGCAGTCTCCGCGCTCCGACGATATCGTTCTCGCTCATGCGTGCCGCATCTACAGGAAATGATGGGTCGGATCTCGTTTCGATTGGTCAAGGTGACCGTCGCGAAGATACGTCCTGGACTGCCGCGACTGGTAGATCCAGCTTGCAGAACCCTACAAGCAGATGGAACAGGTCGCCTACGAGCGTGTTCCGCAATGCCGCTGGGCGGCGATGATCCCGTTGCTCTGGAACGGCTTTCATCCTCGGACGCCGCGCGGTCGACGCCACCTCCAATCACCTATCACCCTCGTCCCCCGTTCAGTCGACGGTGGGGCAGCCCGAGGCAAGGAGGGAAGGGGCATGGAGCGTTGGCTCCGATTGCCGCTTCGGCAGCACCACACGCTGATCCTGCCGCTTGACGCGCACGATAGCGGCGAGACCGATGACGGCGATGACACCCCAGCTCGCGGCGTAGAACGCCCAGGCCGACTGGGGAGATTCCCGGATCAGATAGGCGTACAGGAATGCCTGTGGGGTCACCCCGACCGCGGTGGCCACGAGGAACGGGGCGAATCTGATCCCAGTCAGGCCTGCTCCATAGGAAACCACATCGAAAGAAATCCCCGGCACCAGCCGCAACAGGATGATCCCCCGCGGACCCCAACGTGTAAGCCAGCGGTCGGCGGTCTCGAGACCGAGCGAACTCGTCAGCGCTGTCTACCGGCCCTCGTCCCAGCGCGCGGGCGATCCAGAAGCAGACCGCGGCCGCCAGGGTTTGTCCCGCGACCGTCAGCAACCCACCCCACACCACGCCAAAGGCCAGTCCATTGGCAAATGCCACCAGGATGGCGGGTACGGGCGCGGCCACCGCCTGCAAGAGCATCAGGAAGAGCGACGCCACCGGCGCCCAGACCCCGTAAGAGCGGAGATAGGCGCCGATCGCGACGCCGTCTCCGGTAGTGAGGATCGCCAGTGCGCGACCGACCTCGGAACGGAGGCCATCGTGGAGACCGTAGGCCATCGCACTAAGCGCCACGATACCCAGCACCATGGCGACTTGCGCCAGCCGGACCCTCCTTGAGGAGAGTTCGAGGTCCGGTTGCGTCAAGGGCGAGGGAGAGGTTGACCGGGGTTGGTAGGGATACCGGTCAACCGGGTAGTGCGGGACGGGGCGCTCCTGTCGTCGCTCCGAGCGGAGCGGCGTGTCAAGCATCGGGGTCATCTCCTCAGAATGGGTGGACGCTTCGCTGTGGAGGTTCCTTCGGCTAAGGGGGGCGCTTCTCTCAGGGGGAGCAGACGGAGAGGACGAGTGTGGTCAGGCTAATCGGGGTAAAAAGCCCCTTTCTCCTGTCTCCGACGGGCTGGGTACCCGCCGCAGCGGGTGGTGGGTTGGGGGATGAGGGCAAACTCCCGACTCCCGGCGACGCTCGTCCTTGCCGTCTTGAATTTATCGGCTATCGGCGCCGTACCCCATCGAGGTGACCGCGAGCAGAATTAGCGCGGCCACAGCGACGAACAGGCTACTGGCTTCCATATCCGGCTCCGTTTCTCATCCTGCCTGCAGTGGCGGCCGTTCTCCACCTCAACACTCGACCGGCCGCGGGACACGGGGTAATTCCAGCGGCGCACCGGCAGGCGTGCCCGGTAGAGCCAGAGCCGGGAGGTTTCCCAGGGACTGGAATACTCGTGACATCCATCGCCCGTTTCGATTCGCTGGTCGCGCCTGCACCGCTCGCGCAGCCGCCGCGGCGGCCCGCTCCCGCTCCTGCCGCACCAGCTCGGCTTCGACCTCAATCGTGAAAAAGTTGTGCATCGCTGCCCCCGTTCTGCTTGATCATTTCTCTGTATGTAGAACGTGGCAGCGGACGAGTTGTGAGGTCGGATCGAGGTGACGAGGTCACCCTGTCACCCTCGTCTCACCGCCGCTCTACGCGGAAGACCGGACAGCGCGCGGCCATTGCGGCGAATGCCTCGGGGTCGGCCGTGACGCCGTAGAGCCGGGTGAAGAACGGGACGCCTTGCGGAACCAGCCGGGGAAACTCGCGCAGGATCGGGACACGGTCGTCGACGGGGAGCTCGATCAGGGAGACGTGCTCCTCAGTTCGTCCACGATGGAGAATGCCTCGCCCGACGGCACGGGCATTGAGGACCCAGTCCGCGTTGTCCAGCCCGGCCACGATGTAGCGTCGGTCATCGACGGTCAGAAGCGAAACGGGCGTCGAGCGGAGAACGCCGCTGTGGCGGCCGGGCACTGCCAGCTCATGCATCGACCCCACGACGAAACCAAGTCGCTGCAACGCGATGATCACCCGGTTGACACCTTTGAGCCAGAAGGGCAGTCCTCCTACCTCTCGCGTCGCGGTTCCATTCGAAATAGTCGTCGACATCAGCTCATCTCCTCAATTGACTGCATCCACATGCCGTCTCGTCGTCATACTCACGACTTCGCCTCGACTCCACGACTTCTCGCCTTCTCGGCTCGGTCGACCGGCAGCGTGAACGAGACCACCGTCCCTTTGCCCTCGACACTGTCGGCGCGGATCTTGCCACCATGCGCTTCGATGAGACCGCGCGCGATGGCGAGGCCCAGCCCGCTGCCACCTGAATCAGCCGACTTCCAGAAGCGGTCGAAGATATGCGGTAGCGCCTCGGCCGGGATGCCACGTCCGGTGTCGGCCACCCGAAAAAGCGCCGCCGACCCTTCCCGCCCGACCTCGACCCGAATAGTGCCGCCCCGCGGTGTGTGCCTCAGCGCGTTGTCCAGGAGGTTCTCCAGCACCTGACGCACCCGTACCGGGTCGATATCGAGTGGAGGCAGCAGCTCAGAAGCGAGCATGAAGGTCACACCGGCCTCAGCCGCGCGTGGGGTGAAGGCGTAGCGCACGTCGTCCAGCAACTCCGCAACGTCGGTCGTCTGCTTATGGAGCCGCAGCGCGCCGGTATCGGTCAGCGAGAGGGTGCGCAGGTCGTCGAGGAGACGGGCCATCACCGCCGTCGCGTCAAGGATCGTTTCCAACCGTGCGTCGTCACGCGGGTAGACCCCGTCGAGCATCCCTTCGGTATTCCCCCGGATGATGGAGAGCGGGGTTCGTAGCTCGTGCGCCACGTCGGCGAAGAGATTGCGGCGCTGTGTTTCATTTACCTCGAGACGGGTGGTCATGGCATTGAACGACTCCACCAGGCGGCCGACCTCGCCGTTCGCGCGGGTCTCTACCCGCACCGCGTAATCTCCGTTCGCCACGCGGTCGGCGGCGGACATGACATCGGCGATGGGGGCAGCGGTGTGGCGCACGGTCCGCCAGGCAAAGAAGAGCCCACCGATCACCAGGATCAGGAAGAAGAATCCCCAGGATGGGCCCCCGTCACCGTGGCGGCCGTCGCCATCGCTGAACAGCGCACCCAGCACGCTGGCGGCGATCATCAAGGCGAAGATCACCCCGAAGAAGCAGCCGACCTTGCGCAAAAATCCGCCGCGGCGCTTGGCCGACTTCGGCGGCCATGGCTCGTCCTCCGGCCACCAGGGGGGGCGCGGCGATCGCTGCCGGCGTGACTGCGGGAGAGTCAGCGGGCGCGGTAGATCTTGAGGCGGGATCGGCTGGAACGGCGGAGCGAGGAGTGGCCGTGGCTCCGCGGCAGGGAGAAGGTGAGACGGCCGGGCCGGGCGCGGCCCCAGCCCGGGATCGAGGTCGCTCATCAGCCCGCGAAGCGATAGCCGACGCCGTAGACCGTCTGCACGTAGCGGGTCGTTCCCGGCTCGGGCTCGATCTTGCGGCGCAGGTTCTTCACGTGGGCGTCGATCGCGCGCTCGTACGATTCGAAGGCGACACCGTGCAGCACGTCGAGGAGCTGGCCGCGGGTGAAGACCCGCCCCGGCTCCCGTGCCATTGCGGCCAGAAGCTGGAACTCGCTCACGGTCAGCTCTACCGGGTGGCCACCGACCGTCACCCGCATGCGGGGGATGTCGATCTCAAGATCGGCGACGCGGATAACGTCCCCCGGCTCATCGCGGCCGTCGAGGCGGCGGAAGAGGGCGCGCACCCGCGCCACTAGCTCCTTGGGGCTGAATGGTTTGACCACGTAGTCGTCTGCGCCGAGTTCCAGCCCGACGATGCGGTCGGCCTCGTCGCCGCGAGCGGTGACCACCACGATCGGGACGTCCGACGTGCGGCGCAGCTCGCGGGTGACATCGAGCCCATCCCGTCCCGGCAGGCCCAGATCGAGCACCACCAGGTCAGGGCGGGAGATACGCGCGCTCTGCAGAGCGCTTTCGCCGTCGGCGGCCACACTGACGGTGAACCCGGCAGCCTGGAGATAGTCCCGGATAACGCGCGCGATCTCCGGTTCGTCTTCGACTACGAGGATGTTTTTCATGCCTGTCACCGGGCCCGCGACGCGGCGTGGGAGAGTTCCCACGCCGCGACTGCTCAAGATCGCTGTCATCACCTTACCACCGCTAGACCGGGGTTCCGGCCGTGCCGCGGGAGCCGTCCGCCGACCCATATTGCCCGGCGTCCGGCGTCCCAGAAGCGCCCGGAGTACCGCCCGGCCCTGCCGCGCCAGCCATCGATGCCCAGTACTCGGGCGCTGGCGGCGTTGGGGGCGGCGTCTGCTCGAATCCGCTCTCGGGAATGCCGGCGCCAGGCGCGGCCGGGGCGCCAGCTGGGGGCGTTGGAGGAGTCGAGGGAGCGGGAGGCGCCGGATACTGGGCGCGGGAGGCCTCCTCGTGCGCCTGGCGGTGCCAGTCGTCGAAGAAGGCACGTGGTCCGCGGAACCCTGCACCGAAACCTTGACCAGAGAAAGGCGAGCCGGGTGTCTGAGCCGGAACGTTGCCCGTCCCGTACCGTTGCACTCCCCGCGAGCCGTTGCCATTGCCACCATAGAAGGGGCCGCCCGGTCCGCCGAATCGATCGAACGCGCCTTTGCGCCAGGCCACGTAGCCGATGCCGCCGAGAATCACCAACCCCCAGGGAAAGTGCGGGCCGCCCCGGTAGTGGCGAACAGTTTGTCCCTGCCCGCTCTGGACCAGGGCATCCCGATAACCGTCGTCATAGGCGTCATTGACCAACCAGAACCCGCCCAGAACGAGCAATCCGATCAGTAACCACTTCTTGCCATTTCCATTGCCGTTGTGCACCCACGTGCTCCTTTCCTCACCACCGGCGGTGCATCGCCGCCTTCTGATACTCAGAGTAGGTGGCAAATGTGGAGACGCCGTGAACGTGGCGCGGAAATGTGAAGGAGGGGGGGCGCTGCGCTGAGGGGGTCTCGGCTTCGCCTCAGGGGGTGTCAGCCGCTGCGCGGCTTCAGGGGGTGCCGGCTGCTGCGCTCCCGAAGGGGGAGAGGACGAAGGATCTTCTTAACCCCTCGACTACGCTCTTCCTTGCCGTCTTGCCAACTCACCGTCTTAGCACTCTCCCTTGCAGAGTGCCAACCACTTGCATAGAATATGTGTCGCGTTTGTTGGGAATGGAGTTGGCTGGGTTACCGGTTTCCCGGCAGCTCCATGACTGTATGAGGTCGGAGGAAGAGAATATGGCGACGACGCAGGCCAATGGCACCGGGGTCGCGACCAAGCTGCGCCCGCTCGGGGATCGCGTGGTAGTGCAACCATCGAGCCGCGAGGAGACGACCAGGTCCGGGATCGTCATCCCGGATACCGCGAAGGAGAAGCCGCAGCGCGGCACGGTTATCGCCGTCGGCGAGGGGCGCCGGGACGAGGACGGCGCCCGCATCCCGATGGATGTCGCGGTCGGGAACGAGGTGCTCTTTGCCAAGTATTCCGGCACAGAGTTCAAGCTCGAGGACGAGGAGTACCTGATTCTTTCCGAGAAGGACATCCTGGCGATTGTCGCGGACTAACGGGGCAGATCGGCAGCCCCTGGTAAACAACGGAGGTTACGGAGCATGGCCAAGATTCTGGAGTTCAACACCGCGGCCCGCCACTCCTTGAAGGAGGGCGTGGACACGCTGGCCAACGCGGTCAAGACGACGCTCGGTCCGAAGGGCCGCAATGTCGCCCTCGACAAGAAGTACGGCGCCCCGACCGTCACCCACGACGGCGTCACTGTCGCTAAGGAGATCGAGCTCGACAATCAATTCGCCAATATGGGTGCGCAACTGCTGAAGCAGGCCGCCACGAAGACCAATGACGTAGCCGGTGACGGCACCACTACCGCGACGGTTCTGGCTCAGGCAATCGTCCGCGAGGGAATGCGTAACGTCGCCGCCGGTGCCAACGCCATGCAGCTCAAGCGTGGAATCGATCTCGCCTCGGACGCGCTCATCGCCGAGATTCAGGCCAAGGCCACCCCGGTCAAGGGCAAGGAGGAGATCGCCCAGGTCGCCACGATTTCGGCGGCTGACCCGGAGATCGGCACCCTTATTGCCGAGGTCATGGAGAAGGTCGGCAAGGACGGGGTCATCACCGTCGAGGAGTCCAAGGGGCTCGCGTTCGAAACCGAGTTCACCGAGGGCATGCAGATCGACCGCGGCTACCTTTCTCCCTACTTCGTCACCAACCCGGAGCGGATGGAGGCGGAGCTCGACGACCCCTTCATCCTCATCACCGACAAGAAGATCAGCGCTATCGCCGACGTGCTGCCGACGCTGGAAAAGGTCGCGAGCGCGCGCGCGCCACTGGTGATCATCGCCGAGGATGTCGAGAAGGAAGCGCTGGCGACCCTGGTTGTCAACAAGCTGCGCGGCACCCTCAATGTCCTCGCCGTGAAAGCGCCCGGCTTCGGTGACCGCCGCAAGGAGATGCTGCGCGACATTGCAACCCTCACCGGTGGCCAGGTCGTCTCCGAGGAGCTGGGCCGCCGCCTCGATAGTGTCGATATCCAGGACCTGGGCCGCGCCCGCCGCGTGGTCTCGACCAAGGACGACACCACCTTCATCGAGGGCGCCGGGGACACGGCAGCGATTCAGGGGCGCATCGAGCAGATTCGGTCCCAGATCGAGACGACGACCTCCGATTATGACCGTGAGAAGCTGCAGGAGCGGCTGGCCAAGCTGGCCGGCGGCGTGGCGGTGATCAAGGTCGGGGCGGCGACCGAGACCGAGCTGAAGGAGAAGAAGCACCGGGTCGAGGACGCGCTGAGCGCGACCCGTGCCGCCGTCGAGGAAGGCATCGTCCCTGGTGGTGGCGTGGCCCTCATCAACGCGATCTCCTCACTCGACGCCGTGCAGGCCGACGGTGATATCCAGACTGGAGTCAACATCCTGCGCCGCGCGCTGGAGGAGCCGCTGCGGATCATCGCCCAGAATGCAGGGCGCGACGGCGGCATCGCCATCGAGCTGGTTCGCCAGGCCCAGCAGTCGCAGGGCAACACCAACGTTGGCTACGATGTCCTGGGTGACTCCTACGTCGACATGGTCCAGGCGGGGATCGTCGATCCGGCGAAGGTGACGCGCTCGGCGGTGGAGAATGCGGCGAGCATCGCCGGCATGATTCTCACCACCGAGGCCCTCATCACCGACAAGCCGGAGAAGGCGGCCGCACCGGCGATGCCGGGCGGCGGCATGGATGGCATGGGCGGCATGGGCGGTATGGACTTCTAGTCCAACCGCCTCACACCTCGCACCAAGCCCGCGGGACCTGGCGCTCTGCCAGGTCCCGCGGTGTTTCTCCGGACCAGGGGAATCGTTCGTTCGCAGAAAGAACGTTGAGCGGCCCGCTCTGGAGCGGCTATCGCCGTCGGCGACACGGTCATCGTCCGGGCGATGCTGGGTCTCCCTCTCTCGCGGCGATCGCGGCCAGTTGGGCGCGGGAATCCGCGTGCAGCTTGGTGAGCAGGGAGGCAACGTGCGTCTTGACGGTGTTGGGCGAGACGAACAGCGACGCGGCGATTGCCTTGTTGGAACGTCCCTCGGCCACCAGCGCCAGCACTTCCCGCTCCCGGGGGCTGAGTGCTCCCGTGCGTCGCTCCTGGTCGACAGGTGGCCGCGGCGCCGGGATCGGGGTCCGCTCCGATGCGGCCAGGACCATCAATACCTCATCCAAAGCGGCAGCCATGGAGCGGGTGCTTTGCGCGGCCGCGGCCGTGGCACTTGCTGCCTCCGCCAGGGCGGTGCGAGCTTGCGCCATGACGTGCGCCAGCGCGGCCGGCTCGCGCGATGTGACCGGACGAGCCGTTCCGAAATTGCGGTTCGGTGCGACGCGTCCCCAGCTCAATTGATTGCCTCTCCCACCCAGAGAGCTCGGCTCGATTGCCAGCTGTAACGTGTCTGCCATCGTTGTTGCGCCTCCACGTGGATTCCCTGCTGTAGAACGAGCCGGCCGGCGGTCGCCGGCCGGCTCGATCAAGGTGCGAGACCGACAAGATCGGGTGTTACCGCGCCGGTTCGCTATTCCCTGTCGCGGGCGCGTCGGTCGCGGCAGCGGCCGGTGATGCGGGCGCCGCCGGAGCAGCGGCTGGCGCCTCACCGTGAGCCGGTGTGCCGGCGGTCTCGTGCGCCTGCCGGTGCCACTCCTCGAACATCGCGCGCGGGCCGCCGAAGCCAGGGGTACTTCCCTGACCGGAGCCGGGTCCGTACCCGGAACCCTCAGGCCCCTGCGTCGGACCGTAGCCGGCGCCATAGCCGCCACCGAAGCGGCCACCATTGCCAAAGCGCCCGCGGCCGTCAAACACGCCCTTGCTCCAGAGGAAATAGACGATGCCGCCGAGAATCAGCAGCCCCCAGGGGAAACCTCCTCCCGCGTAATACATCGGTGCATCGGTCAACATCAGATCCATCGTTCGGCCCTTTCCTGTGCCATGGAGCACACCCGGTGCTCCTCTCCGTCTCTCCGGCGATCCATGACCGCCATCTGCCCTCAACAGTAGGTCCAGAATGTGGAGACGCCGTGAAGCTGGCGCGCAAATGTGAAGGAGGGACGCTTCGCTCAGGGGGTGCTACTTCGTTCAGGCGGTGTCGGCTTCGACATTAGGGGGAGTCGCTTCGCTCAGTGGGTGAAGGAGGACGACGACTAGCACGTCCGTCGTCCCCTCCCCCTTTCACCCCATAAAACACTGAGAGAGAGTAGCGACCAGCACGCGGTGAAGCCGCGTAGTGGCTGACACCCCCTGAGGCGAAGCCAACACCCCCTCAGCGCAGCAGTACTGGATGGACAATGAGTCCATCGTCATCAAGCTGGCAGAGGTTGAAGCCACTTCCAGGCACCGGCGTGAACTGCGCACCCGCGAAGTAATCGAGCTGGTACAGCACCGCGGGCGCGGTGACGTGCACCGTGCCGCCAAAGGGCGCACTATTGAGCTGGTGGGAATGCCCGGCGAGGATCCCCACGACCCGATCCCGGTGGCGCGCCACGATCGCTTCCAGGTCATCCGCATCACGCAGGATGAACATTGGGTAGTGATGGGCTGGACCGGCCAGGCGGCAGGGATGGTGGAGCACGATCAAAATCCCTCGTGGGGCCGGCTTCTGTAACTCGTCCTCCAGCCAGGCCAATTGCGAGGCGCCTAACGCGCCGCCAACCTCTCCAGGGACCGACGAGTCGAGCATGATCACCCGTAGCCCGTCGATCACCTGGCTGTAGTGGCACGGTCCCTGGGCACCGCCCTCCTCTCCCAGGATGATGCGGCGGAACGTGGCCCGGTCGTCGTGGTTGCCGAGCGCGAGCAGGACCGGCGTGTCCTTGTTTTCGCCGCGGAGGTCCTGCAGCACTCCCTTGACCACTTCGTAGCTCTCCGAGGAGCCGTCGTCAGTCAGGTCGCCGCTCACGACGACGAACGCCGGCGAGAAATCGAGCTGCTCGATCCGCGCCTTCACCCCCTGCATCCGCCGCGCCGGGTCGATGCCGGCCAGGAGCCTCCCGGGCGGGACAAGATGCAGATCACTCAGGTGCAGAAACGTGATCGTCACTGGTAACAGCTCCTCCGGACGAGACGACACGACAGCAAACTGTAGGGATAAGTAACGCCTCGGCTACCCACCCAATAGGCAGGAAGATGGTACGGGCTATCGACTCCCGCGGGTCGGACTGAGGATGGGGTCCACTAAGAGGTCTACGTGTTGAAGAATCCTCGATTATCTCAGCACTCTGACAGAGTGAAGGTGTCATTCCGACGCAGGAGGAATCTCGTTTTCTCTTGCAACAGAGGCGATCCCAAGACGAAATGCTTCGTTCCTCAGCATGTCCTCGTCACTATGTCGCGGTACTTAGCCTGCCCAGGCATCCCAGCCTGTTCGGGGTTGGACCGCCAGGTACCGGAAGCGCTAAACACCGTGCTACTCCTTCGCCTCGGCACCAGGGGGTCAACCCAGCCCATACGCAAGCGCCAGGGCTTCTGGTAGGCCTCAGTTACGTGGTATTTCTGCTGTTTTCCAGGTCGGCAGTGTGGAAGGAGCGGTCGACTCTGCAACCATGGCCACGCGTGGTGCAAGCGACCGTAACGGGCATGTGTAGCCAGTCGCGGCTTCAACCCGGTAGACCTCCTCCTGCGTGGAAGATGTCGATGCCGGCGCTACCAAGGCGGGTTGACCCCTCCCTGCGTTCTACTCCCGCGTCCAGTCACGGACGAAGGTAGGGTCCCGCGTCATCTCCAAGTGGCCGGAGCAGTTGCCCGGGGAACCAGACCTCCCACGAGACGCTAACTGGTTCATAGAAACGGCGGAGCGTTGCGGGACGGAGCATGACGCACTCCCGGAAGCGGATCATACGCCGTTCACGCGTGGTGCTCGATCATCGGAGGGGCGTGGGTTACCCCGGCGTGCTGGGGACCGTTCTACGTCAATTCGAACCAGTCGTCGAGCAGCCAGCGGTCGCCCTCCTTAACGAAGATGCGGACATCCCCTCGGCCCTGTTCGCCGGGTTCCACCACCGCCACACGACCATCACTGAGTACCCGCACGTCGTCGAAGGGAGTGAACGGGACCGACTGGTCCGGCAGGAGCGGAACCGGTGTGGCCGCCAGGTAGGCGAACAATGCGTCCTCGGTCACACCGAAGGCGATGTCAACGACGAACTGGCGGCGCACCATGGCGTCGCTGAGGAGCGCGAACATCCGCGCCTGGTCCCCGGCGATGATACAGGCAAGGTACTGGCGCCAGGTGGCATTGACCTCGGCCACGGTCTGCTCGCCGGCGGGAGCCCCAGTCGGTGCGACCGCCGGCGTGGGGCTGCCGTCAAGGGAGGTGGGAAGGGGTGTGGCCGCCACCTCGCGGAAGAGCGCGCGCAGCTCGTCCTCGGAACGTGGCTCGACCGTGCACTCTGCTGGAGATGGGACGTCAAGGTCGGTGGTGGGTGTGCCGTCTTGAGCACCGGCTCCCGGCGAGCCGCCCACCACCAGGGAGACCAGCGCTACGCCGATGGCCAGCGGGTAACGCCGGGGATGTCCCTCGAGCGCTGCCAGGACGGATGGCCATCTCCGCGCTGTGAACGTCTCCATCGATGCCTCTCGTCGCGCCCCCAAGGCATTTCGCCGCGGGCCCTCGAGTCCCTCACCAGCGGACTCTAGCAGACCGGCCTGCTCGCGCCCGTCCCCGTACGTTCTTGGCCATCGGGCGATCGATTGGTCTGGTAGGCCACTGTCTCTCCTTTCGCCCGTGCCAATTGTGCCAACCGTGTTCACCAGGCTGGGGTGGTATCGGAACCAAGGCACATGGCGGGGATCAGCAGGATCGAAGGACCGGAAGGGGAGCTTCGAGGGGAACACCGCAGGCCAGGATTTCGCCCTCCGGTGGCCGGCAGATGAGCGCAGCAGAGTTCGCAACGGTTGGGCGGATGAGCATCAGCCCGGCCGTGTCGCCCTCTCGCACCATGTGTCGTTCTGATACTATGGCGCTGTCACGTTGTATGAGTTTGGCGCCCGCCGGACCGAAGCGGGTCGCGCGTTGGGCCGTCCGAATCCGACCCATACGCACACCACCAGAGGAGCATCCCATGCGGCAGTCGTTGAAGAGTCCAGTGGTCGGAAGCCTCTTCAACGAAAGTGTGTCGCATGGCGATTGTCAATATCGGGATTCTGGCGCATGTAGACGCCGGTAAGACAAGTCTCACCGAGCGAATTCTCTTCGAAACTGGCGTTATCACAGCGGTCGGCAGCGTCGACAAGGGCACGACGCAGACCGACACGATGGAGCTGGAGCGGGCCCGCGGCATCACCATCAAATCCGCGGTCGTTTCGTTCCAGCTGAACGGGCTCACGGTCAATCTCATCGATACCCCCGGGCACGCCGACTTTGTCGCCGAGGTTGCGCGGTCATTGCGTGTGCTTGATGGCGTCGTGCTGGTGGTTTCGGCCGTCGAGGGAGTGCAGCCCCAGACGTGTCGCCTGGCGCAGGCGGTGCACGAGGCGAATCTCCCAATGCTCATCTTCGTCAACAAGATCGATCGACTCGGCGCCCGCGGCGAAACGCTGCTCGAAGACATTAGCCGCAGGTTGAAACTCCGCGTGGTGGCCATGAACGCCGCAACTGGACTTGGGGCCCGCACGGCGGAGGTCGTGACGATCGATCGCGACGACCCGGCCTGGCGCGTACCGGTGATTGACCTCCTCGCGGAGTCAAACGAGTGTGTGATCGAGGAATTCGAGCGCACAAGTGGCCAACTGAGCACCTCCTTCATGGAGGCGGAGCTCCGGGCACAGATCGCGGTGGGAACCATCGTTCCGGTCTTCTTCGGATCGGCGATCACCGGCGTCGGCGTTCCTGAGCTCCTTGCCGGCATCGAGGAGTGGCTCCCGGTTGCCGAGGAGGCGGACGATGCTCCCGTCAGTGGCACGGTATTCAAGATCGCCCGCCGATCGTCTGGTGAAAAGGTGGTCTATGCCCGGCTCTTCGCGGGAGCGTTGGCGATGCGGCAACGCGTCGTCATTCGTCGTCATGACCCATTCGGCGAGATGGAGCAGGTCGAGGAGCGCATTACCGGCGTCGATCGCTTCGCATCGGGAACGACGGTACCGGCGGAGGTAGCACGCGCTGGCGAGATCGTCGGTCTGCACGGGCTGCGGGGGGCGCGGATTGGCGATCGCATCGGCGTCGGAGAGACCAGCACGCGGGAGATCGTCGCTGCGTTTCCGCCACCGAAGCTGGAAAGCATCGTGCGCCCGGTCGAGCCGGACCAGATCACGCGGATGCGGGCGGCCCTGGAGCAACTCGCGGAACAGGATTCGCTCATTTCGCTTCGCCAGCGCAACTCCGAGGGGGAAGTCTCGCTACGGCTCTATGGCGAGGTGCAGAAGGAAGTCGTTACGGAGACGCTGGCGCGGGACTACGGTATCGGGGTGTCGTTTGGGTCATCCCAGACGATCTGCATCGAGCGCCCATTGGGCGCAGGCGAGCACGCCGAATTCATTGGTGGGAGCAATCCGTTCTATGCGACGATCGGTTTCCATATCGAGCCAGCCGGCGAGGGAAGTGGCATTCAATACGTTCGTGAGCTGGGCGCTTTACCGCTCGCCTTCTACCGCGCCATTGAGGAGACCGTGCACGAGACGTTCGCGCAAGGACTATGTGGCTGGGAGGTCACTGACTGCATTGTGACGCTCACCCATGCCGGATTCTGGTCGCCCGTGAGCACCGCCGGTGATTTTCGCAAGCTCACCCCACTGGTGTTAATGCAGGCGCTGCTCGGTGCCGGTACCAGGGTCTGCGAGCCGGTCGAAGAACTCGTTCTCGACATTCAAGAGGATACATTCAGTGCGGTCTGCGGCGCGTTGCTGAACGCGGGCGCGACGGTTCGCAACGCGTTTCGGGAGGGCGCGTCATACCGCATCACCTGCAAGATTCCTACTGCCGAACTACGAACCGTCGAGCAGAAATTGCCAGGCTTGACCCGTGGGGAAGGCAGTTGGATGTCGAGGTTTGCGGGGTATGTTCCAGTGACCGGTGACGCGCCAACGAGAGCGCGCGTCGGCCCGAACCCGCTCAACCGGGCGCACTATCTGGCCGAGGTGGGTCGGTCCTGAGGCACGGTTTCCGGGTTCGCGGCACGGGAGAGGAGAATCTTCAGGCCTTCCTCGGCAGTTTCCCCCATGTGAGGACGCTGCCAGGGCAGCGGTACTCATCCTGCTCGGCGTGATAGATGAAGTCAGCCTCGGCGAAGTAACTCGGGCGCGGGAATCTTCAGGCGCGTGGGGAATCGTGCGGGGCCGGGTCTTTCGGACTAGACGCCAGACGGTCATGATGCAGTGACACAGTCGTGATGGCAGCGGCACGGGTTATCCAGCAACCCGAGAAGACCCCATTCACTGAGGAGTGGAGGTATCACGATGGCGCAGCAATCGCCCGCTCAGCACGATAGCAGTTCGGTCGGACGGCGCACCCTCTTCAAGGCGGCGCCCGCCGTGGCAGGCGCGGCCTCCCTGGCGCCTATCGCCGCTCTGGCACAGGAGGACCGCGATTACGGCCCGAACGCACCGCCGGTGCATTATCCGGACCCGGATGTCGTCTCTATCACCCCGGCGTTCGACCAGTATCGACAGGGGAACTCCGCCATCCAGCGCCTCTGGACAGGCGGGCTATGGCTGGAGGGGCCGGCCTGGAAGCGGTGTGGGGCGCTTCCTGCTCTGGAGTGACATCCCCAACAACGTGCAGCTCCGTCGCCTCGAGGACGACGGCTCCGTCAGCGTCTTCCGCATCCCGTCGGGCAACAGCAACGGCAATATCTTCGACTGGGCGGGTCGCCAGATCTCCTGCCAGCACGGCAACCGCCAGGTCGTGCGCTATGAACACGACGGCTCGACCACCGTACTGGCCAGCCAGTTCGACGGCCAGCCCTTCAATTCGCCCAACGACGCCGTCGTTCACCCCAATGGGAGCATCTTTTTCACCGACCCGCACTACGGCACGCTCCCCGTCGGGGGCTACGAGGGTAACCCGGGCGAGGTCTACCACCCGAACTCCGTTTACCGCATCGACCCGGACGGTATGATCGCTCGCGTTACCGATGAGCTCGAGGCGCCTAACGGTCTGTGCTTCTTCCACGACTACCAGAAGCTGTACATCGTTGACACTGGCCCCGACGCACGCGACATCAAGGTGTTCGATATCGTCGATGAAGCCCGCCTGGCGAACGGTCGAGTCTTTACCGACATCACGGTCAACGGGACGAGGGTGGGGCCGGACGCCGTGCGCGCCGACATCGACGGCAACATCTGGACTTCCGGCGCCTGGGTCGGCTACGGCTTCGACGGGGTGCACGTCTTCACGCCGGAGGGTGAGCGCATCGGGCACATCCGCCTCCCGGAGTCGACCTCCAACCTTGTCTTCGGTGGTCCCAAGCGTAACCGGCTGATGATCACCGCCAGCCAGTCGATCTACGCGGTCTACGTCAATACGCGTGGGGCACATATCACCTAAGGGCGCGTTCGATCCCGTTCCCTCCTCTCCTCAGCGCACCGGTAGGCGATGCGACCGCTCCGTCATGACTAGCCACCGAGAAGCGCTCGAAACTGAGCTCGCGCATGACGGCTACCTGATCCCAGGCCATCGCGCGCTTTGAATCGGGGTCGTGGTCCGAGGTAGTTGCGGGCTTCGCGCTCTCTCCGTAGCCGTGCAAGCCGGCAACGACGACGGTGAAGTCTTGGGCCAGGCTCGGGGTATCTCATGCCACATCAGATGTGTTTGGGGGTAGCCGTGCAGCAGGAGCAGCGGCGGGCCGCTCCCCCTGCGGCGAATCCGAACCGTCGCCTCTCAAAACCTGTCGACGTCGACAATCGCCTCGGCAAAGGCCTGCGGGGCTTCCTGTGGCAGATTATGCCCGACGCCGCCTTCGATAATCCGGTGCGCATAGTTGCCCGAGAATTTCGTGGCATACGCTGCTGGCGTCTGGGTGTGGCGCGCCGTTGGCATCACCTTCCAGGGTGATGGTGGGCGCGACGATGACTGGGCCTTCGGCGAGCCGCTTTTCCAGATCGTCGTATTGTGGCTCGCCTTCGCCTAGGCTCCAGCCGCCAGCGGTAGTTGTGGATGACGATGGCGACATGGTCCGGGTTGTCGAAGGATGCCGCGCGTGCGATCGAACGTGGCATCGTCGAAGTCCCACTTCGGCGAAGCGAGCTGCCAAATGAGCTTCGCAAAATCGTGCCGGTTTTCGCCGTAGCCGAGCTCGGCCGCGTTTCGTCGCAAAGTAATACTGGTACCACCATTGCAAGCTCAGCCTTTGGCGGCAGCGGCATCCTGTTGGCTTCACGGCTGCCTATCAGATACCCACTCACGGAGACGAGCGCCTTGGTACGTTCCGGCCAGAGCGCCGCGATGATGTTGGCCGTCCGCGCTCCCCAATCGCACCCGGCGAGGATCGCTTGCTCGATCTTGAGCTCATCTAGCAAGGCGATGATGTCGACGGCAATCACCGACTGCTGGCCGTTGCGTACCGTTTCACTCGAAAGGAAGTGCGTCGTGCCATAGCCGCGCAGGTACGGCACGATCACCCGGTAGCCCGCCGCCCCTAGCAAGGGCGCGACATCAACGATAGCTGTGGATGTCATAGGGCCAACCGTGCAGAAGAATGACCACCGGACCGTCGGCGGGACCAGCTTCCGCGTATCCAACATTCAGGACGCCGGCATCGATTTGCTTCAGCGAGCGAAAGGACGTGTACGTCCCCGGCGTGATCGAGGGCAGATCCGCCGCTCGTGTCTCAGTGGCCAGCGCGCCCCCAGAATTGTTGATTTCTGTCGACATGTCTCCCTCCAATTAAATGCACATTGCTATTGGTGTGTGCGGGAGGGGACGACGGCAGGCACACGGGCCCGCCGTCCCGGACTCCGATGAGCGCAGCAACTTGAAAGGCGCGCCGGATCACGGGACCGCCGTGGCCATCAGTGACGCCGCAAGTTGCCCCGGTTCGAGTTGGGCCACGGCGACCTGCGCCGGCTCCTGGCCGTCGTTGCGCATGATCTTGCGTAAGTTGGCGGATACACGGTGTAGTCCCCGGCGTTGAGGGTGAACTGCGTGTCAGCGGCGATGGACTCCCCTGGCGCGTCGGTCGCACCAGCGCGCACCACGGTCACCGGCAAGTCCAGCCATGGTGGTCTCCTGGTTAACTTTGTCGAAGTGGGTCACAGGGTTGAACGAGGTCATGGCGGGTTCTCTGCTAACCGTGGCAAGGCGGGTCATTGTCTATGGCACCGCGTTCCCTTTCCAAATATCCGCGGCCGCGTTTGCCCGTTAGCGAGCGAGGCGGCTTTCAGCACGTGTGCTGCCTGGGCGGTCGCGGCACGGGCCGACGTTGGTTTCGGCCAGCCCATTGAGCATCATGAAGTCGTCGAAGACGCCCTCGTAGCGGACAGCGGTGACATCGACGCCGGCCGCGCGCAGCCGACGACCGTAGGCTTCTCCCTCATCGCGAAGCACGTCTGCCTCGTCGGTGATCACTAGCGCCGGTGGCAACCCCGCCAGTTGCCCCCGCGGCATTCGCAGTGGCGAGGCGGTTCGGGCAACGCGCGACGCGCGATCCGGGGCATAGGCGTCCCAGAACCACGCCATCGCTTTGCGGGTGAGCCACGGCCCCTCGGCGAACTCCTGGTAGGAGCCGGTATCCATAGCCGCATCGGTGACCGGGTAAAAGAGCGCCTGGTAGCGGATGACCGGGTTGCCCCGCTCCTTGGCCAGCAGTGTCACCGCCGCGGCCATGTTGCCGCCGACGCTGTCACCGGCGACCGCCAACCGGCAGCCGTCGAGCCCTAGCTCGACCCCATGCTCGACCACCCACGTCGCCGCGGTGTACGCCTCCTCGATGGCTTGTGGGTACCGAGCCTCCGGCGAGCGGAGGTAGTTGACGAAGACGAACGCGGCGCCGGATTGGGCGGCCAGGTCTCGCACCAGGCGCTCGTGGGTGCTGAAGTTGCCGAGGATCCAGCCGCCGCCATGAACGTAGACGACCGCGGGTAGCCCTCCAGTCGCCCCCACCGGCCGGACGACGGTGACCGACACCTTACCGTCCGTGCCGCTCGGGATAGCGTATTCCTCGACTTCAGCGGCGGCCATGGCTACGTCGCCTGACTGAGTTTGATCGAGCACAGCGCGGGCGTCGTTCGGAGAGAGCGTGGTAGAGGGGCGGCCCGGAGGCCAGCGCGTCGGCGAAGCCTTGAGCGATCGGTTCTAGAACGACCGAGGGGAAGGTACCGGCACTCACTCGAAGCCTCCCTCGACTGGCGTGATAGGGCGAGACGGGGTGCCAGGAGGCCGCAGCCGGTGGCCGGTTGCAGCCTCCCATGAACTTAGCCGACGGCGGCGATCGCTTGCAGAATCACATCGGTGACCGCCTGGGGCTGGGAGATCATCATCACGTGGGAGCCTTCGACCTCAGTGATCGTGGCTCCAGCGCGCTGAGCCATGGAGCGCACCACGTCGCTACCAGCGGCATAGTCGCCCGTCGCTACCACCGCCCAGGACGGCAGGGTCTTCCAGGCCGGCACCCCGTTCGGCTCGCTGAAGGCCCGTTCGGCGGCTGGGCGCTGAGTGGCGGCCATCACCGCGGTCTGCTCGGCTGGCAGGTCGGCGGCAAAGGCGGCATGGAAGTTCGCGGGGTTGATCGCAAACTCCAACGCCGTCTCCGTCCCCTGCCCGGTTCGGGTACTGCAGCGGGAGCAGGACCGTGGTCAGGACGCTGTCCTTCGAATCGCCTTCGATCGCGGCTAGCGTTTCGCCTTCGTCTGGAGCGAAGGCGGCAACATAGACCAGACCAACGGCATTGCTGGCATTTGCCGCCGCGTTCGAGATGACCGCCCCACCGTATGAGTGCCCGACGGCGAGCACCGGACCGGGGATCTGGTTGATTGCGCTGGCGACGTAGGCGGCGTCGTCGGCAATACCGCGCAGCGGTCGGAGACGACCTGCACCGGGATTCCGGCGGCCTCGAGGCGCTCGACCACACCATTCCAGCCGGAGCTGTCGGCGAAAGCGCCGTGCACCAGGACGACGGTCAGGGGAGCTGCCGCGGCAAGGGGAGCATCGGTCATGTTGGTTGTTCCTTCTTACATCATGACGACTGACGATGGAGCGGTGCCGGTGCGGGAGAGGTCCCGGTGGCATGATCTGACTTTAGTCCCGCGGCCCTCGGTGCACATCGGGCAAACATTGCAATCCCGCGATGCCGAACCGCGAGGATGTGGCCGAGGTGGTAGGTCATATGGTGGATACAGCAGGTGTGGCAGCGCTAGACGAGCCCCAACTCAAGCGCGACGCGAGTGGCCCCAGCCCGGGAGGTAACACCGAGCTTCCAAAGATGCTGACGAGGTGCGAGCCGATCGTCTTCGGGCTGAGGAACAGTCGGTTGGCGATCTGGGGGTTAGTGAGACCCTCCGCGACGAGGCGTAGCACTTCGACCTCGCGCGTACTCAGCCCCTTCGGCAACAGGGTGGATGGGACCGGGGAGCCGAGAGTCACCTGTGCTCGGTCGTCGAACGCGCCCTGAGGTCATTCGCGCGGGCGTGTCCTCTGGGCCTCGAGCGGCGCGCAGATCGCATGCACCTCGTTTCAGCAAGGTGATGGCTTCTGCAGATTCACCTGTCAGTGCCGCGAGTTCGGCGCTGGCCAACAGGACGAGTGCGCGTTCGTTGGGGGCCTGGCACGCGTCGGCGAGCGCAAGCGCTACGGCGAAATGTTCCTTCGCCGTGACTCCCAGCCCTTCGCTCGTGTCAAGACTGCCGAGGAAGTGATGGAGCAGCGAGCAGAGCAAGCGGTTGTCGTGGGCGGTCGCGTACTGGAGTGCCCGCTCGGCGTGGTCCCGCGCGCGTGCCCCGTTGCCCGAAGCGCGCCACCACTGCGCCTCGAGCACCTGCCCCTCGGACCGCCCGAGCGTTGCTTCCATCCAATCCATCCAGCTGCCATGAGCATCGAGCCAGGCCCGAGCTTCACCGAGGTCGCCGTCGTCTAGGGAGAGTGCAGCGCCGAGCAGCAGGAGCGGCACGGCAAACGGGACAAACCGCCTACCGAACTCAGTTGCGGGGCCATCGGCCCAAGCCTCCCGCACCAATCCTCAGGCGTGCTCCCGGTCGCCCTGCGCTCGCGCGAGCTGCCCGACGACAACGTTGAGATGGTGGCTCGGTTGGTAGACGCTCCACGCGCCAACATCCGCGACGTGGCGTGCCTCCCGCCAGTGCCCTTCCAGGATGAGGAGCGGGAGGCGCGTGTACTGCGGGTCCATCGCGGCGTACGTTCCCGCTCCAACCAACCGCCGCGTCGTCGCTTCGACGGCCGCCGCCGCGCGTTCTCGTATCGCTAGGTCATCCGCCCGGTAGGGCAGCACCACGCACACTAATTCTTCCCGCTGGTTCATGACCGCTAACACCTGATGGCCCACCGTTTGGTATGCCGCGACGGCGCCGGCGTAGGACTGCATCGCCAGCGTTGGCTCACCAAGCAACGCGTAGGTGATGGAGAGCCCGCTGTGGATGTCACCCAGCACGCCTACTCCACCAGGAATGGTGGTGGACGTCTGCATTGCGAGGAGGCGCTCCCCCTCCATCCGTGCCTCGGCAAGGCGGCCCGCGTACCCGAGGAAGGCAATCCTCGTGCCGCGGTTTGCGATCTGATCGATCCGCTCTTCGCGCCCGCGGTCGGGTTCTGCAGTCGAAGGCAAGTCGTCGATGGCGTCGGCCGCGGCGGTGAGGTCCTCGATCCCTTCGCAGACCTCACCACGGTAGGTGCGCAGCAACCCACGCATCGCTAGGGCGCGCGCGGCGAGGCTAGCGTCCCCGGCCTCGCCAGCCAAATGGAGCGCTTCCTCGACCAAGTGGTTGGCGGGATCCGGATCCTGGTAGTGGCACAGCGACGCGGCGAGCAGCCGAAACCAGCCACGTTCGCCGGCGGCCCCCTGCCAAGTATCCAGCAGGGCGAAGGCGGCCGCGTAGCGGTTTGCGGCGGCCATGGGTGCCGCGGAATCCGCCGCCCGCGCGGCCGCTCGCTCCAGCCAGGCTACGGCGCGCTTGTCGCCGGCCTGCTGGAGGTGGTACGCCACCGCGTCCGGGTCTGGGGACGGGGACGGGGACGCGGCAAGCACCTCCCCAACCTGCCCATGCAGGCGCCGACGCCGCATCGCGTGAACGCCCTCGTAGAGCACCTCACGGATCAGCGCGTGGGCGAATCGGATGCCGTCGCCACCCGCCCCAGGCAGCCACCAGGTGGGCCGATTCCGCTCGCTCGGCCAGCGCGGCGAGATCGTCCTCGTCGGCCTGCGCGACGGCTCCCCACACCGCCAGCGGCACCTCCTGCCCGATCACCGCCGCAACGCCGAGCAGCGAGTACGACGCCTCACCAAGGCGTGTCAGACGGGTGTCGATAACCTGCCGCAAGAGGGGCGGCACCGGTGCGTGCGCGAGCGTTCCGAGATGCCAGGTTCCTGCCTCGCGGACGAGGAATCGCTCCTCCTCCAGCGTCCGCAGCAACTCGGTCATGAACAGCGCGTTGCCCTCAGTCCGTTGCATAAGGTACTCGGCCAGTCGCCCTCAGTCATCGGTGGCGAGGTCGTATCGGGTCTGGACAAGCGCGTGGGCGGCTGCGAAGTCGAGCGGGCGGAGGTCAAGCCGCTCCACTAGCGCGTCGCGCACGAGCAAAGGGATAGCCTCCGCGAGGGGGTGACTCCGGTCCAACTCCTCGTCCCGATACGTCGCGACGAGCAGTAGCCGCAGCGGGGCGAGAGACTGAGCGCGAGCAAGCGACCGTAGCAGGTCGAGGCTGGCGACATCTGCCCAGTGCAGATCCTCGAGCACCAGGACGAGGGGCCGCACTGAGGCGAGTGCGGCGAAGAAGCTGCGCATTTGCGCAAAGAAGCCCTCCTGATTCGGGGCTGCTGTGGTGTCGGGCGGCACCGGTAAGGGCGGCAAATCTCCTGGATCGGTGATCCCAGACTGCGCGACACACTCGATCCAGGGGCCGTAGGGTGGGGTCTCGGTGCGGTCGTAGCAGTGGCCGCGTAGGACGTGCGCACCGGCTTCCTCAGGCTCCCGGGCGAGCACGTCGGCGAGTGCGGTTTTCCCAACACCCGCTTCGCCGCTGATCAGCAGGAGCCCGCCCCGACCGGTGAGCGCGGCAGCCAGGAGGTCACGCGAAGCGACGAGCTCGCGGTCGCGGCCAACCGGGAGCGAGCACGACATCGGCGACGGCTGGATGGTATCCACGCAACCCTCACCAGACGAGACGTGGCCGATGTGAACGTGGAGCAACTATAGCGATGAGGGAAGGCGCAGGGAACGGCGACATCTCGAGTCACCGTTGTTTAACAGGAATTTAGCAAGGTTTGCCCGGTCTGCGCAGTCACGGAAGGCGTCCTGGAACCAGTTCTGGGAGCCGTTGATCGGACGGCGGTGTGTGGATGTGACCGAGCGCCGGACCCGTATCGACTGACAGTGTCGAGTTGGTTCATCGTGTCGAGCTAGGTCATGACGGGCTCCTTGCTAACCGTGGCGAGGTAGGTCATGGTCGATGGTGCACCGGTTCCCTTTCTGGATACCGTTGCTGGCGCTGGCAAGTCAGTGTCGGCAACGGACCAATCTTGCGTCTGCTGGCGCGGACGCACATCGAGGGCACTACTCATTTGCGGAACTGCCTTGGAAATGGACTTCGGAGGAGAACGACTTACGTGCCCGGGGTGCCAGGAGTCGGGAGCGCGATCTGGCCGCGGGGCAAGGACTTGAATTGATCGGAGATCGTGGACTGTTGACGAGAGCGCAGACGTAGCGGTAAGGATCCAACACGCCTCCCCAAAGGGAACGGGATCGTTTGTCTCCTAATCGCTCTCGGTCATGGCGATCCCCGATCGATGGGAGAGACGAAAACGACGAGGGGCGAGCCGTCTGTTGCGCCAGCAGCGGCCGCGAAACCGCCTCGAGAACGAACCCACGTGCCCCGTAACGATACGCCGTGGCGCCTCATTGCCAATCGACCCGTACGGCGTCCGCCGCCCCGACCCCTTCGGGTCAGCCGCAACCGTCGCCTTCGATGTCACGATGCGCGACCTGGACTTCGTCGCCACGTATCCCGAGTGTTCGATTGCTAGGTAGTCTTCGAGCCGGGATCCAAAGTCGGACAACTGCTGGTGACAATTGAGTTGGGATCTCGCGTGTGTCGCATGATCGAACCGCTGCGGAGTCGTCGGGGTATCCCCATGTTCGATAAAAACGTCATCAAGGCAAGAAGTACCGGCAACGTTCACCGAATCCTGTCAGGAGAACACGGTTGAACGTCTTCCTGGAAACCGAACGGCTGCTCCTCCGCCGGTTCACCCACGACGACGTGGACAATCTGGTCAACCTCGATAGCGATCTTGAAGTGATGCGCTACATCACGGGCGGCGCCTCCACGCCGCGTGAGGACGTGGAGCAGGACTACCTCCCGGCCTTCATGAGCTATTACGACCGCTTCGACGGCTATGGCTTCTAGGCGGCGATCGACAAGACAACCGACCGGTTTCTCGGCTGGTTTCATTTGCGGCCTCAGGAAGGCGACCCCGTTGATCAACCGGAGCTCGGCTACCGCTTGCGCAGGGTGGTGTGGGGAACGGGGTACGCGACAGAAGGCGCACGGGCACTGATCCGCAAGGGGTTTACCGACCTCGGCGCGGAGCGCGTGGTTGCCACGGCCTTCCGGGACAACCTCGCCTCGCGCCGGGTCATGGAAAAGTGCGTATGACGCTCGCGCGAGCGTACCGCCTGACACCCGACCAGTTCGTGGAGATGCTTGGGATCACCTCCCCGAGCGTTTCGATGGGGAGGCCGTCGAGTACACAATAACGAAGATCGAGTGGGAAGCGCAGCTCCGCTAAACGTCATCTGGTAGGTCGAGCCGTGAGACGAAGATCCCGGCATCCTCCAACGAGCTTCGCGCGCGATGGTTCAGTACGTCACGCTCCACTTCCCTTTTCACCCATCACCCATGCCGCTGCTTCCATTCCGCGAACTCGGCCATCGTCTGCTCGCTTGGCGGGTAAGTTCCTGGTAATGCAGCGCCGCTCGTGATCTTCTCGACGAGGAACCGCTCCAACTCCTCTTGTTCGGCGGCCGGGTGGGCGATCGAGGTCGCCAGGTGGCGCGGAATGACGATGACCCCCTCAGCGTCGCCGACCAGCACGTCTCCAGGGAAGACGGCCACTCCCGCGCAGGCGATGGGCACATTGAAATCGACGGCGTGGTGCGCGCTGAGGCTGATCGACGCCGAGCGGCCGGCGGCGAAAACCGGGAAGGGCTGGGCGGCGATCTCGGGGTAGTCACGCACCGCCCCATCCGTGACCAGCCCCACGGTTCCCCGCACCCGCAACCGGGTGACCAGGATGTTGCCGACCGACGCCGCGCGCGTCTCCCCCCGGCAGTCCATGACCAGCACCGTCCCCGCACGCGCCGTCTCGATCGCCTTGCGTTGTGGATGCTCCGGGTCGCGGAATGCCTCCAGCACGTCGAGGTCCTCCCGCATCGGGATGGAGCGCAACGTCGCCGCCTCACCGACAAACCGGCAGTGCTCCGCATTCGCCGGCAGCAGCCCGTTGAGAAACTGATTACGTAGCCCGAGCCGGAAGAGCTGGGTGGCGATCGTCGCCGTGCTCGCCGCTCGCAGGTGCTCTCGAGTCGACTCGTCGATTCGCGTCGGGTCGTTCACGCGCTCATCTCCTGCCTGTTCGGGAAGGAACCTCCATAGTGTCGCCGCTCCGTTGCCCGTACGCCGCCCAGCACATCACCAGTCTGCTCCTCGTCGTTGCAGCCGCTATCGTTACAGTCGTGTGGGGGCGCGAACGTTCGCGGGGTATCGCACTGCCTGAGAGGATCAACCACGCAAGCAGCAGCCCATGGGGCTGTAGAACTAGCGGTGCTTGCAGGGAAGCTTGGCCATCCCGATTCTGCGTAGCAGCACACACTCCTCGGCGCGAGCACGCACCCTGGAGGTGTGGTAAAGCGTGGGATGCGAAACCCTGGTGTCAAGGAAAAGGTCGACCCAATTGTTCTCCGATTCAGCGCTGATGACGCGACCACAGCATTCGGTCAGCTTGGCTGCTCGCCTGCGAATTCCATACCGTAGCGAATCCTGAGCGCATCCACCTGCGTGGGGTCAGGATTCCCGTCCGCTGCCTCGATCACCGCTGCACGCTCCGCAAAGTACCCTTCCGTCCTTGAGGGTGTGAACCACGCGAGATAGCGCGCTGGCTGGGTGCTGGGGTTGACTGTGGCGTGGAGCACGCCCCTCGGCGCGAACAGAAGCGTCCCAGCAGGCGCATGCACGGTATTCCCCCAATCGTCATCAGGTCCGATCGTCCTCCTCATGGCGCGGGCGCGGCACCGTCACCTCCAACGCACTCCAGCTTCAGCGCTGCCTCAGCCTCCACCAAAGCCTGCTCCACGGTGAGCACCCGACCTGCGCCAGCGGCCGCTTGATAGACATCAGCACGTAGTGCCTCCTCGCACACGACCATGCGCCCGCTCGTAGTGATCACGCGCCGGCAGGGAGAACGCCGCGGCCTCGGCTTGAAGCAGCTCCTCTGCCTTGGCAAAGAGTCGCGCCGCGGGCTGCCACGCCTCGCGCGCCGCGGCGAAAGTCGCCACGTCGGCTAGGCCGACCGCGATAGCGGCCCGGTTGCCCTCCTGCCGCAGCCGGGTCAACTCCTCGCAAAACCAGACGGCCGCTTCGTCGAGGTCGCCGGCAGCGCAGGCGATCAGTCCCAGATAGCGCAGCGGATCGATCGCATTGGCTGGCGCCCTGGAGCGATCGAAGCGCTCGACGGCGTCTCGCAGCAGGATGCGGGCGCGCGCATCGTCCCCCTGCATCCAGGCGATCAGGCCGAGATGAAAGCTGGCGTGGCCGAGCCAGCTTTCATCTCCAGCATCGTGGAGTGCGGCCTCGTTGGCCGCAAAGAGGGCTGCGGCATCATCGTACCGCCCCTGGTTCACCCGGACGCCGCCGAGCAGACTGCGCGCGATCGCGTAGCCAAAGGCGTCGCCGCTCCGCTCCCACCAGTCGAAGCTCGCCGTCAATAGCTCGTCCGCGCGTTCCGTTTCTCCTAACACATTCGCCAGCAGCCCGCCGGCCGTGAGGGCCAAGGCCCGTGGCTGCGGCGCGCCGGCATCCTGGGGCGTCTCGAGTGCTTGGCGCAGCCAGCGCTGCCCTTCGTTCAGATGGCCGTGGTAGTACCAGAACCAGACGAGGGCGCCAGCCAGGCGGATGAGCATGTCGTGGTCGCCCGACTCCCGCGACCACCCCAGCGCAACACGCACGTTGTCATGCTCGCGTTCGATGACATCCAGCCATGCCTGGTCGAAGTCCTGGAGGTCGCGCTGTTCGAGCAGAGAGAGAAAGTAACCGGCGTGGCGGCCGCGGCTGGCTGTCCCCTCGCCGCTCGCGTCGAGGCGCTCCAGTCCATACTCTCGCACCGTCTCCAGCATCCGAAAGCGCGGCTGGCCGTCCGCCCCCTCGTCTTGCCTCAACAGGCTCTTGTCGACCAGCGAGGAAAGGCCCGCGAAGACGTCGCGCGTGCCCTCCTGGTTGACGACCGCCTCCGCCGCCTCCAGCGTGCAGCCACCGGCGAAGACCGCCAGGCGCCGGAAGTGGATTTGCTCTTCGGCAGTGAGGAGATCGTGGCTCCAAGCGATGGCATTGCGCATCGTCTGCTGCCGCGCCGGAACGTCGCGGGCGCCTCGGGTCAACAACGGCAAGCGCAGCTCCAGGCGCTGGAGCAGTGCGTGCGGCGGGAGCAGCCGGACGAGGGCGGCGGCGAGCTCAATAGCTAACGGCAGGCCATCGAGCCGGTAACAAATCTCCGCCACGGCGGAAGCGTTGGCAGTGGTCACCGTGAAGTCGGGCCTGACAGCTTGTGCCCGTTCAACAAAGAGGCGTACCGATTCGAACTGGCTCAGCCGCTCCAGCGGCGGCATGTCCGTCGGGTCGGGTACGAGGAGTGGCAAGAGCGGGTACTCTCGCTCTCCGGAGATGTGCAACGGCGTGCGACTCGTGACCAGCACCTTCAGACCCCGGGCACGAGCGAGCAGGTCGGAGACTGTCGTGGCCGCCTCGAGGACACGCTCGAAGTTGTCCAGGACGAGCAGCAACCGTTTTCCGGTGAGCGCGCTGCTGAGGCGGTCGGTTAGCCCACTCCCCGCCTCGCGCACCCCAAGCACGCCGGCAATGGCCGAGGGGACCAGGGCTGGATCGTCGAGTACGCTCAGATCGACGAACCAGACGCCGTCCGGGAAGTTCTCCAGCAGATCGGCCGCGGCCTGCAGGCCCAGCCGGCTCTTGCCGACGCCTCCCGGTCCCGTGATCGTCAGCAGACGGACGTCTTCGCGCCGCAGGAGGTCAACAACCCGCGCCACCTGCTCCTCGCGACCGAGAAACGGCGTCGGTTGCGCCGGAAGATTGCTGGACCGGGTCGCCAGAGTCCGGATCGGGGGGAAGTCGGCAGTCAGATCAGGGTGAAGCAGTTGAAAGACCCGCTCAGGACGGTCCAGATCACGGAGTGGGTGCTCCCCGAGATCACGGAGGCTCGTCCCAGGAGGCAGCGCGTCGCGGGCCAGATCTCGGGCGGAGAGGGACAGGAGCACCTGTCCGCCGTGGGCGGCAGCCAGCAGTCGAGCAAGGCGATTGAGACCAGGAGCGAGGTAATCCCCATTGCGCGGCTCGGCATCGGCAGTATGGACCGCCATCCGGACCGTGAGAGGGTGGTCGAACTCCGACCACGTTGCCGTCGCCAGCGACCGTTGGGCTTCGAGCGCAGCAGCGACGGCAGCTGGGGCAGTGGGGAATGCTGCCTGCACTGCATCCCCCGCGGTCTTGAACAGCACGCCACCGTTGGCCTCAATAGCAGTGCGAAGCAGTGAGAGGTGACGATCCACCGCCGTGGACATGGTCATCTGGTCCTGTTCCCACAACGCGGTGCTGCCCTCAATGTCAGTGAAGAGAAAGGTGACAGTACCGGTTGGGAGGTCAGGCATAGTCCGTCTCCGGACGCGCGGCTGGACGTAGTCCCTGCCGATCGTCGCATGACCGACGGTCAGCTCACCCCGGCCCGGCTCACCATATCATCATCGATCTCACCCCATGTTGAGGACGATGCAAGCACATCCGGACTGTCATCCGGTGAGACCAGCGGTCGCCCTACGGGCAGACATGAGGATTGGGCGTCTCTCCAGGGTGAATCGTCACACCGAGCTGTGGTCTTCCCGAGTGCTTCGGCGGATGACGGTCTGAAGGAGGCGTATCCCTGGCTGTCCCCGGCGGTGAAGACTCTGTCCCTCCTGATTCCTGCGATGTTTGCCACCTTTGCCAAGTTCGGCAACTTCATCCAGCGTCCAGGCCCATGACGCAAGACACTCCACCCGTTCTCCCTCCTGCTCCTTCTCGTCTCGCCATCACCATGGGACGAAGCCAGTGCTGAGTGTCGAGGCGCGAGAGCAAACAGCCACGCCGAGACGTGGCTCTCCTAGTCAAATAATGAAACTATCGATAAAGAACCGAAGAAAGAATAAAACCATAAAGGCACAAGAGAAGCACCTCTATCTGCCCGCCTCCTCGCCTTCTCACCTCACTTGACACTGGTACGCCCAGTGCTACGATTCGCCAACCAGTGGTATGCGTCGCCGCCTTCCATCCCCATTCCCTGGCAGTAGCCCCACTCCTCGGGTCGGCGCGCATCGTTTCCCGGTGGGATTGAGTAGGAATCATGGAGAGTACCGTCCTTCCCCGGCGCCGGTTGCTCGGACGCAGCCTGGCTGGGAGCGCGTTGGCCGCGATGTCCGCGCTTGGCATCGACCTGCGTCCGGCGCAGGACCGCGCCTGGGCGCTGCGCATCGCCGAGGCCAAGCAGTACCCCAGCGTCTGCCCCTACTGCGCGGTCGGCTGCGACACGATGATCTACGCCAAGGATGGGGTCATCCTTGATATCGAGGGCGATCCTAACTCCCCCATCAACCAGGGCACCCTCTGCCCCAAAGGCGCCGCCACCTACCAGCTCCACGTCAATCCGAATCGGATGACCCAGGTGCTCTATCGCCGTCCCGGCGGCACGGCGTGGGAAACCCTGGGGCTGGAAGAGGCGATGGACATGGTCGCGGAGCGGGTCAAGCAGGTCCGCGACGAAACATTCGAGGAGACCTACGCGGGGACCAACGCCGACGGCGAGCCACAAGAGAAGATCCAGATGGCGACTACGGCCATCTTTTCCCTCGGCGGGGCGACGCTAGACAACGAGTGGAACCACATTCAACAAAAGTTGATGCGCGGCTTGGGGGTGGTCGCCATCGAAAACCAGGCCCGTATATGACACTCCGCCAGCGTCCCCGGTCTGGGGGTGCGACTCGGCCGCGGTGCGGCGACAACCTTCCCCGGTAGCCTCGTTCACTCGAACGCGATCCTCATCGAAGGCTCCAACATGGCGGAGTGCCACCCCGTGGCGTTCCGCTGGGTGATGCAGGCCAAGCTCAAGGGCGCCAGGGTCATCCACGCCGACCCGCGCTTCACCCGCACTACTGCGGTCGCAGATCTCCACGCTCCCATCCGGGCCGGCAGCGACATCGCCTTCCTCGGCGGCATCATCAACTACGTCATCAATTCGGAGCGGTGGAACTCCGAGCCCTTCTTCCGCGAGTACGTCACCACCTACACCAATGCCGCCACGATCATCAACGAGGGGTTCCTCGATACTGAGGATGAGGCGGAGGGCAAACCGCTCGGTGTCTTCTCCGGGCTCGGTCCATATATGGAAGGGACCTGGGGTCTCAACGGCTTCGTCGGTCAGTACAACCCCGAGACCTGGCAGTACGCGCGCACCGCCATCGGCGACCAGGGCCGCTCTGCCGCCACTGCCCAATCGGGCGAGCAGGGGGTCGAGTCAGGACAGCCGGGTGAAGAAGACCCGGTTCCCTCGGGACCTCCCTACGACGCTCTGGTTCGGGATCTGAAACCGCCACCGGCGGAACTGGACCCGACCCTGGAAGACCCCCGCTGCGCCTTCCAGCACATGAAGAAGCACTTCGCCCGCTACACGCCGGAAATGGTCTCTGAGGTCACCGGCTGCCCCCCGGAGCGGATCGTCGAGGTGGCGGAGACGCTGCTGAACAACTCCGGTCCGGACAAGACCTCCGCTATCTGCTACGCGGTCGGTTGGACTCAGCACACGCACGGTGTGCAGATGATCGGCACCGCGGCCATACTGCAATTGCTCCTCGGCAACATCGGCCGGCCCGGCGGCGGTATCGTGGCGTTGCGCGGGCACGCCACCATCCAGGGCAGCACCGACGTCCCCACCCTCTATCACTCCATTCACGGTTACATGCCCGCCCCGACCGTGCTCAAAACCCACAACACCGTCGAGGAGTACCTCAAAGCCGAGACGCTGCCGACCAGCTACTGGGCCAACACGCCCAAGTTCTTCATCTCCTACCTGAAGTCGATGTACGGCGACGCGGCCACCAAGGAGAACGACTGGGGCTTCGGCTGGCATCCCCGCGTCTCCGGCGACCACTCCCACATGCCGATGATGATCGCCATGAACGAGGGGCGCGTGCGCGGTATGTTCGCCATGGGCCAGAACCCCGCGGTCGGTGGTCAGAACGCCCGCTACCAGCGGCTGGCGCTGGGCAAGCTCGACTGGCTGGTGGTCAAGGACAACTTCGAAACCGAGACGGCCGCCTTCTGGTACAAGGCGCCGGAGGTGATGGACGGCTCGATCCGCACCGAGGACATCCAGACTGAGGTCTTCTTCTTCCCCTCGGCTCAGGTGGCGGAGATGGACGGCACCTTCACCAACACGCAGCGCCTGATCAAGTACCACCACAAGGCGGTCGACCCGCCCGGCGACGCCCGCTCCGACATCTGGTTTACCTACCACCTCGGCAAGCGGCTGAAGACGCTCTACGAGGGGAGCACCGAGGCGCGCGACCAGGGGCTCCTCAACCTGGTCTGGGACTACGAGCCCGATCCGGATGAGGTCGAGGCCTGGCAGATCAAGGATGAGCCCAGCGCGCTGAAGATCATGCGCGAGATCAACGGGTACATGTCCGGCAATCCGGAAGAGCACCTGCCCGGCTTCGAGGCGCTGAAGGATGACGGCTCGACCACCTGCGCCTCCTGGATCTACTCCGGCATCTTCCCCAAGCCGGGGCTGGAGAACCTCAAAGCGGCCTCCCGTGTGCCGGATGCTGAAGGCGGCGGCTCGGCCAATCTGGGCTGGGGTTTCGCCTGGCCTGCCAAC
Source organism: uncultured Chloroflexia bacterium (assembly GCA_963751075.1). GTDB lineage: Bacteria > Chloroflexota > Chloroflexia > Thermomicrobiales > UBA6265 > JACCXM01. Next base: position 259,269 of record CAVVTE010000018.1, on the reverse strand, counting down.
CGGCGCATCATCTACAACCGCGCTTCCGCCCGACCGGACGGGACACCCTGGTCCGAAGAGAAAGCCTGGATCTACTGGGACCCGGAAAAGGTCAACCCGGCAACCGATGAACCCGGCATGTGGACGGGCAAGGACGTCCCCGACTTTGCCGTGGCCAAGGCGCCAGACGCCGAGCCCGATCCGGATGGCATCGGGCTGGACGCGCTGAGCGGAACCGACCCTTTCATCTTGAAAGCGGACGGCAAGGGATGGCTCTTCACCCCGACCGGTCTCGTCGATGGTCCCTTCCCGACGCACTACGAGCCGGTCGAGTCGCCCGTGGCAAACGCCCTCTACCCATCGCAGCAGAACTCACCGGTATTGAAGGCGTGGGACGTCGACGGCAATCCGCGGGCCGACCCGCAAGATCCGGCCTTCCCCTACGTGCTGACCACCTACCGCCTGACCGAGCATCACCTCTCCGGGGTGATGAGCCGCTGGCTGCCCTGGCTGGCGGAGCTGCAGCCGGAGCTCTTCGTCGAGATCAGCCCCGAGCTGGCGGGCGAGAAGGGGATCGCCAACACCGAGGTGGTGCGGGTGATCACCCCGCGCGCCGAGATCACCGCCAAAGCCCTGGTGACCCGGCGCATGCGCCCGATGCAGGTAGCTGGCAAGACCGTTCACCACGTTGGTTTGCCCTGGCACTGGGGCTACCAGGGGCTGGTCACCGGCGCGGTCACGAACGACCTCTCCCTGATGGTCGGTGATCCCAATGTCACCATCCACGAATCCAAGGCGTTCGTCTGCAACGTGGAGAAGGCGTGATGGCAGTCCCAGCCCAGCCGACCCCAGCCCCCGGTCACCTGGGATCCCTAGTTCCCTCGTCCCCGCTCTGGCGGGGTCCCCTTCACCCGGGGTCCCCTTTGCCACGCCAATCGGCGCCGCGCAAGCAAGGGACCCGCGGCTGGCTCCCAGCTGATTCCGGCAGGGGCTTACCCCGCGGCTCCGATGGGGTGCTTCATCGACACCACCATCTGCACCGGCTGTAGGGCGTGCGAGGGCGGCTGCAAGAACTGGAACGGTCTCTCCTCTTGATGAGCAGGGGGCCAGCGAGGATACATCACGGTCGTGACTTGCTCTCCATCATGTCGAAATCCGCCTCAGCGGATGGCCGCCAGTCCAGGCGCGCGATACGCTTCCTTCTCCCATCACCAGACGAGAAGGATCGGTGATGAGATTGGAACTGGCGATACCAGATAGTGTCAGCCCGAGGAACTGCACGTTGCACGAGGGATCTTGGCAAAGAGTCTCATATGGACGCAAAACGACGAGATTACTCGCTGTCTCTCGGATGGACACCTATTTTGCATCGCGGCGGACCCGCATCAAGCCCGTCTTCGCCACTCCCGACTCCCGACTCCAGCTCCCGACCTGACCCCGTGACGATCTCCCCGGGCGCCCGTCGTCAGATGGACGTGCTTCTCACCTCCCAGCCGGAAGCGGCTCCCTGGCTGGGCGCGCTCTCCACGGTGCTGGAGGAAGTGGCCGATCCGGCCTGGGATGCCATCGCCGCCGCCACGATTTTGCGGACGGAGCGCTCCCCTGGCACGCCGCTGCTGGCGGGAGCGAGGATCCCGGTCAATGGCCGGCTCGCGGACCAATGGGTACGCCGCCTGCTGGTCCTCGCCGCTGGAGTTGGGCCGGAGGCGATCGTCCTCCGCGCCGCGGCGGGTGATAACGCGTTCGACACTCTGGCCTTTCTCGAGGCAGCGGTCAATGCGGATGGCGACCGACTGGAAGACGTCGCCCGGTCGCTGAACGTCGATGCCGAGGTCCTGGCGGCTGTCGCGGCGCTGGCGGCAATGCCACTGCTACAGGCGCTGCGCCGACGCTTTGGACCAGCCGTCGATGCGCGTTGGGACGAGGGTTACTGCGCGATCTGTGGTGGCTGGCCGCACCTGGCCGAGCAACGCGGGCTGGAACGGGTGCGACGGCTCCGCTGTGCTCGCTGCGGGGGCGACTGGACGCAACCCGGCATCCGCTGCCCCTATTGTGGCGTCATCGGGCACCAGGCGCGCGCCGCGCTCGTCTCCGAGCAGGACGGCGAGGCGCGCAAGGTGGAGACCTGCTCGGCCTGCCGCGGCTACCTCAAGAGCGTCTCGACTTTGCGCGCCTGGGCCGGCGACGAGGTGTCCCTCGTCGACCTGGCGACGATTGACCTCGACCTGGTGGCGCTCCAACGAAACTTCGAGCGGCCGGAGCCGCGACGGCTGGCGCCATCGGCGCGCCTCGGGAGTGCGTGAATCCGAGGAACAGCACCAGCGTGTGCACAGCTGGGTGAGCATCGTGTAGACCGGTTCGCCTAACCTGTCGCGCTTCTGTTTAGTGGGTGTCTGAGGAAGGGGTCATCGGGCCAGGCGAGCCAGCATGAGGGAACTCATGGCGAGTGGAATCCAGGCTTGCTCGGTCTCAGGATGCCCCGCGTCGTCGCTGCGCAAGCGGCGATAGCGTTCCCCCTCAACAACGGGGCGTTCTCCCACCCATCGCCGGGGTAAGACCTGGAAGCCGGTCGGCAGGGGCGGCGACTCCTGGTTAGCCCGTGGTGCCCGGCCGTTACCCAGCAGGAGGATCGCCGATTAGCGCTGCTACGATCGTGCCCGCTGTTCCGTCGCCATCGCCTCTTCGACGTCCGATCGCTGGGTCGGGGTCAAGCTCACGTGCATCGCGAGGTCTCCTTCCGGGGCCTCTAGCCTATGCCGTCGGCGTTTCTTGGTCCACCCACTTTGTCACGCACCGGAGCGGCGTCCGGCGCCTCACCGGCTACAAGGCTGAACCAGGGCGACGAACCAGCATTCTTCCACCAACTCCTGAGACATAGGTGAACCGCCAGCACGAATGTTCCCGGTTGACAGGCAACAGCGTGAGGTATAGGATGGCGACAGGTTCCCAATCTCAGTTACCCCGCCGCCGTCGGTTCGTCACGTCACGCGCGTCAGGAGGATCCTGTGGAGGACACCCGGTTTGACGAAATGTCTAAGGTGCTCGGATCGCTGAAGACCAGACGCCTGACGCTAGGTGCACTCTTCGGCGGTGCGCTCAGTGCTCTCGGGATGGCCGAGGGAGAGGCGAAGAAGAAGAACAATAAGAAGAACAAGAAGAAGAAGTGCCTGAAGACGGCCGGCCCATGCGAAACATGCAATAACAAGGGCAAGAAGAAGCCAAAGGCGAACGGGACCGCGTGCACGCCTCCAGGAGGTACGGCCGGACAGTGCGCCAATGCTGTGTGCATTGCTACGAGTCCCCCTGTGCCACCGTGCCCCGCCGAGTCCTGTCTGTGTTACCCAAGGTAATCCCTGCGTGCAGGGGGGCACAGGGACGGCCGCCTGCTGCGCGGGCACCGTCTGCGGAAGAGCGTTCGGCGCCACCGCCGGGACGTTCAATTGCTGTAACGGACCGGGCACGCAACTGCAGTGCGGCGACCGCATCGCAGTGTTGCTCAGGAGGGTGTAATACCAACACCGCTCCGCCCACCTGCGTCTGCAAGACCTCTGGTACGGCCTGCGATGACAACAGCCAGTGCTGCTCTAACCGATGTGTGAGTGGCACGTGTGCAGCAGCCCAATCCGCTAGGGGATAATGCGGGCGGGACGGGCCACATTCCGGTACCGGAATGTGGCCCGTCCCGTTGCCTCAGCGCTCTGAACTCAAGCGCAAAGCGCAGCTCGGACCATCGGTGACCGTGAAGTGGGGACGCACACTTCGGAGTTGCGTTGCCTGCTCTGGCGGATGAAGACGGCACCCGGGATTCGGTGCCAAGACGTGAGGATGGTGCAGGAGAAATCGCGCAGATTGCCAGGCGATGTTCGCTTAGAACCGGTTTTCCCCACGCAGCACGAACCCTAGCTAACCGCCGCTCTGCCAGTCCCGCGGCAGGCGGATCGCTGAATGATGATTCAAAGCCATGATCGGAGATGTTGCCACGGCTCGGGCCCATTCTGATGGCAGTCAGACTGCCGCGGTTCGTGGCTCTCAAGACGACGGCGCAAGCGAAGGGGTCACGCCCTTTTTCCCGGACTGGGTCATCCCCCTCCAACCCGAGGGGGCAGGACGACCCGTCTTTGTCTTTCCCTCCGCTGACAACGAGCCCATGGCCATTCGCATCGAGGCTGAAATAGCCGATCGCGTCGGTCGGGACCATCCATTCTGGGCGTTCGCGCGCGACGATTCACAACTCGACCTGGTGCGTGAGCGCGGGGCCCGGGCGGTGGTCGCCCAGTACATCGAGCAAATGCGAGCCATCCAGGGGAAGGGGCCGTTCCTTCTGACTGGACATTGTATTGGTGGCTATGCGGCATGGGAGACGGCGAAGCAACTCCTCGATTCAGGTGAGGAGATCGCCGGCATCCTCTTCTTTGAGGTGCCGATCCGCCCGGACTTCGCCACGGTGTTGCCCGGTCACCCCCCGGTGCATGAAACCAGGAACATCATGCGACTTGCCCATTATTACCGGCCGCAAGCCCTGCCTATCGATCTCACCTACGTCATGACCGAAACCTGGCACGGGTTGGGTGTGTGGGCGCCATGGCAGGAAGTGGTGCTCGGAACGTTCGAAACGGCTGTTCTCCCAGACATTACCCTCGGCGGTGAGGAGTTTCTGGCCAGGCGACAGTCCATGATCGCGCAGTATGTCCGGGATTGGATCGACAAGTCAGAAGCTCGCCTCCGGGGGACATCGGCGCCAACCTAGAGCGGCTCTCACGGTTGGACAGGGAGAGCGGAGTCGCAGAAGCGAACCCAGCTGTGCTCATCATGGGCGGTGAGGGCGCCAGCCCAGCGGCGATGGCGTTCTCGAATTCCTCGGCTTCGTGCTCAGCTTCGTCGCGTTGGATGTCGCGGTGCCGCGGTTTGGTTGTGACTCACGCACTTTGACCCGTGAGCTCCCCCACGCCGGCCATTTCGAACCGACGGAGTTTCACCCCGAACCCGATCATCCGCCCCTGAGCTACGACTCTGCGTGGGCCCGAAGCACGAGACTGGCGTTGCTGCCGCCGAAAGCAAACGAGTTGCTCATGGCAACGGCGAGCGGCACCCGCCGTGCGCCTTCGACAACGTAATCGAGGTCACAGTCGGGGTCGGGAGTCTCAAAGTTGAGCGTGGGTGGCACGATCCCGTCGCGCAAAGCCAAAACGCAGCTGATCAGCTCGACCGCGCCGGATGCGCCCATGAGGTGACCGGTCGCCCCTTTGATGCCGACGATCGGGATGCGGTACGCATGTGCGTCGAATGCGTCCTTGATCGCTTGCGTTTCCACCCTGTCGTTCCACGGTGTTGCCGAGGCGTGGGCGTTGATGTAGTCGACTTCGGAAACGCCGAGTTCGGCGTCCGCCATGGCACGGGTCATTGCCGCCGCCGGTCCAGCCGGGGTCGGTTCGGTGAGGTGATAGCTGTCGCTTGCAGCGCCATAGCCCGCCACCTCGGCATAGATCCGTGCTCCTCGGCGGCGAGCAGCTGACTCCTCCTCGAGGAGGAGCATCCCGGCTCCTTCACCCATCACAAACCCGTCGCGGTTGCGGCTGAACGGTTTACTGGCCCGTTCCGGGCAGTCATTGCCCGTGGCCATGACGCGGAGTCGATCCCACGTGTAGAAGAGCCTAGGTGAAAGGCCGGAATCCGCACCTCCCGCCAGCACGGCGTCGGCTTGACCCGATCGAATCAGCAGGGCGGCCATACCCACGGCATGGGCGGAAGATGCGCAGGCGGCGTCGGTCGTCATGAGGGGCCCGCGCAGACCGAATCGGATGGAGACGTTGGAGGCCGGTGCGTTTCTCATGCTGTAGGGAATGGTCAGGGGGTCGACATTGCCACGCTCGAAGTAGCTCGCGTAGAAAGTCTCAGCGGCGACGAAGGGGCTGAGCGTGCTGCCCATGATCACGCCGAGTTGCTCCCGGTCGGGGGTATCTTCGCTCGTGGCGGCATCGGTGAGCGCCTCATCTGATGCCTTGATCGCGAGCTGGGAAATGCGGCTAATGCGCTTCATCTCCCTCGGCGTAAAGTACGGTTCCGCCGCAAACCCGTTGACTGGACAACTGATGCGTGAGCGACAGCGCGACACGTCGAACTCCGTGATCGCGCGCGCGCCGGAGGCGCCGTTAAGCAAGGCAGACCAGAACGCCTCCACCCCACTGCCGAGTGGACTCACGATGCCCATCCCGGTGATTACGACGCGCCGTCCTGACTTCATGTGGTCGTTTCTCGCTTCCAGCGCAGGGCGATCGCTCCGTAAGTCGACTTGGTTGCCTCCGGGAGTGGCAGTGTATCGGGTATGTGTAGCGACTGCAACCAGCATTAATGCGTGATGGAGTTCAGCCTAAGGTGAAGAATGCAAGGCCCAAGTGAAGCGAAACCTACAGGGGCGCCTTGACAAGAGGAACCGCTCGGGGATACCGAACCGCGCTCAACAATCGGATCCCAGCGTTGATGACAACTGGCCGTGGCGAGGTTCGAATCCTCTGCCCTGCCCATGCCTTGACGAGGCGCCACTGGCGGATGAACACTCTTGTTGGAGTCGTCTGCAGCGCCCATTCCATAGCGCACCTCTTCCCGGCACCGCTCGGCACGGTGTGGCAGACTGCCATCGTGGATGACATAGCGGGGCCGACCTCCCGGGTCGATCATCACCGTAGGAACGATGCTCGGATGATCCTTGCCTTCCGCGATGATCAGCACCGTCGTCAGATGACGGTCGCGCCCTATTCCGAGCGACCATTTGGGGGTGGACGGATTGAGTATCTCAAGCAGTATTCGCTGGAGAGATATTTCCGGGACTCGCTGTCAGGAACTGTGATGGAATCACACCTTGAAGCACTGCACGACATGATTGCACTGTCAGCGCTCGGGACCGACCCGCGGCAAGAAGATGCGTGAGCCAGCCATTGATTCGGAGAGCGCGATCGTGGCTCAGCTGAGGGAGTTGGTCGCAGCCACCGTCGAGGTTTACCATCAGGAGACTCTCGATCTCACCAATCTCGACTCCGAGACGCCCCTGCTCAGCCTTCTCCTTGACTCCGCAGCCCTCGTGGACCTCATACTGCGAATCGAGCAGCGCTTCAACATCAGTATTTCCGATGATGAAGCCTTCGCATTCGTCACGGTCGGTGATGTGGTTCGACACATCCAGGAGAAGCAGGCCATCGGGTCGGCACACGATGGCGGTGAGGAGGCTTAGGATGCCTCGCAGCTTCGCCTGCTGGACTCCGCTAGACGGTACTGCCGAGGGTTCGTGCAGGCACGAGTTCCCCAGGATAGGGTAGTACGATGATTGGTGAGACCGCAGCCAGACACGAACTGGGCAGGCGTGACGCCGCCCAGCTCGAGCGACGGGCGATAGAGGACGATCCCTCCATCACGACACTGGCAGCTGCGCTTCGCGCCGCGGCAAAGAAGCCAGTCCCGAAAATCGTCGCCCCTGCGCTCGTCTTGCTCGACGGCCGAGGAAGCGAACAACGCTTGACGTACCCGGAGCTGTGGCTTGCCGCACGCAAGGCGGCGGCTGGACTTCGTACACGCGGCGTCCAGCAGGGCGATCGCGTCATCTTGCTCATCCCGGCATCGCCGGAGTATTTCGCGATGGTCTGCGGCGCCATGTTGCTTGGGGCGCTCCCCTGCACGATTCCTGGCCCCACGCGGCTTGGGAATGCAGACGACACCCTTCAGCAGGTCGTGCCCGTCTACGAGAAGCTTGATCCTGCCGCGGTGGTCGTGTCGGTTGAAGTCCGCAGGCTGACCGAGAGCCACTCAGGTATCGACCCAGCGCGGGTGTTCACCACGGATGAGCTTCTTGATCACGCGCCGATTCCACCCCGTTCTCTTCCTGTCCTCAATGGCGACGACCCCCTACACGTTCAGATGACATCGGGATCAACCAGCAGACCCAAGGCAGTGGTGCTCTCGCACAACAACGTGATCAGCAACATACGCGGGATGGCGGAGGCGATCGAAGGTTCACCCCAGACAGATTCGGGCTTGACCTGGCTCCCGTTCTCCCACGATTTCGGATTCCTCCAATTGCTCATGGCCATCTACTACCAAGGATCTTTAGTGATCATGCCGACCCTGTCGTTTCTGCGCGATCCCCTCTCGTGGGTGCGCACGATTTCCAAGTATCGGGTCGCCTATAGTGCCGCGCCGACCTTCGCCTATGCCATGTGCGTCCGTAAGTTCGACAGTGCAAAGCTCGAAGACGTCGACTTGAGCTCGTGGCGTCGTGCCATAGTTGGAGCCGACCACATTTCACCGCAAGTGTTGACCGATTTTGCGCATCTATTCCGACCGTACGGGCTCTCCGAACAGACGATATGTCCGGGGTACGGGATGGCCGAAACAGTGCTGGCTACAACTGTGCACGTTGAAGCAGGGCCGCGCGCAGATGGATCATCCGACGTCGTCAATTGCGACTACGTCGATCCCGAACTCCTGAGCCAGGAGGGAGTGGCGGTGCGCACGTCAGCGGTCGACAGCCCAACGGAGCAGGCCGTCCAGGTGGTTGGAGTCGGACGAGCGATTCGCGGGCTCGAGGTCGAGATCCGTGACGCTGAAGATCGTCCCTTGCCGGATCGGGCGGCCGGAGAGATCTGTGTCCGTGGGACTTCGCTCATGCAGGGGTACTTTCGCGATCCGGAGCTGACGGCGGACGCGATTCGGGATGGCTGGTACCACTCGGGTGATCGAGGCTATCTCGACAGTGGTGAGCTCTACGTTCTGGGACGCATCAAGGAGACCGTGATCGTGCGTGGCCGCAACTTTGAAGCGCACGACATTGAATCGGTCATCGAGAGCCACCAGGGAGTGCGCCCTGACTCGGCCGTTGCTTTTGGCGTCTATAACCCAGAGCGAGGCACCGACGATGTCATCGCCGTCGTCGAAACCAAGGCAGTCGGCGAAGAGCAAGTTGTCCTGACGCAGCAGATTCAAGAATCGCTGCTGCGGCGGTTCGGGTTCCTCGCCCGAGATCTTCTCCTGGTTGGACACGGAACCATCCCGCGGACCGCGAGCTACAAGAAGCAGCGACTCCTGGCCCGCAGCGATTATCTCGCGGGTCGCTTCTCGCTCCACTGACCTCAGTCACACCGCAAATGGGTTGAGCCGCACCTGACAAGAGACAGGGCAACTCGATTGCGTTGCGGTTCGCCCGGGTCGGGGCTACAGAGCGGGCGTCACTCCCAGCGTCAACTCCTGCAGGCCAACAGCCGCCGTCTCGCGTACGGCGAAGAACTCGTTGTTGGCGTTTGGCCCGAGGGCCTCTTCCACCAGATCCCGTATAGTCTCGACTGAGTCGGCCTCCCACAGACAAACAGCCTTGGAGACCTCGGGATCCGTCAGGAACAGGTGGAGGGTAATCCCCTGTGGCGGGTTGATCAGGCCCTGGGTCGCCTCCACTGCCTTCCAACGGTCGAGGATGGTGTGCTGCGAGACCACGTACACGGCGCTCTCCTCTCGGTGTGGGGCAGGGGTGGCCAGCCGGGTGACCGACCATCATCCCCGATTTCCCCCGGCCGAGCCCGCACGGGATGCAGGGGTCGGGTGGGAGCCCGCGATGCCTATTCCTACCGTGTCCCAACTATACGTCGGCTGGTCAAAGGGTAGCCAGCGCCTGGTTGCCGAGTGGAGCGCGCCCGAGACCGTACACCGGGTATTTCATCCACCTGGGCTCCTGGAGCTTCGCGTACGTGCCGTCCCGCAGCCTCACCCACGCTCCTGCCTACTCCCGGAGTAGTCGAATCCAGGGAGCTTCCGCCCCAATGGTCGTCGATGCCCCATGGCCAGGGAGGACGATCGTCGTCTCCGGTAGCTCGGCGACCAGGCGGTGCATAGTGGCGTACATGGCCGTCATATCCGCGCCGGGGACTTCGAGCGTGCCGTGCCCTCCGGGGAAGAGGACGTCGCCGCCCAGAAAGTAACGCTTGTTCTCATCGACGAGAGCGATGTGGGCCGGATCGTGCCCCGGAACGTGCATGACGGTGAAGGTATGCCCACCGAGGGGCACGGTATCGCCGTCGTCGAGCGTACCGCTGACGTTCACCGCGGGCACCGGGAACGGGGGCTCACCAAAGGATGCGGCGGGATTGGCGAGCGGTTCCCGCGCCAGGGGGTGTGCCAGCAACGGCACACCGGTCGCCTCCTTGAGGGCTTTGGCGTCGAGAACGTGGTCCCAGTGGGTGTGGGTGATGATGATCTGACCGATGGTCCAGGCGCGGCGTGCTGCTTCCTCCACGATCTGACTGGCCGTCCCTTGGGGAGCGTCGACAATCAGCGCCTCTCCTGTAGCCGCATCGGCCACCAGGTAGGCATTGGTTTCCAGCGGCCCGCCGACAAACGTGACGATCTCGAGCGACATACGCCGTCCTCTCCCATTTCTTCGCCCAACCGACCCCATGGAACTCAAGATCCGGGAACAGTATGGGGGTGATTCTATAGGGAACGAGGGGGAAGAGGTGGGCGCTTCGCTGAGGGGCGCGCGGACGCCGGGCTCTACACCGCTGGCCTGATCGATAACTACATCGCCTGGCTGACGACCCCAGACCTAGCCCGGATGGCCGTCATCGTCGTCTTCATCTGGACCCAGCTGCCGTTGACGACCATCTTTCTCCTGGCGGCGCTGCAAGCAATCCCTAGCGAGCTCTACGATGCCGCCGCCGTCGACGGTGCCGGCGTGTTCCGCCGCTTCTGGAACATCAGCTTGCCCGGCATCCGGCCCATGCTGGTCATCGTCACCCTCTATGCCGTCCTGATGGCCTTCACGAACTTCGACATCGTCTACTCGCTGACGCAGGGTGGTCCGGGTACGGCAACGACCATGCTGACCTACTTCACCTGGGTCGAGAGCTTCAAGAAACTCGATTTTGGCGCAGGTTCCGCGCTGGCTGTGGTGATCGCCCTGGCGTCGCTGGCCGTGATTCTGGTTCTGGTGCGCGTCATCCCGCAGGGCGCCCTGGTTGAGGAACGCGCGTGAGCAAGCGGTCGCCGCTGCGTCGGGTCATCATCTATGTGGGAGCACTGCTCCTGGCTTTCTTCTGGCTCGCTCCCTTCGTGCTGGTCTTCATCGGCAGCGTCCTGCCCTGAGGTGAACCTCCTCTCGTTTCCTCCGACCTGGTTCGCCGATCCGCCCAACCTGCAAACGTACGAGTACATCTTCACCGGGAAGATCCCCGAGAGCTACGAGCAGCGGGGTGCTCTGCGCAGCATGATCTCGAACGAGGTCCGCGACGTCCCACGCGCGGTGCTGACCAGCATCGTGGTCGCCACCGCGGTCATGGTGATCAACTTCATCGTCGGCAGCCTTGCCGCCTATGCCTACGCCCGCATCCGGTTCCCCGGGCGCACGGCCGCGTTCAACTTCGTCCTCATGAGCCGGCTCATTCCGAGCGTCGCCATTGCGGTCCCGTACTATCTGATCGTGCCAGACATTCGGGCTGATCAACACCTATTGGGCGCTGATCGCGATCTACTCGGTGCTGACGCTCCCCTTCACCACTCTGGTCCTGACGCTCTATTTCCGTGGGCTGCCCGAGGAGATCGACGAGGCGGCGCGGTCAAAGGAGCCTCCCCATGGCGCATCCTCAGAGACATCGCCATTCCCCTGGCCCTGCCCAGCATCATCGGCGCCGGGCTCTTCTCGTTCATGCTCGCCTACAGCGAATTCCTCTTCGCCCTGTTCATCACCACTACCAGCGACCGACGCACCCTGCCGGTGATCCTGGGTGCGCTCTCCGCCAACACCGACGTGACCTGGAACATGCTCATGGCCAGCATCGCGGTCGGCACCGTCCCGACGTTGCTGTTGGCCATCCCCGTCTGGCGCTTCATGGTGCGCAACTTGACTAGCGGAGCGGTGCGGGGGTAGTAGGCCGCTCGACGTCGAGCACCATCCGGTGCGTACGATGCTGCCGTAGCCATCCCCACGTCGTATACTCCGCGCTCCGGCGCGCCGGGCAGCCTCCCGCGCGGTAGGCAGAAGACCCGGAGCTCAGTTCGTCGGTGCCATCGCTCTCGAACGGCAACACGTCCCATGCCGGTGCGCGCCACTCGGCGCTGCGCTCGGCGCGTGTCTGGCTCGGGATCCCCGTCAGCCTCTTCTTCCTCGTCCTCGCCTTCCGAGGTCAGCATCCAGACGAGATTCGGGACGCGCTCTCGCGGGTCGACTGGCGCACGCTACCCCTGGCGCTGCTGCTCCTCTACAGCGGGATCGCCATCCGTGCCTACCGCTGGCACGTGCTGCTGCGGCCGGTGCACGACATCCCCAGCCGGGAGGTCTTCCCGGTCATGATCGTCGGCTACGCCGCCAACAACGTCCTCCCGCTACGGACTGGTGAGCTGGTGCGCGCCTGGGTCCTGGAGAAGCGCTACGGCGTGCGCAAGACCGCCGCGCTGGCCACTATCGCCGTCGAGCGCCTCTTCGACGGCGTCACCATGCTCCTGTTCGTCGGCGGTGCGGCGACCGTTGTCGGACTCAATGCCGAGTTGCAACACGTGGCCCTGGTGGCGGCCGTGGTCTTCGCCGTGGCTATCGCCGGGCTGGTGGTCCTGCTCGTGGGCGGGACGCTGCGTGACCGGCTGCTGCGGTTGGTCCTGCTGCCGCTTCCCGATCGCCTGGCGGCACGGGTCGAGGGCATGGCCGAGTCGTTCCTGGCAGGGCTGGGCGTCCTCACCCGACGGGGCGATCTGGCAGTGGTGGCGATCACGTCGGTCGTTGCCTGGGGATTCGAGGTGTCGATGTACTGGACGGTAGCGCGCGCCTTCGGTGATCCGCTGGCTGGAGCGATGACCCCGGCCGCCGCGTTGCTGACGACCGCCATCGCCAATCTCGCCACCCTCGTGCCCTCTGGTCCTGGGTACGTCGGCACCTTCGAGGCGGGCGTCTTGCTGGCCGTCACCGGCGCCCTCGACATGAGCCGCGGGCTGGCCCTCTCCTATGCGGTCCTGCTCCACGTGCTGCTCTGGCTACCGGTCACCCTTTGGGGCGCCATCGAGTGGTGGCGCCTCGGCATCGTCGGAACCCGCCACGTCAGCTTGGCAGAGGCGGTTGAGGACGAGCTTGCACCAGCGCCACAGGCGGTCTCCCGGGGGGTGCAGCCGGGCGCCGGTGGCTCGGGAGGGAGTAGGTGAGTGTCTGGCAGGCAATCGTGCTCGGCATCGTGCAAGGGCTAACCGAGTTCCTGCCGGTTTCCTCCTCCGCGCATCTGCTGGTAGTGCCTTGGCTGCTTGGCTGGGAGTCGCCGGGACTGGCCTTCGATGCGGCGCTGCACCTGGGTACTCTCGCGGCGGTAATCGTCTACTTCTGGCGCGATCTGGTGGCGATGGCTCGGGCCTTCCCGCGGGCACTGCAACGACCCAGCGCAATTCTTCGCTCGGATGACCCCGCCGACGTCATGACTCGACTTTCGTTGTTGATCGCGCTTGGCACCGTGCCTGGCCTGGTCGCCGGATTTCTTGGCGCGGAGACGATCGATGCCGTCTACCACCCCAGCGGCGTGGCACCGGACGCGGTCATCGTCGCCATCGCGGCTGCCTTGATCGCCCTGGCCTTGCTCCTTCTCTGGGCGGAGCGCGCGGCCCAGCATGTGCGCGGAATGGCCAGTCTCAACGTCCCGGATGCGGTGATCATCGGGTTGGCGCAAGCCGGAGCGTTGATTCCCGGAGTCTCCCGCTCCGGGTCGACGATTACCGCCGGCCTCTTTCGCGGGCTCACCCGCGCCGACGCGGCGCGCTTCTCGTTCCTCCTCGGAGCACCCATAGTGGCGGCGGCGGGAGCGAAGGGGCTGCTTGATACGCTGACCTCCGGTCTCGGCGCAGGCCAACTCGGGGTCTTCGCCGTCGGGTTGGTGGCCTCAGCGCTGGCCGGATTCGCCGCCATCTGGGGACTTCTGCGCTATTTGCAGCGGGCCAGCACCGCCGTCTTCATCATCTACCGGATTGTCTTGGGGATCGTGCTCCTGGTGCTGGTCGCGGTACGGTAGGCCGTTGGCCATTGGCAAGACGACAAGACGACAAAGAGACGGCAAGGACGAGCGTCGTCGGAGGTCGGTCGTCAGGAGTCGACGGCGAACTTGCCGAACTTATCGCAAAGGCGGCAAGGTCGAGTGTAGGCGAGGAGTGAGAAGATCCTCTGGCCTCTCCCCTCCCCCCTCGAGCGAAGCGACCCCCTCAGCGCAGCGTCATTCCCTCACGTTACCATCCCCCGACCTTGGCGGCGAACATGGCAAGGTCGTCCTCGACCACCATCATGATGCGGGGGATCTGGTACGGATTGATGGCGACGAGATCCGCCGCCGCGCCATCCAGCCCGAAGGCTCCCAAGATGCCCGCCGCCGCGGCCGCCTGGACGGCGCTCTCATTCGATTCGCCGAAAGGCCAGGCGAGGAAGCGAATAGGTTGGCCGGTGATCTGTTCGAGGTAGGTCTTGTTTTGCACGATCTCCGCCAGTTGGCTCTCGTAGTCCAAGCCGGCGAGGTGGGCATGGCTGACCGTGTGGGCCTCGACCGCGCCCGATTGCGCCAGCGCCAGGATTTGATCCGGGGTCAATGGCGAGACATTGTTGATGAAGTACGTGCCGGGCAACCCGTACCGTCCGAGCACCTCGGCAAACGTCATGGCGCTGGACCAACCGTCGTCATTGGTGAGGACGACCGGGTTCGGCGGCAGCTTCCCTAGGCCGGTCGCCGCCTCCCAGAACTCGCCCAGCGTGATTGCCGTGTAGCCGTTTTCGACGAGCCAGCGGCACTGTTCGTCGAGTTGCTCCGGTGTCACCGAGAAGGCACTCCCGGAATAGTCGACGTTGTGGTAGGCCAGAATTGGCACCCGACCGACTACACCCTGCCCCAGAGCGACCGGCGGCGTACCGGGAAGCGATGTTGGCGCTCCCCACAAGGAGAGAACGAACACCAGCGCGCAAAGGCCCGCGCGGGCGATGAGCCAAGACCCGACCCTTCCCATGGGCGCCCCCTGACCCTATTCGTACCCCGTCCGTGTAGCCTTGCTCGTGCCCAAACTGAGGCCAGAACGAACGGTGGCGCCCCTACGCCGCCGTCCCTCTCAGGAACGCGGTACATCTCAATTGTTGCTGGCAAGAGTTATGGACTCTTGCCAAGTTGGAACACCCGCATCGTAGAGCATTTGTGTTGGATGTCAAGCAGGGAATAGTTAGATAGCTAGTGGGGTCAAAGGCGAGGAGTGGCGCGTCACATCGAACTGAGTGCAGCAGGCTGGATTCTAGGTCACCTGACCGGTACGCAAGATTGGTGGCCGTCCGAGGTGGTAAGGCACCGTTCGAATGCAACCTCGGGTGATGTCATCGAGGCAGAGGGGTCTGCCTATTTGTTCTAGCTGCTGCCTTATGTTACTCAAATATGGTTACTTGCTTCATTAGCATACGAAAGCGCCCCTTCGGTATGACAACGGCTCCAGCTTGAGTCACCCGATGCATCCCTTCCGGCACCTTCTATCGCCCCATCACCCTCTTCACTCCGTCACCGCTCCAGGACCCCATGCGCCGCTTGCGCCGTGGCCGGGGCATAGTACGGATCGGCGCCGCCGTCGAAGACACCGTCGGGTGTGTGGCGAATGGCCGCCGGCGAGGCGAAGCCGCCGGTGAAGAGGCGCTCGTCGCGAACACCAACGCGGTGCCCCATGGCCCGGAGAGTCTTGACCGTCTCCGTTGGGAAACGCCAGCTGAGAAGCAGTTCGGCGGTCGAGCAGTCAATACGGGGCGCGTTGATCGAGGGTTGCGCGGCCAGGCGCCAGTCGGTGAAGTTCATCACGAGCTGGGCATTGCAGTTCATGATGCGCCGCCCGCCGCTAGCCCCCAGCGAGGCCCACGGCCGTCCGTCCCGCGCCAGGATCACCGGAGCCATGTTCGAGAGCGGCGTCTTGCCCCCGGCGACCGAGTTCGGCCGCCCTGGCTCGGGATCGAACCACATCATGCCGTTGTTCAAGAGCACCCCGGTGCCCGGAGTCGTGACCCGGCTTCCCCACAGCGAGAGGAGTGTCTGGGTGCATGAGACCGCCATCCCATCGCGGTCCATCACGCTGAGATGCGTCGTGGAACCATCCGCCATCTGCCCCGGGGCTGCGCTCGCGACGTAATCGGGGAGTGACGTTTCCAGTCCGTGGCGTACGCCGGTCCGCTCCGCCGCCGCAGCGGGAATCGCCTCCAGGCGCTCCGCCGTCAGGCTCTCCGCCCGCTCGCGGGCGTACTCCTGGCTCGTGAGGAGGTCGACCGGAATCTCGATCTGCGTTGCGTCGGCCAGCCAGGCATACCGGTCGGCGAAGGCCGCGCGGAACGCCTGGGCCATGCGATGCAGGGCGAGTGGAGTGTGATAGCCGAGATTTCGCTGATCGAACTCGGAGAGGATGTTGAGGCTCTCGACCAGGGTCGTGCCACCCGTTCCACCGCCGACGGTATGAACCTCGGATGCCCCGTAGGTCGTCGAGAGCGCCGGGGCGATCCGCGCCTGGTACGACGCGAAGTCATCACGGGTAAAGGGAGCACCATTGGCGGCGAGGTCGTCGGCGATGGCCTGCCCAATCGCTCCTTCGTACATCGCCCGGGGGCCGTCGCTGGCTATGGCGCGCAGGGTCCGCGCCAGGTCCTCCTGCCGTAGCAGGTAAGGATCGGTCTGGTCTTCGGTGACGGGCGGAGTGCCGTCCGGGTCGAGAAAAATCGCCGCCGTAGCGGGAAAATGCTTCAGTGTACGGAGATCTCCGGCGATCATCAGCGTGGTGTGCCAGAACACGGGGACGCCTTCCTCAGCCCACCGGATCGCCGGCGCCAGCGCCTCGGCGAGTGAGATCGTCCCCCAGCGCTCCAGGGCGAGGGCCAGTCCCGCAACCGTTCCCGGCACGGCGACCGAGCGATAGCCCCAGACATTGGCGCTGTCGACCACCTCCGGCCAGCCGAAGAGCGCCGAGTCGCTCCCCGCGCCACTGAGCGGAAACATCTCCGGTCGTGCCCCGGCCGGGGCGACCATCGGGTAGGCGACGACCGCCGGGTCTTCGTCCGGCGCGTGAACGACCATGTACCCGCCGCCACCGATGCCATTCATCCACGGCTCGACCACCCCGGCAGTGAAGGCGGTGGTGACGGCCGCATCGACCGCGTTCCCACCCCGGCGCAGAACCTCCGTGCCCGCAGCGGCGGCCTCGGCTGTCTTGGCGGCGACCATCCCGCCGCGACCGCGCGCTTCCAAGCGGTTGACCTGCCACTCCGTCTCAGTTGGCATCCTTCGTCCCCTCTCCCCTTCCGCCCGACAATCGTTTGCCGATCATAGACGACCCGCGTCAGGAGCCAAACGAAAACGAAATAGGGTATTGACAATGGGACACGCAGGGTGTACGTTCACTGTAAGCCAGACGCGAAGGGAACCCAGTTCCTGACGCGGAAGGTGGAGCAAACGCCGACGGGGCTCGCGCGCAAGCGCTGGACTTGTCGGCGTTTTGCTTTGCCCGCCATCACCCGCGCCGCGTCTTCGATGATGCCTTCCCAGGATGCGCGCTTACCCGGCGCCAGGTCGTTGCTGGGTTGGAGGTATCCTGGAATCACCTCCACTCGTGACGGCCCTTTCGGACCAACGGGGCATACCAGACAGGCGCCGATCATGGCGCCGGAATGCCAGGGGCGGCAAGCGATTAGCTTGTTGCTCGTGGGTCATCTGAGGATGCGGCGGGATCAAGGGGATCAGGCACCGGCTCGATGAAGAAATTCTCGAGATCGTCCTCGTCGAGCACTTCGTCGACGTCGATGCTGCGGTCGAGGGTATTCCACGTCGAGTGTCGATCGGGATCCCGGGTGCCGCTGTCTCCGGGATCGATGAGATCGTTCGTATCTCGGCTGTTCGGGTCGGTCATGGTTTCCTCCTCAGCTCGACTCTCGCACGTGCACTTGCAGAATCGATGCCGATGAGCCTGCCGTCGCGGAACTCATTCGATCCATTAGATCCTGCCAGGTCCCTCTGGGCCTGCCTGCCGTCGCGAAACTCATCCGATCCAATAGATCCTGTCAGGTCCCTCCCTGCTCAGACTCCCTCTGGGAAATACCTGGATTGACGGCGGCACCGGGGGTGCGTAGGATGCCCCGACAAGGACGACGGGCGGATCTGCCGCTCGCCACCTAGCGAGGGGGCACCTCATGATTCACAATTCGGGCCCCCGCGACCCGTATTTCGCGGCTGAGACCCTGGCACGTGCGGGCATCACGCCTGAGCTTGCGGCTATCTTCAGTGACGAGTCGCTGGCCTGCTCGACCTGCGGGGTCGAGCTTTCCGGTACGGAAGGGTTTGAGACATTCAGGGTCTGCCCTGGCTGTCATCGCCACTTCCCGATCCCCGCGCGCGAGCGCTTGCGGCTGCTCGTCGACCAGGAGAGTTTCCGCGAGACGAATGCTGCCCTCGTCTCGCTTGATCCCCTTGTCTTCCGTGACCTGCTACCGGTGCCCGACCGCCTCGCGGAGGTGGCGGAGCGCTTTAGCGGAGCCGGTGGAGGAGTCGGCGAGGCGGTACTCACGGGCATCGGGGTCATTGCCGGCCGCGAGGTCGTGCTGGTGGTCCTCGACCATGCGTTTCTCGGCGCCTGCATTGGCCCGGTCGCCGGAGAGAAGATCCTGCTCGCCATGGAGGCCGCGGCCCATCGCCGCCTTCCTCTCGTCGCCATCTGCACCGCCGGCGGCGCGCGGACGCAGGAGGGGTTGCTCGGACTGATCCAGGCGCCAAAGATCGCCGCCGCCGCGGCACGTCTCCACCGCTCCGGGGTCCCGTTCGTCAGCGTGTTGGCGCATCCCGCAACTGGCGCGGCCTGGGCAGCCCTGGCGAACCAGGCCGATATCATTCTCGCTGAGCCGGGGGCCAAGATCGGACCGGGCGGCCGGCAGGCAGGCGTGGAGACGGCCAAGTCGGCCGAAGACCTGCTGGCGCACGGCATGCTCGATGGGATCGTCGACCGCACCCACCTCCGCGAGACGCTGGCAATGCTCCTCGCATTATTCGCTGACCGGGGCAAGTACCGGCCCGCGACACTGGGAGGTGCCTCTGCATGGTCTTCCGGTTTCACCGGCGGCGAGCCGATTAGCGCGCGGCGCCGGGTTGCCGGCTGGCAAGAGGCAGGGCTGGCGCGCCATCCTGAGCGTCCAGGCGCCCGTGATTACCTTGGCCGTCTCGCCACGGAATGGATCGAGCTCCATGGCGACCGCGCCGGGTGCGATGACGCCTCGACGATCGCCGGTCTGGGGCGCATAGCCGGGATTCCGGCGGTGATCGTCGCTGGCGAGCGGGGCCAACCCGCGAGGGCCGGGACCTTCCGCAAAGTGGAGCGGGTACTGCGACTGGCCGGACATCTCGAGTTACCGGTCGTCACCCTTGTCGATACGCCGGGGGTCGATGCTGAACCTGACAGCGATCCTGCCCAGACGGCCGCCGCCCTGGCCGGGTTGATTGGCCTCACCGGTTTCCTGCCCGTGCCGGTCGTGTCGGTGGTGATCGGCGAGGCCGCCGGCGCCGCGGGGGTCGCCCTCGCTATTGCGGATCGTATCCTGATGCAGGAGCATGCCGTCTACACTGTCGGTGGCGCCGCGGGAACTGACCGTCGCGCGGCGGAGCCGCTTGCCGCTTCTCGAACGCTGACGGCGCCGGAATGCCAGCGTCTCGGCGTCGCCGATGGCGTCATCCCGGAACCACTCCCCGCGGCGCACGCCGATCCAGACGCTGCCGCACGCGCATTGGGCGCGGCGATTGCGGCGGCACTGTCCGATCTGGCCGGTGTCGGGCCGCGGCGTCTCCTCGACGACCGCGCCGCGAAGTTGCGTACCCTCGGGCAGACGACGCCCGAAGGACGGGAGGCCGCACGCCGCGAGGTGCGCGAGCTTCAGGAGCTGCAGCGGACGCTGGCCCGCTCGCTCGGCGACCTGCGCGAACGGCTCGAGGAGCATGGTTTGCCCAGGAATCTCCATTTACCACACCTTCCGGCTCCGGTGCGGGGGCGGGTGCATATCGACACCTCGGCGTTGCCGGCTGTCGATTGGGCGCGTGCGGAACTGGTCGACCGCGCGGTCCGTCTCTCTGCGTGGCGTCGTCATGGCGAGCCGCCGGTGACGGATCCGGATCTCGCCCCGGCCACTCCTGGGGAGAAGCGGAACGGGGAGACGACATGACGCCGCTGGGTGCAGATGGCGCACCGCCGTCATACCAGGTAGCGGCGATCCAGTTTGAGCCGACGCTTTTCAGCAAGGCCGCGAACCTGGAGGCACTGCTGCGGCTGACGGAGGCCGCGGCGGCCGGTGGCGCCAAGCTGATTGTCGCCCCGGAGATGGCGACCACCGCCTACTGCTGGGCCACCGGCGAGGAGATCGCGAGCGACGTCGAGCCCGCGCGGGGGGTGCGGATGCGCATCCCGATCTGGTACGAGGCTCTGCGAGCGCCGGCCGAGACGGCGGCACGGGTGGCGCGGGAGCGCGGGGCACGAGCAGAGGCATGGTTGACCCCAGCGCGAGAAACGATGATTTCCGGGATGGGGTGATTCACCAAGGCATCGTGTCTGATCGAGGTCGTTCCGAGTGCTGCGGCACAGTAAACGTGTCATTCCGAGGAACGATGAATCTCGTCGACCGTCCCATCCATGAGCGGCAATCGAGATCCTTCTCGCTTCCCTGACACTCAGGCTGACATTCGCTCTGGGTCGTGGCGCTCGGGACGGCGCTCATTGAGTCCTCAACAGTCAGTGCGCAAGAGGGAGAGCAGGTGTCACGGGTTACGGCGGTGCAAGTCGGAATGGGAACGGTCGGCGGGGAGACGATCGAGCAGATCATCGCCAACCGCGACCGCTGGTGGGCCGATCACGGACTCGACGTCCGCATCGGCGCGGTGATCGGGCTCGGCGGTGCGCTCGTCACTCGGGAACCGGATGGACTTGCCGACGAGTTGCTCCATGGTCTGGTGCACGCCCGCCGCGCTGGACAGGCGCTGCGCGAGGCGGCGGCCGGGCGGGAGTTGGTCGAGGCGCCGGAAGCGATCGCCATGCTGATCAATGAGGGACCGGTAATCGTCTTGGATGCCGCGGCCGGTGACGAGACCGCGCCGCTCGATGCCCGCGCTCTCGCTTCAGGCGCGGGTGTGGTCCTATCGAACAAAGCGCCCCTGGCGCTGCCATTGAACAACCCGCTGGCGGCCGAACTGTGGGCCACCGCGGGACCGCGGGGACACCTCCGCTACGAGGCGACGTGCGGCGCGGGGCTGCCGGTGATCTCCACCCTGCGCGCCCTGCTCGACACCGGCGATGAGCCAGCCGAGATCGTGGGCGCGCTCTCCGGGACCCTTGGCGCCATCTTCACCGACCTCGGCAATGGAGCCAGCTTCTCGCAGGCGGTCCGCTCGGCGAAAGCGAACGGTTTCACCGAACCCGATCCCCGTGACGACCTGAGCGGGCTCGACGTGGCGCGCAAGGCGCTGATCCTGGCGCGGACCATCGGCCGGCGGGTCAACCTCGATGAGGTCGCGGTTGAGAATCTGGTGCCGGAGGCGTTGCAGGCCATCAGCGTGCCGGAGTTCCTCGATCGGGTGGACGAGCTCGACGCGGAGTGGGCACGGCGCGCGGATGCGGCACGGGCAGCCGGGGCGACGCTGAAATATGTCGCCACTGTTCCCGCCGAGGGGCCGATCGCCGTCGGAGTGCGAGAGGTTTCAACCAGCAGTCTGCTCGGCGCATTGCAGGGTCCGGAGAACATTGTCGTTATCCGCACCACTCGCTACAGCGCCAACCCGCTTACCATCGTCGGCCCCGGCGCGGGTGCGGCTGTCACTGCCGCCGGCATGACGGGTGACTTGCTGGCGCTAGGGGCCTTGTTGACGAGACGCGGGTGATAGGCAGCAGCGGCCATGAGCTGCCACCATTGTCAACGGACGTGCGATTTTTGATCCTCCTGTATGGAATTCACCCCGATGGCGATCGAAATAGAGTTCGTCAATCATCGCCACGAGCATCGCGAGATGATCCCTGAAGGCATCGTTTGTCGTCACCCCAGCTTCGCGATATGCCTGCGCTCAGGATCCTACGCCGCGGTAGCCTGTGTCTCGATGATGATCTGACCAAGATTCTCAGGCGCGAAGAAGTCGGGGACGGAGACGGTGCCGGCGATCGTGCCGAAGAAGCGATCAGTTTGCTCCTGATTGTGGCGCAGCGCACCGAAGAGTTGCTGCATTTCGGGCGGGGGCGGTTGGAGCGACGCTAACTGGCAGGTGAGATCGAAGATCGGCATCGCCGCCTCATTACGCTGTCGCTCATAGCCAGTGAGGGCCTCTGGCAAGGACTGGCGCTCGGCAAACCCGTCATCGATCGCCGCAGCCAGCAATTCGGCGTCGCGGAAGGCGTCGCTGATTCCCTGGGCGGTGATCGGGTCCTTGTGGTACCCGGCATCCCCGACGAGCGCCCAGCCGGGTCCATAGGGACGGCGGAAGAAGTTGCGCAGATCGGCCGTGCCCCGGAAGCGCTCGCTGCGTCTACCGGTGCGTGCCCGTTCAGCGAGCCTGGGCGCGAGGTCGAGAGCCTTGAGGAAGTTGCCCTCGATGTCAGCGCGGACCGCGTGGAAGTCAGCAACGGGCCAGTAGATGATGACGAGGGTCTGTTCGTCATTGGTCGAGGAGGCGATGAGCATACGGTCAGTTCGCGGGTAGAGCTCGGCGCCCTCGACCGGGAAGTCGCTCCAGTAGGTGTAGTAGGCGCAGGTGAAGGTCGGCCGGACGTCGTAGGTGGGGGCTTGGACACTACGCGCGACGCGTGAATGCAGTCCATCGGCGCCGATGACGATGCGAGCCTCCTCGCTCACAGTGGCGCCTCCTACGGCATGGCCACGGACACCGGTGATGCGTTCACCATCGGTAAGCAGCTCGTTAACCGTAAAACGCTCTCGCACCTCGGCGCCGGCCGCGGCGGCGGCCTGGACGAGGATCTGATCGAGAACGGTTCGGCGCGGGGCATAGCCATCAGCCACGCCGTCGACCGGGGGCGGCGTGCCACGGAGGGCAAACGGACCGACATCAAAGAGCTGTTGCCGGACGGGCGGGCAGTTAGAGGCAGCCACGCTGTCCAGCAGTCCCCACCGCTTCAGTCGGGCCACACCGGGTTGGTGGATGTAATGAGTGGAGAGCGTGTCGCTCGGGAAGCCAGCCTGGTCTACCAGCAGGACCCGGTAGCCCTTGCGGGCGAGCAGCATGGCCGTCGGCGAGCCCGCGCAGCGAGCGCCGACCACAATCGCGTCGTACATCGGTGATTCCTCCTCGTTCAGGCGATCTCACTGCGCCGGCTAGTCGCCGCCCTATCCCACCCGGTAAGCGGGTCTCGAAATCGAGGACTGACCCAGGCCGGACAGCCCCCGATGCGCGCCGTATCCAGGCGCGCGCCTCATGCAGGTTGCGCATCGACAAA
Source organism: uncultured Chloroflexia bacterium (assembly GCA_963751075.1). Classification (GTDB taxonomy): domain Bacteria; phylum Chloroflexota; class Chloroflexia; order Thermomicrobiales; family UBA6265; genus JACCXM01. The sequence goes on along the minus strand of CAVVTE010000018.1, from coordinate 235,833 downwards.
GAGGACGCCGCCCTGGGAGCCGCGCTGCCGCAGGGCTTTGAGACCGGTCGGCTCCAAGGATGCCCAGAAGGCCTGGAGCCGATCCATGTCGGCGAACTCGACGGCGGCGAGCATCGCCGGCTGCAACTCCCCCTCGATCGCCTGCACCTTGTCGCTGACGAAGACGTAGCGCCCGCCATGCTGGGCGATGAGGGGGGCAATTTGTTCGACATAGTGGCGCATAGCCTCGGGATCGAGGAGTTCGTCGACGATTCCCACGACGTAGGCCGGCATGTTGGACCTCCTTTCGCGCGATGATTACCTCGCCTCGGCGCGCAACCTGCGCACCATGCCGCCCGGCAGGCGGGTCTGGAAATCGAGGACATCGACCCACGACGGACGGATCGCGATGCGCACCGTCTGTGGTGAGAGTTGGGCTGCCTGCTCCACCCACGCTTGTCCTGCCTCCTGGCCCATGTAGCGTATGGAGGCTGCCGCCATCTCCGCTGGTACGCCGTCGACGAGTTCGACCGTCGCTGTCCCCCGGATCTGAAGCACCCTGAACGGCGGCTCGGCGGTGTCGATCGTCAAAGCCACCTCTGGGTGTGCCCGGATCGCCGCCGCTTTGGGGTCGTCTGGCCAACAACTAAGAACAACCTCTTCGCCCGTCCAGTGGAACTGCATGGGGACGACGCGCGGCGTGCCGTCCCGCGCGATGTAGGCCAACCGCGCGGGAAGTCTCGATTGCAACAGCTGCTGGGCCGCGGGATGCTCGAGCAACACCAAGTCCCCCCGCTTGGTATCCACTGGACTCTGCTTCTGCAATTCCATGGTCCTCGTGGCGCTGATCGACGATGTCGACGTCATAATGGCTACCTCCTTCCTGAGGCTGAGGCGTGCTTTCGTGACGGCAGTCGGGTCACAACCACTGGCTCGGTGGGATGTTGGCGTTCAGACGAAACACGTTTTCCGGGTCGTAGCGATCTTTGAGTGCGGTCAAGCGTTGCAGTCGTCCACGATAGGCCGCTTCTAGACCGGCGGCTCCCTCGTCGGAGAGGAAATTGGCGTAGACGCCCGCGCTGAACGGGCGCAGCGTCTCCCATCCCTCGCGCACCCAGGCGATGTGACGCTCGTTGCCGGGGTCTGACGGCGCCCAACCGGCGGTAAGGTTGACCTCGAATCCTATGTCGCGCTCACCAACTGCCGTCGTGGTGGGATCGATTCGGCTCACGGCACCGCCGATGGCCCACCCTCCGACCTGAGAGAAGGGCGACGTGATCGATGTCACACGCTCCAGAATCGCGTCGATGACCTCGTCGCAGAGCTCAGGCACCCGGTGCGCTTTCCAGTAGTAGTGCCTCCCATGGGGGGCGCCGCCGTCCAGCATGGACTGAAGGGCGACATACGGCGTCGGACGCACCAGCTCACCGAGCGGCGTGCCAATGGCGCGCAGCGGAGCGATGGCTCGCTCTCCATCAGTCGGGTCCCCGGACCAAAGAATGACGAGTGCCAAGACCGGCTTGCCGTACTCCTCCCGCGGCAAGATCGGCGATGGTGGGGCCAGGGAAGCCGCGAACGCGATACCCAGTTCGTCCGGAGCCTGGGGAGCGAAGTCCCGAAGGAACCGCAAAACCTTCTCGCCCTCTTTCAACCGCCAGAAAATCGGCCCACCGAGCACAAGCGGTCCCACCGGGTGAAGGCGATATTCCAGGGAGGTGGCGATCCCGAAGTTGCCACCGCCACCACGTAGCCCCCAGAAGAGATCTGGCGCTGTCTTGGCATCGACATGCATCTGCTCGGCGTCCGCCGTCACCAGATCGACGGAGAGCAGGTTATCCACAGTGAGGCCGTGCTTGCGCATGAGATGCCCGAGCCCGCCGCCGAGCGTCAACCCTGCGATCCCGGTGTGGCTGATGATCCCGCCCGTGGTGGCGAGCCCGAACTGCTGGGTGGCACGGTCGAGCTCACCCCAGAGGATTCCACCGGAGGCGCGCACGGTGCCGGCCACCGAGTCGACCCGGATCGCCTTCATCAGTGAGAGATCGATCATGAGGCCGCCGTCGTAGACGGCGTGGCCGGCAACGGCGTGTCCGCCGCCCCGCACCGAGATACGGAGGTCATGCTCGCGGGCGAATCGCACGGCGGTGACGACGTCATCCGCGCCGGCGCAGCGAGCGATCAGCGCCGGTTGGCGGTTGATAGCCCCGTTCCAGATCCGCCGCGCCTCGTCATAGCCTTCCTCTGAGGGCCGGAGCAGTGCACCTCGAAACTGCTCGCGCAGCGTCTCTACCGCGCCACGCTCGATGGCCTCGGTCTGCGTCGCAATCATGGGAACCTGCCTTCACTATGCCCGCTAGTCCAAGCTCGCCGACGGCGCACCGTTGAGTTGCAGCTCAAGGATCACCAGCGAGCGTTCCGCGGGCGTTCCTCCAGTGCGTTCCGCAAGCGTTTCTGGGAGAGTCTTCGGTTCAGTCGAGCAGCGATGTAGCCTCGCGGACGTCCTGGGTCTCGTTTCCCTCGGGCAATTCGTCGAGGATCGACTGCAAAGCGTCACGAGCTGCGCGGACGGCCGGGCCGTCGCCGCGACGCTGCCGCAATCGGAGCAGGCTGGTCGCCGCTCGCAGCTCGAGCGTCCGCGCACCCTGGCGACGCGCCGTTTGCAGCGCCCGCTCGAGCTCGGCCTCGATCTCGCCCTGCGGCGCATCGAGCGCCGCCAGGAACTCCGCGCGCAGCCGGCGCGCCTCTGCCTCCCAGAGGGAGGCGTCCAACCCGATCGCGCGGTCGGCCACGGCAAGTCCGGCCCGGGCATCCCCTGCTACGGCGTAGGCCTCGAGCAGCACGCGCGTCCAGCTGGCCCGATGGCCAGGCGCATGGTCGGCGCCGTGCGTCTCGGCGAGCGCTTGCTGGATGCGGGCGATCCCCGCCGTTGGCCGACCTTTGACGACGTCGCTGTAGCCGGCAAGGGACTCGGCGTGGAGCCGCGCCGGCAATCCCGCCCGGTCCCCGAGCCCCGCAATCAGCGCTGCCGCGTACTCGTGAACGCGCTCCGGGTCACGTAGGTCGAGCGCGAGCATGGAGGCGAAGACCAACACAGTGGCCTTGGTGAACGGGTGCGCGATCTCCTCGGCGAGCGCCAGCGCGGCATCACGCGCTCGCACTGCCGCCTCTGGGTATCCCAGGAACCAGAGGGTGTTGCCGAGACGGCTGAGGCAGATCGCTTTCGGATCCAACCCATATTGGAACAGGTGAGCGCGTCGGTAGTCGGGACGGTAGCGCTCCACGGCGGCCACAAAGCGCCTGCGGGCCACAGCGAGCTTTCCCTGCCAGAAGGCGGCGATTCCGAGTACATAGTCGCTCTCCACCAGGAGTAGATCGTCCGCATCGTGCTCGCCGCGCGCGTGCAGTTGCTGGCCAAACCATTGCGCCCGGTCGAAAGCGCTCTGGGACAAGCTGGCGATCGCCAGCGAGCGCAGGAGCGGCGACGGCAGCTCGATGCCGAGGGTCGAAGCGAGCTCGAGCGCACGCCGGTGCACATCGACAACACGGGGAGAGGCGAACCCTTCCGCCATACCGAGCACCGCCGGGAGGGCGGCAAGGATGGCGATCTCCCGCGTCCCGCGCTCACTGGTCTCCGGAAGCAGACGCAGCAGGTCGAGCGCACGGTCGAGCAGGCGAGCCGCTTCGGCGCTGGCGTGTAGCCGCTGCGCCGCTTCCGCCGCGCGGCGATACCAATCAATCGCCGCCTCGAGCTGACCGGCGCGCTCCCAATGCGCGGCGATTTGGCCGCTCATCGCGTCCAGATCGCCGGCATAGAGGCGTTCCAACGCGCGCGCGACGGCGCCGTGGTGATGCCGGCGCTGCACTGGACTGAGCGCGAGGTAGGCGACCTCGCGCATCTTGTCGTGGCTGAAGTCGTACGCGTAGGGTCCCTGCTCGCGGACGATGCGCCGTCGCCACAGCTCGTCCAAGCCGCGAACGAGCGTTTCCTCGTCGGCTTCGCCGGCCTGTGCCAGCACCTCCGGGGTGAATTCGCGGCCGATGGTGGCGGCCAGACCGACCAGGCCGCGGGCCGGCTCGGACAATTGCGCCAGACGCGTCGCGATCACGGCCTGCACGCGCGGGCTGATTTGTGCGCTCTTGCCGTCCGCCGTCCATCCAGCGCGCACCGTCTCGACCACGAACAGAGGATTGCCCTCGGTCTCGCGGAACAATCTCTCAGCCGCCTCTTCCCCGATGTGGTCGTCAGCAAGCTGCTCCGCGAGCATCGCCGTTTCATCCCGGGTGAGCCGGCCGACTTCAATCTCCGTGAAGCACTCCAGCGCATGCAGTCCTGCGATGAGGGTGTGCAACGGGTGGCCCGGATCGATCTCCTCCCGTCGCGCTGTCGCCGCCACGAGGAGAGGGAAGCTTGGCTCGATCCGCACGAGGTAGTGGAGGAATTGAAGGGTCTCCGGGTCGCACCATTGCAGATCATCGGCGATGAGCAGCAGTGGTCCTCCCGCCGCATGGATGGCGTGAGTGGCGGCTTCGAACAGGCGCCGCCGCTGTTCGGGCCCGGTCTCCGGCAAGATGGCAGTGGAGGGAGACGGGACAAGGTCCGGCAGCAACGGAGCCAATGCGGTGAGGTGTATGCGATCGAGCCGGCCGAGACGCGCGGTGATCACGGGGGAACGCAGCCAGCTGACCAACGGCCCGTAGGCCATTGCGCCTTCGCTCGCGTAGGAGCGAGCTTCCACGGTCACGGCTCCGGTCCGGGCACACCACGATCGAAGCTCCTCGGCAAGCCGCGTCTTCCCGACGCCGGGCTCGCCACTGAGGAGCACGACCTGGGCCCGGCCGGGTCTGGTTTCTCGCCAGAGGGTCGTCAATCGCGTCAATTCAGACTCTCGCCCAACGAGCGAGGAGTCGCTGGAAGACAGGGTCTGAACCGTCTCGCCTGAGGAGCCGCGATCGCATTCGGTGGGGAGCAACGCCTCGTAGGCCTCGCGCGTCGCTAAAGACGGCTCGACACCCAACTCGCGTTCCAATGTTGCGCGGCACAGATGGTAGGTCTGGAGAGCCCGTGCCAATTGCCCACGCGCCTCATGCAGCCGCATGAGGAGACGGTACGCCTCTTCGTTGAGAGGATCGTTGTGAATGAGCCGCTCAGCGTACCCGGTTGCCTGGGTGTAGTCGCCGCGCTCGCTAAGGAGCGTGGTCAAGCGCTCGAGCGCCTCGAGATACCGCATACGCAGGTGCTCGCGCGGGGCTTGGAGCCAGTCGTCGTAGCATCCATCAAGCAGGTCGCCTGCGTACGTTGTGATGGCCTCTTGCAGTGCCGCAATTCCACCATCGGCGTCGTTCCCTCGTGATCGTGCCAGGGCGTCCTCGAAGGCCGCGACATCGAGCCAGTAGGAAGCATCCGTTCGCCATCGCAGCGTGCGCGGCGAGACATCGAGGAAGCGATCGGCGTCGGGAAGCGCCGACCGCAAGTCATGGAGCACATGACGGAGGTTTGTGCGCGCTTGTGCCTCATCGGAGTCTGGCCAGAGTATGAAGGCCAGATGCTGGCGCGACTGGGGCGTGTCCCGATGCAGCACCAGGTAGGTGAGAAGCGTTTCCGCCCGTGCAGATGCTAGGGGCGACAGGAGACGGTCGCCGTAGCGAAGGTCGAGTGCGCCAAATAGCCGGATAGAGAGAACCGGAGTCTGCATGAGGGCGCTCCCCGAGCGCCTGGTATTCACACACCGCTATCGGCAAAGACAACGCACACGGCAATCATCCTCACCGATCGGGTCACGCGCAGTGTGCGGCGATCACCTTGACCAGTCAACTGCCATATCGTAGCTGTTTCGCACTTTCAGCAATTGCGGAGAGCTCCAAACTCTCAGTCGCTTGCCGTGGCGAATCCAATCCAGTCGTACTCCATATCGCGGGCGGTGCGCCGCGCGACCTCGTCGCCGTGCAATCGACGGACGACGTGCAGTGCCATGTCGATACCCGCGGAGACCCCGGCGGAGGTGATGATCTCCCCTTCATCGACGACGCGCACACCGGCGAGGACATTCGTTGCCGGCAGACTCCCCCGGAGCCCCTCGATTGTGGTCCAGTGCGTCGTGGCGCGCAGGCCGTCCAGCAGTCCGGCCGCCCCGAGAAGAAAGGCTCCGGTGCAGACGCTTGTTGTCATTGCACCTGTCTGGCGCTGCCGCGCGATCCAGTCGAGGACGACGGGATTCTCTTGCGCGCGCCGGGTGCCGTATCCGCCGGGGATCACCACCACGTCGAGTGGCGGATGGTTGTCGAGCGTGTGATTCGGCTGCACGAGCAGCCCGCCGCGGCAGGCTACGATCTCCGGGCGCTCGGCGACCGTGAAAACCTCGAAGAGTCGCGTCTCAGGGCCGCCATCCGTTTCCGGGGGTAGCGTGGCGCTGGCGAATACCTCGAATGGTCCGCAGAAATCGAGAATCTCCACGTCGGCAAAGATGAGGATGCCGACGTTTCGCGGCTCCGCGGGCTGTGTCATCGTCAGGTACACCTTTCATCCCTAAGATCCGTACGCCGGTTCTTGACTTCTATCCAATCATGCGTAGTCTGCAACAGGCTGTGCTGCCGAGTTGTCACTTGGCTCTCGCCCGCTACCGCGACCTGACACCAGGAAGGAGACCGCGTTGACCGTGACTGTTCCGCAATCCGCAAATGCCACGCCGGACGAGATGGCCGGGCGCATTTTCTCGTCCCTTATCAATGCGATGGAGCTCTTCTGTGTGTATGTCGGCGACCAGCTCGATTTCTACCGTGCCCTGCACGAGAGTGGTCCCGCAACCGCGCGGGAGCTAGCTGCTCGTGCCGGGACGAACGAGCGGTATACCCGCGAGTGGTTGGAACAGCAGGCAGTCGCTGGCTACCTCGTCGCTGACAATCCCGAGGCGTCCGCCGGCGAGCGGCAGTTTCGTCTGCCGGATGGCTACGAGGCAGTGTTTATCGATCCGGAGAGCTTGATCGGCGGGACCTCAATCGCCCAAATTCTGGTCGGCACTGTGGCGCCCCTGAACCAACTCCTGGAGGCGTTTCGCACGGGTGGCGGGGTGCCGTATGCCGATTACGGCGAAGACATGCACGAAGGTCAGGCTCGGGTCAATCGGCCCGCGCTCACGCATCTGCTGACACAGGAGTGGATCGCGGCAATGCCGGACGTCGACGCTCGACTCCGGACCGATCCGCCTGCCCGGATCGCGGACATCGGCATGGGACAGGGGTGGTCGAGCATTGCCCTCGCCCGTGCCTACCCCAGGGTGCGCATCGACGGGTTCGATCTCGACGAGGCCTCGGTAGCGGCGGCGCAAGAGAATGTCCGCGTGGCCGGGCTCGAGGATCGCGTCACCATGCACGCTCGAGACGCCGGGGATCCTGATCTGGCCGGGCAGTATGACTTCGCGCTTGCCGTGGAATGCGTCCATGACATGTCCGATCCGGTCGCGGTGCTCGGCGCGATGCGCCGACTCGTTGGACCAGGCGGAACGGTGCTGATCGTCGACGAGCGGGTGCCGGACGCCTTCGCGCCAAACGGTGACGATGTCGAGCGCATGATGTATGGCTTCAGCGTGCTGCATTGTCTGCCGGTCGGTATGGTCGACAAGCCGTCGGTGGAGACGGGAACGGTCATGCGCCGCTCCACCTTCCGCCGCTACGCCGAACAGGCGGGTTTCAGCCAGATCGACGAGCTCGCGGTCGAGCACGACACCTTCCGCTTCTACCGCTTGACAGGGTGACGAGGTGGCAGGTGATCGGGATCGACTTGCCTCGCCTCGCCTCGATAACCGTGGATGCGGGATGGGTGACGAGGGGCCAAGCTCCTACCGCCCTGACACCCCTCACCCACCCCGCCACCCTGCGCCCTAACACCCTGCCGCCCACGAAAGAAACCGTAATCGAGCTAAAGGCGTTAACGTCTGTAGGGATGGTGCGTCCGGCCTTCCGTCGGCGCATAAAACGCACGATATGTGCAACCAAATACCGTACGGCGCATGATGCGCTCGCCTCCGCTCGCGAGCGCAATCCTGTCCGGAAACCCGCAGGACGGCCCGCACCGTTTGCGGACAGGCTCAGGAGGGAAGTGAGCGATGCGTCGCCTCGCTTTGTTGTTCGTCAGCCTTGCACTGGCGGTCGGTTCGGTTGCCTGGATTCTTCCGGCCCCAGCCCTCGCTCAGGATGCTGGATACTCCCCCGACGCGGAGGAGTGGGCCTTCGTCGATCTGCTCAACGCCTACCGTGGCGGGCTGGGTCTTGGTCCGGTGACGCTGAACTATGAACTTGGCGCCGCCGCCGAGTATCACAGCGTCGATATGGCCACCAACAACTATTTCGATCACTACTCGATCGACGGCACCGATCCCGGCACGAACATCCAGAATTTCGGGTACACCGGGTTCCCATACAGCGAGAATATCGCGGCCGGGATGGCCTCCGCGCAGGAGGTCTTGATCGGCTGGCAGAACAGCCCCGAGCACAACGCCACGATGACCGACCCGCGGTACATCGAGATCGGCATCGGCCGCCACTACGTCGAAGGGTCGCAATATGGCTGGTACTGGACCGCGACCTACGGCGCCGGTGAAGCGCCACAGACGGCCCCTGAGCCACTTCCAGCACCGGTAGAGGTGTCGGACCCGACTCTGGTCACGGAGACGATCGCCCCGGAGACCATCACCGTCGTAACTGAGGACCCGACCCGTCTGAGTCACGGAGACGATCGCCCCGGAGACGGTCACCACCGTCACCGAGGCGCCATCGGTAACCACCACCGAGGGTGGCGTGGTCGAGCTCCAGCAGCCGGCAATCAATGCCGATGGTGACCGTGCTGTCTCCACGGGAGTCAATCCCGTTGCCGACGGTACGGGCGAAACCATCTACGTGGGCGACATTGATACCGGTGGCATCCAGGGCCAGACGATCATCTACGAGGAACCCTCCCTCAACGTTTCAGGGAACACGTCCGCGCCAGCTCCCGCCCCTGCCCCGACGTCGTCCGAACCGGCGCCGGTGATCTACTCCGATCCCGCACCCGCACCCGCGCCCGCGACTGTGGCTGGAGAGCCGGTCTACACCGGTACGGCTACAACGTTCACGGAGACGACGACGACGGTCATCGAGATGAATCCTGGCAACGGCCAAGCCCGCGGGTAAACTCCGCCTGAACAGTATCCGCGCGGGAGCGGCCTCGCTTGGGGCCGCTCCCGCTCTTTGTGCGGATCGTCCCAGTCCGATCTGAGACCCCGTAAATTGAGAGGATGTGATGGGCGACAGCACGGCTGCCAGAGGCGACGACCACGTTGCCCGGAACCGGGAGGCCTGGGATCGCTTTGCCGCTGACTACGTCGCGTCAGGCCGACGCAATTGGGCCAGCGACGAGGTCACCTGGGGCATCTTCAGTGTTCCCGAGTCGCTGGTCGGTATGCTGCCCCCCGATCTCGCCGATATGGACGTGGTCGAGCTCGGCTGCGGCACCGGGTACGTCTCGGCCTGGATGGCTCGGCGTGGGGCGCGCCCGGTCGGCATCGACAATTCTCCGGCGCAACTGGAGACGGCGCGCCGATTCCAAACCGAGTTCGGGCTGGAATTTCCCTTGCACCTCGGCGACGCCGAGCGGACACCCTTCGCCGACGAGAGCTTCGACTTCGCCATCAGCGAATATGGCGCCGCCATCTGGTGTGACCCCTACCGCTGGATCCCCGAGGCGGCGCGCATCCTGCGCCCCGGCGGCCACCTCTCGTTCCTGGGGAACTCGGTGCTCCTTATGCTCGCCACGGAGGGTGACGACGACGAGGCGCCCGTCGGCGAGCGGTTAGAGCGGCCGCTCTTTGGCATGCACCGCTTCGCGTGGAAGGATGGCTCGGTCGAGTTTCACCTGCCCCATGGCGAGATGATCCGCCTTTTGCGAAACAGCGGCTTCGACGTCGAGGATCTCGTCGAGGTGCAGATTCCCGAGGACGCGACGACCAGCTACCCGTTCGTATCTGCGGAGTGGGCGCGCCGCTGGCCAGCGGAAGAGGTCTGGAAGGCGCGCAAGCGCTGAGTCTGTGAGCGGGCATCAGTTCCCGGGGGTACCATCCCAGACGTTATTCTCGTGCTGCAGACGTCATTGCCGGATATCGGGAACGTCAGGGCCGCATACATTCGTGCTAACCAGCGTGATGACCTCACCCCAAGCAGTACGGGCTCGGTAAAGCCTGCAGCACGCGCCAACTCCCCGAACGCGACGGACGACACTGGATATGGCACCCAGGGGTTCCCGACGGCAGTGTCGTACTCGACCACGACCAGACGCCCTTCCGGCTGCAAGTAGCCTTTCCATCGCATCAGAAGAGCTTCCTGATCCTGCCCGGGTACGTAATGGATCGCATTGGCGGCAATAATGCCGTCGAGAAGTGGTAACGCGAGACAGTCGGCGATGTCGGCTTCGACGAGGCGCAATCTCGTGCCGGAGAAGCGTCGCTCCATCGCGGTCCGCAGCATTTGCAAGCTGCCTTGGTCTCGATCGACCGCGATGAGGTCGATGTCAGGTCCCGCGATATCACGCAGGGCAAGTGTGAACGCCCCGCTGCCGGCGCCGAAATCCGCCCAGACACCGCCCTGACCGCGTTCGATCCCGGCCTCGATCAACTGGACGTGATCGGCGTGGTTCACCAAGCGACTCCTCGAGACCAATTGGCCGGCACGTACGCCTGAGATGATACGGCCCGGGTTGGTAAACGGCGGGCCGAGCAGTGGATCGTTCCTGCCGAGAACCCGCTCCCAGCCGGGTTCTCGTTGTGGGTCAAGAACCAGATTCCCCTTGAACTCGCCGGTAACTCCCCGCCGTCGGGTGTCCCCTCCCCCCTCAATGACCGCAACACCCACGCCGAACGACTCTTGACGACACGATCCCCCGGTGTTAATGTCTCCAATGTCTACTAAATCAGTGGACATTGTGGAGATAGGGATGCGCGGGATCGTCACCGCGGGTTCAGGAGGGGTCATGATCGATGTCGTTACCATAGCTGGGAGTCCATCCACTCCCTCACGCTGCGCCGCCGCGCTCACGACCGCTCGTGAGTTGCTGGAACGACGCGGGCTGACAACCGTCGCGCTCAACTTGCGCGATATGCCCGCCGAGGCCCTTCTCTGGGCCGGGTTTCAAGACCCGTCCGTACGACGGGCGACGACGATTGTGGCTCAGGCCCGCGCCATCGTCGTCGCCACCCCCGTCTACAAGGCGTCCTACTCGGGATTGCTCAAGACGTTCCTCGATCTGCTGCCGGCCGAGGCATTGGCTGGAAAAGGCGTGTTGCCCATCGCCACCGCCGGGTCACTGGCGCACTGCCTGGTACTCGAGTATGCGCTGAAACCTGTCCTCTCGGCGCTGGGTGCGGCCTCCTTCCTGCCAGGGGTCTGCTTGATCGACACCGATTTTGTCTATGGCGGCGATGGTCTCGCCCGCCTCGAAACCGCCGCCGGTGGGCGCCTGGCGGTTGCCCTCGACGCTCTCGAGGATGACGTCCGGGCCCGTCGCAACCGAGCCCCTGAGCTCCTGGAGATCGCTGTATGAACGACACCCGAATTGAGATCGCGAAGGCTTCGGAATCCAACCGCCGTACCCGACGCAACGACACCCGACTTGAGATTGCGAAGGCTGCTGAACCCAACCGCCGTTCCCGACGCTTCGTCTTGCGTCTGGCCGCCGCCGGGACCATTGCTCCGCTGATCGGGCGTTCCCTCCCCTCGCCGCAATCTGCCAGCGCGCAGATCAGCGAGGTGCGCATTGGCTTCCAGAAGGGCTCGGCCAACTTACTTGTGCTCAAATCCAAAGGACTGCTCGAGGAAGCTCTGGGGGATCTTGGAGTCAGCGTGACCTGGACGGAGTTTCCGGCCGGCCCGCCGTTGCTCGAGGCCCTGAACGCGGGCGCCCTCGACTTTGGCACCACGGGCGCCCCACCGCCGATCTTCGCCCAGGCGGCAGGGGCGGACCTCATCTACGCCGCGGCCGCGACTCCATCCCCATTCGAAGAGGGGATCCTGGTACCCAAGGACTCGTCCTTCCAACGTGTTGCCGATCTCAAGGGGAAGAAGGTCGCCGTCGCCAAGGGATCGAGCGCAAATGCGTTTCTTGCCCTCGCTCTCGAGGCCGCCGGGCTGCAATGGGGAGACGTTGAAGCCACGTATTTGCTGCCGGCTGACGCCAAAGCCGCTTTCGACGGCGGGTCCGTGGACGCCTGGGCCATTTGGGATCCCTATGCCGCGGTCGCGGAAGACGGGACGGGAGCGCGCTCGATCGCCAACGGTGAGACCGCCAACCACACCAACCGCAGCTTCTACCTCGCAGCACGACCGTTTGCCACCGCCCACGCGGACGTGCTGAAGGCCATTCTGGACACCCTGGTCGAATCGGACGCCTGGGCCGCGGACCATCCTGAGGACGTCGCCAGGCTGGTTGCCGCCGAGACAGGGATCGCCGAGCCCACCCTGCTCAAGGTCGAAAAGCGGTCTGCCTATGGCATCGAGCCGATCACCGAAGCCATCGTCGTGGAGCAGCAAACCCTCGCTGACATGTTTCTCGATCTTGGCTTGATCCCCGAACGGGTCGACGTCGCCAGCGCGACGATCCCCACGCAAGTGACGCTCTAGCCCCGGACCGCGACGACCAGTTGGCCGTTGCCGCAAACGCCATTCATGTGGAGATGACGACATGATTCCCTTTCACGTCCGTTCGCACGGAATGCGTCGTAACCGCCGCTTCGTCCTGAAACTCGGTCTCGTCGGGACCGCCGCCTCGGTCTTGGGGCTTTCGCCCGTGACCATGCGTCCTCACATCACAAGGGCGCAAACAAAGGAAGTGCGTGTCGGCTTTCAAAAAGGAGCTCCCGGACTCCTGGTGCTCAAGGCGCAGGGAGCATTCGAGGAGCGCCTGGGAACGATCGGCGTCACCGTAACCTGGAACGAGTTCCCAGCGGGGCCACCGATGCTGGAGGCGCTCAACGCGGGCGCTATTGACTTTGGCTATACCGGGGCGCCACCGCCGATCTTCGCCCAGGCTGCCGGTGCGGACCTCATCTACATCCTTGCCACAAAGCCGTCCCCGAACACCCAGGCGATCATCGTCCCCAAGGACTCGCCCATCCAGGGCCCTGCCGATCTGGCGGGAACCAAAGTCGCGGTCACCAAGGGATCGAGCGCGAACGCGCTCCTGGTTCGCGCTCTCGAAGCCGGCGGTCTGACGTGGGGAGACGCTGAAGCGGTCTACTTGCTGCCCGCCGACGCCAAGGCCGCGTTTGAAGGCGGCAGCGTCGACGCCTGGTCGATCTGGGACCCCTACTATGCGGTCGAAGAAGTGGCGAGTGATGCTCGCACTATCGCCACCGATGGCAGCGTCGGTTCACCGAACCGCGCCTTCTATCTTGCTTCACGCACATTTGCTACGCAAAGTGTTGAGGCGCTCGGAATTCTCGAGCAGGCCCTCACCGAATCCGAGCAATGGTCAGCTGACCATCCCCAAGAGGTCGCTGAGTTGGTGTCCAGTGAAACTGGTCTCGATGTGGACACCCTCCTCAGGGCCGAGAACCGACGCTCGTTCGGTATCGAACCGATCACGCAAGAGATCGTCGCCGCCCAACAGGAACTCGCTGACCTGTTCCAGGAGATCGGATTGATCCCGGAGTCGATCGATATCGCAAGCGCAACGCTCTCCACGCAATCCACCGCCTAGCGTCGCACTCATGCGGTAGCGCTTGGTCAACATGCATTCCAGCTACGAGCGGACAAGAGATTCGGCTCGGTCCGTCCAGGATGAAGGTCTGGTCGCAGTCTGCCCTGGCAGGCTACGGCACATCCTCGAAACGAGTGGTTGATTGTTGAAAGGTAGGAGTCATGAGTCCAAACGTCTTCTGGTTTATCCCAACCCATGGTGATGGCCGCTATCTCGGCACTGCCGAAGCGGGCCGCGCCACCACGCATTCATATATGCGGCAGATCGCGCAGGCGGCAGACGATCTTGGCTACGAAGGCGTGCTGCTGCCGACCGGGGTCAGTTGCGAAGATGCCTGGGTCGTTGCCAGCTCAATGATCCCGCTCACCCGGCGGCTGAAATTCCTGGTCGCCATCCGCCCGGGGTTGATGTCACCGTCACTGGCCGCCCGGATGGCGGCGACGTTTGACCGACTGAGCGACGGACGGCTGCTGGTGAACGTCGTCACCGGCGGCGACCCGGTCGAGCTCGCCGGTGACGGGCTGCATGTCTCCCACGACGAGCGCTACGACATCACCGACGAGTTCCTCACCGTCTGGCGCAAGGAGTTGGCTGGGGAGACGGTCGATCTCGATGGGAAGCACATCGATATTCGGGGAGGCAAGCTGCTCATCCCCGGCGTGCAGCAGCCGCACCCGCCGCTCTATTTCGGTGGTTCATCGCCGGCGGCGCAGCAGGTCGCGGCGAGGCATGTCGATCTCTATCTCACCTGGGGTGAGCCGCCGGATCAGGTTGCGGAGAAGATCGCCTCCGTCCGTCGTTTGGCCGAAACCCAGGGTCGCGAGATGCGCTTCGGCATCCGCCTGCATGTCATCGTGCGCGAGACGGAAGAGGAAGCCTGGCGAGACGCCGAGTCGCTCATCAGCCGCGTCGACGAGGCGACCATCGCCCGCGCGCAGCAGGTCTTCGCCCGTATGGACTCGCATGGCCAGTCGCGCATGAAGGCGCTCCACAACGGGTCGCGGGAGAGCCTGGAGATCAGCCCGAACCTCTGGGCCGGGGTGGGGCTGGTCCGTGGCGGGGCCGGCACCGCGCTCGTCGGCGACACCGACACGGTCGTGGAACGGATGCGGGAGTACCAGGATCTCGGAATCGACACCTTCATCTTCAGTGGCTACCCGCACCTGGAAGAAGCCTATCGCTTCGCCGAGTTGGTATTCCCCAAACTCGGCGTGCAATCGCAACCTGTCACGCCCGGATTCGGCGCCTCGCCATTCGGTCCTTTGGGGGGCGAGATCATCGCTAGCGCCGAGCGTCCCGCGTTCGAGACGCGCCGCGAGCGGGTGGCGGGCTAGCGGTATGACGAAGGCAAATCTCAAGCAGAACGCCCAGCGGCAGGCAATACCATGGCTCGTCCCAGCGCTGATCCTGGTCGTCTGGCAGGCGCTGTCCATGGCCGGTGTCGTCGCGGCTCGGGTGCTGCCGGCGCCGACGGACGTTGCCCGAGCCGGATGGGAACTGCTCACCGAGGGCACGCTGATCACGGATGTGGCCATCAGCGCCCGGCGTGCCTTGCTCGGGTTTCTCATCGGCGGTGGCATCGGTTTCGTGCTGGGTCTGGTGAATGGATTCTTTCCCTGGGGAGCGCGGCTGCTGGACAGCAGTGTTCAGATGGGGAGAAACATCCCGCACCTGGCGCTGATTCCGCTCGTGATCCTCTGGTTCGGGATCGGCGAGACAGCGCGGCTCTTCCTGGTGGCGATCGGCGTGGCCTTTCCGATCTACATCAACACCTATCACGGCGTGCGCAGTGTCGATGCCGGTTTGATTGAGATGAGCAAGACCTACGGGCTTACCACCTGGCAGCTCTTCCGCCAGGTGATCCTGCCCGGCGCCTTGCCCTCGATCCTGGTGGGGGTGCGTTACGCCCTCGGCATCATGTGGCTGACCTTGATCGTCGCCGAATCGATCGCCGCCACCTCGGGCATTGGCTACGTCACCATGAACGCCCGCGAGTTCTTGCAGACCGACGTGCTGGTGCTCGGCATCCTCCTCTACGCCCTGCTCGGCAAGCTCGCCGACGTGGCCGCCCGTGGTCTGGAGCGCCAGTTGTTGGCGTGGAACCCGAACTATGCCCGGGTATGAGGTCTGGACCGGTGGCTGCGGCGGCACGGCCATTGCCCATCCGTCCCGGTGATCCAAGGCAACACGGAGGAGGTGATTCTCATGGAGGCGGCGACGAGCGGCGTCACCATCGAAGCGACCGCGCTGTACAAGGCGTTCACGACCCGTCAGGTGCTCCTGGGCGTCGACCTGACGATCGCGCCGGGCGAGTTCGTCGCCATCGTCGGTCAGAGCGGTTGCGGCAAGAGCACGTTGCTACGGCTCATGGCCGGTCTGGAGTCCCCGAACACGGGAGTGGTGGCGCTCGCGGGGGAACCGCCGCGGCCGGGAAGCTCGCCTGGTGCGGATGATGTTCCAGGATGCGCGCCTGCTTCCGTGGCGCCGCGTCCTCGAAAACGTTTCCCTCGGTCTCCCCGCGGAGCGAAAGGCGGAGGCTCTGGCCGCACTCGACGAGGTAGGGCTAGCCGAGCGCGGGAGTGACTGGCCGAGCATTCTCTCAGGCGGGCAGCGGCAGCGGGTCGCGCTGGCGCGGGCGCTTGCCTCTCGCCCGCGGGCTCTCCTGCTCGACGAGCCGCTGGGCGCGCTCGATGCGCTGACCCGGCTGGAGATGCAGGCGCTGATCGAGCGGGTTTGGCAGGAGCACGGTTTCACCGCCGTGCTGGTCACGCACGACGTCGAGGAGGCGGTCGCCCTGGCGGACCGAATCATCGTCCTGGCCGCCGGTCAGGTCGCGCTCGACGTGCGGGTCGACCTGCCTCGGCCACGCGACCACGCCACTCGGCGGTTCACGGAACTGAAGGCCACGGTCCTGGACGCGGTGCTCGGCACGCGGCACGAGCGGGCAGGGCGGATGCACGCGTTGTCACCTGCTCCCGCCGCTCTGGCTGACGATCGGCTCGTGCGGACAGCGTAGCCGGAGTCCTGGCGAGAACAGCAAAACCTCGTGGACAAGCAACAAGCAAACGTTAGGCGGCCCTCGCGGAGTTGACTCGGAGGGCGCCGGATGGAACACGTCATGAGAACGACCGAGAAAGGACGAGAACGATGATCGCGAACCCTTTGCGCCAGACGGTACATCGCCGGCACGCACTCAAGCTCGCCGGCGCGCTAGGTCTGGGAGCGGCGCTCCCCTTCACGCGCAGTGGCTTGACCCGCTCGGTGGCTGCCCAGGATGAGATCTGGGCATCCCCGCCGGACATCATCAAGGCCGCCGAGCAGGCGCGAGACTTTCAGACCTATGGCATGCCCGATGACTGGGCCAACTATGGCGGGGTGCTGCAGGCGTTCGCTGAGAAGTACGGATTCGAGCTGCGCCGCACCGATACCGACATGACCTCGATGGAGGAGATCACCAAGTACGACGCCGAGAAAGCGAACCCGGTCGCCGTCAGCTCCGACATCGGCCTCATCTATGGCCCGATTGCGGAAGAAGTGGGCGTCGTTCCCCCGTATCTGCCACCGAGCGCGGAGAGCATTCCCGCGGGACTCAAGGCCACGAACGGCGGCTGGGTGGCGACGTTCACGGGCGTACCGGCGATCATCGTCAACACCGACGTCATCGCCACCGTTCCCGACACGTGGGACGACCTCCTCGGGGAGGAGTTCACGGGAAAGATCGGCATCCGCGATCCGCGTACCGCGGGTGAGGGGGCGGTCGCGTTCCTGGCCTGGGCTTACGCCCATGGCGGCGACGAAAACAACCTGGCCCCTGGCGTCGAGTTTGCCCAGAAGTTGCTGCCGCAATTTGCCCCGAAGGAGGGTTTGCCGGAGCTGGAGAAGGGAGAGATCCCCGTTGCCATCAAGTACGACTTCAATGCCCTCGCTTGGGCAGCAGCGGCAAGGGAGAAGGGCATCAACACCACAGTGGTGATCCCGGGGGTCTCCGTCTATGGTCCCTCGGCGCTGATGATCAACAAATACAACACGGCCAAAGCCGACCTGGCGAAGCTATTGCTCGACTTCGTCCTCGCCGACGAAGCGCAGACCGCCTTCGCCGAGTTCGGAGCTCGCCCCGTTCGGTACGTCCTCGGCGACCTGGAGCTACCCGACGAGGCAAAGACCAAGTGGCTGCCAGACGAGGAGTACGCTCAGGTACGACAGGTCGAGGACTGGAGCAAGGTGGACGCCGAGATCCTGGCCGAAACCTGGGATGTGGATGTCCTGGGTGGCTAGCGCCGATCTTGGCCGCTCCACCTCGCGCGCGGGTCACGCCACACGGGCGTGGCCTGCGCCCCGTGTCCTGACCTGGTTGGCAAAACAGGTGATCGATTGGCTGCCGGCGTTGCCGCTCATTCTGCTGGCGCTAGCGCTGCTCATCGTGCCGACCGTCATGGTTGTCATTCAGAGCCTGCGGGATGACACCGGCGCATGGACCTTGCAGGTCTGGACCGAGACGTTGCAGCGGCGGGGTGATCAGCGCGCGATTGCCACCAGCTTCGGGCTCGGGGTGGTTTGCGCGACCATCTCGATGCTCGTCGGAGCACCTGTTGCCTGGTTCCTCGCCCGCGCGACAACCGCGATGCGCGCGTCCTGGCTATCGCTGCTCAATGTCGGCGCGAACTTCAGCGGCATCGGGCTGGCCTTCGGTTTCACCGCCTCCCTGGGGACGTATGGCATGGTCACTCTCCTCTTGCAGGGGGCTGGTATCGCCTTCATGCCGCCGAGCCCGGCCTCATTTCTGGGGCTTGCTATCGGCTACGTCTATTCGAATGTGCCGCTCTTCGTGCTGCTCACGTTGCCGGCCATGGGAGTCGTGCAGCGTGACAGTATGGAAGCCGCCTCGGTGTTAGGGGCCTCACGGCTGGAGTTCTGGCGCTTCATTGGGCTCCCGGTCTTGGCGCCATTTTTCGCCGCCGGATGGCTGTTGATTTTCACCTGGTCGATCGGGATCTACGGCCTGGCCTACGCGCTTGCCGGCAATGCCGCCACGAGTCAGCTCCGGCTGATGACCCTCCAGATCGGCGTCGCACTCAACTCGGCGGCGTCGAGTCAGGAGCGGGCAGCGGTGATGGCGACCCTGCTCCTCCTGATCGCCACCGTCTCACTCATGGTCTATCGACTCGCCGTGCGGAAAGCCGTGCAATGGCTCGACTGAACCGTGTCCCCCGGCTGCTCCTGTTCGTCGTCGTTGCCGTCTATCTGCTCCTACCGCTCGTGGCGATCGCCCTCTACTCGTTCGCGACCTCCTGGACCGCGCACGCACTTCCCGACGGTTACACCCTCGCGCACTGGGAAGCCGCATTCACGAATACGCGGCTCCTCTCGGCGCTAGGGCGCACCTTCCTCCTCGCATTGGCCGTCCTTTTCCTCGATATTGCCCTGGTTGTGCCGGCGGTTTTCTGGCAGCGGGTCCGCAACCCGAAGATCCGGGTCGTTGTTGAGCTGTCGGCGGCGATCCCGTTTGTGCTGCCATTCATCGTCATCGCCTTCGGGATCCTCCGTCTCTACGGGATCGTCGCGCCGCAGGCGCTCGGCACCCCCTGGCTGCTCTTGCTGGGTCAGGCGGCGATCGCCTTTCCCTTCCTCTATTGGGCAGTCGATGGGGCCATGGCCAGCATCGGCGTCGTCGAGTTGAATGAAGCAGCCCAGGTTCTGGGGGCAAACGCCTGGCAGACGTTGTGGCTCGTCATCATTCCCCAAATTGGACCCGGCATCACCACCGGCGGCATGCTCGTCTTCGCCCTCAGCTTCGGTGAGTTCGCCCTGGCGCAGATTCTGGTCGGCGCCCGGTTCGAGACGGTCTCCCTCTATAGTCTCGATCTCCTCGCCCGCGCTAACGCCGATTTCTCAACCCTCGCCGTGTTGACCGTGCTAACCATCGTGATTCTTTTCGCGGTTTCGGTTGCGGTGGTCGTGCTCAATCGTGACCAGGCAAGTCGCCTGCTTCCCAGCACCCGTTTGACGAGTCACAGCGCGGAACGTTGAGAAACGCAGGGGTCAGCCGCTTGGACGGAAACGAGAACACTCAGACGTGACGTGCCGCACAAAAGGAGGTACTGTGATTGCCACGGTCCAAGAGCACATTCAGCGGCAAATCAATCTCCAGGATGATCCGGACGACGTGCTCGCCGCCCTCGGCAAGGATCCCCACTTGATCCCATACGGCGGCGGCAACTTCGGCATGCCGCTCGAGCTCATGGAGCCGGACGGTGAGCTGATCGTGCCAACGGAGCGCTTCTTCATGCGCTCGAATGGTCCGGTGCCGATCATCGCGCCGGAGACCTGGAGCATGACCGTCACGGGGCGTGTCGACCACCCCCTGCACCTGCGCCTTGGCGATCTGCAGTCATTGCCACAGCGTACGCTCACCGCCTTCCTCGAATGTGCCGGCAACGGCCGCACCCGCTTCGCCCCCGTGCCCGATGGCACCCCCTGGGCCAACGACGCGGCCGGCAACGCGGTCTGGGAAGGCGTTCCGCTGGCGGTGGTGCTCGACCTGGCCGGGATCCACGACGGAGCGGTCGATGTTGTGTCGCAGGGGGGCGACTTTCCGGAGATGCAGCGCGGGCTGCCTCTGGCCGTGGCGCGTGACCCGGACACGCTGCTGGTATTGCGCATGAATGGTGAGCCGCTGCCGGTCGGGCACGGCGGTCCGGTCCGCCTCCTGGTTCCAGGGTGGGCGGGAATCGCATCGACCAAATGGCTCGCCGGTCTCGACGTCCTGGATCATGCCTTCACCGGGTACTGGAACAGCGACAACTACGTCTTCTGGGGCGCGGACGGGACACCGCTGCGCCCGATCAGGGAGATGGCAGTCAAGTCGGTGATCAGCACCCCGCTTGATGGAACGGGAATTGAAGCTGGCAGCACCGTGATTGCCGGCTATGCCTGGTCGGGTTACGGCGCCATCGATCAGGTGGAGGTCAGCGTCGATGGTGGAGCTTCGTGGCGGCAGGCAGATCTGGAGTGCGCCGGGCATCGCTCCTGGGCCCGCTTCCACTATTCATGGAAAGCTATCCCTGGCCACCACCGGCTCATGGCCCGGGCAACCGATGAGCGGCGGCTGCGGCAGCCAGCGGTGGCGGCCTGGAATGGCAAGGGATACGGGCAGAACGGCGTTCATTGCGTTGATGTGATCGTCGGTGAATATCGGTCAAACCGCGATCGAAAACCAGCCACGCAACGGGGCTTGACAATTGTCCACTAATCTAGTAGGCTTTGTGCAAGTCAAAAGCGGGTCCGCCGCTAGCGACCAAGGACAACCACGACACGGGCGACCATCCCCTCCCTGGAAGCCCGGTCCAGACAATTCGGGAGACAGACCCTTCTCCCAACCCCATCCCCCGGGACCCCGGCCTGCACGCCGGGGTCCCGCTTTGTGGCTCACGCTCCTTCCGGATCGCCCGAAACTCGTCGCGTCGTTCCGACCCCACCCGCCGACCGCTCTCTCCCCTCTGTTCTCCGGGTCGGTCCGGCCTCCACTAGACTGATGCGTATCGTCGAACCCTATGAGGTCAGGGTCATGGAACTGCCCGGTACCGTGCTTTTCCTGTGTCCACACAACGCTGCCAAGAGCGTCCTCGCCGCGGCGTATTTCGACATGATGGCGTTTGAGCGAGGGCTGCCCTTTCGGGCTGACTCTGCCGGCACCGAACCGGACGACCAGCCATTGCCGGCCGTCGTAGCCGCGCTCCAAGCCGACGGCATTGACGTTGCTGGCCACCGGCCGCGCCACGTGACGGCCGAGGATTTGACTCATGCACATTGAGTGATCTCCTCGGTTGCATCCTCGACGACCTTGCTCCCTCCACCGTACAGGTTGACCAGTGGGACGATGTACCGTCACCAAGCCGAGACCTGGAGGCCTCCCGTGCCGCGATCATGCAGCGCGTGGACACCCTCGTGGCGGAGCTCGCCGGCAGAGACCAGTAGTACGCTGAGGTGTGATGCATGGGAGCGCGGAACTCCGCCACGACCGGACTCGAGACCACAGAAGCTCGTTCCGGTGGCGGTAGCCTGTGGGCGTTGACCGCGTACTTCCTGAAGCTCGGCGCTATCGGCTTTGGTGGCCCGGTCGCCCTCGTCGGCTACATGCAACGCGACCTCGTCGAACGGCGCCACTGGATCGACGACGAGGAGTACAAGCTTGGTCTTGCCCTGGCCCAGATCATGCCCGGCCCCCTTGCCGCGCAGCTGGCATTGGCCATCGGCTACTTCGCCCACGGTGTGCTCGGCGCTACCCTCGTCGGCCTGGCCTTCGTGTTGCCGTCGTTCCTCATGGTCCTGGCCCTTTCGGCGTTCTACGTCGCGTTTGGCGGGCTGTGGTGGATGCAAGCGGTCTTCTATGGGGTCTCCGCCGCGGTCATCGGCATTATCGCCATTGCCGCCTCCAAGCTAGCCCGTAAGGTCAACGGTCACGATCCACTCCTGTGGGGCATCTTCGCGGTCCTGTTCATCGTCACCGCGGTCGCACAGGCCGAGCTCGCCGAGTTTTTCCTGGTGGCGGGACTGCTGGTGCTCCTGGTGAAGGCGCCGCCGCGGTGGTTGCGCTCGCGCTTGCCAGTCTTCGGAGTTGCTCCCGGGATCCTTGCGCTTCCAGTCCTCGGTGCGGCGACCGCTCTTGCGGCGCAGAGCACCGTCCTCTGGGAGATTCTGCTCTTCTTCACGAAGGCCGGCGCGTTCGTCTTCGGCAGTGGCTTGGCCATCGTGCCGTTCCTCTATGACGGCGTGGTGCGCCAATTCGGGTGGTTGAGCGAGCAGCAGTTTCTGGATGCCGTCGCGGTGGCGATGATCACGCCGGGACCGGTCGTTATCACGGTGGCCTTCATCGGGTTTCTCGTCGCCGGAGTTCCGGGAGCGACCCTGGCCGCGATCGGCATCTTCCTGCCGGTCTGGGTGCTCACCGTCATCCCCGCTCCCTGGTTTGTCCGTCATCGCCACAACGCGCAACTTCGCGCCTTTTCCGATGGAGCGACGGCTGCGGCGAGCGGGGCCATCGCCGGGGCCGTGGTGGTGCTCGGTCAACGCGCGATCGTCGATCTCCCGACAGCCGCAATCGCCCTTGCAAGTCTGGGCATCCTCTGGCGCTTCAAACTTCCGGAGCCGCTGATTGTCGTCGCGGCCGGTGTGGTCGGACTCGTGCTGGGGCCACTGGCTGTCGTAAGGTAGTCCAAGTCGACAATCGCTCACTCCAGTCATGGATGACATGCCCCCGGGGCTTGCTATTCGGTCGGCGGTCGTGTATTGTCCCACTTGTCTACCGGATGGGTAGACATTATAGGTTTCATGGACATTGCGCACTCGCTGAGGCGCGTCGCTACGAAGGAAGGGTTCTATGCCGTCGCACGATCGTCTCCTCCGACGCCAGTTCACTCGCCGCCAGGCGTTGCTCACGCTCGCTGCCTCGGCCGCGACTCCCGCGCTGGCCTCCGCCTTTCCCCGCCCGGCCCTGGCTCAGGACCAGGTAACCCTGACCCTGGTCGCCTACTCCACCCCGCGTGAGGCCTACGAAGAGATCATCCCCCTCTTCCAGGCCACGTCCGAGGGCGCTAACGTCGTGTTCGAAACGTCATTCGCGGCCTCGGGCGAGCAGAGTCGTGCCGTCGAGAGCGGTCTCCCGGCCGATATCGTTGCCCTCTCCCTCGAACCAGACATCACCCGCCTCATCGAACCCGGTCTCGTCGCCGAGGACTGGAACGCCGACGAGTACAACGGCATGGTGACTGACTCCGTGGTTGTCCTCGCCGTCCGTCCTGACAACCCGAAGGAGATCGCCACCTGGGACGATCTGCTCAAGGAGGGAGTGGAGGTCATCACCCCGAACCCACTCACCTCGGGCGGCGCGCGTTGGAACGTCATGGCGGCATACGGTGCCCAGCTCGAGCAGGGCAAGACGGAAGAGGAAGCGATCGAGTACCTGCGCCAGCTCTTCTCGCACGTCCCGGTGCTGGACAAGAGCGCGCGTGAGTCGCTGGCGACGTTCGCCGGCGGCAAAGGCGACGTGCTGATCGCCTACGAGAATGAGGCCATCACCGCCCAGCAGAAGGGCGAGCAACTCGAGTTCGTCGTGCCCGAGCAGACAATTCTCATCGAGAACCCCGTGGCGGTCGTCACCGAGTCGGCCAACCCCGAGAAGGCTCAGGTGTTCATCGACTTCCTGCGCACGCCCGAGGCGCAGCGGGTCTTCGGTGAGAAGGGCTACCGACCGATCCTGCCAGAGGTGCTAGCCGAGTTCGATTACCCCGCGCCGCCGAATCTCTTCACCATCGCCGACCACGGTGGGTGGGCCGAGGTGACCAGCACATTCTTCGATCCAGAGAACGGCATCGTCGCCCAGATCGTGCAGCAGTGAGTTCGACAACCTTTCCGGTTGGTGCGGCGCCGCCGCACCAACATCCACGCCGCGGAAGGCGGGAACCTGGTCGCTCGGAACGCCCCTCGCGCTCGGGGTGATCACCGCCTATATGAGCGTGATCGTGCTCATCCCGCTGGCCGCGGTCGTTTTTCGCTCGTTTGCGGGAGGCTGGGATGGTTTTTGGAGTGCGGTAACGTCCCCGCAAGCCCTTGCGGCGCTCCGCCTCAGCCTGCTCGGCTCGCTCCTCGTGGCCGCGATCAATGCCGTGATGGGAACCATCATCGCCTGGGTCCTGGTGCGTGATGCGTTTCCAGGCAAGGACGCTGTCAACGCCCTGATCGATCTGCCCTTCGCGCTCCCGACCATTGTCGCGGGGCTGACCCTGATTGCCCTC
This sequence comes from uncultured Chloroflexia bacterium, assembly GCA_963751075.1. Taxonomy (GTDB): domain Bacteria; phylum Chloroflexota; class Chloroflexia; order Thermomicrobiales; family UBA6265; genus JACCXM01. The sequence continues at coordinate 211,347 of CAVVTE010000018.1, read as the reverse complement.
TATGGCTCCCGCAGCCCGATCGGCATCAATATCGCCTATACCAAGGTCGCGGTGCTCCTGGCGTTGCTCTTCGTCACCCTGCCGTTCGTCGTGCGGGCGGTGCAACCGGTGCTGGACGAGCTTGACCGCGAGATGGAGCAGGCGGCGACCGCCCTCGGGGCGAGCAGTTGGACGACCTTTCGCCTGATTGTGCTGCCGAACCTGCTGCCAGCCATCCTGGCCGGTGTCGGGCTCGGCTTCGCCCGTGCTATCGGCGAATTCGGATCGGTGGTCCTGATCTCCGGAAACATCCCGTTCGAGACGGAAGTCGCGGCGGTCCGCATCTACAGCCAGGTGGAGAACGACAACATCACCGCCGCCGCGGCGATCGCCGTCGTGCTGCTGTCGATCTCGCTCGCGGTGCTCCTCGCGATCGCCGCGCCTCGAACGCCGGAGCCGCAAGCATGACCAGTAGACTCAGCCTCCGCACGCTCGCCCTCGCCTACCTGGGCCTGCTTATCGGCGGGCCGGTGGCGATCATGCTCTGGCAGACCTTCTCGGGTGGAGTAGCTCCCGTCGTCGAGGCTTTGACCCGCCCTGCCTTCCTTCACGCCCTTCAGTTGACATTGATCATCGCCCTTATTGTTGTTCCGCTGAACACCATCTTCGGCATCCTCTTCGCACTGACCATCGTCCGCCGCGAGTTCCGCGGCAAGCAGATCCTCACCGCCTTGCTCGATCTGCCGCTTGGTGTCTCGCCGGTCGTCGTCGGACTGGCGTTGATCGTCGTCTATGGCCGGCGCGGCGAGTTTGGCGGGTGGCTGGCAGACCACGGCGTTCGGGTCATCTTCGCTCTACCGGGGATGGTCCTGGCGACGCTGTTCGTCTGCATCCCGTTCGTCGCTCGTGAGGTAATCCCGGTCCTGCGTGAGATTGGCACGGAGCAGGAGCAGGCGGCGCGCACGCTTGGCGCTTCCGACTGGCAGATCTTCCGGCTGATCACGCTGCCCGCCATTCGCGTTGGGGTTGGCTTCGGCGTCGTCCTCACGACCGCCCGCGCGCTTGGCGAATACGGCGCGGTAGCGATTGTCTCGGGAAAGCTCTCCGGTCGCACCGAGACGCTGACCGTCCACGTCGAGGAGCGTTTCCTCGCCTTCGATCTCACGGGCGCCTACACCGCCTCGCTGGTGCTGGCATTGATCGCGTTGCTCGTGCTGTTGCTCATGCAGCGGCTGAAGCCGCGGGAAGGGCATTGATGGGTATCTCCGTACGCAATCTGCGCAAGAGCTTCGGCTCGTTCCAGGCCCTGGATGACGTCTCGGTAGACGTGCCGGACGGATCGCTGACGGCGTTGCTGGGACCGAGTGGCAGTGGCAAGTCGACCCTGCTGCGGGTCATCGCCGGGCTGGAGGAGCCGGACAGCGGCGAGGTCGTCATCGCCGATCAGGTCGCCACCGCCCTGCCGCCGCAGCGGCGCAACGTCGGCTTCGTCTTTCAGCACTACGCCGCCTTCAAGCACATGACCGTGCGCGACAACGTCGGCTTCGGTCTGCGCATCCGCAAGCGCCCCAAGACCGAGATCCGGCAGCGCGTCGACGAGCTGCTGCACCTGGTGCAGCTGGACGGCTTTGCCGAGCGCTATCCGGCCCAGCTCTCCGGCGGACAGCGGCAGCGCATGGCCCTGGCCCGGGCGCTGGCCGTCGAGCCGCGGGTGCTGTTGCTGGACGAGCCGTTCGGGGCGCTGGATGCTCGGGTGCGCGAGGAGCTGCGCGACTGGCTGCGCCGGTTGCACGACGAGGTCCACGTCACGACCGTGCTGGTGACCCACGATCAGGAGGAGGCGATGGAGGTCGCCTCCCGCATCGTGGTGATGAACCATGGCCGCATCGAACAGGTCGGCGCCCCGGCCGAGCTGTACGAGCACCCCGCCACCGAGTTCGTGATGAGCTTCGTCGGCAAGGTCAACCGCGTCGGCGACGCCTACATCCGTCCGCACGAGGTGGTCATCTGCCACCCGGATCAGGCCGGGTGCATCCCCGCCGCCATCGAACGCGTCATCACCCTGGGGTTCGACAACCGGATCGAGCTGACGTTGCCGGATGGCGAGCGAGTCTGGGCCCAATTGACGCGAGACGAGGTTGCGCGGATTCAGCCGGCCGCTGGTCAAACCGTCGGCGTCGACCTCAGTCAGAGCCGGCGACCGGGCTGGGAGCCGGGTGGATTCGAACCCACCCATTCCACAGGGACTCTTGCCACGGTGATCCCGATGCGTGGCGACGAGCATGGATGGCGAGCCCGGAGCGCCCGCGGTTGAACCACGCCACGTGACAATCCATGGCGCAAAGAGAGGCACGTCGATGAATTCTTGGTCCGAAACCAAGAGCCTGATTGTGATCATGGCCGTGATTGCTGTCTTCTACGTTCTCGGGCGCATCGTCGCGGACGCGCTGGGCGTCTCTGTGTGAGCAGCGGTCTTTCCCGATCGTCGATCGTGGCCTCGGGATCGACCGCTGGCCGTACATTCCCCCGTTCCCCGCAGCGCTGACAGGACAGTTCAGGCTCACCGACGTTTCGCTACGTGGGTGGACATGCGTTCCTGGAATGGTCATGCGTTCCCGGAGTATGGACACGGCATGCCGTGTCCATATCACGCCGCCGCCGCGCAAGACGTCTCCATGTTCTGTTCACGACTCACGTAGTGATGATCAATGGGCAACGTGATGGATTCCTGGATGCCAACGCTCCGGTTACTGGTGGTGATGACGGCGATGGCCCTGTTCTGCACCCTGGGACGCTGGTTCGCGGATGTATTGCATGTGCTCGCCTTGTTGCAGAAGGGGCCAAGGGTCTGGCACGTCTTCTCTTTGAGGCCATAGTTCACGCCCGGTTGCTTCAGTTCTCCAAGCTGATTCGCGCAGTCCCGACCCTCTGGCGCTCGCTGCTCCATACTTACCAGATACTGTCATGGGATTGGGGTCGCGGCGGCTTCGGTCGCGGACGTGCGGGGACTGGACAGGCGTGGCGGGCAGTGCGACAGGCGTAGGGGTGGCGACGCTGCCCAGAGTATCCGGGCCGGACGGCGTTATCACGGCAGGGCCAGTGATGGCCATCGGCGGGGCGGAGGACAAGCTCCGCGACAAGCTCATCCTCTCCGCGTTCGTCAATCTTGCCGGTGGCCCGGACGCGCGAATCGCCATTCTCCCCACGGCCTCGTCGATTGAAGAAGCGGGCGAGCGGTACAAGGCGCTCTTCCTCGGCATGGGCGCCGACAGCGCGGACGTGCTCTATCTTCCGGACCGCACCGCGGCCGCGTCGCCCGAGACCGCCGAGGTTCTCGACGACGTCACCGGTGTCTTCTTGACTGGGGGCAATCAGATGCGCCTGGCAAGCATCGTCGCCGGCACTCCGGTTGCACGCAAAGTCCGCTCCCGCAACATGGCCGGCGTGGTAGTGGCCGGTACCAGCGCCGGCGCCTCGATCCTCTCCTCCCACATGGTTGCCTATGGAGCCAGCGGGCCTTCTCCGCGTATGCGTATGGCGCAGATGACGGCCGGGTTCGGTCTCGTTCCGGGCGTGGTCATCGATCAGCACTTCCGCCAGCGCGATCGCATTGGCCGCCTTCTGGCTCTGGTGGCGGGCAGTCCGGAGTTGCTTGGCATCGGCGTCGACGAGGACACCGCGGCCCTCTTCACCGGCGACACGATGGAGGTACTCGGCCGCCACAGTGTGACCATCGTCGATGGCACGCATATTGAGTCTGACATCCACCGGGTCAAAGGACACGGCGCGATCACTGTCAGCGGCGCCACTCTCCATGTCCTCAGCGCCGGTAACCGCTTCGACATGGTCGAGCGCCGCTTGCTGCCGAATGAGTCGTGGAGGCAAGTGGTCGAGAAGTCGAGGAGACGTGGCTGAGTCGGAGTTGATGCCGTGACGCTTGAAATCCGCAATACCACCATCTTCCGCGGGCCCAATATCTGGGCCCGTATGCCGGCCATCCTCATGGAAGTCGATATCGGGGAGCTCGAGGAGCGGCCAACCAATAAGATCCCCGGCTTCTACGAGCATCTTACCGAGTTGCTTCCGGGTCTGTACGAGCACAGTTGCTCGGTTGGCAAGCCGGGTGGGTTCCTGCAGCGCATGCGCGAGGGGACCTGGATGGGCCATGTCCTCGAGCATGTCGCGCTCGAGCTGCAGAACCTGGCTGGCGCCGAGGTCACCCGCGGCAAGACGCGCGGAGCCGGGGAGCGCGGGGTCTATAACGTCGTCTACGCCTACGCCCAGGAAGACGTGGGCATCGCCGCCGGTAAGCTGGCGGTGCGTCTCCTCAACCACATCATCTATGACACCGAGCCGGACTTCGACTTCGTCAGCGAGCTGGAAGAGAAGGTCATCCGGGTCGCGGAGCGACTTGCCTACGGCCCCTCGACCGGCGCCATCGTTGCCGAGGCGGAGCGGCGGGGCATCCCGGTGCTGCGTCTCGATCCGCGGCGATCCCTGGTTCAACTCGGTCACGGCGCGTACCAGAAGCGGGTCTGGGCCACCGTCACCAGCGCGACAGCCGATATCTCTGTCGATGTCGCCGGCAACAAGGAGCTGACCAATCGCTTGCTGCACGAGATCGGCATCCCGGTGCCGCGGGCCAGCGTCGTTCGCTCCGCCGATGAAGCCGTCGAAGAGGCGCGGCGCATCGGCTACCCGGTGGTGCTCAAGCCGCTCGACGGCAACCACGGTCGCGGTGTGATGATCAATCTTCCCGGCGAGGCCGAGGTGCGCGAGGCCTTCCCGATCGCCCAGGGCGAGGGGCGCACCGGTCAGGTCGTCGTCGAGACCTTCATCCCTGGCAAGGACTATCGCATCCTGGTCGTCGACAATCAGGTCGTTGCCGTCGCCGAGCGCGTCCCCGCCCATGTCATCGGTGATGGCAAGCACACCGTCGCCGAGCTCATCGAGATCACCAATGCCGACCCTCGCCGCGGCGTCGGTCACGAGAAGATCCTTACTCGCATCGCCGTTGACGAGCAAACCCGCGACGTGCTGGCCAAGCAGGAACTGGCCCTGGACGGTATTCCGGACGAGGGGCGCTTCGTGCAACTGAAGCTGACCGGCAACATGAGCACCGGCGGCACCTCCATCGACCGTACCGACGACATCCACCCCGACAACATCGAGATCGCGCGACAGGCGGCGATGGTCGTGGGGCTGGACGTGGCCGGTATCGACTTCATCACCACCGACATCGCCCGCTCGGTGCGCGAACAACGCGGGGCCATTGTGGAAGTCAACGCCGGACCGGGCTTTCGCATGCACACCCACCCCACGGAAGGGCATCCGCGGCACGTCGGACGCGCCGTCATCGACATGCTCTTCCCGCCCGGACAGCCGTCCCGGGTGCCGATCGTGGCGGTAACGGGCACCAACGGCAAGACGACCACCGCCCGCATGATTGCCCACATCATGAAGACGGCTGGCAAGAAGGTCGGCATGACCACGACCGACGGGATCTACGTCGATGCGACGCAGATCGCCGCCGGCGACATGAGCGGTCCCACCTCGGCGCAGATGGTGCTGAAGAACCCTGCCATCGACTACGCCGTGCTGGAGACGGCACGGGGCGGCATCCTTCGCTCCGGGCTAGGATTCGACCGCTGTAACGTCGCCGTCGTGACGAATGTCGCGTCAGACCACCTCGGCCTGAAAGGGATCAACACCCTGGCTGAGCTGGCGAAGGTGAAAGAGGTCGTGCCGCAGTCGGTCTTGTCCGGCGGCGCCAGCGTCCTCAATGCCGACAACCCCTACACCGTTGAAATGTCGCGTGTCGCGCGCGGCGAGATCATCTTCTTCTCAATGGACGAGGATAACCCCGTCATCCGCGACCATCTGCGCGAGCGGGGCAAAGCCGTCGTCCTGCGCCCAACCCGACACGGGGAGATGATCACCCTCATCGAGCACCGGCGCGACACCAGCCTGCTCCTGGCCGAGGAGATCCCGGGCACGATGGATGGGCGTATCCGGGTCAACATCCAGAATGCTATGGCGGCTGCCGCCGCGGCGTTCGCCCAGGACGTGCAACTGGAGTACATCCGCAACGCCCTGCGCACCTTTACGTCAACCTTCTTCCAGAGTCCCGGCCGCTTCAACCTGCTCGAGATCGATGGCCGTAAGGTGTTGCTGGACTACTGTCACAATGTGGCTGGCCTGGAGTCGATGGCAGATTTCGTGAAGCGCATGAATGCCGACCGCACGATCGCCATGATCTCGGTGCCCGGGGATCGCTCTGACGAAGACATAACCGCCTTCGGCCGCCTGGCCGGGGGCACCTTCGATGAGATCGTCATTCGCGAGGATTACAACCCGCGCGGCCGCCGCCGTGGCGAGGTCGCCGAGTTGCTCCTGGAGGCGATCGTGGCCAGTGGGCGCAACGACGGCAAAGTTGGTGTGGTCCTGGACGAGTTGGAGGCGACGCGCGAGGCGATCTCCCGCGCCGAGCGCAACGACCTGGTGATCCTGATGGCCGACCGGCCAGCCGCGGTCTTCGAACAACTCACTGGCCGCACGAGTTGAGGGGGTGTCGCATGCGGCTCAGGGGGGTCAGCAAGTGTCGTTCGCTTGAGGGGGAACGAGGGGAAGACTCTCCGCTTGGGGGAGAAGGGAGAGAGTTGTGGATGACAGTCAGAGCGTTGGAGGCGGGCGATTAGTAAGAATGACGTTGCTCAGCAGCGTGGTTTCAAGGATCTGGTCGCCTGGCAAAAGGCGATGGAGCTAGTGAGAGTGGTCTATGGCGCAACGGGGGACTGGCCACGGGAGGAGCAGTATGGGCTGATATCACAGGTGCGGCGGGCTGCGGTCTCGATCCCATCGAATCTTGCCGAAGGACACGGCCGCACTGGACGTCGCGAATATGCTCACCATGTCTCTATCGCTTTTGGCTCCTTGTGCGAACTCGAAACGCAAGTTCTCATCTCTGAACAACTCGGTTACTGCAGTAGTGAGACGACTGAAAAACTGGGGGCACTAATCGTTGAGGTCCGCCGACTGATCCGTGGTCTACTGCGAAGTTTGCAAACCCAGACTTCTTTGGAAACACACCTATGAGCTCCTCCCCCTCTTCCCCCCTTGAGCGAAGCGACCCCCCTCAGCGTAGCGCCCCCCTACTCCCCCCTCGCCCACGCGAACTGATCGCTACTGCGCCACGAACTCCGGTGATCCAGGAATACGAGGAGTCGCCGCTCGGCGCGACGGAGATCCGGATCAAGACGGAGTTTGCCTCGCCGAAGCACGGGACTGAGTTGGTCGGATATCGCAATGATCCCGTCGCCAACCGGCCGTATGACTTCGCCTGGGGCGCCAACATCCCCCGACCAGCAGAGGTGGGCCTGCAGGGTTTTCCGCGCCCGCTCGGCAATATGGCCGTCGGCACGGTCGTCGAGATCGGTCCCGAGGTGACGCGTTTCGCCGTCGGGGATCGCGTCTTCGGCCACTTCCCTATCCGGGAGACGCAGACAGTCGACCAAAGCGGGGCCGATCTCCTGCCGGAGAGTATTTCAGCGGAGGCCGCTGTCTGCCTCGATCCCCTGGTGATGGCGCTCGCGATGCGCGATGCGGGGATCAAGCTCGGAGACCGGGTAGCGATCTTCGGCCTCGGCGCGATCGGGCTCTTTGCCGTGCAACTCGCCAAAGCGGCGGGCGCCGACTGGGTCGTTGCCGTCGATCCCCTAGAGAACCGTCGCGAGCTGGCGATGCAGTTCGGCGCCGACGCCGTGATCGATCCATTCGCCAATGACGGCGACGTGGGCATGGAGATTCGCCGGCTCACCGGCTCCACCCCGGATCCATCGCCGCGGGCACAGACGCGTATCACCGGCGGCTATCTGGAGCGCCCGACGCAGACAGGCAACCTCGGGGTCGATGTTGCGGTCGAAACCTCAGGCAGTGTGCCCGCGCTGCACCAGGCCATCCGCGCCACGCGCTTCGGCGGCACAATCGCCATGGTTTCCTTCTATGGGAAGGATGCGACCGGGCTCTATCTTGGCGACGAATTCCACGTCAACCGGCTCAACCTCATCTCCGTCCGCGCCGAGACCCTTCCGGGGCGGGACGCGCCCATTTGGGACCTGAAGCGCCTGGTCGATCTGGCCCTCTCCTGGCTGGCCAGCGGCCGCATGCGCACCGAAGGCATCATCACCCCGATCGTCAGCTTCGATGAAAGCGCCGAAGCGTACCGGGCGATTGATGAACGGCCGGAGGAGTCGATCAAGCTGGGGATACGATTCTGAGGAGTTTCGCGTCGAGGAGCGCCACCGGCTGAGGTGCCTGTTGACCCGGGCAATACTGCGGCCGGCGGGTTTGCTCCAACCTTGGCATTTTGCCAATGCCAACCGGGTTCTGGGCCACGCTGGGGCGATGTGGCGCCGCTCAGGGCTGCGCCGCAGGTGAGTGCCACAGAGAGTTTCGCTCCCAGCTCTACATGATGCTGATAGGATGCAGTCCGGTCGTCCGATCCCTTCGCGAGGAGTTCCCTGTGTCCGAGATCACCGGCATCGACAAATCCGCTCCTGTGATATCGCGCCAGGAGATCGCGATCGACGCGCCGCTCGAGGTCGTCTGGGATCTCCACGTCGATGCGCCCTCCTGGCCGACCTGGAACCCCGACATCACCAACGTCACCATGGAGCAGCCGTTCGCTCCCGGCGCCTCCTTCCTCTGGACCACCGCTGGACTGACCATTCAGTCGACGGTCTCCGCCGTCACTCCGCATGCCCGTACGCTGTGGGACGGCGCCGTCCAGGGCATCACCGGCATTCATGAGTGGACGTTCACCGAGACCGACAACGGCGTGCGGGTCGTGACGGAAGAGTCCTGGAGTGGTGAGCCAGTCGAGGCGAATGTGGCAGCAATGCAGGCCGGGCTGGATCAGTCCCTGGTCTCCTGGCTGCACCATTTGAAAGCGGCCGCCGAAGCGCGAGCGTGATGGCGGCGATAGACGCTTGAACTTCCCGGGAGTTGAGATTCCCTACCTCTCAGATTGGTCGTGGCGAGGATAGGGTGCCGGTCTTCGTGGCATCAATCCCCGTTTCAGCGACTCAGGTTCGAGGGCTCGTCTTCGATATCCATTGACGAGCGCCGCGCCGACTCTACGGGATTGACATAGACGCGACGCGACACCTCGACAAAGCCGAGTTTGTCCCCTACCCGGCGGGAGGCAACGTTGTCCTCGCTCGTGCTCCAGACCGCAGTCTGCCCGGAGTTCTGGATATCAGCGCAGACCAGCCCGGCGGCAGCCGTCGAGAAACCATGCCCGCGCCACGGCTCGGCGGTGACGACTCCGACTTCGGAGTGCTGGCCGGCGCGGGCGCTGGTGAACGCGACGGAGACGAGGCGGTCGTCGACTACTGCCCCGGCGGCGAAGCCCTCCGCCAGCAACGCCGACGCGCTGCCGAAACGCCAGCCGTCCATCCCGAGATCGACCGTCGCCGCCTCCATCAAAGGGAGATCGTCCGGCGTCAGTCGCCGAACGGCCGGGTGCGGCCACGCCGTAACCGGCTGGTTCAGGACGGAAAAGATCTCCTCGGAGAACGCACGAGGACGACCCGTGGCGGCTGCGATCAGGGTCGGCGAGCGACGGGCCCAGGGCGAGCGCGACGTGGATGGAGGTCCAACCGTCGAGATCGCGCAACAGCGACCAGATCGCCTCGGGGTCGTCACCATACGCGGCCGGTTCTTCAGGCATGGCAGTACGCCTGGACGACCGCGGCGCGTGGCCGGTGCGGCGGTCCGGCGACGACCGCGCGGGCCAACCCACGCCGCAGGCGGTGGACGGCCATGACCGTCTCCGGCGTGTCGCCGAGCGCCTCAACGAGGAAGGCTCGCTCCGACGCGTTCAACTCAGGTGCGTTGCTGTTCACCTCCAGTTTACTTGCAACAGCGTCCTCTCAACCGACGTATCGCCGCAACCGTTGGTTGACCTTCTTCGGATCGAACGCCTCTGGATCGAACGGCTCATCCAACCATTCCAGGAACTCTTCCAACTCCTCACGATCGGGACTGTCGGGGTCGGCCATGGCCTCCACCAGGTAGGCGTAGCGCCAAACCCCGCCGCTGTCATCGGGTGGGCCGGCGCGTTCGCCCGCGAGACATGACGGGTAGTGGGTCCGCGGTTCAGGTGGTCCCACGGCCTCAACCAGAATGTCAAGCTCCCAGTTGTCGCCGAAGTCGTACGTGTACTGGAAGCGCTTCTTGGGCTTCGGTGCGATCTCCACCAGGCGTGCTTGCCGCTCATCCTGGTCTGTAGCTCTTGGAGCATTGCGGGATCACCATATGTCACCTTACCGATCCGGAAATCGTGGAGATGAGAGTGATGCCAGCCCATGGTCTCCTGCAACACATCATGCAGCTCGGCCAGGGTGAAGTCGCTGGGGACGACGATGCGACGCCAGATCGGCGGTTGGGTGTCTTTAAGCGTTACCTTGAGTTGGTGGACAGACGTGAGTTGCTTGGAGGCGCGTTTCGTGGTCATGCGTCAGTTCCTCCCTCACCCCTCGTCACGCGGCGTCCCACTCCTCGCCGGATCAACGTCACGGCTTCGCGGATCGCCTCGTCGTAGGGGCCGTCGACCCGGCACTCGATGGCGAGCGGACCGTCGTAGCCGATCTCCTTGAGGGCGCGGAAGCCGGGGCGGAAATCGAGGTGCCCGCGCCCGGGCTGCAAGCGGTTGCTGTCGGCGACGTGGACGTAGACCAGGTGCCGGCGGTTCGCGCGGATGCTGGCGGCAATATCGACCTCTTCGATCCCCATATGGAAGAAGTCCGCCATGACCCCGATCTCGGGGCCGACCTCCTCCGCAATCGCGGCGCCTTGCTCGACCCGGTTGACGATGTAGGCCTCATAGCGGTTCAGCGGCTCGAGGAAAAGGGAGACGCCGGCGGCCCTGGCGGCCGGCGCCAACTCGCAGAGCTGCGCCAGGAGGAGGTTGCGCTCCAGCTCGGCGCCGGTCGCCAGTGGCGCGAGATCGGGCAACGCCGGAACGCGCCCGAATTGGGGAACCACGAGCACACCAACCGCGCCAAGCGCGCCGGCGAGCTCGAGGCGCTCGCGGATCGTCTGCTTGGCCGCCTCCCGCTCCACGGGATCGGCGCTGAGGAGACGCGGGATCCCTTCGATGGCCGAGACCGAAATGGGCGAGGCCGCGAACCCCTGCTGGATCTCCGCCGCCGGGAGCAGGAGCGTCCCCGTATGCAGCTCGACGGCGTCCAGACCAACCGATTCGAGCCAGGCCAGCTTGTCCGGCAGCGTCTCCCGGGGAATCATCCCTTCCCGGATCGAAACCTTCATCTCCCGTCCGCCTCCACCATCATATTTCGCCGCGTCTTCATTCCGAGTGGCACATGCTAGCAGTCTCCATCCCGGCTACGGCAGGGCGCCAGCAGTGCTGCGGAAGCCGGCGGCGCGTGTTACGATGCCGATCCTGGCCGGACACGGTACGTTATGACCATCCGGATCTGGAATACCAGTGAAGTAAGGCACATGCAAGGAGGCGGAGAAGATGCCCCGATCCCGTCCATGGTTGGCCGCTCTGTCGGTGGTCGCGTTCCTCTTGAGTTTGACCGCTGGGCCAGTGCTGAGCGACGTGCGGGCTCAAGATGAGCCAATCGAGCTGCGCGTCTGGGATCCATTTACCGAAGGCAGTGCATCGCCAACCATTGATGCGGTCTATGCCGCCTTCATGGAGCAGAATCCGAATATCACCATTGCGCGGGAGGCCATCAGCAGCGATCAGATGCGGCAGACCGTGAACACCGCGATCTCGTCCGGCACTGGTCCCGACATCATCCTCTACGACCCAGGGCCGGGCTACGCCGGAGTGCTGGCGGAGGCCGGTCTCCTTCTCCCGCTCGACGACTACGCCGCGGAGTACGGCTGGGACGAGCGCGTCGCCGCGCCGGCGGCTGAGGCGACGACCCTTGGCGGTACTTTCTTTGGGATGCCGCTGACGACCGACTTGATCGGCATGTACTACAACCAGACGCTGCTTGATCAAGAAGGGATGGCGGTACCGCAAACGCTTGATGAGCTCGTCGCCTTCTGCGGTGAGGCGACCGAGAAGGGTTACGTCCCGATCGCGTTCGGCAACAACCCGGGCTGGGAGGCCTTCCACCAGTTCTCCATGACGAGCAACCAGATGCTCGGCCCGGAGGCTATGCGTGCCCTCCTGATCGAAAATCAGGGGAGCTGGGACACCCCGGAAATCGTCACCGCGATCGAGGCCTTCTTCGTCACGCTGCGTGATGCTGGCTGCTTCCCGGAAGACGCTAACGCAATCGGATACGATGACGGCAACTCCCTCTTCTTTTCCAGTGAGGCGCTACTCCACACGACCGGCAGTTGGTTGGTCGGCGACATCCTCGAAGCGATGCCAGATACCGAGGTTGGCTTCGTACCATTCCCGGAGATTGAAGGCGGCCAGGGTCGCGTTTGGATCTCCGGCGTCGGATCGGCCTGGTACATCTCCGCGAGCAGCGCACACCCTGACGAGGCCGCGGCATTCATCGACTATGTCTACTCTCAAGAATCGATCAACCGACTGGTCGGCGAAAATCGCTTCATCATTCCGGTCGACTTCGATCTGTCGACTATCGAAGTGGACCCGCTGACCTCGTTGATCTATGAGGCTCGCCAGAGCGCTGCCAGCGAGGGCGTCCAGTTCGGCTACAACGTCGACGTCGTTGCTCCGCCGGAGTTCAATGACGCGATGCTGAACGGGTTCCAGGCCATTCTGGCTGGAGACAAGACCCCCGAAGAGCAAGCGGCCGATCTGCAAGCCGCCTGGGAGGAGGGTATGCCTGCCAGTGAGGCGACGCCGACGTCGTAACGGGATCCCGGGTGCGGGCGGGCAGTCTGCCCGCGCCCTATTACACCTTTGGAGATGCGAACCAGCATGGCGGGAACGACGCTCGACGCCCAGTTTATGGCGCCATCCATCTCGCCAGCGCGCCGCTCCTGGCAGCGATACCGGGCGGGAATTCTCTTTGTCCTGCCTGCCCTCATTCTCTATCTCGTCTTCATGGTCTACCCGTTCTTCCGGTCGATCTATTTCAGTCTCACGAACTGGAACGGGGTTACGGCGGTCAAGGAGTGGGTCGGACTTGCGAATTATCGTGAGCTGATCCAGGACAACCTCTTCTGGCTTTCCCTGCAACACACCGTCATCTGGGTGATCGTCGGCACGATCGCGCCGATCGTTATCGGGATGTTGCTGGCTGTCCTCCTCTGGAGTCGGCCGAAAGGGTTCACCCTCTTCCGAACGTTTTATTTCATGCCGCAAGTGCTCTCGACAGTCGTTATCGGCATCGTCTGGAACTGGATTTACAATCCCATCTTTGGCATCCTCAACGAGTCTCTCGATGCCGTTGGATTGGATGACATATCGCGAGGATGGCTTGGCGATCCGGACACCGCACTTTACGCGGTGCTCGTCGCGGCTATCTGGGCCACGATAGGCTTTGTCTTCGTGATCCTCCTCGCCGGCTTGCAGAACGTCAGCAAGGATCTGCTGGAGGCAGCGACCGTTGACGGTGCAAACGCCTGGCAGCGTTTCTGGAATGTGACGGTGCCCCAGTTGGCGGGTGTCCTCAACGTTGTCATCGCGCTCTTGCTCATCGGCGGCTTCAGTGTCTTCGACATCGTCTTCGTGATGACCGGCGGCGGCCCCGCCAACGCCACCGAGGTGCTCGCAACCTACACGTATAAGGAAGCGTTCACCCAGAACAATGTCGGCTATGCCTCCGCACTCGCCGTGGTGATTACCGTGATCTCGCTCATCGCCTCGGTGACGTTCATCCGCCTGCGCGAGCGGCAGGAGGCGTGACCGTGGCAGTTTCAACGGCGACTGGAAAGACGTTGACTCACGCCCCAGCAGCTTCGCGCGGACTCAATCTGGGACGTCTCGCCGGTGGTGTCAGCACGTACGCTATCCTCATCGCCTTCCTGGTGATCTTCCTCCTCCCCTTTGTCTGGATCTGGTCGTCGGCATTTAAGACATCCCAGGAAATTGGCCGCAACCCGTTCGCCCTGCCGACCGAGCTCCGCTGGGAGAACCTGGTCGAGGCGTGGACCGTTGGGCATTTCCGCGAGTACATGCTGAACAGTGCCATCTACTGCGCGGCGATCGTCGCCGGCAGCGTTGCCTTTGCCTGTCTCGCCGGGTACGGTCTCGCCATGCTTCCCCTCCCTGGCCGCGAAACCGTGCTGGTGCTCTTTCTTCTCGGCCTGACGGTCCCGTTCCAATCGGTGATGATCCCGATGTACTACCTCTTGCGCGATCTCCACATCCTGGAGACATACTGGGCATTTATTCTTCCAGGAGTAGCCATCCGGCTGCCGTTTGGCATCTTCCTGATGCGGGGGTTCTTTCGCGGCTTACCTCCCGAACTTGGTGACGCGGCTCGAACTGATGGTGCGAACGAGTGGCGCGTCTTCCGACAGATAATGCTTCCTCTCTCCTGGCCAGGCGTAGCGACGCTGATCGTCTTTCAGTTCATGTGGGCCTGGAACGAGTTCGCTATGCCGCTGATCTTCGTGCAGCGGGACGAGTTGCGGCCGGTCTCGCTGGGTACGATGTTCTTCTTTGGCCGCTTCACCGCCGACCGCGGGATGATCGCGGCTGGGGTCACGCTATCGATGATTCCGGTCGTCATCCTCTATTTGTTCCTACAGCGACGGTTCATCGAGGGGATCACGGCGGGCGCGCTCAAGTCCTGATCTGTCTCGGACACGGACCGGCGCCAACAACCCGCGGCCATCGGCCGACCGGGTTCCGCGGCGACTCGCCGCGAGACACAGCAACCGTCACGTTGGCGAGCTGCTGTTCATCAGCCTGACGACGGTGGCGCGTCACATCGCCAACATCTCCAACAAGCTTGGGGAGCACTCGCCTGTGAAAGCAACCACCTGCGCCCATTAGCACGGTCTGGTCTAGCGTGCCTTCCTGCGCCTGACCGCGCAGGTATTACCGATCGTTGCCGCTGACGCGCATTCTCTGCCGACCCTGATGACTCAGCTCATATTCGAGTCATGCGAGCGGCTTTGTTAGAATCGTCTCCAGAGGCGGAGCGAATCCCCGTGGGATGGAGCCAACAGTGCAGGTCAACGCTAAAGTCGACTATGCGCTGCGGGCGCTGGCCGAGCTAGCCGTCGCCGATCCTGGCCCGATGAAGGCTGAGGCGATCTCGCGGGCACAGGGCATCCCGCCGAAGTTCCTCGAGAACATCCTGCTGGAACTGAGGCACGCGGGGATCGTGCTCTCACAGCGCGGCGCGGAAGGGGGCTATCGCCTCGGTCAGCCCGCGAACGAGATTACCCTGGCCGATGTCATCCGGGTCGTGGATGGCCCGTTGGCAAACGTGCGCGGGCTGAGACCGGAACGGTTGGAGTACATCGGTCCCGCCACGTCACTGCTCCAGGTCTGGATCGCGCTGCGCGCCAACATGCGGGCGGTTCTGGAACGGGTGACCCTGGAGGATCTGGTTTCCGGCAATCTCCCGACCGAGGTCGTGGAGCTCACCGAGGCTCCTGACGCCTGGAGCCGTCGGTAGGCGGCGAGACGGCTATCGGCAAGACGGCAAGACGGATCATTTGGTTGGGGTGACGCCTGTAACAGCGTCATTCGTGCGGTGTCATTCCAAGTTGCGTCGAGGAATTTCGTTGCTCAGCGGGACTGGGCACCACCACGAGATCCCTCCTGCAACGTGCAGTTCGTCGGGATGACATGACCTCCGCATGCCACTGTAGCCGCCCCTTTCCGACTCTCTGTTGCTCAGTTACAACGTGTTACCGAATTTCCCGTAATGTACTCCTGGCGCTTCGGGGCGTCACCGGTGGATGAAAACCCCTATGCGGGTACGCCAACGATCCCGAGCACTGTCGTCACGACTTGGTTGAGCGGAACGCTCGTATCGACTTCATACCCGGCGCCTCGTCTCAACAGCGGCTCGATGGTTTGCAGAAGACCCAGCATTCGAGCGACGTCCTCGGGACGTTTTCCGTAAGGATTGTTCGTTCTGGAAGCCAACCGCTCCACGATCACGTGGGCGGGCGCCGTCAGCAAGACGATGTGGTCGAACTGGGGGTAGAACTTCCCCTGATTCGGGGCGCACCCGCCGAGGAACAACACGTCGGCGTCGGCGGTGGAGAGGATGGCCTGGATACGGTCTTCCCGCCAGACCCAATCTTGCCCCGGATCCAGACCAGTGGGTTCGTCCTCAGGGACGTTCACCAATTCAGACAGCCCATCGTAGTCCGTATCAATAGCCTTGTAGCCGCGTGCGGCCAACTCCTCGATCACCGTCGACTTGCCGGTTCCCGACATGCCCGTGAGCAGCACACGTTTCACGGGGAATCCTCTCTGTGATGAACCCACATGCGCTACCGCGCGCCGCTGCTTGTCGTTGAATCAGTGAACCGCCGGCCGCCTCCTGCCCGCGGCCGTACACCGGGACATGCGCGGATCTCCTTTTCACCCAGCACCCCGCGCGTGCTCAAGTACCGGGGCAAACGCTTCGATGCCGTCGATCGTCTGGTCGTTCAGCCAGACCTGGACCTGGGTGTATCCACTCCCGGCGTAGACGCGGAGCCCAGCGGCCATCTCTTCCGACGTGCCAGTCAGGGCGTCCCAGCCGCGCGATGGTGCGTTGGGGAGGTCGACCCAGACCCCAGCGGTCCGCTCCAGTGTTCCCGGATCCCGTCCGACTTCCGCGCAGGCGGTATCGACTCGTGCTTGGGATGCCGCCAGGTCTTCGGCGGAATAGGGGTCGAGGCCCGGATTGACGGCGTCGAAATCGCGGTTCCAGATATCGGCGTGGCGGGCTGCCAGCCGCAACATGCGCGTTCCGGTCGACGATGAGCCGACGAGGATCGGCGGTCCCTGGGGGCGCGGACCGCGCGGCCGCAGCTCGCAGTCCCGAACCTGATAGTACGTTCCCTGAAAGTCCATGGCACCGGTGCGGAGGAGACCGGCAGTGATTGTCAACGCTTCTTCGAAGCGACCGACGCGGTGATCGAAGGGATAGCCAAAGGCGCGGAACTCCGCCTCGCACCATCCGGCACCGAGTCCAAGGATCAGCCGGCCACCGCTGATCTCGTCGACGGTGTCGGCCATTTTGGCCAGCAGCGCGGGGTTGCGGAACGCCGCGCAGGAGACGAGCAACCCGATCTCGATTCGCTCGGTCGCGGCGGCCAGCGCGGCGACCAACGACCACCCTTCCCAAGCACCCTCCGGTCGCGACCCGGGACGCGGGATGTCGATGATGAGGTGGTCCGGGATCCAGACTGCGTCAAAGCCCAGTGCTTCTGCCCGGCGCACCAGCGCCACCATCTCCGTCCAGCGCGGGAACGTGCCTCGCGCCGAGTCCTCGGTGGGCATGAGGAGGAAGCCGATAGCGAATGGCCGGCGAGCGGACAAGAGCCCTTCCTTTCACGAGTCACGCTGATAGTGATGCCCTGCATATCGTCTCGAGCCGGTGGCGCAATCGCGACCCGACTGCGTGGAGCGCCATGGAGACCGTGTCACAGCGCTGAGCTAGCGGGCGAAGGGCGTGTTCCGGTTGAGCCGTGAGTTGACAATAGTGTGATCCTGGGAGAAGAGAGCCCCGGCCCCTCATCTCACCCCTGCCGCTCGGCTCCCGGCTCCTTATGTCGACCGCCCAACCCCTCCACCCGCGCCCGGCTCTCGGGACCGCTCTCGATGCACATCATGGCGACGACGTCACCGGGCTGGAGATCGCGTAGCGCAACCTCCAGCGCCTCTGGCTCGTTGGCGGCGACCACGTGTGGCGGGTTGCCGCCGGCGACAAGACCTTCGAGGTAGAGCGCGGTCATCTCGTCGACACTCGCGCGGCCGCGCAGATACCGCTGGGTCTCCTTCACGATGACGCGGTCGGTCTGCTCGGCGGCGATGCGGCCGAGGTCGCGCAGGGCATCGTCGGTGCGATCCCCCGCCGTGCCGATGATCGACGTCAGCCGGCCCTCTCCCCGCAGGTAACCGCGCGCCAGGGCCAGCAGGTTCCGCAGCCCCACCTCGTTGTGGGCGTAGTCGAGGATGACCGTCGCGTCTTTGAGGTCATAGACGTGCAGCCGGCCGAGGTTGTCCTCCGGTGCCGTACCGAAGGTCCGCAACCCCTGCCCGACCTCCTCCCGGCTCAGGCCGAGCGCCAGGGTCGCGGCGGCGGCGCAGAGGGCATTTTCGATCATGTGCTTTGCCATGCCGCCCAACGTGATCGGCATCTCCTCGAGACGGGCCAGTTGGTGGGTGTCATCACCCCAGGCCTCGACCAACCAGCCCTCCTCCGCGACGACCGCTCGGCCACCGGCGTGTCGGTGTGAGGCGACGGTCGGGTTCTCGGGCTCCTGTGAGACCCAGATGATCGGCGCGTGCAGACCCGTAGCCTGGCTGCGCACCAGTGGATCGTCGGCATTCAATACCACCCAGCCGTCCGGGCGGGTCGTACGCAGGACGACTCCTTTGACGCTGGCCAGGCCCTCCACCGTCTGCACGCCGTGCAAGCCCAGATGGTCGCCACTGACGTTGATCATCACACTGATGTCGTTGCTTTCGCAGGCCATGCCGCGCTGGAGAATGCCGCCGCGGGCGGTTTCCAACACGGCGACGTCGATCCCCGGTTCCCGCAGCACGCGCCAGGCTCCCGCTGGTCCCGTGTAATCCCCTTCCAGGACGTTCTCCCCCTCGATGAAGACGCCGACGGTCGAGGTCCAGCCAACCTTCCGTCCCGTTCCACGCAGGATGTGCGCAACGAACCGGGTGGTGGTCGTCTTGCCGTTGGTGCCGGTGATGGCGATGACGGGGATCGTCCGGTCCTCGTCGCGGATCATGCCGGGCCGATCGTCCGGGTTGTCGGTGTCCTCTTGCAGGAGATCGCGCAGGCGTTCCGCGGCCGCGTGGGGATCGACATCCTCGCCACTGGCCACGGATCCGAGCAGCCGGGCTACCCCGCGGGCGAACCGGCGGCGCTCCCAGCCGAAGGCCAGGGACCAATGCCCGGGCGTCTCCATCGCGACCCAACGCATTTCGGGGAACTCCACTCCCGCGCGTTCGTGGAGGTCGGCACAGGCGGCGAGGAGAAGATCGCCTAACCCATCGGCGCCGGCGGCGCGCTCATCGTCGGAGGGAGCGAGCGGTTCGAGGCTGGCGGCCAGCGCCGCGATCGCGTCCGAGGAGAGGTCAGTCTCCGAAACCTCCAACTCGAGCTTGATGGCCGGTTGCAGCAGGAAGATGTTCGGACCGTCCAGGTCCCGGATCTCGACGAGCCGCATCGCTTTCGCCGCTCCTCTCGCGCCTCGTCAAGCCAGCGTTATGGCATGAACGAGAGTGCGAGCACTTGCACTGCATTGAAGAGTGCGTGGGTGATCATCGCCGCCGTCGTGTTCACCTGCATGCGGAGCAGCCCCAGGATGATGCTGACTCCGAACAGGCCAAGTAGCGCAAGATTGAAACCATACTGCGGCCCATGGAGCATCATGAACAGAAGCGAGGGAATGACGATGCCGAAGCGTGGTTGCAAGGCCCCGCGAAAGATGGCCTCCTCGCCGATACCAGCACTTGCTCCGATCACAAATGCGCCCAGCGGGTTCTGCAACTCCGCGGTCATCTGATTGACCACCTCGTCGAGTGATTCGCCCAAGGTTGGATCGAGCTGCTGCGAGGCGAGCCCGGCGATGGCCGCCACGACAAAGCAGGCGAAGGTCGCCCCAACGGCGATGCCGATGGTGCGCGGATCAGGCGGCACGATGCCGAGCCGCTCCGTCGCCGCGCGCAGGTCGCGCCAGTACGGGAGGCCGACCGCGATGTAGGCAATGGCCAGAAACGCCGCGGCCTGCACCAGCAGCTCGAGGATACCGACCGATGGGATCAGCTCAGGAGGCTCGCCGGCCATCGGCGCCAGGCTGTTGCCGACAAAGAGACCGAGCAAGCCGAGCACGATACTGAGCCCGGTCATATCGATGGCGGAGTCGGGATCCAATGGCGTGACGCGAGCCAGCGCCCCACGGAATGGCCGTAGCAGGGGAAGGCCGAACCCGATCCCGACCAGCAGTAAGAGTGGGCCGAGGACGCGGTCGCCCTGGAGTAGCACGGCGCCCCCCGCGAGGAGCAGAAGCGCGGCCGGGATCCCAAAAAGGAGATAGAGCCCGACCAGAGCAGAGCGGTCGCTCTGAGCACGATAGGCCCAGTAGGCAAGACCGAGCGCTCCCAGCAGCGCGGTCGCTGTCGCGATCAGGAGCTGGACCCAGTCGGTCACCGATTCCCCTACCAGTGCACGGGCGAGGTGGGATGCCACCGCGGCATCTCGCGGCGCAACCCGGCCGCGGCGTCACGCGAGTATAACCGCCGGGCGAGGGGCTATCGGCCATCAACCGAGTCGTGAGTCGTGAGCAGCTTCTGCCGGCTCACGACTCACGACTGCTACCGCTATTCTCGTCCTTGCGACTTTCCGACTTGCCGTCTTGCCGTCTTCGTCCGATAGCCAACGGCCCCGCGGTGTAGACTGCCGTGCCATACCGTTCGCTTGCAATTCCGCCGCGACGCGCGGCGCCAGATAGTGACAGGATGCCGAGCGACAGCCCTAGCGGCGCTTCTTCCACGTCCACCTCAGGTTCCGAAGCGGAGCGTCCGGACCGCCCGGCGTCGCTGTCGTCGCGCCGCGGAGGGCTGGGGCGCGGCCTGGAGGCGCTCATCCCCGCGTTCGGCGAGGGACCGACGGCGGCCACACTCGATATTGACATCGACGCGATTTCACCGAACCCGTACCAGCCCCGTCTCGAGATGGACCAGGAGGCGCTGGAGACGCTGGCCGCCTCCATCCGCGTGCACGGGGTGATCCAGCCAGTGGTGGTCACCCACGGACCGGAGCGTGGCCGCTACATCCTGATTGCGGGCGAGCGCCGCTGGCGGGCAGCCCGTTTGGCGGGGATGGGCGCGGTGCCTGCCGTCGTCAAGGATGCGGTCCCGCGCGCGATGCTGGAGCTGGCGCTGGTCGAGAACGTGGTCCGCGCCGATCTCGCGCCGTTAGAGGAAGCCGCCGCCTATCGCCAGCTCATCGACGATTTCGGGCTGACGCAGGCGGCGGTTGCCGAGCGCGTCGGCCGCTCTCGGGTCAGCGTTACCAATACGCTGCGCCTGTTGGCCCTCCCCGACCGCGTGCAGCAGGCGCTTGGCGCGGGCGAGATCAGCGAAGGACACGCCCGTGCGCTGCTGGGGCTGCCGACGGCACCCGAGCAAGTTGCTGCCCTGGAGTGGGTGCTCGAGAAAGGGCTGAGCGTCCGCCAGACGGAAGAGCTGGTGCGGCGCTGGGCCGCGGGGGAATCCGCCCCAGCCGATCGATCGGCGGCGAAGACGATCCCTGAAAGTGAACGGGACGCGGTGCTGCGCCAGGCGTTCATCGACGGGTTGCAGCGAGCATTGGGGACGCGGGTCGGGTTTCGGCCCGCGAAAGAGGGCGGCGGGACGCTGACCATTCATTACAACTCCGACGAGGAGCTGAACGCGCTCTACACGAAACTGGGTGGAGAAGATCTCTGGTAACGCTGGGAGTGCCGGAGACGGTGAAGGCAGGGGTGAAGGAGAGCGGATGATCGTCTTGATCGCACAGCATTTCGCCAAAGAAGGGAACGAGGAGGACGTCGCGGCGGCGCTGCGCGAGATGTCGGCGTACTGCAACTCGGATGCGGAGCCGGGGTGTGTGATGTACGTCGTCAACCGCTCGACAGAGAATCCGCGTCACTTTCTCATCTACGAGCAGTATGTCGATGAGGCGGCGCTGGCGGCCCATGCGGAGACGCAGATGTTCAAGGAGACGATCCTGGGCCGGGAAGTCCCGATGCTGGAGTCCCGCGAGCGGTCGTTCTGGGAGGTCGTGGAGTAAACGAGGGTGATCAGGGCGATAGGAAGAACGGATGGCGAGCATTCGCTCCCGCGATCTGTCGCCCATGACTAGGCCGAGACTGATCGGAATGAAGGACCAACGTCCTATCACCCCATCACCTACCAAGAACCGGACCGGGAGCGATCCCAGTCCGGTTCCTTGAAGCTGCAATTGCTTTGCGGTGAACGAGTCAGCCGCTAGGTGGTTGCGTTGCGGCGACGGCGGCGCTCGGCCTTGCGGCGCTTCGCTCGGTTTTCTTCCTGAACGCTGATGAAGCGTAGGCCCCGGCGATGCTCGCGGATCACGCCTGAACGCTCGATCCCTTTGGTAAAGCGGCGGAAGAGCTGATCGAAGCCCTCCCCGTCGCGGAGTTCAACCCGCATGTTTCTGCAATCACCCCCCCTCAGGGAGTCTTTTCGGCCCGCGGGAAACCCGCCAGATCCGGTTCCATACTCAGGGACAACCCTGTATGATCGCCGGCATCATACCCGCGATCCAATGACAAAGGATACCGTACGGACGGCATCTTGGCGAGTCGGGAGTCGGAGGTCGGAGTTTTCCAGACGCCCCAACGTTTCAATTCCGAAGATGCAAATCGCTCCCTCACATGATATCCCTCTCCCGGCTCCCCACTCACGACTCATGAGGAGGTCCCGTGACCACAACAGCAGGCGTAACAACAACTGCCGTTCAGCCCGGCATCGCCATCCATCCCGGTCAGGCCGATAGTCTGCACCTCACCGAAATACCGCGAGAAGAGCCGGGGGCAGGCGAAGTATTGGTACGTGTGCGGCAGGTCGGGATCTGCGGCACCGACCGTGAGCTCATCCACGGCTCCTTTGGCGCGGCGCCGGCCGGTGAAGCTTCGCTTGTACTCGGGCACGAGATGTTCGGTGAGATTAAAGCTGTTGGCCCAGAGGTCCTTGACTTCGCGCCCGGCCAGCTCGTCACGGCCACCGTCCGCCGCCCGGATGGCTGCCCCGCGTGTGAGGCGGGGCAGCCTGACATGTGCCAGTGGCTCCGCTACACCGAGCGGGGTATCGCCGGGTTGCACGGGTTCATGACCGAGTCGGTTGTCGAGAATGTCCGTTGGGTCGTCGTCGTGCCGCACGAGCTCGCACACATCGGTATCCTGGCGGAGCCGCTCTCGGTCGTGGAGAAAGCGCTACGCCAGGCGAACCTCATCCAGCGCCGCATCCACTCGTGGCACCCCAAGACCGCGCTCGTTCTCGGCGCTGGTCCCATCGGGCTGCTCGGGACCCTCCTTCTGCGCTCGCGTGGCATGGACGTCGTGACCATGGCCCGCCAGCCCGCGCCGCATCTGGTCTCGGAGATCGTCGAGGCCGCGGGCGCTCGGTATGCCGCGATGCAGGAGACGAGCATCCGCGAAGTCGCGGCGACGCTGCCTCCGATCGACCTCATCTTCGAGGCGACCGGGAGCGCCGAGCCGGGGTTCGCGGCGATGGAGATCCTCGGCAACAACGGCGTCCTGATCCTCCTCTCCGGTACGGGAAGGCCAACCGAGCTGACCGTACCGGCGGCGGCCATCAACGGCAGCCTGCTGCGGGGCAACAAGGTCGTGGCCGGCAGCGTCAACTCCGCGCGGGAGGACTTCGAGCTTGGCGTCGAAGATCTGGGGCGTTTCGAGAACCTGTGGCCAGGCTTGGCAAGTCGCCTCATCACCCGCCATCTTGATGGCCTCGACGACTACGCGCGCATTCTGGAAAAGCCTGATGGCGATATCAAGACGGTCATCGACGTTGACGAAGGGTTTCGAGTGACGGGGTGATTGGGTGTTAGGTGATGGATCATGGGTAATGGGGGAGGAGGTTGCTCCCGATTCCTCAACCCGTCTCCCGTCGATCCAGGTGAGTCGATTCCTATCACCCCAACACCCATCACCCAACACCTTTAGACCAGGTGAATCACCGTGACATCCTGCCAGGTCTGAGCCAGGCGCTCGGCGACGAGGCGGCGGTGACAGCGTTCGGGGGTAGGCTCGCTGCAGAGCAGGCAGCTGACGCTCTCCACGAACGCTACGCGATCGAGGACATCGGGGACTCCCCGCGCGTCCATCAGCGCCTCAAAGCGCGGAACGTATCTCTCCCAATCATTGTCCTTGCGATACGCGTCGCGGATCTCAGCGGATGGCGACAACTCGGGGAGGTGGATGTACGCCGCGCCGTTGAGACGATCGAGGAACCAGGGTAGATCGCTCTGTTTGGCGAACCCGGAGAGCTGTCCCCCAGGGTTCAGGCGTATATCGACGACGCGGTCCACCCTGTGCTCGGCAAGGAGTCCGAAAAACCGCTCTGCGGTCTTCTGAGTGAACCCGATCGTGTAGAGCTTCATACGTCGATTTATAGCAGCGCAAATAGGACGACAAAGCATGCAGGGCAAGCCGATCATCGAGTTCGACGGGCAGCCCTTTGATGGGTTGCTGGCGGCCGCCGAGGCCAATTTGGTCGCGCACATGGCCTACCTGCCCAGCCTGCTCCCGGGCACGACCGTGCTCGACGGGCCGGACCTCGTGCTGGTCGACGCCGGCGTCCCGTCTGACACCTTCAACGTCGTCTGTGGCGCCCGTCTCGACCCAGCCGCGGCAGACGCGCAGATCGCGTCGGCGATCGCCCACTTCAGAGCAAAGGGCTCCCCGTTTACCTGGTGGGTCGGCCCCAACTCGCGCCCGCTCGACCTCGGGGCCCGGCTGGTCGCTCATGGGCTCGTCGACGCCGAGGGCGAGCTCGGCATGGCGATTGACCTCGCCCGGCTGCCTGCGGCCGCGCCGTCGGCCGGCCTCGTGGTACGGCGGGCGACCTCCCCTACGGATCTCGCCGCTTTCGCGCGGGTTCTGGCCGCAAACTGGGATCCGCCGGACCAAGCAGTGATCGACTTCTATGCGCGCGCCGCCGAGGTCGCGCTCGTGCCCGACTTCCCGGCGCGCTTCTACGTGGGGTACCTCGACGGTGAGCCCGTCGCCACCAGCGAATGCTTCGTCGGGCACGGGGTGGCCGGACTCTACGCCGTCGTTACCCTCCCGTGGGCCCGCCGACGCGGCGTCGGTACGGCGCTGACCGTGGAGCCGCTTGTGGACGCCCGCGCCGCTGGCTACCAGACCGCCACGCTTCAGGCGTCGGCTGGCGGGCGGGGTGTCTACACCCGACTCGGCTTCGTCTCTTACGGTGCGTTCCGCGAGTACAAACCGGTCGGCTCGTGCGGCGCCAGGTCCATAGTTCGGGAAAGCCCGGCGGCTTTAGTGGCTCCCGCCGTCCTCAGTCGAACCGCTCCTCGATGAGGTGAAGGAATGGCACGGCCGCGGCTGCGGTTGCGCGGGCTGCCGAATCAGAACATCCTTGGACCGCTGATCGCAGCCTGCCAGAACCTCGCGTCGTTGCTGACGGCCCCGGTTGGGGGCCGGCGCTACGCCCCGTGCGGGAGCCTGGTAGCCTCGTTGGGTCAACTCACAGGCTGTGAGCCGCCTGCAACGGACGAGCGATTCCGCCGGGCGTGGGATCCGCCCGTTCAGGCGGACAACCCCGTTGCCATAGCCAGCCCCGTTGGGCGAAGCGCCCCCTACTCGTCCTCCGCTTCGACGATGGCAGCGAGGATCTCTTCCGGAGGCGGGGCTCCGCTGGCACGATAGATGATGCGGCCATCCTTGCCGACCACGACCACCGTGCGGTTGATACTTTTCCCCTCTGGCTTCAGCGCGTCATAGGCGCGGGCAACCTGAAGCCCGTCGTCGACCAGCAGGTCGAACGGCAGATTCTGCTCTTCGATGAACGCCAGATGGCTGGCGGCGTCCGCCTGGTTGACCCCGTAGGGCTCGGTGTCGATGGCTCGGAACGCCTCGGTGGCGCCGCGCACGGCGGCGAGCTGGTTCGTTCAGCCGGATGTGCGGTCGGCCGGATAGAAGAAGAGCGCCGCGCGCTCCTTGCCGCGGATCTGAGCCAGATCGAGTCCCGGTCCGGTGGTTCCCGGAAGCGAGAACTCCTGGGCCATATCACCGACGTTCATGCTCGTTCCTCCTTCTCTGTAGGGAGATTCCTGGCCATCCCCTTGGCTCTACGAATTCCCGGTAGGCTGACACAGCGCGTTTACGTGCCGCGTAGCATCGCCCAGCTTCCTGGCGGATTGCCAGTCAGCGAGTGCATCTCGTAGATAGCCTCGGCGATCGTACCAATATCCGCGCCAACACCGATGAGATCGAGGAGATCGGCCGAGAGGACGTCATTGACATAGACCGCCCAGGCGAGTTGCCGCCCGCTCTTGGCCGACATGTACCCCGCGTCGGTCTTGCCCAACAGGAGGTTCTCCTCCCTCATCAGATCCCCCGCAATTGTCATTCCACTCTTGGCAATGAAGTTGCCCAGGGCGCGGCTTGTCGATTGGAGGGACATCCACTCCGGCTATCGACACGAAGAATCGGCAGCGCGTCATGATAGGTGGTGAGCGCGGGCACGACCGGGAAGAGATTGGTCATCAAGCCGGGAGCATATCGCTGGACACTATTAAGATCGAGGACCGGTAGATCGAGGACCGGCTCACCCGTCTCTCGATCGGCGACCTAGATGCCCCACTGGGAGTATGCGGCGTGCCGCGGCTGACCCATCACCGCGAGGATCGACTCTGGTAGTGGGAACTCTGCAACCGGGGTCACTTCCCGGGCGACACTGGCGGTCCACGCAGGTGCGCTCACAGCAAGGGCAAGCACTGCGGTCCCACCGCCCGGAGCACCGCGCCTCTCGCGGTGCGCAGCGGGAGCCGGCAGGATGGCCCGAGAGCGGTTCATGCAGATCTATCCCTGTTCCAGACCGATTGTGTGGCGAGGTAGCCTGCCTCGGACCACGGGATCATGCAGCGCCGGCTGGATTGACCGGGCTACGTCAGCCAGCACGCGATGTTCTGTTGGACATTGCCATCACACTGGCCTGATTTCCTCGTTGCTGGCGACACAAGAGAGAGGCCGAGATACACCACGGTTCCGTGTGACTGGCGGAGGGCCGTTGGTCCAAGGTGGCACGCATGGGATTTCAGGAGACCAGGTGGAGTCGCACGCGATCCCGGGTTCAACTGGGATCGTCTTGTAGCAGAAGCGCCGAGACAATACGGCAATCAAGGTCGATGGATATGCTGCTTGTAGGATGAGCAACGAGAACGAGGCGCCTGCTGGCGCCTCGTTCATGAATCTCGCTCGTGCCGTAGGAATCGGGAGGGCAGCTACGGCACGGCAAGCATGCGGTCAAGCGCGACAAGGGCCTCGCGGGCGACGTCAGGGTCGACGGTGATCTGGTTGACCACTTTGCCGTTTGCCAGGTGCTCGAGTGACCAGAGCACGTAGGCCGGGTGAACGCGGTACATCGTCGAGCAGGGGCAGATGACCGGATCGAGGCAGAAGACGTGCTTGTCGGGAAGCTCAGCATTGAGGCGGTTGACCAGATTGACCTCGGTGCCCACCCCCCAGACGGTGCCGGCGGGCGCCGCCGAAATCGTGTCGATGATGAACTCGGTCGAGCCGTCGCAGTCAGCCGCCTGCACCACTTCGAGGCGGCACTCGGGGTGGACGATGATGTTGACCCCCGGGTGTTCGGCTCGCGCCGCCTCGATCTGCTCTACCGAGAAGCGGGCGTGTACCGAGCAGTAACCCTTCCAGAGGATCAGCTTTGCGTCCTGCAGTGCCTCCGGCGTGTTCCCCCCGAGTGGCAGGAACGGATCCCAGACGACCATCTGCTCGGTTGAAATCCCCTTTTTCACTCCGGTGTTGCGGCCAAGATGCTCGTCGGGGAAGAAGAAGAGTTTCTCACCGCGCGCGAACGCCCAGTCGAAGACGCGCCCAGCGTTGGACGAGGTGCAGACGATGCCGCCGTTACGGCCGCAAAAAGCCTTCAGCGCGGCGGCGGAGTTCATGTAGGTAATCGGTATGACGTTCGTGATCCCGAGCCCGGCGAGCGCCTCCCAGGCTGCCTGGACGTCGTCGCTCTTGGCCATGTCAGCCATGGAGCAGCCGGCCTCGAGATTCGGCAGGATCACTTTCTGGTGGGGCTGGGACAGGATGTCGGCGCTCTCGGCCATGAAGTGCACGCCGCAGAAGAGAATGTACTCGGCATCATCGCGGCCAGCGGCCTGCTGGGACAGCTTGAAAGAGTCGCCGCGGAAGTCGGCGAACTGGATGACCTCATCGCGCTGATAGTGGTGCCCGAGGATTACCAGATCTTCCCCGAGCTGCCGCTTCAGTGCCCAGATCTTTTCGTCCCGCTCGGGGCCGGCCATCTTGAAGTAGTCGCGAGGGATCCGCTCCTGTCGGGGTGCGGCAACGCCGTAGCGGCGCAGCAGTCCATAGGCGCCAACGGTCTCCTCCGGCACGCAGTCAGCCGGTTTCAGTTGCGGCTTGGCCAGCCAAGGCGCGGCCGCGGTGCGGGCCGTGTTGAAGACCGGCGCCGGTGCTTCCGGCAGTTGAAGCGCCATGATCGAGTCCGTTGCCTCCTCACCCACGCGGTGATCCGAGTCACCGGCTCTAGCGGGCGTTCCGGGGACCAGTCCCTCGCCACGTTGACGTAGGGCGTGCATTCCCTTTGGATACTGTCAGTGTAGGGAGCGGCCGAGTAATTGTCAAGATGACACTAACTCATGCCCGCTTGACCACGGGCATAGGGTCGGTTAGCGTTCGGTGATCGTCCCGCCGGGCGACTCGATCGAAACCCGCGTGCCCCGCGTTGCGACGTCGTATGCAGGCAGCGAGGGCCGCCGATGATTCTCTCCGATCGCGATATCCGCCGGCGTTAGAGGTTGGGCGCATCCGCATCGATCCGATGCCGGACCTCCAGACCTCCCTCGGGTCCGTCTCCATCGACTTTCGGCTCGGGACGACGTTCATGGTTTTCGAGCACAGCCGGCACTCGTTCATCGACCCCCGGCAGCCGCAGTCGATCGGCGACGCGATGCGCACGATCGAGTGCATGCCCGATGAGCCATTCATGATGCAGCCGGGCGATTTCGCGCTGGCTTCGACGATTGAGAGTCTTGAATTGCCGGATGACCTTCTTGGGCGGTTGGAGGGTCGCTCGTCGATCGCTCGACTGGGGATCACGGTCCACTCGACGGCGGCCGTTTTTGAACCAGGTTGGATCGGGACCGCGACGATGGAGTTGAGCAATCTGGGGCGCATGCCGGTGGCGCTCTACCCGGGAATGCGCATCTGCGCGTTTTCGTTCGAGGAAGTGAGCTCCCCGGTCTCCGTGCCCTACCGGCTGAAGCTGGGAAACAAATACGCCGGTCAGGTGACGCCGCGGGCGAGTCAGTTAGCCGAGGAGAACCGGACACTGGCAGGGCGTGGGCGGGATTGAGCCGGTGCTGGTGCTGGCTGGTTGGCGGCTTTGGTCGTTGGCGGTTCCCGAGTACATGGATGATCGGTCGTGTCGCCCGGCTTTGAAAGCCGGGCGTTTCACGTGAAACCCATCAGTCGAAGCGCTGGCTTTGCGCTTCGGGACTAGCCGATACTTGCCATAGAGTATTCGCGTTGGATCAACGAGAGAAATTACTTGCGGGAGGCAATAGTGTCGGTCGAGATGCTGGAGCAGGTACGAGAGCGGGTGATGCCCATGCTGCGGCTCGTCGCTGAGGAGTACCGGCCGCGCGTTGCCGAGGGATACCCGGTGATCGTCGACTCGGTGGCAAGCGGAGTCGTGGGGTTGGAGATCGACCCGAACTACGCGATCTACATCACCACTGATGGCAACGACCTGTTCGTGGATTTCTACGTGCGCTCGTCCCGGATCGACGCCCGCTCATCGGCGAGCCGGGAGAAGTTCTCTGGCTCGCCCCTCTACGACCGCCGCCCATTCTCGCCATATACCACCGATATCCAATTGCGGAACATGGTCGCGGAACTCATGGCTCGCCACAACTTCCAGCCAGGCCTGATCCACATCTCCGATTCCTAGAGGGTCGTGTCCAACCCTTCTCATCCCGAGTGAGCGTGCCGCAGGGCGCTGCCACCCCTGCGTGAAATACAGAGTTTTTCAAAGCAGCTTGAGCGACGATGCTCGTCGCTCATTCCGTCTGGGCGAAACGACGTAATCCCTCCAGCAAGTTTGTCGGGCTGACACAAATTCCGCGTGTCTTGACAACCCGATAAGTTCCCTCGTGCAACGCGCATGTCCGATTCGCCGGCCTGAGATGATGTGCGCGCATCTCTGAAGACCGCCTTCCGGCAATTGTCGAGCCGGACGTTTCGGTTCTGAGTCCTGGTTCACGTGTTTCACAGCTGGTTTCACGTGAAACGCCCGCGAGCTACTCCAAAATCCACCGGTCGTTGTCGCGCTCCCACGTCGGAAGATCGCGGTCCCCAAAAAAGAGCGCCACCTCGCGTTCCGCGCTCTCGGGCGCATCCGACCCGTGAATCAGATTGCGGCCGGTCATCAACCCGAGGTCGCCCCGAATCGTCCCCGGAGCAGCGTCGACCGGGTTGGTCTTGCCCATGGCCGAACGCGTCACCGCCACCGCGTTGGGTCCCTCGAGCACCATCAGCACAACCGGACCCGACGTGATGTACTCGATCAGCCCGGCGTAGAACGGCTTGCCCTCGTGCTCGCCATAGTGACGAGCCGCGACTTCACGGTCTATCGTCCGCATATCGAGGCCGACGATTTTCAAGCCACGGTTCTCGAGCCGCCTGATGATCTCGCCGCTCAGGCCGCGCTGCACCGCGTCCGGCTTGAGAATCACCAATGTTCGTTCTACCGCCACCGTTCGCATCCTCCTCGTCTGACCCGCACATTCCGCATTCGACTGCCATCTCTTGAATCATGGCCACCCGTCCACCCCAAGCATACGCTCGGCACCCTGGAGGTCATCAATCACCCGGTCTCTCGGCACGCTCCCCCGGCGCGCTGCCCGCGCCGTCTGCTGGGCTCACTTCACTCGCCGCCACATTCAACGGCCGCCGTTTCTTTGGCCGGTAGCGGACTTGCTCCAGTGACCACAGTGTTACCACTATCGCGATGATCAGCGGGATCACGATCACCGCCGCCGTCAAGAGCCACTCTCGGGTCTGCACTCGTCAACTCCCAGCAATGAAGATGGCGGGTTCGCCGCGTGGCAAGGGGTACTTTCTCGTCCCGGTTCGTCGCTCATTGCACCCGGACAATCCGTACCGTTCTCCAGCCGACGACGCCTCAGGATCTGCCACCCCGCCGCCCCTGTAGCATCCGCCATGCTATAAGAAAACCATGCGGATCGGTCTGATTGGCGTCCCTTTCAGCTCAGCCGGACTGGCCGGGGGCGAAGCCCGCGCTCCGGCAACCCTCCGCGCTACTGGGTTGGTCGAGGTGCTGCAGCGGGTTACCGACGTCCACGACTATGGTGACATCGCGCTGCCTGAACCAAACCCGGAGCGAGACCCAACCACGGGAATTATCGCGCCGGCCAACCTTGCAGCAATGGTCGGTGCGGTTCGTGCTTTGGTCGCTCAGGCGATCGGCCACGGCGACGTTCCACTCGTAATCGGCGGTGAATGTCCCCTGCTGCTCGGATGCCTGGCCGCCGCGCGAGATGCCTACGGACGAGTTGGGCTCTTTTTCGTCGATGGGCACGAGGATTCCTGGCCACCTCATCAATCAACCACCGGTGAAGCCGCCGACATGGAGCTCGGGTTTGCGCTCGGACTCACCGCTGCAACCGGCATCGATGATCTTGACGCACTCCTCCCTCTGGTCCGCCCTGATGACACGATTGTGCTCGGTCCGCGCGATCGCGACGAGTTGGCCGCGGTCAACGTTCCCTCCATTGCCTCAACCGTCACCTTCCACGACGACAGGGCTCTCCTCGCAACCGACCTCGCGACGACTAGCAAGGCGCTGACGCGGCAGGTGCATGCGACTGCAGCTCACTGGTGGTTCCACCTCGATCTCGACGTGCTGGCGACGCGCTCGTTCTCTGCCATCCGGTACCCGCAGCCAGGGGGGTTGTCTTGGTCGCACATCGAAACGATTGCTGACGCCGCACTGAAGGCACCAGGTCTCATTGGCTGGAACATTACGATCTACAACCCGGATCTTGACCCTAGCGGCACCGGAGCGGTCCAAATCGTCACGTTTCTGGAAACGACGCTCAGCGCCCGGAGTTGAATGGAGAGAATGGGTCGCCGTGTCTTTCACCGCCGCTAATCGAGGAAGCCAAGCACCAGATAGACGATCAGGAATTGCAGTGCCGTTGCCGTGAGATAGCCCCCGGGCCAACGCCGCAGCCCGAACGAAATGGCGCCGAAAACGAGCCCAATGACCCCGCCGCTGACGAAGGTCAACGATAGACTCTCAGCGGCCGGCGAAGCCGCCGCGAGAAAGAGATCCCGCAACCCCCAGGAGAGCCCGAAGAGCGCTACCGGCAGTGCCGGTCCAATGCCCGTTGGAGCCGCGCGTCCGGCGACTCCGAAGTTGATCACCTGGTACGCGGCCACATCTGCGAGCCCGAAAGCTTCGAGTTTGAGCACTGGCACAAATGACCCCTGGATCAGCCGCAAGAGGCCAACCGCGGCGGTCACCCCTACGATGAGAATCGTCGTCTGCTCGCGCAGGCGCCGATCGCGCTCACTCGTCGCTTCCGCGGTCCGTAGCGCCATATCGCTGGGAAGGCCCTGCGGCCGCTGAGCGAGATAGGCGAGCGCGAGCAGCGCCGCCAGCAGCGGCGCTCCCAGCCGCGCCCAATACCAGGGTAGCGGCGTGAGCGCGACCGGCTCCGGGGGGGCGCCAAAGACGACCACCAGCAATGGCCAGACGCTATGATGCACCAGGGTCAGGTTAAGCCAGCGATATGCCCGGCGAAACGTCGACAATCCCTCGTTGGCGAGCGATGGCGCCGCCACGGCACCCCAGCGACTGGGGCGCGGCGGGGGTGGACTCTCTCTCTGCGGATCGCGGTTGAGCATCGGCGAATGCTAACCGCTCTTGGTCTCTCTGGGGTGGATCCCATCCATTTTGCACAAGACACCCCGCTGGATTTCCATGCCGCGACCTGCGTCGGCGCAGCGATGCCGAAGAGCGTCGCTGGCAGGTCATCGAATGGCGTGGCGCGCACTGAGGGAGACTATCGTGCAGCTTAGGCGGGAGGTGGGCCGAGAACGTCGATCCCGTGATCTGACGCGGTCGCCAGCAGGCGCGATACGTCGGGCCGGCCCTCTGGAGCGGGCGGCAATGCGAGTTCGAGGGCCGGCTCGCTCAGTGCACGGTAGAAGTTCTCGAAGCCGGCGGGGACGCAAAGATTGAGGAGCCGCGCCTCCTCGGAGGCCAGTTCGTAGCGGTGCGGTACGCCACGGGGGAGCACGATGAAGTCGCCGGCCGAGACGTTGAACACCTGGTCGCCAACGTAGCACCTGATGGCGCCCTCGATGACATAGAAGCATTCCTCCTCTCGGGTGTGGACATGCATTGGCGGGACGACACTGTGATTCCGGCGGCCGGTCACCTCGGTAAGGGAATAGTGTCCGCCTGTCTCCTCACCGGTAGCCAGGAAGGTCAGCAGCCATCCCGAGTACCAGGCAGAACGCTCCTCACTGGGACTCGCAATGTGCGGGATCAGAGCGCTCGTCGCCGCGGACGGCATTCCATTCATTGTCATGGTCCTCCTGCTCCGAATATCCCTGCTGGGAATGGCGACGTGCTAAACTCAATAGTCAGGTTGGCTGATCAGTCATCCTGACGATTTTATAGAACGAGACCATAGTCGTGTCAAGAGGGTGCTCAGTGGACGGCGAAACCTCTCTCGACCCAATGCTGGGGGCGCTGCTCCGGCGTCCCCTCCAGGCGCTCACCATCCATGTGACCGCCGACCTGGCAGGAGCCGGCTTTACCGACCTGCGCCCGGCTCATCTCGTCGTGTTTCAGCAACTCGACGCGGGCGGGTCCCGACTGACCGATCTTGCTGCCCGCGCCCACATGACCAAGCAATCGATGTGGGCGTTGGTCGACGACCTGGAGAAGATGGGGTACGTCGAGCGGGTCCCTGACCCGGCGGATGGCCGGGCGAGAATCGTGCGCCGCACCGCGAGGGGCTGGGCAGTCGAGGGGGCCGCCCGAGCGAGCGTGCGGGAGTTCGAGGCGGAGTGGACCCAACGCGTTGGGGTTGAGCGTATGCGGCAGTTCCGTCGAGTGCTCGAGGAATTCAGCAGAGTATAAGAGCCGGGAGCGAACCCACTTCACCTTGATCTACCGACACGGAGCGGCGTTTCTGAGGCTGGATCAGTCCGATCCCGACGCCGTCACGCGGCGGATTTCTCGGCGCCTCTGCCCAGCCATGTGGGTGGGCATGCGTCCTGGGAGGTACGGACACGGCATGCCGTACCCACGCCACGACAGCATCAGGTCTCTCAATTCTGGCGACTTCCCGACTTCGACGGGGCTTGATCGATCAGATCTCGAGCATGGCCGGGAGACCAGAAAGGTCCGGCAGTTCGTGGTAGGGACCATGAGCCGGATCGCCGCTCTTCCCATAGCGGTTGATCCAGACACGCTCCCAGCCTAATGCATGGGCCGGGATGATGTCGTACTCGAATCCCTGGGCGACGTGAAGAATATCGTCCGGTTCGCAACCCAAGGCGCGCAACGCATAGTTGAAGATGACTGGCGAGGGTTTGTAGGCTCCCGCCTGCTCTGCGGTGATGACGCGATCGATCGGAACGCCGATATTGGCCACGTTGCGGGCCATGATGGCGTCGTCGCTGTTGGTGATGATCGCCAGTTTGTATTCCTGGCGGAGGCGTTCCAGGGTGGGTGGTACTTCGGGGTATGGACCCCAGGTCGGCACAGCCGCCAGCAGCGCATCTCCATCATCGTCCTGATACGGAAGACCGAACTCCCTCATTGTCTGCGCGAGGGTGTCCCGTAGTACGTCGCAGTACGGCCGGTAGGGGCCGGACGTGGTCGTGTCATAGCGCAACGCTTCGAACCTGGCCAGGAACGCGTCGCTATCGATCGCGTTCGTCCGCGTGCCAAGGATCTCTCGTGTCACCTCGTCGATCGGGAACTCGACAAGGGTGTCATAGCAGTCGAACGTAATCCAGGTGGGACGTTTCACGTTTCCGTCTCCAACATCCGCCACGGAGCGCCTCCGAATCTCGTTGCTGTCGACAGCCGCACATCACCAAGTCCTATCGCAGCCCCGCGTCCCGGGCGCGAATGATTGCCTCTGCCCGGTCCGCCACCTGCAGCTTGCTGAAGATGTTGCTGAGATGGTTGGCCACGGTCTTCGAGCTGAGGAAGAGCTCCGCCGCAATGGCCGGGTTGCTCTTGCCCTGCGCCAGGAGGCGCAGAATCTCGCGCTCGCGCTCGGTGAGCGTTGGGAAGAGCTGCGGCGCCTCGCGGCGCGGACCGGCGAAGTAGGCGAGCACGCGCCTCGCCACCGCGGGACTGAAGATCGCCTCGCCGTTGCCGACCGCGCGAATAGCGCGGATCATCTCATCCTCGTCAGTGTCCTTGAGGACATACCCTCGGGCGCCGGCCCGGAGGGCCGCAAAGACCGAGTCGTCGTCCTCGAACAGAGTTACAACAAGGATCTTTGTGGTCGGACTTGCCGCCACGATCTCGCGAATTGCGTCAATGCCGCTGCCGCCCGGCATCTGCAGATCCATCAGTACGACGTCTGGCTGCAATTCCAGGCTGCGCTCGACCGCCGCCGCCCCGGTCTCGGCCTCGCCAACGAGTGTGAAGTCGGAAACGGATCCGAGCAGGGTCCTCAGTCCCTTGCGGAAGAGCGGATGGTCATCGGCTACCAACAGGCGGAGCCCGTCGTCAGGCATCATTGGTCACTCGTCCCGCGGTTTAGAGAGCGGGAGACGCACCATGAGCCGTGTTCCCGGTCCGTCCATACGCCGATCGATTGTGAAGTGCCCACCCAGCTCGTCCGCCCGCTCCCGCATCGACAGGAGACCGACTCCGACTCCACGGTCGAGCCGTATTCCCACGCCGTCGTCTTCGATGGTCAACGTCAGACACTCGGCGACCTCGATGTGGACCTGGCAGGAGCTCGCAGACGCATGCCTCGCAACGTTGGTGATAGCTTCTTCTACGATCCGATAGACCGCGACCTCGACGGCGGCGGGCAGACTGGGCAGGTCCGGGCTAGCACTCACCGATACAGCCAGCGCCCTGTCCCCGCCGTGCTCGCTCTCCGCCGAGTAAAAGTCACCACCCGCCTCATACCGGGAGGCCCGCTCGCGAAGCGCGCCGATCAGTCCTAGTTCGTCGAGCGCCGGCGGGCGCAGGCCGTGGACGAGGCGCCGGATGTCCGCGACCGCGGATCGCAACTCGGTTCGCAGCTCGGAAGCCTGCTCTTGCGCTCCGTTAGGGTCACGCGGGATCGCTGAACGGAGTGCCCCGGCCTGAATGGCCAGGGCGGCGAGTTGGGCACCGAGGCCGTCGTGGAGATCACGGCGTAGGCGCCGCCGCTCCTCCTCGCGGGCGGTGACAATCCGCTCCCGCGAGCGTTGGAGGTCGGCGGTGAGCCGCACCGCGTGCACGGCGACGCCGATCTGGCGTGCCAGGTCCTCCAGTAGCCGCCGGTCGGCGGCGCTGAACACCTCGCCGGGACCGCGCGGCGCAACGACCAACTCGCCGACCGGCTCGGCTTGGTAGACGAGCGGCATGTGAATGAGACCGGCGACGGGCATTCCCGCGGCGGCAACCGGGCCGGGGGCGCCATGGAGGGTGATCGCTACGTAGGGCAGGCGGAGCGCCTCGGTCATCGTTTGCGCGATCGCCGGCAGGATCTCCCCGGGCGCGAGCGCACCCTCGAGTTGCCGACCGAGGCGTGACAGGACAGCATAGGGATCGTCTCGATCGCCATAGAGCAAGCGATTGGCGCCGCGCTGCAGCCGATCACGGAGGGGAGCGAATGCCACCGCGACGATGCCCGTGGCGAGGAGCGCGACGACCGGCTCCCCCTGCGCCCGGAACACGGCGCCGAGCCCGCCGACGACGAGGGCGTACATGCCGACAACTGCCGCGGTCATTCCTCCGTAAACCAGCGTTCGGTTGAGAATGACGTCGATGTCAAACAACCGGTAGCGCAAGCTGGCAATGGTGACGGCAACACCGAGCAGGAGAAAGACGCCGTAGCACAGCGCCAGGAAGATAAGCTGGAACGGGGCGGCCCCGCCGATGGCGAACGCCAGTGAGCCGATTGTTAGGTTGGCGATGAACAGGCCGAAGCCAAAGACGACCCACTTCGTCTGCTGGCGCTGAACCACGTTCGACACGCGCCGGTAGCGGTAGACCTGGGCGCCGAGCAATACCACCAGTGGCGCCACGCCCAGCGGAAGTTCCAGCGCGGCCAGGAGAGCGGGCAAAGGGTTGCCCGCGAGCTGAGCCACGATGCCATACCCAATAACGGCAAGCGCCACCCAGCGCGTCCAGGGAGGGACCCATTGCCCGTCTGGGAAAAGCGCGAAAATCAATGGCACTGTGATGGCCGTCACCAACAGCCCAACGCGTGATGGGATGACAACGTCTGGATGCGAAGCGCTCAATGCATCAAGAAAGGCCTTGCTCGCGCCCAACGTACCGCCGTACGCGAGGAGGAGTGCAACGAGATCACGCGGCCGCTTCCACACGATGATCGCGCCGAGGGCACACCAGACGAGCATCGAGACCCATTCGACCCCGACCATGATGCTGGCGTACTGGTATAGCGAGACCTGGAGGTGCCCGAGGAGATCGACGGTCTGGGCGTTCGGTTGCGGCAACGTGTCACAGATGGGGAGCGGGCAGATCGTCTGATAGCGAGTGTGCAACGCCGGTGTGGCGGCGATCGCTACCGCCAGTGCGCCGATGAGGAGCACTAACCATCCCGCCCGAATCGCGCCAGCGGCAAGCGGGGCAAGTCTTGGCCAGGATGGCGCGGTCTGGATGGAGTCATCGAGGCGAGCCGTTGACGCCATTGACGTCCTCCTGGCGACGTGCGCGAAATCGGCGAATTGCCATTCGAATCATAGGGACCCAATCAAAGATTCTCGAATTGTCGCGATCGAGCGGTGAACGCAGCAGCGGGACGTCGGATCACTCATCGACGTCCCGCTGCTGCGTCAGCCAGCCCCCCGTGCCTCGTCACCTTTGACGCGGTCCGGCTCCAATACCGGTTACGCGCCCGCGGGAAAGATCTGGGTGGTCAGCATCACGACCGGCTCCGCCCCGTCATTGCGGAGCCCCCCTCCGACCCCCGGTGGGAAGACGACTGAGTCCCCTGCCGAGAGCGTGAACTCTGTATCGGCCATCACCTCCTCCGTGGTCGGCATGGTGCCGGGAGTCGCCAGTGCCTCCGCCAGCGCCGAGGCGCGGATGACCGTCAACGGGGAGTCGGTGCGGGCAGTGATCGTGCCGCTTTCGATGCGGAAGAAGCTCAACCCTGGGTCATCCGGCGCTCCAGGGATGTCCGCGCCCGGTGCAATCGTCACCCGCTGCATGAGGAGGATGGCCGGCGTCTCCGGCAGTGCCTCTGCCAGGCCAACAGCCAGTGTCTCGTCCACGAGTCCCGGTGGAGGACCGGAATCCGCTGCGGTGGGTGATGCATCTTGTGCACGCACGCCGGGCGAAACGTGCGGCCCGGCTAGCACTGTGGCAAGAACCAAAACTACGACTGCAACCAAACCCCTAATGCGACCCATCACGTCCTCCTCGGTGCACAGGCACGGCCGTCAGGTGGCCGCCCATCGTGTCCTCACCGTAGCGGTCCCGCTATCCCGATAGGAAGGGATAGGTTTCCCGATCGTGACGGGACATGTCTCCTAGGTTTGTCGGCTACACGCAAGCGCAAAGACGGGTGCGGCGGATGACTGAGGTGCGTGAAGACGCCACGCTCAAGAGGGGCAAAATGGGGACCCCACCTGGGCATGGCGTTCGGTCTGCTAGTTTCTGGGACTCGACGGGCGAGCCGGTTTCAATGCAACGAGTGATGGGCGACAGCGATCCTGGACGCTACGCGAACGCGATCGTCAACGGGTTCTCCAGGTAGCGCTTCACGACCTGGAGATACCGGGCCACTTCCGCGCCGTCGGTGACGCGGTGGTCGGCGGAGAGGGTGATGTTCATCCGCTTGCCGGGCACGATCTGGCCATCCTCGACCACCGGCACGTCCTTGATCGAGCCGATAGCCAGGATCGCCGCCTGTGGCGGATTGATGATGGCGATGAACTCCTCGACGTCGAACATCCCCAGGTTGGAGATGGTGAAGGTGCCCCCCTGGTATTCGTCAGGGGTGAGACCACCGTTGCGGGCACGCCCAACCAGATCCTTCGTCATGCGGGCGATGGTGATCAGCCCCTTCTGGTCGGCGTCGGGCACAAACGGCGCGATCAGCCCACCCTCGATGGCCACCGCGACGTTGATGTCGATGTTGGCGTGCTCGACGAGCTGGTCGTTCTCCAGCGAGGCGTTGAGGTTCGGATACTCCCGCAGCGCCAGCGCCGCCGCCTTGAGGATCAGGTCGTTGAACGAGATTTTCGCCGCGTCGTCCGGCGCCTGGGCGTTGATCTGCTCGCGCAGCGCCGCCGCCGGCAGCATATCGACTTCTGATGTGACATAAAAGTGCGGGGCGGCCGCCTTCGACTCCGCCATGCGGCGGCCGGTCGTGCGGCGGATCTTGCTCAGCTCGCGCGGCACACCCGCCGGTCGCCCGGATGGACCGGAGACCGGAGCAGCCGCCGGGGCGGCTACAGGAGCCGGGCCGGTGCCGGTGCCTGGTCCGGAGCAGGGGAGACACGTGGCGCGCCGGTGAGCAGCGCGGCGATATCGTCACGCACGATGCGCCCGCCGGGGCCAGTACCGGTCACATCGGAGAGATCGATACCGTGCTCAGCGGCCAGGCGCTTGACCAGCGGCGAGGCGCGCAGACGCTCGCCCGATCCCGTGGCCGCTCCGGCCGGAACCGCCTCACTTGGCGCGGGTGCGGGGGTAGGAACAGCAGCCGCGGCTCGCCCATTGGCGCCGCTGGCCGCGGCCGGGCTGGGCTCGACCGCGACATCCTCGGCATCCTGCGCCACCGGGGGCGCCTCCGCGGGAGGTGCAGCCTCGGCTGCCGCGGTGGGCGCGGCCGCGGCGGCGACAGCATCACCGCTCTCTTCACCGATCGCCGCGATCGGAGTCCCGATCGGCACCGTCGCGCCCTCGTCGACATAGGTTTTGCTCAGCACGCCGGACTCGGTCGCCTCGATCTCGAGCGAGACCTTGTCGGTTTCGATCTCGGCCAGGGGATCCCCGATGGCGATCTCGTCGCCGACCTGCTTCAGCCAGCGGAGGAGGGTGCCCTCTTCCATGGCGTCGCCCATCTTGGGCATGATGACATTCGGCATCGGGGTATCCCTCTCAGCGCTAGCGATAGAGGACGCGGTTAACGGCGTCGATCACCTGTTGCTCGTTCGGGAACGCCGCGATCTCCAGATTGCGAGCGTAGGGCGCCGGCGCTTCCGCGCCGCTGATACGCTCCACCGGGGCATCGAGATCGTCGAACGCCTGCTCCTGGATGATGGCGGCCACTTCGGAGGCGACGCTGTACCACCGCCACTGCTCCTGCACCACCACCGCGCGGTGCGTCTTGCGCACTGACTCAACGAGCGTCTGCTCGTCGAAGGGGCGAATCGAGCGCAGGTCGATCACCTCGGCCGCAATCCCGTCCTCGGCCAGCCGGTCCGCCACCCGCAGCAGCATGTTTAC
Source organism: uncultured Chloroflexia bacterium (assembly GCA_963751075.1). Classification (GTDB taxonomy): domain Bacteria; phylum Chloroflexota; class Chloroflexia; order Thermomicrobiales; family UBA6265; genus JACCXM01. The sequence continues at coordinate 170,747 of CAVVTE010000018.1, read as the reverse complement.
CTGGCGTCCATAGCCGACCAGCGTGACATCGGTTCCTTCGCGGGCGATGCGCGCTTTCCCGAACGGCACCAGCGCCTCGCCCTCCGGCACCTCGCCTTTGGTGCCGTAGAGCGCGCCAGCCTCCAGGAAGATGACCGGGTTCGGCTCACGAATGGCGGTCAGCATCATCCCCTTGGCGTCGTGGGGCGTCACCGGGGAGACGACCTTCAGCCCGGGAAAGTGACCATAGAAGCCCTCCAGGCTGTGGGTGTGCTGCGCCGAGAGCTGCACGCCACCGCCATTCGGCCCCCGGATCACCATCGGCACCCCCGCCTGACCGGCGGAAAAGTAGCGCACCTTGGCGGCATTCTGGATGATCTGATCGACGGCCTGGAATGAGAAGTTCCAGGTCATCATCTCGACGATGGGGCGCATCCCCATCATCGCCATGCCGATCGCGGCGCCGGTGAAGCCACCCTCGGCGATCGGCGTATCGATCACCCGCTTCGGCCCGAAGCGGTCGAGCAGGCCATCGGTGACGAGGTGCGTGCCCCCGTAGACCCCGATGTCCTCGCCGAGGATGACGACCGATTCGTCGCGCTCCATCTCGTCGGCCATCGCCGAGCGCAGCGCCTCGCGATAGGTCATGACCGGCATGCGTTCCTCCGAGGGTGAGTGGGTGATAGGGCGTTGGGGTAGAGACGAAGACTGCCAGAGGACGAGACGGCAAGAAGAGTCGTCAGTCGTAAGTCGTCAGTCGTGAGACGACCGGAGCTGGAAGTCGATAGCTGATAGCTGATAGCTGATAGCTGATAGCCACGATGACCCATCACCCATCACCCGCGTAGACATCCGTGTACAACTCTTCCAGCGCCGGATCCGGGCTCTCTTCGGCGAACTTCACTGCCTCGTCGACGACCGCCCTGGCCTCCGTCTTGATCTCATCGAGCGTCGATTCCGCGACCCCCGACTCCAGCAACCGTGCTTCGACCAGCCCGATCGGGTCGCGCTTGCGCCACTCCGCGATCTCTTCCTTGGTGCGATAGCGTTCCAGGAAGTCGGCCGCGCCGTGGGGAGCGATGCGGTAGGTCATCGCCTCGATGGCGTATGGCGCGCCGGTCTCGCGCACCCGCTTCGTGGCCCGCTCGGCGACCTCGAGCACGGCGAACAGATCCATGCCGTCGACATCTTCGTGCTCGATGCCGTACGAGTCGAATTTCGCGGAGAGGTCGGTCATCGCCGTCGCACGTTCGACGCTGGTGCCCATCCCGTAGTTGTTGTTCTCCAGGATGAAGAGGGTCGGGTTCATGCCGTCACGGCCCCAGAGCCCGGCCAGATTCGCCGCCTCGTGGAACGCGCCGTTGTGGATGGCTCCGTCACCTAGATAGAGCTGGACGATGCCGTCAGTCTCTTGATAGCGCAGGGCATAGGCCATACCGACCCCGAGCGGGATATGCCCGCCGACGATGCCGTAGCCCCCCCACAACCCGTTCTCGACGTCGAACAGGTGCATCGAGCCGCCCTTGCCTTTGACCAGGCCCGTCCCTTTGCCGTACAGCTCGGCCATGACCTCGTTCGGGTGACTGCCGAGGAGGAGCGCGTGGGCATGGTCCCGGTAGGCGGTGATGATCTTGTCCGTGTCCCGGTAGAACGACAGCAGCCCGGTCGCAACCGCTTCCTGCCCGCTGTAAAGATGGAGATAGCCGCCGATCTTCCCCTGCCGGAAGCCGCGCTGCGCCGCGTCCTCGAAGGAGCGTATGACGTTCATCTTGCGATAGAGATCGAGGGTCGTCTCGGTATCCAGGGCGGAGGCGACCCCATTCCGCGACGATGAGGAACTGCCCGGCCCCTGCTTTGCCCTGGTCTTTGTTGTGGCTACCGGCCCGTCGTCTTGCGACGACGCCTTTCTTCTTGGGCTCTGGCTCTTCGTTGTCGCCATGCGCTCGCCTCTCGCGCCTCCGGCGGGTCACGCCCGTGGTCGCGTCGCGGATTCGATTGATGGATCGTGCTAGGGACACCTGACGCTGAACGGCTGCGCCGTCCCAGTCTTTCGCGGAATTGTACTGTACCGCTTTAGCCACTCCCGTCGCTTTACGGGATCATCTGTTAGGGAGCATGACTCGTGCCGCCCGTCGCGGTAACGGACTGGGGTCCATTTCGACGAGGCCGGTGCGCCGCGGTGAGTACTGAGACCTTGCGATGAACAAACACCAGCTAGCGTAATGCGAATCCACGTCCTTCAGGCTACTCAATAGTGATCACTGTCGACAGACGCACTCCTTATCCCGCGGCCCAGCCACGCCCGCGGCTATTGCGGTCGCACTCCAGGTTGTCCTTGCCGATCTGCGAGCCGTGCCCACGGATTACGTCGCTACCCACCGGCAATGCGAACACCCATGACAAGAGGAGGCGCCGGGACTCGATGACGTCCAGCTCCGCGGCCGCCTTCACTGAGCGGACCGTGGGTACCGGTGATAGCATCGGTCATGGACCTGAAACCCGACATGGACGAGTCAGGCGGAGCGTCGCAACGAGGAGACGTCGATGACGGTGACCGGCGAACCCGAAGCGCTCCCGCTCAATCTGCATGAGTACGAGACCGCGGCGCGCGCCGTTCTGCCACCGATGACCTGGCACTACGTGGCTGGCGGGAGTGGTGACCAGGTGACGTTGCGCGGCAACCGGGCGGCGTTCGATCGCTGGCGCTTGCTGCCCCGCGTGCTCCGCGGGCTGCGGGAGGTCTCGACGGCGACTTCCGTCCTCGGTCAGGCCATCACGCTACCGGTGCTCATCGCTCCCTCGGGTCGGCATCGCCTATGCCATGACGAAGGCGAGCGAGCGACGGCTGGTGCAGCCCGGGCTGTCGGCACGATCTACACCATGAGCACCGCCGCCACGACCGGCATCGAGGAGGTCGCACTGGAGGCCGGCCCATGGTGGTTCCAGCTCTACGTCTACCGTGACCGGGGAATCACCCGAGAGCTTGTGACGCGGGCGACCGCGGCGGGAGCCTCGGCGCTCGTCGTGACCGTCGACGTGCCGATGCGGGGACGACGAGAAGCCGAGGAGCGCACTCGCTTCACCATGCCGCCCGGGGTGACCACGGCCTATTTGGCGGCGCCAGCGCCGGCGCACGACCCGGCCGAGGTCAACGGCTCATCCGTAGCGGCGGAGGTCAATGCGGTCTTTGATCCGAGACTGAGCTGGGACGATCTGGACTGGCTGGCGTCGCTGTCTCCACTGCCCATTCTGCTGAAGGGCATCCTCCATCCCGGCGACGCGGTGCGCGCCCTCGACTTTGGAACCCGTGCCATCCTGGTCTCCAACCATGGCGGTCGCCAACTCGATAGTGCGGTGGCTGCCCTCGATGCCCTCCCCGCGGTGGTGGAGGCGGTCGCCGGTCGTGCTGAGGTGCTCGTCGATGGTGGGGTTCGCCGCGGGACGGATGTGCTGAAGGCCCTCGCCCTCGGCGCACGAGCCGTGCTCATCGGCCGGCCCATCCACTGGGGACTGGCGGTGGGTGGTGCATCGGGGGTGCGCCACGTCCTGGCGTTGCTGCAGGCGGAGCTGGCGCTCGACCTGATGCTCTGCGGCCTGGGCAGTCCTGATGAAGTCGACCGCTCCCTGCTCGTCCCGGCGGGGTGATGGGAGCGGAGAAGTCCTGGAACTGCAGCGACGGGGAAGACGACCCGGCCATGGGTGATCTGCTTCCAACGGTTGAGTGACGTTGGGACCCCATGAAGCGTGCCCCGCGGCAGAGAAGCCGGACTGATAGGAGTCGTCGTCTCAGGAGCAGCCGCGTGAACTAGGTCCTGCAGTATCTGGAGGATACGAGTGGCTCATTGAGAGCATCCAGTAACGGTCGAGCCGTTTGTTTTCCGACGGGCAAACACCCGGTAGGGAACCGAGGATGAAGCTATATCATCTGCATTAATTGATAACATTCGCTGTGTTATGGCACAGGATATGCATTGTATGCATGGAGACAGGAGCGCTCTTGCGCCTGTCCAATATCGAGAGGAGATTCCTGCTATGACCGACAGCAGCACCCGCGATCATGCCGAGGGCATGTTCGATGAGACCAAAGGGAAGGGCAAGCAGGCCTGGGGCGACCTCACCGACAACGAGCAGACGAAGGGTGAGGGAATGATTGATGAGATGAAGGGTAAAGGCGAGGGGATGCTGGGCGACCTCAAGGACGCCGCGGGCGATCTGAAGGACGACATGGAGCGGAAAACCCGCTAAGCCACCTCGTTTTCCTCGTCTACAACCAGACGCGCCGGGGTCTAGGCCCCGGCGCGTTGTTGCGTGACGATCACGCCGTGATCCGGAGAACCTTACCCGTACCCGGTAATCTCCCGGAAGACGCGCTCCATTCCGACCGCTTCCCCTACTGGCCGCCCATCCCTATCCCAGCCACGCGCCGCGTAGTAGGCGTCGATCTGACGGTCGAGCCAGATGGGATCGATGGACGCTTGGTCGCCGTTGCTCCCGGATTGCAGCAGTCGGGGTGGCAGGGTATCGAGCGTGCGCGTCCAGCCCTGTGCCAGGTTGAACCGCTTTTTCACCTCGCCAATGCGTGCTCCCACCACATGCAGATCGTCTGCGGTCGTCGGGAGCCCCGTCACCGCGCGATGGAGCGCCGCGCTCTCCTCATGCACGTCACCGAGGGCGTGGCGCAGGAACTTGCACAGAGTCAACGAATCGAGAAGGGCCGCCTGGTCTTCCGCCGCCGCGGCCGCTTCGGCCCGCGCCCGGGCGTCGGCCTCCGGATCGAGGCGATCGGAGAGATCGACCTCATAGGCGGACGAGCGGTTGTGACAGGCGCCGCGGGCGGCGACAGCGAGACCAAGGGCCAGGGTCTTGAGTTTGCGTGGGTCGTAGCCCGGCAGCTCGAGCCCCTTGACGTGCATCGCCCACTCCTCGCTCCCCTGACCGACCTGCTCTGCCGCCGCCCGCGACCCCTCGGCCAGCAGATCACCAATGCCTTCTCGCGCCCCGATTTGGCGCAGTGTGTGGAGCAGGGCCCCGCCGTCGCCCCACCGGGGAATCTCCTCCACGGGGACGCCCAGATCGATTTCCCGCTCGCGGCACTCCATGGCCCAGGCGATGGTGCCACCCGCGGAAATGGCGTCCATCCCCAACTCGTCGCACAGCGCCGAGGCGCGCAGGACTACGTTCGGATCACTCACCCCGCAGAGAGAGCCAAGCGCGAAGAGGGTTTCATACTCCAGCCGCACCGACGTTTCCGGTCCGTCATCCCGCGTACGGTAGTGATGCTCGCATCCGACCGTGCAGGCGGCGCAGGCATGCCGCCCGGTATGATGCTCCAGGCGCAGCGTTTCGCCGGAGATGGCCTCCGCCTCGCTGAAGTGACCCTCCGCGAAGTTGCGCGTTGGCAGCATCCCCATCCGGTTGAAGAAGGCGACATTGGCAACCGTGCCGATCTCGCGATACTTAGCCGTCGCCGGACCGACGCTGCGCTCAGCGAGATCCCGGGCGAGAGCCGCCACCGCGCGGGGATCCGCCGCCCGTGGCAGACGGCTCCCGCGCACCGCGATCGCCTTCAGGCGCTTCGCGCCCATGACCGCGCCTGTGCCAGTGCGCCCCGCCAGGCGGCCATCGTTGGCGATCGCCGCGTAACGAACCCCACGCTCTCCGGCGGGACCGATCGCCGCCACCCGAAACGCCGTGCCCAGCTCGGCCCGAAGGCGCTCCGCCGTCTCCTCCGGGGACAACCCCAGCAGCCCATCGGCTGGGATCAGGTGCGTTGCCCCATCCTCGACGACGAGCACGCTCCACGCTGGAGCCATCCCCGTGATCGCCAGCGCGTCGTGTCCGGTGCGCTTTAGCTCCAGCGCCAGGTAGGACGAGGAGAGCGAGTCACCGATCATACCGGTCTGTGGCGATCGCGCGGCGACGGCGATCTTGCTAGAGGTCGTGATTCCCGTGCCGGCAAACGACGACGTCGCGAAGATGAGGGGATTGTCGGGACCGAGAGGGTCAGCTCCCGGCGGGCAAAGACGAAGCAGGAGCAGACTCGCCAAGCCGATGCCCCCAATGACATCGGCGAAGACCGCGGGCTCTATTGGCTCGGTCCATCCGGCGCCCTTATTGTCCCGGAGATCGACCCGCAGCAACCGTCCGTGAACGCCGCCGACGGTCGCGATCATGCCATCACCCGCCGGCCGCGCTCGCCACGAGGAGTACTGACGTCCCCGGCGGCAGCGGCAGGCCCCGATCCCGGGTGAACTGCTCGTCCACGACGAAGCTGTACCCATCCAGTGGCCAACCCGTGACCACATCCAGCACGCGTCCGGCCAGGGCCGGACTGTGCTGCATGAGGTCCGCCGCGAGGTCGCCTAGTGTCGCGCCGGTCGCTGTCAGTGCGCGCGCCCCTGCTAACAAGCGCGGCACGCCAAAGAGCTCAACTGTTAATGGTGATGGGGAAGGGGACCCCTCGGGAAGGGACGGAGGGTGATGGGGTGAATAGTTTGCAGATGAGGTATGGAACTGTGTGGTCATCAGTGGTTCCCGCGGCTCGTGCCAGCTGATGATAGTGCAAACGATAAGTCCGTGAGATAGCGCGACGCAGGGTAACAACGACGCTCCCGCCGGTCACGGTCGTGCTCCCCATCACCCATCACCTATCACCCCGTCACCGTCGCAATCCGCTCTGGACAAAGAAGTAGCGGGCGGCGCGGAGCGAGAGCGCGAGCAAGAGCACCAGGATCACGAAACCCAGGATGACATCAATCAACGTCACGTCTGGGAACTCTGACTGCACGACCACTGAGCGCACGCCCCAGATGCCCAGGATGATGCCGCCGATGCCAAGCACCAACTCGTGCAGCGAGCGTAATCCCAAAGCGAAGATGCCGGATGCGGAAATGAGGATGACCAACAGCACGGTCAGAATGCGTAGATACCCCGGCCGCTGCCATTCCAACTGATCGACGACCAGAAAGTCCACTGGGTCATTCGGTGAGCGCACAGACACCGGGTCGACGGGTACCGGCGGGTTCATATTCAGGCGGACGACCTGATCTTCGAGGGTCAGCGAGACGCGTTCCTGCACCAGCTTGGGAACAGTGATGACCTCTTCCTGGCCAGTGGGGCGCGTCACCGAGAAAACCAATCCCAGAAGTAGCGTGTAGTTGTCAAATGGATAGAGTTGCGGTGTGCCACGGATGGGAAGCTCGATGGAATTCGTGTAGATTCCAGATTCACCCGGGACAGTTATCGCCGCCGATGGTGGCAGGCCGCGCCGTTGGGCGGCATCGTTGCCGAGCGAAAAGAAGGTGATGGTCGTCGGCAAACAGATCGCTCCGCAGACCCGGTGCCCGGAGACGATCAGGGTCGCGGTGCGGCTCGATTCATCGAGGTTCGACACCGTAATGTTGGCAAACGCGGTATCGGGGGCAAACGTTCGATCGACGTCGACCGCAGTACCGCTGAACAGATCGTAGACGTTGTCGACCACCTGCTCGCGTAACTCGTCGTACATGCTGATCAATGCCGTCGGCAAGAGCGCCAGGACGACGATGACGACGGCCATGGTGATGCCGAACGCAGCCAGATAACGTCGCCTGCCGCCGGCTGTCGGCGCACTCTCGACGATCGCCTCGTCAACCGAATCGGGAGGCCCCTGCTCTGCGCTGGCTTCCGCAGGGGTGAGCTCCGCGTTGCTCGTCACTCACGCGCTCCCGTGTTCTTTCAGCATGATCAGTCCCGGAATCCTATCGCGATCCGGGTGAGCGTGGGCATCGCAGGGCGCATATGGCAACGGGGTGGCCGGTTGGCCACCCCGTTGCTCTGTGTGATCTCTGAATCACGCCTTAGACGTCGAGGTTGACGACCTCGCGCGCGTGCGTCTGAATGAACTTCTTGCGCGGTGGCACCGCCGCGCCCATTAGCATGTCGAACGTTTCGTCCGCTTCGACGCTGTCATCGACCGTGACCTGCAACAGCGTGCGCGTACCCGGGTCCATCGTCGTGTCCCAGAGCTGATCTGGGTTCATCTCGCCGAGCCCCTTGTAGCGCTGGATCTCGGACTTCTCACCGAGCTTCTTCAAGGCCGCTTGCAGCTCCTCCTCGGTGTAGGCCCACGCTTCCTGCTTTCCACTACGGACCCGGTAGAGCGGCGGCTGCGCGATGTAGACATGCCCGTCCAGGATCAACTGCTCCAGATGACGGAAGAAAAAGGTCAACAGCAGCGTCCGGATGTGCGAGCCATCGACGTCCGCATCGGTCATGATCACTACCCGGTGGTAGCGCAGTTTGGTTGGATCGAACTGATCGCCGATTCCCGTGCCGAGCGCGGTGAGGAGGGTGCGAATCTCGTTGTTCTGCAGCATCTTGTCGAGTCGCGCCCGCTCAACATTAAGGATTTTCCCTCTTAGCGGAAGAATCGCCTGGAAACGACGGTCTCTGCCTTGCTTGGCACTCCCGCCGGCACTATCGCCCTCAACGATATACAGCTCAGCCTTCGCCGGGTCGCGCTCAGTGCAGTCAGCGAGCTTGCCCGGCAAGCTGAAGCTCTCCAGTCCGCCCTTGCGCTGCACCAACTCGCGCGCCTTACGCGCGGCCTCCCGTGCCCGCGAGGCGGTGATGCACTTCTCGATGATGCGCCGCGCCGCCTGCGGGTTCTCCTCCAGGAACGCGCCAAGCGCCTCGTTGACGACGGTCTGCACCGCGCCCGCGACCTCGGCATTGCCGAGCTTGCCCTTGGTCTGCCCCTCGAACTGCGGCTCGGCCAGCTTGACTGAGACGATCGCCGTCAGCCCCTCGCGCACGTCCTCACCCGAGAGCGTCTCGTCGGCCTTGAGGAACCCGTTGCGCTTCGCGTAGTCGTTCATCGTCCGCGTCAACGCCGACTTGAACCCCGACAGGTGGGTGCCGCCATCGACCGTGTTGATGTTGTTGGCAAAGGTGTGGGTCGATTCACCATAGGAGTCGTTGTACTGCAGTGCGACCTCGACCAGGCTAGTCGGGGTCTCGCGCAGCACGTAGAAGGGCCGCTCGTGAACCACGTTCCGGTTGCGGTTGAGATGGCGCACGAAGGAGACAATACCTCCCTCGAAATAGAACGACATCTCCCGATCGCTGCGCTCGTCGATCAGGGTCAGCTTCAAACCGCGGGTGAGGTAGGCCGTCTCGCGGAACCACTGGATGAGCTGGTCGAAGTTGTAATCGAGGCCATCGGTGAAGATCTGGGTGTCGGCCAGGAACGAGGTCGTCGTGCCGTGATCTTCAGGGGCGGCGGGACCGACCGTCTTGACCGGGCCGGTAGGCACGCCGCGGCGGTACTCCTGTCGGTAAAGCTTGCCGTTGCGCCGTACTTCGACCCGGCACCACTCGGAGAGGGCGTTCACGACCGAAGCGCCGACGCCATGCAGACCACCGGAGACCTTGTAGCCGCCGCCGCCGAACTTGCCGCCGGCGTGGAGGATCGTCATGATCACTTCCAGGGCCGACTTGTTTTGCTTCGCGTGCTTGTCGACCGGGATACCGCGGCCGTTGTCGGTGACAGTCACCACGCCGTCGGCGCCGATGCGGGTCACGATCGTGTCGGCATGGCCGCCCAGCGCCTCATCGACCGAGTTGTCGACGATCTCACGGACGAGGTGATGCAGACCGCGTACGTCCGTGCTGCCGATATACATGCCCGGGCGGCGGCGGACAGCTTCCAACCCCTCGAGCACCTGGATGGTGGAGGCGTCATAAGCAGGGGTTTGGTCTTCGTGGTCGCTGCCACCAGTCTTTACTCCTTCAGGTTCACTGAATGAACGTGCTTGCGCGATCTCTGACCTGGGTTATCCCAGTCCCAGAGACTCCAGACCGCTCTCCTCGAATCCGAGATGATGCCCCAGTTCGTGCATCACCGTGACCCGCACCTCGCGCGCGATCGCCTGTGGCGACGCGTATGTGCGTTCGAGCGGACCGCGGAAGATCGTGATCCGGTCTGGCGGGACGAGGTGGTAGTCCGATCCGCGCCGCGTCAGCGGCACTCCCTCGTACAGCCCGAAAAGCGTCTCCTCGCCGTCATCCCCGGCGCTCTCGAACGGCTCTGGATAGCCCTGTCCAAGAGCTAGTTGCTCGGCCGTCGGTTCGTCTTCGACGATGACCTCGACGTTATCGAGCATCGCGACGACCTCGGGAGGAAGGCCGTCCAGGGCACGAATGACGATGCGCTCGAACCGTTGCCGGCGCGCCTGCTCGACACGACTCCGGACTCGGTCACGCATAATGTGAATAGTACCAGTTTTGGCGTATTTTCACCAGTTTCCACGGCGGAGAACGGTGTACGTACACGATGATGCCAATGCCAATTTTCTGGTCGCGAGTGCGATCCGGGACGCCTGGTACGGTCGTTCGTGAAGGACGCGCCGATCCGCCCAAGGCTCGCTGCCGGCCTGCTATGATCGAAGGGCTACCCCTGGACGAGCGGTTGTTGCCGGAGGAACAGATGGCGGTCCGATCCATAAGATCTATCTCTCGCCGCACGGTTCTAGCCGCCGCGCCGCTGGGAGTCCTCGCGGGTGCGACTTCGCGGGTGACGCTCGCCCAGCCCGCGGCAGCGGACTCGGTGAGCTTCTATCTCGGACAGGTGCTTGCCCTGGCGACGCTCCAGGCGCAAGCGGTTGGGCGGCTGCGGCCCATGCTCGCCAGCCCCAACGCCACGGACGGAACGTGGCAGGCCGCTGCCTCTGCCGAAGCGAGCGTGATCGGCGCGGTCGCCTCGGTGCTCGGCGGCATGGAGCCGCCGCCGGAGCTGACCGCGTCGATTGGCGAGCTGCGACTGGCGTCAGATGCCTATCGCGGCGCGGCTGGCGCCGCACAGAGCACCGCCAGTGGCGATATGGCGGCGCTCGACATTGCCGGAGCGAGACTGACCGAAGGGGCCAACCATATCCTGCTCTGGTTGGACGCGCTGACTGCCGAAACGGGTAACGATTGGGGCGACGGGCTACGCACGCTGACCGAGGGATCCGCCTCCGTACCCGTGGCCAACGAGGCCTTGGTGGAAGCGCCCGCGGTGATTCCGGCAGCGGAAACGGCAGTTCCGGCGGCGCAGAGTGCGGATGCGGCGGCCGTCGCCGATCCGGCCGCGGCTGCACCAGCCGCGGAAGAGCCAGCTCCCCGGCAAGCGAGAAACCGCCAGAACCGGCAGAACCGCCAGAACCAGCAATCCGACGTGCAAGCGGGGCAAGGAGGCGAGGCAGGTCGCCAGAATCGCCAGAATCGCCAGAACCAGGGGACGCCGGCTGCCGGCGAGTGACGCGATTCCGGCTAAGAGCCTGACTCTGTAGACTCCATGATCATGACCGCGCCACATCCAACGCCCGGAACTCTCCCTTCGGGAATCGTCACCTTTCTCTTCACCGATATCGAAGGCTCGACGCGGCTCTGGGAGCGTGATGCCGCAACAATGCGTCCGGCCTTGGAGCGGCACAACACCATCCTGGGCGACTCCATCCGTGCCCACGATGGGTACCACTACAAGACGATCGGCGACGCTTTCCAGGCCGCTTTCCTGGATCCGGCCGCCGCCGTCGCCGCCTGCGTCGATGCTCAGCGCGCCCTCGATGTCGAACCGTGGCCCGAGACCGGGCCAATACGCGTGCGCATGGCCCTGCATCGGGGACCCGCCGAGCCATCGCCGCCTGGCGACTACACGGCGCCGATGCTCAATCGGCTCGCGCGGCTCCTCTCGGCAGGGTACGGGGGTCAGGTGCTCCTCTCGGCCGCGGTGCGAGCGGCCGTCGAGCAACTTCCGGATGGCGTCAGGATGGCTTCGCTGGGAAAACACCGGCTGCGCGATCTCCTGGAAGCGGAGGAGATCTGGCAACTCGTCATTCCAGGACTACCTTCGACATTTCCGCCCCTGAAAAGCCTCGAAGGGCATCACACCAACCTGCCGCAGCAGCCGACCACCCTGATCGGGCGCGAAGATGACCTTGCCGGTCTGCGCGACCTCCTCGCCCAGGCAGAGACACGGTTGGTCACGCTCACTGGCCCCGGTGGAGTAGGGAAGACTCGTCTCGCCCTCGCGGCGGCGGCAGATTCCCTGGAGACATTTCCGGACGGAGTCTTCCTGGTAACTCTGGCCGGCGTCGAGGACGCGGCGCTGCTCTTGCCCGAGGTAGCGGCGGTCCTGGGCGTGCGTGAAGGTGGCGGGCTGAGCCTGGAGGAGAGCATCCACGCGTACCTCGGCGGCAAGCGCCTCCTGCTCGTGCTCGACAACCTGGAACAGCTCAAGCCGTTCGAAGCCGCCGCGGCGGTGATTGCCAGGCTCATGGATGTGGCATCGACGGTGTGTGTGCTGGCCACCTCGCGCGCGCCGCTCCGCGTTCGAGCCGAGCAAGAGTGGCCAGTCGACCCACTTGCGACCCCGGAGCCGGGGGTGAACCTTCGTGAGGAGCCCGCGTTCGTCGCGCTTGCGACGACACCAGCCGTAGCGCTCTTCATCGACCGCGCTCGTGCCGTGCGCCCAGGGTGGGAATTGACCCCGGCCAATGCCCCGGACATCGCGGAGATTGCCCGCCGGCTAGAGGGATTACCGCTGGCGATCGAGCTGGCGGCGGTGCAGATTCGCGTCTTGACCCCCGCAGACATCCTGCGGCGGCTGGGAGGCGCGCTCGATCTCCTGGAGGCACGTACCGGCGATCGCCCTGATCGCCAACAGACACTGCGTGCCGCTATTGCCTGGAGCCACGACCTCCTGCGCGTCGAGGATCAGGCTGCACTCCGCCGCCTCGGCGTCTTCAGTGGCGGATTCACGCTGGAGGCGGCGGAGCAGGTCCTCGCGGAGACTCCTGATCCCTGGATCGACGCGCTCGATGCCGTTTCGGTCCTCGTCGAACAGAGTCTGATCAGAACGGAAGAAGATCCCCGGGGTGACACGCGCTACCGCATGCTGGAGACCGTTCGGGCCTTCGCCCTGGAAAAACTCGAGGAATCGGGGGAAGACGCTGTGCTCCGCAGCGCTCACGCCCGGTGGATCGAAGCGTTTTCGCGCGACACCGACAAATATGTCATCGGTCCAACCAGTGGCGAATGGCTCGAGCGGCTGGAACGTGAGCACGACAACGTTCGCTCGGCCATCGCCTGGGCGATCGATAGCGATCCAGCTGATATGGGGTTGCGGGTGCCGGAATCCATCTGGCGGTTCTGGCAGATCCGCGGTCACTATGCCGAGGGCCGAAGGTGGCTCGAGCGCGCACTTGCGGCGAGCCAGGGCGCTTCGGAGACGCTTCGCGCCCTGGCCCTGGATGGCCTTGGCGGCATAGCGTGGCGACAAGGAGATCTCGTGGCCGCGGCTCTGGCATTTGAGGAGAGCCTGGCGATATGGCGAGCCAAGGGTGATCGGCGCGGCCTCGGGGGGACGCTTACGAATCTCGGTTCCGTTATTGAGTTGCAGGGAGATCTGGACCGTGCACAGGCTCTGCAGGAGGAGGCTCTTGCCATCTTCCGTGAGCTCAATGACCCATTGCGACTCGCGACGGCACTGAACAACCTCGCCCTTGTCATCTGGAACAAGGGGGACAATCAGCGGGCCACCAGCCTCCTCGAAGAGAGCGCTGAGATCAAGCGCAAAGCAGGCAACCTGGTTGGACTCGCAAGCTCGCTCAATAACCTGGGCATGCTCGCGGCAGAGGCCGGTGATCTCGATCGGGCCAGAGCCTATATGGAGGAGACCCTGGCGATCGACCGGGAGCTAGGAGACCCCGCGGGTATCTCCGATTCGCTCGGCAATCTGGCAGGGCTGATCGCGCAGACCGGCGACGTGGCGCGCGCCGCCGCACTTGATGCCGAGTCGCTGGAGATACGTCGTGATCTGGGGGACCGGCTCAGTACGGCGCATAGCCTGGATAGCATCGCCGCGACCGCATCGCGAGCGGGCTTCCCTGAAGCCGGCGCCCGCTTCTTCGGCGCAAGCGAGCGTCTGCGAGAGGAGTTGGGCGCGCCCATTCCGCCAAGCGAATTGACTCGTTACCTGGCCGGTCTCGACATGACGCGCTCGGCATTGGGAGACGAGGCGTTCCATCAGGCGTGGGCCGCGGGGCGCGCAGTGCCTCTCGACGATGCAATCTCGGAAGCGCTGCGTACGGCCCGGGAGATCGCCCAGACCGCAAGCTGTCCCCGCCTGAGTGCCGTACCCGTGCACGGGCACTACTCCGCCTGCCGGCGCTCGGCGGCGACAACCAGGGAGTACCCGCGGCCACCGGGCGCTAAGCCGCCCTCCAACCTGGTCAAGATCTCCGAAACGCGTCGAATAGCCGCGTCCCCGCGCGTGATTGCAGCGCCCACCGCCAGAAGAGTGACAGCCCCAACCGCGCAGTATCGGACAATCCGATCCCGGAGCCGCGCATCGCTTGTATCCGGAAGTGTGGACAAAGCAGGTCTTCGAGATCCTGGCGTCCGTAGTGGCGCCGCCAACCGACTCCTGTCACTTCCGGAAGGCGATGGCCTCGGTTGGTGGTCTCCTGGAGGTACCGAAATGCGTTGTAGCCGTCGAGCCAGGCGAGACGCCCAGCAGCCGGCACGCGCAACAGCAGAGTTCCGCCCGGGCGCAGGACGCGAGCAGCCTCGGCGAGCGCCTCTTCCTCTAACACCGTCAGAGCCAGCTCGTCGAGCAGAACGACGGCGTCAAACGACGCATCCGGCTGCGGCCATTCGACCACAGGTGGTACGAAACCGGCGCGGTGCTCGATGGTCTGCGCCAGCGGACCGGTGTCGAGCGCGTGCCTGTCGACGCGGTAGCCGGCCCGCCGTAGAGCCCTCGCGACGTGGTCGTCACCTCCCAGAAGCAAAATCTCCGCTCCGGTGGGAGGCGGAAGATGCTCGACCAACGAGATCCCAGCAATCGTCATCCGCAGCGGTTCTCCTTCCTGGACCCGGGTGCCGCGCCGGAATGCGATGATACCGGGGAGAGGGGGGAAGGGGGCGCTTCGCTGAGGGGGGCGGCCGCGAGAGGCCTGAGGGGGGAGAAGGGGGAGAGGAGCATGACGGATGACCTCCTCGTCCTTTCCTCCTCTTTCCCCCTTGAGCGCAGCGACCCCCCTTAGCCGAAGGCGCCCCCCTCGAGCGAAGCGCCCCCCTAGGTGGAGCGACTCATGAGTGAGCTGGCAACCCTGCATCCATTCGATCCGGCGTTTGTGGCCCGATACGTCGCGGCGGTGCAGGGGGCGATGACACCTGGGGAACTGCTGCCCGCGGCACCCGTGTGGGCGGAGCGTGAGATCGGGCGCGCCCGAACCGGGTTTGCGCGCGCCGAGGGCGGAAACGAAGCCGGGGCGAATGCCGTCAGCTACGGTCTGGCCCGGATGTTGGCGGTGGTAGAGCCTGTCTTCTTCCTCCCGGGTCTCGGATTCACCCAGCTCGAAGCAAAGTTTGACCGCGGGATCGGCATGCTCTTGCGTCCCCCGTCGCGCCTGTTCGACGATGCCGGGCTCCCCACGGTTGCGGCGCGGGCTATGCCGATTCGCCTCGATGCTTCGGGCGGCATCATGGGTGGGGCGTTCATGCCCCCAGCACAGACACTGCGTTTTCGCGATCTGCTCGAGCAGCGGATGGATCGCCTGGCGCGCCGTATGGCCGAGGCCGATCTGGACGCCCCCGCCTACATCGGGGTTCTGCTCGAAGTCTCCATGTATGCCGCGGATCGAGGACTCGGGCTGGTCGAAGCATCCGATGTCGTGGTGCCGGGAGTACCGGCATCGGAGCCGCCTGGGTTACGGCTGATTGCTCCCGATCGCAAGCGTCTGGACCGGGATCTCCGGCGGCGGCTGGAAGTGGCTTCCCGCCCGCCGAAACAGCCGGGTCTTGTCGCACGTCTCCTCGGACGCGCCGGTTCGGCTCCGCGGGAGGATAATCCGGAAGATGGTCGTCGTTGGCGTGGGAACAACGACGTCACCCCGCCGCCAGAGCCACCGGATACCGCGCGCGAAGGACCCGTCAAATGAGCGAGCGCTGGGAGCGCAACCCGAGAGACCTATCCTCGTGGCCGCGGCTGTTCACTGTTGCGGAAGCAAACGCCATGTTGCCCGAGATCGTGCCGCTGCTGATGGAGATCCGCTCGCGCAAAGTCGAGCTCGACACGGCCCTCGCCGCACTGGAGAAGCTGACGGCGGCGATGCGCCTCAATGGCCACGCCGCGGAGGCGCGGGAGCTGGAAGTTCGCATTCACGATCTGACGACAGAGCTGGCGGCCGGCGTCGAACATCTCAATGACCAGGGGATCGAGATCAAGAGTCTCGACCACGGCCTGATTGATTTCCCCTCGTGGCAGGAGAATCGGGTGATCTACCTCTGCTGGCGGCTGGGGGAAGGGTCGCGACTCCGTTTCTGGCATGAGATCGATTCGGGCTTCGCGGGTCGGAAGCCGCTGTAGACGAGGGTGACGGGGTGGCGAGGTGACAGGGTCGCAGGGTCGCAGGGTGATAGAGGATTCGCCGGTCCTCTGGATCCCAAGCCTACGGTGCCTGGAGCATAGAGCGAGAGTCTCACCGTGAATTCCCTGCCACCCCGCCACCCCGCCACCCCGCCACCCGTCGTTGTAATCGGCGCCGGGGTCATCGGGGCGGCCGTTGCGCACCGCCTCGCGGAGAAGGGCGGCGCGGTCATTCTCATTGACCGGTCGGATCCCGGTCGCGGCGCCACAGCGGCATCATACGCCTGGATCAACGCGAACCGGAAGGTGCCTCGCGCCTATTTCGATCTGAGCGTGGCAGCCATGGAGGAGTACCGCCGTCTAGCCTGGAGGCTCGCCCCCGCGCCCTGGTACCACGTCGACGGCAACCTCATCTGGTTCGATGATCCCGTGCGTGCCGCCGCGCTACGGGAGAACGTGCAACGGCTCCAGGAGTGGGGCTACGCGGCAGAGCTGCTTCCGGGAAGCGCGGTGCTGGCCGATCTGGAGCCAGGACTCGCCCTCCCCAAACCCGAGACGCCGGTTGGCTGGTTCCCTGAGGAAGGATGGGTTGATGCCCCGGCGATGACCCGCCGCCT
The DNA here is from genome assembly GCA_963751075.1 of uncultured Chloroflexia bacterium. Classification (GTDB taxonomy): domain Bacteria; phylum Chloroflexota; class Chloroflexia; order Thermomicrobiales; family UBA6265; genus JACCXM01. The sequence continues at coordinate 153,755 of CAVVTE010000018.1, read as the reverse complement.
CGCGGAGGGGGTCCGCAATGCGGGGGGCCGCGTCCTCATCGGACCGGAGCGGGAGGTGGTCGACATCAGGCGGGAGAAGGACCGGGTCTCATCAATCACGTTGCGCGGCGGCCAGACGATCCCGGTCGGCATGGTGGTCAACGCCGCTGGCCCGGACGCCAGCCGCATTGCGACGATGGTCGGGCGGCTCCTGCCGATGGCGCCACGACCCGGGCTGACCGTGCGCGCGGAATTTGTCCGACGGGAGCGACCCACTCCACCGGCCCATGGAAACGGATCGCATCGCCATCCGCCCCGACAGCCCCGGCCGCGTCCTCATGGCGCTTCCCTTCGACGCCGAAGTTGCGCTGACTGACGTGCCAGCAGGGCCCTTGGCCCTCGACACCCCGCTCGTTTCTCAAGTGCTTGCCCGGGGCGCTGAAGTCGTCCCCGCGCTTGCCGCGGCACGCCCACTCGAAGCGCTCATCGGTGTGCGGCCGATTCCGACCGATGGGCTTCCCAGCGTCGGCGCGGTGCCGGAGATTCCCGGCTATTACGAAGCGGTCACGCACTCCGGGGTCACGCTCGCGCCGTTGATCGCGCGGTCACTCGCGGACGAGATCCTCGGCCAACCAGGCAACCCACTGCTGGAGCCGTTCCGCCCCGAGCGCTTCGAGCCCGCATGACCGCTACAGTCTTGTCGAGAACCCGACTGGAGCGCCGCTTGAGAGCAGCGGTGCACACTCGTGTCATCCCGAGGAACTGCTAGTTGCACGAGGGATCTCGTCGTTTCGCCACGGATGAATCTGCATCAATGAGATTCCTCGCTGCTGCTCTGATTGACATCACGCGCTAGTCCCAGCCTTCGCCCTCGAGGAAAGGCATCACCGCCGCCAGGAAAGCGGCAGTCGCGTCTCGGTGCAGACTGTGTCCCGCGTCAGGAATCGCCATGGCGCGGCCCCGCGGCATGATCTGAATGAATCGCTGGACATCCTCCGGCGCCACCATGCTCCCAAGCTCACTGCTCCCGTGCAGGAGCAAGGCCGGGCTCTGCACCGCGGCCAGGATGTGGGTGCGATCGGTCGTGCCGTTAGCCAGCGCCTCCCGGGCCTCGGCTCGCAGCTCCGCGAAGACCCCGGGTGCGGTCGAGGTGATCGTCTCTGCGCGGCGAAGGCAGTCCTCATCACTCCAATCCGGATATTGGTGGCGGTACCAGGCCGCCGCCTCCCCTGGGGTCAGGGCCGCCAACTGCTGCCAGCCGTCGAACGCTTCGAGAATATCCGGCGGGGTTCGCAGCGACGGATCTTCCACCACGAGCGCGGCCGCCCGCGCGGGACGCTGGCTCGCCCAATAGAGGGTGACCAGCGCTCCCAGCGAATGGCCAACGACGCGGGGAGCGTCCGCTTCCAGGGCGAGTACATCGATCACGGCATCCAGGTCCGCGGCATAGTCCTCTACGCGGTAGCCGCTTGCCGGTTTACCGGACGCGCCGTGGCCGCGCAGATCGACCTGGTAGAGGTGAAACCGCTCGACGAGGGCATCGATCACTGGCCACCACGACTGTCCGCAACTGCCAAGACCGTGCAGCAGCACCACCGGCGGTCGTCCCGGGTTGGGAAACTCCACCAACGCGATGTTGACCCCACCTGATGCGATGATTCGCTCGCGCCCTGTTGTCTGTGGACTGCTCGCCATGCTGGCTCCTGAGTCGGTAAGTCGGTAAGTCGGCAAGACGGCAAGACGGCAAGACGGCAAGACGGCAAGACGGCAAGACGGCAAGACGGCAAGACGGCAAGACGGCAAGACGGCAAGGAAGAGCATAGCCGGAAGTCGGAGGTCGAGAAACCCCGGCGTCCTCTTCCCCTTCACCCCCTGAGGCCAAGCCGACACCCCCTAGAGCGCAGCGCCCCCCTCAGTCGAAGGCGACCCCTTAGCGCAGTGCCTCCCCTAGAGCGCAGCGCCCCCCAACGCTGTAGACTTTCGGGTTGGTGTTTGCGCGCCGGGAATGGACCGGCACGTGCTTTGCGAGACGCCCGCGTCTACCAGACGTGCGGAGCAGGGGCGGCGGCTCGATCGTTGATGCGGAGGTTCCGTTGAACCGAAACAGGGTCCGGCGCGGCGGCGCGATGACCGCGGTTGCCTCGTTCGCTCTGGTTGTTCTGACCGCCTGCGGGAGTGGGGCTGGTCAGGAAGAACACGAGGACGTGACGCGCGTCCCGACCATGAGCGACGCCGCGGCCCAGGCAACGAGGGATGCTGCCAGTGCCCCCGCGACGCCGGAAGGTGAGAGCGGGGCTCCTACCACCGCAGACGCGACACCCGCCCCTGATGCCGAAACCCCTGCTGCGGCGATGTCGGTCGAGGTGGTGTCCAACGACATCTTCTTCGAACCGGCGGAGCTCACCATCCCGGCAAACACCGACGTGACCGTGGTCCTGCCCAACAATGGCGTGACGCCTCACAACTTCGCTATCGACGCGCTCGGCATCAGTGTCGATATCGCCCCGGGCGCGACTGAAGAGACAGTCATCAACGCCCCGGCCGGCGAGTACGAGTACTACTGCAATGTCCCGGGGCATAAGCAGGCCGGTATGGTTGGCACCCTCATCGTCTCCGAAGACGCCGCGCAGTCCGCGCCGGCTGGACCGGCAACACCCGCAGCAGCCGCGGCCGAGGCCCCGGAGGCAACTCCTGTCGCGGAGGAAGCCGCGGCCTCCCCGGCCGCCGCGGCGGCCCCGCAAACCGTTGATGTCGTCTCGCTCGATATTTTCTTCGAGCCGAACGAGGTCTCGATTCCCGCCAACACCGACGTGACCTTCGTGCTCCCGAATGATGGCGTCACGCTACATAACTTCTCCATCGATGAGCTCGACATCAGCATCGATCAGGCTCCCGGAGAAACACAGGAAGTCGTCATCAACGCGCCAGCGGGAACGTACGAGTACTACTGCAATGTTCCGGGCCACAAAGCGGCCGGGATGGTTGGCACCTTGATCGTCACCGACGACGCGGCCGCTGCCGCACCGGCCGAGCCCGCGGAGACCGAAGCGACCCCGGCCGGATCAACCACGGCAGCCACACCCGCCGCGGCCGCCGATGAGCAGGCTGCCGGCGCCCCCGCGGCGGCGGAAGCGGTCGAGGTCGTCTCGCTCGATATCTTCTTCGAGCCGGACGAGCTGGCGATCCCGGCTGATACCGACGTGACCGTGACGCTGCCGAACGAAGGCGTGACGCCGCACAACTTCGCGATCGACGAGCTGGGCATCGACGTTGATATCGCGCCGGGGGCTACAGAGGAGACGGTCATCAATGCCCCGGCCGGCGAGTACGAGTACTACTGCAACGTTCCGGGCCACAAGCAGGCCGGCATGGTGGGGACGCTGACCGTCGGCTAACGACGGCGATTCGTCCCGCCGAGCGGCAGACGCCCCGTGGCACGGTTCTCGCGGACCGTATGCCGCGGGGCGTTTCCGTTTGGGAGAATGTGCGCAGTCGAGTTCACCCGCGTTAGGAGGCAGATCATGACCACGACCCACCCCACGCTCCCGTTCTCATCGATCGGCGACATGCTCGAGGCGCTCACCGGTATCGCCCGCATCCGTGACGACGGGGACCCGGCGGGCGCCGGAATCGAAATCCTCGACGATGCCGGGTTCCGGGACGGCCTCATCGACCGCCTGATCGCCACCGCCGTGTTCGGCGAGGGGCCAGAGCGGGATGCTGCCCGCTGGGTGATCCGTGTTGCCGCACCAACACTGGGCGCGTGGCCCGCGTCGATCCACCCCCTCTACATGGCCGCCGGCCGCGGCGAGTACTCCAACCGCACGGCTCCGGCCATCAATGTCCGTGGTCTCGCCTATGACGTCATGCGTGCCATCTACCGCGCGGCCCGGGCCAATGACTGCAAGATCATGCTCTTCGAGCTGGCCCGCTCCGAGATGTCCTACACCCAGCAGCGCCCCGGAGAGTACGCCAGCAATGCCCTGGCGGCCGCCATCAAGGAAGGGCACCAGGGACCAGTTTTCATCCAGGGCGACCACTACCAGATCAGCGCCAAGAACTGGGCCAGCGACCCCGACCGCGAGCGCGATGCCCTGCACGAGCTGACGAGCGAGGCGATCGCGGCCGGGTACTTCAATATCGACATCGATTCCTCGACCATCGTCGACGTCTCGCTGCCAACCCTCGCCGAGCAACAGCAGCTCAACGCCCATCTGACGGCAATGTTCACCGAGTTCATCCGGGACCAGGAACCGGCCGGGGTCACCGTCTCGATCGGTGGCGAGATCGGCGAAGTCGGGCAGCGAAATTCGACCGTGCAGGAGCTGCACGCCTTCATGACCGCCTATATGACCGAGCTCCAGGATCGGGAGCGGCTGCTCGGGCGCGACCTGGCGGGAATCTCCAAGATCAGCGTCCAGACCGGCACCTCCCACGGCGGCGTCGTCCTCCCGGACGGCACGATCGCCGATGTTGCCGTCGATTTCGAGACACTGAAGGATCTCTCGGAGGTGGCCCGGATCGACTACGGGCTGGGGGGCGCGGTGCAGCATGGCGCTTCGACCCTTCCCGAGGTCGCGTTCGGTCGCTTCGCCGAGGCCAATGCCATCGAGGTGCACCTGGCGACCGCCTTCCAGAACCAGATCTTCGAGCACCCCGCGTTCCCAACCGACCTCAAGGACGAGATCTACGCCTATCTCTCCGCTAACCACGCCGACGAACGCAAGGAGGGGCAGACCGACGCCCAGTTCTTCTATGGCGCGCGCAAGCGGGCCTTTGGCCCCTTCAAGCGGCAGTTGTGGGACATGCCGATGGAAACTCGAGATCGCATCGCCGACGACCTGGAGGCCAGTTTCAGCCTGCTGATGCAGCGCCTCGGCGTCGCCGGCAGCGCCGAACTGGTCGAGCGTTTCGTGTCCCGTGTCGATGTCACCGTGCCCATGCCGGCCACCCTGGCGGCGACTCTGGCCGGAGAAGTGGTCATGGCGGGTGCCAGTGCCGAAGCGACATTGGAAGAGGTCGAGGGAGAGTAGGGTCAAACGAGGGCAACACTCATGATTCGCGCTCGTGCGCACCAGTTCGGGGGTGTGTTGCTGATCCTGATCGCGGCGGTACTCTCTCTGGTAGTACCGCCGACGGCAGCCCAATCCGCCGACCAGCCATGCTCAACGGAGACCGTGCCGCAAGACGGGTTCCAATCGTCAGGAATCGGTCTGACAATGCCGGAGTTGGAGACACTCTACGGCGAGCGGCAGCCCGGTCAGGGTCCGTTCTTCTTTGATTACCACGGACTCCATCTCTCCAAGGTTGGCTGTGATCTCATTCTGTCGTTTCCCCAATCTGGGGTCCCGGACGAGATCGGCATGGACGAGTTTGCGCTGGCCGAGGAACTGTTACCTGCCGATGCCGAATATGCCGGCTCATTCGAGCGTGGATCATCGCTCTGGTCTAAACAGCCTGCAACCTTGTGGCATAGTGCCTCACTCGCGGAACGCTTCGAGCAGTTGGGAGAGCCTCGCGGCGGCGACATCCTCATCCTCTACACCTACCAGGAAGAAGGTCTTGACACAGGACCGATCTATTACGTGGAGGTACGGACGCTGCAACTGCCGGCATAATCCGCTCGCTCCTGTCATCTGATTGCCCGTCGAATCAATCGACCAAGAGGAAAGAACCCATGGTCATGTACCGCGTCTTGGTGGGTATGCTGGGGGCATTCTTCTTGGCCATGGTCGTCCCTGCCGGCGCACCTCTCAGCGCCGCTCAGGGCGGCCTGCCGTGCGACGTCGATACTGCCCCTGATGATGGGCTCGCCTCGGCGGCGCTCGGGCTGACGCGGCAGGAGCTTGACCGCCTCTACGGTCCCGGCAACGCCGCGCAATCTGGCTGGGTGTACGAGTTCGACGGGTTCGACCTCACGCTGGCCGACTGCGATCTCATTCTGGATATCGATCCGGACGGGCAGTTCGCCGATCCCGAGAGTGCCACGGATCTGGTGCGAACGCTGCTGCCGGAGGATGCTGTCCTGGCCGGGTCCTGGCAATTCGGCACGCTGCAAAGCGCCCCGCAGGACGCGGACGAATGGCTCAGCGCGGAGCTCGCCGCCCGCTACCGGCTGCTGGGCGAGCCGCGCACGGGTTCGGTGCTCGTCCTCTATTCCTATGACGGCAATGCGTATGACCCCGGCTCCGTAACTCATGTCGAGCTGCGGCCGGCGGTGATCCCTGAGCCGTGAGGCGAGGCAGCGGATGACTGGCGAGGCGCCGCTGCCGGCCGAAACGACCATGTCCGTTGCGCTGGCCAAGCAGGTTGCCGCGGCCTTCTCCGCACTTCCCCAGGTGGTCGCGGTGGCGATGGCTGGCTCGCGAACCACCGCCACCGCCGACGATCGGTCCGATATCGATCTCTACGTCTACGCCGCGGAACCCGTTGCCATCGCGGACCGCGCCGCCATCGCCATGAGGTTCGCGACTCGCCGGGAGGTCGGGAACCAGTTCTGGGAACCGGGGGATGAATGGATCGATGCCCGCACCGGCCTCCAGGTCGACGTCATGTACCGGTCGCCGGTCTGGATCGAGGAGCAGCTGGAGCGCGTCCTCGTCCGCCATGAAGCCTCGGTCGGATACACGACCTGCTTCTGGTCCAACGTCCTGCACTCGGAGCCGCTGTTCGATCGCGGCGGCTGGTACCGCGATCTCCAGCGGATGGCGGAGTGCCCCTACCCGGACCCGTTACGGCGGGCCATCGTCGCCAGGAACCACCCGATCTTGCGCCGGACCATCTCCTCCTACCTGGCGCAGATCGAACGCGCGGTCCACCGGGATGACAGCGTGAGTGTCCAGCATCGGGTTACGGCGCTCCTGGCCAGTTACTTCGACATCCTCTTCGCCGTCAACGAGTTGCCGCATCCGGGCGAAAAGCGGCTTCTCCAGTTCGCGATGACCCACTGCGCCAAAACGCCTCGGGACATGGAGACCCAGATCAATGCCCTACTGGAAACGGCTCCTCGACCCACGACTCCGGCGGTCGTCACGCACGTGAACGACCTGCTGAATGGACTCGATGATCTTCTGGCAATCGAGGGCCTCATCCCGGTCGACGTTGCTCGGCATCATCACCGGAGCTGATGATCCAGGGACCTTCTCATTCCGCTCCCGTCTCTCGGACAGGCTCCAGGGTCGCCTGCCACAGGGACCGCGGCCGAGGAGCGCGGAAGGTGCAAGCGCCCACGATGGGCTCGAGCGGAGCAACCAGTGTCAGCGTTTACACGAATCGGGGTAGCACCTCGCGCGCGTAGCGCTGCATTGGCGTGTGATCGTAGGCGACGCGCGGGATGTAGGCGATCACATACTCGATGCCAACGTCGATCAGCCGCTGAATGCGTTCGCTGATCTCGTCCACCCCACCGATAAGGAACTGGGTGCGAAACCGCTCGGCGCTCCATCCCTGCCGATTCGCCTCGATTGCGGCGTCACGGTCTGCGCCCTCCTCCAGAAGCAGCATGTCGAGGCTGGTTGATTTGATGATATCGTCGTAGTTGCGGCCCACGGCCTCGCAGTGACCCTTCAGAATCTCCAGTTTCTGGCGGCAAGTCTCCGGATTGCCGCCGCCGACATTGCAGGCATCGCCGTATTGCGCAACCAGCTTCAGCGTCACCTTCTCGCCACCACCACCGATCCACAGCGGCGGATGCGGCTTCTGGACGCCCTTCGGCTCGTTGATCGCCCCGCTGATCTGGTAGCGCTTGCCGTCAAACGTGGCGTAGTCATCCGTCCACATTGCGTGGATGACCTGGCAGGCCTCGCGCAGCATCCGAAGTCGCTCCGGCGCATCGGGGAATCCATAGCCATAGGCCAGCCATTCGTGCTCGTACCACCCGGCTCCGATGCCAGCGTCCAGCCGGCCATTGCTGGCGACGTCAACGGTCGAGGCGATCTTGGCGTAGAGGGCCGGGTTGCGATAGCCGTTGCACCCGACCATCTGCCCGACGCGCACCCGTTCGGTATCCCGCGCCAGCGTGGCCGTGATCGTCCAGCACTCGAAGGTCGTCTCCAGCGTCGGCTCCGGAATCGTGTGAAAGTGGTCGTAGACCCAGATGGAATCAATGGTCGGCTCAGCATCGGCGGCTTTGGCGACCGCCGTCATGGCCTCGTATTTCGCGACTGGGTCGTCGATTTCGACCAGATCCATTTTCCAGCCCTGCGGCACAAAGACCCCGAATTTCGTCGATCGCACCAGAGTCTCCCCTACGTCCTCGAACCACTGCATCTCCAGAATCACTGCGTAAAGGGTAGAGCGATACGCAGCCGTGTTCGACGTTCGGACATTGTGAGTGCGTCTCGATCGATTCCCCGCGATGCCTCATACATGGTTTGTGGGAACGCGGCGTGGCCGGCGCCGTGCCCTCTACCGGACCACGGAGAGGAGCCTTCAGCCTACGGTCGGGTGCACCGAGACGAGAGGCGCTACTGTTGCCGGTGAACGCATGGAACAGATGGACGCCGTTGCCTGTGGCAGTCGACATGCAAGATCCCCTTCCAGTACGAGGCGGTGGCCGGACGGCACCCCGACCACCCTACCGCCTCGCTGCCCCAGCGCAACGAATATCAGTGGGAAATTCAAACCGTCTCAGTAGAGCGACAACGCTCCCTAACTGAGCGAGGTGTTAGCAAGAATCCTGGCAGACCCCGTCCGCGGCATCCCCACCACTCGTCGGGCAGCAGGTCAGGCCCGGCGCACAGGCGGTCGGATCGGACAGACTGCAGGCGCCCCCTTCCTGGCTGTAGTAGATCGTGGTGCAGGCGCCGGACGATGTACAGAACCCCTCGCAACAATCCGCGCAGGCCTCACCGAAGGAGCACGAGGCGGGGCAGGCGTCGCCGGTTCCGGTGCAGATATCGCCGCAATTGCCAGACGTCGAACAACTGTTGCCACAGCAGACGAGTCCCTCCAGGCAGTTCGAGTCATCGCTGCAGGGGCAGCCGAAGCCAGCGCAGGCACCAGCCGATACAGGCCTCGACGCGGCAAGGTGAGGAGCGGCCACAGCGGCCGCGCCGAGGGCACCAAGAGCACGGAGCGCGGAGCGCCGCGAGCGGGTAGCGGCAAAGGCCCGGGTCCAGCGATCGAAACGCGACGGATGCATCATGACGACTCCTTTCGCACGACGCGCCACGAATTGCGGGGCCTTTACCAGGTGGCGTCTCTGGTGGCCGCATCATAGCAATTACTCACCCCACCAACTTGACCCGTAGCGCCCGCCATGCTGACCGCTCCGACGGGGTCGCCGTGCTGGGCCCGAGCGGGCGCGGCCGTCCGCTCCCGGGGGGAGTAGAAACCGTGGTCAGGGTCGCAGTAGACCCTCACGGGTCGTGGTGTCAGTTCCGCTTCAGGAGTTCCACACTCACGACCGCCTCTGGACTGGCCGGGGGATCAGCGCGCGGTGAAGCCCCCGAGGAACCCCAGGTACGTCGGGTTCAAGCCGCTCAAGGCCTGCTTGGCCTCCTCGCTCGGGGCCCCAAAGACGGTCAAGCGCGTCGGGGTCATCGCCCCCATGAACCGCTCGGCAAACGTCTCCCCGAAGGTGACCAAGTGCGTGACGACGGCGGCGGAGTCCGCGTAGCGCTCGTACAACGCCACCACGCGGCCGTCGTCGCTACGAAACCAGGCGTAGCCCAGCGCGCCAGGTTCGCCACGCGTGGAAGCCACCATCTCCTCCATCAAGGCCTTGATGGTGTCGTCTGCACCCGGGTTGCCTGTCAGCTCCAGCAGCCACGAAATCTCCTGCTCCCTCGGCTCCATCAGACGCCTCCCTCCTGCCTGGTCGTTGGCGGTCCCAGTGGCCGCGAGCAATTGCCCGATCGGTGAGGACCGGTCTCAGGACGTCGTAGGCAGACACAAACACCCCCAAGACCTGGGCCGATCTTACGCCCATGCTCCCGGCCGTCAAGTCATGTCGCCGGCGTAGCGTAATGGCCGCGCAGGCGGCGGCCCGCATCACACTTCCCACAAGTAGAAATCGATGTACTCGTGACCGTCGCCGTCGATCAGATGGGAGCCGGACGCCTCGCGGCTGACCAGTGGAATCGGGGTTGGCCAGCACCCCATCCATCCCATCGGCACGCGACCAACGAACCGCTGCTCAGCCCGGGTGGACAGAGCAATCGAACGCGGGCGCTTCTCCTGGAACCGCTTTCTACAGTACGTCCAATTGGAGTAGTGTCAATTGGGCCGCAAGCGTGAGTCGAATTTCGAAGTGGGATTCACGTCGTCTATCAGGCCATCGCCGCGACGAGGAGATCCCGGCCGATAGGGAGTGCGACCTGCCCGCCGCCTCCACCGGCCTCGACGATGATTGCCACCGCGTAGCGCGGTTCCTCTCCCGGCGGGCCGATGAAGCCGATGAACCAGGCATGGGGGTCGCCGCTCCCGGTCTCGGCGGTCCCGGTCTTGCCGCCGATGCTGTACCCCGGGACGAAGGCCGTACCCAGCGCGCCGTTCTCGACGGCGAAGACCATCATCCCGGCCGTCTGCCTGGCGGCTTCCGGGCCAGTGCCGCGACGCCATTGCGCAGGGCGCGTTTCTCGCACCGTCTCCCCGTTCGGCTCAACGATGCTAGCCACCAGGTGGGGTCGCATCATCTCGCCGTCTTTGCCAATGCCCGCGGCCACGAGTGCCATTTGGAGTGGAGTCGTTAGCAGCTCGCCCTGGCCGAAGGCGGTCTCGGCCACTGCGACCGGATTGTCGAGGAACCCCGGTGTAACACTGACCCGGCTTGGTTCGATCGGGAGATCGAAGGGGATGTCGCCCTCCCAGCCCCAGCCCCGCGCCGCCTCAGCAAGCGCGCCGCCGCCGAGTTGCAGTCCGACCTGAGCGAAGACGACGTTGAGCGACCAGGCGAGCGACTCTGTCAGGCTCCAGAGCGTCTGCTCCTCGTTGGGGCGGTTCTGCTCGACCAACGTATGCGCGTCGATCGTCAGCTCACCGGCGTCCTCGTAGATCGTGTCCGGCTGAGCCACGCCGGTGTCGATCGCGGCTGCGGCGGTGATCGTCTTGAAGGTCGATCCCGGTGGGTAAAGCCCCGAGGTGGCGCGTTGCACGAGAGGAGTGCGCGGGTCCGAGGTGAGCGCCGCGAAGGCGGCTTGCGCCGGTGCCCGGTCATCTGCGGTAACGACCACCAGCGCGTTCGGGTCGAAGGAGGGGGTGGAGGCCAGCGCCAGCACCGCCCCGGTCTCGATGTCGAGGAGCACGGCCGCTCCGGTGCGTTCGCCGAGCGCGGCGTGGGCCTGCCGCTGCAAACTGGCGTCAAGCGTCAGATGCAGGTCGAGTCCTCGTCGTGGAAGTCCGCGCAGCTCATCTAGGGCGCGAACGAAGGGGTTGCCACCGGTGCGGCCGGACAGCTCATCGTCCCAGGACGCTTCCAGCCCGGAGGAGCCGTAGAGCAGGGGCGAGAAGTACCCGGTGACCTCGCCCGTCGCCGTCTCGGGATAGACCCGCCGGGCGACGCCATTCTCGATAACCGTCTGGGCCAGGGTGACTCCATCACGGTCGTAGATCGTGCCGCGGGGGATCGTCAGGGCCTCGTTGGTCAGAAGGGGATTCGAGATCACGTCGCCGGTGACGGGATCGATGCCGATGCGGTGGGTGATGCTGTCGCTCATCACCACCTGAACGCGCAGGAGCTGGACGGCGAAGAGCGTCAGGATGCTGAGGAAGATCACTGTCATCCGCAGCACCGAGCGACCGAGAGGCGGCACCGTCGGCGGGACATCGGGCCAGACGGCGACGAGCAGCGGGATCCAGCTCAGCCAGAGCAGCGCGATCCACCGCGCGTCCGTAATCGTGTCGCGAGCGGCGAGCCCGTACCCGGCGATGATGAAGAAGAGGATCGCGCCGAGCGTCCGCCGGTTAAGGAACGCCGCTGTCTCTCGAGCAAATCTACTCTGTTGCGTTCTCATCCAGAACCCAGTGAAGTATTTCGTGTCTCAACTCAACTACCAAGGAACCGTAATCGTCGCACCACGACCGAAATTGACCGTCCACTGCAACCATGGGTTTCACGCCGCGAGGAGTCGATTGCGCTCGGTCTCGGCGAGCCGTCTTGACGAGCGTTATCCCGTGGGCATTGCAACTGGTGGTCCGACCACGGTGACCCCGTAGCGCTGCCCGATCTCGTCCACGACACCAGGATCGGGAGGCCCTTGCAACGAGCGAAAGTACGCTGACTGCTCGACGAACATCGCCTCGAGGCCGCCCGGAACAATCATCCCCAGCACGCGCACCGGTTCCCTCGTCAGATTGGCAAAGGTGTGGGGAACCCCACGGGGTAGCCAGGCGACGACGCCAGCCGGAACGTCGAACTGTTCCGTACCCAGGACGACCGTAAGTACACCTTCGATGACAAAACTTACCTCGTCCTCGCGGGTGTGCACGTGCAACGACGGTCCCGAGGACATGGTAGGCATCTCCGCCTCTCCGATGACGAGTAGGCCCCCCGTGTCCATACCCCGGACGCGTGTCCGCCACGGTCCTCCAGCGGCACCCCGCGACTCATCGGGCCCAAGGACAAATGGCTTGGTGCCGTTGTCGGGTCCGCAATCCATGACACTGTTCTCCTGTGCGCGCCGGTCGAGAAGCGGGTCTAGAGATGGTAACCGCTGAGCGCCGGCCGCTTCGGAGAAACAGTGAAGCCGTGCCCTCGACACCTCATCTGTACCGGTCTATTCCAGGAGCGCTCAGACGGATGAAGTTGGTCCACCACTCGGTGAAGCGCATCTCACGTGAGTCGTAGACCAGCGTTCTTTCGCCAGTGGCCGTAAAACGTTCGGCTGCCATCAGCGCCAGGTCTCTATCCCATGCCCGACGTTGTAGTCAGGTCGCGCTAGGTCAAGCAAGCAGGGCCTGGAGGACAAACCCTTTGCCCACAAACGGCGTCAAAGGAGTCATGGGCCCGCTGGAGTGGGGTTTGCTCCTGCTCTTGTCCGTGTTGTGGGGCGGGTCATTCTTCTTCTCCAAGATCGCGATCGGGGAGCTGCCCCCGCTCACCGTCGTGCTCTGCCGGGTTGTGCTCGCCGCCTTGACGCTCAACCTGGTCGTCCTCCTTAGCCGACGACGCATGCCGGCTCGACCCACGCTCCTGGGGAGCTCTGGTCGTGATGGGATTGCTCAACAACGCCATCCCCTTCAGTTTGATCTTTTGGAGCCAGACTCAGATCGCCTCGGGACTGGCCTCCATCCTCAACGCCACGACCCCGCTCTTCACGGTCCTGGTCGCCCACGTCGCCACCACCGATGAAACGCTCACGCCGCGGCGGCTGCTCGGGGTGCTCACCGGGATCACCGGCGTGGCGATCATGATCGGGCCGGGAGCCTTTGCCGGCGGCGGCACGACCGTGGCAAAGATCGCCGTCCTCGGCGCGGCGCTCTCCTACGCATTCGCCGCGATCTGGGGCCGGCGCTTTCGCGGGCTGCCCCCGACCGTAACCGCCGCCGGGCAACTGACGGCATCAGCAATCGTCATGACACCAGTCGCGCTCCTCATCGACCGTCCCTGGACCCTCTCCGCGCCGAGTCCACGAGTTATCTGGGCCATCGTCGCCCTCGCCATTGTCAGCACGGCGGCGGGCTACCTCCTCTACTTCGCCGTCCTCGCGCGGGCGGGGGCGACCAATGTCTCCCTGGTGACGCTGCTGATTCCACCGAGCGCGATGCTCCTCGGGGCGCTGTTCCTGGCCGAGCAGATCGAACCTCGCGATCTCCTCGGGCTGGTGTTCATCGCCGGAGGGCTGGCGGCGATCGACGGCCGCCCGATGCGCTGGCTACAGAGCCGGGTGCAGCCGCAGCCGGCTGCCGCCGGTTGACGAGGCTGCTCGCCGTCACCCGAATGGGACGGCACGCGCTCCGAAGTCAGGTGGCATCAAGGCGGAGCCGGTAACCGGGTCCACTCGCGTCTGCCAGAGATGGGCGACGACCGCGGCAGCCTCGCGTAAGACGTAGGCGAGCTCTCCGCCGCCACCGGTGCGGATCGGGCTCGCCTCTGCCGGCGACCCCCACGCTTGCAACCCGACGTCGCGCGCCATCAGGCGGGATCGGAAGAGGTGAAAGCCGTCGCTAACGACGATCACCTCGCCGATGCCCATTGGCTGGAGAAGCGACGCGATGCCCAGCATGCTCTCCCAGGTATCGCCGGCGGCGTACTCGGCCACGATCGCCTCGGGTGGTATGCCGGCGTCGGTCAGGTAAGCCAGGGCCGCTTCGGCCTCCGTGTACCCGTCGCCTGGCATCTTCCCTCCGGTCACCACCAGCACCGGCGCGTAACCCTCTCGCCACAGGGTGATGGCCCGGTCGAGCCGCGCCCGGAAAACGGGGCCTGGCCAGCCGTTGTATTGCGCCGTGCCGAGAACGACGATCGCCTCCGCTGGCCGGGCCTGGTCTGTCCGCGCCTGACGATAGATCGCGAAGACGAGCACCAGACCAGCGACGATCAGTGCCGCCGCACAGAACCAGAACAGCGTGACTCCCCAGCGCCAGATCTCTCCCCAGAGGGAACGACGCCGTCGCATCGGTGAAGAGCGTGAGGCCGGGGAGCCCGGGACCGGCGCCGAGTCCGGGACGACGGTCGTGCCGTCGCTCGAGGTCAACATGCCGCGATGATGGCATCCATAGTGGCCTGGTTCAAGGCGATTGCAGACCTGACACGGAATCCAGCTGATCGGTGCCGGTACGGTCGAGGCCTGCTTTCCGTTCCCCCTCCCGTATGCGACGGGAGAGGAGGGGTAGGGAGTGAGGGCTCTCCGCCAGGATGTGCGGTGATCGCCCGGATTCCGTATGAATCGTCAGAGGAGCGATTTCGTGGGAGACATGGGATGATGCGCCAATGGCTGACCCGGTGCGGGCGTTCTACGACGAATTGGCCGACAGCTACCATCTGATCTTTGCCGATTGGCACGGGTCAATGCTGCGGCAGGCTGCCGCGCTTAATAGGCTGATCGAATCAGATCTTGGCCCAGGACCTCACGCAATCCTTGACTGTGCGTGCGGTATTGGCACCCAGGCCATCGGTCTTGCCCTTCTTGGCCACCGCGTTCATGCGACCGATCTCAGCCCCCGGGCGGTTGCCCGAGCTGAACGCGAGGCCGCCGCCCGTGGCGCATCGCTCTCATTCGGGGTCGCCGACCTGCGGGACCTGGCAACAGAGGTCGCCGGCGATTTCGACGTCGTGCTCGCCTGCGACAACGCCCTGCCGCACTTGCTGACCGACGACGATCTCCGGCTCGCGGTGGACAATATGGCCGCCAAGCTCCGGCCCGGCGGGATGTTCCTGGCGAGCATCCGCGACTACGACCGGCTCGTGCAGGAACGACCCCGCGGTGAAGGTCCGCGCGTCTTCGACGACATTCGAGGCCGCCGCGTTGCCTTCCAGGTCTGGGACTGGAGCGATACCGGTTCTACCTACCAATTGCATCAGTTCGTCGTGCGGCAGGAGGGCGCGGGCTGGCGGACTGATCACTTCAGCACTGAGTACCGTGCCCTCCTGGCCGCGGACCTGGTCCTGGCGCTACGGCACGCGGGGTTCGCTCTGGCCGGGATTCACTGGCATGAGCCCGAAGAGAGCGGCTACTTCCAACCCATTGTCACGGCGCGGAAGTCGTGAGTTGTCAGTCGGGAGACTGCATCGGCTATCGACCTATTCTTGTCTCTGGAGCGGTTTCCGCGCGATCTGATAAGGTTGAGGGGTTACAGAGACAGAGTCATGACGTTCTGTTCCGGTACGGCAGGGAACCCGGATTGCGGTTAGCCGCAGACCGCCGCCCGCTCGAGAAGAAAGGCCTTCTCGCGCTCATTGCGGGTGAGCCCGGCCGCACGCTCGAATTGAATCCTCGCTTCGGCCAGCCGGCCGGCCCGGAACAGAAAATCCCCCCTGGCCGCCGGCAGGGGGGCATAGTTACGCAAGGCTGCGGCCTGCGCAATCTCGTCGACGAGCTTCAGACCGACCTCTGGGCCGAAGGCCATGCTGTAGGCCACAGCTCGATTCAGATCGACCACCGGCGATGGCATGACCTCGCTGAGGGTGTCGTAGAGCGCCGCGATCCTCTTCCAGTCTGTATCCTCAATCGTGCGCGCCGTCGCGTGACAGGCGGCGATCGCCGCCTGCAGGGCGTAGGACCCGCTGGCGCCGCCCAGAGCCTCAGCGCGTTCCAAAGCGGCAAGACCCCGGCGGATCAGGAGCTGGTCCCAGCGGGCGCGGTTCTGTTCGGTCAAGGGAAGCGACGAGCCGTCCGGCGCCGTCCGGGCGGCCAGGCGCGAAGCCTGGAGTTCCATCAGCGCGAGGAGACCGAAGACCTCCGGCTCGCCGGGCGCCAGGCCGGCGAGGATGCGGCCCAGGCGCTGAGCTTCGCCGCACAGGGCCGGGCGGAGCAGATCCTCACCGGCAGTGGCCGCATAGCCCTCGTTGAAGATCAGGTAGATGACCTCCAGCACCGAGGCGAGGCGCTCCTCTCGCTCCTTGCCGCGAGGCACCACGAAGGTCAGACCGGCGTTGCCGATCGTCCGCTTGGCGCGGACGATGCGCTGGGCGATGGTCGCTTCGCTGGAGAGGAAGGCGCGGGCGATCTCGTCGGTGGTCAGACCGCCGATAAGGCGCAGGGTCAGGGCCGCGCGCGCATCGGTCGACAAAATGGGATGGCAGGCGATGAAGATCAGGCTCAGCAGCTCATCGCCGACGTCGTCCTCCATGGCCGCTTCGATGTCCTCGAAACCGGTATCGCTTCCATCCGCCAGGTCCCGGCCGATCTCGGTGTGCTTGCGTGCGAGGATAGTGTTGCGACGGAACCCGTCGATAGCCCGGCGCTTGGCCACAGCCATGAGCCAGGCGCCGGGGTTGTTCGGAACCCCGGTCTTTGGCCATTCGGACAGGGCGGTCACGACGGCGTCCTGCGCTAACTCTTCGGCCAGGCTCACGTCCCGCACCATCCGGGCCAAACCCGCGATGAGCCTGGCTCGTTCGATCCGGAAGACTGTCTCGATTGCTTGATGGGTTTCGGTCGCCGCCACGCTTCTCCCTTCCCCGCGTACTGTAGGAAGGGATAAGGGACGAGGCAAGTCGCGGCGGCGACCACCGCGACCTCAGCGGTCGGCAGTCTTTTCGCGGACCCGGTCATGCAGTTCGGCGACTTCCGGTGTCAGGGCGTCGGCGAAGTCGGCCAGCTCGAAGACCGGCCGGATCTCGATTTCGCTCGGAACGAGCATTGGATTCGGGCAGCGCTTCACCCACTCGACCGCCTCGGCCATGTCCTTGACCTCCCACAGCCAGTAGCCGGCGACCAGCTCCTTGGTCTCGGCGAAGGGGCCGTCGATGACGGTGCGGCGGGGGCCGTCGAAGGCCACGCGCTTGCCCTTTGATGAAGGATGCAGACCGTCGCCGGCCAGCATGATGCCGGCATTGACCAGCTCTTCGTTGTACTTGCCCATGGCTTCGAGCAGTTCGGTCGGGGGCATGGTGCCCGCTTCGCTGTCGTCCGTTGCCTTTACCAGTACCATCACGCGCATCGTCTTCGCTCCTCTGATTCATTGAGGCCACACGGCCCCCGTACTTAGACGACGAACGGGCTTCGACGAAATCGACATTCCACTCGCCCCAGGAATGCGCCAACTCCTTCACCTATGTCGGCTACGATGCTGACCGATCAAAAACCGCACCTGCCGACTCGTCATCTCCCGGTCTTCTTCTCGACTTATCGCCCCCGCTCGTCTTTGCTGTCTCACCCTACAATGCCCCAGTCAATTGGTGACAGGATGACCGGGTGATGGAGAGTCAAGGGTCGCGAGCAACACGTTCATGCTCCAACGTACCGGCTCGCGATTTTTGCGCCTGACTCCCGCCTCCCGGCTTGCACGAGAAAGGACTCGTAATGGCGACAGAAGTCCGCGAGCGCGCCGTCGAAAACACCGGCGAAACCGCCCACGATCAAACCATTCAGCGCTACCGGGACTACGTGACCACGTCGTTCGTCGCCGCCATCGAGCCAATCGCTGTGGGGAAGGCCGAGGGGGCTACCGTCTGGGATCAGGACGGCGCCGAGTACGTCGACTGTTTTGCCGGTATTTCCGTCGTCAATGCCGGACATCGCCACCCGAAGGTGATTGCCGCCGCCAAGGCCCAGATGGACGAGGTCGTCCACGCCGCCACCTACATCTATCACGTCCCGGTCGTCGGGCTGCTCGGCGAGCGCCTGGCCGAGATCGCCCCAGGCAGCTTGCGAAAGAGTTTCTTCGGCAACTCCGGGGCTGAGGGGATCGAGACCGCCATGCGCCTGGCCAAGGCGTACACCGGCAGGCACGAGTTCATCACCCTCACCCACTCGTTCCACGGGCGCACGGCCGGCACCCTCTCCGTTACCGGCAACAAAGCCCGCAAGACGCGAGGTGGGCCCTATCTGCCGGGGATTGCCTTCGCCCCGGCGCCATACGCCTACCGCAATCCCTTTGGCACCGACGATTCGGAGGAGGTTGCCGAGCGTTGCGCGACGATGGTCGAGTGGGCCATCGACTATCAGTCGAGCGGCGACGTCGCCGCGTTCATCGCTGAGCCGGTGATGGGCGAGGGGGGAATCCTCGTGCCTCCGGCGAGCTACTTCCGGCGGGTGAAGGAGATCCTCGACCGCCACGGCATCCTCTTCATCGCTGACGAGGTGCAATCCGGCTTCGGCCGCACCGGCAAGACCTTCGCCATCGAGCATTACGGGGTCGAGCCGGACATCATGGTGTTGGCCAAGGGGATCGCCGACGGCTTCCCGCTCAGCGCCACGATCGCCCCGGCGGAGATTGCCGACAGTCTCAAGCCGGGCGAGCATCTCTCGACGTTTGGTGGCAATCCGGTCTCCTGCGCGGCCGCCGTTGCCAACATCGAGGTTATGCGGGAAGAGCGGCTGCCCGAGGAGTCGGCGCGTAAGGGCGAGCACGCGATGGCACGGCTGCGTGAGATGGCCGGTCGTCACCCGCTGATCGGCGACGTGCGCGGCCTCGGTCTGATGATCGGAGTCGAGCTCGTCACGGACCGCACAACCAGGGAGCCGGCCTCAAAGCAAGCGGCAACGGTCCGCCGCCTGGCGCGAGAAGCCGGCGTGCTGATCGGCGTCGGGGGCCAGGCCGCGAACGTCGTTCGAATCCAGCCGCCGCTGGTCATCAGTGACGCCGCGCTCGACCGCGCGCTCGATGTCGTGGATGACGCCCTGGGGGTCGCCAGCCGGGGGTCGTGAGACGGCATCCGCCTAACGCGTGCCGGAACTAGATATCCTACCTGGATGTTCCCCCTCTCCCTGCGGCAGAAAGAGGGGGGAAGGGGTGAGGGTTTAAAGAATCTGCTCTTCCGGTCTCCTCAGAAGTTCAAACTCTTTAAACCCTTTAAACTCTTTAAACCCTTCACTCGGCCAAGGCAGGACGAGCCATGCCCGCGCTTGCAGGATTCGCTGCTCGATTGCGGCAGCTATGTGGGTGGTCATGAATGCCTGGCATGGCGCGGGAATCAGCCGCCTAGGGGCAACGCCCGCGTCGCCCGGGTTTCTGGCATCCACGCCGCGGTTTCCAGTATCTGGTGTCCATCCACTTAGGGACAGCGCCAGTGCGGCCCTGATCACTCAGATCCGCGTAAAAACGCCAAAACTCATCGCGTAACATGACAATAAGTGGTATAATAAGCAGTGTACAGATGGATTCGTGCGGAGTCTCCCGCGACGTATCTAAATGTCATCAATCGATACTTTTTGGCATCGTGGCGCGGCCGCAAGGTGAAGGTGTATTCACCCCTGCAACTAGATGGAAGACAAAATGTCCCGATCCATGTCTCGACAAAATGAAGCAAAGCGTATGGATGCCCTGCTGGCGCTCCCACTGGGACGCTTTCGGCGGGCGCTCACTGAGTTGACGACCGGCGAGCTGGAAGCTCTGGAGAACCGGGTTGCCCTGCAGAGTGTCAAGAGCCGCTGGGCGCGAGGCGGGCATGGCGTCGCCCGGCACCGGGCCGCGAACGACCTAGGCCTGATGGCGAGACGAGCGGCGGCGACGCGGCGCGAGCGGGAAGCCCGTCGTGGCGCATTGACCCAGCTTCACCTGGTCGAGCCCGCCTCTCACGTCCACGAGCTCCCAGCTCCCGATCGGCAAGAACGCGCCGCGTAACTGCTCATACCTCGTCCACAAGCTCCCAGCTCCCGATCGGCAAGAACGCGCGGCGTAACAGATTAGCCCACGTCCACGAACTTGCTGCTCCCGATCGGCAGGAACGCGCGGCGTAACTGCTCTGCGCTGAGCAGAGTGGCCTGCTTTCTCCCGCTCCCGCAGCTGTCGCTTGGCACTCCTGACGATGGTCGCCGTCCGCGATTGTGACGGCAATTCCGGAAACCATTGTCTGTCGAGCATCGTGGGAGAATTGATAACGAGATATCTCGCGATAGGCCAAGACCGGCGATCCAGTGGTGGGCGGACCAAGGAGCAGGAAAATGGCGGACGCAATCTTGCGCATCGGGTTGGCCGCCGTCAGAAATGCACCTTCGGTTGAAGAGCGCCTCGAGACAGTCGACCGTTTCCTCGAGGAGGCCGCCGCACGGGGCGTTGCCGTCGTCTGTTTCCCCGAAACCTACATTCCCGGATTGCGCGGTTTCGACTTTCCCGTGCCGGATCCCGATCAACGCCGCCAGCAGGAGGCGCTGGAGACAATCCGCGCCGCCGCGCGAGAACATGGTGTAGCCGTCGTCATGGGGATGGAGTGGGAAACCAGCTTAGGGCTTCATAACGTCGCCTTCGTCATCTCTCGCGCGGGCGAGATCATGGGGTACCAGGCCAAGAACCAGATCTCGCTCGAAGAAGAACCGTTCTACGTCCCCGACGGCCGGCGCCGGCTGTTCGAGGTCGATGGAGTCCCCTTTGGCGTCACGATCTGCCATGAGGGGTGGCGCTACCCCGAGAGCGTGCGCTGGGCGGCGACCCGCGGCGCCCGGCTGGTCTTCCACCCGCAACTGACGGGCAGCGATCGCACCGGCCTGACCATCGATCGCTGGGGAGACCCCGATTCGCCCTACTACGAGAAGGCGATGGTGGCGCGCAGCGTCGAGAACACCATCTATTTCGCCAGTGTCAATTACGCGATGCGCTATCAGGACTCCGCCACCAGCCTGATTGGTCCCGAAGGGGACTGCCTGGCCTATGTTCCTTATGGCCAGGAGCAGCTCTTGGTCCACGATGTCGATCTGACACAGGCAACGGGGCTCATCGCCCGGCGCTTCAACCCTGCTTTCTATTCGCCGGCCTGACGTTGGCGGGGAGCCACCTCAGGCCGCGTGGCCCGCCAGGCTCCCGCTCCTGATCCACATCGCTACCGTCCACGAGGCGACGCGCACCTCCCCGAACTGGTCCGGTTGCGAGATCACGCCGCGGATCTTGGAGACATATGAGGCGGCCACGTCATCAAAGTGATAGCCGCGCGGCCACGAGCGCGTATGACGGAAGTGGGCGAATCTTGTTGCTCGCGAGCACGCCGAGGAAGTCACCTTGACTCGCGATGAGGTCCTGATCCTGGGCGGGATGTCTATTGTTCCCACCTCGCTTAACGAGGAGGTCCGGCAGTGGTCGATCTACCAGTCCGCGTCGCGAAGGTTTCCCGTGTCGACGCGGAACTCTTCGGATACCATCCAACCGGCCTCACTCACCAGGTCCAGGAGGCGCGTCCGGGAGAATGGCGTTCTCACGTTCGCGTCGCTCTCGCGTTTGTAGCTGTCGACCTGTCCCTGAATGAGGACGGCCAGCAAGTGTGCAACCTGATCGAGCGTGGCCGGCTCCAGATCCCACTCCGCAAAACAGGGCCGGGTAGCCCACCCTCGCACCAGCTGGAGGGTCCGCGAGAGCTGATCCAGACTGTGAAGTACCACGCACCGTGGTCGAGCACGACGGCATCGAACGCGTCGTCCGGAAAGGACACCTC
Source organism: uncultured Chloroflexia bacterium (assembly GCA_963751075.1). Lineage (GTDB taxonomy): Bacteria > Chloroflexota > Chloroflexia > Thermomicrobiales > UBA6265 > JACCXM01. The sequence goes on along the minus strand of CAVVTE010000018.1, from coordinate 131,809 downwards.
CGGGTCGAGCAGGTCGACGCCGAAGTGGAAGTCGATGCGTGATCCCAGTGGACATGCCAGCAGCCGCGCGGCGGATGCACCGAGCGTGACGGTGCTCCGTAGTCGGGATCGGCGATGTCGACGGCGGTCACGTGACCGTTTGGTCCGACGGCATGGGCCAGCACCGCAGTCATATCCCCTTGCCCGCAGGCGATCTCGAGAACGCGTCCCCCTCCGGGATGCCCCAGTGCTCCACCAACTGCACACGTACCGCGTCTGCTCCAGCTGCCCTGCGCCGTTGACCGCATGCGTCGCCATCTGCTGCGCAATCTCATCTGCTGCACTCACGCTCTCCACCTTTCATCGCCCGCTCTCGCAACACGGCCACGCCGGCCGTCTCCCAGAGGCGGATCCGCACGAGCAGGGGACGCGAGCCACGTATCGTCGCACCGCGTACCGTCCTGCCGCACCGAACCGCGGAGTGTTGCCTTTCCCTTGAGCGGCGACATGTGTCGGTTTCGTAGAGGTGGCGGCGTGCTGCAAAAAGGCGTGCCGAGGTCAGCACGAGGGCGATCCCAGCCGAGGTGGCCTGCCGCAAAGACTTTGTGAGAGAGATCCTCCGCCAGTACGGCAGCGGCGCAAGTTGGCACAGGCACTTTCGGATCGTCTATGCCCTGGAAGCTGTTGACGGGGCGGCCTAACTCGCAGCTCCCAAGACTGAGCGATGTCAAGATCGACGAGGGCGTCGTTCATGAATTCATGCCGGGAATGCCGGTTGCAGAATCAATCTCCATCAGCACGAGCTCCATCGCCGTCGGCTCGATCGCTGAGACTCCCTGGAACGGCATCCCGAGTTGAAATTGCAACAACAGGAGGAGCGCGATGAGCACGGCCAGACTGGTGATCATCAGCGCGTGCAGTCGACCATCGTCGACGGCAAAGAGATAGGCAAAGCCGATCGTGACCACCGCACCAATGATGAGGATCACCGCCATTGACAGGGGCAGACCTTCCTGACTAAGGAGCAACCGGTTGCGGCGGGCCTCACCGAGATCATCAAGTTGCGCCAGCTCTATCTCGTAGCTCGCGCTCTTCGCCGTGGCGGCTTCATCAGCCTCGTTCAGCGCCTACCAGAGCTGATTGACCGTGACGGTATCGGTCGCCGGACCAAATTCGCCCCGCGCCATCGCCGTCCACTCGACATTGACAACCTGTCTCGCGTAGGCAATGAGGGCGGACTCGACGTCGGCGCGGTCACCAGCGGGCCATCCGTTCGCCGACCGGGCCAGGTTGAGCACGGCGCTCGCCTCGCCGGCGACCGCCGTCCGGGCGTCCCGGTACTCTTCCCACGCCGCGATGACGACGAATGCCAGGATCACCGCGTAGATCACGCCAATGACCGCGTAGACATACCCGGCAACGTCGGTATGCTGCGCCAGCCGGCTAGCCGGCACCATCCAGCGCACCAGCGCCAAGCCAACCAGCGACACCAGCACCGCGACCAAGACGATGAAGGCGATAGTGACGGTCTCGTTCATAGCGCAGCCGATTTCCTTCTCCTTGGCCGCTCCCCAGTTCCGACCGATCCAACAGCCGGCCCAGCGGACTAGTGGGCAGCGCTCAGACCATGTGAGCGCCGGTTCCCCATCCTGGTTGGGTCGTGCCTCGCGATATGGGAGACCGTAGCCGCCTCCTCCTCGAACCCTTTGCACCCTGACCAGGCATTGCAGGCGAGAGCGTGGATCGAAGTTGCCCGGTTCAAAACGTCCGTGAAACCCGCGTCTCCTCCCGCCCAAGCAACCGTTTACCGTGGTGCTCCAGAAAGATCCCGGTCGGCATCGTCCTGGCGGAGGCGGAACTGCATCAGTGGCAGCATCCGCCCCGGCATCACCGTCGACTCCGACTCACCGGTGCGTAGGGCGTCCATTGCCAGGTAGAACCCTTCGGCCTGGGGCTCGCTCTGCAGGACGATCTCGGTGCACCCCAGTGCGGTAGCCGTCGCCACCGCGTGTTGCCAAAGGCGTTTGCCAATCCCTTGCCCCATCGCCGCTGGCTCGACAAAAAGGGCATCCAACTCCGCCGCGCCGTTCCTCTGGGGCAGCAACCGGTAATACCCCAGGATGGCTTCTCCCTTACTGCAGACATAAACCAATGAGGTCACGACATCATCGGGTGACAAGGACAGGTCGTCGCGGCAGGCGGCCAGAAAGCCCGTCTCATAGCCCCAGTGCCCCTTGGACCGAAGTGCCAGCTCGCTGAGGACACCGGCTTCGGATGGACGCGCGCGGCGAATCGTTGTCCCCACATCAAACGTTTGTTTGCCGTTGGTCATCCTAGCGTCTTCTTCCTTGCTCGCTATGCACTCAAGTCCAGAGGCATCGAGCGTATCCTCTCAAAGAGACAATGGCCTGGGTGAGACGAGGAGTGGGGGTATGAACCGGCTTGACAACGACGTGTGCGTGATCACAGGCGCCGCCTTCGGCATTGGCCGCGCCACGGCGGTTCGCTTTGCCCAGGAAGGCGCCCGCCTGGTCGTCACCGATATCCAGGAAACGCCGCTCCTGGCGCTGGCCGACGAGCTACGGGAAACAGGGACCGAGGTGACCGCCGTTGCCGGTGACGTCTCGGTCGTCGCCGATGCTCAGCGGATGATCCAGACTGCGGTCGATCGCTACGGGCGGCTTGATGTGCTGGTGGCGAACGCGGGGATCATCCCCCTTGGCGACGTCCTGGAGTCGACCGTCGAGGATTGGGACCAGGTGATGGCCGTCGATGGTCGTGGCATGTGGCTGACCTGCAAGTATGCGATCGAGGCCATGCTGACCTCTGGTGGCGGCTCGATCGTCTGTCTCTCCTCGATCTCCGGGGTAGAAGGGCAGAAGCGCCAGGCAACGTACGGCCCGGCCAAGTTCGTCGCCTCCGGGATCGCCAAACACCTGGCAATCGAGTGGGCCGACCGCGGCATCCGGGTCAACGCCGTGGCGCCCGGGACGATCCGCACCGAGCGCGTCATGCGCCTGCCGGAGGAGCCCGGTGGAGTCGAGTACCTCGCGGCGATCGAAACGATGCACCCCATGGGTCGCATCGGCGAACCGAGCGAGGTCGCGGCCGCCATCCTCTTTCTCGCCTCGGATGATGCCTCGTTCATCACCGGCGTCATCCTGCCGGTTGATGGTGGGTACCTGGCCCAGTAGCCGGCGAAGCTGCGTCAAAACTCAGACCCAGTTGGAGAGGTTATCGGCTATCGGCTATCGGTCGACGACGGCCAGACGGCCAGACGGCAAGACGGCCAGACGGCAAAAAAGAGACGGCCAGACGGCAAGAACGAGAATAAGCCAACAGCCGATAGCCGTCTCACTCCCGACTTAACAACTCCCCGCCTCCCGCCTCACCTACTGGCATACCCATTCCCGGCGGCGGCCCTGAGACCACATCCAGGCGGCGGCGTTGGCGTTGGCACGGGGATCGAAGATGTCGTACTCGGCGAACGGCGTTCCCAACCAGGTGCCCGGCTTGAATTGGAAGAGGCCGTACGACCCCCCGGGTCTGTTGACGGCTGCTGGCACCAGATCGGACTCGCAGCGAGCCACCCGCAGCATGTCCTCGCGCGATTGCCCATAGCGATCAGCGGCGGCGTAGATGATCTCGATGAGCTCGCGCCGCCGCCATGATCCGCTACCCCGATCCCGATCGCTATCCGATTTCATCGCAATCCGGCGTGGGGCGGCGAGATGTTTGCCGAAAGTCCAGCCGGTGACATCCTGCCAACGGACTTCCACGAAGCCGTCGCGATGCTCTCCAGTCGGCTCGACTCGCTCGCCGCGAGGCAACACCATCATCACAGGGGCAGTCCGGCTCGGACTTTCGCGGAGATTGAGATCCTTCGCGGTGACGATCTCGCGCGAGCCACGGCGCCGCTCGTCCCAATCCCGGCCATTGCGGCGGTCCCGGCTCCGGCCCGCCGCACGTTGTTCCAACTCGATGACATCGGGATCGTCAATGACCTCGTTGGGTTGAACGCTGCTTGCCGGGATCACCGCATTCGTCGCCACGTCACCGGTGCGAACATACCCTTCGAGGTCGCCGCGGCGGGCCAGGTACCACCCGTTCTCCGGCTTGCCGTGGACCATGACACTCGCGCCCTCGGGGAGCCGCAGCAGGGGTTCAGCGCGGCGCTCAGGCGCGGCGCGGAGGCGCGTCTCGACGATGGCAGCCGCCGATCGAGCCGGTACTTGGGCCAATACTGGCGCCACAACCGTGCTCAGCTCGCAGAGCAGCATCAGGAAGAGCAGCGCGACGCGCCATCGCCTCGCGGCTCGATTGCCGGATCGGGGCGACACGCCTGCGGCGCGATAGCCATTGAAGTGAAGCATCCCAGCGTCTGCTTGTCGGCCAGGTGGCATGACGTCGTTGGCCCGTGCCCCGCCTCGGGACTGGGGGCACACGTACTCCGGGCCGCTCCAGCGGGTTCCATGCGGCGTCGATGTGTTGAGAATACCACCTGCTTACACGGGTGACGGAGTGAAAGGGTGATGGATGATAGGGTGATGATGGCGAGCGGAAAAAGCCCCTCTCCCATCGTAATGGGAGAGGGGTTGGGGTGAGGGATATCTCCCGACTCCGTCTACTGGCAGACCCAACTGCTCTTCTTCCCTTCGGACCACATCCAGGCTGCGGCATTGGCGTTGGCCCAGGGATCGTAGATGTCGTATTGCCCGTACGGGGTGCCCGCAAAGGTGCTGGGGACGAACTGGAAGAGCCCGTGGTAGGCACCGCCGCCGCCGATCGCGCTTGGATTGAGACCCGACTCGCAGCGCGCAACCCGCAGCATGGCGTCACCCGACTGGCCATAGTTGCCGGCGGCCTCGTAGATGATGTCGGTGACCTGCTGTTCGCTGTAGCTGGCGCCGCCGGGGCCATAGGTGCCGCCGGTGACAGGCTCGGCGCCGGCGGCGCTGGGCGCCGCTTCCACCGGCGCGCCGCCGTCAGAAAAGACGGGGTCCGCGGTCACCGTTTCGACGCCACCGTTGCCCATCTCACGCGTGGTGCCGTCGTTGCCGCCACCACCACCGTTGCCACCGCCTCCACCACCATTACCACCGCCGCCATTACCGCCGCCATCCGCGACCTGCAGCAGACCGATGGCGGTCCAGCCGCTGATGCCATCGTAGGAAACCGGGTAGTACCCATCGACCGGGTCTCCATCAACACTCATGACCGCGCCGCTCGGCGCCACGGTCAGAATGCCGTACTGCCCGCCCGGACCGGCGAGAATGAGCGTGTCTCCCAACGCCAGGCCATCTCGGGCCAGCGCGACACGATCTGGTGATGGAATAAAGGCGGAACCGAGACCTGAGACGACCGTGACAACCGCAAGGACGGCGATTGCGAGGCGGCGGGGGCCGCAAGATCGCGGGGTCTGCATAATTTGACCTTCCCTCATCCCTCACCACCCGGTCGACGAAGCCGCGGGACGCTGTGCCCAATCTGGCGCTCGTTGACCGACCGGTAATGGATTTCCTCGGCTGAAGCGCCCATCCGCGTCCAGCCGTCTCGCGATGCGGATGCATCGCCAGTCGCGAGTCCGGAGCAACCCCTCGCTGCTCCAGGTGTCAGAGCGGCACTGCCGGGCCTCTTTCGGGACTGGCAGCGACGTCTGCTCGCGGGGTCACCTGGGCATCCCATCCCTGGATAGTGACCTCGTGACAATGAACGTGTCCGCGGCGCGATCGGATTCATTCCTGGCATTCCTGGTTGCCGCACCAACCGTGGTTGTCCGCAAAATCTCTCTTGCATTTCTTGATCAAGTACTGCACAATGTGCCCACAACCGAAGACGAAAACCACACTCATCCAGAGGGGCGGAGGGATCGGCCCGTTGAAGCCCCAGCAACCACCCGGAATTCCGGGCAGGTGCTAAGTCCGACAGCACGGAGCTGGGAGATGAGGGTCGGTTGTTCCCGGCGCCTGTTCGCCGCGCGGACACCCCCCATCTCAACAAGATGGGGGCTTTGTTGTCCCCGGTCGAAAAGCAGAGAGCCGAGGGAGGCGCGGGTGGCGGAGGCAGTCTCGATTCGCGGCGTGGCACGGATCTTTTCGGGCCAAGCGGGGCAGGTGCCGGTCTTGCGGGGGGTCGACCTGGAGGCGGCGCCCGGCGAGTTCGTGGCCGTCCTGGGCGCTAGTGGTTGCGGCAAGAGCACCCTGCTGCGTCTGGTGGCCGGGCTCGACTCTCCCACGGCCGGCGAGATCAAGATTGGGGGTCGCACCGTGATCGATTGCGACCCCCGCTGCGCGGTGGTCTTTCAGGAGCCGCGGCTCTTGCCCTGGAAGAACATTGCCCAGAATGTCGCGCTCGGCGCACGTGGCGTCCCCGACGCCGAGACCCCCGCCGCGATGCTGGAGCGTGTCGGCCTGGCCGGCAACGAGCGGGCCTGGCCGTACCAACTCTCGGGTGGGATGGCGCAGCGGGTCGGGCTGGCGCGCGCATTCGTCCGCAAGCCCGCGGTCCTGCTCCTGGACGAGCCCTTCGCCGCGCTGGATGCCTTCACCCGCCTGCAGATGGGGGACCTCCTGCGCGAAACCTGCCGTGACCGCTCGCGGACCGTGCTCCTGGTGACCCATGACGTCGATGAGGCGCTGCGCCTGGCCGACCGCATCGTGCTGCTCGGCGGTAAACCGGCGTCGATCACGGCGGAATACGCCACCGCGGGACATGACCCGATCCGGTTGCGCGCCGAGATTCTTGGTCGGTTCGGACTGAAGGAGGTGGCGTGATGACCGGCGCTGGTACGAGTTCCCGTACCTGAGCCGGACACCGGGGCGCGGGCCAGGGTGGTTCGGCGCCGCTGAACGAATGACTGATGACGAATGACATGGGAAGGACGGGACAGATGAGCATCTCGCGACGTGACGTGATTCAGGGGCTGGCGGCGCTGGGAGTCATCCCGGTGCTGGGGCGCGCGGCGACCGCAGCCTCCGCCCAGGAGCAGCCGGAGAGGGTGCGCCTCGACTACGCCTACTACAACCCGAGCAGCCTGGCGTTGCGACGTCACGGGTGGCTGGAGGAGGCGTTGCAGGAGCAGGGCATCGGGGTCGAGTGGGTGTTCAGCGCCGGTAGCAACAAGGCGAACGAGTACCTGCGCTCGGAGGCGATCGACTTCGGTTCGACGGCCGGGGCAGCGGCCCTCCTGGCGCGCGCCAATGGCTCGCCAATCAAGACTGTCTACATCTATTCCAAGCCGGAGTGGACGGCTCTCGTCGTCCCGGCCGACTCTCCCATCACCGCGGTTGCCGACCTGAAGGGGAAAAAGGTTGCGGCCACCAAAGGCACCGATCCCTACTTTTTCCTCCTGCGGTCGCTGAATGAGGCGGGCTCTCCGGCACTGACGTTGAGGTCATCAATCTGCAGCATGCCGATGGCCGCACTGCACTAGAGCGGGGCGAGGTCGATGCCTGGGCGGGGCTCGACCCCATGATGGCGTCGAGCGAGCTAGACGCGGGTTCGAAGCTCCTCTATCGGAACATCGACTTCAACACCTACGGCTTCCTCAATGCCAATGAGGCGTTCATCACCCAGTACCCGGAGCTGACGGCCACGGTGCTGCAGGCGTACGAACGCGCCCGGCAGTGGATTCTCGACAACCCGGACGAGGCGGCCCAGATCCTGGCCGAGGAGGCCAAGATCTCGACCGAGGTCGCCGAGCGGGAGCTCTTCGAGCGCACGGTTCTCGATATGGACCCGGTGCCGGGCGAGACGCACGCGGAAGTGCTGCGCGCGGTGATCCCGATCATGGTGGCGGAGAACCAGGTGAAGCCGGGAACCGATGTCGAAGCGGTGCTCGCCGAGTTGCTGGCCCCGGAAGCCGCGGCGAGCGTCGTCGCCGCGATGAGCCGGCCGCCTGAGAGGGAGATGCCTGGGTGCCGCCGCCACGGAACCCAGGCGGACGAGACTGATGCACAGCCGAGCACAGACGATTCCGCGCGAGGAAGGGCCCGCCGATGGTGAGCATGGATCCGGCACTTGAACGAGGAGCGGCGCGAGTAGCGAGCGGCCAGTCGCCGCCACGGACCTGCGCCGCGCGTCCGCCTGCCGATCGGCGGAATTGGCGCAGTCCGGTCGCTGATCGTTCCCCTGCTCATCCTGGCGCTGTGGCAACTGGCGGTGAACCAGGGGCTCTATTCACGGGGTCAGCTTCCAGCGCCACTCGACGTCATCGCCGCCGGGCGCGAGCTGCAGGACATCGGGCTTCTGGTTCCGAATGTGCTGGCCAGCGTGAAGCGCGTAGCTATCGGCTGGGGAGTCGGCTCCGCGATCGCCATCGTCCTCGGGCTCGCGGTCGGCTTCTCGCGGCCGGTGGAAAATCTGCTCGGCCCGACGCTCAATGCGCTGCGGGCCGTGCCGTCGCTGGCCTGGGTCCCGCTGTTCGTGCTCTGGCTCGGCATCGGCGAAGCGCCGAAGTTGACCCTGATCGCACTCGGCGCGTTCTTCCCGGTCTACACCAACCTCGTCTCGGGAGTGCGCCAGATCGACCGTAAGCTAATCGAGGTCGGCCGCGCCTACGGTCTGCGCGGCTGGAGTCTCACCTGGGAGATCCTGATGCCGGCGGCATTCCCTTCGCTCGCCACCGGGCTGCGCCTGGGGTTGGCGCAGGCCTGGCTGTTTCTGGTGGCCGCCGAGCTCATCGCGGCCTCCCGGGGCCTGGGCTTCCTGCTTATCGACGGCCAGAACAGCGGCCGGGCTGACATCATCCTGCTGAGTATCATGCTCCTGGCGTTGCTCGGGAAGGGGACCGACTGGCTCCTCGCTCGCGGTGAACGCCGCCTACTTCGCTGGAGCGACACCTTCCGGGGAACCGCCTAGCGAGGCGGGCGCCTGCGACTGAGGGGGGTCGCTTCGCTCAAGGGGGGAGAAGGGGGAGAGGACGAAGTGTCTTCTCGACTCCTCGACCTCTCGACTTCTCGACTCAAATCGGAGGCACCAGGTGCGATACGGCATCGTCCTCACTGCCGGCGATATCCATGAGATTGCCGACATGGCTGCCGAGGCGGAGGCTGCCGGATGGGACGGAGTCTTCTATTGGGATGGCATGGCTATCCCGGGGGCCGATCCTATCTATGACCCGTGGGTGACGCTGGCCGCGATCGCCATGCGGACCGAGCGGGTCCGCTTCGGCGCCATCGTCACCCCGCCGGCTCGGCGCCGTCCCTGGAAGCTGGCGCGGGAGACCGGGACCCTCGACCACCTCTCCGGCGGGCGGATCGTCCTGCCGGTGGGACTCGGCGCCATTGACGATCCCGGCTTCGGTGGTGTCGGCGAGCCAACCGACCGCCGCACTCGCGCCGAGTTGCTCGACGAGAGCCTGGAGATCCTGACTCGCGCCTGGAGCGGCGCGCCATTTACCTACGAGGGGAAGCACTACCGAATGGCGGAGATGGCGTTTCGCCCGCCATCACTCCAGCAGCCGCGCATCCCGATCTGGGTTGTCGCCGTGTGGCCACGCCCGAAGAGCGTCGACCGCGCCCTCCGCTACGACGGCATCATCCCGTACTTGGCTGGCCCGGACGGAGGGCCAGCCGCGGCCACCCCGGATGATGTGCGGGCCATGGTCGCCGCCGCGCGTGATCGCAAAGGCGAGGGCGAGCCCTTCGACATCGTCCTCGAAGGCACGACCCCGGCCGCCGAACCCGAGGCGGCGCGGGAGCAGGTGAGGCCCCTCGCCGAAGCGGGCGCCACCTGGTGGATCGAATCTCCCTGGGACAGCCCATCTGTCGCCAGTCTGCGCGAGCGCATTGGGGCAGGACCGCCACGGTGAAGGTGACGAGGTGCCAGGGATAAACGTCGTCTGCCATCCATCTGCCCGCTCGTGAGGGCTGGTCCGAATCCGCGGTCGGAGAGATAACGCGTTGACGAACGCGAGCTCGGGTCAAAACCCGATTCTGACGGAGATGTTCCGCCACAACCTCTGGGCAAACCTGACCTTGATCGACTTCTGCGCGACACTGCCGGATGAGATCCTGGAGACGAACGTGCCCGGTACGTTTGGCACCATCCGGGAGACGCTCGGGCACCTTGCGGGAACCGAAGAAGGGTATTTGGCGGGTCTCGTGGGAGATATCGCCCCCGATTCGTCCTCCGCCGAAGAGGTAATTCCCAACCTCGCTACATTGCGTGAACGCGCGCTGCAAGTTGGCGAAGTCCTCGCTTTGGCGACGGTGCGCGAGCACGCGATGAAGTCCGGGGAAGGACTGATAGCCTTCGTGGAGGCGGTCGAAGGAAACCCAACCGCCCGGGTGGCCTGGTTTGGTCAGACGTATGAGATGCCGGCCTCGCTCTTCCTGGTGCAGGCCATCAACCATGCCACCGAACATCGCGCCCAGATCAAGACGGCACTGACTCAGGCCGGCATTCCCCCGCCCGAGCTCGATGGCTGGACCTGGGACCGCGAGAAGAGCGGACAAAGCCGGTAGCGACCATTCTGCGCTCAGCAGTTCGCCTCGACCGAGGTCGTGACTGACGAATTCCCTGCTTGGGTTGTAGTCACGTATGCCCCTGGCCGCTCCATACTGTCCCAAACGTTGAGAAGGAGGTTTTGTTCGTGGGTCGTCAATTCCGGCTACTTGAACTTGTAATCGCGCTCCTGCTGGCGAGCGCCCTGCTCGGCCCAATGGCCGTTATTGCCCAAGACGCCACCCCCGTCAGCGCACGCACGCCAACATTCGGCTACAGGGTCGTCGCCGAGTATCCGCACGACCGCCGCGCCTTCACCCAGGGTCTGGCCTATGTCGACGGCGTCCTCTACGAGGGGACCGGGCTCAATGGAGGATCGACGCTACGCCGGGTCGACCTGGAGACCGGTGAGGTTCTCCAGGCGGTGGGACTGAGCGAGGAGTATTTCGGCGAAGGGATCGCGGTCCTCGATGACCGCATCTACCAACTCACTTGGCAGAACGGCGTCTGCGTCGTCTACGACCGTGAGACCTTTGAGCTTGTGGACACCTTCAGCTATCCGACCGAAGGCTGGGGGCTGACGACCGACGGCGAACAACTGATCATGAGCGACGGCACCAATCGCCTTTCTGTGCGCGATCCCGAGACGTTTGACGAGATCGAGACCATCGACGTCTATGCCGGCGAGAGGCCAGTCCTGAATCTCAATGAGTTGGAGATCGTCGATGGCGAGATCTGGGCCAATGTCTGGAAGACAGACCGCATCGCGCGCATCGACCCGGAGACGGGGCAGGTCACGGGCTGGATCGACCTCAGAGGGCTGCTCTCCGAGCAAGACCGGAACAGGCGCCCGGTCGACGTGCTCAACGGCATTGCCTACGACGCCGAAACAGACCGCCTCTTCGTCACCGGCAAGCTCTGGCCGAAGCTCTTCGAGATCGAGGTGGTGCCGGTCCCGTAGAGCAAGAGGTCACGGTGCTACCGCCGCTGGGTGACCCGCGGATCCCAGGCCGCGAACCGCTCTTCGATCTCCTCTAGAGGAGGAACCGCGTCGGGGCCGACACCGCGCAGGCTCAAGGCGGCGACCAGGTTCGCGTAGCGCCCGGCGGTGACCGGTGAGACGCTGGGATTGGATGCTTTGATGAAGAACGCGGAGGCAAACACGTCCCCTGCGCCCGTGAGATCGACGGTCTTGACCGGGTAGCCGGGGAGCTCGGCGCGGTGACCGGCGTACAGCAGATTACAGCCGTTCGGCCCCAGCGTTACGACGCCGATGCGGCGTGCCCCAACCCACTCCACGGTCGACCGCGCCTGCGCGATCTCCTCGTCAGAGACGATCAGCGTGTCGGTCCGGGCCAGGAGCTCTGGTGGTAGCCGCAGTTGGACGTGCCGCACCCGCCCTCCGCGCTCCATCGGCCACTCGCGCATCCATCCCTGCGGCGTGATCCCTAGAAAAGCGGGCGCAAGCGACAGCGCCTGATGGGGGTCGATCTCTCGCGCCACCGGCCCGAGATGGATCACCTTGGCATTCCCCCAGTGCGGCGGCAGCCCACGTAAATCGATCGGTCCGGCCCAGGTGCGGATCGTCTGCGTACGCCGGCTGCCCACATACTCATTGACGAAGAACGTCGGCGCGTCCGCGGCCTGCGTGATGATCGTCAATTGGTCTGAGAACGGCTCCAGCGATGGTACGTCGATGCCGTCGATACGCTCCCCGTAGCGGCCGCGGGTGAGCACTCCAACCCGCGCCCCGAGGCGCGCCGCGGTGAGCGCCGAATAGAGCGCGGTCCCACCCAGCACGCCGCTGCCATCCGGTTGGATATCGCAGACGATCTGCCCGATAACGAGGTAATCCGGCGCCCGCTCCGATTGCATTCCTCGGAGCTGCCGGCTGGGACTGAGCGACTGCCGCTTACGCCCCCGCTTGTCGCCGCCGCGCGTGATTCGCGGCGGCAGCGAGGGGTCGCGTGGGCGCTTCGTCTTTACCCGGTCCCGATTCTGATCGCGGCTTGGTTTCGGGGAAGGCTCCTCGTCAGACGTTGGCCCGACCGCCTCAGGCACGCGGCTGGACCGTGACCCGGCGCATGTTCCCCTCGCCGCTGCTCTCGGTCGTGACGTCCGGATTGGTCCGCAGCGTGAGATGGACGATGCGGCGCTCGTTCGGTGGCATCGGCTCCAGCACGATCGGCCGCCGCGAGCGCGCCACCTGACGGCCGATCCGCTCGGCTAGGCCAATGAGCGACTCCTCGCGCCGCGTCCGGTAGCCCTCGACGTCAACCACGACGCGGGTCCAGCTTTCGAGGCGGCGGTTCGCGATCAGGTTGACCAGGTATTGCAACTGCGAGAGGTGGTCGCCGCGGCGGCCAATGAGCATCCCCAGGTCATGCCCCAGGATGTCGATGAAGATCGTCGGCGGGTCTTCCGGGTCGAGCGCCATAGTCGACGGGTTGTCGACCGCCACCACATCGGCCGTGATCCCCATGTGCTCGAGCAACTCGCGCACGATCTCTTTGGCGACCTTCTCCTCTGCCTCGTCAACCCGCTCCAGATTGCGCGGGCGCTCAGCCACCGGCGGGCGGGGCCGCTCCCGCGGCGGTGCACCACGGGATGATGGGCGGTCGCCAGGTACACGCCGCACCCCTGGTTGACGACGCTCCCGCCCTGGCCCGGAGACTGCAGTCCGCGGACCCGCAGATTGGCCGGGACGGGCGCCGCGCGGGATCGGCTGTGAGGCCATCCCCTTGGCGGTTACCCGGACGAGCGCCTCGTCCCCTTCGTCCGGTCCAGCGTCGGAAAGAATCTCGATGTCGACGTCTTGCTCACCAAGGCCCAATTGCTCGAGTGCCAGGCGAACCGCCTCGTCGACGGAGTAAGCCTGGATCTCGACGCTGGTCATTCTCCGCTGATCCATCGGTTATCCCCGCGCAAGAAGCGGCCGGTGCGGCAGTCCGCCCACCCCGTGGGCCCGCCCAACCAGCGGCTCGCTCCCCTGATTACTCGCTTCTGTCCGCGTCCGTCACCGGTCTTGTCTTGCGCGGCACGATTACCGCCCCTGCTGGGACGCTCGCCACGGCGCCATTGTCCCGATTCTGAGCACGAGCGCCACCAGCAGGGGCACCGGCCGCGGCGTTCTTGCCACCCTTCCGCTTGCTGTTCCGGGACCGGCTTCGGGATGCCCCATTTCCAGACGCTTTAGCGGCCGGGGCCACCACGACGTCGACCGCCGCGGGTGTGCCGCGGGCCGCTCCTGCGGCGTTACCGTCACCTGCCGGTTGCCCGCCGGTCCGCTCCATAGCCTGCTTCTGCGCCTCATCCATCTTGCGCTGCAGCCAGCCCATCGGTCCCGGTGCGAGAACCGGCCCATCGCCGCTGTTGACGACAACGGAATCCAGATCGCGCGGTGGCCGGTAGCCGAGCCGGCGGTGCTCTGGCAGCTCCGGTAGGAACGGCGCCCACTTGATGAAGTTGCCCCAGCCGGTGATGAACCACTGCTGGACCACGCTGTAGACACTCTGTGTTGCCCAGTAGAGGACCGGGCCGGCGGCGAAGCTCCAGCCGAAGAAGACGACGGTGAGCGGCATGAAGTTCATGACCGAGTTCATCATCGCCTGCTGGGGATCGGTCGATTTCGGCTGATTGGCTGGCCGCATCATCTGGGTCTGCACGAACTGGAAGAGCCCGGCCACAATCGGCAGCAAGTGCAACGGGTCGGGGAGAGCCAGGCTGGGCAGCCACAGGAACCCCTCGGCCCAGAGCCCGGTGCCCGAGGTGGAAAGACGCATGATGGCGTTGTAGAGTCCGAGAAAGATCGGGATCTGGATCAGCATCGGTAGGCACCCGGCCATCGGGTTGACGCGATACTGCTGATAGAGCGCCATCGTCTCCTGAGAGATTCGCTGGCGGTCATTCCCGTGCTTCTTCTGCAATTCCTTGATCTTGGGCTGCAGCTCCTGCATCGCTTTCGAGGACTGCAGCGCCTTCACCGTCAGCGGCAGCATCAACGTCTTGACGATGATGGTGAAGGCGATGATGCCGAGACCGGCGTTGGAGAACAGCGTGGTCAAGCTGTCCAACACACTCACGAGGAAATCGACGTACTGGTTCCAGATTGGGATGTTGACATCCATCGTACGGTTCGTGTCTCCTCCCGCATTGGGCGGGGTCACAACGGGCAGGTGCAGACAAGTGAGCGCGGGGTGTTACGGCCCGTCCCGGCACGATCCGGGCCCGCCGACCGCGCGGTTCGAATTTACGGAACCGGGTCGTATCCGCTACCGCCGAATGGATTGCAGCGCAGAATACGCCAGATGGCCAGACGACCGCCGGCAAGGATACCGTACCGCGCCACGGCCTCGTACCCATACTCGGAGCAACTAGGAACAAAGCGGCAGGCGGGCGGCAGCAGCGGCGAGATCGCGGTCCGGTAGAGTCCGATGATCACGAGCGCGAGCCAGACCGCCGGGTTCCGGGCGTCCCGCGGCAGCAAGGGCGGGGCCCGAAAGCCGGCTTCGTCGTGAGCCGGGTGATCGTGGGCCGGCTGGGGGGTGCTCATGTCGACTGCTCGCTGTCTCGAGCGGCGGCCGTCTCCAGGAGACCCGCGCGGCGCAACATGCGTGTCAAGAGCTGACGCGCTTCTTCGGACCCGGGAAGCTCCTCGACTGTACCCCGGATGATGACCACGAGGTCGAACCCGGGGCGAAGTCGAGGGTGCAGCTGCCGCAGGGCCTCACGCGTTACCCGCTTCAGCCGGTTGCGTTGAACGGAGCCGCCACTCTTCCGCCCCGCGACGACGCCGTAGCGATTGCTGGGGGGATCAGAGACATTGGGGAGGAAGCGAAGAACCAACGGTCCGTCGGCGATAGCCCTCCCACGCGAGCGCGCGGTCCGCACGTCGCCGCCGCGTCGCAGACGAAGTCGTCGTTCCACACCCAGCGCGTCGTGATCGCGGGGCCGCCATCCGGCGCCCGCTAGCGGGCGACTAAGGTTGACCACCCCGCGCGGACGCGAGACTCCTAGCGGTTCTGCGTGAACTTGTTCTCTTCGGCGACGGTTAGCGCGTGGCGGCCCTTGCGGCGGCGGCGAGCCAGGACGGCTCGCCCGCCCCGGTCGGCCATGCGGGCCAGAAAGCCAAACTTGCGAATGCGCTTGATTCGCTTCGGTTGATAGGTTCGCTTCGGCACAGCCGATTACCCCTTCCAGGTCGCGACGTATGCTAACGGGTTCACTCGCACGTGCACCGTCAACGTTGACGTCCACCTGAGTCGACCGACGAACCGGCGCGGAACTCTGCAACGATGTCATGGACGCATAACGTTTGCACACATAAAAGTGTTCCAGCACGACAGTCGTTGATGGACCGCGCGGCGGAACCTGCGGAGTATAGTGGTTGACGATGTTCCTGGTCAAAAACCCCCTCGACGATATCTCACGCCATTGATCAGCCCCGTTAAGCAGAGTTGCTGCCCTGCCATCCTGTCCATGGTCCACTCGTCTGGCCGTTTGTGGCCGCGTGCAACCGCGAGCCGAGCCAAGCCGCCAAGATGCGGCCACCCAAGAGCATCATGAACGAACCAATTCGCTACGAGTCCGTTCAGGGGCCGCTGGACGACGAAGAACGCGAGGTCATGGACCTCGACAATGGGGACTGGGTGAATCCGATCGAGGGCGTCACCATTGGCGATTCCGGCGCCATCCTATCGATGCCCGGCACCGTTGACGAGTATCACCACCTTTTCGAGGCCGCGCATACGCGGGAGCTCAAGACGCACGAGTTCATCAGGCGCGTCGCGCTCGCCACAGCCAGCACGCCGACGTCCTGCCCCAGCGCTCGACAACCTGCCGGCACTATATGAGGGTCTCGCCCTAGCGTAGATCGCCCGAGATAAAGACATGACCGCCCACGCCTTCATCAAGCACGCGCCGCTCGCGTGCCAAACGGCGTATTTGGTAGCCGTTCCCGCAGCCGTCATTGCCCGCTGGCGCAATCCCGCCAGGTCGAGTCCACCGTCCGCTGACAATGAAGATGTGAGAACCTCATTGCCTGGACGCGGCTGGGCGCTCCGCCGCGAATAGATAGTCGGAAATCGCGGGATCGATGCAGGCCCCTGATCGTGTCGCACTGGTGCTGCTCGGCGTTATGTGGGGCGGCGGGTTTCTCTTCATCCGGATCGCTGTGCCCGCCTTCGGCCCGGTGGCGCTGGTCGATCTGCGGGTGCTGATCGCCGGACTGGTCCTGCTCCTGTGGTCCTTCGCGAGGGGAGAAGTTCCGCCGTTCTGGCGCCGCTGGCGCGAGTATCTGGTGCTTGGGGCGCTCAACGTTGCCCTGCCGTTTACCCTGATCGCCTGGGCCGCGCTGACTGTCTCGGCATCGCTGAGCTCGATCATGATGGCGACCATTCCGCTGTTCACTGCACCGATCGCCGCCGTTCAGCTAAACGAGCGAGTGTCGAGGCGGCAAGCCGCTGGACTGGCTATCGGGTTCATCGGCGTCGGCCTGCTGGTCGGTCTCGGCCCGTTGCCGCTCACCCCCGCGTTCGGGACGGCGGTGGGCGCGCTGCTTGGGGCAGCGGCCCTCTATGCCCTGGGTGGAGTCTATACCGCGCGGCGCTTCACCGGGGCATCGCCCGTCGAGTCGACTATCGGACAGCAATTCGGCGCGTTCGTCTTGCTCCTCCCCTTCGCGATGGCCTTGCCCCCGACGAGCCAGCCACCGCTCTCGGCCGTCGTTGCGCTGCTGATTCTTGCCGTGTTCAGCAGCGTGCTGGCGTATTTGCTCTTCTTCCGGCTCATCTCCTCAGTCGGGGCGACGAAGACCGCTACCGTCTCCTACCTCATCCCGATGTTCGGCACCGTCTGGGGAGTCGTGGTGCTCCAAGAGCGGGTCGGTTGGGCGACGATTGCCGGGATGGTCGTCATTTTGTCCGGGGTCGTGCTGGCAACGGGGACGCGCCTCCCGCGGTGGGGAACGCCCAGCGGTATTGACCGATGAGCCGGAGCATCCTGGGCGCCTGTTCATCGGGGGCTTGAGACCTGAGCCGCCTGGTCGGCCCCATACCGCTTTGATGCACTGTCGTGCGACAATAACCAATTGCCCGCCCATGGCACCCATCATCTGTCAGGCACGGATGCCTGAGGAGGAGATCATGGATATCCGTCACACCGCTCCGCGGGCGACACGGCGCGGCCTTCTTGCCGGTGCGCTGGTCGCCGGCACGGGACTCGTCGTTCCCCGATCGGCCTTCGCCCAGGAGTCCGCGGCCACTCCGGCTGCTCTGACGGAGGCGATCACCTCACAAACCCGGGAGGAGTTCCGGGCCGAGATCCTGGAAGCGATGGGCTACACCGAGGCCGCCACCCCAGGTGGGACCTTCATCGACTCCAATGTCAACGACGTGCAGACCATTCACCCGCTCCTGGCCGATGATGCGGCCTCGCTGTCGGTCGTTGGCAAGCTCTACGACCAACTCGTCGGTGGTGACGTGCGCACCGGAGGACCGGCACCGAACGGCCTCGCCGACTACTGGGAGATCGCCGAGGATGGTCGCACCTACACCTTCCACCTGAATCAGGACGCGAAGTGGCACGACGGCACGGATATTACTGCCGACGACGTGCAGTTCTCCTTCGATGCCTTAGCAAACCTGGAGGTTGGTTCCGCCTATACGCAGAGCTTCCTGGACGCGGCGGAATCATGGCGGGTGATCGACGAGCACACCTTCGAAGTCGTCGCCCGGGAGCCGCTCTTCACCTTCCTCTATGACCTCGTCACCTGGATCGTGCCCAAGCACATCTGGGAGAACGTCCCGGTCGCCGACTGGCGAACCGATGGTGGCGCGACCGGCCAGGACCCCGCTCGTGTGGTCGGCTCCGGCGCGTGGAAGTTTGGAGAGTGGCGGCAGGGCGAGAGTATCACCCTCAATCGCAACGACGATTACTACGAGAAAGTCCCCAACCTCGAGTCGTACGTGCTTCGCATTTGGCCGGATCAGACCTCGGTCGTCAATGCGCTCCTCAATGGGGAGATGGACGCCGCGGGCCTTGAGCCGGCCGACGTCGAGACGGTCAAAGCTACGGATGGCTTGCTGGTCGCCAACTATCCGACCCGCGGTTTCAGCTTCTACATGACCAACCTCGACCCGGAGAAGTCAGAATTCTTCCTCGATGCGCGCGTCCGGCACGCCTTGTTACATGGACTGGACCGAGAATCGATTGTTAACGACATCCTGCTTGGCAACGCTGAGGTGGCACAAGGCACGCAGCCGGTCATCTCCTACGCCTACGATCCTGACCGCATCACCACCAAGTACACCTTCGATCCAGAGCGGTCTCGCGAATTGCTCGCCGAGGCCGGCTGGACCGATGCTGACGGGGACGGGATCGTCGAAAAGGACGGACAGCCGTTCTCGTTCGAGTTCCTTTACAGCTCGGGATCGCCGACGAGCGACCAGATCGTCGCCTACATGCAAGATGCGTGGCGCAACGTCGGTATCGAAGCCACGCCGCGTGCGCTGGAGTTCCCGGCGTTGATCGAAACCATTTCCGAAAGCCATGATTACGATATGGCGCTGCTCGGCTTCAACTGGAACGCCACCTTTATCCAGGACTCCATGTTCTCCTGCGACCAGTACGAGGGCGGCTTCAACATGGTCAGGTACTGCAATGAGGAGGTTGACAGGCTCAACTTCGAAGCGACGCGCACCTTCGATGAAGAGGCGCGCCGTGAGTTGATCATCCAGGCGACCAATATCGTCAACGAAGATCTGCCTGTGGCGGTGCTGCACTTCAGCAGGGCCAACATCGGCTACAGCGACCGCCTGCAAAATTTCGAACCCAATTCGTGGGGCGTCGACCTTGCTTACGTTTGGATTCAGCAGTAGCGGAGTAGCCCCTCATAGCAGGTCCTCTCCTGTGGAAGCGGTACGAAGGGAGCAAGCTCACAGACGCGAATCGAGCGGCCCCTTTCCCATGGTGATGGGAGAGGGGATCGGTGCGGTAGAGGGGATGATGGCATTGCCCAGCGCCAACGCATACGCCGGGGGTGCCATTCCGTGCGGATCACTGAAGGTGAAATGACGTCCACCAACTGTCAGGCACGGATGCCTGAGGAGGAGATCATGGATTCTCGACACATCGCGTTGCGGCCAACACGGCGCGGCCTTCTTGCCGGTGCGCTGGTCGCCGGCACGGGACTCGTCGTTCCCCGATCGGCCTTCGCCCAGGAGTCCGCGGCCACTCCGGCTGCTCTGACGGAGGCGATCACCTCACAAACCCGGGAGGAGTTCCGGGCCGAGGTCGAGGAATCGCTTGGCTATACCGAGGCCGCCACCCCAGGTGGGACCTTCATCGACTCCGAAGTCACTGACATCCAGACGATTCACCCATTGCTTGCCGATGATGGTCCCTCCTTGTCGGTAGTCGGTCTCCTCTATGACTCACTCATCGGTGGTGATATTCGTACCGGTCAACCTGCGCCTACCGGTCTCGCTGATTACTGGGAGATTGCGCCGGACGGCCGGACGTACACCTTCCATCTCAATCAGGACGCCAAGTGGCACGACGGCACGGATATTACTGCCGACGACGTGCAGTTCTCCTTCGATGCCCTGGCAAATCTTGAGGTTGGCTCGTCCTACACCCAGAGTTTTCTCGAAGCGACTGAGTCGTGGCGGGTGATCGACGAGCACACCTTCGAAGTCGTCGCCCGGGAGCCACTCTTCACCTTCCTCTACGACCTCGTCACCTGGATCATCCCCAAGCACATCTGGGAGAACGTCCCGGTCGCCGATTGGCGAACCGATCCTGGCGCGACCGGCCAGGATCCTTCGCGCGTAGTCGGCTCCGGCGCATGGAGGTTTGGGGAGTGGCTGCAGGGCGAGAGTATCACTCTCGTTCGCAATGACGACTACTACCAGAAGGTTCCCTATATCGACTCCTATGTCATCCGCATCTGGCCGGATCAGACAGCCGTCATCAACGCGCTGCTCAACGGGGAGCTCGATAGTGCCGGGCTCGAGCCAGGAGACGTCGAGCCTGTCGAGGCAACCGAGGGGCTGGTGGTTTCAATCTATCCGACACGTGGTTTCTCCTTCTACGGGACGAATATGGATCCGGAGAAGACGACGCTCTTCCTCGAGCGGCCGGTGCGGCAGGCGCTCTTGCATGGACTCGATCGGGACTCGATCGTCAATGACATCTGGCTTGGATATGCCGAGGTGGCGCAAGGCACGCAGCCGGTCATCTCCTATGCCTATGCGCCAGACCGAATCACGACCAAGTACGACTATGATCCGGAAAAGGCAAAGGCGCTGCTTGCCGAAGCGGGTTGGACCGACAGCGACGGCGACGAGATTGTCGACAAAGATGGGCAGCCATTCTCTTTTGAACTGATGTACAACACTGGCTCGCCAACCGTCGATCAGTTGATTGCCTATATGCAGGATGCCTGGCGGGCGATTGGGGTAGATATGAAGCCCCGGGCAGTTGAGTTCTCGGCGCTCTCCGAAACGATCACGGGCGACCACAACTTCGACGTCGTCCTGCTTGCATTCAGTTGGGACGCCACCTTCATTCAGGATGCCATGTTCGGCTGCGAGCAGTATGAGGGTGGCTTCAACATGGTCAGGTACTGCAACGAGCGGGTTGACGAGCTGAATGCGCAAGCCAAGCGGACGTTCGACGAGGAGGCTCGCCGCGAGTTGATGATCGAGGCAACGAACCTCGTTAACGAGGATCTCCCTGTTGCCGTAATGCATTTCGGCAAGGCGAGAGTCGGCTACAGCGACCGCTTGCAGAACTTCGAGCCTGGTCCGTGGGGTGTGGACTTGACCTACGTCTGGATTCAGCAGTAGCCGACGCTCCCAACCCCATCCCTTCTCCCCACGATGGGGAGAAGGGAGTCCCACCCCGGACGTGAGTAAGGTCCCACGCCCACTACGTTGGGTCGGAAACCCCAGTACAGCGTCACGGAGCACATCTCATTCTTGAGCCATCAGACGAAGAATCTGGTTCGTTGCGAACCAAAGCCGTTGTGCGGCGAAATTCTTCGTTCCTCAGATTGACACTTTGACTCAGAATGGTGCCTCAACTGTGTCAAAGCTCAAGGTGACTGTTGGGGTGTGAGCCTCCTGCGACAGAACTCCTCGACTGCCCGCCTCATCCTGATGTGATAAGGTGATGCGCGGGATGCCCCGTCCCATCCGCAGGCGCCGAAGGTCACGATCATTGACAGAATCCTAAGCGAGTTATTTGGAAGCAATGAGCCGGAGCCAGCGGCAGGCACCCGAGCGGAGGCGACCGACAAACCGGCCGATCCCGAGCGGGAGGCCCGCCGTGAGGCCCGCAAGCGCCGCAAAGCTGACGCTGAGGCTCGGCGCAATCGCAAAGAGTTTGTCGAGCGCTACACAACCGGAGATCCCGCCGAGGGGTTCACGACCGAAGAGGCGATCGCCCATCTGCGCGAGATGCGCGACGAGATGAGTCCCGGCGAGTTCCACCACGCCATGCAACGCACGCTGGAGAATTTCCCTCCGAGTCAGCGTGACGATTTCATCCAGATCATGGGGGAGTATCAGACTGGCTCGACGCAACAGGCGGCTGGCGCTGCCACAACAGGGCCAAGGGCATCCGCAAGCACGGCCGCGACGAGCGGTGTAGCAGGGAGTCCTACAGCGCCTGGCTCCCGTGGCACGACCGCTGACCCGTTTGGGGGGGTGTTGACCGGGCTGATGGGTGGTAGCGCCGCCGGAGCGGGTGGAGTCGGCATCAGCGACCTCTTCGATGATCTGACCAAGGGCGTGCCGCGCGCGCCATCGGCGAAGCCGGGTGAGAAGCCGACCGAGGCCGATTTTCACGCGCTGCTCCACAACCCGTTAGGACGCGCGGTCCTCGGCGGGGTTGCCGCCTACGGAATCCAGGGGATGGAGGAGGACGAGGAACCGAATTCGCCGGGTGAAACGGGCTCTCGCGGACAACCCATCGCGCGTGGGCCGTTCCCGGTGATCTGAGAGAAATGACCCCGATCGGGTGCCCCAGGTCTCACCGCATCATCTTATTGTGCGCTGTGATGTGCGATAGTCGCCGTTACGGGTCCGGATCGCTGCCACAATCGCGGAGATGAGGCATGCCCCAGTTCCCGGCCGGCACGGTGACATTTCTGTTCACCGATATCGAGCAGAGCACGAGAGGCTGGGAGCGAGACGCCGCCACGGCGCGCGGCGTGGTCGAGCGACACATCGCGCTCATCCGGCAGGCGGTCGCGGCCCACGGCGGCGTTCACTTCAAGACAGTCGGTGACGCGACACAATCCGCCTTTGCCACAGCGCCGCGGGGCGTGGCGGCGGCGCTGGACGCGCAGCGCGCCCTGCTCGACGAGCCCTGGCCGAGTGACGAGAACCGGCCGCGCGTGCGCATGGCGCTTCATGCTGGGACGGCCGAGCCGCGCGATGGCGACTACCTTGCCGCTTGCCTGAATCGCCTGTCGCGTCTCGTCGACGCAGCGCACGGCGGGCAGATACTGATCAGCAGCACCGTTGCCGGACTAGCGAGAGACAGCCTGCCGGACGCGGTCACGCTAGAGGCCCTGGGCGAGTACCGCCTGCGCGACATTTTGCAGCCGGAGGAGATCTTCCAACTCTGTCACCCGGGGCTGCGCCAAGATTTCCCGCCACTCAATACGCCCGGGGAGTTGCCTCATAACCTCCCGATCCATCCCACCCCGTTCCTGGGGCGGGAGCGGGAGCTGGAGGAGATCCTCGCGCTGCTGCTACGGCCCAATGTTCGACTGGTGACCCTCACCGGCCCCGGCGGAGTTGGCAAAACGCGGCTGGGGCTACGGGTTGCGGCGGAGGCGCTGGATTCGTTCCCTGACGGAGCATTCCTGGTTGATCTCGCCCGCCAGACCGATCCAGAGCTCGTCTCTTCCGCCACAGCCACAACCTTGGGGATTCGAGAGCAGCCGGGACTGACGCTGCAAGAGACCCTCGCGGGCCACCTGCGGGAACGACAGATCCTGCTCCTGTTCGACAACTTCGAGCACGTGCTGCCGGCCGCGACGTTCGTGGCCGACCTGCTTGCGTCCGCGCGAGGATTGAAGGTGCTGACCACCAGTCGCGCTCGACTCGGGTTGCAGGCCGAGCACGAGTACCAGGTCGAGCCGCTGCCAGTTCCCGACCAGGAATCGCTGCCGCCGCTGGAGGAGTTGTCGGGCTATGATGCAATCGAGCTCTTCACCACGCGGGCGCAGGCGTTGCGCCCGAACTTCACGCCTGACCAATGAAAATGCTCGCGCGGTGGCCGAGATCGTCTGCCAGCTGGACGGCTTGCCGCTCGCTATCGAACTGGCGGCCGCCCGGGTAAAACTGCTTTCACCAGCGGCACTCCTTCGCCCGCCTTGATCGGCGGCTCTCCACCCTGACCGGCGGGGCGCGCGATCTCCCGGCGCGACAACGCACGCTGCGCGACACGATCGCCTGGAGTCATGACCTGCTCGCGCCGGAGGAGCGGGTGCTCTTTCGGCGGCTGAGTGTCTTTGTCGGGGGTTGGACACTGGAGGGGGCGGAGGCGGTTTGCAAGGTCGCGGCCGAAAGAGTCATCGATCCGATCGAGACGCTGGCGGGTCTTGTTGACCAGAGCCTCGTTGACGAGCTGCCGAGGCCCAGCACGACGGTTGGCGAACCTCGCTACGTGATGCTGGAGACCATTCGTGAGTTTGCAACTGAACAATTGGCTGCAAGTGACGAGATGGTGCTGATCGAGCGTGCGTTCGAGGAGTTTCTTCTCAAGGGCGTCGAGCTAGCCAAGGAAGGACTGCACGGACCCGACCATCTGCTCTGGTTAGACCGCCTTGAGGCGGAGCACAACAACCTTCGTGCGGCTATGAACCGCGTACTGGACCAAGGTGACGGCTCCGTCGCGCTTCGGCTGGCACTGCGACTTTGGGAATTCTGGGAGACCCGCGGCTATCGCCGTGAGGGACGCGCGTGGCTGGAGCGCGCCCTGGCAGTGGCTGGCACAGTCGACGAAAGCGATCGTGCCGCTGCCGAGTTCGCGTTAGGTGGGCTGTCGTTTGTCCTCGGTGACTATGTGGCGGCGGAAGCGCACTACGAGAAAAGTCTCGAGGCTCGACGCCAGCTCGGTGATGCAAAAGCTGAGGCGGAGGTATTGAGTGCGCTGGCGATGATCGCGGTCAACCGCCTTGCCTACGATGAGGCGAATGGACTGGGCGAGCAGTCGCTGCAGATCTCACGTCAGCGTGGGGATCGCCGCAGCATGGCTTCCGCACTGCGAGTCCTGGGCATGATCGCCCGCGAGCAGGGACAGTACGAGCGCGCACTAGAGCTTTTTAATGAATCAATGGCGCTTGGGCGAGCCCTCGACGATTCCGCCTGGACGGCGCGCATCGCCTCCCAGATCGGCTTCACCCACCGGCTTGCGGGGAACTCTGAGCAGGCACAACATTTTCTTGAGACCAGCCGAAGGCTGCACACCGAACTGGGCGATCGATTTGCCCTTGGCTTGATCGGTAACGATCAAGGCCATCTCGCGTTCGATGCCGGTAATGTCGATCGCGCAATCATGCTGTACGCGGAAGCGCTCCAGCACTTCGATGCGGTCGGGGGATCAGAGGCCTTCGTCGAGGCGATCGAATGGCTCGCGGTGGCGGCTGCCGCTAAAGGGAATACCATGCCAGCGCTGCGGCTTTTTGGCGCGGCACAAGCGGCACGGGAGGCGCTCCATCTGCCTCCGCGTCTCGAGAGCGATGAACAGCGCGTCGCCTCAGGCCTCGCTGAGGCGATGCAAGCCGCGGGAACCGGTGCTATGGCGGTGCTGTCCGCAGGAAGATCGGTGAGCTTGGATCTCGCGCGGGATGAGGCCCTGGAGCTAGCAGCGGCCGTTGCCGTATCCTCGAAAAACGGTCTGTGACGGCTTTACGGGGTGCAGCGCGACCCTGGGTTGAACATCCAGCCCAGGATCCTGCCCGATCCTTGCGCCGACGGCGTGGCTTGTGGGAGGGACGCCATGGAATTAGCGGCTCTCTCCAGTTCTCTGCCGATCTCGGTCGAATCCGGTTATCGGTGTCTGGATCAACAATTCGGCTGGCGTTGAGTCGATCTGTTGGGAATTGCACACGAAGCAGGTCGAGTTGTCGGGCAAAAAGACCGTATCGCCGGGATCGAGGCGAACAAACTTTTACCCGCCAATTGGAAATCCGCCGGTTTAAGCTCACAACGCCTGTCCCCATCCTGCTCCAGGTCACAAGGATACGGAATGTCGTCCTCCACGAAGTTCCTCGGCAGCCCTATGTTAGGGTCTACACCTAGCCCAATCGGGTTCGAGTCCCCGTCCGGGGTGGTGGCTCTGACGCTTTCCAGAGGTTCGTCTCTGTGGATCGACGATGACTCCTGGACCCTGGGTACGAAAGACAAACTGACCGGAAAGGACTGTGACGACCATCGCTTGGCTGTTGAACCTTTCGGGGATGTAAGCGCCCACTTCGTAACCTGCTTGAGGGGTGCCCGATTCACTGTTGGCCGTTTCAAGGGTGCCCGATTCACCAATGAACCGAACGGTAAAGAGCTGATCCGCTTCCGTAGATCCACCTGCTTCCGGGGATCCACCTGCTTCCGCAGATCCGCCTTCGGGTTCTGCTTCGATCTCGAGGCCTTCCGCGAAGTTACTGGTGCAATCTAATTTGAATTCGAAAGTCTCTTTCCCCACGGTAACCGTGCGTACGGATTCGCATCCCTCTCCCTCAGCTTGCTGCTCATCTTGCATGGCCAACAGCGGCGTTGTGTTGAGCGCGGCAGCCAACCCCAGGATGAGAGCCAAAGACAAGATGGTGCGATGTCGCATTGGTCGCTCCTTCCCTGCTAGAGCGGAATCTCCAAGAATTGCGCGGAAACGCCTCGCCCACTTGATCTGGAACGTTACACAGCATAACGTCACTATCTCGCAAAAGCAATAGGTACTCCTTTAGGTTCTTCGCCGAGACCAGAGATGTCTGAGATCACTCAAGAAGCAAGTAGACGGGTCTGCATTCCTGGACATCGCGCATCGGCCAGGGCGCTACACTCCAAGACATGATTCGTGAGGTAGGACGGTAACTGGTGCGGGAGTTAGGAACGCGTGAGGAGCGGATTCTTCTCGTCGAGGACGAGGAGCCGATCCGTGACCTGGTCGCCACCGCGCTGCGCTTCACGGGGTTCGCTGTCGAAGTCGCGGCGACCGGTCCGGAAGGTCTGGCGCTGGCCCGCAATGCGCCCTGGCACCTCCTCGTGCTTGACGTCAATTTGCCCGGGCTCGATGGCTTTGCCCTCTGCCGCAAGCTCCGCGAGACCGGGGACGAGGTGCCGGTGATCTTCCTCACCGCCCGCGACGACCCGGCCGATCTGCGCGAAGGGTTCACCGGGGGCGGCGACGACTACCTGACGAAACCCTTCAGCCTGGAAGAGCTCGTCTTGCGCGTCGAGGCCATGTTGCGCCGGGGCCGGGGACAGACCGACGAGCGCGCCCGCATCATGGTCGGGGACATCGTGCTCGACGACGATGCCCACCGGGTCTGGCGAGGGAACCGCGAGATCGATCTCTCGCCGACGGAATACCGCCTGTTGCGCTTCTTGATGCACAACGCCGGTCGCGTCCTTTCCCGGCCGCGGATCATCGAGCACGTCTGGGACTACGGGTACGCCATCGAGCCCTCCGGCGTCGAGACCTACATCAGTTACCTGCGACGGAAGCTGGATGACCGGGACGCGCGGCTGATCCGCACCGTGCGCGGCGTCGGCTACTCCCTACGCAAGCCGGAGGCGGAGATCGCGAGGGGAGAGCAATGTGCCTCGGCACGCGCATCGCGCTGGGCATCGCGGTGGTACTTGTGCTGACCCTGCTGGGACTGGGCACGACCATGACGCGTGTGACCCGGGCCACCCTGACCGCGGAGATCGACGATCGCCTGATCACGTCCGTGGAGCGCGCCGCGAACTTCGAGGGACCCTGGGACGACAGGTTCAGGCGGCGCGAACGCGACGAAGACGGCCCCCCTCGCGAGCGAGCCGCGGACCTGACCATCGCGGTTCCAGATGTTTCTGGTCGAAACGTCGCGCTCTTCGTCTTCGGTCCTGGCGGCCAGATGCTGCTGAGTCAGCCGTCCGGCTACGAGAACGCGCCGGACCCGCCGCCCAGGCTACCGCCGATCCCCAGTCCGGGAGCGACGGCGGTAGTGGGCAGGATCGTGACGCTTCCGTCTGTAGATGACTCCCTGCGCTACCGGGTGCTGGTGCGGCCCGGACCAGGCGGCACGACGTTGGTCACCGCGGCATCACTACGGCCGGTTGATCAAGCGGTCAACAGTCTAATCAAGGCGCTCGCCGTAATCGGGTTCCTGGCGCTCGCGTTGGCCTCACTGGCAAGTTGGTGGGTGATCCGGCACGGACTGCGCCCGGTCGACCGCATCGTCGAAACCGCCGCCGCCATCGCCGGCGGAGACCTCAGCCGGCGCGTACCGGATGCCAAGCCCGAAACGGAGCTGGGCCGGTTGGGAGCCGCGCTCAACGAGATGCTCGGGCAGATCGAGACCGGTATCCGGGCTCGGGAGGCCGGAGAAGCCAAATTGCGCCGCTTCGTCGCGGACGCGGCCCATGAGTTGCGCACGCCGTTGACCTCCTTGCGCGGCTACGCCGAGCTCTACCGTCAGGGAGCGCTCCCCACGACGGAGGCCGTGAGCAATGCGATGGGCCGCATCGAATCGGAAGGCGCGCGCATGGCGCGGCTGGTCGACGACCTCCTCTTGCTGGCGCGCACGGACCAGGGGCGAGCCTTGGAGAAGGAACCGGTCGATCTTGTGCGATTGACCCGCGAGGCCGCTGGGGATTTCGCCGCCGTTGAGCCTGATCGCCCTTTAACCAGCGATCTCGATGGTTCGGCCGTGGTCGTCGGTGATCCCATCCGCCTCCGACAGGCCATCGACAACCTGCTTGCCAACGTGCGCACACACACCCCCACCGGAACCCCCGCCCGGGTGAGCGTGCAGCGTAATGGCGCCTGGGCCGAAGTGAGGGTTGCCGACGACGGCCCGGGCATCACCGCGGACGACCAGCCGCGCGTCTTCGAGCGCTTCTGGCGCGGTGACCCCGCGCGGGGTCGGACCTCCGCGGGTGGGGCCGGACTTGGTCTGAGCATCGTCGACGCGCTCGTCCGCGCCCATGGGGGGACGATCGCGGTCGAGAGTGCGCCCGGTCAGGGAACGGCCTTCACCATGCGCCTGCCGTTGCGGTCAGAAGAGCCCGCCTGACTCGCGCATTCCTGACACATTCCCAGGCCCTTCCCAGGGAAACGTAAGCCTCTGCCGCCACCATGGATGCAGTCGACCATCGGTGGTCGTCGGTATGGCCCAGACGGGCTAGGAGGAAGACCGTGAAGCGGAAGGATTCGCTCGATCGGAAGAGATTCATGACGGTGCTCGGCACGGCCGGGCTCGGGCTGGGACTGATTGCGACCACGGCGGGCTCCGCCTCGAACGTGATGGCCCAAGAGGCAACCACTCCCGCACTGGCACAGGAGGAGTCGACTTCCGAGGAGGGTGAGCTCCGGGACGAGTTGCGATCGGGAGAAATGCGAGAGGAGCTTTACGCCGAGTTCACCGCGGCCCTTGGCGATGAGTTAGGTATCGGCAGCCCGGACGAGGTCGACGCCGCCATCCGGGTGGCGATGATGACGGTAGTCGACGCCCGAGTCGACGACGGGCTCCTTACCGCCGGGCAGGCCGAAGCACTCAAGGTATTGATCGCAACGTCTGACGTGCCACTTGGTCCCGGCCCGATGTTCGGTCCGCCGCCGGGTGCGTTCATGCGGGGCGGTCATGGTCCTGGCGAAGAGGGCCGGTTCTTCCCCATTCGGGGCGGGGGCGAGGACTGGACCATCCCCGTCGATGAAGGCTCACGTGGGGACGATAGCGACGCTCAACCGGATCAGGAACCAGACGATGACTCCGATGCTAACGAGGCGGACGATGACGGCGAGTCGTCTTAGCTGATTCCCGGCCGCGGGCAACTCCGCGGCCCTGTTCCTTCCCTCTTCTCACCGATGCGGCGCGGGTGTCGGACCCGGCGCCGCACCGGTGTTTCGAGTGAACGCCGCGTTTACCGGGGCTATCGATGACCTCCTTCCAGGACTTCGAGGAGTGGTCCTCAGGTAGAGTTGTGCAATCACGGCCCGATAAGTACCGGAGTTCCAAGATGTCGCATCCGCTGCTCGACCGTCTCGCTGCCGGACCGATCCTCGCCGATGGCGCCATCGGCACCATGCTCTACGCTGCGGGGGCATCCCTCGACGAGTCGTTTGACGCGCTCAACCTCACTCGTCCCGACCTCGTGCTCGACACCCACCGTGCCTATCTCGACGCCGGCGCTGACCTGTTGGAAACGAACTCCTTCGGGGCCAACCGCTTCAAGTTGGAGGCCTTCGGGCTGGCCGACCGGGTGAAGGAGATCAACAAGAAGGCGGTGCGCCTGGCTCGCGAGGCGCGCGAGATCACGGGCCGTCCGGCGCTGGTAGCGGGATCGGTTGGTCCGACTGGCCGCACGCTGGCGCCCTTCGGGGTGATCACGCCGGAGATAGTCCGAGACGCGTTTCGAGAGCAAATCGAGGCCTTGCTCGAGGGGGGCGTTGATCTCCTCGTGCTAGAGACGATCGGCAGCCTGGACGAGATGACGGAGGCGGTCAGTGCCGCGCGCGAAGCGTGCGATCTGCCAATCGTCGCCTCGATGACCTTCGCCGAGGACGGCCGCACCATCGGCGGCAGCTCGCCGGAGGAGGTCGTCGCCCATCTCTACGGGATGGGAGTCGCCGTCATCGGGGCGAACTGCTCCGTTGGGCCGCAGCGGCTGCTTCCCGTCGCCGAGACTTTGGTCCGTCACCTCGCGGAGCAGAGTGAAGACGTTCCCGCCGTCTCCTGCATGCCCAACGCTGGATGGCCCGCGCATGTCGCCGGGCGCGTCATCTATCCGTCGTCGCCGGAGTACTTCGCGGGGTTCGCGCGGCGCGCGGCTGCCGCCGGGGTGCGCATCATCGGCGGCTGCTGCGGCACCACGCCGCTCCATACGGCGGCCATGCGCGAGGCTCTCGATGCCTGGACGGCGGAAGCCGCGGCCGAGGGGTCACCCACCACCCCCCCTGCTAGCCGGGTGACCCACCGGACTCGGGTGCTGACTGCTCCGGAGCTCGATCTGGTTGCGGCCGAGGGGCCGACCCGGCTCCGCGAGAAGCTGGATCGAGGTGAGTTCGTGGTCAGTGTGGAGGTCGACCCGCCTAAGGGGCTCAACCCGACCAAAGCGCTGGACGGCGCCTGTCTGCTGCAAGCGGCAGGAGTCGATTTCATCAATGTCGCCGACTCCCCAATGGCCCGGGTGCGAATGAGCGCCTTGACGCTCTGCTATCTCATCCAGCACCGCACCGGGGTCGAAACGATCCTGCACTTCACCACCCGCGACCGTTCACTGATGGGTCTGCAATCAGAACTCTTAGGGGCGCATGCGGTAGGGGTGCGCAACATCATCGCCCTCACCGGCGACCCACCCAGCCTTGGGGACTACCCCGATTCCTCGGCGGTCTATGACGTCGACTCAATCGGGCTGATCCGGATCCTGGAGCGCCTCAACAGCGGCGCCGACTCGGCGGGAGCCTCAATTGGCCGCCCGGCCGGGTTTACCGTCGCCTGCGCCGTCGACCCCACCCGAGACGACCTCGAGCACGAGGCGGGACGGCTGCGGGCGAAGCTGGAGGCGGGCGCGCACCTGGTCATGACGCAACCGATCTACGACCCGGCCTCCTGGAGCCGTTTCCTAGAGGTGTATGGAGTTGCGCGGTTGCCCGTGCCCGTTCTGGCCGGCATCCTGCCGCTGCAAAGCAGTAAACACGCGGAGTTCCTGCACAACGAGGTGCCGGGCATCACCCTGAGCGATGAGGCACGGGAGCGCATGCGCCTGGCGGGTCCGGACGGCCGCCGCGAGGGAGTGAAGATGGCCCAAGAGCTGCTCCAGGAGCTGCGTCCCCTGGTGCAGGGGGTCTACCTGATGCCGTCCTTCGGGCGGTACGAGGTCGCCGCTGAGGTGCTCGACGTCCTGGACCGAGAGCCGGTTGCGAGGTAAACCTTTGATTATTCACCGAGGCGCCCCAGCCGGGAGGTTCCGGACAGGGGCGCCTCGTCGATTGCGACCAGCGGGGGCCGATCGCGTTGCAATGGGCGAGCGGTCCGCTACGACGCCAGGCGCTGCTCGCGCACGAGCACGTCTTCGCCGCCTTCAAGCTGCAAGCCCGCCAACTCGCGGGCAATCATCCGGCGCTTCTCGATCGCGTCCCGTGGCACCATCGGGCGGCCAGCGTCGTCAGGGATCGAGATGATCGCGCCGTCGGTGGTCCAGCCGGCGACTACCTCTGGGGCAATCCCGAGCCGATCGGCGGCATCCGCGATGCTCATCAGCCCATCGTCTCCATAAGTGACGCGAGCGGCGCGAGCGACTATGCGGCCAATGGCTGTGCTCCAGAACCAGGCCGGGATGACCATCCCCTCTGCGGCGAGCGGGCGCAGCAGCAGGTCCGTCACGCGTCCGGCGGTCTCCCGCACCTGGTCGCGGCTGACGTCGCCGTACCCGGCTGCGGCCAGCAGACGGAGATCCTGACCCAGCGGGCTCTGCCGCAGCTCGGCGAGACTCGGGGAGAAGGAACGCTTGCCAATGGCCGCACCAACAGCACGGTGATGATCGGCAACGAGTCTCAGAACGGCGTCGATGACGTCGTCATCGTCCCAGGGTCCATCAGCGTCGCGAACGACCGGCGCCTCGTCCACGGTGATCCGATCAGTAGGGAAAATTGTCGCGAACTCGCGCATGGTCGAACTCCTGAACCCGTACGTGCTCCCGGACTGGGCGGCGGGGTTCCATCCGGGTAGCAATATCTGTGCCTATCCGTCACAGATCTTACCCTATTGTACGTACAGTGCGGAAATTCGGTTTCACCCCCGATGCCCGATGCAGGGTCCATACGGGTAACAGATCACGAATTTCGGTGCTAATTACCAAAATGGTGTTATTGCGCGAGGGCACAAGCGTGCTCCGTCATGTTTTTGCGAACTGAGGAATCGGGTTCAACACTTCACAATATTCCAGGGAGGAGAAGGGGAAGACTGAGGAGGTCAACCGGTTCAGGCCGCGTGTGGGCACCCCCTCACAGCGCAGCGCCTCCTACATCTCGGCGGGCGCTGCGATGCCCAGCAGGGCCAACCCGTTGGCCAGCGTCCGCCGTGTCGCCGCGGTCAACGCCAGCCGCCCGGTGCGCGTCGGCTCGGGTGAGGTCAGCACGGGGCAGGCATGGTAGAAGTCGTTGAAGCGCTTCGCCAGATCGTAGACATAGGAAGCGATCAGGAGCGGACGGTACTCCGCCGCCGCGCGCTGGATCTCATCGGGCAGCGACGCGATCCCCTGCAACAGCCCCAGCTCTTCCGGCTGCAACGTTCCGAAATCGAGCTCTCCAAGCCGGGTCAAGAGCGTCTCCTCCGTTTCCCCGGCATGTTCCAGGATGCGGCAGGCCCGCGCATGCGCGTACTGGATGTACGGCGCCGCGTGACCGTCGAAGGAGAGCGCTTCGTCCAGGTCGAACAGGACGACCTTGTTGTTGTCGCGGGCCAGCATCGCGTACTTCAGCGAGCCGAGCGCCACCTCCCAGGCGACCTGAGCCTTTCGTTCCGGGGAAAGATCCGGGTTCTTCTCCTCGATGATCTCCCGTGCCCGGGCCAGCACGGCGTCGCGCACATCGTCGTACACAGGCACGTTTCCCTTACGCGAGGAGATGATCCCCTCGGGCAACACGACCATCTCGTAGCCGAGATGGTAGGCCTGACGCGCCTGCTCGAAACCCCACAGCTCCAGGATTTTGAAGACCTGCTGGAAATAGAGCGACTGCCGGACGTCGACGACCCAGATCGCGCGATCGACGCCGTACTCTTCGAATTTCCGCCTCGTCAGCGCCAGATCCTTGGTCGAGTAGAGCGAGCTGCCATCAGAGCGGAGGATCGGCATCGTGCGGTAGGTCGGCTCCGTAAGACCCAGCTTCTCGTCGATCTTGACCACCGGCAGCCCGTCGGAGATCTCCGCGATGCCGCGCTCCAGGAGATCCGCCGCCATCCGCTTGCCCTCGCCTTCGACCTCACTCTCGAAGAACCAGACGTCGAACGTCGCACCGAGCTCGGCGAAGATGCGGCGGAAATCGGCCATGCTCCAGTCCCGCGTCGTCTCCCAGAGCGCAACGAACGCAGGCTCCTGGGCCTCCCAGCGCGCGAACGTCTCACGCACCTCGTCGCGCCAGCCGGGAGACGCGGCCCACCATTCGTCCATGTGCTCGGCCAGCGATTCCCACCGCGCCAGCCGCTCTTCAGGCGTCATCGTCGGTTCCAGCTCGCCCTCCACGGGGACATAGGGTTTCGGAGCCTCCACTTCGGCGCGGAGCTGGTCACCGACGATTGGCCAGAACAAGGGGATGACATCGTCCTGGCGCAATAGCTCGTCCTTGATTGGCTGCGCGTGGATGATGCGCCCCAGCAGGTAGGCGATATCCTCCCCGTCCGCGTTCTTGCGCCACAGGTACTTGAGCATGCGGTCGATGGTGGCAACGAACTGCTGGTCCTCTCCCGCCAGAAGCTGCAGGAAGTCAAGGACGTCTTTACGGAAGTTCAGCCGCGCATCCGACTCGGCGTAGACCTCGCCCAGCCAGCGGCCGCGGGCTTCCGGGCTGGCTGGCTCCTCGCCGCGATGGAACCGGTCGTAGCACCAGAGGCATTTCACGACGTGCAGGCCGATGTCGCCGATGTAGTTGGCGTCCTTCACGTCGTACCCCGCGGCGCGCAAGACGTTGCTGATCGCGACGCCGAGCACCGAATTCCTGAGGTGACCGACGTGGAAAGCCTTGTGCGTATTGGGCTGGGAGTGCTCGACCATCACCGTCTCAGCGATCGGCGCCGCCTGCCCATACGACGGACCGCGCTCCAGCACCTCACCAATCAGCGCCGAAGCCACAGCGTTGCTGTCGAACGCGATGTTGACGTAGCCATTGACAGCCTCGACCGACCCAAACAGCGGGTTCCCGGTGGCCGCCACCCGATCCGCGATCTGCTCGGCCAGGACCGGCACCCGCTCTCGTACCGCGCCCCCCGTCAGCGCTTTGATCTCTTTTTTCGAGAGCCCTGCGAGTTGGCCGCTCGCCTCCATTTCCTGGGTAACCGCCTCGTTCGCCAGTCCGTAGGCAGCGGAAGTCGCCAGGCCCCAGGTTCCCTCGAACGGGAGCGGCCGCAGATCGATCGAACGCGGGCTAAACCCAAGATCGGCCAGCGCCGCCGCGATCGCCTCCCCCGCCTCCCGCTCGCCACGCGCGATGATTCCTCCCCGGCCGTTGATCGGTGCAGACGTTACTGCTGCCGCAGAGGAAGCTATATCGGTGGCAGCCGGCGCCGGATTGGCAACGGCGGACTGGGGGGCGTCGTTCATTGGTGTCCTTAGACCGGCGCGGCGCCGGATCGCCTAGTTTGGATTTGTGCGAACTTGGTCGTGGTGGCGGCACGCGCCGCCTGGAGTATCCGCACCCACATCTCCTAATGATAGGAACTGGCGCGGATTTTCGGCCAATGCGATGTCCAATGTGACTCGTGGCCCACGCTCGCGGCTCGAGCCGATGTTCGGCGCTTGCCGAAACGACGTCTGCGCCTGCCTGCTGCGGGGTGAAGGGGGTCATTGGAAGTCGTATGTTTCGCCTCTTCGCCAACGCCGTGACGCTTCTGCTTCTCCTCTGTTCCGTGCCCTCGCTGGCATCAGGAGGCCTCGCTCAGGGGTCGGCTACGCCGGTGGTGAGAGACGGAGATTTCGCCGGGCTGATTGATATTGGCGAGCGCCGTCGCTGGCTGGAGTGCCGGGGATCCGGCGGGTACGCGCGAGCCGCCTCGACGTAGAGATCGAAGCCCATCCCCGGCCTGTCCCAGACCTCGATGAAGCTATCTTGCACGATCAGGTCGGGCAGGTCGCATGATGCCGCCGGTGGTCGTAAATCTCCTGTTGAGTAACGACGCCTAGATTGGTCTACGGCTGCAGTAGGCCCAACACGAGCCGTACCCCGCCGACGGCTGGAGCATCGGGAACTGCCGGTCGTCTCAACGGTTCTGTGCCCCGACTCGTGAGCGTTCAGACCTTCGCTGCACGTCGTATCATGACCTCCCAACTGAGGATCTCGGTGTGATAGAGCTACTCGAGCGCGAACAGCCCCTTGATCAACTCGCGGCGCATCTACGTCAGGCCATCGCTGGGCACGGGCGCTTGGTGCTCGTTGGCGGCGAAGCCGGGGTGCGGCAAGACCACGCTGGTCGAGACGTTCTGCCACCAGGTTGCTGAGTCGGCGACCGTGCTGCGCACCTCCTGCGATGCCCTCTCCACGCCGGGTCCGCTCGGTCCCGTGCGCGACCTTGCGCCCGCGCTCGGCCTCCAGATCGACGAGCACGCTCTTGATGGCGACGCCCGGGACCGGCTCTTCCGAGAGGTGCTCGCGGCCCTTGCTGCCCGACCCGGGCCGACGGTCATCGTCGCCGAAGACGCCCATTGGGCCGACGGCGCCACGATCGAGTTGCTGCGCTTCCTCGGGCGGCGGATTGGGGATCTCCCGGTCCTCGTCGTTGTCACCTACCGCGACGACGAGATCGGGGCCGATCACCCTCTTCGTCTGGTCCTGGGGGATCTGGCCACGGCCCCAGCCGTGCATCGCCTCAGTCTCCGCCCGCTATCAGAAGCGGCGGTGCAGCGATTGGCCACCGGCAGCGGCCGCGACGCCGCGACCCTCTACCGGTTGACCGCGGGCAACCCGTTCTTCGTGACTGAGGTCCTCGCCACCGAGGGCGAGACGGTACCGGTCTCGGTCGGCGATGCGGTCCTGGCCCGCGCCGCTCGCCTCTCACCTGAGGCCCGTGCGGTCCTCGACGTCGCCGCCGTGATCGGCTCGACGATCGATGCGGACCTCTTGCTGACCGTCGCCGGTCCGGTCCTCGATGAAGCCGACGAGTGTCTCGACCGAGGCTTACTACGGGGAACCGACGACAGGCTAGCCTTCAGCCATGACCTGGCTCGCGACGCCATCCTGGCGGCCATCGCCCCGCTGCGCCGTCGGCTCCTCCACGCCCGCGTCCTCACCGCGTTGCGCGAATGACCCGGATGCGGAGCGAGACCTGGCGCGGCTGGCGCACCACGCGGAGGCGGCGGGGGACCGGGCGGCCGTGCTGGAATTCGCCATCGCCGCGGCCGAGCAGGCCGCCGCCTTGCATGCCCACCGCGAGGCGGCGGCGCAGTACGCCCGGGCGCTGCGGTTCGGCGATGGGCTGCCGGCTGCCGAGCGCGCCCGTCTGCTCGAGGGACGATCGGTCGCCTGCTACCTGAGCGATCATGGCGAGGAGGCGATCGCGGCGCGCCAGGCGGCGTTGGAGATTTGGCGCAGTCTGGGTGACCCGCTCAAGGAGGGGGAGAACCTGCGCTGGCTCTCGCACCTCTACTGGCTTGAGGAAGACGCCGCGGAAGCGGCGACAGCCGCGCTAGAGGTGCTGGAACCCCTGCCGCCCGGGCCGGAGCTGGCGATGGCCTACAGCAACCTGTCCCAGTTGCGGATGCTCGACCACGATCTCGCGGGAACCCTCCAGTGGGGCAATCGGGCGATCGCCCTCGCCGAGGAGCTCGGGGAGACGGAGACCCTCATCCACGCGCTGAACAACGTCGGTTCGGCGCGTCACTACGGCGGGGATGAACGTGGTGTCGAGGAGTTGACCCGGAGCCTGCAACTCGCCCGCGACCACGCGTTCCTCGACCACGCCGGCCGGGCGTTGGCCAATCTGGCCTTTACGGCGCTGTTGGCCATGCGGCTGGAGGAGGCCGATCGCCGGCTGGACACCGCCCTCGCCTTCGCGATCGAGCACGATCTCGACTTGCGCCGGGGGTATCTCCTGGCGACGCGAGCGACGCTGCGTGCCCGTCAGGGCAGCTGGGACGCGGCAGAGACGGAGATCCGCCAGCTGCTCGAACAGCCGATGCTATCGTCGGTGACGCGGATGGTGGCGCTGACGACGCTGGGCCAGGTGTCCGCCCGGCGTGGCAGTCCCGAGGCCGCGGCGACGCTGGACGAGGCACTGGTGCTGGCCGAGCGCAGCGGGAAACTGCTGCGCCTGGGACCGATCCGCGCCGCCCGCGCCGAAGCGGCTCTGCTGGACAACGATGTGACGCGCGCCCAAGCGGAAGTGCTGACGGTGCGAGACCCCATCTTCAGCCACGGCAATCGGTGGGACAGGGGCCAATTCGCCTGGCTGCTGTGGCGAGTTGGCGAGCGGGACGTGCCCACCGAGGGGCTAGCCGAACCGTACGCATTGCAGATCGCCGGCGACGTCGTCGCGGCCGCCGCTGCCTGGCGAGCCCTCGGCTGCCCCTACGAGGAAGCCTGTGCCCTGGCCCTCAGCGACGATCCCACGCTGGTGCGTCGCGCCGTCGAGACGTTCGAGCAGCTCGGGGCGAAGCCGGCCCTCACGAACGCGATCCATCGCCTGCGCACCCTCGGCGTCCACGACCTGCCAGCGGTTCGACGCGGACCACGCGCCACGACCCGGGCCAACCCGGCCGGCTTGACCCAGCGCGAAGCAGAAGTCCTGGCCATGGTTGCCGCCGGACTGCGCAACGCCGAGATCGCTGAGCGGCTCTACCTGACCCCGAAGACGGTTAGCCATCACCTCTCCGCTATCTACGCCAAGCTCGGTGTCGAGACCCGCATCGAAGCGGCGCACGCCGCCTCCCAACTTGGGATCGTCAGCCCCTAATCTAGGTAACTCCCAAGTGAAAAGTGGGACATCTCTCCGATGTGGTCCATCCCATGACGGCGTAGGCTCGTACCATGAACAGCATTGCTGCCTCATCGACAGTCGGAGAGAATTTCATGTTGAGGAAGACCATTGCATACCTCATCGCGGAGAAGATCCGCATCGAGCAGTTTTTTCCTCCTGCGCGGCGACCGCTGCACAGGCGAAGCCCGAGCCAATCCGGCGCTGCCTCTTGACGTTTGGAAATTGGTCTATACAATCAGACCATGAAAGAACCTCCATTGCTTCTTGACGAATTCCCAGACGAGCTCAATGGTCACTCCGCCGAGTTGCCGGCCGCGATGTGGGTGGAATTGCGGCGCCGTCCAGGACCCGCAGCCTACGTACAGATCGAGGAGGAGCTGACCGAGCGAATCCGGGCTGGCAAGCTCCGTCCCGGCGACCGTATCCCTCCCGAGCGTGAGCTGGCCGAACAGATGCATGTCAGCAGAATGACTGTCCGTCAGGCGCTCGGACGGCTGGCCGATCGCGGCCTCCTCGTTCGGGAGCAAGGGCGTGGCACCTTCGTCAGTGAACCGAAGCTCGTTCAGAGTCTCTCGCGGCTCAGCGGGTTCTACGATCAGATGATCAGCCAGGGCATTGTGCCCACATCACGGCTGCTCAGCGGCGAGCAAATCCTCGCCAGCACGGCGCTCGCGCAGGTGCTCGACCTGCGCATCGGGGAGCCGCTCTACAAGGTTGTGCGGCTGCGGCTGGGTGGGGGAGTCCCACTCGCACTGGAGACCTCGTTCTTCCCGGCGCGACTGGTGCCGGGTCTTCTGGAACAAGACCTGGAGCGGAATTCGATCTACCGGCTGATGGAACGCTACGACGCCCGTCCAGTGCGGGCGGTCCAATCCCTGGAGCCGGTGCCGGCCCGGGACCAGGACGCTGAGCTCCTGGAGATCCCGGCGGGGAGTCCGGTCATGCTGGTCGAGCGGACTAGCTGGGATGCGCGAGACCGGGCAGTGGAGTACGCAAAGGACATCTATCGCGGTGATCGCAGCCGGTTCGTCACGGAGCTACATCTCGAACGGGGTGAATCCGGAGGACGTTTGGACAACCCGGTGCTCGTGACTGGCGATGGCCAGGACGGGAGCCGGGCAGGGCCTAGGCGGAGCTGAGACATGGTGCTAGCGGTGGCTGAAATTGCGGCGCGGTCCGAGACTCACGGCTCATATGGAGATCGAGGAACTGAGGGTGTGCACATGGTGACCACAATTCAGCCCCCCAGTGAGATCAGCATCTTACCGATCCCCTCCACGGCCCTCGTCGGTCGGGGGCGGGAAGTCACGGCCGTCGCTGATCTCCTGCGCCAGCCTGCGGTCCGCCTCGTGACCCTGACCGGACCAGGTGGGGTCGGCAAAACCCGGCTTGCGCTGCGCGTCGCCGAGGAGGTTGCCGAGGACTTCCCGGACGGTGTTTGGTTCGTCCCGCTGGCCTCCATCCGTCACCCCGACCTGGTCCTCTCGGCGATCGCGCAGGCGCTGGGCGTACGTGAAACGGGTAGTCGATCACTCCTGGAGGGGATCGCGCACTTCGCGCACGGGAAGGACGCCCTGCTCATCCTCGACAACTTCGAACACGTCGTTGAGTCAGCGCCCCTCGTCGCTGAGCTCCTCGCGCGGTGCACGCATTTCACCTGCCTCGTGACCAGTCGCGCTCTTCTGCGTGTTTCGGGCGAGCATGCGTTTCCAGTGCCGCCCCTCCCGCTCCCTCCGGCCGCGGATTCAATCACTGCCGAGCGGGCCGCCGCTTCCCCCGCGGTGCGCCTCTTCGTCACGCGCGCCCAAGCGGTCCGACCAGGGTTTGAGTTCACAGAGGCCAATGTCGCCGAGGTTGAGGTCATCTGCCGGCGACTCGACGGTTTGCCCCTGGCGATCGAGTTGGCCGCCGCCCGAGTTCGTCACCTCACGCCCGCTGAATTGGCGACACGATTAGTGGGCGGGAAAGAGGGCGCTGCCCTGGGTATGCTCACCGGCGGACCGCGCGACGCCCCGAATCGGCAGCAGACACTGCGCTATGCCATTGCCTGGAGCCATGATCTCCTCGCTCCAGCGGAGCGCAGGTTGCTCCGCCGGCTCGCCGTCTTCGTCGGTGGCTTCACCCTGGAGGCGGCTGAGGCCGTCGCCAACACCGGGGGCGACGACGAGATCGATGTGAGCGAGGGGGTGTCCGCGCTCGTCGACCAAAGTCTGCTTCAGCAGGAAGAGGAGCCCGACGGCACGTCACGGTACGGCATGTTGGAGACTGTGCGCGAGTTCGCCTTGGAACACCTGGTGACGAGCGGCGAGTTGACGGCGGTCCAGGATGCCCACGCCGCGTACTTCCTCGCCCTCGCGGAACGGGCCGCACCTCAGCTATCCACGGAGCACCAACAGACGTG
Organism: uncultured Chloroflexia bacterium; assembly: GCA_963751075.1. Classification (GTDB taxonomy): domain Bacteria; phylum Chloroflexota; class Chloroflexia; order Thermomicrobiales; family UBA6265; genus JACCXM01. The sequence continues at coordinate 91,088 of CAVVTE010000018.1, read as the reverse complement.
GCTGAAACGACTCCAGGCCGAGCAGGCCAACCTGCGCATCGTGCTGGCGCGGTCGGAATGGGGGGGCGACGTGAATGCTGCGCTGCGGTTGACCGCGGCGCTCTGGCGGTTCTGGCATCGTCGTGGCTATTGGGAGGAGGGCCGCGGCTGGCTCACCCGCCTGCTCGAGCGCGCCGAGGCAGTCGACGAGGTGGACCTGGCCACACGGGCAAGAGCGCTCACTGGCGCTGGTTGGCTGGCCCACTACCAAAACGACATCGCGGCGGCCCAAACTGCCCTGGCAAAAGCCCTTGAGTGCTATTGCCGTCTCGGGCAGACTGACGGCCTGGTCGAGGTGCTCCATTGCCAAGCGTTGGTTGCCCAGTCCCTCGGCGAGAACCGACGAGCGGCGGAACTGGGTGAGGAGGCACTAGCCCTTTCCCGCGCTTCCGGCGATCACGCCAGGATCGCCGGATCCCTCTGCCACCTCAGCCTGGCAACGCGCGAGCTCGGGGATTACGACCGAGCGACGGCCCTCGCCCAGGAAGCGTTGGTCCTCCACCGGGCGGCGAGGCATCGCGGCGGCGAGGCCACCGCGCTGTTGGTGCTCGGCGACGTTGCGCGGGATCTTGGGCAAACGGCCGATGCGCGAGACCACTGCCAGGAAAGCCTCGCCATCTTCCGGGAGCTGAGCGAGCCGCTGGGTGAGGGGTTCTGCTTGAACAACCTGGCGCTCGCGGCCTACGACGACGGCGATCTTGAATTGGCACGAACCCTCTGTGAGGAGAGCCTGGCCATCTTCCGTCGCGTGGATGGCAGGAATGCGATGGTTGACGTGCTGCCGACCCTGGGAGCGATCCTGGACGCCGTGGGCGATCCGGCAGCAGCCTTCGTGGTGCTGACCGAGGCGCTACAGCTGGCTCTGCGAGTCGGACCGCGATGGGAAGTGGCTGCCATCCTGGAGGGCCTCGCCAAGGTGGCGGTCGGTCAACGGCAGGATCTCGTGGCGGTCGAACTGGCCGGCAGGGCCGCGGCTCTCCGGGTCGAGATCGGGGTGCCCGTGCGTCCGAGTGGGCAGGCCGATCTCGAGCAGACCCTGGCAACCGCGCGTGCTGCTCTTGGTCCAGAGGCATTTGCCGTTGCCTGGGCGAAAGGCCAGGAATGCTCACTACCCGAGGTGATTGCTGCCGCGGCAGAGATGAGGATCGCCACAACCGGGCCGGTCCCTCGCACCATGGCTGTTCAGGAGACTGCCACTGACCGCCCGGCTGACCTATCACCGCGTGAACTGGATGTGTTACGCCTCCTGGTGGACAGCAAGACCGACCGGGAGATTGCCGAGAGCCTCTTCATTAGTCCGCGCACCGCGTCCAAACATGTTGGGGCCATCCTAGGCAAGCTCGACGTCGCCTCCCGCAGTGAAGCGGCCATGCGCGCAGTGCGCCACAGCTTCATCTAAATCGCCGCAAGATCGTCTCAACCTTGGGCCCTGTAGAGCCTGTTATCGGTACTTTGTTGACAGGCTGAGGCGGTAGTGGCACGCTGCGGCCGGAGGTCGCCGCCATGCCCGCATTCCCGCCGATTCCCGATCCCCTGGACGTCTACGCCACGCACTTCGACGATCTGTTCAGCCGCGCCAGCCAGCGCACCGCCTTCCGCCAGTATCTGGTCGGCTTGCTGCTGCCCACGGAACGGAACAAGACACTGACCGCGCTGGCGAATACCGAGCCGGTCGTCGGTGCCCAGGGACCCGCCGCGCAGCGGTTGCAGTGGTTTCTCAGTGAATCGACCTGGGATGCGGGGGCCGTCACGGCGCGGCGACTGGCGCTGTTGCGGGCTGACCCGGGGACAGCACCGCATGGCGGCGGGGTCCTCATCGTCGATGAGACCGGCGACCGCAAGGACGGGGAGAAGACGGCCCACGTGGGGCGGCAATATCTGGGCAACCGAGGCAAGATCGAGAACGGGGTGGTCTCGGTGAGTAGCGTCTGGGCGGACGAGGGGGTGTACTACCCGCTGGCCGTGGAGCCCTACACGCCGCAGCAGTGGTTCGCGCACGGCAAAGCCGACCCGGCCTTTCGCACCAAACCGCAGATTGCCCTGGAGTTGGTGGATCAGGCGCAGGCGCAGGACTGGCCGGTGCGCGCCGTGGTGGCCGACTGCCTGTACGGGGACCACCGCGGCTTCACGGCGGGACTCCAGCAGCGCGGCGTGCCCTACGTGGTGGCCCACAAACCCTCGCACGCCTGGTGGGCGCCGGTGGAGGCCATCGGGGCGGTCTGGGAGGTCGCCGCGCAGGCTGGCTGGAAGAGCCCGCAGCAGTCGGGGGCGTGGGTGGGAGTCGAGCGCGTGTTTCGCGATGGCCATGTCGAATCCTGGTGGGCGGTCGAGGGAACAGCCGGCCCCTATGGACCGGAGCGCTCGCGCCGGTTGGTCATCGCCACCCCCGACCCGGCCTCCTTGCCGGAGGCGGCGACGTGGTATCTGGAGACGAGCCTGCCCCTCGCCGCGGCTGCACTCGCGGAGGTCGTTCGCCTCTACGGCCTCCGGAATTGGGTCGAGCAGACCTACAAGCAGATCAAGCACAGCTTGGGCTGGAGCCAGTATCAGATCCGTAGCGACGTGGCCATGCGCCGGCACTGGGCGCTGGTGCAGTGCGCCTTCGCCTTCTGCTGGTGGGCGGAGACCTACTCCCTGACGGGGCACCCGGATGCGAACCAGGACGACGCAGCGGTGCCGGCCGGCGAGCGGGGGGGAAAAGGGGCTGGCCACCCCGAGCGAGTCGCCGCCTCGCCCCTGGCGCTGCTGGCCGCAGGCGCTGCGGCGGGTGCGTGCCTGGCTCGAGCCGGCCTGGTTCCTGTGGCGCTGCTGGCGGGCATGGTCGGATCGGCCCCCGCCCCCACCGCTGCAAGCCCTGTTGGACTGGCTGGGTCACGGCTTCCCGCTCGTCCTCTATGACTCCTCCTGAGCATTGTCAACAAAGTACCGTTATACCCTTTCACGGAGCCGGTGGCAGGGTGCCGACGGCGGCAGTCCACCAGGGGTAGCCGGTCAGGCGCCGCACCAGGGCCGGCTGCTCGCAGTACGGCTGGAGGTGCTCAGCGATGGCCGCCTCCAGTTCAGCAATGCTGGCGAAGATGCGGTTGGCCAGCTTGGGGCGCAGCACCCGGAAGACCTGCTCGGCGGGATTGAGTTCGGGGCTGTAGCGGGGCAGGGGGAGCGCGACGAGGTGGTCCGGCCAGGGGACGGCGGCGCGATGTGCGCCGGAGCCGTCCAGGACGACACCGACCCGGTCGCCGGCCGTCGCCGCGCCAAAGGCCGCCAAGAAGGCCGCGACCCACCCTTTGGTCACCCGGGGCAACAGCAGGAAGACGCGCTGGCCCGTCGCGGGCGCGACCGCCGCATACAGCCACAGCCACTCGTAGCGATCGTGCACGACCAAGGGGGGCGCACTCCCACTGGGCATCAGCGTTTGCGCAGCCCCACCCGCAACCCGAAGCGGCCCTCATCGAAGGCCCAGACCCGCTGCCCCCCGGCCGCGCTCAGACTCGTCCCGAAACCCGGCGCGAAACGCCTCCTGCGCCTCGGCGTCGGCGTATACGTGGCGCCGCCGGCCGCTCTTGAGCTTGATATGGTGCTTGCGCAACTGCTGCCAAACCCCGTTGAGGCTGCCGGAGACGATGCCGTGGTGCTCGGCGAGATAGGCCCGGGCGTCCTTGAGGGTGGCAATCTGTCCCATTGGCCATCGCCCCTTCCAAATCGGCCAGCGCCTTCGGAGTGAGGCGTGGAGTCTTGCCGGGCCACCTCGGCTCGCGCCGCAGCCCGTCCAGGCCCTCCCGCTGGTAGCACGCCCACCACCGCGCGAAGTGGCGCGGGCTGTGGCCGACCAGGGTGGCGCAGGCGGGCAGGCTGCGGACGATGCCACGCTTCAGCAGCCGGAGCGCCTGCACCCGCACCGCCGTGGGCCGCCCGCGCACCCGTCGTTCCGTGCGGCGCACGGTCATCAGGTCTTCGGTGATGACGCGCGGATAGTCGGTGCGCATGGCGGGGCTCCTTCCATTTCACCTTCCCCGCCCCGATCATGCCATACCTATTGGGAATCGGTATTAGGTTCTGCGTCACAGGACTTCGAGGTTGGGCCGGACGGCATTGAGCGCCAGCAAGGCAAAGGCGACAGAATGCAGGCCCGCCAAGGTCGTCTGCAAGCGCTCATCGTCGCGGGCGAGACGGCGGAAGCGCGCCGCCCACGTGAAGGTGCGTGCAATGACCCAGCGCCGCGGCTACAGCACGAAACCGCGTTTGGCCTCCGGCACCTTGACGACCTCTAGCCGTATGCCCTGCGCGGCGGCCTCGGCAGCTGGCTCCTCCCCGCTGTAGCCCTGGTCAACGAAGGCCACTTCCACGGTCCCCTCGGTGGTTTCCTGCACCGCTGCCGCAAGTCGGGCCACTTGCGCTCGGTCCTGGGCAGTGGCCGGCGTGGCATGCAGCGCCAGCAGATCACTCAAGGTATCGACCGCATCGGGGATGTTCGATGCCTTCTTGCGCTTCGCGCCGTCAGAGCCGGCTCGGCGGCCACTCTCCGGCGTCGATGGTACCGGGCGGCTGTCCAGCATGTCGGCTGTCGGGTGAGGGCGCGACCGGCCCCCAGGCGTAGCAGCACGGGCAGGTCATGCACCATGGTTGCGAAAACGCCAGCGGCCAGCCAGCGCCGCGGTTGCTGGGAGACGACCCACCACGGGGCAGGTCATGCGTCATCAGCCGCCATTGCCGTCCGCCCCGCACGACGAAGCGCAGCCCATTGAAAACCTCGCGCAGATCATGGCGTCGCTGCCGTGCATCCTCGCTCAGCAAGGCCAGGGAGGGCGCCACAACCTCCCACTCCTTGTCACTGACAGCGGTCGGGTAGGGTTTGCGGGTGGGGGTGGTTGTTTCCAGCCCCAAGCCTCCCAAGTCCCTAACAGGCTCTACGCATACTCATTTCCCGCCGTCAAGGCGGCACCGCCGAATGCGTATCCCAAGTGCGTAGTTCTGCCCATGTGGATGCTTCACGCCCCCTCTATCGTAAGGATTGGGACGACCGGATGGGCCGGGTCCTGATTGACGGGTGACGCAGGGACGTCACCGAGCATGGAGGATTGGTATGGACGGGTCCACGTTCGATCGCTTGGCGCGGGTCATCAGCGAAGACACCTCACGTCGCGGCGTGCTGCGCTCTGCTTTCGCCACCGCCGTTGCCGGGCTTGGTATCACGGCACTGCTCGGTGCCGAGGAGGTCGAGGCCGCGTCGTGTCAGAAGAAGTGCAAGAAAAAGGCCAAGCAGCACGATTGGAGCAGTAAGAAGAAGAAGACCTGCCTCAACAAGTGCGCCCAGCAGGACCAGGGCACCCCCGACCAGGGAGGCACCCCTAACCAGGGTGGTACCCCCGACCAGGGAGGCACCCCCGACCAGGGAGGCAATCCCGGTCAGGGGAAGACGGCCGGGACGTTGTGCTCCACCACGGGGGAGTGCGCCGGGCCGAACATCTGTGAGATCCCGGTTAATGACAGTGGCGGCGACAAGCGCTGCTGTGCCCCAGCCGGGGCCCCCTGTGGGCTCAAGACCGTCGACGACGACGATACCACCCCGTTCTGCTGTCGCGGCAATACCTGCACCAGCTCGCAGACGGTGCAAGGGACCTGCCAGCCGACCCCGGACGACAACTAGCCGCTCGTCAGCTGCCCGAGCAGGCGGCGCGAGAAAGAGACGACCGCGGGTGGGAGCCGGAGGCTTTCACCCGCAACCTCCTCACGTGGCGGCTTGGGCGGTGCAGGGGACACGCGCCCGGGTGTCAATCAGCTTGAATGCCGCCACAGTTGGTGCTCACAAGGAGCCAGGCCGACAAGCCCGACTCCACACGCCAGGGAAGAGCCCACAACTAACTGACGCATGTCTCCAATCCATCCTGTGGTAGAAGTGCCGTCGTACAGCGTCAATTGATAGAGCGGCCGAACGAGGTCCGGCTGAGAGGAGGTATCCATGATCCATGCATCGAAAACACGTGTCTTGATCGCCGCCATTGCCCTAATTGGAAGCTTCACCGGATTAGCAGCCGCCCAGGGAACTCCTACCACCGCCGAGGACATCCCGGCAATTCTGGCGCCACCAGCGCGCTCTGTCCTTCTCTTCGAGCTCGGGGCTCGCGGAGTCCAAATCTACGCCTGCGAGGCCAAGCCCGACGATGCCACCGCGTTCGTCTGGACCTTCAAGGCACCCGAGGCCGAGCTGTTCAATGAGCGGGGTGAGGTGGTCGGTAGCCACTTCGCCGGCCCGACCTGGCAGGGCCAGGACGGCAGCGCCGTCGTTGGGACGGTACTCGAACGCGCCGATGCCCCGGATCCGGGAGCGATCCCCTGGCTCCTCCTCGAGGCGAAGGAGCACGCCGGCAGCGGAGCCTTCTCGACGATCACGCACATTCAGCGGCTCGACACAGCCGGCGGAGTCGCCCCGCCCGAGGGCTGCGATGCGGCCCACGCCGGCGCGGAAGTTCGTGAGCCGTACGAGGCGACGTATGCCTTCTACTACCCGGCGGTGTTGGCGGCGCCGGTCGCCGCTACGCCCGCTGCCTGAGCCCATCCAGGCAATGTCGTGGTCAACCGTGGGGCTAGCTGCAGCCAGGCAAGGTCCACCGATCGGAGGGCTACTCCCACGATTTAACCGAGGGGGTTATCGCCCAACACGTCCTTGCCGAGGGCGAGCCGCCAAGAGGATTATTCGGAAGAGGCAGGGAGTCGTCAATCTAACTCGCAACCGTCCTTTCGATCCGAGCGCACGGTCTGGACCAGGTGCGGCTGCCGATCCCGGATGTGGAGTGGGATCCGGTACTGCGGGGTGACGAAGGTGCCGGGGTCTCGATCGCGGCCCTGGGAACACGCCAGGGCCGTGCCCCCTCGCCGGCAATGCTGGCGAGGGGGTCGCTTGTGCGAGAGGGAGAACACCGTGGCCAGGGAGTCGAGCCGCGTGGTTCGGGAGTTGGAGGCTGAGGCCACGCTACCGGCCGGGACCGAGGAGCGTTTCGCCGGCAACGGGACCACGGGGCTGCCGTTCGCATCGGAACACGTCCTCGCCCTTCGGCGGTTCCTGGCCTCGTCGATCGACCGAGCTACGCGCCGGTGTGGCATTGCGATCCCGCGGGCAACTGGGTCATCTACTCCTACGTGAAGATCTTGATTGGGGGGGTACCTGCGCCACATGCGCCGCGGGCGCAATTGGGTGCCTTCCTGATCCCGCAGCGGCGGCTCTTCGTGGTCAGGTCCGCCTTTTTCGGGCCCCGCGGCAAATGCTGCCGTGCGCCAGGAGGCAGCGCGCGCCCGTAGCCGTCGAACCGGGCTCGCCCGAGTCGAAGAACGTCGCCGCCGTGCTGTGCGTGACTCACGCTCATTATCTCTTGCTACGACCTTGAGCACCGTCGGCAGATCGAGTTCGCCTCCCGGATTGAACCCGGCGTCTTCACCACTCGTCACGGCCACCTGATCAGCCGCCAGGTTGCTCCCTTCGGCCGCTACGCATACGCCCCACTCCCTCCCTGCCGCGGTAGCGCCAAATGCGCATCCCGAATGCGCATTTCTGCCCATGTGCCCGTAGTGGCAGCCTCCTATTCTGAAAGACAGAGAGGGTCGCCGCGTCGATGAACGACGAGAGCCGACGATCCGCAACGGACAGCTGACAGGAGATCTCTCATGTCCACGAAAACCACCGCGCACCTAATCGCCGAGGCGAAAGCCCGCATCGAGACCCTCTCGCCGGCAGCAGTGGCCGCCGAGCTAGAGGACGGGGACGTGCTGTTAGTCGATATCCGCGAAGCCGAGGAGCGGGCCCAGCACGGCAGCATTCCCGGCGCGATCCACACCGCCCGCGGGATGCTCGAGTTCTCCGCCGACCCCACCAGCGCCTACTACCGGCCCGGCTTCGATCCCGCTGGTCGGATCATCCTCTTCTGTGCCTCAGGCGGCCGTTCCGCGCTCGCCGCCGACATGCTGCAGGTCCTCGGCTACACCCGGATCGCCCACCTCGACGGCGGGCTCAGGGCGTGGCGGGAAGCCGGTCTCACCCTCGAAGCAACAACGTAGCCACCCCCGCCGGTTCGCGATCGACGCGGCCGCCGGCGAGCCGATCGCGCTAGCCGCAGCCCGGCGTGCTGACTCGCACGCTGTAACTCTTCCAGTGATTCGTTTACGGGAGCTCATCATGCAGAACTACCACGCACTTGAGACAGAAGCAGCGTACCGCCGGAGCGAGTGGGAGCGGACGATCGCAACTGCCACCCAGGTCGCGCAGACGCGGCTGGATGATGGATGGACGCGCTGGTCGCGGCTACCGCAGCTGGCACTCGCCCACCTGCGCTCATTCTCCGTGCCTCGATTGGTCCTCAGACCGTTTGGGAACACCGACGCAGGTGGGCGTCGCGCGCCCAGACCAATGGAAGGAGGTCGTGCCACTGTAACGTGACCGCGACGTCGTTCAGCCGTTGTCCCCCTGACCAGCGACTGGATCGGGGCCGCTGCTGCCTGGCGAGCACTCGGCTGCCCGTATGAAGAGGCCTGTGCCCTGGCCCTCAGCGACGATCCCACCTTGGTCCGCCGGGCGGTCGTGATCTTCGAGGAGCTCGGGGCGAAGCCAGCACGCACGAACGCGATCCATCGCCTGCACACCCTCGGCGTCCACGACCTGCCGGCGCTGCGGCGCGGACCCCGCGCCTCGACCCGCGCTCATCCCGCCGGCTTGACCGCCCGCGAAGCCGAGGTCCTGGCCCTGGTCGCGGCGGGACTACGCAACGCCGAGATCGCCGAGCGGCTCTTCTTGACGCCGAAGACGGTCAGTCACCACCTCTCCGCTATCTACGCCAAGCTCGGGGTCGAGACGCGCATCGAGGATGCTCGTGCCGCCTCCCAACTTGGGATCCTCACCCCCTAATCTTGGCAACCCCATTCTCCCCCGGTCTCCAAGGTCGCGATGGTCTGAGTCCTCACGGCTTCCGCTTGTCCGGCAGAAGCGGGAGCAGGCACCCAAGACGTTTTGCGATCACTTCCTGTAGTAGCCCACCCGGTGCATGGCGCGCCGTCGAGCAGACCCTGACCATGCGCACCTCCTACGTATACCCCCCGTCGATCCTGCAACGTGGCCATGTCGAAGGCGTATGCGGAATGCGTACTTCTGCCCATGTGCAGCTGCCGGCAGCCTCCTAGTCTGAAAACCAGGACAGAGAGCCGCGTCGATGGACGACGAGAGCCGGCGATCTGTAGCAGACAGTAAGGAGCAGGGTTATGAAGGCACCAGTCTTCGACGCGATCGCGCGGGATCTGGGAGAGGTTTCCACGCGGCGCAACGTCTTGCGCCTCCTGGGAGGAGCGGCGGCGATGAGCGCGGTAGCCGTGATCAGCCGCGGCGAGAGCGTCGAGGCCAAGCGCAAGCGCAACAAGAAGAACCGCAAGCGCAAGAAGAACGGCAACCAGCAGATCCCGCAGACATGCCAGGTCGGGACGCAAGTGGGCGCGGTGAGTGTGCCGGCCACGGGCACCACGGTCAACACCCCCGTCTTGACCCAGGGCCAGCGCTACCGCTTGCGCGCCTCGGGCTTCTGGAACTCCAACGCCACCCACGGCCAGGACGCCTTCGCCGACTTCGAGGTCGCCACCCCCACCACGTTTGTCACGACCTTTCAAGGGGTCCGCCTCGGGCTCGCGGTCGACGGCGGCAGTGCCGACGTCTGGGGCAGCTACACCACCAGCCACGTCTACGAGCAGGTGGTGGTGGGGCAGGGCCGGGCGCTGGCACTGGCCATGACGGACCTGGTCTTCACCGACAACAGTGGCTCCGTCCTCGTCGAGGTCCTCTGCGCCTGATGCCAGGAAGTCTCTCTCCCACCGAACTTGGGAGAGAGGGCGGCACAGACCGCCCAAATACGTCCGACGAACGGATGCAATTACCGGTCGCATCTGCCGCTCCTAGCCCTTGCGTACCTACACGTACGCTCCCGCTCCGCCCCGGGTGCCACTCACGTCGTTGAGGACCACCGCGGGGCGGGGAGGAGCACGTCAAGACCTCGGACGATAGTCGCGCCACGGTGACGTGACCGATTCGCGGTTCAGCTACGCAGCTCATCGCGATGTCTCGCATCAAGGAGGCTTCCATGGACGGATCTCGCTTCGATACCTTAGCCAAGACCCTCGCCGCAGCTGGCTCGCGCCGCCAGGCACTGGGGGGGCTGCTCGTCGCCTCCCTGGCACTCGTGGGCGGACCCGCTCCTGAGGAGGCGACGGCCAAATCCATCAAACAATGCAAGAAGATCGACAACAAGAAGAAGCGCAAGCAGTGCATCAAGAAAGCCAAGCAGACCAACACCACGCAGACGCCGCTCCCAGGCACGTCGACGCCGCTCCCGGACACGGGGACACCACTCCCGCCTGACGCCACGCCTGTCGGTCCGCCTCCGCCGGCACAGATCCCCGCGACCTGCAGTGACGGCGTGAAGAACGGCAGCGAGAGCGATGTCGATTGCGGTGGGCCGGATTGTCTGCGCTGTGCAATAGCCAAGAGTTGCGTGGGCCAGAGGGACTGCGGCAGCGCCTTCTGTGTCAACAATATCTGCACGGCCTGCACCACCAGCCCGCAGTGCGGCGCGGGATGCTCTTGCATCTTTGGGGGCTGTGTCAGCAACACGCCCACCGTTGTCAGCGCGTGCACCGCCTGTCCCGCCTACTCGTACTGCGCTCCCATCGACGAGAGCTCGGTCGAGTGCTACCCGCCCTGCGGCTAGGCCGCGGCGTGGAGCAGCGACGGGTCCACCGCGGGCCAGACCTGTGGGTCCGCGGTGGCCTGCCCTTGCCCGCGGCGCCGACCCGCTCGCTGAGCCAAGGAAGATGAACTGGAACCGAATATTCAGAGAACACGTAAGGCACCCGCGATGAACGCACGCGATGATCGTCCATCTGACGTGAGATAGCGACCCAACTAGTCATGGTTATTGGAGGTCGGTGATGTGCTGGCCGGCGCCACTGCCCGTTAGGAAATGCGCCCACAGTCGGTGCGGCCGGTCGCATCAGTTCAGCAATAGCTCCCAGGAGGAACACTATGCCCATCTGGAAACCCGATCCGACCTTCTACCCCTCGCCGCGCTCGGCGATGCGGGCTCCAGCCGAGACGCTTGCCTACGTGGTACGGGTCAACCCGACCGGTGACGGCCGGCCGGATGCCATCATCGTCGTCGACGTCGACCCCACTTCCGAGTCCTACGGGGCGAGTGTCGGCGAGGTGGCGATGACCCACTCCGGCGACGAACTGCATCACTTCGGCTGGAACGCCTGCTCCTCGATGCTGTGTCCGAACGCGCCCCACCCCCACGTCGAGCGCCGCTACCTGATCGTGCCGGCCCTCGGCTCCTCCCGCATCTACATCATCGATACCAAGCCCGACCCGATGCGGCCCCGGATCGTCAAGACCATCGAGCCAGAGGAGGTGGCCGCGAAGACAGGCTACGCCAATGGCCATACCGTCCACTGCGGTCCCGACGGTATCTACGTCGGCGCGTTAGGCGCACCTAACGGCGAAGGACCGGGCGGAATCTTCATCCTCGACCACGACACCTTCGACGTGCTGGGCCGCTGGGAGATCGACCGCGGCGAGCAGTACCTGCACTACGACTTCTGGTGGCATCTCGGCTACGACACGCTGCTCAGCAGCGAGTGGGGCACCCCGAACATGGTCGGGACCGGGATCCAACCCGAGCTGCTGCTTGATGGGGAGTACGGGCATCGCCTGCACTTCTGGGATCTGAGGCAGCGGCGCCACACGCAGACGCTCGATCTGGGCAAGGAGCACCAGATCGTCCTCGCGCTGCGACCGGCCCACGACCCGACCAGGGCTTACGGCTTCGTCAACTCCGTCGTCAGTCGGACCGACCTCTCCTCCTCGATCTTTCTTTGGCGCCGAAAGGAGAACGACAATGGGGCGACGGACGCCTGGGAGGTGGAGAAGGTCATCACCATCCCCGCCGAGCCAGCGGACGAGGATCAGCTGCCACCGGCCCTCAAACCGTTCAAGGCGGTGCCGCCACTGGTCACCGACATCGAGCTCAGCGTCGACGACCGCTTCCTCTACGTCTCCTGCTGGGGCACCGGTGAGCTGAAGCAGTTCGATGTCTCGGATCCATTCGAGCCGAAGGAGACCGGGTCGGTGCGCATCGGCGGCATCGTCGGCCAGGCGCCCCACCCCGCAATGGCGCGGCCGCTCAACGGCGGACCGCAGATGGTCGAGGTCAGCCGTGACGGCCGGCGGGTCTACCTCACCAACTCCCTCTACCTGCCCTGGGACGCCCAGTTCTACCCCGACGGCATCCAGGGCTGGATGGTCAAGCTCGATGCCGACCCGGCGGGCGGGATGAGCGTCGACCCCAACTTCTTCCTCGACTTCGGCGACCAGCGGCCGCATCAGGTGCGACTGCAGGGCGGCGACGCCTCGACCGATTCTTACTGCTTCCCGTAGCACTGGGCGATCTGATTCGGGCCTTGGGCGAGCGGCTAGGCGGCGGTCCGGGCTTGCGACCGACGTCGGCCTCGCCACTCGAAAAGGAAAGAGAACATGCGAGAAATGAACACGGTCTGGCCCTGGCTGTCGCTGGCAGCTCTCGGCGCGTTCCACGGCCTGAACCCGGCGATGGGCTGGCTCTTCGCGGTCGCCCTGGGGTTGCAAGAGCGGCGGCTGCGGGTGGTGACCGCGGCGTTGGGACCGATCGCCCTCGGCCATGCCCTGGCTATTAGCCTCGCTGCGGTGGCGGTCGGCATGCTCGGGGTCGTCATCCCGCAGCAGGCGCTCCTGGCCCTTGGTGGCGCGGCGCTGCTCGGCTTCGCGGCCTACAAGGTCATCACCCGCTTTCGCCATCCTCGCTGGGTCGGCATGCGCGTCAGTCCCCGGGAGCTGGTGCTCTGGTCCTTCCTGATGGCCTCGGCGCACGGCGCGGGATTGATGCTAATTCCAGTACTCATCGAATTGCGCGGCGAGGGGGTGGCGAGCGTGTCGGCACATGCGGGACACCTCAGCCATGTAGGCCACCAGCCGCCTGCCGGTCGCGACGCCCTGCTGCCGGCGCTGGCGGCGGTTGGCCTCCACTCCGCGACGATGTTGGCCGTGGCGGGAGTAGTCGCCGTGGTGGTCTATCAGAAGCTCGGGGTGGAAGTGCTACGCCGAGCCTGGGTCAACCTCGACGTGATCTGGGTCGGTGCGCTAGCTGTGGCGGGAGCCGTCGCACTCGGTCTTGGCCTCTGGCCGCTTGCCAGCTCGTGATAGGTTTGAAGTCCTCCTTCGCACTGGGACGACGCCAATGAGCTGACGCTGGGGCAAGGGGTTCAGTACCGGGTATCTCGATCGTCTATCTGGATGCAGGAGCCAGTTATGGATCACACGCACCTGGCAATTACCTGGTAGGACTCCCAAGGGTCATCGGGGTACGCCGTTGCACAGCCCCACCGATGTACTGGCTGCCATTACGGTTCCGGATTCCGCGGTGGCCACCAGCAGCAGCGCCACCCTGACGGCGACACTTGCCGGCCTCTCTCTGATCGCGGGCACCCAGTACGCCGTCGCCTTCGGCCGCCCAGGATCGAACAATGCCGATGCCAATACACGAAAGGGTGATGGCAGCGCCCGCAGCGGGAGACTGTTCATCGCCGATCGAGCAGGGGTATTCAAGGTGGCGTTCGCGCAAGACAGCCTTGTCTCCGTTCTCGTCATCGAGGGTCACCCTGCGACGAGTCACCACGACGGCCCGCCCGGCGCACAGCAGAGAGTCGGACACCCGCCCCACCCCTTGCCTAGCGCCGCTGCCTCGCGATACGCGCCCCCAGAGCCGGGGACCACGGTGCAGCATCATCCTCTCCCGGCTCCGGCGATGGTTGCTACCGTTGCCAAGTTCGGCACGTTCGCCATCGTCCCCGTGGCGGTGCGTCGTCTGGCCCGGGTGGCAAGGGGGTGAGGGCGTTCGAGCGTCCGCCGCGAGGCGCGGTGACTGCCCGGATTCCGTATGAGCCAGCAAGGAGACTTGGGCCTGCACGATCTCACCAATATGGGGATGTGCCCGCAACGCATCAGAGGCAAGGATGGGATCCGGCACTCAATCAAAAAAGTCCCGGTCGGTCTCCGGCAGATACGCGCGAGCGGCCTCGATGTTGAGATCGACACCCATCCCCGGCCGATCCCAGACCTCGATGAAGCTGTCCTGCACGATCGGGTCGGGCAGGCCGGTGACGATGTCGTACCACCAGGAGGGCTTGCCGACCGGGTACTCGAAGGCGATGTAGTTGTCGGGTAGCGTGGCGCAGACCTGAACCAGCGCCGCCAGCCCCAGCAGCCCGTTGCCCGTGCCGTGAGGGGCGATCAGGATGCCGTGGATGTCCGCATACTCGGCGATCCACTTCAATTCGGCGATGCCACCAACGTCGCAGGGATCGGGACCGACGATGTTGACGGCGTGGCGCTCGATCAGATCCTTGAAGTTCTGGCGGCCATAGATCTGCTCCCCGGTATGGATCGGGGTGGACGCGACCCGCGTCACCTCGCGGTAGACGTCGGCGAGCACCCAGGGGGTGTAGTCGCCGGTGAGAAGATCTTCCAGCCAGAGCACATGCAGATGCTCAACCGCTTTCGAGAGCCGGATGGCGTCCGGCACCGTCCAGCCGGGGCCACAATCGAGCGCCAGACCGACCTCGTCGCCGAGGACCTCCTTCATCGCCGCGACGCAGGCAACGACGTGGTTGAGACCCTTTTCCGTGAGCAGACCGCGGTCGGGATGACCATGGAACGGCTTGGTCTGCGGTTCGCCGTAGTAAAAGTCTGGCACCTCTGACGTCATGCGGCTGTGGAAGGCGATCCCCATCTTGATGATCGAGAACCCCTCGGGGGAGGCTTTCATCTTTGCCATGTTCTCAGCGTAGTCGGCCGGGGCGTACCCGTTGATGGGGAAGCGGATCGCCCCGTTGTAGACCCGAACCCGGTCGCGCACCTTGCCGCCGAGCAGCTTGTGCACGGGGAGTCCGGCGGCTTTGCCGGCGAGATCCCAGAGGGCCATCTCGATCGCGCTGACCGCGCTGCCCCACGGTTTGAAACCGCCGCGCTGCCGGATCTTGCGCATCACCCGCTCGACATGAGTCGGGTCTTCGCCGATCAGTGCCGGTTTCAGGTGCAGGACGTGCCAGGTCAGGTATGGCTTGTACGATTCGACCTCGCCGTAGCCATCAATGCCTTCATCGGTGACGATCCGCACCACCGGGTTCTCCCCGATGACGGCGCACTTGAGATCGACGATCTTCATCGCGAGGCTGCTCCCATTGTCTCGCTGCGGCGTGGCTGCCCTTCAGACCAACAGCGCCAGGGAACGGGGTTGCAAGAAGATGATGCTATGACGCGCCGGGTCGCGCGCAATCCTAGCAGCTAGCCGCCAGCGTGGCCGCGCTGACCGGATTAGCCCATTGGCCGCCGCAATACCATACCCCCGACCGGCTTCATGCCGAAGCGCTCGTAGAAGGGCGCGACGTCGGGATCGCACAGGAGATCGACGTTGGGCAAGGCGCCAAGCCGGTCGAGCATGCGTGTCATCAATACGTGGCCGATGCCCTGGCCCTGGTAGGTGGGGAGCACCTCCAGCAGCGGGATGAAGCCACTGAGCACGCCGTCGGTGATCGCGGTCACAAAACCGACGACCTGGCCGGTCTCGCGATTTATGGCCAGCACGATGTGGTCGCTGCCGGCGAGCAGGCGCAAATGTGTCTCCGGCGAGGCTGGATGCGGCCAGCCGACGAAGAAGCCTTCCAGATGCCGGGGCTCGATCCCGACGAGCGAATCGGTGTAGTCGATCATGCAGGCACCGCCTGGATCAAGCGATCACTCCTGACGGTTGGAGTGTCGCGGTAACGCCGGTGCCAGGCAAATCATTCGCCTGGCGCCCCGCAAACCTGTCTTGTATCAGGAAACAGGTGAGACTCGCTACCCGACGCGCTCCAGAACTACGACCGGGATCTTGCGCGTCGTGTTGCGCTGGTACTCGGCGAAGTTCGGCATCTGCGCCGCCATCTGATCGAAGAGGCGCTGCCGCTCCGCGCCCTCGGGGATCGTGGCCCGCGCCGCGAAGGACTCCGTGCCCACCTCGACCGTGACCTCGGGGTTGGCGCGCACATTGTGGAACCAGTCCGGGTGCGTCGGCGCGCCCCCTTTGGAGGCGATCACCACCAGGCGGTCGTTGTCGGTCGTATAGGCGAGGGGCGCCACCCGTGGCTGCCCCGACTTGGCGCCGGTCGTCGTCAGAAGCAAGAGGGGAGCACCCGCGAACATCCCGCCGACTTTGCCGCCGTTGGCGCGGAACTCCTCGATCAACTGGCGGTTGAAGGCGTTGTAGTCCGTAGTCTCTTCAACAACCTGCTCGTTTTCCGACATCGTTACTCTGTCTCCTTTTCCTGGGACTCAATGATTTTTCCAGCAGTCGCTCATTGCGTCGGCTCTTGCCGACGCCTTACGTCGCGCTCCAACACCACGATCGGAATCTGGCGAGTGGTGCTTTCCTGAGTCTCTGCGAGTTTTGGGATCACAGACAGGAGTTGGTCGAACAGGCGCCGGCGCTCGGGGCCTTCCGCGACCGTGGCCCGCGCTGGAAAAGACTCCATCCCCACTTCGATCGAGACACTCGGGTTGGCCACGATGTTGTGATACCAGTCCGGGTTGGTCGGGGATCCGCCTTTGGAGGCGACGATGACGAGCCGATCCTGGTCGGTGCCGTAGAGAACGGGTGCGATGCGCGGTTTGCCACTCTTCGCGCCGGTCGTCGTTAGCAGCAGCACGGGAAGGTCTTCGAACATGCCCCCAACCTTGCCAAGGTTGGCGCGGAATTCCGCGATGAAATCGCGATTGAAGGCTTGGTAGTCCGTCATGTTGTCCAGGACCCGCTCCAGCACGATCACTGGAAGCTCGCGGGTTGACCTTTGCTGGAATTCCACAGCGTTCGGTCGTTGCTCGATCATGTGGTCCAACAGGCGCTGTCGCTCCGCTCCTTCGGCAATGTGAGCGACGGCCCGATATGTCTGATCGCCAACTTCGACGGTTACGTTCGGGTTGGCCACGATGTTGTGATACCAGTCTGGGTGCGTCGGCGACCCTTGCTTGGTGGCAATGACCACCAGACGGCTCCCGTCCCTGGAGTAGGTGAGAGCGGTGGTATGCGTCCGCCCGCTCCTGGCGCCGGTGGTGAGGAGGAGAAGCGGCACGCCGGCATGCTGCCCACTGACCGCACCGCCATGGGCACGGAAATCCGCGATCACCGTCGTGTGATACGACTTCTTCAGATCCGGCGAGATTGCTCGTGTAGCCATCGTTCTTTCGTTTTCTCCGGCGGCTTTCGCATCCTTGTCAATTCTGGCCCGAGCGCGGCAGATTCTCCGGCTCGAAAAGAACCTCATCGACATAACACCACAGCCAATCCTCACCCGGCTCGAAAGATTGGACGATGGGATGCTGGGTGGCATGGAAGTGCTTCGTCGCGTGCTTGTTGGGCGAGGAATCGCAGCAGCCAACGTGACCGCAGATCTGGCACTCTCTGAGATGGACCCACCTGCTCCCGATTTTGAGACAGTCCTCGCATCCCTGGGCGCTCGGGGTCACGTCGCGGATCTGATCGATGTGCGAGCAAACAGTGCTCATGACGGGTCTCCCTCCTTCACGGATATTGCGGTCTCATGCGGTCCCACCGGCACGTTTCCGGGCCAGGCGCACGTAGGCTCACTCCCGGCCAGCAAGCGCTCCCATGTGCTGACCAGAATTCGCTGCTCGTCGCGCGTCAACCGATCGAGAAAGCAGCGCCGGATGCTCGCCGCGTGCGTTCTGCTCGCGGTTCGTACCAGGTCGAGGCCGGGGTCCGTGAGCGCCGCGTAGGAGCCCCGGCGATCCTCAGGACAGGGAATCCGCCGCACCAGACCGCGCGTCTCCAGGCGCTCCACGGCTCGCGAGAGGCCGCTTGGGCTCAGGAGCACCGTATCGGCCAACGCGGTCATACGCATGCGCTCACACGGCCGGTTGGCTAGCCAGAGCAGGATCTCGAAGTCGGTCAACAGCAACCCGTGGGCGGCACGCAGATCGGCATCCAGCTCCCGCGCGAGCGCTGCGTGTGTCTGGAGAAATCCGCTCCAGACCGCGAACTCTTCATCGGAAAGATCAGCGAGCGGCGAACCTGTTGCCCCGCACGTTTCACGCATACCGGTGTTTTACCAGATATTGCTTGCACATGCAAATAGTTATTGGCCAATTCAATACTGAACCGGGAGGCCACTACTGACAAGGAGTCGGTCCAAGAGACTCACGGTACGCCGAGTCATCTTGACGACCTGCACGGTGCGCGTTGTGGGAGGGATCTCGCCGTGCCATCCAGACACTGTGCGCAACGGGATTCCTCGCGGCGGAAGGATACGCCTTTGGGACGGCGCTCTAGCCGGGCTCGGGCCGAGGCTTGACGTTCTCGCGCAGCCACGCCTCGAACGCATCGGTCGCCTGGTCAGGTTTGCTTGAGCGATCAGCAATCTGCTCGAATTGCTGCGCTAACTCCAGCCGGTCGCCGCTGTATCTCCAGCCGTTCATCCGAAGGAACGTGTTGAGCGCTAGATAAGCGGTCCGCTTGTTGCCGTCGAGGAATGCCTGCGCCTGCGAGATGCCAACACCGAGCAAGGCGGCTTGTCTCACGACATCGGCGCCCTCGTAATATGCCGCCATCTGCGGCCGCATGACCGCGGACTCCAAGAGCCCTTCATCGCGCAAAGCCTTCGGCTCGGCTCCAAGTCGCCGCATCGCGCTCTCGTGGATCGCGATGACCTCCGCCAGGCTCAGATGCTCTGTTTGAGCCACGCGTCAACGCTCGGCGAGATAACGAAGAGCGTCCTCGTGTTCGTCTAGCAACTCATCCACGATTTCCTGAAGTTCGGGGCGAAGAATCGGCCGCACCTCAAGCTGAGTGAGCTGCAGGGCCAGAAGTTGGCCTTCTTGCCAGCCCCGCCGCTCGACTTCGTCTTTTGGCACCTTCACGACGTAGCTGTTGCCGACCTTGCGCAGCTGTTGGGTAATCATGGGTTTCTCCCTTTACACGGTGAGAGGCGGAAATGAAGCGCGTCGAGCCAGCTTCTGTATACAAAACATATACAGTATCAGCCTTCATGAACTGCGAAGATGCACCCGATATCTCAGGCGGCGTCGACCAGTTCAACCACCCGCATGAACTGCTCGATGGTCTCTGGGGTGCAGGGGTCAAGCCCGGCGACGAAATGCTGGATGCCCAGCTCGCGAAATCGCAGGATCGTTGCCGCGATCTCCTCGTCGTTGCCCCGGATCGGATCGGGACGCTTGCCGAGGTACCCCGGCATGGCGATGTTGCCGCCCGCCGTCCGCACCAACGTTGCCGGATCGCGGCCGACGTCGCGACAGGCTTCGTCCACAGCCGCCATCTGGGCGATAACCGCATCGGGGTCTCCGTGCCAGACGGTGTTCCACGCGTCGGCGTAGCGGGCGATGATCCGCATCATGCGCTGTCCGGTGGAGCCAACGAGGATCGGCGCCCCACTCGCGCGCGGACCGCGCGGCCGGTTGACGGCGTCGCGTGCCTGGAAGAACTCGCCCTCGAAGTCGACGCGCCCCTCACGCAGTAGGGGCTGGATGATTGCCATCGCCTCCTCGAAGCGGCTGACGCGATGGTCAAACGGATAGCCGAACGCCTCGTACTCCGGCTCGTGCCAGCCGGCGCCGAGCCCGAGAATGACGCGGCCGCCGCTGATGTCGTCGATCGTCTCGGTCATCTTGGCAACCAGACCGGGATTGCGGAACCCGGTGCACGCCACCAGGGACCCGATCTCGATGCGTTCCGTGGCGCCCGCCAGTGCGGCCATGGTTGTGAAGCACTCCCAGACGCCGCGGTCCTCTTCATCCGCGGGCAACTGAAACTGACTCTCTGGTTGGGGCCGGAACACGAGGTGGTCGATGATCCAGACCGCATCCAGCCCGGCATCTTCGGCTGTCCGCGTCATCGCCAGGATGTCGGCATAGTGGGGCGTGCCCCCGAACGCGGAGTCCTCGGCGATCGGCAGGATGACGCCAATCCCCATCGGGCGCTCGCTCGCTGGCCAGCGGCGCACTGCCGTGGTAGACGCCAGTGCGCCGCCGGCGGTCCCATCCTCGTGAATCATCGTCGATAGTCTCCCAGCACGACTCTGGAGCGCGGTTGCTCGCCGGGCGTAGTTCGCGGTGGTGCCAACCGAGACCCCAGAAAACGGCGAAGCCCCTGAACGGTTCAGGGGCTTCATTGCTCAACCATGCTGATCGTACTCGGGATTCATTCGAGGGGGCGGTCAATACCTCTTGAGCTCAATCGTGCTGGTCGTACCCTGGAATCACTCCAGGGGGCGGTCGATGCCGCGTGACGTGGGCGGCTGGACCAGCCATGCCCCGCCGAGAAGGGCGAGGACCAAACCGATGACGACGCCGATGAGTTGTTTCCACCCGAGCCCCACACCGCCGCCGGTCAGGCTGAGCTGGTCGGCGAAGAGCGAGCCGAACGTCAACAGAGCGCCGACCACCAACAGGACGCCGGCCAAGATTCGCATTGCTGGGGTTGCGCTGGCTTGTGATTTCACGGGAACGACTCCAACCCGCCACCAAAGGAAAGGGGATTTATCGAACGGAACGGCCCTGCCGCCAAGCGAGAAAACCGCTTCACTATGCGCCGACCGAGGATCTCAAGTATATCATGGGCTTGCGCGGCAACCGCGACGGACACGGCTGCAGCACAGCTTCACCCTGCGGAACAACCGCGATTCGCCGCCCGCACCCATCAATTGCCCTGGGCAATAGTGGGTCGAAAGCGAACATTTGTACTATACTTGACCGAAGCGTGTACTGGAAAGGAGCTCCCCCATGTGCGGCCGTTACGTGATTGAAGGCACGACCGAGCTGTCTGAGCGCTTCCAGCTGCGGCAGATTCCGGCCGATCTCTTCCCGGAGTGGACGACCTATAACGCGGCCCCGACCCAACTCCTGCCAGTCATCGTCGAGGACGAAGCGGGCGAGCGGACGGCGCTCCCCATGCAGTGGGGGTTGGTCCCCCGCTGGCGGCGGCCCGATGGCAAAGCCGGCGTGGCGCCGATCAATGCCCGCGCCGAGACGCTGGGCGAGAAGCCGATGTTTCGCGGTCTCGTCAAGGCCAAGCGCTGCATCGTTCCCGCCAGCGGCTTCTATGAATGGCGCAAGATCGATGGCCGTAAGCAGCCCTACTACCTCACCGCCGATGACGGTGAAACATGGGGTCTTGCCGGGTTGTATGACCTGACTCACGACCAGGCAAACGACGCCGCAGGTTCATTCACCATCATCACTACCGCTGCCAACCCGCTGGTAGCGCCGCTGCACGAGCGGATGCCGGCCATCCTCCGTCGCGAGGACGAAGAGGAGTGGGTCTCGCGCGAGGTGACCGACCCGCTCCAGGTGGAGCGACTACTGCGCCCCTACCCCGAAGACGCGATGCGTGTCTTTCCCGTGAGTCTGGATGTCAACAACACCCGCAACAACGGGCCAGATCTGATCGAGCCAGACGAGAGTGATGGGTGATTACTCGCTACGCGGCTGCGCACGCAAGTGGTGATGTGGACTGCATCCCTATCACCGGACCAGAGCCAAAGTGAGGTCATGGCGTCCTTCCAATGGTTGGCTGCGCTCACGGTGATCGGGTGATAGTGGTGATGGAAAAGCGTCCGTCGTTCTCCCTATCACCCATCACCCATCACCCTCGACTCTGTCACCCCGTAACTGTCGTCTCGACACCGGTGTCGCAGGTGGCGCCAGGCTCTGGGCCGTTGCCCGCGTAGCGTTCGATGAAGGCCTGCAACCTGGGATCATTCGCGCCGTCCGCACGCAGCTGCGCGCCCCACGCGGATGCCACAACCGAATCCTCGAGTCCCGGGTACGGGCTGATCAACACGTACGGTTGGTCGACGGCGAGCTCCGCTAGGACCGCGCGGTCACTTTCCGCTAAATCGGGCTGGTAGGTGATCCAGACCGCACCATGCTCCTGTGAATGCACGGCGTTCTCAGGTCGGACCGGAGCGTCATAGACCGCGCACTTCTGCCAGGAGGGGTCGTGCGGCCCGCCGGCTGGTGGATCCTGCGGGTAGTCGACGGACTCCGTGGTGTGGTCCGCAGAGGCAACCTCAAACGTCTCGACGCCCGGAATCGGTGTTGCCTCCGCGACGGCGGGATCGAAGATATCAGCACTGGGGGATGGCGTCGGAGTTGCGTCCTGGGCCATGACCGCACCGGTCACCGTCAAGAGACCAATTCCCAGTGCTGCACCCATCGTGAGCAAATGCTTCTCGGACCTGACCATAGCTGTTCTCCTTCTCGTACTGCCGAGTGGCAGGATGAATAACACCAGTCGCCTCGATCGGATCACGCGAGGTGCTGGAAGACTGCGGCCCAGGTGATGAGCTGCACTACGAACGCGGCCCCCAGCGCGAAACGTGCCGCAAAGCGATCGATCGGATGCAGGAACCAGGCGACGACGAGAAACATGGCGGTGATAAAGAATGACATCACCGGGAGTCGCCAGAGAACGCCCGGCGGCCCCCAGAGTTCTGGGTTCCCCGCGGCATCGAGCTGAAGCACCAACGGCGAGGGGACTGCGCCGAGCCGCATCCCCAACAGGAGCGCCATCAACAGGATGCCGGCCGCGTTGATCCCTACCAGCGCCAGGGCGGTCCGATCCGCGACGAGGGATGAACCCGTGACCGCTTTCGGCATCGACATCGAGAGCGCGGGACGGGCGGTGCGGCTTCGCGTACTTCCAGCGCCGGACCGGCGGCGTGGCGCCCTGGTGGCGCGCGCACTGGCAGTGACACTGCCCCGCGTCGAGGAAGGTGGGCGGCGCGCACGGCGAGGTGAAGGGGCAACCTCGGAGTCGAGCTCGCGAAGCGTGGCGTCGTCGTCTCCGCCCGGGAGGGCATCGTCGAGCTCGAGTTGCCAAGCCTCCGCGCTCAACGGATCGTCCGCGGGGAGGAACGGATCGTCGTCTGGCACCCGGGACGAACGGGCGGGGCGCTCGAATAGAGTCAGCTGCCACATTGCGTGTCGACCGGCGCGATGCGTCACCCGTTGAGGACCGGTACGGATCGTAGGGCGCGATCGGACGTGATGCCGGGGGCAGCGAAGAGCTGGGGGCGGCACTCTCCTGCTGGGAGTCCTCCCCATCGGGATTGTCGTCGTCGGGCCCGGAGCCGCGACCGCGCTGGGACATCGCTCCCGTTCCTGACTGGCGCGCAGGGCGCGCGCGTACCTCCAACCCACGTCGAGGCCCGAATTTCAGGATAACACGGACGTTTCCGCCGCTCGCTGCCGCCTACCCCGACGGCGTGCCAGCGACGTCGGTCCCAATTGGTATTGCTGCCGGGGTCCCCGGGAGTGGGAGTGGCGTCGGCGGCGGAAGTGGCGGCGCCCCTGCCGGAGGCACGAAGTCGCGAGCGAACGGGGTTGGCGTCGGCGGTAACGTCGACGAAACAGCAATGTTCGCCCGCTGTTCCGCCAGCCAGCGTTCGACTGCCGCCTGCTGCAGCCGGTTGATCTGAAGGTCGGTCAACGGCCGGTCGGGATCACTCTCCGTCACTCGGATCACGTGCCATCCGAACTCCGTCTCGACCGGCTCCGAGATGCTACCCGGCTCCAGCGCGAACGCGGCCTCCGCGAACGGCGCCACCATCTCCTCACGCGTAAACCAGCCGAGGTCGCCGCCGTTGGCGGCGGTGCCCTGATCGGTCGAAAGCTCCCGCGCGACCACGGCGAACTCTTCGCCCCCCTCCGTCACCCGGGTGTAGGCGGCCTCGGCTGCCTCTCGCGTCGGAAGCAGGATATGCGCCGCCTGCACCTGCGGCGCGCTCTGCCCGACCATTGCCGCAAGCGCATCGGTGATCTTCTGTCGCGCCATGCCAGGCGCCGCGACCAACCGCTCGTAGTCTTGCCGCGAGAGATGAGCCAGGTCGAACAGATCCTCTTCGAATTGGGTGAACCCCGCCTCAGCAGTGGCCAGCGCCTCCGCCGCATTCGGGGTGGCCGGAGGCGCGGTGGGCGCTTCCGTCAATGGTGTGGCGGCAAGCGTTCCTGAAATCGGTGACGCGGCGACCGGGTGCTGGCCAGCGGCGTGCCGGCGACCGGCGTGGCGGATACGGGAGTTGCCCCGATGGGGGTCGCGCGCGGTGTGGCCAGAAATGACGCGGCGGTGCTCGTGGCGATCGCCGCTCGTTCGGCGGTGAGCGTTGGCGTGGGGCTGGGGGGGATCAGTGGTGCGCCAGGTGGCGCGAAACGGTTGAGCGCGAAGGTGTGAATCTCGTCCTCGGACATCTCCAGTCCGAGGTCATCCAGACCCTGGAGATAGAGCTGATCCTCGATCATCTTCTCGAGCGAGCCGGGATCGACATCGGTACTGCCCCACACGTCCGGCAGCTGTGCCAGCGATTGCTGGGCGAGCGAGAGATACTGACCTTGTTGATCCGACCCCACGAATTGAGCGAAATCCTGGTACTGCAGCGCCTGCTCGTAGAGATCAACTGCCCGCGATTTCCAGTAGTCCTGGCGGGAGATCGTGGCCGGTCCAACGGTCGCCAGCGTCTGGTTCGGCTTGACGACGTTCTCGTAGATCAGGCCACCGGCGAGGATGACGATAGTGAGGAGTCCGGCCGCCGCCACGCCCCAGCGGACCATGCGCTGCCGGCGAGCCTGAATTTCTCGTCGTGGCACCCGCCGTTTCGGTGTCGGCGGTCGCACCGGACCAGACCGGCTCCTGCCCCGCGCACTGATCCGTGCTCGCGCCCGGGCGATGCGGCCCCTGATCGAGTCGTCACCGCGTCGCTGCATGCCTGCCGTGCTCCCGATGCGCCATGGCGCCGGATTGTCCGGCCCCGTGACCGGAACATGGAGCGCGCCGGGTGGGGGTGAGCCCCATTATTCCCGGCGCGCTGACGTTCGTCTGTTCCCGCGTTCTGATGGTTACCGGGTTGCGGTGGTAAATGGCAGCAGCGCGACGTGCCTGGCCCGCTTGATCGCCACTGTCAGCGAACGCTGATGCCTGGCGCACGTGCCGAGCTTGCGTCGTGGCTCGATCTTGCCTCGCTCGGAGATGTAGCGCCGCAGGCGAGGGGTGTCCTTGTAGTCGACCTCGCCGATCTTGTCGACGCAGAAGCCGCAGACTTTGCGTCGTCCCCCAAAGCGGCCACCACCGCCGCCGCGACGCGGACCACCTCTCCCACCACCCGGGCCACCTCGGCCCGCGGGGCCGCGTCCCCCACCCGGGCGGTCGTCACCACCGGACCGCTCGCCACCGAACGGACGGTCTCCCTGCGCGCCGGCCCCGAATCGGGTGCGCGGCGCTTCACCCTGCGGACGGCCCCCACCGGGGCCATCGAACCTTTCTCGTGGTCCGTTGTCGCTCATCGTGTCCTCTCGTGTTCAGTTACAACAGTTTTCGTCAATGCTCGTCGGCCTGGCGACGAACGCAGTTCCCGCTGAGGAGGGCGGCACCCGCGCCGCCGCTCCCCAGATTTCCTGGGTCATCCTCACTTAGAATGGCGGCTCGCCGTCGTCCCAGGGGACTTCCTCGAGCGATCCCGGGCCGTCCTCCGGGTCCTGGACTTGGCGGCCTGGTCTCGCCGCGCCGCGCCGCGCCTGCACCAGCGGCCGCGCCGTACCCTGCGCCACCCCCAAAGCCTCCCTCGCTGTCGGCGCGGGAGCCAAGAAGCTGGAGCTCGTTCGCGGTCACGTCCAGTGAGGTGCGGGTCTGCCCCTGCTGATCCTGGTAATCGCGTGCCTCGAAGCGACCGTCGACATAGACCTGCTTGCCCTTCGCGAGGTAACCACTCTGGGCCATCCGGTCGAGCGTTTCGGCCAAGCCACCCCATGCGGTAACGCGATACCAGTTCGTCCGCTCCTGTTGCTGACCGGATTGATCGTTGAAACGCCGGCTCACCGCCATCGTGAACGTGACATTCATCTTGCCATTCGGCGTGTAGCGGGTCTCGGGATCACGGCCCAGATTGCCAACGAGGGTGATCTTCGCGATGCCGGCCATGATGGTCTCCTTCGCTACGCGGCGACGATCCGCGCCCGCGGGCTACTCGCCCTCTTCGTGCGCGGCTTCATACTTGGTCGGGCTGAACCCGGCAGCCTCCGCGGCCTCCGTGGACGCGAAGCAATATTCTGGCACGGTTCGCTTGTACGAGGGCGACCCCGGACTGTGATACAGCTTCGAGCTCGCGTTGCCCTTGACCGGGTAGTCTTCCGGGCATTCGCCAGTGCCATCACCACGCACCGCGCCTTCCGGAATCTCCGTCGTGGTGTCTGCGGGAGCGACTTCCGTGGCAGCCGTATCCATGGTAGAGGCGCCTGCTTCCGCCTGCGTCTTCTCCAGGGCAGCCGCCGCGTCCGCCTCGAGTTCCTCGCGCTCCGCGATCGCCTCGACCGGCTCGATGGCCAGTTCAGCGCCAGTCGCTTCGAGCGCTTCCGCCTCGGCCGTCAGCTCGTCGGTGCGAATCTCCTGCGCCGCCAGCCGCATCGAGGTATCGACCGCCGCCTCGGCAGCCTCCAGCACCTCTTCGCGCGCTACCTCGGCCGAGACCGGCTCGAGGGCGCTCGTCGTATCGCCCGCCTCTGCTTCGGTTTCAGTAGTAGCGGCGGCAGCGGCCTGCGCCGCGGCATACGCCTCGGCGGCATCTTCTTCAGCGGCAGCCGCGGCGTTCTGGGCCGCAACGTATGCGGCAGCGGCCGCGTCCTCAGCCGCGATCTCGGCAGCCTCGACCTCTTTCGGATCGATCGGCTTCGGTTCCCAGGCGAGGACGATATAGCGGATGAGCTGCGTGTTGAGCTTCAGCTCGCGTTCCAGGTCGTTGACCCGGGTCGGGCCAAGCGTGAAGTGCCAAACGGTGTAATAGCCGTCGCGCACATCGCGGCTGCCTGAGCGGATGGGATAGGCCAGACGCCGCCGTCCCCAGGGCGAGTCCTGAAGCGTTTCGATGAGCTCTCCACCAACGGCGGTGATATACCCGGAGATGCGCTCGAGCTCGCCGGGCAGCGACTCCTCCGCCACTTCCGGATGGAGAATGGTCATCAGCTCGTATTTTCGGGGCGCGCGTGCTTGATCGCGCAACGAGGCCTCCTTCCTGTGGGCTTGCCCCGTTGGCGCCTGGGTGAGGTTGCGCACTCAGCCGGCTCACGGAGCAGAAAGGCTCACATAGATGTATACCGGCTCCTTGCCGGCCAACCGTCGATTCTACCATAACAGCGCGTTGGGACGCCTCCTGGCCTGGTTGGCCACAGACTTCCTAGTTCCCGGAGGCGGCCGAGCATGAGGCAGGCAACTAGTGATCCCTCCCCTCAGTCTTCAGGGAGGGATCACCGCGCTCGTGCCTTGATTCGCTACGTCACCGTGATCCTGCCGGCCATCCCGGGTCCCTCCGGGCCGCTGGCGTGGAGGATGCAGTAATACGGGTGATCGCCGGGGGTATCGAAGGTCAGCTCGTACGCGGGTCCACCCGGCAGTGGCTGACCGTTGAGCTCGCCCAGGAAGCCGGAGTTGAAGTAGCCCTCGCCGTCGTAAACCTCGCCACCCTGCGGGAAGAGCGTCAGTGGGTTCTGGATGATCTTCGGTGGGCCACCCGGCTGCGGTTCGACGGCGATATCCTCTGGCTGCTCCACCCCGGCGCCGAGGAATGTCACGGTATGCGGCTCGGTCTTGGAGTGATTCACCCAGCGCACCGTGTCGCCGGCTTTGATCTCGAGGGAGTTCGGGCAGGAACTGCATCACCCGCGCCTGTCCCTCGCCCACGCCGGCCGCCACCTCCCACAGGGTGCTGCCATCGTCGCGCGCTGTCGCCTTGGCCTCCGCGTATTCGGCGATCTCCGCCTCGCCTTCCGCAATGAGCGCCGCCCGCTCCTGCTCCCCGCGGGCATCGGCCGCTGCTTGATCCTCGGGCAGTGCCGATCCTGCTTCTTGCACGACGACAGTCGCCTTCATCACCACCCCATGCGGGATGCACTGGTATTCATAGGTGCCCGGCGTGGTAAACGTGAGCATGAACGGCGGATCGCCGGGCAGCCGAATGACGTCGAGTCCCGAATTGACAAAGCCCGTGCCGTCGTGGTGGTTGCCCCGGAAGGGAAGGCTGCCATTGGGTTGATGATGAGTGTCGGCGGCCCGGCTGGCGGGCTCGCCGCGGGGGTGCCCGCGGCCTCATCGGGAATGATCAGCGCCGGCACGTCCTGTCCCGAGAGGAACGTCACGGTGTGGAACCCGGGCGGCGTGGGGAACTCGAAGAGGACGGCATCGCCAGCGTTGATTGTGAGCTCCTTCGGGAAGAAGACCTGCGTGTCGATCAGGTTTTCCTCATCCATCCCAGCCACCCGCACCCGCCAGAGGTGGGTCCCATCTGGCTGCTCCCCAAGCGGTGGCGTGTCGGCCGGCACGGGCGTGCCCGCATCCTGTCGCAGGAGATCGCTCAGCTCGCGCTGGGCGCCGTGGACTTCATCCTCTTCAATATGGGGAGCATAGTGATGGCGAGGAGGGTCTCCCCGTTCAAGAGCGCGTTGGCGACCCTTCACCGCCGCCGGCAACGGTGGCGGCAATCCTCTTGGCGCGCGTTTGCGGGCGCTTGGCGGTGGCGATCCATTGCAGGATGTTGCGCCTGTTCGTGCGGCTAAGTCGGTCGAACGCCTCCCGCGCTCCGGGTGACTCAGCGAACGCGACGGCGAGATCATCCGGGATGACGAGCGCCTCGACGTCGTCGAGCGCGCTCCAGGAGCCGTTCGCCTTCGCCGTCTCGATCGCCCGCAATCCCGGCTCGCGCATCAAGCCATCGGCGATGAGGCGCTCGAGACGAGCCTTGTTGACCTTCGACCAGACGCTCGTCGGTTTCCGAGGCGAGAAATACTGCCTGTATCTCAGCTCGTCGATCGGTTTGGCCTTGCTGTCGATCCAGCCGAAGCACAACGCTTCCTCGACAGCCTCGTCCCAGGTGATACTCGGCTGACCAGAGCCTTTCTTGAAGTAGACCAGCCAGACCGCCGAGGTCGTCTCGCCGTTCGTCTCCAACCACGCCCGCCACGCGGCTCGGTCCGGGGCGTAGACCCTGGCGATCCCGTCGTCGGCTTCTGACAGTCCGTCGCTCATCACGCAGCTGCGGTAGGCCGCCTCCCGGCACCTACGCCGAGAGCGTCAGACCGAGGACGTCGCTGAGCTCGCGCAGGGTGCGCTGAGCATCGCGGACATCGTCCTCCTCGGGCGACTCGAGGATGCTCGTGGCGATCTCCTGCAGCGCCTCGATCGCGCTTGGCGTATCGAGGTCATCGTCCAGCGCATTGAAAAACCGGTCCCGCAGGAAGCCGACGTCCAGCTCGTCCTCGATGCCATAGGCGGGAAATTCGGCGGCTTCGATCAGATCGTCCGCGACGCGCGCCCAGCGTTCGAGCTCGGCGTCTTCGAAGATCCAGGGAGTTCGGTAGTGGTTTGAGAAGAGGTAGAGCCGTACCGCGTCCGCGGAGTAGTGCTTGAGGGCGTCGCTGACGAGGACGAGATTACCGAGCGATTTGCTCATCTTCTCGCCGTTGTAGCCGACCATGGCGACGTGGACCCAGCTGCGGGCGAACGGTTCGACGCCGAAGGCGTTCTCCGACTGAGCCACCTCGCACTCGTGGTGCGGGAAGATAAGATCGGCGCCCCCGCCATGGATATCGATGCTGGGTCCGAGATAGCGGCTCGCCATGGCCGAGCACTCGACGTGCCACCCCGGTCGTCCCGGTCCGTATGGCGACTCCCAGGACAGGCTCGTCGTCGGTCGACTTCTGCCAGAGCACGAAGTCGAGCGGATCGCGCTTGTTCGGATCGTCCGGCGTGTTGCCGCGCTCATTAGCGATGGGCAGCATCTCGTCTCGCGGGATGTGGCTCAGCTTGCCGAACTCGGGATCGCTATTGACCGAGAAGTAGACATTGCCGCCGCTCTCATAGGCATGCCCCTTGTCGATCAGGCTCTCGATGATCGCCAGCATCTCCGTAATGTGATCGGTCGCGCGAACATAATGGTCCGGCTCCAGCCAGTTGAGGTCGCGCATGTCCTTCAGATAACGGGCCGTCTCGCGGTCGCCGAGCTCTTTCCAGGTGAGCCCAACCTCTTTGGCTTTGCGCAGGATGTCATCGTCGATATCGGTGACGTTCTGGACGTAGGTGACGTCCCACCCCTTGTGGCGCATGACCCGGACCAGGATGTCGAAGGTGAGAAAGGTGAAAGCGTGCCCGATGTGGGTCGTGTCGTATGGGGTGACCCCGCAGACATAGAGGCCGACCGTGTCGTCCCTCGGCGTGAAACGCTCGATCTGCCCCGACTGCGTGTTGAAAAGTTGCATTCCCCCCTGCTCCGCTCGGGCCGTGGTCGCGGCGGTTTCGTCCTGTCACCGACGGGCTGAGTATATCCGCACGGGGCTATCAGCTTTCGAAGACTCTTGAATCGTAGGTCATGAGTTGTCAGAAGCGGGCTCCCTCTGGCCACACGACTCACGCCGCTTGCCGTCTTCGATTGATAGCTGCCAGCCAACAACCTTTTTCGCCGATAGCCAACAGCCCCTCGGCCCCCGTGTGGTAGATTCCTGGCATGCGCCGGACCCGGCCCGCCGTGACTGCTCGCCCTCGTGGACGACGCCAACTTCACAAGGGGAATCGCCGGTGACCTTCCAGGTGCCGTCGGTTCGGACCGGCGCCCCCGGCCCGCTGAGTTGCCTTCGTCATCATCGCTGTCATTCTGCTGGCCGGCTGCTCGGGAATCTCAGCGCCGACACCGCTCATCGCGGAGTCGGTCCCCACCGCGACCCCCTCCCCGGCCCCCGCGCCGATCTCGTTGCTGACGCCAGAGCCGGAGCGGTGTGCCGGTGGCCGGCTGCGGGTTCGCGATTTAGCGACTATCGGGGATGAATGGGTCGGGGGGGTGCAAACGGCCATCGAAACCGCGCGGGCGTGGCGCCCTGATGCCCGCCTGGTGACGGTACAGGTTGGCTGCGCGCCGCTTGAGGCCGGATTCCGCTGGCAGGGCACGTTCTATTCGCAGACGGCGCAATCCTTCTTTTTCAGTGACACGGGGATGAGCGAACCAGCCGAGATTGATCCGGCATCTGTGCCGTCTCTCCCGATCGAGGAGGTCAATTTCCGGGAGCTGCACCTGGCCCTGGCACGAGCCGGCTACACCGAAGATGCCGAGCTGAACCCCGCGACCGGGGCCACCGTCCGCCTGAACGCGCCGACCGACCCCTTCGGTCCAAATGGCACGCCGCAAGGACTCGTCTACCATGTGGCTGTGGCCAGCCAGGGTAACGTCCAGGACCTCTTTGTCAGCAGCCCAGGGTGGACGATCCACTCCTACCAGGATCGGGACTGAACCATGGAAACGCCTGCCGACGTGCTGGCCCCCGATGTCGAAGCGGTCGTCGCCGCCTCCCTGATGGTGCTGCGCCAGACGCCGTCCGCCGTGGTGACGGATATCGATGGCACCATCAGCGGAATCGCGCCAACCCCGGCCGAGGCGATGGTCGATCCTGGCGCCAAAGCTGCGCTCGGCATGCTCATGGAACGGCTTGCCACGGTCGCGGTGGTTTCCGGCCGCGCGCCGCAGGATGGGGCGGCGATGGTGGGGCTACCCGAGCTGACCTACGTTGGGAACCACGGGCTGGAGCGCATCGTGCGCGGGACGCCGTGGACGCACCCGGTCGCGGCCGCGGCGCAGCCGGCCATAACCGCCGCACTGACCGAGATCGAGAATGCGGCGCGCATGGCGGACGACGCGCCGTGGCTTCTAGTCGAGAACAAAGGCGTTACCGGCACGGTCCACTACCGGCTCGCGCCTGATCCGGTCGCGGCGGCCGCGCTGCTGGAGCCGCTGGCGCGCGCGGCGGCGGACCGCCATGGCTTGCGCCTGACGCTGGGCCGCATGATCTTCGAAGTGCGGCCCGCTCTGGCGGTCAACAAAGGCACCGCCATCCGTGAGCTGACCCACGATCTTGGTCTACGCGGCATCGTCTTCTTCGGCGATGACGTGACCGACGTCGACGCCTTTCGCGCGCTGCGCGAGCTGCGGGAGGCGGGTGAGGCCTCGACGCTGCGTATCGGCGTGCTCGGTCCGGAGACGTCGCCCGCCGTGCTAGCCGAGATCGACCTCAGCGTGAATGGAGTTCCCGCCTGTGCCGCGACCCTCCTGGCGCTCGCCGCGCGTCTAGCAGATACAGAAGAGACTGACGGCGGGTAAGACGCGGCCGAGGCTGGCGTCAGACTGATACGAGCGCGGTCCGGCTGCCCGGACCGGAATTCCTGGGAGAATCCACGTGACGATGCTCTTCCTCGCGCTGACGATATTCGTGGGAATGGTGACCGGTTCCCCTGGAGAGGTGACGCTATCGCCGCGGCACCAGATTGCCCCATTGCAGACCGCCGATATCACCGTCGGCGGAGTGCCGTTGACCGTCGAACTCGCCTACCAGCCTGCCGATACGTCCCGCGGTCTGGGCTATCGCGCCGGACTGGCTCCCGGCACCGGCATGCTCTTCCTCTTCGCGGAGCCTGCGCCGCGGTCATTCTGGATGAAGGGTATGCAGTTCTGTATCGACATCATCTGGATCGAAAATGGCGCGATTCAGGGCGCGGCGGAAAGCGTTTGCCCGGACCCGGCTGGCACCGCCGACGCGGACCTGACCTCGTACGTCTCTCCGGTCCCGGTCACCTACGTCCTCGAGGTCCCGGCCGGGTGGCTGGACACCAATGGTCTCGGCGTCGGCGCTCCCGTTGAGGGACTTCCGTCGCTCGTGGTGCCCTAATTGATCGATCTCGGCGCGCAAGCCCCGGACGGCCGCATGAACGGCATTCTCCCAGCGGCCGTCCCCCCTCTCATCACCGCGGTGGATGAATACCCGCGGAGCGGGTCGCGGGCAAGAGGGTGAGGGCGCACGGCCGCGACACGAAGCGATTACCCGGATGCCAAGCCAGGCAAACGAAACGTCGAGGGTGTGACGTTCCCTGAACTTGAGGGTGAAAAGGTCACCACGGTCGTGAGCACGACTCGCTGCCGCCATGTATCGTGCCGTGCAGCGTAAGGTGGCCGATAGCGGAGTGGGGAGATGCTGGCGATGGTCGAGATCAGTAGAGAGCCGTTCGGTGAGGTGGACGGACAACGAATCGACCGCTTCACACTCGCCAACGCGCACGGTTTGCGGGTCGAGATCCTCTCCTTTGGCGGCATCATCCGCGCCATCTGGGTGCCCGACCGCGACGGTCAGCTTGCGAATGTCACCCTCGGGTTCACCGATCTCGCTACCTACCTGGAGCATAACGACCCGTACTTCGGCTGTATTGCCGGACGCTACGCGAACCGCATCGCGACGGGTCTCTTCACGATCGATGGCCAGGTGTATCAGCTCCCGACCAACGACGGGCCAAACCACCTCCACGGCGGCATGCGGGGATTTGACAAGCGTATCTGGGACGCTGCGGAAATCCGCGAGAAGGACGCCGCCGGCGTGCGGCTGACGCGGGTCAGTCCGGACGGCGAGGAGGGGTATCCGGGGACCTTGACGGCCGAGGTGACCTATCTCCTCGACGACGACGACCGGCTACGCATCGACTATCGCGCCGAGACCGACCGCCCGACGATCGTCAATCTCACCAACCACACCTACTGGAACCTCGCGGGGGAAGGGACCAGAAGCATCGAGGAACACGTGCTGTGGTTCGCCGCCAGCCGCTACACCCCGGTTGACGCCTCCTTGACGCCGAGCGGAGAACTGGCCCCAGTCCAGGAGACCCCCTTCGATTTCACGACACCGATCACCATCGGCGCCCGCATTCGCGACGCTCACCCGCAATTGCTTGCCGGCAGGGGGTACGACCACAACATGGTGCTCGACCGCCAGCCAGGCGATGCAACCCTGATCGAAGCCGCCGTACTGCGTGATCCCGGCAGCGGCCGCACCCTGACGATCATGACGACCGAGCCCGGCATCCAGTTCTACAGTGGGGGCTATCTCGATGGCACGCTCGTCGGCGCCAGCGGACGCACCTACCGGCAGGGGGATGGCGTCGCCCTGGAGACGCAGCACTTCCCCGACTCCCCGAACCAGCCGGCGTTTCCGTCAACGGTCTTGCGGCCCGGCGAGGTCTACACCTCGTCGACCGTCTTCGCCTTTTCGACATAAAGACCGAGTTACGTCCAGACGCCGATTGCCTGCCCAACAGCACTTCATCTTCCCCACCCCTCCTCCCCACGCATGGAGAGAAGGGAGCAACGCCCGGGACGCGGCCAACAGTCCCTCTTCCTGCGTCAGGTCCGGGTACCCTCTCGGTGGCGGTTGGAGTGAGGGTCGTTCAGGGTGAAGGTTATCTGGCCTTCATCCCATAGGAGCGGGCTCTGCCGCGGTATCGTCGCCGGGAGTCGGCATCCCGAACCCGATCTCGGCTCCCAGCGCCTCCCGCAACGCGCGTTCGACACGCCCTTGCGTTGCCGCCATGGTGACGTCGCCACGGGTGCGCTCCAGCACCGCGCGCAGGGCATCGGTGGTGCGGCGGAGACCACCGGTGATGGCATCCGGGAAGTCGACGGTGACGAGCGCGGAGTAGATGTCGTCCATGGTCCCGAGGAGATATTCGGCACGGGGCAGATCGTTCTCCCGCAGCCGGTCGAGCACTTGTCGTCGCAGCTCCGACGCGGCCTCGGCCATGGCGTTGAGATAGGCGGCGTCCTCCACCCCCAGCTCGGAAGGCTCGGGCAGCGGCCGATTGGCCACGATAGCCAGAGCGATGGCCGCCTCGGTTGCCTCTTTCATCGCGTCCTGGACATACCCCGCCCAGTAGATGCTGGGATAGGGCTGCAGCTCTCTGGCAAGGACCGTCATGCGTTCTCGCGCCTCGGCGAGCAACCGCTCCGCCTCGTCGATCTGTCCGCGATGGGTGGCCCGGACGCTGTTCGCGGCCAGGCGGGTGATCTGGCGTCCTTCGCCGAGTGCGCGGTCACGGGTGGAGGCGAGGCCCTCGAATCGACGGACAATACCCTCAGCGATGCGCCCGGCGGGCGAAACGATTGCCATGGTTCCTCGATCCTTCCCCGACCGACAACGGTCTCGCGATCCCGACCACGGCTGGAATCGTATGCGTTCCGGGCGCTAACGCGCTTGACCTGCTCCAAGGCAGGCGTCCCGTGTCCCGGTAGCCGCCTGCACCTCGTCCACCTTGAACAGATCGTAATTGAGCGTCTGGGCCGCCGTCGCGCCCTCATGCGCCGCCGTCACGACCTGGTGGGCGAATAGCCGCGTGCAATCCCCCGCCGCGTAGACGAACGGCCCACTGGTCCGCTGCTCGGTATCGCTCTTGATGTACCCGCGGCTGAGCTCCACTCCGAGGGAGCGGGCCAGCGCCGTCCGCGGCGTGGCCCCCTGGTGGCTGAACAGGTGGTCCGCCGGGAGTTCCCGCCCGTCCTCCAGCCGCAGAGCTGCCAGCATCCCCGACTCGCCGTCCCGCGCCCGCCCGTGGGTGATCTGCCCAATCACCAGCGGTATCTCCCGCCGCGCCAGCTGGTCGGCCGCCTCGGGCGTAATCCCCAACGCCCCGTCGTTGGTGACCAGCGTTACGTCCGGCGTGAAGCGGTGCATCTGCAACGCCGTCGTCGCCGCCTCGTCGTCGTTGCCGGCCACCACCACTCGCTTGCCTCGCATCTCGTAGCCGTCGCAGACGATGCACCAGTGCAAGCTGCGGCCGACGAAGTCCTCGAACCCGGGGAAGCGCGTCCAGTGGTCGCGCACCCCCGTGGCGAGGATCACCCCGCGCGCCCGGCACCCCTCGCCACCCGACGCCTCTAGCGCGAACCCGCCCGGCACCCGCCGGATCGCCTCTACCTCGGAATCGCAGAACCGCGCGCCGTACCGCTTCGCCTGCGCCGTTCCCCTCTCGCACAGTTCCCGCGCCGTCACCCCTTCCGGGAAGCCCAGGTAATTGTGATTGACCTGTGGGTAGTCCGACCGCCCGGGCTGCGGCCGGTCGAAGACCAGCACGGAGCGCAGGGCGCGGGCAAGGTTGACCGCCGCCGCCAGTCCGGCGGGACCACCGCCAACGATCGCGGCGTCGAAGTCGAGGTGTTCGGGCATTCTTATCTCCGGAACGGGGTTACGTGGTAGGTCCGCGGCGAGGAAGACGAAGGCGAGTCGCTCTTGAGTGATCCTCCCCGGGCGATAAACGCAGGTTCGGTGCCTCACTCAGCGAACCCCGCCATTCTTCCAGCGCCGGCCCATCTGGCCCGGGAACCCGAGCTGGTCGTTGCTGTGGGGAGGATCAGCCGGACCCGGCAGCGAGGATGCCGGACCTGCTACCCGATCGCCATCTCCTCTGGAGCACTCAACCGTGAAAGATGGGTTCCGGGTCGGGGCGATCTTGCTCCCGGACGCACAATCGATTATCGTGCGCGCATTGCGAAAACAGTGAATAAGGAAGTCTCGAGGCACGATCTCGAAGCAGGGTCCTGTGTGTTCGCAAGGAGGTGCGGAACGACGCTCCGCACACCCTGTCCCGTCTGTTGCGCAAATGTGCGCCCACGCGAAGGAGATCGCCATGGCGACGACGCTGGAAAAACCGGGTTCATTCTCATCGCTCCCCTGGAATGTGCTCGATACCTCGCTCGGCGGCGATCTGCTGCTCCCGGATAACACCCGCTACGACGAAGCTCGCCGCGTCTGGAACGGGATGATCGACCGCCGCCCGGCGGCGATCGCTCGCGCCCGGACGACAGACGACGTAGTCACGGCGGTGCTCTTCGCCCGCGAACATGGGCTGGAGATCGCGGTCCGCGGCGGTGGGCACAACGCAGCCGGACTTGCCGTGGTCGACGACGGACTGGTGATCGATCTCACGGAGATGAACCAGGTGCGGGTCGACCCCGAGCGGCGCATCGCCCGCGCTGGGGGCGGCGCCACGTTGGGTGACTTCGACGCTGCAACCCAGGCCCACGGGCTGGCGACCACCGGCGGCGTGATCTCGATGACCGGGATTGGCGGTCTCACTCTCGGCGGCGGCCTCGGTTACCTGATGCGCTCGCGCGGTCTGGCCTGCGACAATCTCATCGGCGCGGAGGTCGTCCTCGCCGATGGCTCAGTCGTCCGCACGAGTGAGACCGAGCGCCCTGAGTTGCTCTGGGGGTTGCGTGGCGGCGGCGGCAATTTCGGCATCGTCACTGAGTTCGAGTACCGACTCTACCCGCTTGACGGGATGTACGCCGGTCTCCTTCTCTATCCCCGGGATCGTGCGGTCGAGGCGCTCCAGACCTACCGGGAGCAGACCGCCTCGGCCCCGGATGAGCTGACGACCTTTATCGCGCTGTTGAGTAGTCCGGATGGCGCCCCGATTGTCGCCTTTGTGCCGGCGTTCGCCGGTGACGCGGCCGCGGGGGAAGCCGCAGTTGCCGGGTACCGCGCAATGGGCGAGCCGATCGCCGACATGGTCGGCCCAATGCCCTACGTCGCTCTGCAGCAGATGCTGGATGAGGGGTTCCAGCCGGGAGCGCACAACTACTGGCGATCCAATTTCCTTACCGGACTCCCCGACGAAGCGATCGAGATCATCGTCGCGGGAGCCAACGCGGCGCCCTCGCCGAGGAACTCTGTCCTGGTCGAGCATCTTGGCGGCGCTGTCGCGCGGGTTGGCAACGATGAGACCGCGTTCGATCACCGCGACGCCGAGTACAACTTCTTGATCGTCGCGGTCTGGACCGATCCAGCGGACGCGGAGGAGAACATCGCCTGGGCACGGGAGCTGTGGAATAGGATGCAGCCCTTTGCTCGCGGGGCGTACGTGAATTACCTCGGCGTTGGCGATGGCGTAGAGCGGGTGCGCGCGGGCTACAGCCCCGAGAAATACGCTGCGTCTCGCGTCCCTCAAGCGGCAATATGACCCGGACAATCTCTTCCGTCGCAACCAGAATATCCCGCCGGCATAGACTCGTTCTGAGGGGCGCGAGCTCTCGTTCGCGCCTCTCCCGAATTTGACATTCGGCGCAAATCCCGGCTATCTTTGGCAGGCTGTGACCGGGAGTAGTAGACCCTTCTTCCGAGAGAGCCGCCGGGTGGTGCAAGGCGGTTAACCTGGGGTCGAACTCGCCCGCGAGCCGCGACGGTGAACCGGGGTTTCTCCGTTAGTCGTCGCCGAATTGCCCCCGTTAGCGGGCCAGAGTGGATCGAGAACACGGCGGGATCTCCTGGGGCTGTAGCTCATCCGGGAGAGCGCAACACTGGCAGTGTTGAGGTAAGGGGTTCGAGTCCCCTCAGCTCCACCAGGCCCCGCCGACCTCGATCAACCAGGGTGGTACCGCGGAGGCACGTAGGCCCTTCGTCCCTGACCGGGACGAAGGGCTTTTTGTATTCCGGAGCAGAATAGGGAAGCGACATGGCGACCACAACCGAAACTCCAACACGCACGACGGCCGCATCCTCAACCACACATGGGCATTCAGAGCGTTACGATCCCACCGTAATTGAGGAGAAGTGGCGCGATCGCTGGGAGCGGGACAACCTCTACCGGGTCGAGGACGATGCCCCGGGTGAGAAGTGGTACTCGCTGACGATGTATCCCTATCCCTCCGGGGTCCTGCACATCGGGCACTGGTTCGCCTTTGTCGCACCAGACGTCTTCGCTCGCCTGCAACGGATGCGTGGGTACAACGTCCTCTTCCCGATGGGGTTCGACGCCTTCGGGTTGCCCGCCGAGAATGCCGCCATCCGCCACGGCATCCACCCCGCGCCCTGGACCTTCGAGAACATCGCCAAGATGCGCCAGCAATATCGCCAGATGGGGGCCATGATCGACTGGAGCCGGGAGATCGCTACCTGCACCCCGGATTACTACCGCTGGAACCAGTGGCTGTTCCTGCAGATGCTGGAGCGCGGCCTCGCCTACCGGGCGAAGGGCTCCGTCTGGTGGTGCCCGCAGGACCAGACCGTACTCGCCAACGAGCAGGTGCTGGAAGGGAACATTTGCGAGCGCTGCGGTGCCGACGTCTTCAAACGCGACCTGGAGCAGTGGTACTTCCGCATCACCGACTACGCCGAGGAGTTGCTGCACGACACCGAGACCCTTGACTGGCCGGAGCGCGTAAAAACAATGCAGCGCAACTGGATTGGCCGCTCCGAAGGCGCGCGCCTGCGCTTCCAGCTGGAGCCTCCCCCCTCCGATGGAGGGAGGCATGGGGGGGAGCCAGGAGATGCGCTGGAGGTCTTCACCACACGGCCGGACACGGTCTGGGGCGCGACCTTCATGGTGCTGGCCCCGGAGCATCCGCTGGTGGCGAAGATCACGACCCCCGATCGTCAGGCGGAGGTCGACGCGTACATCGAGCAGGCCCGGCGGCAGACCGAGATTGAGCGCCTGTCGACCGACGAGGCCCGGGCGCGGACCGGCGTCTTCACCGGTGGCTACGCCATCAATCCGGTCACCGACGAGCGCATCCCGGTCTGGATCGCGGACTACGTCCTGATGGGTTACGGCACTGGGGCAATCATGGCGGTCCCGTTTGGTGACCAGCGTGACTTCGAGTTCGCCCGCGCCTTCGATCTGCCGATC
Organism: uncultured Chloroflexia bacterium; assembly: GCA_963751075.1. Lineage (GTDB taxonomy): Bacteria > Chloroflexota > Chloroflexia > Thermomicrobiales > UBA6265 > JACCXM01. Next base: position 51,408 of record CAVVTE010000018.1, on the reverse strand, counting down.
CGGGCCATCGTCCAACCCGAGGATGGGCTCCCGACTCGACCCGGCCACCATGACCAATGCCTATACCGGCCCCGGTGTCCTGGTCAACTCCGGGCCCATGACTGGCAAGCAGTGCCGGAGGAACTGCCCGAGATCATTGGCTGGCTGGCGGAGACGGGACGGGGCGAGGCCGAGGTGACCTATCGCCTGCGCGACTGGCTGATCTCCCGCCAGCGCTACTGGGGCACGCCGATCCCGGTCGTCTATTGCGACGATTGCGGCATGGTCCCGGTGCCAGAGGATCAGTTGCCGGTAGAGCTGCCGCTGGATGCCGCGTTCACTCCCACCGGGCAGTCACCGCTGGTGAGCCACGAGTCGTTCCTGAATACCGTCTGCCCATCGTGCGGCGGTCCGGCGCGGCGCGAAACCGACACCATGGACACGTTCGTCGATTCGTCCTGGTACTGGTTCCGCTACACCTCGCCACGCGATGAGAGCGGACCGTTCGACCCGGAGGCGGCCGCGCGCTGGACGCCCGTCGACCTCTACTGCGGCGGGATCGAGCACGCCATTCTGCATTTGCTCTACGCTCGATTCTTCACCAAGGTAATCCGCGATCTGGGGCTGATCGAGCATGGCGAGCCGTTCCTGCGGCTGCGCAACCAGGGCATGATCCTGGCCGAAGAGGGCACCAAGATGAGCAAGAGCCGGGGCACCACGATCGCCCCGGACGAACTGGTGGCCGAGCACGGCGCCGATGCCTTGCGGCTGCATCTGATGTATCTCGGTCCCTGGGACCAGGGTGGACCGTGGAACTCGCGCGGCATCGCCGGGATGGAGCGCTTCATCCGTCGCGCCTACGGGCTGGTGACGGAGACCGGCGCCGGGCCGTTCGACCAGCCGCTTCCGGACGCCGAAACCGCGCCATTGCGCCGGCTGCGGGCGAAGACGGTGCAGCGGGTGACCACCGATCTGGACGAGTTTCAGTTCAACACCATGGTCGCCGCGCTGATCGAGTACGTGAATGAGCTGATGAAGCTCCGGGAGACGGCGCTGGTCCGCACCCCGGAGTGGCGCGAGGCGTTAGAGACCCTGGTGCTGCTGATGGCCCCCAGCACCCCCTACGTTGCCGAGGAGCTGTGGGAGCGGCTGGGGATGCCGTACTCCGTGCACCACCAGAGCTGGCCAGAGTTCGACCCGGCGCTAACCCGAGGACGACACGGTCGAAGTCGTGGTTCAGGTCAACGGCAAGGTGCGCGACCGCTTGCTGCTGCCGGTCGATCTTGCCGGAAGATGTGGCCATGGATCATGCAGGTAATGGCCAACCGAAATACTCGAGGCGCTGGGCGGTCGCGAACCGCGGAAGGTGATCTACGTGCCGGGGCGGCTGATCAATATCGTGGTGTAAGCAAGCGATCCCGTCGCGCTACGTTGCCGTGCGCGGTTGGTGCTGGTGCTTGGACAACCGCTCACTGACTACCCACGTCTCTACCAGAGCGGCACGGACACAGTCCTAAGTCCGGCCGTGTGCCGCAACCTCTCTGCATTGCTCTCCCGCCGCCGTGAACTTGGAACCTGAAAAGAGCTGTTGGACAGGATGTTGGTCGATTTGTTAGCCTGCCGGTGTTAAACCTTTGCCATAGCGGAATTGTCCTGGAGCTCTCGGCGCCGCGGCGAACGCGTACGCGTATCAGCCGGGAGGCCCCCAAGGCTCGCGATTCCGCGCGGGAGAGGTCGATTCGCCGTCGCACGGTGCGGCGGACGAGTTTCGGTCGGAACTCGGAGTGGAGGTCTAGACCATGGTCAGCTCGAACAGCGCTTGGTCGGCAGCAGAGCGGAAAGTTTCGCGCCGCCGTCTCGTTCGGGACTCGGCGCTCACGGCGGGGGCGCTGGCGCTCGCGTCGCAAATCGACGTGAAATACGCGCTCGCCCAGGACGAGGGGCCGATCAAGATCGGCTGGCTCGGGGACCGGACTGGCGACTTCTCCGTCGTCGGCATCCAGAAGTTCAATGCGGCGAACCTCGCCGTGAAGGAGCTCAACGAGGCCGGCGGAGTTCTCGGCCGCGAGCTGACGCTTGTCGCCGAGGACGCGCAGTCAGACAACCGGCGCTATCAGGAGATGGCGCGCAAGCTCATTTTGCAAGACAAGGTCGATGTCCTGCACGCGGGTTTCACATCCGCATCGCGGGAGGCCATCCGGCCAATCGTCGATCAGAACAAGATGCTCTACTTCTATAACAACCAGTATGAGGGCGGTGTTTGCGACTCCTGGGTCTTTCCCACTGGAGCCGTGCCAGACCATCAGGTCGTGCCATTCGTGCCGGCGGTCATGGAGCTGTTCGGCCCCCGCTTCTACACCATCGCCGCCGACTACAACTTCGGTCAGTTGACCGCCGACTGGTTCAAGACAACCATCGAGCAGCAGGGTGGTGAGATCATCGGCGAGGAATTCATCCCGCTCAATGTCTCACAGTTCAGCACCTCGATCACCAATATCCAGAACGCGGCACCAGACGTACTGATCGTCCTCCTGGTTGGGATCGCGCAGTCCTCGTTCTACGAGCAGAAGAACTCGGCCGGCATGCAGGTGCCGATGGCCACCACAATCAACATGGGGCAGGGGTACGAGCACCTGCGCTTCCCGCCGCCGGCGCTCAACAACATGTACGTGACGGTCAACTTCATGGAGGAGCTGGCCGAGCAGCTCGAAACCGACTTCCCGGACCGCATCCGTGCCCTCTACCCGGATGCCGAGTACGTCGGTATGGAGGCGGCCGCGGAGTTCGAGGGGATCAATCTCTACGCGATGGCTGCCGAGCAGGCCGGGACCACCGAAAAGGATGCCGTGCGCCAGGCGCTGGAGACCAACATCACCTTCGAGGGCCCCGGCGGTCCCGTGACTATCGACCCGGCCACGCACCACACGGTCCGCAATATCTACCTGGTTCATGCCGACGATGAGCACAACATCATCCTGGACGACACCTTCGAAGCGGTGCGCCCCGACTGGTTGTCGCAGGAGAAGGGCTGCAACCTGCCCGAGACGCCCGACAACACGCAGTACGAGCCGTAGTCTGGGGGATGGGGTGATGGGGTGTTTGGAGCGTTCGTCGTCATTGCCAGCGTCTGCCGTCCGCAGGCGTGGTGGCGATGCGTGAGGGGAGCACGGATCGAACCCGTGCTCCCCTAGCTCCCGAACACGCCATCACCCTCCGTTCGTTCGGAGGAACCCGTGCTTGACGGCGTCTTCAACGCCCTCTACCAGTTCCAGGTCAGTTTCTCGTTCCTGCTCCTGTCCGCCATCGGCCTCGCCGTGATCTTCGGCATGATGGGCGTCATCAATCTCGCTCACGGCGAGTTCATCATGCTTGGCGCCTATATCACGACGATCACTGCGACGAATGGCGTGCCGCTCGTCGTCGCCGTGCTCATTGCTGCGCTCGGCGTGGGAGCCGTCGGGGCGATCGTGGAGATCCTCGTGGTCCGCAGGCTCTACGGCCGCCTGCTCGACTCCGTGGCCGCGACGTGGGCCGTTGGTCTCATCCTGAGCCAGGGCATGTTGATCCTGACCGGACCCTCCATGCAGGGGATTTCGTCGCCGTTCGGGTCATTTAGCGTCGGCCAGACGAGTTATTCAACGTATAGGGTTGTTCTCGGCATCATCGCCGTGGTGTTGCTCGTCGTGCTCTACCTTGTGTTCATGAAGACAAAATATGGTTTGCGCGCCCGCGCCACCATTCAGAATCCGTCGATCGCCCAGGCATTGGGCGTAAACACGGCCCGCATGTATACCCTGACCTTTGCCCTCGGCAGCGCCCTCGCCGGCCTGGCCGGAGGGTTGTTCGCCCTCACGGCGACGATCGTGCCCTACTTCGGCACCAACTACATCGTCGAAGCGTTCGTCACGGTCATCGTCGGCGGCGCAAATGCACTGGTAGGCGTGCCGATCGCTGCTGTCCTGCTCGGCGCGATCAACGCGGCGCTCGGCACGGAGTTCGGCCTCTACATCGGCCGCGTGGGTTTGCTCCTCACCACCATCATCATCATCCGCGTGCTGCCGGAGGGCATCTCCGGTTTGCTCGAGCGGTGGCGAATGCGACCGAGCGGGACGAGGGTCGGCAAATGAGGCGGATCGCGTCCTTGCTGAAAACGGAGAATGTCGCCTTTGTGGTGTTTCTCGCCTATCTGCTCGTCTATCCGCTGACGACCGACGATTTCAGCATTGGGAACACGGCGTACTTCATGGCGATCTCCCTGATGGCGCTCAGTCTGGCCATGATCTGGGGACAAGCCGGCATTCTCAGCTTCGGCCAGACGGCGTTCTTCGGCATCGGTGGATACCTCTACGGGATCTACACGCTGAACGTGCTTGGCTCAGGGGCCACCTGGATTGGGATCCTGGTCGGTGTGCTGGCCGGCGCGATCGTCGCGGCGATTCTCGGCTACTTCATGTTCTACGGAGGGGTCAACGACGTGTTCGTCGGGCTGACGACCCTCGCCCTGACTCTGGTGCTCCAGACGTTCATGGCCCAGACCGCGGGTCCGGAATGGGCAGTCGGTGAAGCCCGGCTGAATGGGTATAACGGCATGTACGTTCCCCAGATCAGCATTGGTGATGCGCCGCTCTACGGCAAGCCCTTGTACTTCCTCTACCTCGCCATCCTGATTGGGGTGTACCTACTTCTCAGGTGGTTTTCGGGCAGCCGCTGGGGATACGGTCTGGTCGCGCTGCAGGAGAACAGGCCGCGCACGGAGACGTTTGGCTACAACGTCCGTCTCATGCAGGTGCAGGTGTTCTGCCTCGCCGGTGGTATTGCCGCCTTGAGCGGCGTCCTCTACGCGTCCTGGGGCAGCTACATCGATCCTTCGTCCATGGGGCTGACCGCCGCGATCACCCCGGTCATCTATGTCGCCATCGGTGGTCGCCGCAGCCTGACCGCTGCCATGATCTCGTCCATGATCCTCTTGCAGTTGTCACAGACGCTTGCCTCCACTGCCCCTGAGTACGCGTTGGTGATCTTTGGCGTGCTCGCGCTGCTGGCGGTACTGTTCGTACCGGAGGGCTTCATGGTCGCGCTCTTCAATGTCGTGGACCGGCGGGTGCTCCAACGCTCCCGCCCGGAGACGGATATGGGTACGGGCAAGATCACGCCCGGCACACCGCAAGTGAGCGAGCGTGGCTGATCCTGCTCCGACGGCAAGTGAGACGCCGCTGCTCGCCCTCGACGGCGTCTCGAAGCGCTTCGGCGGGCTGATGGCCGTCTCAGACCTTCATCTTGTGGTCCATCGCGGCGAGCTTCGTTGCCTGATCGGACCGAACGGCGCCGGCAAGAGCACGGTCTTCAAGTTGATCATGGGGTTTGAGCGCCCTTCCCGGGGCAGGATCACCTTTGACGGCGCGAGTATCGATTCGTGGCCGACATGGCGTCGCGCCCGCCAGGGGTTGAGCATCAAGATGCAGATCCCCGGCATCTATCCGGAGCTCTCCGTCCACGACAACATGCGCGTTGCGGCCCAATACCATGTTCGCAGCGGCCAGATGGAAGAATCGATCGAGCGGTTGCTCTCTCGGGTCGGCCTTGCCGGGATGAGCGGGGAGCTGGCAAAGAATCTCTCCCACGGCCAGCAACAGTGGCTGGAGATCGGCATGGCCCTTTCGGTCAACCCGAAGCTCCTCCTGCTCGACGAGCCGACCGCGGGGATGGGCCCCGGGGAGACCGAGGCGACGGCGAGGATTGTCGAATCGCTCAATGCGGACGGCGTCACCATCATGGTCATCGAACATGACATGACCTTCGTCCGCCAGATCGCGCGCAAGGTCACCGTGATGAACCTCGGCCGACTATTCGCGGAAGGCACGATCACCGAGATCGAGGCCAACCAGGACGTGACGAACATCTATCTTGGCCGAACCTAGCACGGCTATGAACCATCGTGTCATCCCGAGGAACGAAGGATCTCGGCTCAACGTCGCGCATGTTCGCGGGGAAGACGAGATTCTTCGCGGGCTCAGAATGACACCTGATGGGCAACGTGCTATGGCCTGCGCCCGGCCGCGGCGCCCGAAATGACTGGTCACCAAGTGGTATCTTCGATGCTGGATGTCTCGCAGGTGACGACGGGCTATGCACGCACCATGATCGTGCGCGACGTGAGCCTATCCATCCAGCCGGGGGAAATCGTCGCCATCGTCGGTCGCAACGGCGTCGGCAAGACCACGCTCATGAAGGCCATCATCGGCCTCCTGCCACTTGCGCGGGGAACGATTTCACTCACCGGGACGAATATCTCCTCGATGCCGGCCAATGACCGAGCCCAGCTCGGCATGGGCTACTTTCCCCAGGGTCGTGGCATCTTCCCTGGATTGACGGTCGAAGAGAATCTCCGGATGGGAGAGTTGATCAACGCCAGGGCAGGCGGGCTCCGCCCGCTCGATATCGCCTTCCAGTACTTCCCACGGCTCGCCGAGCGGCGGAGCCAGCGCGCGGGCACCCTCAGCGGCGGCGAGCAGGCGATGCTGGCCATCGGCAGGGTGCTCATCGGCCAGCCCACGCTGATGCTCCTCGATGAGCCGTCAGAGGGCCTCCAGCCGAACCTGGTGCAACAGATCGGCGACGACATCAAGCGCATCAACAGCGAGCTCGGCACCACGGTGCTTTTCGTCGAGCAGAATATCGAGCTGGTCATGAACCTGTCTCAGCGCGGCTACGTGATGGACAAGGGCCAGGTCAGCGCCGCGCTGAGCGGCTCCGAGGTGACGAATCAGGACGCGCTGATCAGGTATCTTGCGGTTTGAACGAGGAGGGCGCCATGCGGGAGATCCGCCAGCAGGGGCCGTATCACTACGTTTTCAGCCGGTACGTCGACCCCATTGCCACGGTCAAGCCAGGCGAGACGGTCGCCATCTACACCGACGACGCCTTCGAGAGCCAGATCGCCAGACCGGACGACAAGCCCTCAGAAATCCTCGGCGCCTATCTCAACCCGCAGACCGGGCCGATCTACGTCGAGGGCGCCGAGCCAGGAGACACCCTGGCGGTCAGGATCGAGAGCATCGAGCCGACGCGTGACTGGGCGGTCAGTGTCTTCGTCCCCTTCTTCGGCGGGCTGACGAGCACCAAGCTGACCCGCATGTTGCAAGATCCTCTGCCCGAAAAAGTCTGGCTGTACAAACTCGCGGACGGCTGGCTGGAGCACAACGAGCGGCTGCGCTTCCCGTGGCGGCCGTTCATGGGCACCATCGGCACCGCGCCCGAGCTGGAGGCGCTCTCCGCGCTGACCCCCTTCGACCACGGGGGGAACATGGACGTGCCGGACGTCAAGCCCGGCAACATCATCTACCTGCCGGTGCGCGTTCCCGGTGCCCTCTTCTTCACCGGCGATTGTCACGCCGGGCAGGGTCAGGGCGAGCTCTGCGGTGTGGCGTTAGAGATCACCGCCCGGGTAACGATGACCTTCGACCTGATCAAGCAGCGGCCGATCGCCTGGCCGCGCATCGAGAGCGCCGACGAATTGATGACCGTCGGCAGCGCCCGCCCCATGGAGGACGCCGCCCGCATCGCCTACACCGAGCTCATCGAGTGGATGGTCGAGCTCGGCTGGGACCGCCTCGAGGCCTACGAGGCCCTCACCCAGATCGGCGATCTCTACGTCGGCAACATGGTCGACACCTACTATTCGCTGGTGGCCAAGATCCGTAAGGAATACGCGATCATCGGAGGGTGACGGGGGGCGGGTTGCCGGGGTGATGGGGTGGTGACCAACCCGGCGGTAGCGGTGGAGGATGAGGTGATTGCCTGCCTGCTCTCCAAGCGGGAATTCGCCATCCGGGGCGAGGAGCTTGCCGGCGGGTTGTTCACCGCGGTCGAGGAGATCGCCGAACTACCGGACGGCTACGCCGATCGCTTCGCCAACGACGGCCACCTTCCAGCGTTGCTTGAGTTCATCGCGGCGGAGCACCGCTGCTGCCCCTTCCTGACCTTCGAGATTGCGTTCGCGCCACACGCCGCCCCGCTCTGGCCGCGGCTGCGCGCCGCACCTGGTGCGACCGCCTTCGTGGCTGATACGGCATCCGGGTGATCCGTTCGCGGGTAGCGGGGGAGGCGCATCCCGATGCTGGATGCGCGTTATTCCGCATGCAACGTGCAGTGCGTCGGAATGACACCGTCCTTAGATCAGACCACCGAGCGCACGAGGAATCTCGTTGTCACGCATTCGGACGCGGCGCGACGACGAGATCCTTCCTTTACTCGTCAACCGGGGTGAGCAGATCTTCGGCCACGTAGCCTTCCTCGCCTGTGGCGACCACGATTACCGGCCACCAGATCAAGTCATCTCCGGCCACCGCCGGTCCGGTCACGGCCAGCTCTGAGCCGAGGGGAATCGTCCCGACGATCGCCGCATCGAGCGAGGGGCCGCCTCGCAGGTTGGCATCGGATTCCCCGGTGATGACGGTGCTGCCTTCCTCGATGCCAGTCGCCGCCGCGAGCCGTCGCCGTCGGCGCCGAGGGCACGATCGCCGGGGTGCTCGTCGCCAGGGGTATGGCCGTCGCTACTGGCGCTGGTGTCGATGTTGCCGCCGGCGTTGCCGTCGCCGCTACCGCCCCCTCCGGTGTCTCCGCCCCCTCGATGATGATCACCGAGGTCGGGATCACGGTCGCACCCGGCGCCGCGGTGGTGGTCACGGCGGCTGCTGGCACCTCAGTGGGCAGCGGCGTCACCGTTGGCGGCGCGGGTTGCGTGGCGGTCACGGCCGGCGCCGGGGTGACGACCACCGTCGCTGTCGTCGCCGAACCCGGCGTTCCCGGGATGGTGGCGACCGCATCGAGCCCGACCCGCAGCTCTGGGGCGGAGGGGACGAAGACGATCTCGCGGAGCGTGGCGCCCTCCGGCACCGCGAACCACACCCAGCCGCGAGCCCGCTCACCCCCAGGCATCGTCCGTCCCGGTAACGCCGGCTCGCTACCAACAGCGGTCCCGCCGCGATAGCTGAACCCCGCGTCGTCGCGCAGAGAGATGGACGTGGCGTCAAAGGTCAGGGGCTGAACCGAGTCGTTGACGACCTCGACCTCGACGCCGACGGAGCGCATCCCCGGGGCCGGCTGCGCCGGGGTGGTCAGCACCCCGGCATACGGGTCCTGCATCCCGTGCACGACGAAGCGCCAGTCGGGAGCGGGTGCGGTGACCGCTGCCGGGGTGGCGCTCTGGCCACGCGCTACGGGCACCCCAGTGCTGACGAACAGGAGGACACTTGCCACCAGAAGCACTGAGGACCACCACAGGATGCGACGCTGGTTCATGGAACGGTTCTCCTGCCTCACGATGCAATAACCCTAACCGGAGTCGTCCATCTTTCAGGACGGCTCGCCGCTGAGAACTCCTACTGGCGGAGTGAGTGCAATGCGCGCGGAGTAGCTCTCGTCGCGTTCCCGCGATTCAGCCCCTGCCTGGGTGCCCGTGGCGGGCACGATCCTCATGGCTGGCCGCGTCCAGGAAAAGTGTAGTGCGCCTGACCTGCCCCTGGGTTGGTCCACCGGAAGGGTTAGCCCAGGGCCAGTATCGATGCCCAAGTAGCTTTCCCCAACCAATGGCGTCGGCCGCCTCAGCGCCTGAAGAGTCCTGAACGTGGGGGAAGCAGGGACCGGGGAGAGGGTGGAGGCGTTCGGGGACGCTGGTGAAGGTGGCGAACTTCCGAACTTCCCGAACTTCCCGAACCTGGCAAAGATGGCAGACATCGCACGAGCCGGGAGGGGCAGCATCTTCTTTCCTCGCAGTTGCCCCGCACCTCGCCACCAAGGGCGAGAGCGGGTCGCCCCCGCTCCCGGCACACGAAGCCGGGTAACCGGGTGCGGGGGAAACGGGATGGGGATCGTAGCAGTCGCGGCATCCAGCGACTGGATTCCGTGAGAGCATAGGATTGGGGTGCGGATGCTCCTCATGCATGGTCGCCAGCCACTTGACAGCCATATCGCGCGGGCACTACAGTCGGCCTACTCTATTGAGACAATGTCTCATTTATTGGTGCCACGATTCTATTGTGTGCGGTCATGCTGAGCGTCTCGGCAGGCCGGCGCCACGTTGGTGGAAACGGCTGAAGGGAGAAGGGAGATCTCGTGAAGCGTCCGCTCTTGAGCGCGCTTGTCGCACTGGCGCCTCTGGCGCTGCTCCTGCTTACGCCACCGGCTTTCGCTCAAACGCCCACGACTGGCGACCGGCTCCAGGTCGTCGCCAGCTTCAGCATCCTCGGGGATCTGGTGGAGAAGGTCGGTGGCGACGCCGTGGAGGTGACGACGCTGATCGCACCGGGTGTCGATGCGCACACCTATGATCCGGCTCCGGCCGATCTGGTGTTTCTGGCGGAAGCGGACCTCATCTTCGAGAACGGACTCGGGTTCGAGCCCTGGCTCGAAGGCTTCTACGCATCGACGCAACCTCCCGGCACGCGGATCGTCGTCAGTGAGGGCATCACGCCACGTCAAGCGGATGCGGGACGTGACCAACTGCCGGAAGGTGAAGCGGGAGACGGGCACGAAGGTGACGAAGGGCACGAGCTCGGGGAGTTCGATCCCCATGTCTGGCACGACGTCGCCAACGCCATCGTCATGGTCGGCACTATTCGCGATGCCCTCGCCGCCGCCGATCCGGCCAACGCGGAGCTGTACGAGGCCAACGCGGCCGCCTACGTCGCCGAGCTGGAGGCGCTGGACGCCGCCATCCGCGAGCAGGTCGCCACGGTGCCCGAAGACCGCCGCAAGCTCGTAACGTCCCATGACACCTTCGGCTACTTCGCCGACGCGTACGGCTTCGAGATCCTCGGCACCGCCCTCGGCTCCCTCTCGACTGAGGCTGGAGACCCCTCCGCGCGAGACATCGCCGCACTGATCGGCCAGATCGAAGAGGCTGGAGTACCGGCCATCTTCGCCGAAAACATAGCCAACCCTGACCTGATGGAGTCGCTCGCGGCCGAGGCGGGGGTCGAGCTGGCGCCACCGCTCTACACCGACGCGCTCGGTCCGGAAGGGAGTCCGGGCGAGAGCTACGTCGGGTTGATGCAATACAACGTCACGACCATCGTCGAGGCGCTCAAGGGGTAATTCGGCTGGGATCGCTCGCCTGGCGGAAGACTGCCGGAGTTTATCTCCATCACCGATTCCGAGATTCGCCTTTATCAGGGAGAACGGCCATCTGCCACGTATCGGCAAACACGATCTGGGAGCGCCGGGGATCCTTGCGGCGGATCACGTTGATCAGATAGCGCCGCAGGCGCCCTTCGCTCGCCAGAGCCCGACCGAAGCGATCCCAGCCGCGCTGGGTGAACCAGAATCGCGCTCGTGGGTTCGTGATATCGGGCGCCGGGAGATGCAGCTCCCACATCATCCCGCCGAGCGTCGTACCGGCGCCGAGCATGGGAGCCGGTCTTCTGACGTAGGTCTCCTGGGAGGAGTCCCAATGCTCGTCCGTGGTGCCGGTCAGGGTGCGGTAGATCACCGGTCATCGCGCCGGTGAGAGGTCTGACCGTCTACTCCACGAGAAGCGGTTGCCCTCTGCGCTCCGCCTGGCGGACGAGCGCCTGGGCGAGCGCGAAGGCGAGGGCGACGTCGGCCGTCCAGCCGGGCTCAGCAACGAGGGGTTGAGTTACCCCATCACGTTGGGCCCGGATCTCGGCCTGGAAGCTGCCGGCCGAGCGATCGATACGGTATGCCCAGCCCCGGGCGTAGACCGCCGCGGCCAGGGTGGTCAGGTCGTAGCCGGACGGCGTCGCCATAATCCCTGACGCGGCGAGGACTTGCTGGGCGATCAGCAGCGCACGCTGGTCGTCATCGTTGGGATAGGCCTCCGTCGTCATGAAATCTCCCTCTCAAACAAGCGCGCGTCATCCCGCTCATCGAGCGGACGATCCTGCAAGTGCAAGTGCGAGTACTCGTGGACGCTGATGGAGAACGCGCGGTATCAGTTTCCGTTTACAAGCTCCCGACGCGTCTCCCGGGCAGCGTTGTCTCCGGTTTCCATGCGTCGTTCGCACATGACCATGCACGATCAGGACCGCACGACCGGAGCGATCGCGCACCAGGGTGCCTGGCCAGAATCTCGATCCCTGCCGAACAGATGGCTCTGCTCGCTATCGACAACGAGCCTGCAAGCACCGGAGAGCCGCGACTCAACGCCATCGTGGGGTCAGCGATATGACGGCTCACCGATCGTGCGATGGGGATGCGGACGGATCGCACGAGGTCATCCCGAGATGGATGAAACGTCCAATAAATTGTGACGCTTGTCCAGTAATATCGTACACTTTAGAGATGAGGATGGTCAAGGCTATTGAGACCCGGGGGGGCGAGCAACAGGTCGGTGACCTTTTGCGGGAGGCGCGAGCACGCCAGGGTCTCTCGGTCCGCGCCCTTGCGGCGCGCGCTGGATGTTCACCAAGCTTCATCTCCCAGGTCGAGAACGGTCAGACTTCGCCTTCGATCTCGTCCCTGGAACGTCTGGTACAGGCGCTCGGGCTGACCCTGGGTGATTTCTTTCGCGCGGCCCGGCCACCAGTGACGGTGGTGCGATCGCACGAACGCGCGCCTGTGACAACCGTGTGGTCGCAGGCTCAGATCGAGGCGCTCGGTCCTGGTGGAGTGGGTCAGGCGCTGGAGCCGGTGATGATCATCCTGGCGCCGGGCGGGCAGAGCGGTAGCCAGCCATACGCCCACGGGGGTGAGGTCTTCGCGCTGGTCTTCGAGGGGGACGTCCTCCTGACCCTGGGCGATTCCGTCCAGCGCCTCGTTCGTGGCGATGCCGCGACGTTCCCGGCCGAGACAGCGCACCACTGGGAGAACATGGGCGATGACGTCGCGCGGGTGGTCGTGGTCTCGTCTCGCGCCCGCTAGCGGTTGAATACTCCTGACGATACAGATGTGCTCTTTGCACCCGATGAAAGGATCTCCGTGATCGCGCAGCTCGAACCGAAAACCGAGGGCGCCGTGGCCACCGAAGCAGCCAGGCGCCGTACCTTCGCCATCATCTCGCATCCGGACGCCGGCAAGACCACGCTGACCGAGAAGCTGCTGCTCTATGCCGGCGCGGTCGAGTTGGCGGGTTCCGTGCGCGCTCGTGCCAATGGGCGACATTCGACGGCCGACTGGCTCGCTATCGAGCGCGAACGCGGCATCACGGTGACCTCGACCGCGCTCCAGTTCGATCATCTCGGGTGCCGTTTCAATCTGCTCGACACGCCGGGGCACCGGGATTTCTCGGAGGATACCTACCGTACCCTCCTTGCCGCCGATGGGGCGGTGATGGTGCTGGACGCTGCCCGCGGTATCCAGCAGCAGACGCTGAAGCTGTTCGAGGTCTGCCGGCGACAGCGCCTGCCGATCGTCACGTTCATCAACAAGCTCGACCAGCCGGGCCGCGAGCCATTGGAGCTGCTTGACGAGATCGAGAGCTCGCTGGGCCTGACTACCGCGCCGCTGAGCTGGCCGATCGGGGACGGACCGGACTTCCAGGGGGTCTACGATCTGCGCCAACGCAGCCTGCTCCGCTTCGAACGAACGGAGCGCGGCCAGCGCCGGGCCCCGGTGGTAAGTGGGACCCTCGACGACCCGATGTGGTCATCCCTGCTCGGGGAGGCCGCATGGCGGCGCCTGCAGGAAGACGTCGCGCTGGTGACTGAGGTCGGCGGCGTCTTCGATCTCGACCGCTTCCTGGCCGGCGATCAGACGCCGGTCCTGTTCGGCAGCGCACTCACCAACTTCGGCATCGGCCCATTCCTCGACGCGCTCGCCGAGCTGCTGCCGGCCCCCGGTCCACGCCCGAGCGACCGCGGCCCGGTGCCGCCGGACGACCCCGATTTCTCCGGTTTCATCTTCAAGATCCAGGCGAACATGGACCCGCGCCATCGCGACCGGATGGCCTTCCTGCGAGTCTGCTCCGGGCGCTTCGAGAAGGACATGGAGGTCTTCAACCCGCGCCTGGGCCGAACGGTCCGCCTGACCCGCCCTCACCGGCTTTTCGGTCAGGACCGGGAGACGGTGGAGGAGGCGTTCCCCGGCGATGTGGTGGGGCTGGTCAACCCGGGGCTCTTCGCCATCGGCGACACCCTCTGCGAGGGCGAGCCGGTTCAATACACACCGGTGCCACGCTTCCCACCGGAGTGCTTCGCCCGCGTAGAGAACCGCAGCACGGGTCGCCACAAGCAGTTCCACGCCGGCTTGACGCAATTGGAAGAGGAGGGCGCTATCCAGGTTCTCTTCTCCATTGACGGCGCCCGCGAGCCAATTCTGGCCGCCGTCGGCGATCTCCAGCTCGACGTCACCGCCGCGCGTCTGCGTGACGAGTACGGCGTGGAGGCCGATGTGAACCGGCTCCCCTACGAAACCGCTCTCTGGGTGGAGGGCGCGGCGGAGGGCGGTAAAGGTCTCAACTGGCCGACGCGGGACGCCTTGCGGACCGAGGACCGCGACGGACGCCTGGTGGCCCTCTTCGCCTCCGACTGGGTTCGCCGCTACACCGAGGAGAAAAACCCCGGGGTGGTGTTCAAGCCGTTGGGGTGAGACGAGATGATGGGGTGATAGGTGGGAGGACGACGGGCGACGCAGGCGTCGCCCCTACTCCGCTCTCGATTCCTGTCTTCCCGTCATCCTCGACTGAAACAACGAACATCCGCCTTCCACACTTATTCGCCGTCATCCTCCGCAAACTGAAACAACGAACATCCACCATCCACTAATAGCACCGCGCCCGTCATGTAGTCGGCGGCGTCGGAGCAGAGGAAGGCGGTGGCGCGGGCGACCTGCTCTGTCGTCTGCGGTGCGCCGAGCGGGATGACGTGGCGGACGCGGCGGGCGTACTGAGGCTCGGTCTCCATCTGGTGACGCGCCAGCCCGGCGTTGACGATACCGGGCGCGATCACATTGACGAGGATCTTGTACGGCGCCAGCTCGCGGGCCATCGACCGCGCCAACATGCGAACCCCGGCTTTCGTCGCCGAATAGGCGGCGATCTCCGGCCAGGGCACTTCCTGCACCCAGGTGCCGGTGAAGATGATGCGGCCGGGGCGTTCCCGTTCGACCATCAGTCGCGCCGCCGCCTGGCCGAGGTTGAAGCAGCCGGTCAGGTTGACATCGAGGTGGTCCTGCCACTGCTCCGGTGTGATCTCGAGGAACGGGATACCGTGACCGACCGCCGCGTTGCCGATGGCGACGTCGAGGGGATCGATCGCCGCCAGCGCCGCGTCGATTGCTTCCCGGTCGCGGACATCGGCCTGGACGTAGGCGACGTCGCCGTGCTCACCTGCCCGCTCTAGCCAGGGCTCGGCTTCTGAAGGCGTTTTACGATCGATGAGCGTGACGTTGGCGCCGAGCCGGCGCAGCTCCGCCCCCATCGCGGCGCCGATGTCGCCGGCGCCGCCGGTGATGGCGATACCCCGTCCATCCAATCGTTCCACGCTTTCCTCCCTTGCGCTTGTCTCCACATGTGGTTGGAAGATGGAATCGATTCTAAACGGGAAGCACGTGCCCCTTGCCCTGGTCCCATCGCAATGAACAACATTGAGAAATGACCGCGAAAGGCTTACGAATTCTCCGGGCAGCCGAATTCTTGGGCAAGAAGGAGTCAACAGAAGCGCTTGACTGGGCATGCCGAGCAGCGGAATTCTGTGGGTAAGAAGGAGTCAACAGAAGCGCTTGACTCAGTGATGCCGAATCGGCGAGATCTCCTCAGGAATCTCGATGAGAATCCTCCTTGAGCAGGAAGGTGGTCCCGGCGACGACGCGGCCGTTCACCGTGATTTCGAGTCGGTGGTCCCCTTCGTAATACCGCCGGGTCGTGACGGGACGAAACGAGTGGGCGCGACGCACGAGGATGGTGTCGTCTGGCGGGACGGTCCGCGTCGATAGCTTGAAGACCTTCGGCGATGTGGACCCGTTCGCGCGGCGGTAGTGCACGACGTAGTCGATCACCAGGTGAACGGGGCGATCGGCCGGGTTGCGCAGCGTCAATCGAAAAGTGCAGCGTGTCCCCGATGCGGACCCGTGCCTCCGGAAGGCGCAGGCCGTACACCTCGACAGCGGCAGATGGGTCGGCGCCGACGAGGGCAAGGGCATCCGAATCGCCGGCCTTGATCAAGCCGCGCAGTCCGTGCCGCACCACCCACGGGCCATGCGTCCCGCCCGTTGCCAACCAGCGGCGGGCCACTATCACCGCGAGCGTCGGGTGATCCTTCGCCAGGTCGTTGAGGTGGTTCGCCACCGAACGCCGCACATACAACTCAGGGTCGTCGTGCAGCCGATCGAGCAGGGGTAGGACTGCCAACGGGTCCCATTGCGGCGCGACCAGACGGCGGGCCCAGGGGAGGCGAGGGCGCGTACCCTCCGACACCAGCCGGCGGAGATGGACGTCCCCGCTGTCGGCCCACTCCGTCAACCTCGTGAGGGTCCGGTGTGGGTGGTGCTCGAGGAAGGGGCGGATGGCGAACTCCGCCGAGGCGTACCGGGTGAGGCACGCCAGCGCATCAAGCGCCGTCTCGGGCTCGTCCAGCCCACACCGCTCCACGTACGTGACGCAGGGCCAGGCCGCCCACATGTCCAGCGCGGCGCCGGACGCCGCCGCGCAGAGAACCTGCGCCGCGCGCCCGAACGGCCCGGCCAGATGCCGTTCCAATGTCGCGGCGAGCTGCTCAACACGGGCCTTGAGCTCCAGGCTGTGGAGCGAGGCGCTGGCCTCCGCGACGAACGCCGCGGCATCGAACGACGTGTCGACCGCGGCAATGGCATCGGCCAATCGTCTCGCCGCCTGGCGGTCGACCCGCTCCTTGAGGGGACTTCCCATGGGTTCTCCGTTTGCGTGCCGCCATACGGCTTGGGGCCTCCCTCACCGTGGCAAGGGGTCGCTGCCCCCACGCCATGGAAGGCGTGGGGGCAGCCAAAAGCTAGCGCGTAGCCGCTGCGACCGCGGGAAACGGTTGCACGACTTCGGCCTGCTCCATCGACACGTCCTCGCCGATCAGCGCCAGCCAGGAGGCCACCTCCGGGATGCTCGGGACCTCGTCCATGGCGACCCGGCACTGCTCAATGCTTTCCCAGAACGCCACATCGACCCACATGTCACCCTCGAGCCGTGCCAAATACGCGGAGACGAACCCGGGGTAGCGGCGGCGAATGACATCGAGTACCGCCGGGCGCCTGGCCAGGAACTCATCCACGTTTTCGGGCTTGACGGTAAACCGGGAAAGCTCAAGAAACTGCGACACCTACAACACTCCTTCTCTGGTCCACGGACTCCTGCTCGACCCGAATCGCGCCCCTGTCAAACCGTCGCGCGCCGGTGACAGGTGCGGCTCCCGGCGCCGACCAACTCCATTTGGTCGGCTGTCTCAGTCTCGGATGGCGTGGTGACAACCCTATGTCAGCAACTCGTACCACGTTGTCGAGCATGTTCCCTCCGCATGGCCCATCGACGCGGGCCGCTGCCTGCTCACCAATGGGAGCGCATTTCATGGCCCGACCTTGCCACCATGTCCATCACTGCGGCATGGCGAAGCCGCCGCACAGCGTGTTCGAGGTGCCAGTGGGTGTGCGGACACGGCCTCGTGAGTCAGTGCGCGGGGTGGCTACACTGGGGAGCGACTCACGGGAGTTAGAGCGTCCGGCAAGCCACGCCGGGAGGTGCTCGCGGGCACGCATGAATCGGATCGACCGCCTCTTCGGCATCATCTTGCACTTGCAAGGGCGGCGACGTGTGCGAGCGGAGGAGCTGGCCGACGCCTTCGAGGTCAGCAAGCGCACGATCTACCGCGACATTCTGGCGCTGACCGAGGTCGGGGTGCCTATCGTCTCGCTTCCCGGTCAGGGATACGAGCTGATGCAGGGCTTTTTCCTGCCTCCACTCGTCTTCACGCGCGAGGAAGCTACCGCGTTGCTTCTTGGGGCACGGTTGCTTGGCGAGCAGGCTGTCGGGCGGATAGCGACAGGCGCAGATACAGCCGTGGCCAAGATCGCCGTGGCACTGCCAGAGGCGACTCGGCGCGACGTGGAGCGCTTGGGCGAGATGATCACCTTCATGGTCCCGCGCCCGCGGTTCGATCTCGACGATCCGCAGCTCAGCGCCCTGCAGCGCTCACTCGGCGAGCGTCGGGTCGTGCGGATGCACTACCACAGCCTCGCGCGAGACGAAGTCAGCCTGCGCGACGTGGAGCCGCTCCGACTGACCTACTCGAGTGGCGCCTGGTACCTCCAAGCCTACTGCCGGCTACGGCTGGGGCAACGAGAGTTCCGGCTCGACCGAATCGAGTCGCTCGAAGTGCTTGCCGAGACGTTCCAGGAGCGGCAGACAGCCCTTGAGGGAGCAGAGGCTGGAGGTGCCGGGGAGGAGGTGCGGGTGCGCGTGGACGGGCGCTCCGTCCGCTGGGTGCGTGAGCGCCAGCATTACGGTTTCGTGGACGAGGAGCAGAACGGTCCCGAAGTGATCATGATCTACCGCGTGGACAGCATGGAGGAGCTGGTTCCCTGGCTCAGAAGTTGGGGACCGGCGGTGGAGGTGCTGAGCCCACCCCAGCTGCGGTCTCGTCTTCGCCGTGAGGCGCAGTCGCTGGCCGATCTGCTGGCATAGCCGCGCGTTCCGGGCCGTCCTGGCTCATCTTCATAGTGAGAACCGATTCCCCGCCGTGCTGTGCTATCACCGCGTGATGGCGATACCCCGTCCGTCTAGACGTTCCATGGCTTCCTCCTGTGCGCGTGTCTCCACATGAGCCTGGAAAATGGAATCGATTCTACGTGGGGAGCCGTACCCCTCTCTTATCAAGGTCCCTCCCCGCATGGCTACTCCACATGCAGGTGCTCATCGAGCACCTTTGAGAGCGACTCATCGTCGGATGGAAACTGCTCAGGAGTTCCGGCCGCGCAATGGCGAAGGGAGATGCGAGGAGACCAGCCGCGGGACCGCATCACCCCATGACCGCTCCCAGCTACCATGTCAATTCACGTCTGCACAAAATGGGACATGCCCCTAGAAGAGGCGCACTGGCTGTGAGTCTCATCCGCAAGCGAAGTAGCGAGCAAGGTGACCGCTGATCAGGCTGCCAGAACGGAGAGTCTCATGCCGACGTCCGAGAACACAATTCCTGTCGCCGATCCCGTGCGAGACGATCGAGATGCTACACGGTGTTCCGGTTGCCGACCCGTATCGGTGGCTGGAAGACGCCGACAGCCGGGAGACGCAGGACTGGACCGCGGCGCAGAACGCACGCACCGAGGCGCTGCTGAGCGCCGTCCCGGGCCGTGCAATGCTCGAGGCACGTCTGCACGAACTCTTCTCGGTCGGCGTCGTTGGCCAGCCGGCGGTGCGCGGCCGGCAGCTGTTCTATCTCAAGCGCGAGGGTGAGCAAGCGCAACCGGTCCTCTACACCCGCAACGGCGACGACGGGCCGGAGCGGGTCATGGTCGATCCGAACGCGATCGACCCGAGTGGGTTGACAGCGCTCGACTGGTGGGTTCCCTCGATCGATGGCCAACTCGTCGCCTATGGGACATCAGTGGGCGGCGACGAGTGGAGCACGCTGCAGGTCGTCGAGGTCGAGACTGGCCGCGTCCTCCCCGATGCCATTCCACGGACGCGCTACAGTAGCGTGACGTGGCAGCCCGACGGCGGCGGATTCTTCTACACGCGCTACCCCGAACCAGGCACCGTCCCGCCCGGCGAGGAGGAGTACCATAGCCACGCCTATCACCACCGCCTCGGCGACGACTCATCGCGCGACCCGAAGGTCTTTGGCGAGGGCCGCTCCCCCCAGGACATGCTCGGGCTCCGGACGTCAATGGATGGGCGATGGCTCGTCGTCACCGCGTTCCAGGGTTGGGCCCGCAGCGACGTCTATGTCCGTGACCTGTCGGGCTCCGATCAGGGCTTCCAACCGATCGTGGAGGAGATCGACGCCCTCTTTAGCGATGTGATCCCGACGGCCACCCGGATCTACCTGCGCACGAACTGGCAGGCTACGAACTACCGCATCGTGTCGATCGACCCGCTCAACCCCTTGCTGGACCAGTGGGAAACCGTCGTCCCTGAGCGGGAAGACCGGGTGATCGAGGGTTTTACGCTGGTCGACGGCCGAATCGTGACGCACGAGCTCGAACGTGCCACCTCTCGACTGCGGGTCTACGAACTCGATGGCACTGCGAGCTACGAGCTTCCCCTGCCTACCCTGGGCACCATCGACACGCTCGATGGAGAGGAAGGCGGCTCCTGGGTCGTCGTCGGCTTCGAGTCGTTCGCCACGCCGGGATCATCGTTTGTCTACGACCTCGAGACCGGCACGCATGCGCCCCTTGCCCCGTTGCCACTTCCGGCGGGGTTCGATCCTCAGTCGATCGAGGTCAACCAGGTCTCATTTCCTTCCAAGGACGGCACGCTGATCTCGATGTTCCTTATTCACCGTCGCGGGATGGTGCGCAGTTGCAACACCCCGACGATGCTAACCGGGTACGGCGGATTCAGCATCAGTCTGGGTCCCTATTACGACGCAACGACTCTGGCGTGGGCGGAGCGCGGCGGCATGGTCGCGATCCCCAATCTGCGCGGTGGCGGCGAATACGGCGAGGCCTGGCATAGAGCGGGCATGCTCCAAAACAAGCAGAACGTCTTCGACGACTTCATCGCCGCGGCCGAATGGCTTGTTGCTCAGGAGTACACCCGGCCGGAACGTCTCGCCATCGAGGGTGGTAGTAACGGCGGCCTACTCGTAGGCGCGGCTCTGACCCAACGTCCGGAGCTCTTTCGAGCGGTCGTTTGCGCGGTACCGCTCCTCGACATGGTTCGCTACCACCACTTCCGTATCGCCAAACTCTGGATTCCCGAGTATGGCTCGGCCGACGACCCGGAGGCCTTTCACTGGCTCGTCGCCTACTCTCCGTACCACCATGTCGTCGAAGGGACGTGCTACCCGGCCACGCTCCTGACAACGGGCGAGGAGGACAGCCGGGTCGATCCGATGCACGCTCGCAAGATGGCGGCCCTGCTGCAGTGGGCGACCTCGTGCGCCGACGAGCGGCCGATACTCCTGAGAGCCGAAACTGAGGCCGGGCACGGCGCCGGCAAGCCGCTTGGTAAACGCGTCTCGGAAGCGGCTGACTCTCTGGGCTTTATCGGATGGCAACTCGGTGTTGGCTGGGATCAGTAGGATCCACCCGCAAGCACTGACTCCGGGCACCAAGGTCCCAATGCGCTTGTCTTCATCCGAGCTTGGAAGATGGAACCGATTCTAAACAGGGAGCACGTGCTCCGCTCTGCCCCTGGTCCCAAGCAATGGACAGCATTGAGCGACAACTGCTGGGAACCGGAAAGGGCTCTGAGCAGCAGATTTTTTGGCACGAAACCGAGGTTGAAACGCGAATCCCCTCGACGAGTAGGCGTCACAGAGAACCGGCGCGAACCGACATGGCGTCTGCGACAATCCACCTTCCTGGGCCGAACCCTAAGGGTGCACACAGGGGACGCCGCACGATGCGTGATGCAGACTCGGGAGAGCTCCATTGGCCGATGTCACTCGCCCTTATGTCTGGGGAAACACCGAGGCGTACGAGGCCTACATGGGACGCTGGAGCCGTCCGGCAGCCGAAGCGTTCCTCGCGTGGTTGGCGCCATCTCCGGGACAGCGATGGCTGGATGTGGGCTGCGGCACCGGGGCGCTGACCCAGGCCATCCTCGCCGCAGCCGACCCACGTGAGGTGCTCGGCGTCGATCCGTCCGCTGATTTCATCGGCTCCGCTACGGCCCAGATCACCGATTCTCGGATTCGCTTCGAAATCGGAGATGCCCGCGCGCTGCCGGTGCCTAACGACGCCTACGACTCGGTGGTCGCCGGCCTCGCCCTGAACTTCGTCCCCGACCCGGCGGCGGCCGTCGCCGAGATGGTGCGCGCCGCCCAGCCCGGGGGAACCATCGGTGCCTACGTCTGGGACTACGCAGGCGAGATGCAGTTGGTACGCTCCTTCTGGCAGGCCGCCATCACGCTGGACTCTGCGGCAGCGGCGTTGGATCAGAGCCGGCAGTTCCCCATGTGTCAGCCCGAGCCGCTGGCGGCTCTCTTTCGCCATGCTGGCCTGCAGGACGTCGCGGTGCACGCCATCACCGTCCCGACCACCTTCCGCGACTTCGATGACTATTGGCAACCCCATCTCTTGGGCGGCTCGGGTGTGGCCCAGCGCTATGTGGCCTCGCTTGCGGAACCGCAGCGGGCAGTGCTACGGGACCAACTCGAGGCCACCCTGCCGATCGCGGCCGATGGGTCCATCTCCCTCATCGCTCGCGCCTGGGCGGTCCGGGGGACGAAGTAGGCCCGGTCCGTGATCCTGCAAGCCTGCGCTCTCCCCTTGCCAGCCCAGTTCCAGGTCGCTGATGTCGACAGCCTGAACTCTTCTACGTCCAAGAGGTGCGTCGGCTGACGGAGCTGACAATGGCGCAGATGACGTGCGAGGAACGAGAAGGGGAGAGGAGATGGCAGAACAAACGCCAGTCGCTGCGCAGCCACTGGTCGCAGACGCCACGGCGACCCCCTGGGCCGCGGCCAGAGAGCGCCTCGAGAACCCAGAGCGGGGTCGGACGTACTGGTTGGCAACAATGCGCCCCGATGGCCGGCCGCACGTGATGCCACTCCTCGGCCTCTGGCTGGATGACGCCTTTTACTTCATCACCGGCGAGACGACGCGCAAAGGCAAGAACCTCGCGAGCGATCCGCGGTGCGTGCTCACCACCAGCAGCACCGCGCTCCCCGCGCTCGATCTCATCCTCGAAGGGGAGGCCCGGAAAGTCACCGACGACGCCACGCTCCACCGCGTAGCCGATGCCTATGGGTCCAAGATGGGCTGGCCACTGGAGGTGCGGGACGGCACGGTCGTCGGCCCCAGCGCCCCGACCGCCGGACCGCCTCCGTACGCGGTGTACGAGCTCAGGCCGACGACGGTCTTCGGTCTCCCCGGGATTACCGGAACGGAGGAGGGGGTCGGGAGCGCCGGCGCCTTCAGCCCAACCCGTTGGCGATTCTAGACAGCAGCCCGCGAGCGGACGCTCACCCTCCCGAGATCACACGCTGAGGCAGGTCACCTTCGTCGACCAAGTGCGCCTCGATCACTGCGCCGCCCCTAATTGTCGATTCTGGGTCCGGCCGAACGACTAGCTGATGTCACCGCGTTGGCGGTGACCCGCGCAGCATGCCGGCGTACGCCGGTGTCGCCTGCCGTGATGCTCCGCCCGGTTCGGGAGACTAAGACGCGGCAGCCAATCATGGGAGTCATTGCGATGGTGTCACAGGTTTCCAAGCCGGCAGACCGCCTCGTGACCGGCCGAACCAACAGGCGCCGGTTCCTTTCGGGAGTCGCCGTCGCGGCTCTCACGCCGGCAGTCGTCGCGGCCGAGGCAACGATTTCGATGGGAGCGCAAGATCAAGGAGGTGCAATCATGGTGCTACAGTCTGTTGAGGCCGTAACCACAGACTATCTGACGGTACCGGGCGCCCGTCTGTACTACGAGGTCTCCGGATCGGGTCCGGTGCTGCTGCTGATCCCCGGCGGAATGGCGGACGCCGCGGGGTTTGCGCCCCTGGTCAGCTTTCTCGAGGACAGCTACACGGTCGTGCGCTACGACCCGCGCGGCATCTCGCACAGCCGCCTGGATGGCCCGGGCGAGGATGTGCCGGTCGAGGTTCACGCCGACGACGCGCATCACCTGCTGCAGGCGATCGGTGACCAGCCTGCCTTTGTCCTGGGACACAGCGGCGGCGCGGTGATCGGGCTCGCGTTAGTCGAGCGTCATTCCGAGCTGGTGCAGACGTACGTGGCGCACGAGCCGCCCCTGGTCGAACTCCTGCCGGAGGGAGACG
The DNA here is from genome assembly GCA_963751075.1 of uncultured Chloroflexia bacterium. Taxonomy (GTDB): domain Bacteria; phylum Chloroflexota; class Chloroflexia; order Thermomicrobiales; family UBA6265; genus JACCXM01. The sequence goes on along the minus strand of CAVVTE010000018.1, from coordinate 27,568 downwards.
AGCGCCGCAAGGATGGCCAGGCGATCTATGACACGTATCTGAAGGAAGGTGCTGGTCCGGCGATGGAGCAGTTCATGTCCACCGCGGGCATGGATGAGTCCGCGCCACCGGTCGAGATGAGTCCCGAGGCGCAGGAATTCATGGCACAACAGATGGCCAGCATGGAGCAGAACCTCGATTTCTTCTTCGCTCACTATCTGCTGCCGGTCACCAGCTACATGCCGGACATTGCCACCCTGCAGGGGGCATCGTCCAAGGTGCTGGTGGGTGTTGGCGAAGCCTCTGTCGGTCAGGAGACGTACGACACCGCGCTCGCGCTGGCCGAGCGTCTGGGAACAGAGGCAGTGGTTTTCCCCGGCGACCATGTTGGGATGGCGACACATCCTGAGGAGTTCGCGGAGAAGCTGGACGAGGTGTTCCGAGACCGCTAGCGCGATCCATCACCGAGCCGAAGAGGTCGGCGTCCGCATAATGACCGCTGCGGACGTCGACCATCCCCACAAGGCGCCATGACAAGGAACAGCGCCAATCCGTCCAGGGAGGCACCATGCCACGACCTATGACAGACGCTGAGCGGGAGGTATTCCTCGCGGAACCTCTCGTCGCCGTGCTTGTCATCGCCCGCGGCGATCGTCCGCCACACACCACTCCGGTCTGGCACTACCAGTGGCCGGGCGGCACCGTCACCTTGGTGTTGTGAACACAACACCATCCTCGTTGATCGGAATCACCATGTCCATGCGCCACGACGCCGCGTCCTTGCTTGCGACCACCGTCTCCACCAGCGCCTCCACGGCCTTGCGGCGACCAGAGAAATCGAGAGTGTCGAGGTTAACGCTGACCTGAGCCAAGGTCGCATCGATTGAGGAGTACGCCACTTGGCGCTGCGCACCATCGGTCACTGCACGTTCTGCAGCGTCCAAAAGCGCAGCGGCCGCTTTACGCTCAGCTTCGATCTGTCCCAACTGCGCCTTCACCGCGTCCATGGGCAAGCTGGCCTCATCGCTCGCCGTGTACAGGGCCAGGCGTCGCTTGGTTTGAGAGTCAGCCTTCGTTAGGGCACTCGCAGTCGCCTCACACTCTGGGTTCAGAGCGGGATCAGGTTCCGTGCTCACGATGCGCTCCAATTCCGCCCGCACGATTTCCGGGTGCTCGAGGACGGCGGTGATCTGCTCCCAGGACCACACCTCGAGGACTTCGGCCCGCACCATGTGCGCACCACATGAGCCCTGGAATCGCTATCGGCTGCCACAGCGGTAGTAGACGTACCCCTTGCTGATCTCAACCAGCATGGGTGCCCCGCATCGCGCACACTGCACGACACCACGCAGCCAACGTGGGCGTTCCTCGTTCCGCGTCGTGGCCCCACGGTTGGTGGTGACCGACCGCTGTTGAACCACCTCCCATGTTGCTGCATCCACCAACGCCGGAATCACGCCCTCAGGCAGCGGGATCCATTCTTCACGAGGCGCCCACTCCACATGCCCCATACGCTTCCCGCGTCGGGGCACGGTCTTGTCCCTGAAACGCCGCCGCCTCTCCCTTGGATGTTGACTCGCGCAGGATGCGATGCACGCTACTGTTCCACCATCGACCGCTGCCGCCCGGTACTTTCGCCCCAGGAGCGGGGATGCCATCTGCATTGAGCCGACGGACGATGTCACGAATGGGGCGCCCCTCGGCTGCCTCTCGGAAGATTCGCCGCACGACCACGGTTTCGTTGTCACGAATAGTGCGAATGCCGCGCTCGCGATCCTTCACGTAGCCGTATGGATCCAGTCCCGAGGATGGCACCCGGCCGGCTTCGGCTTGGCCGCTTCGGCCTTGGCCCGCTTCCCTCGGATCGTCCGCTCCCGGATCTTCTCGCGTTCGATCGCCGCGACATAGGACGACCCGGATGCTAGAAGTCGACCCTCAGGGGTATCGTCCAGTTTCTCAGTGACGAATTCCAGGTGAACGTCGTGGTACTCTGCCTCCGCAAACACCACTTGCGGAATGAGGCCTAACGAACCAATTGACGGCGCAAATCGACGCCCGAATCTGCTGTCCCTAATGCCGGCACCGATCGAAACAACCGAGGGTACAGGAAAGGGTTCACGCTTGATGCCCAGCAACCCAGTGCCATCCGCGGTGGCCAATGGCCAGGCCGCGACAGCTGAAAGCCGCGAATCCCTTCGCGGCCGCAGTACCGCCGCCGCGGTCATCTCCTCGTTTGTCTTCCCGTTGGTCTTGACGCAATTCATCGCCAGCTACGCCGGTTCCAACATGAACGTGGCGATCACGAGCATCGCGGCGGACCTGGGGACGACCACCCACGGCGTGCAGACAGCGATCACCCTGTTTACCTTGACGATGGCCGCGCTGATGATTCCCGGGAGCAAGCTCACCGACATCCTCGGCCGCAAGCGCTGCTTCATGCTGGGTCTGGTGGTGTATGGGGCTGGCGCCCTGATTGCCTCGTTCGCGCAAGGTCTGGGCGTGCTGATCGTCGGCTATTCCCTGCTGGAGGGGATCGGGTCGGCGCTGATGATTCCCCCGATCTACATCATCCTCACGGTCGCGTTTGCCGACCTGGAATCGCGCGCCAAGGTGTTCGGCCTGGTCAGCGCCGCGGCCGGACTTGGCTCCGCGGCTGGTCCGTTGATTGGCGGTCTCATTACGAGCGCCATCAGCTGGCGAGCGTCGTTCATTGCCCAGGTCCTCGTGGTGCTGGCGATCCTCCTCATGAGCCGGAAGTTCTCAGGTGCGAAGGGCACGAAGACCGGATTCGATATCGTGGGGGCCGTTCTGTCGGCCGTCGGTCTGGTCTTCGTGGTGTTGGGCATCCTGCAGTCCGGCGACTATGGCTGGGTGCGAGCAAAGAAGGACTTCGTCATCGGCGACACAGTCCTGATCAGCGAAGGCGGCATCTCCCCGGTATGGCCGCTGGTCGGGATCGGGGCAATCTTCCTGATCTGGTTCTTCGCGCACATTCGGGCAATGGAGCGACGCGGTGAAGAACCGCTGCTTTCCACCAGACTGTTCCGCAATCGCACGTCGAATCTGGGGCTGGTGACCCAGAACATGCAGTGGCTCATCCTGCAAGGCAGCTTCTTCGTGATCTCGGTCTTCCTGCAAACGGTCCGTGGCTACAGCCCGATCGAGACCGGACTCATTCTCACCGCCTCGACGGTCGGCATCCTGCTCTCGTCCGCCGTCGCTGGACGGCTGGCCCAACGGCGACCGCAGGTCGTGCTCGTGCGAGCGGGATTTGCCACCACGATCGCTGGAGGCGTCCTGCTCCTCTTGATCGCCGATGCCACCTCGCCAATCTGGACGTTTCTGCCCGGGCTGTTCTTGATGGGGCTCGGCGTCGGGGTGATGCTGACCTCATCAGTCAACATCGTGCAGTCGAGCTTCCCCGAGCAGGATCAGGGCGAGATCTCGGGGCTGTCGCGCAGTGTCTCCAACCTCGGCTCATCCCTCGGGACAGCGTTGGTTGGCTCGGTGCTGGTCTCGACGTTGTTTAGTGACACTCCCAATGCGGCGTACGCGGCCGCGTTGATCGTCATGGTGGGCTTCGGGGTGGTGGGACTGGTCGCGGCGCTGCTCATTCCCCGCGGCACGGCGCAAGGCGCGAACGTACCGGCTTGAGCGTCGGAGGCCGCCGCCGTTCTGGAGCGAAGAGACCGGCAAGTGAATCGAGGTGGTTTGAATCATTTGGCCGGCACCCTCTCGTGCACGTTTGCGCACTCGGCGTCGTTAGCCCGACGCTTACGTCGCGGTCAAATGATCCCTGTCCGTGTCAATCGGGACGACGGAGTGCGTGCGGGCCCGTGCTGCTAACAATTGCCCAGGGGGCGACCCGAGTTGTGGTGCCCTACCCTGGACCGATCGCAGTGGAACGCAAATACTCCATTGGTCGCTGCTCACTACGACCCCACGCTTGCCAAGATGATGACCTCGACCGATCTGGTCGCAGCCGCATGATCCTGCAAAAGAGTTCCTGATCGAACTCCGGGATATTGCCTGGGTCACCAAGGCCCAGGATGGCTGTTGCCGGGTGGGTGAGGCGCTCCACGCGGCGCCTCCCTGGGGGTGGCCCCGTCGCATATGATGCCGGCGCGCGGTCGCTCGGGCCGCGGCCAGTCATCAGGAGAGGAGCTCGCTATGCCCCGCACATGGATCCGCGTTGCGGTCGTCGCCCTCGTCGTCCTCAGCGTCGGGACGCTCGCGTTTCGGCCCGCCAGCGCGCAAGAGGCGACGCCGATGGCCAGGACCGGCCATCCGCTGGTCGGCGCCTGGATCCTCGACCGCGATTCGACGCATCCGGCCAACCCGCTGCAACTGATCGTGGCCACAGCCGATGGCCTGTACCTCGGCGTGGCGTATGGCGGGAGTACCGCGGTCGGGGTGTGGGAGGCGACCGGTCCCCGCACCGCGGCCGTGACGCTCCGCGTCCCCGCTCCGATCGAGGGCGTGCCGTTTGTCGGCCAGGCAGTGATCCGGGGCACCGTCGAGGTGGCCGAGAACGGGCTGAGCTTTACCGCTCCCTACACACTGGAGGTCGAGGCCCCGGATGGCACCAGCTCCGGGGAGTATGGGGTGACGACGGCGCAGGGCACCCGCATCACGCTCCAGGACATGGGTGAACCGGTGGGCACGCTGGACGAACTGGAGGGCGCCACCGGCGCCACGCCTACGCCGTAGCAGCAGCCTGCGGGTGGCGGGGGCAGCGCCCGTCGAGCAGCCGAGGAGAGCGTGGTCCGTAGTGGCGTTCCTCTGCCGACGCGCAGCCGCCACGTGTGCGATATCGTTGAGGCGTCGCGTTCGCATTGATCCGAAAGGAGTTATCAATGGCACGCACCACGTCGGCAGCGACATCAACCAGTGACAAGAAGCGGGCATCTCGACCCAGAGCAAAGCGCGAAGAACCCCCGAAGACCCCTGCGGGTGAAGGCATTGGCGACAGCGTGGAGGAGCTTTCCGCGGCGGTGGGCGAACCCACGTGGCCGGTGCCATGGAGGACGTGGCGGCAGCGGAGCTCGTCGCGGGTGTTGCCGACCTACGGGCGCTCGCCGCGGTGATGGCGGTCACGGGTGCCGATCGCGCCACCGTGAGCGCGGAGCACGTCGCCGACGGGATCGTGCGGATGGCGGCCGCGGATGCGATGACCATCCGCAGTGGCGACCTGGTGGTCGCGAGCGCGGCAGGAGTGGTCCCCGGGGTGGAGGCACTGGCCACCTCCGCGGTGCGTGACCAGGCGGCGCGGGACCTGACTGCCGCTGCGGCGACCGACGCCGTCGGCGGCGGGGCGAAGGTCGAGGCCGCTGCAGCGGAGGATGCCCGTGCAGAAGGGAAGCGGACGTGAGGCGGGTGGGCTTCCTGCCGCAGCTTCTCGCGGGTGTCGAATGACTCCGTCGTGCCCGCCGGGATCTACGACGTGGCCGTGACCCTGGCCGGCACGGAGGAGACCGTGCTGAAGGCCCCGGCGTGGTCTTAGCGGGTCACACGGCCTACGATCTCGTCATCATGGGGCAAACCAGGCGACGCGAGCTACGCGGTGGCGCTCGCCCGGAAAGCCCATGCTAGAGGCCGAATCGCGCGACGTAGAACGCGATCGTGACCAGACAGACGAGGGGGTACACCACTCGCGCCGCCGTATCCAGCCGGGTCACCGCCTTGAAGCGTCTCCCCTTGTACAACCGCTCGATCGTGATGTTGATGAAGACGAGCGCGGCGGAGAGCGCAATGTAGACGAAGTAGGTCCCCTCGATGGCGACGGTGTACCCGACGTCTAGCGGTCCGGTCACGCTCTCCAGCAGGACCGAGGCGGTGAGGATCGAGGTCACCGCGAACCCGACCCGCGTCCCAGCCTGATCGGGCGCGAAGAAGAGCGAGAGGTACGTCACCAGCGCGAGCAACCCCAACGGCAGCAAGTTATTCAGCAGAAAGCCGCGCACGTCGCGTTGCATCGTGATCTCGGTCACGAACTTGGAGAACTGGACGTACGCATTGGCGTTGTCACTCTCCGCGCTTTGCACCGAGCGGCCAGTGGTGGCCTCGGAGACGAAGTCGACCTGAGAGGCCTCCCAGTTCGACGCGTTGTTGAATGACTGGGCGAGGTCCGACCCGCTGCGCAAGCGCACGTCCTGCGGTAGGGCGATGGTCGCCGGACTCGGCACGTAGACGACGTCGTCGGCTTGCAGCGCCACGTTCTGGACCACGATCCGCAGGGTGTGGCGATCCCAGGGGTAATCGTGGAAATCGAGGGGTTGGCTGAACGTCCGCTGGACGCGATACATCCGGTAGGTGGTCCCGTCCGCTTCGGTCCGTTCCTCCAGCGGCCTTTCGAGCTTCAACCGCGGTTTGGTGGCGTTGGGGAAGAAGACGTCGGTCAAGGCCGGGTCGTCCTCCGGCGCCACAAACCAGAGGAAGAAATCGGCCAGGAACGACTCGGTGGCCACATCCAGGTCCCGGATCTCGTTGATGTCGATGCCGACATCAACGACGGGATAACGGCGCAGGAGCCACCCGTCGACCGTAATTGCGCGTCCGCTTTCGAGGTCGGCCGCCGCGTCATCATGGGAAGGATCGGGGTCGAGCCGGTATTGCCACGGGGCGCTGGTCAGGAGGCGGCCGGTGAAGCGGCCAACGGAAAATGCCTGCGGGACGGAGCGCGTCTCGTCGAAGAACAGGGGGCCGCTCAGGCCGCGCAACGCCACGTCGCTCGCGTTGACCGCGGCCAGGGCATCCCGCACCGCCGTGCGGTCCGCCGCCAGGGCGCTGGGGTCGCCGTCGAGCGTCGCCACCGAGAGGGCGTGGACGGCCATCGTCGCGGCGTCGTACGCCTTGGCCGCCTGCCAGGAGGGCCAGTGCCCGTAGGTCTCCTGATAGAGCCGGGCGAACGCGAGCGCGTCCCCGCCGATCGCGTCGTAGATCATCGGCGCCGCGACGTACATCCCCTCCGTGAAGTACCCCGGTTGATCCGCTTCCTCCGGCTCGTCGGCGAATAGCGCCGCGAATCCTTCTTCGCCCAGGGCATCGCCGCCGATCATTGGCGGCGACAGCCCCGCGCGGCGGATGGCCAGCAGCAGGTCCCGCGCGTCCTCCTGCTGCAGGCAGAGCACCACCATGCCGGGATCCGGATCGGCGGCCAGCGCGTCGACGATGGACCGCATCGATGCCTCGCGATTGTCGCGGTCGAGCTCCCAGGTGTGCTTGACGTTACCGGACGCGGCGAACGCCTCCGTGAACGCCGTGGACAGTGACTGCTCGTATGGACGCGTGGTGGTGATGACGGAGGCGGTGTCGTGGCCGAGATTGCTGCGGACGTACGTCGCAAGCAGCGTGCCCTGGAAGCTGTTGATGAAGATCGTCCGGAAGTACCAGGGGTTGTCCGCCGTCAGCGCGTCGGCCGTTGCCGATCCGCTGATGGCCGGCATGCCGGCCTCGCGATAGACCTCGCCAGCGGCGATCGAGGGGGCCGAAGTGCGGTGACCGAGGACCAGGAGCGGCCGCTCGTCGGCGACAATATCGGCGGCCTGCTCCCGCGCGATCTCGGGATTGCCCTGGTCGTCGTAGCGCAGCAGCGCAATCTGGCGGCCGTCGATTCCACCCGTCTCATTCACCCGCGCAATCGCCAGGTCGGCGGCGTTGGCCATTTCGATCCCGAGCCGGCTGTTCGGGCCGCTGAGCGGCCCGGCGACAGCGAAGTACCACCGCTCGGGCGGCTGCGACGATAGCGCCAAGAAGGCGGTGGCGGCCGCCAGTGCCACCAGGAGGACGACGAGCAGCACCCAGCGCCAGCGGACCCACCGCACGCCAGTCGCGACCAGGCGGGACGGGCGCGGCAGGGCGAGGCGCGGGACGAACCGGGGTTGCGCCTCGAGGTCGGCCAACTCGGGCGGCAACGGCGGTGCGCCGATGTCGGTCAATTCGTTGGGCATCACCGGCGTGACGTCGAGCATCCGTTTGCGGCTGGCGACACCGATGCTGTCCGGGTTGATGCTGACCGCGCGGTCGAGGGCGTAGCGCTTTTCGGCGGGGTCGTCGGTGACCGCGGCGAACCAGAGCCACCCCAACTCGCTCTCCGGGTCGATCAGGAGCGCCTGAGCGAACAGCCGCAGCGCCTCGTCGCTGTCACCCTCGTGGTACGCGGCTATCCCACGATTGAGCAGCGCGATCGGCGTCGCTGGTGGTTGCTCCACTGTTCTCCCGCGCTCTCCGCCGGGTTCCGGCGGGATGAAGTCCGCTCGGCAGACTCGAAAGGGGCCAAAATCTGGGGAAGGATAGCGTGCGACGCGCCGCTTCGAGTGCTGGATTCAGGCGGTCCAGGGCGGGCCCGTGGCCCGCCCTGGGCGGCAGCACCTTTTCGGCGAAGACGACCAGCGTCAGCAGCATCCAGGCCGGGCCCATCACCCGCGCTGCCACCAGCACCGCAAACAGCGCCTGGTAGCATCCCAGGCAGTACAGGCTATGGATGAGCCCCATCCGCAGCACCCCGCCGTACCCTGATTGCCAGTGCAGAGGGAAGCTTCCAGCCGTCCAGACGAGCGGGTCACCAGCGTGCTGGTGCTGATCGTCGACGTCACCCCCCTCGTCACCGCGCAACGGGCCAGTGCCGACGCCGCGGCGCGGCAGGCGGCGGAGGCCGCCACCGCCCGGGAGTTTCTCGAGCAGGCGCGGATCTCGGCCCCCCTGGAGAGCATGGGGGAAGCGGTCCTGTTCGTCGATCACCAGGGCCGGGTCGTCCGCACCAAACGGGATGATGCGGTGCAGATGACAGAAGCGCCCGGTGGCACCGGGCAGGGAGGAATGGCCATGACAAGACGCGTATTCTAGGCCGGCGTACTGGCGCTCCTGCTGCTGAGCGATCCGGGTGCCGCAGCGGGGTTCCGGGCGCTACCGGCGAGTAACGGGCTAGGGGTTGAACCGGCCGTCACGCCAGGGGTAAACAGCATTCCCTCGTTCGTCTGGACCTTGACCGCGTTTCCGGGCGTGGGGGAAATTGCCGAATCGCTCTATGCCGTGCAGTTCCTGCCCGACGGCATTGTGGACATCGGCGCGGTAATTAGACCGATCCGTCTGAGACGATTGGCACCATATCTGCGAAGAGAGTGTCAAGCGAGTTACACGATCCGTGTCAGACTAAAGGGCACGAATGGATCCGATATTGGGCGAGGTATGAAAATGGGCCCTTCCAGAGCCCTGGTTGCGACGGTTTTCATCCCTTCGGCATGCGACGTGCTGTGAAAAAAGTGTTCCAGGTACGCCCTAGCACCGCTTTTCATCCATCGGTGGTGCCATGACGTGGTACGAGCAAGTTATAGGAACCAGGTTGCACGCTAACATGCGCTGGTTACCAGCGCTAGTGAGAACCTCGTACAAGTCCCGGGGCCAGTGAGCGGGTACCGCCCGTCGCCGCGCCTACGCCGCCGCGGGCGAAACTCAAGCTCGGGGACGGGACGGACTGAAGCGCCTTCCCGGCCATCTCACAGGCGCGACGCTCGGGCGTTCTGTGCACAAGACCCCGACGGGATCGGAGCGCCGGTTCTCTCGCGATCGGGGACGGAGGACCGACGCCCTAGCCCTTCACCATTGCCATCCCCTACGCGCGGCTGGCCGCGATCCGGGGCAAGGTCGCCGCCTTCGATGGGACGCGCTGCCCTCCTCCGGCCTTCCGCCGCAGTCGCGTGAGGACGGAGGCCATCATTGATAGCTCGCAGAGCGACCTTGAGTTCACTCCCGGAATCGCCCAGCGGCGAGCCAGGGCGAGGGGTGGCGAGCAATTGATCAATTGCTGCTTGGCCCTCGTCCGTCGGGCCCCGTGGCGCCGCTCCGCGCCCGGCGCTGGCTAGTACGCGGTCGAGGAGAATCCAGCGGCTCGAGCCCCCTCGGCGCTGGCGAAGCAATACTCGGCGATCGTCGCCATATAGGTCGGTGTGCCCGGCTCGTGGTAGAGCAGCGATGTGGCGTTGCCCTTGATCGGGTAGGACGAGGGACACTCACGCGTTCCGTCTGCCGGGAGCGCCCCACCGTACCCCGCCGCCGCGGTCTGGATCGCCAGCGCCTTTTCGGACTCGTTGGAAAACCTGGCCGCGACGCGCTCCGCATCCTGCCGCGCCTCGGACTCGTTGGAAAAACTGGCCGTGACGCGCTCGGCGTCCTGCCGCACCTGGGTCGATGCAGCCGTCTTCTCCCGCCGTGGCGAAGAAAACCCGGCAGCCTCGGCCGCCTCGCCACTGGAGAAACAATACTCGGCGATCGTCGCCATATAGGTTGGCGAGTCCGGCGCGTGGTAGCGCATCGATTGGGCGTTTCCCTTAATCGGGTACGACGGCGGACACTCGCGCGTTCCGTCTGCCGGGAGCACGCCACCGTACGCCGCCGCCGCGGTCTGGATCGCCATCGCAGTCTCGCCGCGGTTGGAGAGGCGGGCCGCCGCACGCTCGGCGTCGTGACGAGCTTGGGTCAATTTGGTGGTCGGCTCCGCCAGGTGGGCGGTGGCCCGCTCGTTCGTCATTCCGGCGACGGTGTCGGTCGCCCTGCTCGGCGCGGCCGCGGGCAGGGTCGCAGCCGACGCATGTCCCGGATCAGAGGCGCCGGCGTTCCCCTGTATGCCACGAAACTCGTCGCTCTTCGGTTTTACGGCGGTTTGAGCACGCGGCGAGCGCAAGTACCAGATTATGGCGATCACCGCGATGATGATCAGCACAACGATCAACTCTCTCATTGATCCGCTCCTCTCCATTGAGGCGTAGTGATCGTGTCCGCGAGTCCTGCGAAGCGTAGCAGAACCTTCTCGGCGTCAATCGACAGCGACCTTATCCCGCTCCCCGAGCGAAGCGGTGCGCACCCTGAGGACTTACGCCACGCATCCGGAGCTGAGCGCCGGACGGGCAGACGGGACTGACTGCCTTTGAGCCAGAACGTCTTGTGCGCACACGCGGCAAGCAATCCGCTGATGATCGGCCCGACCCAGTAGATCCACCAGTTGGTGAGGTCCTGCTGCACGAGGGCCGGTCCGAGGGCACGGGCTGCATTCATCGTCGCCCCGGTAACGCGGCTCTCAGGATGTCCATGGTGATGGTCAAGCCGATTGGGAGAGGTGCGATCGCCTCGGGACCGCGGGGTTCGACGACAGTTCCAAAGATGACCAGGACCAGGAAGAACGTCATCAGCACTTCCATGATCACCGCATCGATGATGGAGACATCCGGACCGAGCCCGGGGCGTCCGAGGTGGCCAGATTTCCCGGCATTCCCGTTAGCTAGGAGTCTGACATGCCGCCGATTGCAGGTGGCCCTCTGTCAACGGCATCGACCAACCGGCCGTGGCCGTGGTCCGCCCGTTCGCAGGCCGTCCGTCTCGCCTCCGCAGAGGCTCGCGCCGAGATTCCCCCGAACCTTCAGTCTCAGAGGGAGAAGGTCATGTCTCCGGCCACACCGTGCAGCACCAGGGTCGTTCCCAGCAGCGTGTAGCCCGTCACGCCGTTGAGGGCGGCGAGGTACGGCTCCGATATCGACGGGGGCGGGCAGTACGCCCGCGTCGAGGTGGTCACCGCGATCGAGAGCGCACCGTCCCCCCCGCTCCAGGTGCCTCCCGCTCGATTGCAGTCGGCGCCGATGTCGACCGTGCCGTCCGGCAGGAACTGCACAGTGTAGAGCGGCGCGGCAATCACCCCTATGCCTGGAAAATCGATCAACGTCCAAACGAACGACGGCATGGTGCCGACCCCTTGCGCCGCCGACTCCACCCCGAGCCAGTTGCCCGCCGGCAGCGCCCGGGCCCCCGCCGCGGCATTCGGACCGCTCAGCAGCAGCAGCGCCAGCACGCCGGCCCAGAATACGCGTCTCGTCACGGCTCGTCCTCTCTGCCCGGTCCTACCGGGCACTGGCCTCATCCGCACTGCATCATGCTTGGGTCGACAACGTGCGGCCGGCTCTGGCCGTTTCGCCGCACCGTAGCCGCCGACCTCGCCGCCGCAACCTTGCAAACGCCGGCTACCCACAGCAGCTGGCCGACGGGGTCGGTTGGGTCGATCGTCGCCGAAAAGTTGGCCCACGCGGTCGGAGCAGCCTACCATGGCGGCGGGCCCCGTGTTTGCTCACGCAAGGTCCGACGGGGCGACCGTTTCGAGGGGAGTGACCGCATGACGCAGCGCAGCGGACGGGGGCGGCTCGGGCCGTGGGCCGCACTGCTGGCGGCGCTCAGTGGAGCGGCGCTCATGATCGATGCCAGCCCGCGCGAGGCGCAGGCGCAAGGCCGGGCCGATGTCGCCATCGTCGATGTCGCCTACCAGCCGGCGAGTGTCCTGGTCCAGGCCGGGGACACCGTCACTTGGACGAACACCGGAAGCATTCCACACACGGTGACGGCCGATGACGGGTCCATCGACTCTGGACCACTCGCCCCCAGGGCCAGCTTCAGTCAGGTCTTTCCGGCCGCGGGTCTCTTCATCTATCACTGCGCGATCCATCCCCAGATGACCGGGGCCGTCACCATCACCCGGGCGCCGGATCTGGGAGGAGGACCCCCGGTCCACCAGGTTCCCAGGACCGGGACGGGAATGCCGGTCCCCACTGAGCCGGTGTCGATGGCGCTGGCGCTGGGTGCAGCGACGGCCTTGGGTACCGGCGCCGTGATCGGGCGTCGCCGGACGCGGTAGCGTCCGCGTGGCCTGGCCATTCGTGTCGTTGCAGCTCGCGGTCCATAGCGAAGGAGATGGTTGCCATGGTCCTCCTGGCGATTGCGCCCCTGCTCCTCCTCGTCCCGAGCGTGGTCGCAGGACCGGCCACGCCCACCGCAACGGCCTCAGGCATTCCCCCGGTGATCTGGGAGATGGTGAGTTTCGGCGAAACGGATAGCGCACCGGTGACGATCGCCGATCCTTCGCGCTACACCGTGCAGTTCTTGCCCGAAGGCCGTCTTCTGGCCCGGCTCGATTGCAATCACGGGCGCGGCGGCTACACCGCGGCGGCGGGTGTCCTCGCCCTGACGCCGCTAGCGGTCACGACGGCGATGTGCCCACCAGACTCCGAGGACTCGCGGGTTCAGACGATCCTGGAGAGTGCGACGTCGTATGCCTTCGATCCCGATGGGTTGCTCCTCCTACATGGCGACAAAGGGAGCCTTCACCTGCGGCCGACGTTGACCGGAGTGCGGTGGGCGTGGCAGACGTTCCAGGGCAGCGATGGCACGATCGTGCGGCCGGATGACCCGAGTCAGTACACGGTCGAATTCCTGCCGGACGGCACGCTGGCCATCCAGGCTGACTGTCATCACGGCGCGGGAACCTACACCGTGGGCAACTCGACGGTTGACCTTCGGATCAGCGAGAGCACCACAGCGGTATGCCCGCAGGAAGCGCTCATGGAGCGCTTCCTGCGGGATCTCGATCAGGTCACGTCGCATGTCTTCCGCGACGGCAGGCTCTACCTGGCCCTGCCGATGGACGCTGGCATCCACGCCTTCGCTCCCACCTCCGTCGCCCCTCCCGCAGCGACGCCTGTCGCAGGATGACCGGAGTGCCAAGTGGATATACGCAACGGGTCAGGCTGCGAGGGGCCAGGCTGGCGTTCAGGCGCCGCGATAGGCGCACGCGTGCTCAGGCGGTCGGGGTAGCCTCCAGGGTTCCCTCAGCCGGCTCGACCACCATCGGCTCGGCAACGGTCAGGTGATAGGTCACCTCCGTGGAAATGCCAGAATCCGGAATACCCCCACCGAAACGGAGCTCGTGCTCACCCACCGGCAGCGGCGCGAGGAGCAGCCAGTAGCCGTCCGCTACCCCTTGCGTGACGGTCGGCTCAACCCCCAGCATATTGCCCGCCGGCAACGCCACCGCGAAGAGGTCCGATTGGACGCGGTAGCGATCCAGATCCGGGATGGTTTCGCCGTCGACGACCGCTGTCAACTCCACGGCAGTCGCGAACCACGCCTCGGTGCAGGCCCGCAAGGCGGCCTCGTCGCGCCCAAAGAAGGGCGGCGGCTCGACCGTGGTGCAGGAGGCGGTCAGGAGCGGAAGCAGAAGTGCCGTCCCCGCGGGCACGGTACACGTGCGCTCGACGGCGTCTTGATCACCTGCTTGCACCAGGAAGAAGACCGGCCCAGCCTGCCCAAGGCCGCAGAGCGCGCCGGTGGGATCCGCAGCGGGATGGATGGCCGCCGGCAGGGAGTGCGCCCATTGCGCGAAGCGAGCGGTCCACGCTTCGTAGGTCAGTCCGTAGGCGGGCGCATCCGGCGGCAGAACCACCTCCCCCAGGTCGGCTCCGGTGACGGGCGTGGCTTCTTGCGCCCAGCTGTCCATTGGCCCACCGGTTCCGACCAGCAAAACCAGCACGAACATGACGAGCCCGCGTTTCATGGACGATGCTCCTTTTCCTGTGGGTGACCGGTTTCAGCCAGAGGCGCCGCACGCGGTCGATCGATCAGGTTGGAGGCCATCACGATCACCCCTAGCCCGCATCATGGGCCATCTGGTCGATACAGACGGTGGCGGCGAGGAGCAGGACATCGTTCTGCCCCGGTGCGATCTCGACGCCGTATGAGTCGCGCACGCGAAACCACTTCTTCGACACCGTCGCCGCATTGCCGATGCGGTACTCGTGGTCCAGGAGGTTGCCCTGAATCTCGAGGTCGGGGCCATCCGCAACCTTGACCGTATAGCGCTCCCGCAGCGGCGTGATCATGGCTTTGTGCACCATTGCCACCCGCCGCCCGTCCGGCCCCTCGATTTCCATCGAGTCCCGGACGCGGGCGATCCGTTCCTGGATTTTGCAAACCTCGTTGCCCTGCGCGTCACGAAAGACGAGGGTGTCCCGCATGCGTAGGGCCTTGCCGTCGACTTTGAAGGCTCGCTGGCCCTGGTCATTCTCGATGAAGAAATCATCACCGAACGAGGCCAACTTCTCGACCATCCGATACCGGTTGCCGGCCGTCGACGGTGCGGCCGCCGGTCCGGCGGGTGCAGCGGAGGAATCATCCTCCCCGCCCCGTCGTCCTCGCCTCAACATGGGAATCGCTCCTTCTCTGCGCTCGAACGGACTCTATGTTCGCGTGTGGTGTCGAGGGTCCAATCGGTCCCGTTGCGACCAAACCTGACCCGCGAATCAATGTCGCGACCTGAACCGAGCCTAGTGACCACCGGGGCGTAACGGCATGGGGCGAATGGAGTATTCGGCGTGATGGGTCGCGATGGGGCTGGCGCCCCGCGTTACCAGAACCGAGCAGGGGGCAGGGGATAATCCAAATTATCCCGCAGAGCGTGGACAATCCGGCACACGCCAGATCCCGCAAGTGAGGCACAGAGCGACGGAAGGTTTGTAGACGTTCCGCCTCGCAATCAGCGCCGGCGTTTTGGCCCTGGTGCCGCTTTACATTCGACGGTTTACACAAGGTCGGCGGCACCGTCATCCGCACCAACCTTACCGCCGAGCAGCAGCAGGCGCTGGAAAACGCCCTTGCTCCGTCGGCCGCTGCCTGAACTTGAAACGAAGGCCGCCGCCGGGGCGGGGCAGCGGACTATGCCGGCCGAGACGGCGACGGCATGCGGGCCAGGATTGCTGCCCCTAGCCGGGACAGATAGGTGCGGGTCACATGTGACGGTGTTCCTCGAATCTCACGAAATTTCTTATGGTCCCGAGGTTACTCTGACGGTAACCCCTCAGACCTTCCGTGATCGACTGCGGTGTTCGATGCCGTTGTCGGCGGCAACGAGGAGGGCAGTCGCCATACCGAGGAACAGGCCGTGCGCAACGATACCCGTGCGGGCGTCCAACTTGTGCCAATGCGAAGGTCAGTTGATGCTAGCCGAGGTGCAGCGCGCGAATGTTCATGCGACAACGCGCTTCCGTCTCCTACCCTAGTCTTCCTTGAAACCTTTGAACCCTTCATGCAGCGCCAAAATCGACGACAAGAGGCCGATGTGGGAGAAGGCCTGGGGGAAGTTGCCCAATAATCGTTTGGCCTCCGGGTCGTATTCTTCGCTCAAGAGACCCACGTCGTTTTGCAAGGCGAGCAGCGCATCGAGATTGCGCTGCGCCTCTTCGATGCGTCCCACATGGGCGAGCGCATTGACGAGCCAGAACGAACAGATCAGGAACGCGCCCTCGCTCCCAGCGAGACCGTCCACCCCCTCCTCCGTCGAATAGCGGGAAACAAACGGTCCTTTTGCGAGTTCGCGCTGAATAGCAGACACCGTACCGACGATGCGGGGATCATCATTTGCAAGGAAACCACTGCCGGGGATGAGCAGCAGACTGGCGTCGAGCGCCTTGCCGCCGTAGTACTGGACGAAGGTCTGCCGGTCGGTGTCATATCCGTGTTGGCAGATGTCCTCGTGAATATCTTCCCTCAGCCGCTGCCAGCCCTCGACGGGAACTTCCCGGCCAATCGCTTCCCCGAGCTTGATCGCGCGGTCGACGGCGTACCAGGCCGAGAACTTTGAGTACGTAAAATGCTGACGCTCGCCTCGGACTTCCCAAATACCCTCGTCAGGTTCGCGCCAGCGACGTTCGACGGTGTCGATAATCGCTTCGAGATTCAGGCCTGGCGATTTCGATGCGTCCTCCCGAGGCCGGACGCCGGCCTCAGCCGCGCGGTACGCCCCCGCAATGACCTCACCGTAGACATCGAGCTGAAACTGATCGCTGGCCGCGTTGCCGACTCTGACCGGACGTGATTGTTCGAATCCGGACAGCCACGGAAGCTCGAATTCGGTCAACCTCGCCTCGCCGCCGATCCCGTACATGATCTGCAATTGCGCCGGATCACCGGCCACCGCCCGCCGCAGCCAAGCCCCCATGGCAATCGCTTCATCGGTATAGCCGAACCGGGCGAGCGCCGCGATGGTGAACGCGCCATCTCGAAGCCAGCAGTAGCGGTAGTCCCAGTTCCGCACTCCACCGATCTCTTCAGGCAATGAGGTCGTGGCGGCCGCCACAATGCCACCGGTGGGCGCGTAGGTAAGTGCCTTCAACGTCATGAGCGACCGCAGGACGGTCTCGCGATAAGGACCCTGATACGAACACCGTTCAGACCAGCTTCGCCACCAGGCCTCGGTCCGGGACAATGCCACAGCCGCGTCGGTCTGCTCCGGCTCCCCCTCATGCGATGGAAACCAGACCAAGCGGAACCACATCTGGTCTCCCGCCGAGACCGTGAACTCAGAGGAGATTGAACCGTTTGTGACGTCGAGATCAACAGAGGTGCGCAGGGAGAGCGCCTCCGGTCCGGCCATAGCAATGGCACCGCCGGGCACGATGCTGACAAGGGGAACGCGGTGCCCATAGTCGAACCGAGGGTTCAGTTGTAGCTGCATTGGGACGCGCCCGCGCAGCCCTTCGACCAGACGTATGACGTCGGGACTTCCTTCCCTGGGCAGCATACAGTCGACGACGCGCACCGCACCCTCTGGTGTCTCGAAGTCCGTTTCCAGGACCAGCGTCCCTGGTCGGTAACGACGATCGATACGCGTCGTGGCGACGGCGGGAGCAAGCAGCCATCGACCGTTGTTTTCATCACCGAGGAGTGCTGCGAAACAGGCCGCTGAATCGAAGCGCGGAAAGCACAGCCAATCGATGGAGCCGTTATTCCCAACGAGTGCAACCGTTTCTGTGTCTCCAACAATGGCGTAGTCTTCGATGCGGAGCGCCATCTCGTTCCTCATTCTCAATGCCAACGAACGACGTCATGTCTCGATTCGCGGAGGCCCACGACCCGAACCAGGCAGCGTCGATGGCCGATGTTGCGACATCGTCAGGATAGACTGCCGCTCAGGGAAGTGTTGCCGTGGTCAGGACTCTCGACAACCCTGGCATGCCATCAGGGCGCCAGCTGGAACGGGCATTTCTCGGTGCCGCGCATTCAGGGGTTTGCAACCAGGCTCTCTTGGCAAAGCTAGCGGCCAAAGCAACACCCGGCACAGGAGGTGCGACGACTCGGCTGGACTTCCGTCTGCTCAGCGACAATGTCCCGCGCCTGGCGCTTCACATTGTGCTGGCGCGTCCTAAGGGAGCTGGTCGTCGCCAAATCCGAGGCGGCAGCAATCGCAGGTCTCTGCACCACTGACCGAATCGTCTCGTGGCTGACCCGAACTCAGCCGCCAATTCGGGCAGGGTCGGATTCTCGGCCTTCGCGTGGATCTTGGCTCTTCAACCTGCGTTGAGCTTACCCTGGCCGAGTCAGATGAAGGTCCGCGTGCCGAAAGCTTCCGCTCACGCGGCGAGGCAGGGCAACCGCGATACTGATCGGTTCTGTGCCAACAGTGTCATCGATGCGGTGACGACACCGATCCCCGTCGCTTCCGCCTCTTCTATACTCCCGGTTGGCACTCCCGAATCCCTCAGGGGTGATTCCATATCTGCTGTTCTCGCCATGGAGCCGGTCCAAGAAGAACGGCGCAAAGTCCTGCTGCGGGACCATGGCGATCACAAGTGACCCCAGATACAGATCCCCTGACAATACACGATGGGAACCCTTTCGGATTGCCTGTTGCCTCTGAACACGGATAAGTCAACCGAACGCAAGTTTGGTCGCGGCGGTCCGATTTCAGGCCCCTCCCGAGGTATCGTCCTCAGGGGGTGCACGGCACGAGCACCCCGCGGTACTGGTTGGCGGTCTGCTTGTCGTCGGGGAAGTCGCAGCCGGCGATGGTCCAGTCTCCCGTGAACGGCACCCCTTTCCGCCCCGCCTCCGGATCGCCGGCAGCCCCAGCTTGCGGCTGGTAGAGCGCCATGTGGAGGCGATCGCCCTCCGCGCAGCCCTCCTTCGCCACCTTGCCGATCTTCTTGCCCCGCGTCACCGACTCCCCAACTTCCGGGCGCCCTTCGACGTTGAACAGCGCCACGCGGTAGCCGGGGTGGCCCGTGATGGCAATCCCGACAGTTGGGCAGAGGGCGTTCGCCTCTTCCGTCCAGGCCACCGTGCCGTCAACGGGCGAGAGGATATCGACCCCCTGGGTCGCCGCGGTATCCCAGCCGGGTTCTGCAGCATCCGTACTGCTCTCCGCAGCCGGTCCAAGCTCGCACGTGCCGTCCGCCACGTCGACATTCTCTGCCCGGCAGACACCAAAGTCGAAGGCGAAGAGCGCGTCGTTCTGGCTGCCGCTGGTGGGTGCTGCGTGCTCGCCCTCCCCACGGTAGCCGTTGACGATCGTCCACTGCCCCGCCGCTGGGTCGAATGGCCAGGCAATCACCGCCTCGGTGGCCTTCGTGGCAGCAGCCTGCGTTGGAGGACCCAGATGTGGTGCCGGACGAGGTCGACCCGGATCCCTGCCCTCCAGTGGCGGGTGTGGTCGTAGGCGAAGCGGCGGCGGGCGTGGCGGTCGGCACACCGTTCCCCCCATTGGCCGCTTCGTTCGTGGGCGGGTGTGGTCGTAGGCGAAGCGGCGGCGGGCGTGGTCGGGGTTGGCTCGGCACACACCCCGCCGGTGCAGACGCCACTCCGGGCAGACGGTGCCACATGCGCCGCAGTTGTTCGGGTCGCTGCTGAGGTCGGCACACAGATCGACGCACTCGACCAAGGGTTCGACGCAGCCGAGACTGACCTGGGCCAGGGAGCAGGTTCCGCCCTCACAGACACCGTCGGCAGACGGTGCCACAGGCGCCGCAGTTGTTCGGGTCGCTGGAGAGGTCGACGCAGACCCCACCGCAGTTGGTCTCGGTCAGCACGCAGGCGATCGGCGGCGCGGTGCAGACACCCCCTTCGCAGACTTGATCGGTTCCGGGCAGGCGTTGCCGCAGGCGCCGCAGTTGCCCGGGTCGATCATCAGGTTGACACAAACCCCACCGCAGTTGGTTTCGGTCAGCACACAGGCGATCGGCGGCGCACTACAGATCCCGCCCTCACAGACACCGTCCGGGCAGACGGTGCCACAGGCGCCGCAGTGGTTCGGGTCGCTGCTGAGGTCGATGCAGAAACCACTGCACTCGACGAGGGGCGAGACACAGCCGAGACTGATCTGCGGGCAGACGCCCCTCGCACAGACGCCATCCGGGCAGACGTTGCCACAGCCGCCACAGTTATTCGGGTCGCTGCTGATGTCGACGCATCCACCGCCACCGCAGTCGACGGTGGGTAAGACGCAGCCGATATCGACGCGGATCGGGAAGCAGGTCCCGCCCTCACAGACACCGCTGGGGCAGGCGATGCCACAGCTCCACAGTTGAAGGCGTCGCTCCACAGGTCGACGCATCCACCGCCACCGCAGTCGACGAAGGGTGCGACGCAGCCGATATCGACCTGTGCCGAGGAGCAGGTCCCGCGCTCACAGACGCCGCTGGGGCAGGCGATGCCACAGCCGCCACAGTTGAAGGGGTCACTGCTGATGTCGATGCATCCGCCGCCGCCGCAGTCGACGGTGGGTAAGACGCAGCCGATATCGACCTGAACCGAGGAGCAGGTCCCGCCCTGACAGACACCGCTGGGGCAGGCGATGCCACAGCCGCCACAGTTGAAGGCGTCGCTCCACAGGTCGACGCATCCGGTGCCGCAGTCGGTCAGACCCGCCGCCGCGCAGGGTTGCCGCGCGGGGGCCGCCCCCGCGCGGCCAGGGAGCCAAGCGGTCACGGCGCCAATGGCAAGGAGGCGGAGTACCTGGCGACGAGAGGCGCCAGCGGCAACGGCACGCGCGACGGCATCAAAGTTGGAGTTGTCCACGGAATCCTCCCCTTACGCCAAACCCGGGCGGTGCTCTGTGCTCCGCTCGCGCCTCAGGGATCTCCGAGCCCAACGCATCCCTGTCCACACCGCAGGGCGTCTCGTCCTGGCCCACGCTACAGCCGTCGGTGCAGGGTGTCAAGTGACTGACGCCGCTCTTCCACGGCTCACGGTTGGGGCTTCACGCGGCGAGCTGAAGCGGCCGCCGGGACGCGGGAACTCCTGCCGCCACCGCTCGTCCAATTCTCATGGGGTGCATCGAACGGGTCCCGGAAACATCGGTGGTGCGCCTTGGCTACGAAGGTGATGTCGCAACGGCACGGGAGCTGAAAGCAGAACAACTCACGGAACGGGCATTTAAGCCGCTGCTGCGATCGACGAATGTGCTGCGAGCGCTCTTTCACCGGGGAGCGGTGGTCACCGAGGGGGAAGCAGATCGCGTCTTCTATGACGAAATGAACCACCGTCTCGATCACGTAGGCCGGGGTGTGGCTGATGCCCTGATCCTGAATGGATTGGGGAAGGACTCGATCGACCAACTGGTTCTTCCTCTTCGTCAGACTGGCATTCCAGTTGACGCCAGACCACAGCTTTCCGATGAGCGCACGTGGCTCGCCGAGGTGCTTGACTTGGCGCCGGTGGATGTTGACCGACCGGCAGTGAAATGGGGTGGAATCGAACGGTTAGAGGGAGAAGACCGAGTACGCGCCGCGGCATCCTCCCGCGAGGCAGCGGTGGCTGACCTATTGGTCACCCGCTGGCAGGTCTGGATGGTCAGCGTTGGGAGCCGGCGCTCTTCGCCGCGTCCGGCTCCCGCTGATGCCCGCCCCGGCGGCCGCCGCCCTTTCAGGCCGCGGACGGGGACAGCGCCTCTTCCAGCGCCTGCTGCTGCTCGGCGGTGAGGTTGGTGCGGATGACGGTACCGCCGAACTTGGCCATCTCGGGCAACACCCGCTCCGGTTGGTGCCCCGCGCCATCACAAAGAGCGCCGAGCCACCTGGCGGGATCGCGCTGGCGACGTCCTTGATCCATTTGTCGTCGATCCCATAATCGGCGAGATGGCCGGCCAGGGCGCCGGTGGCCGCTCCCACCGCCATGCCAGCGATCGGAACCAGGAAGAGCAAGCCGAAGAGGAAGCCCCACAAGGCACCGCCGGCGGCGCCAGCGCTGGTCAAGCTGGTGCCCTGATGCAGCTTCAGCTTGTCGTCCTGCGACTTGGTGACCCAGGCCACGTCCTCGAGCTGGATCAACAACTCCTTCTGCATCCGTTGCAGCGCAGCCGCGGCCTCCCCGGCCGTGCTCTGGTCGGGATACGCGATGACCGCAAGCGTGCTCATGACGTCCGACTCCTTTCCTTCGCGTCGCCGCCTAACGGCCGAACTGGCCGACCGGGCCAGCTATGCAACCACGGTGCCAGACCGTGCAAAGACGCCATACGTCCGATGGTCCTTCCGAGTAGCTGCTATATCGCGGAGGCGATGGCGAGGCGCATCGCGGCGCAAGCGATCAGGGCCTCTCCGGCGCCGGATGGCTCACGGACTAAGGTCGTCGCGGCATGGAGAATAGGCGGGGCATGTCAATCCGCGCGATATTCTGCTCGACCACCCGTGAGCGGTCACCGCGGAATGGGATCCACTGCATGGCCTCGTCTCGCGCAGCGCGGGCCATCCGATCACCGCGCCGGCGATCGGTGCTGCTCAGGAGTCGGGGGCGGTCGATGCGCTCCTGAGGAAGTGCGCGGCGATGGCGCCGGTGTGCGTGCGCCGGCGTAGAAGCTCCTGGTAGTAGTCGAGCATTTAATGCGGTAGTCGATGCGGGTGCCGAACCGCGCGGCTTTCAGCTCCCCGCGCTTGATCCAGCCGCGCACGGTCTGCTCGTCGGCACCGATGCGTTCGGCCTCGTTCCTGGCGGAGCGCCTCAGGAAGGGACCGCAGCGGGTGGATCGTCTCGCCCTTCCTCTTTAATAGGAAGACGAAATCAGATCTCGGCTGGCCTTTCTCCGCCTCATCGACGGCGGCCGCCTCAAGGAGTACGCCGACGACGGCACCGACATCACCCGTACCTATCGTCATCAGCTGCCAGCCTGCGCCCTCGAAGTGGTGCCGGGGCCGGGAAGCTGCTGCGCTGGAGCGTGCCGCCCAGCCGCGGCCACGACGATCTCCTCATCAGCACGGCCCTCACCGCGCGTCTCGATGCGATCGACTGGCGGGATCGGACGGCGCGGGGGAGTGCGGGAGCCTGAGCCAGTTGGAGTCCTGAATCGTCAGTCATGGCCGATCTGTGCCTCTCCAGACCGCCAATCACGCGAGCCATCGAGAGCGCGGGCTACTGCCGGAGCGCATCCTTGGGAAAATGGTTCCGATAGTAGCGTTACAGGAACCGGTTTCAAAAATGCTTGAGGGCTCGGGCGGGAGCGCGAGTTCGGCTCAGCGGTCGGGATCGACGCCCGACGCGAGCCGGCCGCCGTGCGCCCAGGCGGCGAGATCCGGGCCGACGAGCTCCGCGACCCGCGCCTCGTACGCGGCGAGGTCGGCGGCGGAGAGGCGCGTCGCGCCACTCGCCGCTTCCGCCGCTCCGGAAGAAGGCGCGCACGTCCTTCCAGGTCCCCAGCGACGCGCTCGGCGCGACGTCGGCACCGCGCTCGCGCATCCGGGCCAGGCTCGCCTCCGCCGCGAGCTCCCGCGCACGTTCCGGTGAGCACGGGATGCCGAGGACGCCCGCCAGGCGGAGCAGCTCCCCCGCGAGGTCGGCCTGTCAAGTCGGCGTAGTGGAAGAGGGCGACGTTCGGCTCGTGCCGACGCTGCCAGCCCGTGTCGAGGTGATGCAGCACCGAGGCGAGCGTCGGCGGACGCCGGGCGTCTCGTCGGCGACGAAGCTCCGGAACCGCTCGACCGGGTCCTCGGACGGGACGCGGCGCTCCGGCAACTCGGCGAGGTCCTCGTTGCCGACGGCCGCGGCGCGCAGCGCCAGGAAGCGCGCGAAGTCCAGATTGGCGAGCGTGATGCTCGAACGAGATCATGACGTCGCGCGGATCGCGGCCGACCACGACATACGTGACGTCGGCGTGCAGCGGCAGGCCGTCGAGGGGCGTGTGCGTCTTGATGAAGCGGCGATGCGTCTGGGCGGCGAGCGCCGCCGTCACCTCGGCCAGCGGGCGGATGCACATTTCCAGCCACGGCGAGACCTCGTCGAGCGGCGCCGGGAACGCGGGCCCGTCGAAGATCAAGAGCGCGCACAGCATCTGCATCCAGGTGGTGCCGCACTTCGGCGGGGTGCTGATCACGACGTCGCCTGGCCGGAACGCGAACCCGTCCCAGCGGGCGCTGTCGGCGGTGATCGAGCGGTAGCGCGTGCGCGGAACCTGGGGGTCGGCCATGGGGTGCTCCTTCACGCTACCTCGGATGCCGGCGCAACCGAGCAGGCGGTCAATCCGCTCAGGCCGGAAGCGCAAAGTCCGCCATCGCGGCGCGGCGACGTGAGAGCATCGGCGCCCCTGATGGATCACTGTCTGAGGTAGTCGCATCATAGATGGGCGCGGAATGTCAATCAGGCGCGATAATGGATCTGTGTCCGCAAACCAGCTCGCCCTGGCGCTCCTCATCACAGATCCGCGGTTTCCGGTGTCAGCAGCACGTGGCCTGAGCCGGGCGCGGACTTACTGGGACGGAACGGGGTTGAGCACCGTCCGTCCGCCGTCTCCTCGATCGTGTACTGGACCGAGGTTGTCGACGACGGGCAGCAGAGCGGGTCGTCCGGCGCGTAGCGGACGAACTCGGCCGAGAGCTGGTCCTTGAACCAGAGGTTGACCTCTCTCGCGGCACCGTCGGTGCGCGAGTTCATCGGCTCCGGCGCGACGGTGCCGGCGAACGTGCCATCGACGAAGACAAACGATTGATACCCGAGCGGGCGGCACATGCCGTCATAGCTGGCCAGACCCGAGACCAGGGTGACCCCCCAGCCACGCTGGTACGACCAGAAGAGGCGCCAGCCGGCGGCAACGAGCGCGTCATCCTCGGGTGTCTCGGCGGGCCGCTCCCGCTCGCTGCAGCGGGGATCGGTATTGCCCTCGACCGCCGGCGCGGCGGGGATCTCCATACCGGCCGCGTTCCACGATGCGAGGTCGCCGTCGAGCCAGCTCGTGTCTTGCGCGGCAGCCGGCTAGGACAGGAGCGTCAACGCGAAGACGGCGAACGCGGCAACGGTCGAGCGAGCCCAGCGGCGCATGGGACCGACTCCTTTCCGGACGGCGAGACCAGGCGGGATTAACGGGTCGGCGCAACGATAGTGGTTCCGCGTCCGGGTGTCGATGACGTCTCGCCCCGAGGAGGGGCAAGCTGCACGGTGGACCGCACGCCTGTGTCGCCGCTCCTGCCGGGTCACTCCCCACTCCCAATTTACTGGCGATACGCCTCGTGACTCCTCTGCCTCGGAGGGCCGTTCCACATTTCGCCGATGTCTCAATTCATCCGATGTCTCGCGGTGGCTAGGCCTCGGGGATTTCGGTTGGTTCCGTGGGGACCGTATTGAAGACATCAGGACGCGGGTCGGGGCTGGTGAAGCCGGCATAGTTGGGCATCACCACCTGGGGCAATGTCTGGGCGTCCATGACCGCGTCCTCGGGCACGATGCCATTGAGGTACAGCAGGTAGGCGCACAGGGCATAGACCTCATCCGGAGTGAGGGACTGTGGGTTGTCGGCGGGCATCGCGCGATGGATGTAGTCGTACAAGACCGGCGCGTGCGGCCAGTAACTACCGACGGTCTTCAGCGGGGCATCGGTGTTCAAGGAACCGATGCCACCGACTAAGGGTGGGCCACCTTCACCGCCCTCGCCCTTCGCCCCATGGCACGTGGCACCCAGGCGGGCAGATCTCCTTCTCCTGCTGAACCGTGCCGCTCCCGGGAGGCAGCCCGGTCCCGTCAGCGGCGACGTCGATGTCCCAGCCGGCGATCTGCTCAGGAGTCGCCGGACTGCCAAAGCCGAACTGACCGTTAGGCGTAGACATTGCTCACCTCCCCATCGGCCGCGATGGCCCACGTCTTGATGGCGTTGTTGTGATAGAAGGAGTTGACGCCGCGGGCTTCCACCAGTTGGGCGATGGTCGGCTGCACGTAGCCGGTCTCGTCGATGGCCCGGCTCTGGATCTGCGCCGCCTGGCCGTCCCACTGCCAGGGGAGGCGGAAGCGTGTCCAGGCCATCGGCAGCACCGGCTCCTGCAACGTCGCCGCCGCCCACGATTGGCCGCCATCGCTGGAGATTTCCACTCGGTGATCCGTCCTCGTCCCGACCAGGCCAGGCCGGTGATCGCGACGAAGCCGGGTCCGGGGAGGGTCTGGCCGCCAGAGGGCGACGTGATGACCGACTTGGCTTCCATGACGAAGGTAAACTCGCGTGCCGTCCCATCGGGCATGAGATCGCCGTAGTAGGGGGTGTCCCACCGCGTGTGCCAGGGTTCCGTCCCGATCTTGAGCCGGCGCAGCCACTTGATGCTCATGTTCCCCTCGAAGCCGGGGAGCAGGAGGCGCAGGGGGAAGCCCTGCGAGGGGTATAAGTCTTCGCCGTTGACGGCATAGACGAGGAGCCCATCGGCCATCGCCTTGGCGGTGGGGATGCTGCGGTTGAGCCCCGCGGCATCCGCCCCCTCCGCGAGGATCCACCCCCCCCCCGGTTTGATCCCGACCTCACGGAGGATCGTGGCCACCGGCACGCCGGTCCATTCGGCGCTGCTGGTCCACCCGTGGGAGAGCTGCACCGTCGGGCTCATCGTGGCCTCGGTCCACTCCGAGAAGGAATTCCCCGCGCACTCCAGGAAGTGGATCACCGAGACAGCGGGAAAGCGTTTGAGGTCCTCCATCGTGAAGAGCGTGGGGCGCTCGACCAGGCCATGGACCAGGAGCCGATGCTCGCTCGGGTCGATGGCCGGGATACCCCCGAAGTGGATCTCGTAGAAGAGGGCATTGGGCGTGATGGTGCCGGGCACGTCCGCCAGGGGGGAGAAGCTGACGACCGGGTTGGGGGCGAGACGGACGATGCTCTCTTCGCCCGGGGCCCGTTCACCGTAGGGCGAGGAGGGGGCGCCCGGCGTCTGCATCCAGGCGGGCACGTGCGGCGGTAGGTTGTCACCGCTGGGGGGCGTCGCCACGGGAGTGGCCTCTTGGGCGGCTGCCACCCTCGCATTCGGGGCGAGTCGAACGAGCAGCGCGCTCGCTAGGCCAGCCCCACTGGAGGCCAGCGCGGCCCGGCGGGTGAGGCGAGCACGGGCTACGCGGGTGACGCTCTGGCCAAGTCGGAGAGGATCCATGTCGGCACCTCTTGATGCGAACCGTGGCCGTCCCCGCCGCAGGTTGACAGGGGGCGATGCGATAACGGCGACCCTCCCCACGAGGCGAGCCGGTCTCCGTCATGTGTTATGGATTTGGGACTCAGCGTACACCCGTTTCCGCAGGTGTCAATCCCGAGTCGTGCCGAGCGTGGCGGAATAGAGGAGCCATTTATCAACAGTTGCTCATGATCCGAGGTCCACGACCGGGGTATGAAAACAGACTTCCTGCCACTGACCGGTTCAAGGGCTGGCGCTATTTTCAGATCAGTGCCTCATGCCCCGGTGACCCATCACCGCGACAGGAAAATCGGCTATTTTCAAAGCAGCCTGAGGCGTTATGGAACACTTCCCATAGCCGGTTGCGGACACAGTCTCAGGATCCGCAACGGCTGACCCCGTGGAGGCCCTCCGCACGTGAATGTCGCTTGGACGATGCCGCACGTCCCCACAGCCCTGGACGTCGTCCCGCGCAGGCAGGCGGGCAGGGGGCAGGACGGCAAGCGGGACACGGGTAGGGGCCAGCAAGCGGGAGCGGGAGCACAGGAGGCGTGATCGGCAGGCCGGCCGGCAACGGCAGGGACAGGCAGAAGGCAGAGGCAAGGCAGGCA